>NZ_CP046913.1:0-1200000 GCF_009789675.1 Paraburkholderia acidisoli | reverse complement strand
CGCTTCGAGCTTGTCGCGCAAGCCGCGCAGAATCACGATGGTCTGCTCGACGGTCGGTTCGGGCACCAGCACGGGCTGGAAGCGCCGTTCGAGCGCGGCGTCTTTCTCGATGTACTTCTGGTATTCGTTGAGCGTGGTCGCGCCAATGAGACTCAGCTCGCCGCGCGCGAGCGCCGGCTTGAGCACGTTCGCGATGTCGAGGCCGCCTTCGCCGCCGCCCTGACCCGCGCCCACGATCGTGTGCAATTCGTCGATGAAGAGAATCAGCTCGTCATGGCGCGCCGTGACTTCGTCGATCAACTGCTTCGCACGCTCCTCGAATTCGCCGCGATACTTCGCGCCCGCGACCATCGAGTTGATGTTCACTTCCACGAGCCGTTTGCCGCGCAAGACTTCGGGCACGTCGCCGTTGACGATGCGCTGCGCGAGCCCTTCGACGATGGCCGTCTTGCCCACGCCTGGTTCGCCGATCAGCACCGGATTGTTCTTCTTGCGACGCGCGAGCACTTCGATCGTACTTTCGATTTCCTGGGCGCGGCCCAGCACCGGATCGAGCTTGCCCTGGCGCGCCATGGCCGTGAGATCGCGGCCGAACTTGTCGAGCGTGGGCGTGCCGGTGGGCGTGTCCACGCGGCCGTCCTCGGCGCCCTTGCCCACCACTTTCACGACTTTCTGGCGCAGCGCCTCGGGCGTCACGCCGTACTTCTTCAGCAGGCCGCCCGCAATGCTGTCCGGCACCGAGGCAAGCCCGATCAGCAAATGCTCCGGCCCGACATACGAATGCCCGAGGTCGCGCGAGGCCTGAAACGCAAACTGAAACGCTTTCTTCAGCCGCGGCGAGATCGTCATCTTGTCGATGGGCGCGTCGGGCGACGCCGTGCCTTTTTGCGCATGTTGATCGATGTAACCCGTGATGTCCTGCGGCGACAATTTCAATTCTTTCAGGAGTGCTGCGCAGACGTCGGTTTCGGCCAGCACATAGAGCAGATGCTCCGTGTCGAGTTCGGTACGCTGCAATTCGTGCGCTTTTTCCGCGGCGCGCTGCAGGATTTCGAGCGTCTGCTCGCTGAAAGCATCGGTGGCGTCGACGGACTCGCGCGGCACTTCGGCGGAGAAGCCGGAGTCTTCATCGTCCATGCCCTCGCCGCCCGCGCCGTTGCCGAAGAAGCGCGACAGCCCGCTGCCGCCGAGCAGCGAGTCGAACGGATTGAGCATGCTTTGGTGACGCATCAATTGACGGTAGTCGTAGTCGCAGATCGACATCGACTTGCGCTGACCGTTTTGCACCACGGTCACGCGCGCGACGGCGGGCCGGGTGTGACAGATTTCGCAGAGGGTGGGCATGATCGGCTCGTCTCCGGACGGGAGCGCGCGAGCGAGACCGGGCGCGTTTGGCATGCTTCGAGTGCATGCGCCCGCCGGCCGGCTGTGCGCACTTCGGCGCAACGCGGCGGTTGCGCGACTCAAGGACATGAAGCGAAAAGCGGCGGCGCGTGCGGACATTCACGCACATCTGACGCATCACACAGGCACACGCGAGGCCGCGGCTGACTGACGAAAACCCTGCGGGCGGCACGTGTCTCGCGCGCTTCGCGAACGACTTGCCCTGCATGGGTAAAAAGATTGTGGCAGGAATCGCGCGCGCTCGCATCGAGCGTGCAACGCTGCGCGGTGCTATTTCATCAGCGTGAATCGTCAGAAGAAAAAGGGCGAAACGGGGCATGCCGCGTTTCGCCCTCGAAGGCGCGCAGCGCGCGCGAGGAGACCACCCTGAATGTGACCGCCGTGCGTCAAGTCATCACGGGAAAGCGAGCGCCATGCACGCGCGTCGCGCTGGCAGAAAGGCACGAGGGATCGAGATCGCACGGCGCGTGTTTGCAATCGTCGAGACAGCCATCGCGTGGTGCCGGCTGGCGCCTCAAACGCCGCTCGCGAACACCGGATCGAGTGCGCGATAAAGCGCGCGGAACGTCGGCCGGCGCGCGTCGCGATACCACGCATGACGCGCCGCGTCGGGTTCGCGTATCGCGATCACGGGCGGCTGCGGGCAGACCGCTTCGAGCGATGCGCCCGGCTCCACCGCGAGATGCGCGAGCCGCGCCGCACCGAGCGCCGGACCGACCTCCCCGCCCGCGCGCAACGTGAGCGCGCGGCCGCTGATATCGGCGAGCATCTGCGTCCACCATGCGCTGCGCGAGCCGCCGCCGATCACGGTGATGGTGTCGGGCACGAGCCCGGCCGCATGCAGGGCGTCCATGCCGTCGAGCAGCGCGAAACCCACGCCTTCGAGCGTGGCGTTGGCGAGATCGGCGCGTGAGGTTTCCGGCGTCATGCCGTAGAACACGCCCTTCGCGTTGACGTTGTTGTGCGGCGTACGCTCGCCGGTGAGATACGGCAGGAACCACGGACGTCGCGCGTCGAGTTCCGCACTCGTGTGCGCTTCGGCGTCGGCGAGCATGGCGGCCACGTTGTCGTAATGCGTGAGGCGCGCGGTGAAGTCGAGGCAACTTGCCGCGTTGAGCATCACCGACATCAGATGCCACGTGTTGGGCAGCGCGTGACAGAAGCTGTGCACCGCCGAATCGGGGTTGGCGAGAAAGCCGTCGGAGACCGCGAAGTACACGCCCGAGGTACCGAGCGAGAGCATGGCGTCGCCGGGACGCACGATCCCCACGCCCACCGCGCCCGCCGCATTGTCGCCGCCGCCCGCCACCACGGGAATCTCGCGCAAGCCGAATTGACGCGCGAGTTCGGGCCGCAGTTTGCCGGTGATTTCGTTGCCTTCGAACACGGCGGGCATTTGCGCGCGCGTGAGCCCGCACGCGGCCAGCAGCGCGTCGCTATAGTCGCGCTTCGCAATGTCGAGCCACAGCGTGCCCGCGGCGTCAGAGGGATCGGTGGCGAACACGCCGGTGAGCAGCCAGCGCAAATAGTCCTTCGGCAGCAGCACCTGCGCGATGCGCGCAAAAATCTCCGGCTCGTGTTTGCGCACCCACAGCAGCTTGGGCGCGGTGAAACCCGGCATGGCCAGATTGCCGGCCACGGCGTGCAGTTCCGGCGCGGCACGTTCGAGTTCGAGACATTCGGTGTCCGAACGACCGTCGTTCCAGAGGATCGCGGGTCGCAGCACTTCGCCTTGCGCGTCGAGCAGCGTGGCGCCATGCATCTGCCCTGTCAGGCCGAGCGCCTCGATCTGCGCGGGGTCGATGCCGCGCGACCGCGCTTCGTCGAGCAAGGCGCGCAGCGCCGTCTGCGTGGCCGTCCACCAGTCCTGCGGCGCCTGCTCCGACCAGCGCGGCTGCGGCCGGCTCACGGTGAGCGGCGCGCTCGCGCTGCCCAGCACGTCGCCCGCACGATCGAGCAACACGGCTTTCACGCCCGAGGTGCCGAGGTCGATACCAATGTACATGTCTGCGTTCCCTCTCTTCATGATGCGTCTCGCGGCACGCGCCATGGCTCGCGCGCCGCGTCGCTGCCGTTATGTCATGCCGGCCGTTGACCGTAAATCGCCTGATTCACGACGTTTTCGAGCCGTTCCTGCTGGCCGCTCACGTGCTGCGGATTCACGCCGTGCGCCATGGCATCGGCCGCCAGCGACGAGAGCGAATAGCCGCCCGCGAGAATCTTGCGCCCGAACTCCGTGTCCCAGCCCGCGTAACGCTGTTGCCGGAATTGCTCGAGGCGGTCGTTCTCCACCAGAACGGCCGCGCGTTCGAGCGCCAGCGCGAGGATGTCGATCGCGCCCACGTGGCCGTAGAACAGATCTTCGGGATCGACACTCTGGCGGCGCACTTTCGCGTCGAAGTTCATGCCACCCGTGCTGAAGCCGCCGTGGCGCAGGATTTCGTAGAACGCGAGCGTGAGCTCCTCGACGCTGTTCGGAAACTGGTCGGTATCCCAGCCGTTTTGCGGATCGCCGCGATTGGCGTCGACGCTGCCAAAAATGCCGAGCGCAAATGCCGTGGCAATCTCGTGATGGAACGAGTGACCGGCGAGCGTCGCGTGATTGGCTTCGATGTTCACGCGAATTTCGTTTTGCAGTCCGTATTGCGTGAGAAAGCCGTGCACCGTGGCCACATCGTAATCGTATTGATGCTTGGTCGGCTCCTGCGGCTTCGGCTCGATCAAGAGCGTGCCCTTGAAGCCGGTGCGATGCTTGTGATCGATCACCATCGACAGAAAACGCGCGAACTGATCGCGCTCGCGCTTGAGGTCGGTATTGAGCAGCGTGTCGTAGCCTTCGCGGCCGCCCCACAGCACGTAGTTGTCGCCGCCGAGCTTGTGCGTGGCGTCGAGCGCGTGGCACACCTGGGTGGCCGCATAGGCGAACACCTCCGGATTCGGGCTCGTGGCCGCACCGCCCGCGTAGCGCGGATTCGAGAACAGGTTCGCCGTGCCCCACAGCAACTTCACGCCGCTCGCCTGCTGGCGCTCGCCGAGATAGTCGACCATGCGCGCGAAGTTTTCCGTGTAGTCCTTCAGGTCTTTGCCCTCGGGCGCGACGTCGGTGTCGTGGAACGTGTAGTAAGGCGTGCCCAGCTTCGTGAAGAATTCGAACGCGGCGTCGGCTTTCTGGCGCGCGCGCTCCATGGCGTCGCCGGGCTGCTGCCACGGCCGGTGAAACGTGCCGTGACCGAAGATGTCCACGCCAGGCCATACGAACGAATGCCAATAGCACACCGCAATCCGCAGATGCTCTTCGAGCGTCTTGCCGAGTACGTTCTTCGTGCGGTCGTAGTGATGGTACGCAAGCGGATTGTCCGACTGCGGGCCCTCGTAGCGAATGGCGGGAATGGATTCGAAGTACGACATGGTGTCTCCTGTGTCGGCTGCGGATAGCGGCTGCGCTGATGTCTTTCAGCTTTCAGGCGTTCAGGCGTTCGCCCTTGCGGCGCTGGCTCACCCATGGCGTGTTGCGGCGCAGCGGGACACGCCGGTCTGGGTCACCTCATACTGCCCGCGCGTGCGCCGGCCCGGCAATTACGAAATTGCGCGACCGCGTTCATGTTTCCTGCCGAATCCGCGCCGGGCGCGCCCGCGAGAGCCCGCGCGTTTCATTGTCGGCCTAGAATAGCCGGACGCCCGAAACCCTGCGCCCACGGCGCGCACGAACCGGAGAGACTGCGGCGGCACGCACGCCATGCCGCCGATCACGCCATGAACCGCGCCCACGTTCCGCCTTCGTTCGCCGCTGCCCCGCCCTCCGCTCCTGCGCCGCGGCCGCATCGCATCGCGTTGCTGTTCAACGCGAACAAGGTGTACGACCGCGAGATCATCGCCGGGATCGGCCACTATCTGCGCTCCACGCGCGTGGCGTGGGACCTCTTTCTCGAAGACGATTTCCGTTGCCGGCTCGCGGGAATCGAGCGATTCGAAGGCGACGGCATCATCGCCGACTTCGACGATCCCGCCGTGGCCGAAGCGTTGCGCGATTGCCCGCTGCCCGTGGTGGCCGTGGGGTCGTCGTTCGAAGACGAGGCGCACTATCCGCGCGATGTGCCGTATATCGCCACCGACAACCGCAAGCTCGTCTCGCTCGCCTGCACGCATTTGATCGGCGCGGGTCTGCCGCAACTCGCGATGTACAGCCTGCCGGTGGCGCAGGAGAACCGCTGGGCGCAGGAGCGCGAACTCGCCTTCGCCGCGATCGCGCACGCGGAAGGCATGGCCGCGCCCGTCTATCGCGGTCTCGCGACGAGCGCGTCGGTCTGGAATCAGGCCGTCGAGCAACTGGGCGACTGGCTGCACGCGCTGCCCAAGCCCGTGGGCGTGATCGCCGTCACCGACGCGCGGGCGCGCCACCTTCTACAAGCCTGTCTGATTCACGGCATCGCGGTGCCGGAGCAGGTGGCGATCATCGGCATCGACAACGACCCGCTCACCCGCACGCTCACGCGCATTCCGCTGTCTTCCGTGATTCAGGGCACCGAGGAGATGGGCAAGACCGCCGCGCATCTGCTGCACCGGATGCTGCGCGGTGCACGTTTTCCGGGACAACGCATTCGGGTGCCGCCCGTGGGCATCAGCGTGCTCGAATCGACCCGGCACGAACCGCTGGCGAGCCCGCACGTCATGCGCGCGCGCCACTTCATCCGCCAGTACGCCTGCCAGGGGATCAAGACCGAACAGGTCGCCGATTACGTGGGCGTGTCGCGCTCGTCGCTGGAAGACTATTTCCGGCGTGAACTCCAATGCACGGTCCACCAGGCCATCCTGCGCCACAAGCTCGACGCGGCGAAAGCGCTGCTCGCGCGCCGTGACGCGTCCAGTGCCGAAGTGGCAATCCGCTGCGGGTTCACGTCGCTTCAGTACATGTATGCCGTGTTCCGGCGTGAACTCGATTGCACGCCGCGCGAATATCAGGACCGCGCGGGCGCGCCGCCTGCGCCTGATGTCACCGCGAGCGCATGCATCGATGCATCGTCGCGATAACGACCCCGTTCTCATGCACCTCAATGCCGGCTTCGGCCGCCCAGGACTTCACCCACTTAACGTCTCATGAACCGTCTTGCTCATCCGTCTTCCGAACCGTGGGGCGCCCTGCCCGGCGGCGACGCCGTCCGGCTCTACACACTGCGCAACGCGCAGGGCATGAAAGTGTCGATCAGCGATCTCGGTGCCACGCTCGTCTCGTGGATCGCGCCCGACCGCGCGGGCCGCCTCGCGGAGGTGCTGCTCGGCCACGACACGCCCGCCGCCTACCTCTCGGCCACGACCTACATGGGCGGCCTGATCGGGCGCTGGGCGAACCGCATCGCGGGCGGCCGCTTCACGCTCGACGGCATCGATCATGCACTCGATCGCAATGAGAACGGCAATTTGCTGCATGGCGGTGCAAACGGTTTCAACCGCCAGCTTTGGCAGGTGGAAGAAGATCGCGGCGCCCTGCTGCTCAGGCTCGAGTCACCGGAAGGCGACGGCGGCTTTCCGGGCAACGTGAGCGTGCAGGTGCGCTACACGCTCGATGACGACGGCACGCTCACGATCGATTACGAAGGCGTCACCGACGCGCCCACGCCGCTCAATCTCACAAGCCATGGCTACTTCAACCTGACCGGCGAGCCGGGCTCCGATATCCGCGGTCACGTCCTCACGCTCGACGCCGACGCCTACCTCGAAATCGATCCGCAGATGATTCCCGAGCGCATCGCCGACGTCTCCGGCAGCGCCTTCGACTTTCGCCACGGCGCACCGCTCGGCGCGCGGCTCGACTGGCCGAACGCGCAGCTCGAACGCGCGCGCGGCTTCGATCATTGCTACGTGCTGCGCGCGCCGGACACGACGCCCGGCACACTGCTCGCCGCGGCGGGCCGCTGGCCCGTGCGCACGGTCGCGCGCGTCTACGAACCGGCCAGCGGACGCGAGCTCGCGGTGGCCACCGACCAGCGCGGCTTGCAGTTGTACACGGGGAATTACCTCGAAGGGCAGCCGGGACGCCACGGCGCGCCCTGCGTGCGCCATGCGGGCTTGTGCCTCGAAGCGGGCGGCTTTCCGAATCAGATCAACATGGAAACGCCCGCGCGCGAAGAAGTGGTGCTGCGACCCGGCAAAACCTATCGCCAGGTCACGCAGTATCAGTTGAGCGTGCTGAACTGAAGTTCAGGCGGGCACGCAATGCAGAGGCTGAGTGCAGATCCTGCAGCGGACTGCACTATCTGCACTATTTGGCCGCTTACGCGTATTGATACACGCCGCGGCCCGTCTTGCGGCCCAGTTGACCCGCCGCGACCATTTCGCGCAGCAGCGGACAGGCACGATATTTCGAGTCGCCGAAGTCTTTGAGAAACACGTCCATCACCGAAAGACATACGTCGAGACCGATCAGGTCCGCGAGCGCGAGCGGCCCGATCGGATGATTCGCGCCGAGCTTCATGCCCGCGTCGATTTCCTCGGCGCTCGCCACACCTTCCGCGAGCACGAAAAACGCCTCGTTGATCATCGGCACGAGAATGCGGTTCACGACGAAGCCCGGCGCATTCTTTACGGCGATCGGCGTCTTGTCGAGGCGCGTCGCCAGCTCGCGCACGTCCTGAGCGACCTCGGCGCGCGTCTGCAAGCCGCTGATCACTTCGACGAGCGGCATCATCGGCACCGGGTTGAAGAAGTGCATGCCGATGAAGCGCGACGGATCCGCCAGCGTGGTGGCGAGCGCCGTGATCGAAATCGACGAGGTATTCGAGGCGATGATCGCGTCGGGCCGCGCCGCCGCTTCGATCTGCTTGAGGATGCGCGCCTTCAGCTCGACGTTTTCCGTGGCCGCTTCGATCACGAGATCCGCGGCCGCGAGACGCTGGTAATCGGTCGTGGTCTCGATACGGCCGAGCGCCGCGTCGCGCGCGCCGGCTTCGAGCTTGCCCTTCGAGACCAGCCGCTCGAGGCTGTGCGTGAGCGTCGCCACGCCCTTTTGCAACGCCGCCTCGTTCACGTCGATCATGAGCGCCTTGAGCCCCGCCACCGCCACGGCCTGGGCAATGCCGTTGCCCATCGTGCCCGCGCCTACGATCCCTACTGTTTCGATTGCCATGCCTGCTCCTCGCTCCTTGTCCGCGACGCCGGCGTGCCGCGTGTATGAAAGTGCCGGTCATGCAGTGCCGCGCACGACGACGCGTGGTGCACTGCATCAAAGTTCACAGTGTAGCGGGTTGCGCGAAGGGAGCCCAACCCGTATGGCGGCGAGCGTAGGCAAGATAGTGCGAGTGCAGGCGGCCGAAGCCGCGACGGCACCCGATTGCACGCGCTGCACCATCGTGCAGGTGCAGCGTTCAGCCGCCGAGACGGCCGTATTCGACGGAACTGCGTGTGAAAAAGAGTTCGAGCCCGCTCGCGCCGAGCGTCACGAGCAGGGCGTCGATCGCGGCTTCGTCGGCGACGATCAGCACCACGGCGGGTTCGTCGGCGAGATCGAAGAAGTGGGCGGCGTGTAGCTTGCCGTGCGCGTCGAGGCCTTCATAGCCTTCCAGCACCGTGACGCCGACCACGCCTTGGGCTTTCGCGGCTTCGAGTATCCACGCAACCGCCGATTGATGGCCTTTCTTCTGCTTGCGGCGGGTGTAGAGCGTGAGTTGACTGCCTGCGGCCATGGGACCTCCCATGCGGTTCGGTCATGCCGCGCGACGGGCGGCATGCCAAAAATACTAGCACGCTGCCCGCCGCATTCCGTCGCGTCAGAAGTTGTACTGGACGTAGATTTCGCTGAAGTTCAAGCCCGGGTTCGGCTTCTTGATGTCGGCGTTGGAGATGTGCTGGAAGCGAAAGCCCGCTTGATAATTCTGGTGCTCGCCGAACTGCGCGCCCACGCCCACCATGTCGGCGAACTGGAACGACGAAGACATCGTGCGAAACGGCGTCTGGCGCACGTGCGAGAGCAGGCGCACGCCAATACCGGCTTCGAAGAACGGGCGGAACCATCCGGCGTCCTTGATGAAGCGGAATACCGGCGTCGCGCCGAATTCCCACGTGTTCGGGTAGATCGCGTTGGGATCGTCGAGCTTCCAGTACGCGACATGCGCTTCGCCGACCACGGTGAAGTGGAAGCCGCCGACGTGCCACCACTGCAGACCCGGATCCCAGACCAGACCCAGATCGAGCTTCTTGACGTCGTTGTCCGCCACGCCCGGCCCGAGTTGAATGCCCCATGTGTCCGCGTGCGCACTGGCCGCACCGAACGCGCACAGGGCGCCGAGCGCGCCGCGCACGAGATGAGCCCGCAAGACCGATTTTCTTTGTGTCATGTAAATCCCCGAGACGATGACCCGGCATGAAACGACAAGGGCAACGGCGCCGTGCGCAAGGACGACCGTGGCGGGCATGCCGTCGCGCGGCCCCTGCAACGTTCGCGGCCGCCATGCCTCACATCAATTTGCTGATTCGCGTGCGATGGCCGTAGACCACTGCCGGCTATCCCACGCGGGGCTCAAAACTACCGCTTGCTCCACCGCGAATAAAGTGTCAACGATGCAATGGATCGTCAACACAATTGCATCGGTTCGCGAAGGAGCAATTTCCGTGCGCCAGGCACAAACATCGACGCACGCTTTTCACGCCATTGCGCAAATACGAAAACGCACCGCATAAAGGAACGTCCATCGATGCAACGTTCACAAATCTTGCGCTCATGATCGAAACCGGAGTGTAGCCGCGAAATAACGAATGCGCTTGTTAAACCGGCATTCGTTCATCGGCCGCAAACGCCCGCCCCACGGGCTTCCTGACTGATGGCTTTCAACGCGAACCGCTAGCGCGAATTACGCTGCGCGCGGATACGAACGCGCTGAGTTCAACGGAAGAATCGCGAGATTGAATGCCGCCGCGCTTAGTCTTTTTCCGGCGAATTGCCGAAGCGGTGCAAGGCGATTAGCGGGAATCGAAGAACAATCAGAAAAAGCATGGCCGATAAAAACGCCGCGGCATGAGTCGGTTGGCGTCACCGTTACGTGACATCGCGCCCGAAAATCGTGGCTTCGCTACGTGCTTTTCCATGGCGCGATGCCATGGTCAACGCAAACACGGGTATTCCCGAAGTCAACCGTTCGCTGTACCCAAATTGAGGACAGCGCGCCCCCAGTGCGCTCGCATAATCCGCGGGCAATGTGAATCGCGGCGCATCCCATCATCACAACATCGCCGCAGTCGCGTGCGTTCGCGCGTACGTGCTTCGGAGGAGACACCATGAAATCCATGCCGCAACGGCGCGTCGACAGCGCGCCGCCCTCGCCGCTTCAACATCGAACGGCCGACGCCACCGAAGCCGTCACGCGCAAGGTCTCGCGCCATCTGCTCGGCTTTCTGTTTTTGCTGTTCGTCGTGTCGTTTCTCGACCGCATCAACATCGGCTTCGCGGGACTGACGATGATGAAAGACCTCGGTCTTTCGAGCACGCAGTTCGGCCTCGCGAGCACGCTGTTTTATATCGCCTATATCGCGTGCGGCATTCCCGCCAATCTCGTGCTCGCCCGTGTGGGCGCGCGGCGCTGGATCGGCTGCATCATGATCGCGTGGGGTCTCGCCTCCACGGCAACGATGTTCGCGACCAACGCGACCACGCTTTACTGGCTGCGCATGCTGGTGGGCGTGACGGAAGCCGGCTTTCTGCCCGGCATGCTGCTCTATCTCACGTGCTGGTTTCCGCCCGCGTGGCGCGCACGCGCCAATGCGCTCTTCATGATCGCGATGCCCGTGACGGCCGCGTTCGGCTCCGCCATTTCGGGCTACATTCTCAAGCTCGACGGGCACGCCGGGCTCGCGGGCTGGCAATGGCTGTTCGTGCTCGAGGGCATGCCGGCCGCGTTGCTCGGCGGCGTCGCGTTTTTCTATCTCGACGACTCGCCGCGCGCCGCGCGCTGGTTGAGCGCCGATGAAAAGCGCACGCTCGAAGCCGCGCTCGACGCGATTCCCGCCGATACCGCGAGCGCGATGCCCGTGCAAGACGCGAAGGCGGCCGATGCGGTCGCGCCCACGCTCTGGCAGCAATTGCGCTCGCCCGTGGTCCTGCGCTTCGCGGCGGCGTACTTCTGCCTCGTCAACACGCTCGCGATGGTCGCGGTATGGGCGCCGCTCATCGTCAAAGGCTTCAGCGCGGGCGCGAGCAACGTGACGGTGGGATTGATCGCGACGATTCCGCAACTCGTCACCATCGTCGCGATGATCGTGTGGGGACGCCGCTCGGATCGCCGGCAGGAACGCAAATGGCACCTCGCCATGCCGATGCTGTTGTCAGGCGCGGGCTGCGTGCTCAGCGCGCAGGCCGGCGCGCCGCTCGTGCAACTGCTTGGCGTGTGTCTCGCATCGGCGGGCTCGTACACGGCGATGTCGATTTTCTGGACCGTGCCCGATCAGGCCTTCACGCCGCAGGCGCGCGCCGTCGGCATCGCGGTCATCAACGCGATCGGCAATATCAGTTCGGCGGCGAACCCGCTCGTGGTGGGCTGGCTCAAGGACATGACGCACAGCTACAGCGCGGGGCTCGTGTATTCGGCGGCGCTGCTCGTGCTGGGTGCGGGGATCGTGACGACGTTGCCGCTGGGCACGTCGAATCGCGAGAAGAAAGCCAGCGTCGCAACGCGCGTGGCGGCGTGACGGAGCGAACGGGGAAAGGAAGACGAATCGAGCGTACAACTCGAAGACCGCGCCTGACCGGGCGGAACGAAGCACGCGCGCACGCGCCGTTGTGGCGACGGCGCGCGGCCGGGATCAGCGTTCCGCGCCCGCACCGCTACGGCGCGTGCCGAAGCCCGGCAGACGCTTGATGAAGCCGGTCGCGAGCGCGGTGCCGATCAAGATGGCCACGCACGCCTCCACCATGCCGACCGATACGCCCTCGCCCAGAAACAGCGCGCCCCACAGAATGCCGAACACGGGAATCACGAACGTGACGGTGATCGCGCGCGCCGGGCCGATCGACGCGATCAGGCGGAAGAACAACAGATAAGCCACGCCCGTGCACGCGACGCCCAGCGAAAGCACGGCGGCCCAGGCGTGCAGCGAAACGGGCGCCGCCGGCCACGTGGCGACGGCGAACGGCGCGAGCACGATCGTCGCGGCGCTCATGGTGCCGGCCGCGACCGTGAGCGGATCGACGCCGGTCAGATGGCGCTTCGTGTAGCTCGCGGCCACGCCGTAGAGCGCCGCCGCCACGAGCGCGGCCAACGCGGCGAGCGCCGCCGAGGTGGTGGACGCGCCGTTGCCGGCGCGCGTGGCGATCTGGTCCCACACGAGCGCGAGCACGCCCGCGAAACCGATCACGAGTCCGACAATGCGCGGGCCGCTCAAACGATCCTTGAGCCACACGTAGGCAACCACGGCGCCCCACAGCGGCGTGGTCGCGTTGATCACCGAGGTCACTCCCGCCGAGAGCGTGAGTTCGGCCCACGCGAACAGGCAGAACGGCGCCGCCGAGTTGAGAATGCCGACGATGAGCAGCGGCCAGGCGCGCGCGCGCAACGTGCCGAGCGCCTCGCGCGCGGGACGTCGCGAGAACAGCACGATCAGCAGAAACGCCGCGCCGATACCGACGCGCAACGCCATCAACGGCGCCACGCCGAAATCGGTCACGCCGACACGGATAAACAGAAACGATCCGCCCCACAGGGCGGCGAGGAAAACCAGTTGCGCGAGTTCGATCGGATTCATTTGGAGGGTGCTCTTGAGCGTTCGCGGGCTTGGGCGGTGAGAGTCGGAGAATCGGGCGCGTGGACGTCGCTTGCGCCGCGAACGCGGATGTACCGGTATCGTAAGGTGTGCGACGCGGGCCGTATAACGAAGGATTCTCACCGATATGTGAGAAAAATTAACAGCCGGTTCTTGCGCAGTCATTGGGGAACCGCCAAGGCCCGCGTGGAGCTGCCTGCGCGCCGCTCGCTTAAATCGTGCGGATTTTTATCGATGTGTTTAAGACGATGCTGGACACGGCGGCGCCACGCCTGTTCGTTAGCGGCAACACCGCAGGCAACTGTTGGCGGACACCTTATATATTCCGCCTCCATTTATAATCGCCGAAAAGCGGCAGGCATTATCAAATGGCATCGAATCGAAAAAAATTCAGTCATGTCGCCCAGGAAAAATATACCTGACACGCAATTCGCATAAGAAAATCAGCATTAAATTCCGGCCCAATTGTTCTGAAACTTTTCACTGGATGATTCGTATGTTGTTTCGTAGAATCCCGCTCACGCGCGGGGGCGCGACGGCCAGGAAGAAGAGATCGCATGGGCGCACAGAACATAATCGGGGCAATAAACAATGGTTTGTCGCAAAGCAACCGCCTTCTCAAACTGGATAATCCACTGGGCGATAATCTCCTTCTGCCCCAGCGGGTCATCGGTTATTCGCAAATAGGACGTCATTTCGAGTTCACGGCAGATCTTGTATCGGCGTCCGACTCCATCGAACTGAAAACGCTGATAGCCCAATCGGTAACGCTGTGGATTCAGCAAAACGATCAATCCTTTCTGCCTCATCACGGCTACGTGCATACGGCTCGCCGCCTTGGCGCCGATAGCGGTCTTACGAGCTACCAGATCGTCTTCGCATCGTGGTTGCACTTTTTGCGCTTTCGTTCGGATGCGCGAATCTGGCAAGACGCGCCCGCCGACCAGATCCTGACCGATGTCTTCAACATGCACCCGCAGGCTCAAGGCGCATTTCGCTTTGCCCTGAGCAAACCGCTGCCGTCGCGCTCGTTCTGCGTGCAATTCGAGGACGACTGGAATTTCGTCCACCGGATCATGGAATGCGAGGGAATCTTCGGCTACTTCGAGCAGGCGAGCGACGGCAAGTCGCACACGCTCGTGATCACCGACCACCTTGATGCGTGTCCCCCGCTCTCCCCCCAGACCATCGAGTTTTATCGCGCGGGAGCCGGCAGCGAAGCCAACGCGCTGGTGCAATGGGCGGGCACGCGAACACTGCAAAGCACGTCGCTCGCGACCCGCACCTTCGACTACAAATTGCCGGCTTCGCCTGCGAATCCGAAGGGCACGCACGTTCCCACTCTCCCGACCCAAGGCGCGCTCCCCCCGCAAAACGAAGTCTACGAATACACCGGCGCCTACACCTATGGCGACCAGGACCGTGGCGATCGCCTGTCGAAAATCCGCATGGAGGAATGGGAGTCACGGGCCAAGCGCTATGTCGGCGCCGCAGGCGTGCGATCCGTGGATGCCGGCCGTTGGTTCGAGTTGGACAATCACCCCGGGCACGCGACGGACAACGCCCAGAACCGGCAGTTCGTCGTTATCAAGGCCGCGTGGTTCATCGAAAACAACCTGCCCGTTTCTCACCAGACCGCGGATTTTCCACATAGCCTGAAGAGCACGCTGGCGAGAATCGAGTCGCACCACGCCGCCGGGCGGTTGAAGATACGGCACGACGACGGCAACGAAGGCTTCTTCCTCGTCGAGATCGAAGCACAACGCAAGAGCATGCCTTACCGCAGTCCGCTCGAGCACCACAAGCCCGCGATGAACCTGCAGTCGGCGATCGTTGTGGGCCCCGCAAACGAAGAGGTGTATACCGACGCGTTGAACCGGATCAAGGTGCGATTCCACTGGGATCGACTCAACGACGGCGATGAAAAAGCTTCGTGCTGGGTACGCGTTGCCATGTCCGATACGGGCGGCGGCTACGGCAGCGTGCATGTACCGAGAATCGGCGAAGAGGTTCTCATCAGCTGGGCAGATGGCGATTGCGATCGCCCCCTCGTCACCGGCAAGGTCTACAACAGCGCGACGAAGCCCAACTGGCACTCCAACGGCCTGCTGTCCGGCTACCGCTCGAGGGAATATCAGGGCAGCGGCTTTAACCAGATGGTGATGGATGACGCCACGGGTCAAAACCGGGTGCAGTTCTCCTCGTCGAGCACGCGCGCCCAGCTGCATTTGGGGTATCTGATCGAGCATAGCGGCAACACGAGAGGCAACTACCTGGGAAGCGGCTTCGACCTCAGATCCGATGCGTATGGCGCCGTGCGTGCGGGCAGAGGGCTGTATATCTCGACCTGGACGGCGACGAGCCAGCAAATGGATGTCCAGGAAGCGCATTCGCAACTGACGAATTCGGCGAGCGTGCTGGGAGCGCTGTCCGAGGCAAGCACGACGCACCACGCCGAAAGTCTCAACGACGGCCACGCTGCGCTAACGTCGTTCACGGCAGCGACGCAGCAAGACGTTTCAGGTTCGACCTCGCCGGGCCGAACGGCGGGCGGTGGAACGGGTAACGCCAACGCGTTCGGAGAGCCGGTCATGCTACTGGCCAGCCCGGCCGGCATTGCCCTGTCGACGCAGCAATCGGTGCATCTCGCCGCCCATGCCCAGGCCAATCTCGTCAGCGGACAGAACACGCATCTCGCCACCAGCAAGTCGTTGATCGCGAGCGTCAGAGAAAAGCTCAGTCTGTTTGCCCAGAGCGCCGGGATGAAATTTTTTGCCGCCAAAGGCAAGGTTGAACTTCGTGCGCACTCGGACAATATCGAACTGACGGCCCAGAAGACCGTGAAGGTGATATCCGCAACGGAGCAGATCGAAGCAGCGGCGAAACAGGAAATTTTGCTGACTTCCGGCGGTGCGTACATACGCATCAAAAACGGCAATATCGAGATTCACGCGCCCGGCCAGATCGATATCAAAGGCGCGCTGCATTCGTTCGCCGGACCGACCGGGCTGAAACAAGCGCTCCCGGTACTGCCGGTATCGGCGACATCGCAAATGTTCAGTCAGCGCGTCGATGTCAAACCCCTTCTGGGCGAGGAATTCGCGATCCCGTTCGAGAACATTCCTTATGCGTTCAAGGACGAAAACGGCAATGTCGTCAACAGCGGACGTCTCGACGCCGATGGCTTGACTGACCGCGTGTTCACCCCTGGCGACACGAATCTCAAGCTCTACGTCGGCGACGATCCGTGGCGAGTGTTCGTCGACTCGCAACACGGCGCAGAACACGACGACGCTCCATCCGCCTAAAGGAAACGAAGCATGGCCATCGACTCCCAAAACGCCCTCGCGCCTTCGGACACCGACGAAGGCGGTGTACAGACTTACGCGATCGGGGACATGAGCGCGCCCACGGCAACGCCCCTCGAAACGACCGCCGCACCAGCAGAAGCACCGGTCTCGCCTACGGCCCCCTCCACCGACGAGGCGGCCAACGCGGCCACGGACGATGCATCGGCTACCAACAACGCAGCGACCACGCCGGCCCCGGACGCGAACGGACTCGCGCCCGGGACGACTCCGTCGACGCCGGCACCGGCAACCTCCGACGACAACACGCCGCCCAAAACCGACTGCCGGTTTATCGGCTTGGACGGCAGCCCGATAAGCGGACTGATTTACCGCCTGGAGTCGGACAGCACGACGATCGACGGCACGACCGACGGCGACGGCAATACGACCGCAATCACCACGTTTGCCGTGGGCGCCAACTGCCTCGTGCTGGTCAAGAAAGACGACGGCGAGTACAAGCAGATCGCCAGCTTTACGGTGCCGAGCGTCGACAGCACGATTACGTTGATGAGCCCGAGCGTCTTGCTCAAGACTGCCACGCAACCGCATGGCGGCGCCGAGGACGACGTTTACAAGGAACCGCCCGCCAATGCCCCGGGCAACTCCGGCACGACCGAAGCCCATCCTGCTTATGCCGACAGCGGAAGCGCAACGGGAAGCGGAGCAACGGACCAAGGAAACGATCCCGCGAGTACGGCCAGTTCATCGAGTGCGGCCTCGCCCACCGTGAACAACGGTACGACGGAAACCGACATGGCGGGCGCGACCGCCGGCACTGACTCAACCCGTAGTGCGACTAGCAACGCGGCCAGCGGAGCAGCCGGTAGCGCGGCTGCGCAGACCGCGAATATTCCCGCGACTCCCGCGACTCCCGCGGTAGCCGCGGCGCCCGTGGTCAGCGCCGCCAGCACGAAAACGCTTCCTCCGACGAAAACCGCACCGGCCGCCCGGCCCGCGACCGCAAGCAAAACATCGACGGGGACCCCGTCGACGAAACCGAAAGGCGGTACGGGCAAGACGCCTGCCGCACCGGTCGTCGCGACGAAACGCGACGCGGTCGGGCATCCGCAAGCGCAACCGCAGGAGACGTGGAGCGACTGGGCCGGTCACAAAATCAATGCGGCATGGCATTTCATTGAGGACTGGATGAGCGTCGGCACGAATCCGGTTACCGGGAAGCCGGCGGGCGCGAATTCGGCTAACGGCTCGACCAAACCCGCGGCGGCGCGACCCGCCAACACGGTCGACCCCGCGGCGGTTGCCCGAAAGACCAGTGATCTGGCCGAAGAGCAGACGATGCATACCATGCCGTCGTCCTCGACCGTCGTGAATCTCAAGCAGATCGCCGACGGCACCATCAAGTATGGCTCGAAGCCCACCAAGGAATCGAAGGGCCAATGCTATATGTTCGTGAAGATCGCGCTCTGGAAGATCAACGCGATCCAGTTCCTTCGAGACAAGCACGGCAAATACGAAGGCGCGGGCGGCAGCTATGCGAAAGTCGCCGGGGCGTTTCTGGAATCGCAGGGATTCAAGAACGTCACGAGCGAACTTCCGGATGCGCGCTGGGCGCTCCCCGGCGACGTCATCGTTTATCACGTCGCTGGCGACACGCAGACCGCGGACGGAAAAGGCCAACCCGGGCATATCGACATCCGGACTTATCACTACTACGTCAGCGATTTCAAGCGTAATTACCTGTGCGTGGGCGGACGCAATCCCGATGGCACCCGGCATTTCTACGAGCCGATCGGCATTTATCGCAAAGCGGGATTCAGCGATCCGCTGGCGCTCGCACGCATGAAAGCGTTCCTGAAAATCATCCGGAGTCGCGAAGCGAAGACGTTTTTCGAACTGGGCGGAGACGCGAAGACTTACTACGCGTCGCAAGGCGTGTATTCGCTTTCGGGCGGCATCAAGGATTTATCGACCTATCCTCCGGGCGCGCATCATCAGGGCGCGTATCAGATGACCAAGGCGGTATGGACAGCCGGGCAAGCAGCGGGAGCAGGCGCGTTGCCTGCCGACTTTCAACCCGCCACGCAAGACCGCTACGCGGTGTTTTTGATGGAAGGCCGTCCGGGGCGTTTTGATCCGAAGACCCAACAGCCCCAGCCCACGGCGCTCGGGTACGTGCGAACCGGCGAAGTCGAAAAGGCCGTTGGCCTGCTACGCAGCGAATGGGCCTCCATGCCAGGCACGAGCCAGGATCAGGGTTACACGATGGCGCAGCTAAAATCCGACTTTGATAAGTACGTTAAGGAGTTCAGCAATTGAGAATGCGTGTCCCGTATCTGACCGCCATCGCGCTATTGATAGGTTGTACGACGGTGGTTGCGCAACCGCCGCCGCTCTCGTCCGCCGATCACGAGCAGATCGACGCGACCGTTAAACAGTTTTACGCGCTGTCCCACCCGGACGCGTCATGCATGTTCAGCAAAATCGATCGCAACGGGCATCCGGTCGATTCGCGAGTTCGTAACCGGGCGTTCCGCGAGGAAGCCTATACGCGGACTTTCAAGCCGCTCTTCTCGCGATCGCTCTTTGCCGCCATGCACACTTCGTGCGTGGGCGACGCCACGGCCACCGGCATGCTGGACGCCCGGCTATGGGATTCGGAGATCGATACCGACCCGTCTGGCTACGGCAACGATGTTCGCCTGAAGATCACGCAACCCGTGAGAATTCTTCAGGCGAGCCCTTCGCGTATCCGACTTCGGGTCGACTGGGCTGAGATCACCAAGCCCAACGCCGCCTACTACGGCATTGGGCGCACCGACCTGATTCTCGTGAAGGAGTCGGGCACCTGGTTGATCGACGACGCTTACGCTTTTGGCGCAGCGAGTGGCGCGCCAAAACAGTTCGACATGCCGATCGAAGACTTCGACGACATGCCCGGAATCGTCCACCTTCGCCAGGAGCCGTCCTAGCGATCCGCTCGAGACCAGGTTCAACAAGCGTGCGTGACCGGCACGCTTGAGCAGACGCCAGAAATGGAAAACGGGTTACAGACTTTCATCTGTAACCCGTTGATTTTCCTGGTCGGGGCGAGAGGATTTGAACCTCCGACCACCTGCACCCCATGCAGGTACGCTACCAGGCTGCGCTACGCCCCGAGAGCTAGAAAGTATAACAGACACTTTCTCTAATTAGAACCACCTCACAGCGAATTCCTTAACATCCCAAGCTTCGCCTTATCGGCATCAGCTTCCCAGCAGATCGATCACGTGCAGCAGTTCTTTGCGCAACTGATCGACATCAACAAGTGCCGTCGTGCCTTCCCCACTCGCCACCGCTTCCGCTTCAGACTGCGCCGCTTCCTCGACCATCGCACCGTGCGAATCGAGCCGGTTGCGCGCACCGTTGATCGTGAAGCCCTGCTCGTAAAGCAGTTCGCGAATACGGCGAATCAGCAAGACCTCGTGATGCTGGTAGTAGCGACGGTTACCGCGCCGCTTGACCGGCTTCAACTGCGTGAACTCCTGCTCCCAATAACGCAGCACATGGGGCTTCACGCCGCACAGTTCGCTCACTTCGCCGATGGTGAAGTAGCGTTTGGCGGGAATGGAAGGCAAGACGACCTTTTCGATTGTCGATGTCATCGCCGGGTTGCCGTCGTGGTGGTTGCGCGTTGAGGCGTTGCCGCCTGGGTCTTTGAAGTCCGCGAGTGCCGCTCAAGCCGCTGGTCCGTCGCACGCTCGCCGCATTGCCACCGGCGCGAGCGCGCACGCTCAGCGCATCAACGCGGGAAGCTTGCTTCCGCGCCGCTTTCGACCAGCGCTTTCAGCTTCTGGCTCGCGTGAAACGTGACGACGCGCCGCGCGGCAATAGGAATCGCCTCGCCCGTCTTCGGATTGCGGCCAGGGCGTTGCGGCTTGTCGCGCAACTGGAAGTTGCCGAAGCCGGACAGCTTCACGCTGTCGCCGCTTTCGAGCGCGTCGCGAATCACTTCGAAGAAGGCTTCGACCATGTCCTTCGCTTCGCGCTTGTTGAGGCCGACGTTGTCGAACAGCAGCTCGGCGAGTTCGGCTTTGGTCAGCGTGGGCGTGTCGTTCGTGGCGCTTGCCGACGAGGCAGGGATGTCGCGAATCATGGCGCTACGCTGTGCCGCGAGAAGGGCTTCGAAATCACTCGAGTTCATTTCGTTCATCTATCTATGAAATGGCGCGTTTCCGGCTGCTCGCTTCGTGTGCACGGTAACGTGCACGCTCGCAAACCGGAAACCAATGTCGGTACGTGATGAGCCGGGGAGCTTATCCGCGCAGCCGGGCGCCAAACACTCGAGCCAGGCGATCCACCAGGGACTTGATGGCCGTATCGACCGTTTCGTCCTGAAGGGTTCCGCCAGTATCTTGCAGGGTCACCCGGAAGGCAAGGCTTTTCTCGTCCGCGCCAAGTCCGGAAGTATTTGATTTTGCACGAAATTCATCGAAAAGCGCAACCCTCTGCACAATCCGTGCGGGCTCGTCCTGCATGCCCTTGCGGAACTCGTCGAGGAGTGCTTGCACTTCGATCTTCTGATCGACCACCAGTGCGATATCGCGTCGCACCGGCGGGAATTTCGACACGTCGGAAGGCGTCGGCAGTTCGCGCGCCATCAATGCGTCGGCTTCGACTTCGAACAGAATGGGCGCGTGCGGCAGATCGTATTTCTGCATCCAGCGCGGATGCAGCTCGCCGATCCAGCCCACGGCGCGGCCGTCCACTTCCACGCGCGCGCTGCGTCCCGGATGCAAGGCGGGATGCTCCGCCTTCACGAAACGCGGCGTTTTCGTGGCGCCAAGTCCTGCGAACAGCGCTTCGAGATCGCCCTTCATGTCGAAGAAGTCCACGCCGCGCGTTTGCGCGCCCCACTGCTCGTCGAGCGCGGGACCGTACGCGAGCGCGCCGATCATCTTCGGTTGCGCGAACCCCTCCACCGTCATCTCACCCGCCTTGATCGCGGGATCGTGCAGGAACACGCGGCCCGCTTCGAACACGCGCACGCGATCCGCGCGGCGGTTGAGGTTGTGGCGCAGCACGTTGATGAGGCTGCCGAAAAGCGTCGTGCGCATCACCGAGAGCTGGCTCGCGATCGGGTTCAGCAGCTTGACCGGGTTCGCGTTGCCCGCGAAATCCTGCTCCCACTCGGCATCGACGAAACTGAAGTTGATGGTTTCGGCGTAGTCGCGCGCAGCCAGCGCGTGACGGATCGTGTGGATCGAGCGGCGCGTTTCGTTGGTCGCACGCATTTCGCTGCGCGCCACCGGCGGCAGCGCCGGAATCTTTTCGACACCGTAGATACGCGCGACTTCTTCGATCAAATCTTCTTCGATCTCGATGTCGAAGCGATACGGCGGCGGCGTCACGCTGAACGACTCGTCACCCGCCTCGTCCGCGCTACGTTCGAACGTGAGGCCGAGGCGTGTGAAAATCTGCGCGATCTCGTCGGCGCCGATCTTCACGCCGATAATGCGGTTCGCGCGCGCCACGCGCATCTTCACCGCCGCGCGTTGCGGCACGTTCACCGTTTGATCGTCGATCGGGCCAGCCGCGCCGCCACAGATATCGAGAATCAGCTGCGTGATGCGTTCGATGTGCTCGACGGTCGTCGACCAGTCCACACCGCGCTCGAAACGATGACCCGCATCGGTCGAGAAGTTGTAGCGGCGCGAGCGGCCGCGAATCGCATCGGGCCACCAGAAGGCGGCTTCGAGATAGATGTTGGCGGTGTCGAGCGTGACGGCCGTGCTGTCGCCGCCCATGATGCCCGCGAGGCTTTCGATCTCGCGGTCGTCGGCGATCACACCCACGGTTTCATCCACTTCGACGGTGTTGCCGTTGAGCAGCTTGAGCGTTTCGCCCTTCTTGCCCCAGCGCACGTCCATCGAACCGTGGATCTTGTCGAGATCGAACACGTGCGACGGGCGGCCCAGTTCGAGCATCACGTAGTTCGAGATGTCGACGAGCGCGGAGATGCTGCGCTGGCCCGAGCGCTCCAGACGCTCGACCATCCACAGCGGCGTCTTCGCGCGCGCGTTCACGCCGCGAATCACGCGGCCCGAGAAACGACCGCACAGGTCCGGCGCCGAGATCTTGACGGGCAGTTTCTCGTCGAGCTTCACTTCGACTGCGGGGAACACCGGCGCTTGCAGCGGCGCGCCCGTGATCGCGGCGGTTTCGCGCGCGACGCCGTACACCGAAAGGCAGTCGGCCTTGTTCGGCGTGAGCTTGATTTCGAAGATGGTGTCGTCGAGGTTGAGCGCCTCGCGAATGTCCTGACCGACCGGCGTGTTCTCCGGCAGGATCATCAGGCCGCTGTGGTCTTCGGAGAGCTTGAGTTCGCGCGCCGAGCACAACATGCCCTGGCTTTCCACGCCACGCAGCTTGGAGAGCTTGATCGCGAACGGCTTGCCGCCTTCTTCCGCGGGCGGCAGTTCGGCGCCGACGAGCGCGACGGGCACGACGATGCCGGGCGCGACATTGGGCGCGCCGCACACGATCTGCAGCGTCGCGCCGGTGCCGGCATCGACCTGACAGACGTTGAGCTTGTCCGCGTCCGGATGCTTCACGACTTCGAGCACGCGGCCAACGACGATCTTCGTGGTCGGCGGCGCGGCCGGGCTCAGGCCTTCGACTTCGAGGCCGGCCATGGTGAGCGCGTGGGCCAGTTCATCGGTCGTGAGCTTCGGATCGACAAAGCTTCTCAGCCAGGATTCGGGGAATAGCATGGGTTTTACGTTCCAGACAGATTGTGACCGTCGCGAAGGCGGGTTCTCGCGCACTCGTTGAAGTGCCGCGTCCGCCTCGCGCGCTGCTAACTCGTGCGCGGCTCGTTCAGGCGAACTGGCGCAGGAAGCGCAGATCGCCTTCGAAGAACAGGCGCAAGTCCTGCACGCCATAGCGCAGCATCGTGAGGCGCTCGAGGCCGCTGCCGAACGCGAAGCCGATATAGCGCTCCGGGTCGAGGCCCATGTTGCGGATCACGGTCGGATGCACCTGACCCGAGCCCGAAATTTCGAGCCACTTGCCCGCGTTCTTGCCGTGCTCGAACATCATGTCGATTTCCGCCGACGGTTCCGTGAACGGGAAATACGACGGACGGAAGCGCACCTGAATGTCGTCGCGCTCGAAGAACTTCTTGAGGAAGTCGGTGTAGACGCCCTTCAGATCGGCAAAGCTGATGTTCTCTTCGATCCACAGGCCTTCGACCTGGTTGAACATCGGCGAATGCGTGGCGTCGCTGTCCACGCGATACGTGCGGCCCGGCACGATCACCTTGATGGGCGGCGTGTGCGTGCGCGCGTAGCGCACCTGCATCGGGCTCGTGTGCGTGCGCAGCAGCAACTGACGGCCGTCGGCGTCCTTGCCGTCCACGTAGAACGTGTCCTGCATGGAGCGCGCCGGATGGTTTTCCGGGCTGTTGAGCGAGGTGAAGTTGTACCAGTCGGTTTCGATCTCGGGACCGTCGGCCACGTCGAAGCCGATCGAGCCGAAGATCTGCTCCACGCGCTCCCACGTCTGCATCACGGGATGCAGGCTGCCCGTGCCGGTGCCGCGGCCCGGCAGCGTGACGTCGATCGCCTCGGCGGCGAGGCGCTGGTTCAGGAGCGCGTCGGCGAGCGCCTGGCGGCGCGCGTTGAGCGCGGCCTCGACCTGCTGCTTGACGGCGTTGATGCGCGCGCCTTCGGTCTTGCGCGTTTCCGGGTCGAGCTTGCCGAGGCCCTTGAGCAACTCGGTCAGCGCGCCGGATTTGCCGAGAAAGCGGGCCTTTTCGTTTTCGAGCGTGTTGACGTCGGAGGCGGAAGCGAAGGCGTGTTGCGCGTCGGCGACAATCTGGTCCAGATCCATTGATCCCATCTTTTCAGCGTCAGAGTGTGAGACTTGAGCAGCGATGCGCTTCACGGTCGGTCATGGCGAAACGCGGCCATGACAGCGCGAACGCAACGGCGTGAGGCAGTGCGAGCAGCGGCGCGGGAAGCGTCATTACCAACAAAAACGGGGCTCGGTGAGGAGCCCCGTTTTTGTTGCAGCATCACCGAAACAACCGGAATGTTTGCTGCAACGACCCTGCGCAATATCCGATCCGGTTACCCGAACCGGTTACCGACTTAGGCAGCGACGGCGGCCTTCACCTGCTTGACGATCGCAGCAAATGCAGGCTTGTCGAACACGGCCATGTCAGCCAGGACCTTACGGTCGAGTTCGATCGAGGCCTTCTTCAGACCGTTGATGAACACGCTGTAGGTCATGTCGTGCTGACGCACCGCTGCATTGATACGCGTGATCCACAGTGCGCGGAACACACGCTTCTTGTTGCGGCGATCGCGATAGGCGTACTGGCCTGCGCGCATGACCGCCTGCTTGGCGATGCGATAGACGTTATTGCGACGGCCGCGGTAACCCTTGGCCAGGTTGATGATCTTCTTGTGGCGGGCCCGTGCGGTAACCCCACGTTTGACTCGAGGCATGTTTCGCTCCTATGAGTGTCGGTTGAGGATTACGCGAACGGCAGCATTGCGCGCACGGAGTTCAGATCGGAATCATGAACGGCCGTTGCACCACGCAGATGACGCTTGTTCTTGGTGGTCTTCTTCGTCAGGATGTGACGCTTGAAGGCTTGACCGCGCTTGACGGTACCGCCCGGACGAACCACGAAGCGCTTCGCAGCGCTCTTCTTGGTCTTCATCTTCGGCATGACAGACAACTCCATTATTTGATGGACATGGGTGTGCGGTTGGCGCCGTGTTCTCACACCTTGCCGGGACTCCGCCCTTCGAAACCCACTCCACTTGTTTTGGCGACTGGCTGCTCTAAAAAGACAAGCTCGCCGCCGCTTTCAGGAAAAACGCCCGTTTGCCGCACTGTTCGTGCGACGCGCGGGCGCCGTTCCGGAACCTGCTTGCACCCCGGTCGCGCGCTCGATGGCGCTGCGGACAAGGCGCTTGAAACTGCTCAATACTTTCGAAACCGTCGCGCGGACTGCCGCGCAACGCGCTTCTTACTTCTTCTTCTTCGGCGAGAGCACCATGATCATCTGGCGCCCTTCCATTTTCGGCATCTGCTCGACCTGACCGACTTCTTCGAGGTCGGTGCGCAGACGCTCGAGCATGCGCATGCCGATTTCCTGGTGAGCCATTTCGCGGCCGCGGAAACGCAACGTGATCTTCGTCTTGTCGCCTTCATCGAGGAAGCGGATGAGGTTGCGCAGCTTGACGTTGTAATCGCCGTCATCGGTACCCGGGCGGAATTTGACTTCCTTGACCTGGATGACCTTCTGCTTCAACTTGGCTTCGTGCTGCTTCTTCGATTCCTGGTACTTGAACTTGCCGTAGTCCATCAGGCGGCACACCGGGGGCACCGCCTGCGGGGCAATTTCAACCAGATCGACGTCTTGCTGTTCCGACATGCGGAACGCATCAGCCAGCTTTACGATACCGAGCGGCTCGTTCTCGATTCCGACGAGACGCACCTCGGGTGCAGTGATTTCACCGTTGATGCGATGCGACTTATCCGTAGCGATGTTACGTTTCCTCTAAAAATTAAAAAAACGAGCCGCGCTGCCAGGTGGCTTACTTGAACGTCTTGACGTCCTGCGCCAGACGCTCAGCGAATGCGTCGAGGGGCATAACACCCAGATCGACGCCGCCACGGGCACGCACGGCTACCGTTTGTGCTTCACGCTCCTTGTCGCCAACGACAAGCAGGTACGGGACCTTCTCAAGCGTGTGCTCACGTATTTTATAGCTAATTTTCTCGTTGCGCAAATCAGCCGACACTCTAACCCCTTGTTTTTGCAACGATTGGGCCAGATTTGCCGCGTATTCGGCCTGACTTTCCGCAATATTCATCACAACAACCTGCTCCGGAGCGAGCCACGAGGGCATTGCGCCGGCATGGTGTTCGATCAGAATGCCGAGGAAACGCTCCATCGAACCGAGGATGGCGCGGTGCAACATGATCGGGCGGCGGCGGCTGTTGTCTTCGCTCACGTACTCGGCGCCAAGACGCTCCGGCAGCACCATGTCGAGCTGCAGCGTGCCGCACTGCCACGAACGGCCGAGCGCGTCCTTGATGTGGTACTCGACCTTCGGACCGTAGAACGCACCCTCGCCCGGCAGTTCTTCCCATTGCACGCCGCAGGCCGTCAGCGCGTCGCGCAGGCCTTGTTCGGCGCGATCCCACGTTTCGTCCGTGCCGGCACGCGAATCGGGGCGCAGCGACAGCTTGATGTCGATGTGATCGAACCCGAAATCCTTGTAGACGCTCATCGCCAGCGTGTTGAAGGCGATCGACTCGCTGATGAACTGCTCTTCCGTACAGAAGATGTGCGCGTCGTCCTGAACGAAACCGCGCACGCGCATCAGGCCGTGCAGCGCACCCGAGGCCTCGTTGCGATGGCACGAGCCGAATTCCGCGTAACGCAGCGGCAGGTCGCGATACGAGCGCAGACCGTGATTGAACACCTGCACGTGGCCGGGGCAATTCATCGGCTTGATCGCGTAGTCGCGCTTTTCCGACTCCGTCGTGAACATATTTTCACGATAGTTCTGCCAGTGACCCGACGCTTCCCAGAGCGAGCGGTCCATGATCATCGGCGTCTTGATTTCGTCGTAGCCGACTTCGCGCAGACGGCCGCGCATGTATTGCTCGACCTGCTGCCAGAGCGTCCAGCCCTTCGGGTGCCAGAACACCATGCCCGGCGATTCGTCCTGCATGTGGAACAGGTCGAGCTGCTTGCCGAGCTTGCGGTGGTCGCGCTTCTCCGCCTCTTCGAGGTTATGGAGATACAGCTCCTGGTCTTCCTTCTTCGTCCAGGCCGTGCCGTAGATGCGCTGCAACTGCTCGTTCTTCGCGTCGCCGCGCCAGTACGCGCCCGCGACCTTCATCAGCTTGAAGATCTTGAGCTTGCCCGTGGACGGCACGTGCGGGCCGCGGCACAGGTCCGTGAAACCGCCGTGCGAATACAGCTTGATCTCTTCCGCGCCGGGAATCGATTCGATGATCTCGGCCTTGTACTTCTCGCCGATGCTCTTGAAGTAGTCCACCGCCTCGCCGCGCGAGACGACCCGGCGCGTGACCGGCTCGTCTTTCTTCGAGAGCTCCAGCATGCGCTTTTCGATCTTTTCCAGATCTTCGGGCGTGAAGGGACGGTTATAGGCGAAGTCGTAATAGAAGCCGTTGTCGATGACCGGCCCGATGGTGACCTGCGCTTCCGGATACAACTCCTTCACCGCGTACGCCAGCAAGTGCGCCGTGGAGTGACGGATGATGTCGAGGCCGTCAGCGTCTTTGTCCGTGACGATGGCGAGCGCTGCGTCGCGATCGATCAGCGTCGACGTGTCGACCAGTTCGCCGTCGAGCTTGCCGCCCAGCGCCGCCTTGGCGAGGCCGGGACCGATCGAGGCCGCCACTTCGGCGACCGTGACGGGATGATCGTACTGTCGAACCGAACCGTCGGGCAGACGTATCGCAACCATGCTTTTCTCCAAAAGTGCCCTGAGGACACATCGAATGTTCTGTGAGGACGACCCGCCGTAAAACCTCGCGGCGAAAAAAAATGCGGCCCCGCTTTCGAGGGGCCGCATTCACTTTTCAAACCTTGCTGCAGGGGCGAAAGAGGTCCTCGACTAGCGTCGTTCCGAAGTGGTTTCGGTAAACGTTCGCGGTGTCATAACCGTATCGCCGTAAATTCGCCTTGCGGCGTTTCCTGCTTTTGAAGCCCCGACAAACCAGCCTGCCAGAACTTCGATTTTCGTTGGTAGGCTCGATTGGACTCGAACCAACGACCCCCACCATGTCAAGGTGGTGCTCTAACCAGCTGAGCTACGAGCCTGAAGAAAAAAGAGTATGACGGATATTCAAGCGCTTGGCAAGCATTTTTTGCACCGCCGCATAGCCCTGGCCAGATCATGGCGAATCTGGAACCAATCGAGCGGCATGCCTAGCCCCGGCGCGAAGCCTCCATGACGCCCGTGACCTCGCCGAGCAACGTGCAGGCACGCTGGATCTGCGCCGAATTCGACACCTCGACCGTGAATTGCATGAATGCCGCATTGCGCCGCGACTGGGTTTTCACGCCAATCACGTTCATCTTCTCCCGCGCGAACACTTCGGAAATGTCGCGCAGCAAGCCTTGGCGGTCCGTGGCCTCGATCGAAATATCGACGGGATACACCGACTGACCGCGCCCGCCCATCACGTCCGCCGACCACGTGGTGTGCAGCACGCGCTCGGGCGAACGGCGCGCCATGCGCACGAACGTGGGACAGTCGCTGCGATGGATCGACATGCCTTTGCCGCGCGTGACGAACCCGCTGATCCCGTCGGGCGGCGCCGGGCGGCAACAGCGCGCGAGCTGCGTGAGCAGCGCGTCCACGCCCACCACCAGCACGCCCGAAGAACCGCCGTGCGCGACGTTCGCGCCACTCGCGCGCTTCGTGATCTGCTCGGGCGTTTCCTCCTCGGGCTCGGCAACGGGCGCGTCGTGCAACGCGTGCTCTACGTTGCGCAGACTGAACTCTTCCTTGCCGACCACGCTGAACAGATCGTCCGGCGTCTTGAAACCGAGCTTCGCCGCGAGCTGATCGAGACTGACCGAGGTGCGCCCTTCGCGTTGCAACGTTTTTTCGACCATCGCGCGGCCGTTGGCGATGTTCTCCTGCGCCTCGATCGCGTTGAACCAAGCGCGCACCTTCTGCCGCGCACGCGGGCTGTGCAGATAGCCGAGCTGCGGATTGAGCCAGTCGCGCGACGGGCCGCCCTCCTTGATCGCGACGATTTCCACCGTCTGGCCGTTACGCAGCTGCGTGTTGAGCGGCACCATCGCGCCGTCCACGCGTGCGCCGCGGCACCGATGGCCCAGCTCGCTATGCAGGTGATAAGCGAAGTCGAGCGGCGTCGCGCCTTGCGGTAAGGCGATCACGCGCGCCTGCGGCGTGAGCACATAGATGTGGTCGTCGTCGAGCGTGGCCTGGCGCAGTTGCTCCCACGGCTGCGGGCCGTCGGAGACGTCGTCCTTCCACGCTAGCAATTGGCGCAGCCACGCGATCTTCTCGTCGTAGGTGCTGCTCGCGCTGAACTGGCCGCCATAGCCCTTCGCGCCCGCTTCCTTGTAACGCCAGTGCGCGGCCACGCCGTATTCCGCGAACTGATGCATTTCCTGCGTGCGGATCTGCACTTCGAACGCGCGGCCGTCGTCGCCGACCACGACCGTGTGCAGCGAGCGATAGCCATTGGGCTTGGGCCGCGAAATATAGTCGTCGAATTCGCGCGGCACCGGCTGCCAGAGGTTGTGCACGATGCCGAGCACCGTGTAGCAATCCTTGATATCCGGCACGATCACGCGAAACGCGCGCACGTCGTACAGCTCGGAAAAGTCGATGTCCTTGCCACGCATCTTCTTCCAGATGCTGTAGATGTGCTTGGGCCGCCCGCTCACTTCGGCTTCGATATGCGCGGCCGCCAGCTCGCTTTGCAGCCGCGCGATCGCTTCCGCCACGTAGCTCTCGCGCTCGACGCGTTTCTCGTCGAGCAGCTTCGCGATGCGCTTGTAGGTGACGGGCTCCTCGAAGCGGAACGCGAGATCTTCGAGTTCCCACTTCAGTTGCCAGATACCGAGCCGGTTCGCGAGCGGCGCGTAGATTTCGAGCGTTTCGCGCGCGATCTCGGGCGCGGGCGTGACTTTCGCGGCCGCGTAATAGCGTAGCGACTGCAGACGCGAGGCGAGGCGGATCAGCACCACGCGAATGTCCTGCGCGAACGCGAGCAGCATCTTGCGCAGCGATTCCACCTGGGCACGGCGAGCGGCCTGCGCTTCGCGGCTTTCACGGCCGGTTTCCAGCGTGGACTGCTGGGCTGCGCGCAGACTCACGCCGCCAAGGCGCAACAGCTTGCGCACGTCGAGCACGAGCCGCGCGACCTCCGCGCCGAAACGCGCCTCGATCGTCGCCTCCGGGTTCTCCAGATGCGGCGCCAGATTGAAGAGCGCCGCGGCCAGCACGGCCGACGGATCGACGTTGAGTTGGCCCACCAGCAGCGCCGTCCCCCGCGCGTGCTCGACGAGCGGCTCGCCCGTGGAGAGGCGCGCGTCGCCCGCGTGCTCGCGCACGAACGCCAGCGCGTCGTCGAGCGACGGCAGCGCGGCAAGGTCGGCGGGGGCTTCGACCGGCAAAGGCGAAGCGGAAGGTACGGTATCGCTGCTCATGAGACCATGCCCGCCGGCACGCCGGTCGGGCGACAACAAAAACGGAGGGGACAGCGCATCGGAACGATCACGCTGTGCGCTGGCCGCGCATTCCAATGCGCTTCGGTGCGCTTAATCGCGCTGCGCGGCCACCACGACGATTTCAATCAGGCATTCGGGATTCGCCAGCTTGGCTTCGACCGTCGCGCGCGGCGGCGTCGCGCCTTGCGCAACCCACTTGTCCCACTCGGCGTTCATGCCGGGGAAATCCTTCATCTCGGCGATATAGATCTGCACCGACAGCAGCAGCGACTTGTCGCTGTTCGCTTCGCCGAGCAACCGGTCGATATGGCCGAGCACTTCGCGCGTCTGGCCCGCGATGTCCTGATTCGTGTCTTCGGCGATCTGGCCGGCGAGATACACGGTGCCGTTGTGAATCGCGGTTTCCGAGAGACGCGGACCGACGTGGTGACGAATGACTGCCATGGGAATTCCTGTTCAGAAATTGGACGATTCGGGATGCGCACCCGCATAGGCATGACGCATGAATATGCCGGCGAATCTCATATTATGACCCGGCCGATGCCTTCACGTCGAAGAAACGGCGCCCGATCGCGATCTGGTCGTCGGCGAGAAATGCCGGCGCGTGCCCCACGTTGGGGATCTCGACGCCCGAGACATCGCGCCCCGTCTCGACCATCTTCGCAACCGTTTCGCGTGACAGGAGATCGGACAGCGCGCCGCGCACGACCAGCACCGGACCCTGAAACGCCGCGAGCGAGCGCCACAGAAACTTCTCGCCCTCCTCGTTCTGTTCGGGCGTGATCGCCTTGAACGGTTCCGCAATACGCGGATCGTAGCGGTAGCGCCACTGTCCTTCGACCTCTTGCAGCAGCGGCGTATTGATCTCGCGCCATTCCTCGGCGCTGAGCGGGCCGAACGAAGCGGCGAGCAGCGCGGCATTGTCGACGCCGTCCTGCAGCGTGGCGAAGCGCTCGTCGCGGCCCACGTACTGGCCGATGCGCTCGAGCGACGCCGGCTCGATATGCGGCCCAATGTCGTTGAGCAGCATGCGGCGGATGGGCGTGCCGGGCAGGCCGCCCAGCGCCATGCCGATCAAACCGCCCATAGACGTGCCGAACCAGTCCACCTGCTCGACGTTAAGGCGCGCGATCAGCGTGACCATGTCGGCCACGTACTGCGCGACGCCATAGCCGCGCGGGTCGGCGAGCCACGACGAAAGACCGCGGCCCGCGACGTCAGGACACACCACACGATAGTTGTCGGCCATTGCCGCGGCAAAGCGGTCGAAATCGCGTCCCGAGCGCGTGAGCCCGTGTACGCAGACGAGCACGCGCGGGTTCGTGGGATCGCCCCATTCCGTGTACGCGATGCGATGCAATCCCGAAGGGCTCAGGCATTGCACGTCGTGCTGGCGCGGCGTGGCGGTGGTATCGGTCATCGCAAGATCCTCGCTGAAAAGGCGCTTCAAGATGTCCGACCGATTGTAACGGGCTTTGTTGCGCGGCATGGGCCGCAAGCGCGCTCGCGCAACGCCCCGCGACACGCCCGGAGCCGCGCCGGGCCCCGGTTCACGCCGCATGCACCTGGCCAACCGGCATAGCCCGTCTGGCCGACGTTTCAAGCGCGGGCCAGCGCGCCACAATGCGACATCCCCAAACGAAAACGGGCGAGACCGAAGTCCCGCCCGCCTGGATCATGCCAATGCCGCTGTTGCTATCGCTACTGCTACCGCCAATGCGTGTGCGTTCAGCTCACCGCGCTCACGTCGAGCGGCGCGCCCGTCTTCGCCTTGATTTCGTCGGCGGTCACGCCCGGCGCGAGTTCGGTCACCTTGAGGCCCGCGTCGCTCACTTCGATCACGCCAAGGTCGGTGATGATCAGGTCGACCACGCCCACGCCGGTCAGCGGCAACGTGCAGGCCTCGAGAATCTTGTGCTGGTCGCCCTTGGCAACGTGCTCCATGAGCACGACCACGCGCTTGACGCCGGCCACGAGGTCCATCGCGCCGCCCATGCCCTTGATCATCTTGCCGGGGATCATCCAGTTCGCCAGATCGCCCTTCTCGCTCACCTGCATCGCGCCGAGGATCGCGAGGTTGATGTGGCCGCCGCGGATCATCGCGAACGAATCCGCCGAAGAGAAGATCGACGAGCCCGGCAGCGTCGTCACGGTCTGCTTGCCGGCGTTGATCATGTCGGCATCCACTTGCTCTTCGGTCGGGAACGGGCCGATACCGAGCAGGCCGTTTTCCGATTGCAGCCAGACTTCCACGCCTTCGGGCACATGGTTGGCCACCAGCGTGGGCAGACCGATGCCGAGATTCACGTAGAAGCCGTCCTGCAGTTCCTTCGCCGCGCGCGCGGCCATTTCATCACGATTCCATGCCATGGTCGGTCTCCCTGTTCAGTTGCTCGCGGTGCGCACGGTGCGTTGCTCGATGCGCTTTTCCGGCTGCGCGTTGAGCACGATGCGCTGCACGAAAATGCCCGGCGTGTGAACCGAATCCGGATCGAGTTCGCCGTTCTCGACGATCTCCTCGACCTCGACCACGGTGATCTTGCCCGCCATCGCGCACATCGGGTTGAAGTTGCGCGCCGTGCGGCGATAAACCAGGTTGCCCGACTTGTCGGCCTTCCATGCCTTCACGAGCGCGACGTCGGCCGTGAGCGAATGCTCGAGCACGTAGTGGTTCTCGCCGAACTGGCGCGTTTCCTTGCCCTCGGCGATCAGCGTGCCGAAGCCCGTGTTCGTGAAGAATGCCGGAATGCCGGCGCCGCCCGCGCGCAGCTTTTCGGCGAGCGTGCCTTGCGGCGTGAATTCGAGTTCGAGTTCGCCCGAAAGATACTGGCGCTCGAATTCCTTGTTCTCGCCCACGTAGGACGAGATCATTTTCTTGATCTGGCGCGTTTCCAGCAGCAGGCCGAGGCCGAAGCCGTCCACGCCCGCGTTGTTGCTGATGCAGGTAATGCCCTTCACGCCCGAGTCGCGCAATGCGCCGATCAGCGCTTCGGGAATGCCGCACAGCCCGAAACCGCCTACCGCGAATGTCTGTCCGTCCTTGACGATGCCCTCGAGCGCGGCAGCCGCGCTTTTGTAGACCTTGTTCATCAGTGTGTCCCTTCCTCGAATGGAAATCTGCCGGTCTGGCCGATCCTGGTTGGCGCGCGGACGTCGAGCGCGTCCGGAAGCCTCATTCTAGTCATGCGCCGGCGGCGTTGCCGTGAAGGCGGCAACCCTGGCGGGCCCTGCGCACGGAGCGGCAAACGCTCACGCGCGCGCGGCGTCGATGGGGACAAAGCGTACGCTGGCAGCGGCTTGCGGCACAATACGCAAAACTACATAAAGCAATACCCGCACCGACCGCCATGGCCGCTCCTAAACCCGCCGCACGCTCCGCCCTCGACTACCAGACCGCGTTTCATCTCGCGCCCATCGGGCTCGTGCTGGCTCGCGAGCGCATCATCGAGGACTGCAACGAGCAGGTCGCCGCCATCTTCCGCTGCACGCGCGAGTCGATCATCGGGCAATCGTTCCAGGTGCTTTATCCGTCCGCGGACGAATTCGAGCGCATCGGCGCGCGTATTCCGCCCATCATGACGGCGCAAGGCAGTTACGCCGACGACCGCATCATGAAACGCGCCGACGGTGATCTGTTCTGGTGCCATGTCACGGGCCGCTCGCTCGACCGCACCGCGCCGCACGCGGCGGGCGTCTGGACCTTCGAGGACCTGAGCGCCACGCGCCGCGTGGCCGTCGAACTCACGCCGCGCGAACGCGAGATTGCCGCGCAACTCGTCACGGGCAAGACCAGCAAGCAGATCGGGCGCATTCTGGACATCAGTTCGCGCACGGTGGACGTGTACCGCGCGCGGCTCATGCGCAAGTACGACACGGGGAACGCGACCGAGTTGCTGCAGCGGCTGCTCGGGCAATAGCGGCTAAAAAAAGCGGCAAAAACAGCGGCAAAAAATAACGGCTGAATCGTCGTCCGGCAGTTGCAGCAGCGGGCAAGCGGCCGCGCACTCAGCCGATGCGATCCGCCTTCACGAGACCCGCGCTCTCGAGCGTCGCGCGCAGCGTGTCGGGAATCGGCACCGACTTGCCCGCCGCATAGTCGATCCACACGCAACGGGCGTTGCCGCGCGCGTAGAGCGTGTCGGGCTCGTCGGCACGGCGCAGTTCGAAACCGGTGTCGAAGCTGCTGCGGCCGGGCTGCCCCACCGTCATCGTGCAGACGATGTCGCCCGGATAGTGCAATTGCTTGAGGAATTCCATCGACGCGTTGACGATCACCGGCCCTTGCCCGCTGCCGCTTTCGGACGCCACGCCCAGATGCTCGAACCAGGAGATCCGCACCTGTTCCATGTAGCGGAAGTAGACCGTGTTGTTCACGTGGCCGAACGCGTCCATGTCGCCCCAGCGGATCGGCATGGTCATTTCGAATACTGGATGGTAATCACTCATTGCACTGCGACTTCTCGTCGATGCGGTTTAACGAATGCCGGCGGCGGAATCAGGCTAAATCAGGCGAGCCCGAAGCCGTCGTCGGCGGTGATGATCGAGCCGTTCATGAACGCCGACTCGTCGGCGGCGAGCAGCAACAGCAAGCCGTCGAGGTCCGCGGGCGTGCCCACGCGGTGGCGCGGCATCATGGCCATGAGCTTTTGCCCCTGCTCCGTGGACCAGTGATGATGGTTGATCTCGGTGTCGATGTAGCCCGGGCAGATCGCGTTCACGTTGATGCCGTGGCGGCCCCATTCGAGCGCCATCGCCTTCGTCATGTGCACGACGGCCGCCTTGCTGATCGCGTAGAGCCCGATTTGCGGCAACACGCGCAGCCCCGCCATCGAGGCGATATTGATGATGCGATACGCCGGTTTCGAACCGCCGTTGCCGCGCATGATCATGCGCTTGGCCACTTCCTGCGCCACGAAAAACGCGCCGCGCGTGTTGGTGTCGAACACGTATTCGAAGTCGGCGGGGGTGACGTCCGCGAGCTTTTGCGTGGTCGAGACGCCCGAGTTGTTTACGAGGATGTCGATCGTGCCCGCCTCGGTTTCGGCGTGCGCGACCGCCGAGCGAATGCTTTGATAATCGGTCACGTCGAGCGAAACGACGTGCGCCGCGCCGCCGTCGGCTTCGATCTCAGCGCGCAACTCCTTCAGTCGCTCCACCCGACGGCTCGCCAGCACCACCTTCGCGCCCGCCTGCGAGAGCACCTGCGCGAAGCGCTTGCCGAGCCCGCTCGACGCTCCCGTGATCAGCGCGACCTTGCCTTCCAGATTGATCGAACGGCCCATTTCCGGTTCCTGTTCAGTAGTCAAAAAGCGCCAGACCGCGGCGTGACAGCCAAGCGAAATTAAGCGGCATAGAATAGCACGATCGTGCGAATATACGCCGGTTGGGTTGCGACATGGGAGACGTTCCCCGACAATACGAACCCGAAAAAAGCATTCTAATAGCAAGAGGAGCTTTGATGACCCCCGCAAGTCTCTTGGAGCAATACGGTCCCCGCGAGTCGATGGAATACGACGTGGTGATCGTCGGTGGCGGCCCGGCCGGGCTCTCCGCGGCGATCCGCCTGAAGCAACGGGCGGCAGAACAAGGCGTCGAGATCGGCGTGTGCGTGCTCGAGAAGGGCTCGGAAATCGGGGCGCATATCCTCTCGGGCGCGGTCATGGACCCGCGCGCCATCACCGAACTCTTCCCCGACTGGAAGGAACAAGGCGCGCCGCTGAACGTGCCCGTGGCCGAGGACAAGTTCCTGTTTCTCTCCGAAACGGGCGCGAAGGCCGTGCCGAACTGGGCGCTGCCCGACAACTTCAAGAACCACGGCAACTACGTGATCAGCCTCGCGAACGTCACGCGCTGGCTCGGTCAGCAGGCTGAGGCGCTGGGCGTGGAGATATTCCCGGGCTTTCCGGCCGCCGAAATTCTCTTCGACGAGAACGGCGCGGTGAAAGGCGTCGCCACCGGCAACATGGGCGTGGGCAAGGACGGCGAACCCACGGAGAATTTCCAGCTCGGCATGGAACTGCACGCGAAATACACGCTGTTCTGCGAAGGCGCGCGCGGGCATCTGGGTCGCCAGCTCAACGAAAAGCTCAAGCTCGACCGCGACGCCGATCCGCAGGTCTACGGCATCGGCATCAAGGAACTGTGGGAAATCGATCCTTCGAAGCACCAGCCGGGCCTCGTGATCCACACGGCCGGCTGGCCGCTCGAAAGCGATACCTACGGCGGCTCGTTCCTGTATCACATCGACAATAACCAGGTGATGGTGGGTTTTGTCGTGGGCCTCGCGTACCAGAATCCGTATCTCTCGCCGTTCGAGGAATTCCAGCGCTACAAGACGCACCCGGAAATCCGCAAGTATCTCGAAGGCGGCAAGCGCGTCTCGTACGGCGCGCGCGCGATCACGGCGGGCGGCCTGATGTCGCTGCCCAAGCTCGTGTTCAAGGGCGGCGCACTCGTTGGCGACGACGCGGGCTTCCTCAACGTCTCGCGCATCAAGGGTTCGCACGCGGCGATCAAGACCGGCATGCTCGCCGCCGACGCCGCGTTCGACGCCGTGCAGGCGGGGCGTCAGCAGGACGAACTCGCGGCGTATCCCGAAGCATTCAAGCAGTCGTGGCTCTACACCGAGCTGTACAAGGCGCGCAATTTCAAGCAGTGGATGGGCAAGGGCCTGTACCTCGGCACGCTGATGGTGGGCATCGAGCAGAAGCTCATGGGCGGCAACGTGCCGTGGACGCTGCATCACCAGCATCGCGACAACGAGATGCTGAAACCCGCGTCGCAGTGCAAGCCGATCGAGTATCCGAAACCCGACGGCAAGCTCACGTTCGACCGGCTTTCTTCGGTGTTCATCTCGAACACGAATCACGAAGAGAACCAGCCCGCACACTTGACGCTGAAAGACGCGAAGATTCCCGTCGATGTGAACCTGCGCACGTACGCGGGTCCCGAGGCGCGCTTCTGCCCGGCGGCGGTGTACGAGTTCGTGAAGAACGACGACGGCAGCGATCGCCTGCAGATCAACGCGCAGAACTGCGTGCACTGCAAGACCTGTGACATCAAGGACCCGACGCAGAATATCGTGTGGGTCACGCCGGAAGGCGGCGGTGGGCCGAACTATCCGAACATGTAAGCGCGCACCGGTAAGCGCCGTTCGGAAGTCGAGATGAAAAAGCCGCTTCGGTTGAGAGACCGGAGCGGCTTTTTTGCATTGGTGCGCCGTCTGTTCGACGCGGGAAACGGCCGCGGCCTTATTCGTCGCTGGCCGCGATCTTCGGCGTGGCCACGACCACGTCGCCGTTCTGCGCGCGGTGACGCAACGCGTGATCGATCAGCACGAGCGCGAGCATGGCTTCGGCGATCGGCGTGGCGCGAATGCCCACGCACGGATCGTGGCGGCCGAACGTCTCGACCGTGGCGGGCGCGCCCGACTTGTCGATCGAGCGGCGCGGCGTGCGAATGCTCGAAGTGGGCTTGATCGCGACCGAGACGGTGATGTCCTGGCCCGTCGAAATGCCGCCGAGCACGCCACCCGCGTGATTGCCGTGGAAACCGTTGGGCGTGAGTTCGTCGCCATGCACCGAGCCGCGCTGCGCCACGCTCGCGAAGCCCGCGCCGATCTCGACGCCCTTCACCGCGTTGATGCCCATCATCGCGTGCGCGATATCGGCGTCGAGGCGGTCGAACAGCGGCTCGCCCCAGCCCACGGGCACGCCGCTCGCCACCACGTTCACGCGCGCGCCGATCGAGTCGCCATCCTTCCGCAATGCGTCCATGTAGTCTTCGAGCTGCGGCACGACTTCGGCGTTGGGCACGAAGAACGGATTCTCGTGCACGTGCTCCCAGCTCACGAACGGCACGTCGATCTCGCCGAGCGAACGCATGTAGCCGCGCACTTCCACGCCGAAGCGTTCGCGCAACCACTTCTTCGCCACCGCGCCCGCCGCGACCGTGGGTGCCGTGAGGCGCGCCGACGAGCGGCCGCCGCCGCGATAGTCGCGAATGCCGTACTTCTGCCAGTAGGTGTAATCGGCGTGACCGGGGCGGAAGGTTTCGACGATGTTGCCGTAGTCCTTGCTGCGCTGGTCGGTGTTGCGGATCAGGAGCGCGATGGGCGTGCCGGTTGTCTTGCCCTCGAACACGCCCGAGAGAATCTCGACCTGATCCGCTTCCTGGCGCTGCGTGACGTGACGCGAGGTGCCGGGGCGACGGCGATCGAGATCGATCTGGATGTCGGCTTCGGTGAGCGACAGTCCCGGCGGGCAACCGTCGATGACGCAGCCGATGGCCGGCCCGTGGGATTCGCCGAAAGTGGTGACGGTGAAAAGCGTACCGAGCGTGTTGCCGGACATGGCGGTCGTCCAAAGTGAATCGGGGAATCCGACATTATGCCAGCCTGCGCGGTCTCACGCCCGACCGGCTGGTCGGGCAAAGCCGCACCACACGTGGGTTTGCGTTCGCCAGACCGCCGCACCGCGCACGTTGATGCCGATGCCTACGCCATCGGCCGCGCGACGCTCGGCGCCCTCTCGGGATCCCCTCAGCGACGCGCCCCGCGCAACTCCGCCACCGTTTGCTGCAAACGTTCGAGCGTGGCATCGGCGGCGGGAATCGGCTCACCCACCGCCAGCGTCAGCCGGCTCGTGAGGCCGCGCCGCACCGGCCGCTCCTGCCCCGAAGCCGCGTGACGCGAAAACGCGCTGCCCCACAATCCGCGCAACGCCATGGGAATCACGGGCACGGATGCGCGCGCGAGAATCTCCGACACGCCGTGGCGAAACGGATTCATGTCGCCCGTGCGCGTGAGCTTGCCTTCGGGAAAGATGCAAACGAGATCGCCTTCGGCCAGCGCGGCCGCGCAGGCTTCGTACGCCGCGGCAAGCGCCTTGGGGTCTTCGTGCGCGGGCGCGATCGGGATTGCCTTCGCATGCCGGAACACCCAGCCGAAGAACGGCGTACGGAAGATGCGGTGATCCATCACGAAGCGGATCGGCCGCGGGCTCTCGGCCATGATGACGATGGCATCGACGAAACTCACGTGATTGCAGACCAGCACCGCGCCACCTTCGGCGGGAATGCGCTCCGTATGCACGAGACGCACGCGATACACCGTATGCACGAGCAGCCAAGCGATGAAACGCAGCAGAAACTCGGGCACGAGCGCGTAAATGTAGGCCGCGACCACGATATTGAGCAGCGCCGTTGTGAGGAAAATGCCCGGAATGCCGACGCCCGCCGAGGTCAGCGCCATCGCCATCAGCGAAGACACGATCATGAACAGCGAGTTGAGGATGTTGTTCGCGGCGATGATGCGCGCGCGATGGCTCGGCGCGCTGCGACTCTGGATCAGCGCATAGAGCGGCACGCTGTAGAAGCCGCCGAACATGGCGAGCAGGAACAGGTCCGCGAGCACGCGCCAGTGCGCGGCCGCGCCCAGGAACTCGCCCACCGAAAGCAGATGCGGCGCGCGCGGCAAGCCATGGCTCGCGAAGAACAGGTCGATGCCGAACACGCTCATGCCGAGCGAGCCGAGCGGCACCAGCCCGATTTCGATACGCCGCCGCGACAGCCGTTCGCACAGCAGCGAACCCAGGCCGATGCCGAGCGAGAACATCGCGAGCAGCACGGTCACGACGTCGGCGTTGGCGGACATCACGTCCTTGGCGAAATTGAAGAACGACGAGAGAAACGTCGCGCCCACGAACCACAGCCACGAAATGCCGAGCAGGCTCAGAAACACGGTGCGATTGCCGCGCGCGAGACGCAGGTTGCGCCAGGTTTCCGAGAACGGATTCCAGTTGATGCGCAAGCCCGGCTGCGAGGGCTCGCACGGCGGCACGAACGCCGAGGCCACCCGCCCCGCCAGCGCGATCGCGATGCACATGCCGCCGAGCCACCAGGCGCCGGGCGGCGTGCCCGCCGAAACCGCGTCGTTCGCACCGATTCCCGCCGCCACGCCGCCCACGATCGTGCCAATGAGGATCGCGACGAACGTGCCCATTTCGACGAGCCCGTTGCCGCCCACCAGTTCCTCGGGCGCGAGCCGCTGGGGCAGATAGGCGTACTTCACCGGCCCGAACACGGTGGAATGCACGCCCATGAGGAAAGTGCATGCGTAGAGCAGCGGCGCGCTGTGCAGCCAGAAACCGGCCGCGCCGATCAGCATCACCACGATCTCGAAGGTCTTGACCCAGCGCGTGAGCGTGGCCTTGTCGAACTTGTCGGCGACCTGGCCCGAGGTTGCCGAAAACAGCACGAACGGCACGATGAAGATCGCCGAGATCAGAAACGCGACGGTTTTCGGATCGACGCCGGAGAAGCGCGCGGCCTGATACGTGACGAGCGACGTAAAACCGATCTTGAAGACGTTGTCGTTCATCGCCCCGAGAAACTGGGTCCAGAAAAACGGGGCGAAACGGCGTTCGCGCAACAGCGCGAATTGCGAAGCAGGCTCGCGGGCGGCGTGGGCTGGCGCGGCGCGTTCCTCGGCGTGGGTTTCGGGCGCGGCGGGCATCGGTCTATCGCTCATCGGTGAAAAGGAAGTGACGAAAGCGGAACAAAACGGCAGGAAACGACAGGCCCCAGACGCGAAAAAGCGCGCCTGGCGCGCGCTTTTTCCGCTGGTCCGAAACGGGGAAGCTGGCTCAGCCCGTGGATTCCTGCTCTTCCGGCCAGTCGCGGATATAGGCCTTGAGCAGCTTGTTCTCGAAACCCTGCGCCTCCACCACGGCTTTGGCGACGTCGTAGAACGAGATCACGCCCATGAGCGAGCGGCTTTCCATGACCGGCAGATAGCGCACGTGATGTTCGAGCATCATGCGGCGCACTTCGTCCACCTCGGTTTCCGGCGTGCAGGTGATGGGGTGATCGTCCATGACCTTGCGGATGGTCGTGGTACCCACGCTGCCGCCGTTCGCGCGCAGCGTGACGATGACCTCGCGAAACGTGAGCATGCCCACGAGGTCGCCGTATTCCATGACCACGAGCGAACCGATGTCGCGCTCGGCCATGGTGTTGACGGCGTCGTGCAGCGAGGTTTCAGGCGTTACGGTATAGAGCGTGTTGCCCTTGACCTTGAGAATGTCGCTTACGCGCATGATGAGGCTCCTGTCGTGACGTTCGCCGGCGTGGCGGGCCCGCTTGCGGGGTTCGAGATGCCTGGATCTGCCGATGAACGCCGAAATGCCGCGAGTAATGGGGGGATGTTGCAAAGGGGGGATGTTGCAAAGATACCTACCTGTTTTCGATCCTAGCGGAAAGAGCCTCAAAAGGAAAGTCGCGCAACGCTCGCGCAAGCCCGCAGAGTGCCCGTGGCGCGGGGTTCCGCGCGTTTTTACCGCGACGGAAATGGTCCTCTATTGGGCTCTTCGGAACTGGCGATCCTGGCCGGATGGCCAGTTTTTCATCGGCAGGCATCCGTCCCGAAAAACCCCTGGATCGCGCGTCTGCGTCCGGCCGCCGGTGTAGGATGGCCAACACCCTGAACCCTGCGCCGGTTCGCGCCGGCCGAGCCGCCCGATGTCCTCGACGCCCGACACCCGTTTCGACACGCTCGCGCTGCATGCCGGCGCCGCGCCCGACCCCGCCACCGGCGCCCGCGCGACGCCGATCTACCTCACCACCTCGTTCTCGTTTCGCGACACCGACCACGCCGCCGCGCTCTTCAACATGGAGCGCGCGGGTCACGTGTATTCGCGCATTTCGAACCCGACCGTGGCCGTGTTCGAGGAACGCGTGGCCGCGCTCGAAGGCGGCGCGGGCGCGATCGGCACGGCCAGCGGCCAGGCGGCCCTGCATCTCGCCATCGCCACGCTGATGGGCGCGGGCTCGCACATCGTCGCGTCGAGCGCGCTCTATGGCGGCTCGCACAATCTGCTGCACTACACGCTGCGCCGCTTCGGCATCGAGACGACCTTCGTGAAGCCCGGCGATCTCGCGGCGTGGCGCGCGGCGCTGCGGCCCAATACGCGCCTGCTGTTCGGCGAAACGCTCGGCAATCCGGGGCTCGACGTGCTCGATATCGAAGCCGTGAGCGAGATCGCGCATGCGCACGGCGTGCCGCTGCTCGTCGACTCGACCTTCACGACGCCGTATCTGCTGCGCCCGTTCGAGCATGGCGCCGATCTCGTCTATCACTCGGCCACGAAATTCCTCGGCGGCCACGGCAACACGATCGGCGGCGTGCTCGTGGATGGCGGCCGCTTCGACTTCGACGCGTCCGGCCGCTTCCCCGAACTCACCGAGCCCTACGCGGGCTTTCACGACATGGTGTTCAGCGAGGAAAGCACGGTCGCGCCCTTCCTGCTGCGCGCGCGCCGCGAAGGCCTGCGCGACTTTGGCGCCTGCCTGCACCCGCAGGCGGCGTGGCAGCTGCTGCAAGGCATCGAGACGCTGCCGCTGCGCATGGAGCGGCATGTGGCGAACGCGCGCCGTATCGTCGAATTTCTGGTGACGCACGAGACCGTGGAGTCGGTCGCGTGGCCCGAGTTGCCGGAACATCCCGACTACGCGCTCGCCCAGCGTCTGCTGCCGCGCGGCGCGGGCGCCGTGTTCAGTTTCAACCTGCGCGGCGGACGCACCGCGGGCAAACGCTTCATCGAATCGCTCACGCTGTTCTCGCATCTCGCCAACGTGGGCGACGCCCGCTCGCTCGTGATCCACCCGGCCTCCACCACGCATTTCCGCATGGACGCGGCCGCGCTCGCCGCCGCCGGCATTGCCGAGGGCACGATCCGGCTGTCGATCGGCCTCGAAGATCCCGCCGATCTCGTCGACGACCTCAAGCGCGCGCTCAAGGCTTCGCAAAAAAACAGCGCGAAGGAGGCGTCATGATCGTCGACGTCGCCGGCCGTCCGGCCTATGTCTATACCGCCGCGCACGCGATCGATGCGGCGTTGCCGTTCGCCGTGTTCGTGCACGGCGCACAGCACGACCACAGCGTGTGGGGATTGCAGTCGCGCTACTTCGCGAATCACGGCTACAACGTGCTGGCCGTCGACTTGCCCGGCCACTCGCGCAGCGCGGGACCGGCGCTCACGAGCATCGGCGCGCTGGCCGACTGGCTCGCGGCGTTGCTCGACGCGTTGCAGGCGCCGCGCGCGTTCGTCGCGGGCCACAGCATGGGCTCGCTCGTCGCGCTCGAATTCGCGGCGCGCCACCCCGAACGCGCCCAGGCGCTGGCGCTGCTGGCCACGGCGTTCCCGATGACGGTCTCGCCCGCGTTGCTCGAAGCCGCGCGCGAACGCGAACCCGAGGCCATCGCGCTCGTCAACGCCTGGTCGCATTCCACGCTTGCGGCGAAACCCTCGAGCCCCGGCCCCGGTTTCTGGCTGCGTGGCGTGAACCAGCGGTTGATGGAACGCGTGGCCGCGCGCGGCGCGCCGCAGTTGTTCCATGCCGATTTCGCGGCCTGCAACGCTTACGCCGATGGCCTCGCGAGCGCGGCCAGGGTGCGCTGCCCCGTGCGCCTGATCGTGGGCAAACGCGACGCGATGACGCCGCCGCGCGCGGCCCGCGCCCTCGCCGATGCGCTCGCGCAGGCGGGCACGCGCGTGGAAACCATCACGCTCGATGCGGGCCACGCGCTCATGACCGAGCAACCCGACGCGACGCTCGACGCGCTCTACGCCTTTGCCATGCAACACGCGCGGCGCCAAGAAAACGATTGAGATTGCGGTGCGAGCGTCCTATGACGTTAGGCCGAGTTGCACGGTCGTTCGGATCGCAAGAAAATGGCGTCTAGTGCAGCAATCAACGCGTCCTGCGCCGCGCGCAGAAGGGAGGGAGCGATGCATCCGGCCACTCACGAGCAGTTTTCGAGCTTCGCGCAGTTTTATCCGTTCTATCTGAGCGAGCACACCAACCTGATGTCGCGGCGGCTGCATTTCATCGGCTCGCTCGGCGTGATTGGCTGCGTGGCCATGGCCATCGCCACCGGCGACTGGCTCTGGCTGCCCGCCGCCGTGGTCTGCGGCTACGGCTTCGCGTGGGTCGGGCACTTCGCGTTCGAAAAGAACCGTCCGGCCACGTTCCGGCACCCCATCTACAGCTTGATGGGCGACTGGGTCATGTTCGCGGATATCTGTCGCGGGAAGCTCTCGCTGTAGGGCGCGGCGCGCAGGTGTGGCACGCGCTGGCCGCGCACCGGCCGTACCTCTCCCGAGTATGTCGCTTGGCGTGCTGCTTTGGAGTACGACGCTTGCCGTGCGGCCTTCTCGCGATACGGGCAAGGCGCGCAATAGGCAGGCAAGAAACCGCGCGATGTCTGCGCGCCGCGCTGCACGCCGCGTTATGCCGCCGGATGCGGCAACGCGGGCGGCGCGCCGTCCGCGAGCGCGAGTTCGCGCCGCGCTTCGAGCAGCGAAGTCAGCGAAACGGAAAGCTTGTCGTTGCTGAGCGCGTTGAGCAGCATGGGCGCGTCGATGGCGCTCGACTTGAGCTGGTAGGCGAGTTCCTCGCGGTCGATCACGAAACGGTCGAAAAGGCGTGCGACCGAAATGCGCGCCGGGTTGCCGATCAGCAGGAAATACGGCTTGGCGCCGGCGTTTTCCACCCGCGCCACGAGCTGGTCTTCCTCCAGGCCGTGGATCAGACGGATGACCGTCGCGAGATCGCGCCGCAGCGTTTGCGCCAGTTGCTCGGCAGTGAGACCGGGTTCGCCCACTTCGCGCGTGTCGGAGAGACTCGCGAGCAGTTCGAGCGCGTCGAGCAGATCGCTGCCGGGAAAACGCGGACGGTCGAAGCGGCCCGTGCGGATTTCGGGCAGCGCAGAGGTCACCATCGCACCCACCAGCGTGATGAACCAGCTGAGATACATCCACAGCAGAAACAGCGGCGCCGCCGCGAAGGCGCCGTACACGGCGGTATACGTGGGAATACGCCGCACGTAATAGCCGAAACCGCGCTTGGCCAGCTCGAAGGCAATGGCCGCGCCAATCCCGCCCACGAGCGCGTCGCGCCACTGCACGCGCGTGTTCGGCAGATACATGTAGAGAATCGTGAACGCGAAGGCCGTGAGCGGCAGCGTCGCGCCCATCAGCATCCAGTCGATCACGCCCGAGACGTGCTGCTCGGTGGCGATCGCGACCGAGCGCGTGAACACATACGACGAGATCGAGAGACTCACGCCGATCAAGATCGGCCCGAGCGTGAGAATCGCCCAGTACACGAGCACGCGTTGCGCGAACGGACGTGCCTTGCGCACGCGCCAGATCACGTTGAAGGCAGACTCGACCGTCATCATCGTCATGACCGAGGTGACGAACAGCACGATCATCCCCATCGTCGTGAGGCCTTTGGCCTTCGAGGCGAACTGGTTCAGGTACAGGAAAATCTGGCTGTTGATCTGCGCGGGCATCAGGTGGTCGGCGAGAAAGCCCTGCAGCGAAGCCTGAAACGAAGCAAAGATCGGGAACGCCGTGAAGAGCGCGAACGCGACGGTGGCGAGCGGCACGAGCGAGAGCAGCGTCGTGAACGTGAGGCTGCCCGCGACCTGCGGAATACGGTCTTCGCGGCTGCGCCGCGCCGCGAAACGCGCAAGCCGTTTCACGATGTCCAGATCGATCCGAACCCTCGACATCACATCCATTCGCCTGCCTTCCTCGCTGCTTTCATTGCCATTTTCTTCGCGCTCGCACGGGGAGCGAAACGTGAACAATTCGTGATCGATTCGTGTCGGCTTCGCACGATGCGCGCCGCGCGCAGGCGTGGTTCGAGCTTCGTGCTGCACGCGCCGTGACCTTGCTACACCCGCTGGCTAAGGCTGCGCCGGTATGCCCGCGCCGGTACGCCCGCGCCGGTATGCCCGCGCCCGCCGCGAAACCCAACCCCTATAATATCCCGTCCACCGACGAGGCCCGATGAAACCGATCCTGGTACTCTATTACAGCCGCCACGGCGCCACGCGCGAACTCGCGCGTGCGATCGCGCAAGGCATCGACAGCGTCTCCGGCGCCGAAGCGCGCGTGCGTACCGTGCCGCCCGTCTCCGCCGTTTGCGAAGCCACCGAACCCGACATTCCCACCGACGGCCCGCCCTACGTCGAGTTGCGCGACCTCGAGGAATGCGCGGGTCTCGCGCTCGGCTCGCCCACCCGCTTCGGCAACATGGCCGCGCCGCTCAAATACTTTCTCGACGGCACCACGCCGCAATGGCTCGCGGGCGCGCTCGCCGGCAAACCGGGCTGCGTTTTCACGTCCACCGGTAGCCTGCACGGCGGCCAGGAAAGCACGCTCCTCTCGATGATGCTGCCGCTGCTCCATCACGGCATGCTGCTCGTCGGCATTCCCTATACCGAGAGCGCGCTCTCCACGACCGACGGCGGCGGCACGCCCTATGGCGCCTCCCATCACGCGCGCGCCGACGCGCGCGGCCACGGCCTTTCCGCCGACGAAAAAGCGCTCGCCAGCGCGCTGGGCGCCCGCCTCGCACGCGCGGCGCTCGGACTCGCGCAAGGCGAGCGGGCGTGAAAGCGCGAATGGGCGAGCAAGCGAACGCGCGGGCGAAAGATGCGGCCCAAGGCGGCAGTAGTGCCACCCCGGCCGATACCGAAACACCCGTCGTCGCGCCCGCCGAAAGCCACGCCGCGCCCAACGTGCAGGCTCGCCGCGGCGCCGCGCTCGGCGCATTCGCCATGCTCGCCGCGCTCACGCTGCTGTGCCTCGCGTGGGAGTGGCGGCTCGCACCGCTGCGTCCCGGCGGCAGCGCGCTCGTGCTCAAGGCACTGCCGCTCGCCGTCGCGCTGCCCGGCGTGCTGCGGCGGCGCCTCTATACGCTGCAATGGGCGTCGATGCTGGTGCTGCTCTACTTCGCCGAAGGTATCGTGCGCGGCATGACCGATCCCGCACCGGCCAACCGGCTCGGCTGGCTCGAAGTCGCCCTGTCGCTCGGCTTCTTCGCCTGCGCGCTCATTTACGTCGCGCCTTACAAACGCGCGGCGCGGCGCGCGAAACGCGAGGCCGGGTAAGCGGGACGAATGGCGGCCGGCCGTCAGGGTTCGATCGGCGCCGCACACTCGCCTCAGTGACCCGTGCAATCGGGCGCCCATATCCAGTCCGCACGCCAGAACGCCCACGCAATGCCCGCTCCCGCGCCACCACGGGCCGCACGGCCAGACGCGATCTTGCCGCGGCGCATCGGCACGACGCCGGCGGTACATCGGCAAGACACCTTCCGCCCGCGCCCGCACCGTTGCCCGCCCGATCCGCGCGAGCGCGGCGCCCGTGTCAAACTATCCGTTTGCGCCTGCCCGCGCATCGCGCCTTATCCGCCTTATCCGCCCCATCCGCCCGAAGACGCACCAGACAACGCGCACGCCCCGCGTGCCCCCAAGAGACACCATGACCGACCGCCAAGCCTTTCTCGACGCCTGCGCCTCCGCCATCGGCGCGCAGCACGTGCTCACCGACGCCCACGACACCGCGCCGTTCCTCGCCGACTGGCGCCGCCGCTATCAAGGCGCCGCGTTCGCCGTGCTGAGCCCCGCCGACACGCAGCAGGTCGCAGCCCTCGTGAAGCTCGCGCACGAACATCGCGTCGCGCTGGTGCCGCAAGGCGGCAACACCGGTCTCGCGGGCGGCGCCACGCCCGACGAAACCGGCGCGCAGGCGGTGCTGAGCCTGCGGCGCCTGAACCGCGTGCGCGAGATCGACGCGCACAACAACACCATCACCGTCGAAGCGGGCGTGATCCTCGCCGAAGTGCAGGCCCGCGCGAAAGACGCCGGGCGCCTGTTCCCGCTCTCGCTCGCGGCCGAAGGCAGCTGCACCATCGGCGGCAATCTCTCGACCAACGCGGGCGGCACTGGCGTGCTGCGCTACGGCAATACGCGCGAGCTGTGCCTCGGCCTCGAAGTGGTCACGCCGCAGGGCGAGGTGTGGGACGGTCTGCGCGGCTTGCGCAAGGACAACACCGGCTACGATCTGCGCGATCTCTTCATCGGTGCGGAAGGCACGCTCGGCGTCATCACGGCGGCCGTGATGAAACTGCATCCGCAGCCGGCGGCGCGCGTCACGGCACTCGCGGCGCTGGGTTCCGCGCACGCCGCGCTCGACTTCCTGGCGCTCGCGCAACGCTATGCGGGCCCGCTGCTCACCGGTTTCGAGCTGATGTCCGACTTCTGCATGCAGCTGGTCGGGCGGCATTTTCCGCAGCTGCGCTACCCGTTCGCGGGCCGTCACGCGCAGGTCGTGCTGCTCGAACTGTCCGATAACGAAAGCGAGGAACACGCGCGCGCCCTCTTCGAACGGCTCATGGAAGACGCGCTCGAACAAGGTCTGGTGGAAGACGCCGTGGTTGCCGAAAGCCTCGCGCAATCGCAGGCGTTCTGGAATATCCGCGAGCACATTCCGCTCGCCCAGGCGCAGGAAGGCTTGAACATCAAGCACGATATCGGCGTGCCGATCTCGCGCATCGGCCATTTCATCGAGGAAACCGATGCCGAAATCGCGCGGACCGTACCGGGCGCGCGCATGGTCACGTTCGGCCATCTCGGCGACGGCAATCTGCACTACAACGTGCAGGCGCCCGAAGGCGGCGACCCGAAGCAGTTTCTCGCCGATAACGAAAAGACGCTCAATCGCATCGTCTACGACAGCGTGGACCGTCATCGCGGCACGATCAGCGCCGAGCACGGTCTCGGGCAGTTGAAGATCGACGAAAACGCGCATTACAAGAGCGAAGTCGAACTCGCGCTGATGCGGGCGATCAAGACCGCGCTCGATCCGCTCGACCTGATGAACCCGGGCAAAGTGGTGCGCTGACCGCGCGACGTGCAGCCTGAGCCCATGAGCCGAACGCTCGACGGAGGAACCTCATCGTGACGACGATACGCGTGCTGTCCGACCTGCATCTGGAGCAGGACGAGCCCGACACGATCCCGCATGCCGAGGCCGACCTCGTCGTGCTCGCGGGCGACATCCACAATCACGGGCTCGGTTTGCGCTGGGCCGCCGAAACCTTTGGCGGCGCCCTCGACGCGCCGTTGCCCGTGATCTACGTGCCCGGCAACCACGAGTACTACGACGGCGAATTCGGCGCACTCGAAGCGGCCATGCGCGACGCGGCCGCCACGCTCGCCCACGTGCACTATCTCAACGACGATGTTTATGTCGACCCGGTCGGCCGTTACCGCGTGCTCGGCACGACGTTATGGGCCGACTTCACGCTGTTCGGCGCCGACGCTACCGCGCGTGAAACGGCCATCGCCGCCTCGCAACGAGCGATGCTCGATTTTCGCGGCGCGATCCAGGTGTCGTGGCCCTCGGGGCCGCAAGCCGGCGCGCGCGATTTCACGCCCGCCGATTCGATCGCGCTCTACGAGCGTTCGCGGGCGTGGCTGGAAACGGAATTGAGGAGGCCCTTCGCGGGCAAGACGATCGTGGTCACACATCACGCGCCGCATCGGCATAGTCTGGCCGAGCGTTATGCCAGCGATCCGGTTTCGGCGGGATTCGTCAACGACCTCGCTACGCTCGTGCGGCCGCCCGTCGCGCTGTGGGTGCACGGGCACACGCACACGGGCTTCGACTACACGGTGCATGGCACGCGCGTGGTGTGCAACCCGCGCGGCTATCGTGATCGCCGCACGGGCGCGCCGGAGAATCCGGCGTTCGCGTGGGATAAGACGGTGGAGATCTGAGCGACGCCGCGAGTGCGGCGTCCAGGCTGCGCTTCAGTGCATCCGCGCGTCGTCGCGGCGTACGCGCAATGTGGCGGGCTGCAGCTGCGCGCGGCGCATGCGCAAGAGATCGCGCGAAGCCGCGATGCCGATCAGGCCCATCATCACGGCGATGCCGATCATCAGATGCGTATCCATGGTGTTTCCGGTAGCGAAGAAAGTTGCGTTGAACAGTTCCGCTACCTTATCAAGCCGCCGCGCCGCCGGACGTAAGCAAGTGTTGCGATCTGCGCCAGCTGTAACAGCCTGTCACAGCCGCGCCGATTTCGACCGTGCGCACGCCGCGCGCAGCCAATGCCAACGTCACTTGCGCGCGAACTGGCGCAGCTCGTTCTGATCCTTGGCCAGCGTCGAAGGCAGATTTTCGCGCAGCAGTTCCACCCACGTGCGGATCTTCGCGTCGAGATACTGGCGCGACGGATACAGCGCATAGACGTTCATTTCCTGCGACTTGTACTCCGGCAGGATCCACACGAGTTCGCCGCTGCGCAGCCCGCTGATGGCCGAGTAGATCGGCAGCAGACCCACGCCCATGCCCTCGCGCACCGCCACCGCCCCCGCTTCCGCGACGTTCACCTGAAACGTGGCCGGACCGAGGTCGATGGTCATCTCGCCTTCGGGGCCCGCGAACTGCCATTGCGCGCTCGGGAACACCGGCGTGACCAGTTGCAGGCAGGTGTGATTCGCGAGATCGGCGGGCGTTTGCGGCACGCCGCGCCGCTCGAGATAAGCGGGCGAGGCGCACGCGATGCTGAACGCACTCGCGATGCGCTGCGAAACGAAACCCGAATCGGGCAGGTCGGTGGCGAGCACGAGCGCCACGTCGTAGCCCTCGTCGAGCAGGTCGGGCATGCGCTGCGCCAGCGTGAGTTCCACGTGCACTTCCGGATACAGCTGCTGATACTGGCCCACCGCCGGCACCACGTAGTGCTGGCCGAAGCTCGTCATGGCGTGAACCTTGAGCTTGCCCGAGGGACGCGCATGCGCGTCGCCGGCCTCGGCTTCCGCCTGATCGACATACGCGAGGATCTGCTCGCAACGCTGCAGGTAGCGCTCGCCCGCCTCGGTCAGCGCGATCCGGCGCGTCGTGCGATTGAGCAGCCGCGTGCGCAGATGCGCCTCGAGGTCGGAAACCGCGCGCGATGCATAGGCCGTGGTCGTGTTCAGGTGCTGCGCCGCGCCCGTGAAGCTGCCGGCTTCCACGACCCGGACGAATACACGCATGTTTTGAAGCGTATCCATACCAATCCTCTCTCAGACGGGACGCATTGTTGCATATCTCGTAAGACCAATTATCTCACATATCGTAAAAATGCCTTGCATCCTTACCGGTTATTCATTAATCCCGCAAAAAATATAATGCGTCACATCAATCTACGCTACGAAAAGGAGTAAATCGTGCAGTCTCCGGTACCGAAAGGACTCGCCGCGCTCTCGGTTCTTACGTTCTCGTTGATAATCGCGGGCTGCGCCAGTACCGGAAACATTGCTCCCGAAGCCACGCGCACGGACGCCGCGCAACTCGACGCCGGCTCGGCCATCCGCGCCGCGAACGCCGACGCGCAATGGCCCGCCAGCGACTGGTGGCGCGCCTACGGCGACCCGCAACTGAACGCCTGGATCGACGCCGCCGTGGCCGGCAACCCGTCGCTGGCCGCCGCCCAGGCGCGCGTGCGCGAAGCGCGGGCCATGGTGGGCGTGGCACAGGCCGGCTTGCTGCCGCAGATCAACGGCAACATGTCGATCCAGCGCCAGCACTGGGCCGACAACATCTATTACGGTCCGGGCTCGCTCGCCGGTTCGAACTCGTGGAACAACACGGGCACGCTCGGCCTCTCGTATCACCTCGACCTTTGGGGCAGCGACAAGAACACCGCCGAGCGCGCGCTCGACGTCTCGCACGCCACGGCCGCCGACGCGCGCGCCGCGCAGCTCGAACTCGAAGTGAACGTCACGCGCGCCTACATCGACATGTCGATGAACTACGCGCTGCTCGACATCGCCAGACAAACGCTCGGCCAGCAGCAGAAAGTGCTGGCGCTCGCGCAAAAGCGCCTCGCGCACGGCATCGGCACGCAGCTCGAAGTGAGCCAGGCGCAAACGCCGCTGCCCGAATACGAGCGTCAGATCGACGTGCTCGAAGAAAGCATCGCGCTCGGCAAGAACCAGCTCGCGGCGCTCGCGGGTAAAGGCCCGGGCGCGGGCGAATCGATCCAGCGCCCGGCGCTCTCGCTCGCGGCGCCCGCGGGTCTGCCTTCGGCGCTGCCCGCCGAGCTGATCGGCCATCGACCCGACATCGTCGCGGCGCGCTGGACCGTGGCGGCGCAGGCACGCGGCATCGACGTCGCGAAGGCCGAGTTCTATCCGAACGTGAATCTGCTCGCGTCGATGGGCGGTTACGCGGCCGCCGGCCCGCTGTTCCAGTTCCTCAAGTCGATGAGCGGCAGCTATACGGCCGGTCCCGCGCTCTCGCTGCCGATCTTCGACGGCGGCCGCCTGCGCGCGCAACTCGGCGCGCAATCGGCGGAATACGACATCGCCGTCCAGCAATACAACCAGACGATCGTGAGCGCGCTCAAGGAGATCGCCGATCAGGTCGTGCGCATGCGCTCGCTCGCGACCCAGCAGGACGACGCGCGCCGCTCGGTGGAGGCCGCGCAACGCAACTACGATCTCGCGCAGCGCGGCTTCCAGCGCGGCCTGACCGACTACGTGAACGTGCTGATCGCGCAGACGCAGCTGTTGCAGGCGCAACAAGGCGTCGCGCACGTGCAGGCCGAACGTCTCGCCGCGCACGCCACGCTGGTCGCGGCGCTCGGCGGCGGCGCGCTCGACGCGAGCGCCGATCCCTCGGCGAACGGCCCGGGCGACGCCGAGCAACTGCCCGCGCACGGCAAGAAAACGCGCGCCGTGCCGCTCATGCCCGCCGCCTTGCTCGCGCCGAAAACGCCGGTGAATGCATCGGCGAGCCCGTCGATAAGCCCGTCGGCGAGCACGCCGGCCAACGGCGCGGCGCAATAAGGAAAGCGACGATGTCGACGTCTCCCTCGCCTTCCGCCCCGCGCAGCGCGCAAAGCGTGTACGCCGCGCTCGCCGACTGGGCGCGCACCGACGGCCTCGTGTGGATCTATCTCTTCAAGGCCATCGCCGCGGCGCTGCTCGCGCTCGGCATCGCCATGAAGCTCGATCTGCCCCAGCCGCGCACGGCCATGACCACGGTCTTCATCGTCATGCAGCCCCAAAGCGGCTCCGTGTTCGCGAAGAGCTTCTACCGGCTGTGCGGCACCTTCGTCGGGCTCGTCGTGATGCTCGCGCTGATCGGCCTGTTCGCGCAGCAGCCCGAGCTCTTCATCGTCGCGACGGCGCTGTGGGTGGGAATCTGCACGGCGGGCGCCGCGCGCAACCGCAACTTCCGCTCGTACGGCTTCGTGCTCGCGGGCTACACGGCGGCGCTGATCGGCATTCCGGCTTCGCAACATCCCGACGGCGCATTTCTCTCGGCGACCACGCGCGTGTGCGAAATCTCGCTCGGCGTGCTCGCCTCGGGCTTCGTGAGCGCCGTGGTGTTTCCGCAATACACGGCGGCGCTGCTGCGCACGACGGTGCGCCGGCGCTTTTCGGCGTTCGTCGATTACGTCTCGGCGGCGCTCGCGGGCCGTATCGACCGGTCGCAGATCGAAGCCACCAACGCGCGCTTCGTGGCCGATGTCGTGGGTCTCGAAGCGAGCCGCAGCACGGCCGTGTTCGAATCGCACGACGCGCGCATGCGCTCCGGCCGTCTCGCGCGCCTGAACACCGAGTTCATGACCGCGTCCACGCGCTTTCACGCGCTGCATCAGCTGATGAACCGGCTGCGCACGGAAGGCTCCATGGCCACCGTCGACGCGCTGGAACCGTACTTTCGCGAGATCGCGCCGCTCTTCGTCAAGGCCGGCGAGCCCGTGCTCACCGCCAGCGACGCCGCGCACGTCGCGCAGCAACTCGCCGACTATCGCGCGACGCTGCCCAAACGCGTGCGCGAAACGCGCGCGGCGCTCGAAGCCGCCGCGACACCGGACCACGCCGCGCGCCTGCTCGACTTCGACACGGCGACGGAGCTTTTCTACCGCTTCGTCCACGAGATGACGGAGTACGCGCAAACCTACGCGTCGCTCGCCGTCGACACGCATGCGCGTGAAAAGTGGCTCGAGCGCTACGTGCCGAAAACCAACCTGATCGCTGCGGGCGTCGCGGGGGCGCGCGCGGCGATCGTCATGACGCTGCTCGGCGCGTTCTGGATCGCCACTGCGTGGCCGAGCGGCACGAACCTCGTGCTCAACGCCGCCGCGACCTGCGCGCTCGCTTCGGCTTCGCCGCAGCCCGCGCGCATGGCGAGCCAGATGGCCGTGGGCACCGCCCTCGCCTCGCTGGTCGGCATGCTGGTCACGTTCGGCGTGTTTCCGCATATCGACGGCTTCGCGATGCTGTGCGTCGCGCTCGCGCCCGCGCTCGCGTTCGGCGTGTTCCTCACGACCCGCCCGAAGTACATGGGCGTGGGCATGGGCTACTGCATCTTCCTGTGCTTCCTCGCGGGCCCGGACAACCTCGTGCAGTACAACCCGAGCGGCTATATCAACGACGCGCTCGCGCTGGTCGCGTCGATGATCGTCTCGGCCGCCGCCTTCGCCGTGTTCCTGCCGCCTTCCACGCCGTGGCTGCGCCGCCGCCTGCTCGCCGACCTGCGCCGCGCCGCCGTGCACGCGTGCCGCTCGCGCCTCGCGGGCTTGCGCAACCGCTTCGAAAGCGGCACGCGCGACCTCGTGTTCCAGCTCAACGCGCTCGCGGGCAAGGACGAGTCGCAACGCCGCGACTCGCTGCGCTGGCTGTTCGCGACGCTCGAAGTGGGCAACGCCGCGCTGGATTTGCGGCACGAACTCGCAACGCTGCCCGCGCAGCCGCAGTACGCCGCCGGCACGGCCTGGCGCGCGGCCATCGACGCGGCGCTCCAGGCCGTGAGCGTCCTCTTCGACCGGCCCGCCGCCGCGCGCTACGAACGCGCGCTCGCCGCCACCGACGCGGCCATCGCGGCCAGCGCGCGCGTGCTGCAAGGCCTTTTTCATGCCGATGGCGCGCACGACGCGGCCACGCCGCCGCGCGAGGAGCGCCACCAGTTGCAGCGCATCCAGAGCCATCTGCATTTCATCCGCACGGCGCTCATCGACCCGCAATCGCCGCTCGCGGCGCAGGCAGCCGATGCCGCCGGCAAGCAAGGAGTCCGTCATGCCTCGTGACGTCGCGTTTCTCGACGCCTATATCCCGGCGATCGTGCTGCTGTTCGTTCTGGGCGCGGCGCTCACCTGGTTGCTCGACTCGGTGCTGGCCAGAACGGGCCTCTACCGCGTCGTCTGGCATCCCTCCCTCTTTCGCGTGAGTCTGCTCGTGGTCGTGTGCTGCGCGCTGGCTCTCTATGTTTATCGCTGAACATCATGACTATCCGTAACCTCATCGGCTTCATCGCGACGGCCCTCATCTTCGTCGTCGCCATTCTGATCGGGCGCGTGCTGTGGGTGCACTACATGGACGAGCCCTGGACCCGCGACGGCCGCGTGCGCGCCGACGTGGTCAACATCGCCCCCGACGTTTCCGGCGCCGTGGTCGACTTGCCCGTGCGCGACAACCAGTTCGTGCACAAGGGCGATCTGCTGATGCAGATCGATCCGTCGCATTACCAGATTGCCGTGGAGCAGGCGCAAGCCGCCGTGGCCGCGCGCAAGGCCGAGCTGACGATGCGTCTCGACGACGCGAAGCGCCGCGCCGACATGGACAGCGAAGTGGTGTCGCAGGAAAACCGCGAAAACGCCTCGCACACGGCGAATTCGGCGCAGGCGCAATACCAGCAGGCGATCGCCGCGCTCGACGCCGCGAAGCTCAACCTCGACCGCACGCGCGTGATCTCGCCCGTGGACGGCTACGTGACCAATCTGCAGGTGTTCAAGGGCGATTACGCGACGGGTGGCCAGGCCAAGCTCGCCGTGGTGGACAGCCATTCGTTCTGGGTCTACGGCTACTTCGAGGAAACCAAGCTGCCGCACGTGAAGATCGGCGACAAGGCCGACATCAAGCTGATGAGCGGCGGCACGCTCGAAGGTCACGTGGAAAGCATTTCGCGCGGCATCTACGACCGCGACAATCCGCAAAGCAAGGAACTGCTCGCCGACGTGAACCCCACGTTCAACTGGGTGCGCCTCGCGCAGCGCGTGCCGGTGCGCATTCACATCGACAAGGTCCCCGACGACATGATTCTCTCGGCGGGCACGACCTGCACGGTGGTGGTGAAAACGGGCACCTAACCGTTTTGTCGAGATGCAGAAAAGCGCAAAGGCCAGGCAGCGATGTCTGGCCTTTGCGTTTGATGCGCGACACCTGGCCTGACACCTGCGCGCGACGCTGCTGGAGGCGCAAAAGGCGCATTTGTCAGGCCCATCGGACAATGCACCGACAGCCGAATCACCACTCATGCAAAGCTCATGGCCTAAACTCGCTCAATCGCATCTCAATTGATATCGCTCAAATCAACGCGCGCGCATGTCTAGGAATATTCTTATTCCAATGATTTGTTGTTGAACGCCGTGATCTCCCGTACCTTTCGATTCGCTCATTCCAGCCGCCTCCCTAGCTCGGCGCGCGACTTCGTCCGTCAGACGTTAGCCGGCTTTGCGCGCCGTCCGGCGGACCCGGCGGAGCGCGTCGTGGTGCTGGGGCTCGGCAACGCGCAATGGGGCGACGCGGGCGCGGGCATGCGGGCGCTCGCGCGTCTGCAGGCGCGCTGGCGCTTTCCGCAGCAGGTCGAATTCGTCGAAGGCGGCACGCGCGGGCGCGCGCTCGTGCCGCTGCTGCAGGCCACGCAGCGCATGCTGGTGCTGAGCGCCGTCGAAATGGGCGACCCACCGGGCACGCTGCGCGTCTTCACGGGCGACGCCGCCGCCGAGCGGCTCTACGTGCACCTGCCGAAGCGCCCCGGCATGGGTTTCGCCGACGCGCTCGCGTGTGCGCAACTCTCGGGGCAGGTGCCGCGCGACCTCGTGCTGATCGGCATCCAGCCGCAGCGTAACGATCATTTCGGCGCGCGGCTCTCCGTGGCGGTCGAGGGCCGGCTCGATCAGGCCGTCGATACCGCGCGTCACTGGCTCCAGCGCTGGCGCATCGAGCCGCTGGCGCCCGTGCCCGCCGGCGCCGCCCGTACCGGCTCGACCGGCTCGCCCGCCTGATCCCGCCGCGCCGGCCGCGCCCGGCGCCCGTAGTGGACAACCCGCGTTGCCCGCGCGCGCTGCGCTGCACTATCCTCGAAATCCGGCGTCAGATCGCGCCGCGCAACGACCGCCCGCGCGGCCCCCGACCGAGAGGAAGCCCGTCATGTCCTACCGCGACTTTCATCGCGAGTCGATCGCGAATCCCACAGACTTCTGGCGCCGCGAGGCCGCGCGCATCCACTGGGAAACGCCGTTCGAGAGCGTGCTCGACCGCTCGAATCCGCCGTTCGCGCGCTGGTTTTCGGGCGGACGCACCAATCTGTGCTTCAACGCCGTGGATCGCCATCTGGCCGCGCGCGCGCAGCAGAACGCGCTGGTCTACGTATCGACGGAAACCGGCATCGAGCGGCGCTACACCTACGCGGACCTGCACGCCGAGGTGAACCGCATGGCGGCCGTAATGCGCTCGCTCGGCGTGCAGCGCGGCGACCGCGTGCTGATCTATCTGCCGATGATTCCCGAAGCCGTGTTCGCGATGCTCGCGAGCGCGCGCCTCGGCGCGATCCACTCGGTCGTGTTCGGCGGCTTCGCGGCGCCGAGCCTCGCCGCCCGTATCGACGACGCGAAGCCCGCGCTGATCGTGACCGCCGACGCGGGCGCGCGCGGCGGCCGCGTGATCGACTACACGCCGCTCGTGGACGAAGCCATGGCGCGCGCGCAGCATCAGACGCCGCACGTGCTGCTGATCGACCGCCAGCTCGCGCCCGAGCGGCTCAACGCGCCCTATCTGGTCGACTACGAACCGTTGCGCGAGCAACATTACGACGCGCACATTCCCTGCGAGTGGCTCGAATCGAACGCGCCGTCCTACGTGCTCTACACCTCGGGCACGACGGGCAAGCCCAAGGGCGTGCAGCGCGACGTGGGCGGCTACGCGGTGGCGCTCGCCGCTTCGATGGAATACATCTTCGAAGGCCGCGCCGGCGACACCCTGTTCACGGCGTCCGATATCGGCTGGGTGGTCGGGCACAGCTACATCATCTATGCGCCGCTGCTCGCGGGCATGACCACCGTGATGTACGAAGGCACGCCGATCCGCCCCGACGGCGGCGTGTGGTGGCGCCTCGTCGAGCAGCATCGCATCAACCTGATGTTCACGGCGCCCACGGCCATTCGCGTGCTCAAGAAGCAGGACCCGGCGCTGCTGCGCGCCGCCGATCTGTCGAGCCTGCGCACGCTATTTCTCGCGGGCGAGCCGCTCGACGAACCCACGGCCGTGTGGATCTCGGACGCGCTCGGCAAACCCGTCGTCGACAATTACTGGCAGACGGAAACCGGCTGGCCGATGCTCGCGATCCAGGGCGGCGTGGACAAGCTGCCGCAAAAGCTCGGCTCGCCCGGCGTGCCCTGCTACGGCTACGACCTCGTGCTGCGCAACGAGCACACGGGCGAGCCCTGCGCGAGCGGCGAAAAAGGCGTCATCACGCTCGGCTATCCGCTGCCGCCGGGCTGCATGCAGACGGTTTGGGGCGACGACGCGCGCTTCGTCAAAACGTATTGGGAAAGCGTGCCCGGCCAGCAGGTCTATTCGACGTTCGACTGGGGCGTGCAGGACGCCGAAGGCTACGTGACGATCCTCGGCCGCACCGACGACGTCATCAACGTCGCGGGCCACCGGCTCGGCACGCGCGAGATCGAAGAAGCGATCTCGTCGCACGCGGCGGTCGCGGAAGTGGCCGTGGTGGGCGTGAACGACGCGGTGAAGGGTCAGGCGGCCTATGCGTTCGTCGTGTTGCGCGACGCCGGTGCGGCCGGGAGCCCGCGCGCGGCCACCCAACTCGCGGCCGAACTCACGGCCACCGTCGACCGGCAACTGGGCGCGATCGGCCGGCCCGCGCGCGTGCATTTCGTTTCGATGCTGCCCAAGACGCGCTCGGGCAAGCTGTTGCGCCGCGCGATCGCGGCACTCGCGGAAGGCCGCGAACCCGGCGACCTGCCGACTATCGAAGACGCGGCGGCGCTGGAGCAGATTCGCGAGGCGGTGGCGGCGCAGAACGGCGCCTAATTGCGCGCGCGGCGGCGAACCGCGCGCGCCGTCGCCCGGAAAAACTCAGGAAGCCGGCGCACCGCCCACGGCTCGCGAAGCGCCGTGCGCTTCGGCATCGATTTCGTCGACGGGCGCGCGCGACGGCAGCGCCGCCACCGCCAGCGCGGCCACCAGCGCCGTGGCCGCGAACGCCATGAAGTTCCACGCGAGATCCGCGCCGATGCTCGCGATATAGCCGCCCAGCAGCGGGCCGCACATCGCCCCGAACCGCGCGAAGCTGAGCGCCCAGCCCGTGGCCGCGCCGCGCGCGTGCGCCGGGTAGAAATGCGTGAGGTGGCCCGTGAGAATCAGCGAGGCCGAAATACTGCCGATACCCGCGAGCGCCACCAGCAGATAGCTCACCACGAGCGGATTCTTCGTCATCAGCGCGGCGATGCCGAGCGCGCCCACGGCATAGGCGAGCGCGACCGTCGCGCGCACGCCGAAGCGGTCGGCGATCTTGCCGAGCACCACGCCGCCGAACGCCGAGGTCAAGCTGAACACGAACAGGAACGCGAGACTCGAACCGAGGTCGTAGCCCTTCTTGCGCATGATCATCGGCAGCCAGGTGTTGAGGCCGTAGACGAGCAACATGCCGCAAAAGAGCGCGATCCAGAAACACACGGTCGCGCGCAGGCGCCGCTTCGCGAAGATCGCCGCGACCACTTCGCGCAGGCTCGCGCGCTCGTGCGCCGCCGCGCCCGCGCGCGGCACGAGCGCGCCGGTGATACCGAGCCGCGCCGCCAGCGTTTGCGCTTCGGTCATGCGGCCGCCCGCCACCAGATAGTCGAGCGATTCGGGCAGCGCGCGCGCCATCGGCCACAGTGCGAGCACCGGCAACGCGCCCACGGCCATCACGCCGCGCCAGCCCCACGCGGGCAAGAGCGCCATCGCCACGAGCGCCGCGCACAGAATGCCGAGCGAGTAGCCCGAGTACATCATCCCGTAGTTGAAACTGCGCCGCGCCTCGGGCGAATATTCAATGGTGAGCGCCGCGGCAACCGGAATCACGCCGCCGAGCCCCACGCCGCCGAGCAGGCGGCACAGGCCGAACCAGAACGGCGTGGGCGCGAGCGCGGCACCCGCCATCGTCAGCGAAAACAGCGCCACGCAGCCGAGCAGCATGCGCCGCCGCCCGAGCAGATCGCCGAGCGTGCCGACGATCAGGCCGCCGAGAAACATGCCCGCGAGCGCGTAACTGCCGAGCGCGCCGAGTTGCATGGGCGTGAGCAGCCAGTGGCGGTCGGCGGCGAGCGCGGGCAGCACCGCGCCGATACTGCCGACGTCGTAACCTTCGAACAGGACGGAAATGCCGCAGACGAGCAGCACGGCGCGCGTCGTGCGCGCGGGAATGGAGCGGGCTTCGGACATGGGGCGGCGCGGCGCGAAAAAGGGTGACGGTTCGCAGAACACCGTGCCGCCGCCGACCGTGAATTCAGTGTCGATTCAACGTCGATGGCAACCCGGCACAGACCAGATTACTTGAGACATAAATAAATTCACAGTCATTGTTAACCCGCGCGATGGAGCGCCGCGCGGGCAACGCCGGCAGACGCCAGCACACACCAGCCGCTCAACGGTACGACGCCAGAAAGCGCTTGAGAATCCCCGTCGAGTAGGTGCCCGCGATATCGGTGAGGAACGACGAGAACGAGGCGCTCGCGTGTTCGTCGGCGGTATCGGAGATCGTGCGCACGATCGCGCAGGGCACGCCGTACTCGTAGCAGACCTGGGCGATCGCGGCGCCCTCCATTTCCACGGCCAGCGCGTCCGGCAGCAGCGCGCGCAGCACACCCACGGCCGCCGCGCTCGCGACGAACTGGTCGCCGCTGATCACGAGCCCGCGGTGCACCCGCGGCGCGACGCTCGCGAGACGCGGCAGCGCACCGCCGAATTGCGCGGCGAGCGCGGCGCCCTCCTCGGCGACGAAGCGTTCGGCGGCGGTGGCCAGCGCCTGCGCGAGCGCGCGGTCGGCGTCGAAGCGCGCGCGCCCGAGCAGCGGAATCTCGTGACGCGGGAAAATCGGCTCGCAGTTCATGTCGTGCTGGAGCAGCGTCTCGCCCACCACCACGTCGCCCACATGCACGTTTTCGCCCACGCCGCCCGCCACGCCCGTGAACACGATGGCCTGCACGTCGAAGGCATGGATCAGCGCGCTCGCCGTGGCGGCCGCCGCGACCTTGCCCACGCGCGCGAGCGTCACGACGCACGGCGCGCCGTGTACCGTGCCGAGGTGATAGTCGCGGCGCCCGAAGGTGCGCGTGACCACGCCCGATTCGGCCTGCATGGCCGCGATCAGGTCGCCGAGTTCCTGCGGCAGCGCGGCGAGCACGCCGAGCGGCCGAACGGCCGCGCCGCCCGCTTGAGTCGAAAGAGTCATCGTCGAGAAAAAGGTGCGGGGTTATTCAACGGCTTGCAGCTTGGCGACCGCGAGCGCGAGCCACTTTTCGCCGTGGCGCTTGAAGCGGACCTGCGCCTTGGCGTCGGTGCCGCTGCCTTCCAGCGCCGTGATCGTGCCCTCGCCGAACTTCGTGTGGAACACGCCCTGGCCCACGCGGAAGCCCGTTTCGGCGGCGCGCTGCGCGTTCGCGAAGGCGGGCGCCGGGGTCTTGTCGGCGATATAGGCGTCGCGGTCGCGCGAGCCGCCGCTTCCACCGCCGCCGCCGCCATTGCCACCGTTGCCGCCGCGGCCGAACCAGTCGCGGCCCCAGCCGGCGTTGTCCGCCCGGCCGCCCCAGCGCGCGCCCGCCTCGACCTTGGGCGTGAGCCACTTGAGCGACTCCTGCGGCAGTTCGTCGAAGAAGCGCGAGCGCACGTTGTAGCGCGTCTGGCCGTGCAGCAGGCGGCTTTGCGCGAACGAGATATAGAGCCGCTCCTTCGCGCGCGTGATCGCCACGTACATCAGGCGGCGCTCTTCCTCGAGACCGTCGGCTTCCATCGCGCTGTTCTCGTGCGGGAACAGGCCTTCCTCGAGACCGGTGATGAACACCGCCGTGAATTCGAGGCCCTTCGCCGCGTGCACGGTCATCAGTTGCACGGCGTCCTGGCCCGCCTGCGCCTGGTTGTCGCCGGCTTCCAGCGACGCGTGCGAGAGGAAGCCCGCGAGCGGCGTCATGAAGTCGGGGTTCTGCGCCGGGTCGGTGATCTCGGCCGCGTCGAGCACTTCGATCTCGCCGTCCTGCGAAACGATCTCGGGCAGCGCGCTCGCGCCCGGCCGCAGCGGAATCGAGCGCGCGGGCGTGTCGAGCCCGTAGCCCGCTTCGCTCACGAACGCCGTGGCCGCGTTCACGAGTTCCTGCAAGTTTTCCAGCCGGTCCTGGCCTTCGCGCTCGGTCTGATAGAACTCCGCGAGACCGCTCGTGCGCACCGTGTATTCGACGGCTTCGGGCAGGCTCATCTGCGCGGTTTCCGCGCGCATCTTCGCGACGAGATTCGCGAACGAGCCGAGACTCGAACCGGCCTTGCCCGTGACGTAGGGAATGGCCGCGGCCATCGAACAGTTGTAGAGCCGCGCCGCGTCGGCCAGTTGCTCGATCGAGCGCGCGCCAATGCCGCGGGTGGGGAAATTCACCACGCGCGCGAACGCCGTGTCGTCGTTGGGATTGTCGATGAGGCGCAGATACGCGAGCGCATGCTTCACCTCCTGGCGCTCGAAGAAGCGCAGGCCGCCGTACACCTTGTACGGCACGCCCGCGTTCACGAGCGTGTGTTCGATCGTGCGCGACTGCGCGTTGCTGCGGTAGAGAATGGCGATCTCGTTGCGCGCCAGGCCCTGGTTGATGAGCGCGCGAATTTCTTCGACGATCCAGCCCGCCTCCTGCGAATCCGTCGCCGATTCGTACACGCGCACGGGCTCGCCGTGGCCCGCGTCCGTGCGCAGGTTCTTGCCGAGACGCCGCGAGTTGTGCGCGATCAGATGATTCGCCGCATCGAGAATATGGCCGTGCGAGCGGTAATTCTGTTCGAGCTTGATCATGTGCTTCACGCGGAACTCGTTCTCGAAGTCGCGCATGTTGCCCACGTTCGCGCCGCGGAACGCGTAGATCGACTGGTCGTCGTCGCCCACCGCGAAGATCGCGTTGCCCGGCCCCGCGAGCAGCTTGAGCCACGCGTACTGGAGCTTGTTGGTGTCCTGGAACTCGTCCACGAGGATGTCGCGAAAGCGCGCCTGATAGTGCGCGCGCAGCGGCGCGTTGTAGGCGAGCAGTTCGTAGCAGCGCAGCAGCAGCTCGGCGAAATCGACCACGCCTTCGCGCTGGCATTGCTGGTCGTAGGCTTCGTACAGCTCGACGAACTTGCGGTTGAAGTCGTCGGTCACGTCGACGTCTTTCGGCCGCAGGCCCTGCTCCTTCGCGTTATTGATGAAGTACTGCAGGTTCTTCGGCGGATATTTTTCGTCGTCGATGTTCAGGCCCTTCATCAGACGCTTGATGGCCGAAAGCTGGTCGGCCGTATCGAGAATCTGGAAGGTCTGCGGCAGTCCCGCGTCGCGGTAATGCGCGCGTAGCATGCGGTTGCAGAGCCCGTGGAAGGTGCCGATCCACATGCCGCGCGTGTCGATCGGCATCATGGCTTGCAGACGGCTCATCATTTCGCGCGCGGCCTTGTTCGTGAAGGTCACGGCGAGGATCGTCATGGGCGAGGCGAGACCCTGCTGGATCAGCCAGGCGATGCGCGTGATGAGCACGCGCGTCTTGCCGCTGCCCGCCCCCGCCAGGATGAGCGCCGGCTCGTTGGGCAAAGTCACGGCGGCGTGTTGTTCGGGGTTCAGATTCGCGAGCAGTTCGGGCATGGGGCGAAAAAAGGGACGTGGCGCTGGCGTTACGCGGCGCGCTCCGCCGCGACGGGCGGCATCAGGCGAACCGCGCGAACGCGCCGATGAATGGCAGACCGCCATTATAAGTGCGGCCGCCCACGCCGGTCGCCCACGCCGGTCTTGTGCGCGCCGTACCCGGCGGCGCGTCGGCGCGGCAAGCGCTTGCCCTTATAATCGAACGTTTCACGCATCTTTTTTCGGCAGATTCCACCCATGAGCGACAGCACGCTAGCGAAAAGCTTCGAGCCCCAGACGATCGAGGCCCAATGGGGCCCCGAGTGGGAGCGTCGTGGCTACGCCGCGCCGACCTTCGAGCCCGGCAGCAAGAACTTCTCGATCCAGTTGCCGCCGCCCAACGTCACCGGCACGCTGCACATGGGGCACGCGTTCAACCAGACGATCATGGACGGCCTCACGCGCTATCACCGCATGCTCGGCGAGAACACGCTGTGGGTGCCGGGCACCGACCACGCGGGCATCGCCACGCAGATCGTGGTCGAACGCCAGCTCGACGCGCAGAAGATCTCGCGCCACGACCTCGGCCGCGAGAAGTTCGTCGAACGCGTGTGGGAATGGAAGCAGAAGTCGGGCTCGACCATCACGGGTCAGGTGCGCCGTCTGGGCGCGTCGATCGACTGGTCGCGCGAGTACTTCACGATGGACGACAAGATGTCGGCCGCCGTGCGCGACGTGTTCGTGCGCCTCTACGAACAGGGCCTGATCTATCGCGGCAAGCGCCTCGTGAACTGGGACCCGGTGCTGCTCACGGCCGTCTCCGACCTCGAAGTGGTCAGCGAGGAAGAAAGCGGCAATCTGTGGCACCTGCGCTATCCACTGGCCGACGGCTCCGGCCATCTCACGGTCGCGACCACGCGCCCCGAGACCATGCTCGGCGACACCGCCGTGATGGTGCACCCGGAAGACGAACGCTACGCGCACCTCATCGGCAAGATGGTCAAGCTGCCGCTCACGGAGCGCGAGATCCCCATCATCGCCGACGACTACGTGGACCGCGAGTTCGGCACCGGCGTGGTGAAGGTCACGCCCGCGCACGACTTCAACGACTATCAGGTGGGCCTGCGTCACAGCCTGCCGATGATCGAGATCCTCACGCTCGACGCGAAGATCAACGCGAACGCGCCCGAGAAGTATCGCGGGCTCGACCGCTTCGAGGCGCGCAAGCAGGTGGTCGCCGACTTCGAGGCGCTCGGCCTGCTCGACTCGGTGCAGCCGCACAAGCTGATGGTGCCGCGCGGCGACCGCACGGGCGTCGTGATCGAGCCGATGCTGACCGACCAGTGGTTTGTCGCCATGAGCAAGCCGGCGCCGGAGGGCACGTTCAACCCGGGCAAGTCGATCACGGAAACGGCGCTCGACGTGGTGCGCAACGGCCAGATCAAGTTCGTGCCGGAAAACTGGACCACCACGTATTACCAGTGGCTCGAAAACATCCAGGACTGGTGCATCTCGCGGCAGCTCTGGTGGGGTCACCAGATTCCCGCGTGGTACGGCGACAACGGCGAAATCTTCGTCGCGAAGAACGAGGAAGACGCGCGCGCCAAGGCCGCGGCGGCCGGTTACACGGGCGCGCTCAAGCGCGACGAGGACGTGCTCGACACGTGGTTCTCGTCGGCGCTCGTGCCCTTCTCGTCGCTCGGCTGGCCGGAGGAAACGCCGGAACTGAAGCACTTCCTGCCCTCTTCGGTGCTCGTGAGCGGCTTCGACATCATCTTCTTCTGGGTCGCGCGCATGGTCATGATGACCACGCACTTCACGGGCAAGGTGCCGTTCGAAACGGTGTACATGCACGGTCTCGTGCGCGACGCCGAGGGCCAGAAGATGTCGAAGAGCAAGGGCAACACGCTCGACCCGATCGATATCGTCGACGGCATCGACCTCGAAACGCTGGTCGCCAAGCGCACCACGGGTCTCATGAACCCGAAGCAGGCGGCCACCATCGAGAAGAAGACGCGCAAGGAATTCCCGGACGGCATTCCCGCGTTCGGCACCGACGCGCTGCGCTTCACGATGGCCTCCATGGCCACGCTCGGCCGCAACATCAATTTCGACCTCGCGCGCTGCGAAGGCTATCGCAACTTCTGCAACAAGCTCTGGAACGCCACGCGTTTCGTGCTGATGAACTGCGAAGGCCACGACTGCGGCTTCGGCAAGCCGGGCGACTGCCAACCCGGCGACTGCGGCCCGGGCGGCTACACGGACTTCTCGCAAGCCGACCGCTGGATCGTCTCGCTCCTGCAGCGCGTGGAAGCCGAAGTCGCGAAGGGCTTCGCCGACTATCGCTTCGACAATGTGGCGAATGCCCTATACAAGTTCGTCTGGGACGAATACTGTGACTGGTATCTGGAACTGGCGAAGGTACAGATCCAGACGGGTACGCCCGAACAGCAACGCGCGACGCGCCGCACGCTGCTGCGCGTGCTGGAAACGGTGCTGCGACTCGCGCATCCGGTGATTCCGTTCATCACCGAAGCGCTCTGGCAGAAGGTCGCGCCGCTCACCGACGCGTACCCGGCAGACAAGGCGGAAGGCGAAGCGTCGATCATGACGCAGCGTTATCCGCAGGCCGAGCAGAAGAAGATCGACGAGTCCGCGGAGCAATGGGCCGCCGACCTGAAGGCCGTGATCGACGCGTGCCGCAACCTGCGTGGCGAAATGAACCTGTCGCCCGCGACCAAGGTGCCGCTGCTGGTCACGGGCAACGCCGAACGTCTCGCGAGCTTCGCGCCGTATGCGCAGGCGCTGGCGCGACTTTCGGAAGTGCAGATCATCGCCGACGAAGCCACGCTCGACGCCGCGTCGGCGGGCGCGCCAGTTGCTATCGTGGGTACGGACAAGCTCGTGCTCAAGGTGGAAATCGACGTTGCCGCCGAACGCGAGCGCCTGTCCAGGGAAATCGCACGACTCGGCAACGAGGTGACGAAGTGCAATGCGAAGCTGGGCAACGAGAGCTTCGTCGCCAAGGCACCGCCCGCAGTCGTTGAGCAAGAGCAGAAAAGACTGGCAGAATACCAGGCGACGCTGGAGAAGCTGACCGCGCAACTCGCGCGGCTGCCGGCCTGAAGACGCCATTCGGTAAATGAGGCTGTAGCGTGTGGCGCCGTGAGAGCGGCGTCACGTAAGCACCAGGACAGGGACTAAAGACATGCTAAAAGTGACAAAAGCGGTATTTCCGGTGGCGGGTCTCGGCACGCGCTTCCTTCCGGCCACGAAAGCGAGCCCGAAGGAAATGCTGCCTGTCGTCGACAAGCCGCTGATCCAGTACGCCGTCGAAGAAGCCGTGGCCGCTGGCATCACCGAAATGATCTTCGTGACGGGCCGCAGCAAGCGCGCGATCGAGGACCATTTCGACAAGTCGTACGAGATCGAAGCCGAACTGGAAGCGCGCGGCAAGGCCAAGCTGCTCGAACTGGTGCGCAACATCAAGCCGAACAACGTGGACTGCTTCTACGTGCGCCAGCCCGAAGCGCTCGGTCTGGGTCACGCCGTGCTGTGCGCGGAAAAGCTCGTGGGCGACAACCCGTTCGCCGTGATTCTCGCGGACGACTTGCTCTACGGCACGCCGCCCGTCATGCAGCAGATGGTCGAGGTGTTCGACCACTATCACAGCTCGGTGCTCGGCGTGGAAGAAATCCCGCCCTCGGAAACGCGCTCGTACGGCATCGTCGACGGCAAGGAATGGGAAGACTCGATCGTCAAGCTCTCGGGCATCGTCGAAAAGCCGGCACCTGAAGTCGCGCCGTCGAATCTCGGTGTGGTGGGCCGTTACGTGCTCAAGCCGCGCATTTTCGATCACCTGCGTTCGATCAAGCCCGGCGCGGGCGGCGAACTGCAACTCACGGACGCGATCCAGTCGCTGCTCGCCGACGAGCAGGTGCTCGCCTACAAGTATCACGGCACGCGTTTCGACTGCGGCAGCAAGCTCGGTTACCTCAAGGCGACCGTGGAATTCGCGCTGCGCCACCCGGAAGTGGCGGGCGAGTTCGGCGAGTATCTGCGCACGCGCAATCCGGTGCTCGAAGGCTAAATTTTTAGTTGTCGCTTGCCGATGAAAAAGCCCGCGTTCTCGCGGGCTTTTTTCTTGGCGGCACGTTTCCGGGCGTTAGTGCGCCAAACCGGCCTGGCGTAACCACGTGATCAACGCTTCGGCGTCGCGGCGGTGGTCGGTGGCAAAACCGATCACGCCATCCGGGCGGATGGCGAACAGCGCGCCCTCGCCCTCGCCCTTGCGCGCCAGCCAGGCCGCGCCCGCATGGCCGCGCGAATCCACGAGCGTGCGCAGCCCGCCTTCCTCGGTCGACTCGCCCGCCGCCAGCACGCGCAGCGCGTGTACGCCCCCCGCGCTCCCGCTGGCTGCCGCAAGCCCGGCGTCGAGCAGCGCCTCCCAGCCCGCGCCAAACGCCAGCAGCGTCGCGTACGGCCCGCGCAGCAGGTCGAACAGCCGCCATGAGCGGCCCGCGCGATCGAGCAGCGCGGTCGCGTCCGGCGCGCGATCGCCCGCGCGCAACGCGCCTGCGGGCGCGGCGCGGCGCTCATGCGAGAGCGGCGACTCGCGATAGCGGATGCCCAGTTGCGTGGTGTCCTCGCTGCGCGCGACGAGGCCTTCGGTTTTCGGCGAGAGCGTCGTGGCGACCAGCCGCGTCGAGAGATCGAGCACCTCGCGCGCGACCGGCAAGCGCTCGGCCTCGTAGCTGTCGAGCAGCGCGGCCGGCGCGCCCCGCTCGACCGCCGCGAGCTTCCAGCCGAGATTGAACGCGTCCTGAATGCCGGTGTTCATGCCCTGCCCGCCGGCAGGCGTGTGCACGTGCGCCGCGTCCCCCGCCACGAGCAGACGCCCGGCGCGGTAACGCTCGACCATGCGCACGTTCGCGCGCCACAGCGAAGTCCACGTGGGCTGCGAGAGGCGGATGTCGCTGCGGCCCGTGTAGCGCTCCACCAGCGGCTGGAAACTCGCCAGCGTGGGCGCCTCGGCAGAATCGAGCGGCGCGTTCGGCCCAATGCCGATCTGCACCTGAAACGCCTCGCTGCCCGCGAGCGGCGCCATCGCCAGAAAACCGCCGCCCTCGGGGCGCCACACGTGCCAATGCTCACGGTCGATGCCCTCGACTTGCAGGTCGCCCACCAGCATGCGCATGTCCTCGTGCGTTTCGCCGAGAAAACCGAGCCCGGCCAAACGCCGCACGGTGCTGCGGCCGCCGTCGCAGCCCACGAGCCAGGTGGCCTCGATTTCGTCGATGGTGTCCGCGCGCCGCAGCCGTGCGCGCACGACGTGCCCGTTCTCCGCGGCATCGACGAGCGCCGTGCCGTATTCGACCTCGCCGCCCAGCGCTTCCAGGCGCGCGCGCAACGCGGCCTCCGTGCGCCACTGCGGGATCAGCACCGGCGCGGGCCACGGCACGTCGGGGCGGCTTTCCGGCACGGGGCGCGGCACATCGCGGAATTCGCCATTCGCGCCGTGCTGGCGAAACGGCAAGCCGATCAAACCGCCCGCGACGATCTCCTCGACGCACCCCAGCCGGTCGAACACCTCGAGCGTGCGCGGTTGCACGCCCTTCGCGCGCGACCCGGCGAACGGGCCCGCGGCGGCGTCGATCAGGCGAAACGCCACGCCCCGCACGGCCAGCTCGCAGGCGAGCGTCAAACCCGTGGGACCGGCCCCGACAATCAGCACGACGGACATGGTTGTCGCTCCTTTTACGATCGGAAAATGACCGCGCGGCAATGACAGCGGCCGCGCACGTTCAATCGTGCTTCGACATCACGGTCTTGTCGGGGCCCACGACCAGCAGCACTTCGGCCTGCTGCGCGCCCACCGAGCGGATGCGATGCGGAATGCGCGCGTTGAAGTGCACCGAGTCGCCCACGGCCAGCGTCACCTTGTGGTCGGCAAAGTCGATCTCGACCTTGCCGCGATGCACGAACAGAAACTCCTCGCCCTCGTGCTCCTTGAACTCCGAAGCCGCGAACTCCGCGGGCGGCGTGATCATGAACGGCACGAGCCCCGCGTGCGCGCCGCGCGGCGAGAGGATCTCGTATTTCGGCTGGCTGCCGTCGCCTTCCTCGCCCACCGTCACGCGGTCCGCCACGCGCACCACCGCGACCGGCTCCTCGCCCTGGGCGACCGAAAACAACTGGTTCACGTCCACGTTGAGCGCGCCGGCGATCTTCATCGCCGTGGCAATGGACGGCGTGTTCAAGCCCCGCTCGACCTTCGACAAGTAGCTCTTGGTCAGCTCCGCGCGGTCCGCGAGTTCCTGCAGGCTCAGGCCGATCTGCTTGCGCAGCATTTTCAAACGAATTGCGAGCACCGCTCTTTCCCCAAATTTTCCCGGATTTTTCTCGAACCGAATCGATACGAAATGACACAACGTGTCATATACTACACAACGTTACCTGCCTTGTCCGGCAGGACATCACTCCGATTGACTATCCGCAAGGAGGCTCGTCATGGCCGACACGCTACACCTCACGAAGTCCGAGATCGTCGCCCGATCCACGCAACAGATGAACCAGCAGCTTCACGAACAGACCTGGACGCCGCGCCAGAAGCTGGCGCTCACCTGCCGGATTCTATTCGATGGGGGTCACGACTCGGGGCTGGCCGGGCAGATCACCTGCCGCACCGAAGACCGCGACACGTTCTACACGCAGCCGTTCGGGCGTGGCTTCGACGAGATCACGCACGGCAATCTGCTGCGCGTCGATCACGACCTCAAGCTGCTCGACGGCAAGGGCATGCCGAACCCGGCGAACCGCTTCCATACGTGGGTGTATCGCGCGCGGCCCGAGGTCAACTGCATCATCCACACACATCCGCTGCATGTTTCCGCGCTCTCGATGCTCGAAGTGCCGCTCGTGGTCTCCCATATGGACATGACTCCGCTCTACGACGACTGCGCGTTCCTGGAGAAGTGGCCCGGCATTCCGGTGGGCAACGAAGAAGGCGAGATCATCTCCACGGCGCTCGGCGACAAGCGCGCGATTCTGCTCGCGCACCACGGCATGCTCGTCACGGGCAAGACCGTCGAGGAAGCGTGCCTGCTCGCGCTGCTGATGGAACGCGCCGCGCAACTGCAATTGACGGCGATGCAGGCTGGCACGATCCAGCCGATCCCTCCCGCGCTCGCGAACGAAGCGCACGACTGGACTTCCACGGCCAAGCGCCACGCCGTCACGTTCGACTACTACGCGCGCCGCGCGCTGCGCCGCCACCCCGATTGCCTCGATTAATTTCAATCCAGAAACGTAGCATGCCTAACCCGTTCAATTTACCCGGAACCGCCATGTCGCAACCCCAGTTCGCAGGCATCATCGCCTACCCGATCACCCCCTTCAACGCCGACGACTCGCTCGACCTGCCCGCGCTGCGCGCCGGCATCGACCGCCTGATCGCCGACGGCGTGCACGCGATCGCCCCGCTCGGCAGCACGGGCGAAAGCGCGTATCTCAGCGAAGACGAATGGACCGCCGCCGCGGAAGCCTCGATCCGGCACGTGGCGAAACGCGTGCCAGTGGTGGTCGGCATTTCCGATCTGACCACGCGCAATGCCGTTCGCCGCGCGCAATTCGCGGAGCAAGCGGGCGCCGACGCGGTCATGGTGCTGCCCATCTCGTACTGGAAGCTCTCCGAGCAGGAAATCTTCGACCACTACGCCGCGATCGCCCAGGCGATCAGCACGCCGATCATGGTCTACAACAACCCGGCCACGAGCGGCATCGACATGAGTCCGCAGTTCATCGCGCGGCTCGTGCGCGAGATCGACAACGTCACCATGGTCAAGGAAAGCACGGGCGACATTCAGCGCATGCACCAATTGCGCGAACTCTCGAACGGCGAGATTCCGTTCTACAACGGCAGCAATCCGCTCGCGCTCGAAGCCTTCTGCGCGGGCGCGACGGGCTGGTGCACGGCCGCGCCCTGCCTGATCGCCGACCTCACGCTCGCGCTGTACCGCGCGACCCAGGCGGGCGCGCTGAGCGAGGCGCGCGAGCTGTTCTACAAGCAGTTGCCGGTGCTGAACTTCATCCTGAAGGGCGGTCTGCCGACCACGGTCAAGGCCGGTCTCAAGCTGCAAGGGCATGACGTGGGCGCGCCGCGCCGGCCGCTCCAGCCGCTTTCCGCCGAACAGACCGAGCGGTTGCGCGCGTTGCTGAAGGCCGTCGCGTAACGGCGCCGCGAGCGCGAGCGCCGTGCAGGCGCTCGCGCTCGATCGTGCTCTATCGCCCTCGATCGCGTTCAATCGCCCTGACTGGCGAGCCACTCGCGCGGCGACATGCCGACCTTGGCCGCGAACGCGCGCGAGAGCGCCGAAGGATTCGCATAGCCGAGCGCTTCGGCGAGCTGCTTGATGGGCCGGCCTTCGCGCAGGCGGCTTTGCGCGAGCGCGATGCGCCAGCCCGCGAGGTAGTCGGCGGGTGTCTGGCCGACGATGTCGCGGAACGTGTTGGCGAACGCGGTGCGCGACATGCCTGCGCAGTCCGCCATGCGTTCAAGTGTCCACGCGTGGCCGGGGCCGTCGTGCATGGCAACGAGCGCACGCGCGAGACGCGGCTCCGAAAGTCCGGTGATGAGGCCGGGCTGCACGCCCGCTTCGTGCGGATGATCGAGCAGCCAGCGCAGCAACTGGATCACCACAACTTCGAACAGGCGGTCGGCGAGCAGGCGCTGCCCGCAACGCACGCGCTCGGTTTCCGCGAACAGCAGCTCCAGCGCCTGCTCGAGACCGGCGACGCGCGCGAGCGGCAACGCGATCACGGGCGGCAACGCACGCGCCAACGGGTTGTCGGCGCCGCCGTCGAACAGCAGCCGCGCGCAGGTGAAATCAGCGCCGTCAGCAGGCGGGTTGTGAAAGCGATGCGTGAACGGTCGAGGATAGAACAGCAGCGCGGGCTCGTCGAAACGCATGCGCTTCGGCACGCCCTGCGCACCCGGCACGCCGCGCCCGTCTTTCGCGACGGGATGACTCACTTCGAGGCGCCCGCGCCGCAGCACATGCAGATAACCGTAGCCTTCGCCAGCGTCGAAATGACTCAGTCCGCACAGCGTACCCGAGTAATGCAACTGCGCCTGAACGCGAAAGCGCTCGAGCAAACCGGACAGACGATCGAGGGGAGCGGGTGTCGACATGGTACGAATCGATATGTTTATCGGACTTATTGATCCCAATCATACAACTAACGCCAGCATACTGTCTCCCGACGGCTGCCTGCCGTCGCTTCGGAACCCTAACCATCAAGGATCGTCGATATGTCCCGCGTCTCTCTCGAAGTCAACCACGCCCCCGCCGCCAGCCAGCCCGTGCTCACGCAGATCCAGCAGGCCTTTGGCACGACGCCCAACATGTTCAAAGCCGTAGCGAACTCGCCGGCCGCGCTCAAGAGCATGTGGGCCGCGTTCGGCGCGCTCGGTCAGGGCACGCTTGGCGCGAAGCTCGGCGAGCAGATCGCCGTGGCCATTGCCAACCGCAATCGCTGCGAGTACTGCCTGGCCGCCCACACGGTGCTCGGCCAGAAAGCCGGCGCGACGGCGGACGACATGGCGGCCGCGCAAGTGGGCGCATCGGCCGATGCCCGCACCGCCGCCGCGCTCACGTTCGCGCTCGCCGTGGTCGAACAGCGTGCGCAACTCGCCGATACCGACGTGAGCGCGCTGCGCGAAGCCGGCTTCGACGACCAGCAGATCGTCGAAATCATGGCGCACGTCGCGCTGAACCTCTTCACCAACTACATCAACGTCGCGCTCGACGTGCCGGTGGATTTCCCCAAGGTGGCACTCAAGTGAGCGCGTGCGGGCCGCTGCGAATCGGGGCCGCGCGCTGCCACCGGAGCGGCCCGCACGCCACGGACCGGCGGAGGTCACGTCGCGAGCGGCGTGTCTTTCGCGCAAGGATAGTGATTCATGAACGCCGATAACGCCCACCCGAACACCGTCACGCGGCACGACCAGCACGGCCGCTGGCCGCAGGCGGCATCGATCGACGACTTCCGCCGCAATCTCGCAACGGTTCAGGCCCGGATCGAGGCGGCGTGCGCGCGCGTGGGTCGCGACTCGCGCGACGTGCGGCTCTTGCCCGTGAGCAAGACGAAGCCCGAGGCGAGCTTGCGGCTCGCCTATGCCGCGGGTTGCCGCATGCTGGGCGAAAACCGGCCTCAGGAAGCGCATCGCAAGTGGGAAGCGCTCGGCGATCTGACCGATCTGCGCTGGTCCGTGATCGGGCATCTGCAGACCAACAAGGCGAAGCTCGTCGCGCAGTGCGCAGCGGAATTTCAGGCGCTGGACAGCCTGCGCGTAGCCGAGGCGCTGGAGCGCCGCCTGCAGACCGAGGGCCGCGCACTCGACGTGTTCGTGCAGGTCAACACGTCCGGCGAGGCCAGCAAATACGGTCTCGCGCCCGGCGACGTCGCGGCCTTTCTGCGCGCGTTGAGCGCGTTTCCGGCGCTGCGCGTGCGCGGGCTCATGACACTCGCCATGCTGTCCGCCGACAGCGCGCGCGTCCGCCAATGCTTCGTACGCCTGCGCGAATTGCGCGAGCGCTTGCGCAACGAGGCGCCGGCGGGCATCACGCTCGATGAACTGTCGATGGGTATGTCCGGCGACTACGAGATCGCCATCGAGGAAGGCGCCACGGTCGTGCGCGTCGGTCAGGCGATCTTCGGCGCGCGCAGCACGCCGGACAGCGCGTACTGGCCCGTGGCGCACGACGCGCCGATCTGAGCGAGCGGGACACGCAATAAAAAAGGGCCCGCGAGTCACGCGGGCCCTTTCATGGCTTGAGGCGACGTTCAGCGGCGGCGCATCAGAAACACGAATACCTTGTCTTCATGCGTGCTTTCGACGATCTCGTTGCCGGTCTGTTTCGCGAACGCGGCGAAATCGCGCTGCGAGCCGGGATCGGTCGCGAGCACCTTGAGTATCTGGCCGCTTTCCATGTCGGCGAGCGCCTTCTTGGCGCGCAGGATCGGCAGCGGGCAGTTCAGCCCGCGCGCATCCACTTCCTTGTGAACCTGAATTTGCATCGGGGTTGGATCCTTCGGTGAGCCGCCGTGACGGCCGCGCGTGCACGAAGCAGGCGGCGCAGGCGATAACAGCGATTTTACCGCAGGCGCGGCCGCGGTTCAGCGCCGCAGTTCAGCCCCTCGGTTCAGCCCCTCGGTTCAGCCCCTCGGTTCGGCGCCGCAGTTCAGCTCAATCCCCGCTCGCCGCCGGAAAGCGCGCTTCCCGGGCCCGCGCTCCGTCGTTCGCCACCGCTTTCGCTACAGCAACACCGCCGAGCCCGTGTGCAGCGACGCCCGCAGCGCCTCGCCGATGCGCGTCGCTTCCAGCGCGTCTTCGAGCGTCGCGCCCTGGCCTTCGGCGCCACCGCTCCCGCCCTCGCGCGCCCGCACCGCCGCGACGAACGCCTGCGCCTCGACCAGAAACGCCTCTTCGAAGCGATCGAAGAAGGTCGGCGTGCATTCGCTGCGCACGCCGGTGGCGTCGTACACCTCGACGCGATTCGCGCGCGGCAAGCGCCCGATCGTGAGCGCGCCCGCCGTGCCGATCACTTCGCTCGACGTATCGTTGCCGTGCGCCATCGTGCGCGACGCGTAGAACATCGCGAGCTTGCCGCCTTCGAATTCGCAGATGGCCACGCCATTGTCGACGTCGCCGAATTCACGCAAGCCCTCGTGCAGCGCGATCGCGCCCGCCGCGAACACGCGCGTCGCGCGCGGCTTGCCGAGCAGCCAGCGCGCCACGTCGATATCGTGCACCGTGCAGTCGAGAAAGATGCCGCCCGAGGTGGGCGCGAAGCGCACGAAAAAAACCATCGGGGTCGTTGAGATCGCTGGTTTGCGAGCGCACCAGAAACGGCTTGCCGATGGCGCCCGCGCGCACTTTGGCGAACGCGTCCTGATAACTGGGATCGAAGCGCCGCATGAAGCCGATCGTGACCTGCCGGTCCGCATGATCGCGCGCCACGCTCACCACGCGCTCGCATTCGGCCACGTCGAGCGAGAGCGGCTTTTCGCAGAACACGTGCTTGCCCGCTTCGAGCGCCGCGAGAATCTGTTGCGCGTGCAACGAAGACGGCGTGACGAGCCACAGCGCGTCGAGCGACGTATCGGCAAGGAGATCGGCGTAATCGCCATACAGCGTTGCGGCGGGCAACGCCTCGCGCGCCCACGCGAGGTCGTCGTCGAGCGGACTGCACGCCGCCGCGAGCGTCGCGCCCGGCACGCGATACGCGAGATTGAGCGCGTGGCGCCGCCCCAGCCGGCCGAGCCCGGCCACCCCCACGCGCAACGGCCGCGTGCGATCGATCGTCTGCATGATTCGTCTCCTTCGTCGTTGTTGTGGCGCGCGGGCGGGAACGCGCCAGTCGGCGCCGCGCGCCTCGATGAGCGCGCCCGGGCCTCACGCGCCCAGCGTCACCACGCGCCCTTCGCGCCACGAGAGCGCCGCCGCTTCGGCGAGTTCGAGCGCCTTCAGACCGTCGGCGACCGTGGTGCGCACGGGCACGCCTTGCGTGACGACCTCGTGGAAATGCGCCATCTCGCGCGCATAGGCCGCGCGATAGCGTTCGAGAAAGAACGCCTCGGGCACGTCCTGCGCCACCGCCGTTTTCGACCACGCGACCACTTCGGTGGGCTTCACGTTGCCCGCCTGCAGCATGCCCTCGCTGCCGAGAACCTCGAAGCGCTGGTCGTAGCCGTAGGCCGCGCGCCGCGCCGTGTTGATCTGGCACAGGCGCCCGCGTTTCGTGCGGATCGTCACCGCCGTCGAGTCGATATCGCCCGCCTCGGCGATGGCGGGATCGGAGAGGCAACTGCCCGTGGCATGCACGGTGAGCGCTTCGTCGTCGAGAATCCAGCGGAAGATGTCGAAGTCGTGGATCAGCATGTCCTTGAAGATGCCGCCCGAGTGCCTGATGTACTCGACCGGCGGCGCGCCCGGATCGCGGCTCGTCACGATCAGCATTTCCGGCGTGCCGATCTCGCCCGCGTCGAGCCGCGTCTTGAGCGCCGCGAAGGTCGGGTCGTAACGGCGCTGGAAGCCGATCATGCACACCACGCCCGCGCGCTGGACCGCTTCGGCGCACGCGCGCGCGCGTTCTACCGTGAGATCGACGGGCTTCTCGCAGAACACGTGCTTGCCCGCGGCCGCCGCTTTCATGATCAGTTCGGCGTGCGTGTCGGTGCTGGAGCAGATCACGGTGGCGCCAATGGCCGCGTCGCCGAACGCGCCGTCGACATCGGCCACTTGCGCGCCGTGCTGCGCGGCGAGCGCGGCCGCCGCCTCGCGGTTCACGTCGACCACGTATTTGAGCCGCACGCCAGGCTGGCGCGCGAGGTTCGCCGCATGAATGCGCCCGATGCGCCCCGCGCCGAATACCGCGACGTCGATCGTCCCGCCCGCTGCCGCCTTGCCCGCAACCTCAGTCATCGTATCCTCCAGTGTCGGTCGATTCTTCCACGTTGAGTTCGAGCCGGTACGCGAGCGCGATGAAGAGCGCCTGGCACAGGCAGAAAGTGCTCGTGAGCGAGCGGAACGCAAATGCGCTGCCCTCTTTCACGTAGAGCTGCGCGCTCGCGTGGCGCGCGAGCGGCGAAAGCTGGCTGTCGGTGATCACGATGGTTTTGGCGTGATGTTCCTGGGCGACGCGCAGGCAGTACTGCGTTTCCTTGCCGTAGGGCGCGAAGCTGATGGCGATCACCACGTCGCCTTTCTTCACGCTGCGAATCTGCTCGTGGTACATGCCGCCGAGCCCGGAGACGAGATGCACGCGCTTGCGCGTGTGCTGGAGCGCGTAGACGATATAGCTCGCCACCGGAAACGAGCGGCGCACGCCGATCACGTAGATGTTGTCGGCGGCTTCGAGCATCTGCACGGCGGCGTCGAATTGCGCGCCGTCGAGCCCCGCCTCGAGTTCGTCGAGCCCGCTGCGGCACGCGCCGATGAATTCGCGCGCGACCGCGCCGCCCATGTCGGGACTCGCCTCTTTCGTGTTGATGAGTTCGCGAATGCGCTGCTGATAGCTCGTGGCCGAATTGCCCTGCGCGCCATACGCCTGCCGGAACACCGCCTGCAGATCGGAAAAGCCCGAAAAGCCGAAGCGCTGCGCGAAGCGCACCACCGCCGAGGGATGCACGCCGCAACTCGCGGCGATATCGCTCGTGCGGTCCATCATCACGCTCGCGCGGTGCTGCTCGATATAGGTCGCGACGCTCTTCAACTGCCGCGGCAGCGCCTCGTAATCCTGCGCGACGCGCTGCATCAATTCGTCCACGCCCGCGAGGGCTTCGCTCGTTTCATCCGCCATGGCTGCTGTTCTCCGGGGCTTGCCGCGCTGCCGCAAACCCTTGCTGGGCCTGCCTTCCAAAGCAAGCCGACCGAGCCGATTATAGGCAGCGCCGCTCATGAATGGAACAGATTTTCCATTTTTATTCGTCATGAAATTTTCATTGCAAGCGCGCCGCCGTTGTCCTACTCTTGTTCGTGAGCGCGATGGCAAGCGCAGCAGGACACGACTGCCCACGGCTTCGACGCTCATCCCAAGAACGAACGACAGACCGAGAAAGGTGGAGACAATGACGCAACGCAAGGGCAAGACCCTGCTCCGCAAGTTGGCCGCGGCAATCGCGCTGACTGCGGGACTGGGCGCACTCGGCGGACTGGCTGCACAACCGGCGCGCGCCGCCGACGCGCATTTCGTGCTGATCAGCCACGCGCCGGATTCCGACTCCTGGTGGAACACCATCAAGAACGCGATCAAGCAGGCCGACGAGGACTTCAACGTCGAGACCGACTATCGCAATCCGCCCAACGGCGACATCGCCGACATGGCGCGCCTGATCGAACAGGCCGCCGCGCGCAACTACGACGGCGTCATCACCACCATCGCCGACTTCGACGTGCTGAAAAGCTCCATCGCCAAGGTGACGGAGAAGAAGATTCCGCTCGTGACGATCAACTCGGGCACGGAGGAGCAGAGCGCGCAGCTCGGCGCGATCATGCACGTTGGGCAGCCCGAATACGTGGCGGGCCACGCGGCCGGCGAAAAGGCCAAGGCAGCGGGCGTGAAGTCGTTCCTGTGCGTGAACCACATCGCGACCAATACGGTTTCGTTCGATCGCTGCCGCGGTTTCGCCGACGCCATCGGCGTGAACTACAAGACCTCGACGATCGACTCGGGCCAGGACCCGACCGAAATCCAGTCGAAGGTGAGCGCCTACCTGCGCAATCATCCGAACACGGGCGCGATCCTCACGCTCGGTCCGGTGCCGGCGGCGGCCACGCTCAAGGCCGTGCAGCAGATGGGCCTCGCGGGCAAGATCTACTTCTGCACGTTCGACTTCTCCGACGACATCGCCAAGGCGATTCGCGCGGGCACGATCCAGTTCGCGATCGATCAGCAGCCGTATTTGCAGGGCTACATTCCCGTGGCCGTGCTCGCGATCGTGAAGAAGGAGCACACCACCGATCCCGCGAAGATTCGCCAGATTCTCGAAGCGAATCCGAAGTTCAAGCAGCGCCTCGAAACCTACGGCCTGCAACCGTCGTACGGGCCGAAGAACATTCGCTCGGGCCCGGGTTTCATCACGAAGGACAACCTCGACAAGGTCGTGAAGTACGCGGGTCAGTACCGCTGATTCCGTTCGCCTTTCCTCGTCAGACCCGCGCGGCGCAGGCTCGCATCGCCCGATGCAGCATCGCTTTTCGCCAGCTTCGCCGCGCGTCATTCACCGGTTCGTGTGCGCCATGCCTCGCATAGCGGGGCGCAGCACGCGCGCCGGTCATGGAGACATAGTCATGGGTGTAGCCGGCAAACCGCTTCCTTCTCACGCGCATTCTCACGCCCAGGACCCGGACCCGGGCGCAGCGCAAACCAGCGCGACGCCCGCCGCGGCCGCGCCCGGCGACGAGCGCGTGCGCCGCGAGTCGTGGTTCGGCCATCTGCTCGGCCGCCCCGAATTCGCGGCCATTTCGGGCGCCGTGCTGGTGTTCGCCGTGTTCGCGATCGGCGCGGGCGGCTCGGGCATGTTCGATCTCGACGGCGTGATGAACTGGTCGCAGGTCGCCGCTTATTTAGGCATCCTTGCCGTTGGCGCGTGCCTCCTGATGATCGCGGGCGAGTTCGATCTGTCGATCGGGTCGATGATCGGCTTCGCGGGCATGATGGTCGCCATTCCCACCATGTACTTCCACTGGCCGATCGCGCTTTCGATCCTGTTCGCGTTCGCGGGCTGTATCGCGCTGGGCGCGCTCAACGGCTATCTGGTGATGCGCACGCGCCTGCCCTCGTTCATCGTGACGCTGGCGTTCCTGTTCATCCTGCGCGGCCTCACGCTCGCGCTCTCGATCATGTTCGCGGACCGCACGATCGTCTCCGGCGTGGGCGACGTCGCCAAGGCCGACTACGTGACGAACCTGCTCTTCCACGGCACCGCGTTCAAAGGCCTGTTCGTGGCGCTCGCGCATCTCGGCATCGGCAAGATGCTCGACAACGGTCAGCCGCTCGTGCCGGGCGTACCCAAGGTGATCCTGTGGTGGTTCGCGCTGGTGGCGGTCGGCGCATTCGTGCTCGCGAAAACGCGCTACGGCAACTGGATTCTCGCCGTGGGCGGCGATTCGAACGCCGCGAAGAACGTGGGCGTGCCGGTCAAGCGCGTGAAGATCTCGCTCTTCATGCTGACGGCGTTCTGCTCGTGCCTGTTCGCCGTGCTGCAGGTGTGCGACATCGGCTCGGCCGCCGCGGACCGCGGCTTGCAGAAGGAGTTCGAGGCGATCATCGCCGCGGTGATCGGCGGCACGCTGCTCACGGGCGGCTACGGCTCCGTGATCGGCGCGGCGTTCGGCGCGCTGATCTTCGGCGTGGTGCAGATCGGCATCACCTATACGAACATCGATTCGGACTGGTTCCGCGTGTTCCTCGGCATGATGCTGCTGATCGCCGTGCTGTTCAATCACTACGTGCGCCGCCGCGTCGCGCAGTCGTAACCGCCACCATTTAATCGGGAGTCCGACATGTCCGACACCACGAACACGGCGCCCTCCGCGTCCGGCGACACGATCCTCGCGCTCGAAGACGTGAGCAAATACTTCGGCAAAGTCATCGCGCTCAACGGCGTGACGCTACGCCTCAAACGCGGCGAGGTGCATTGCCTGCTCGGCGACAACGGCGCGGGCAAGTCCACGCTCATCAAGACGCTCGCGGGCGTGCACGCGCCCACCACGGGCCAGTATTTCGTCGACGGCAAACCGGTGCATTTCGAGTCGCCGAAAGACGCGCTCGATCTCGGCATCGCCACCGTGTATCAGGATCTCGCGCTCGTGCCGCTGCTCTCGGTCGCGCGCAACTTCTTCATGGGCCGCGAGCCGCAGAAGAAGCTATTCGGTTTCATCAACGTGATGGATCTCGACGCGAGCGCAAGCATCGCCAAGACCAAGCTCTCCGAAATGGGCATCCTCGTGCGCGACCCGCATCAGGCGATCGGCACGATGTCGGGCGGCGAGCGCCAGTGCCTCGCCATCGCGCGCGCGATTCATTTCGGCGCGCGCGTGCTGATTCTCGACGAACCCACGGCCGCGCTCGGCGTGAAGCAAAGCTTCAACGTGCTCAAGCTGATTCATGCGGCGCGCGCGAAAGGTATCTCCGTGATCTTCATCACGCACAACGTGCATCACGCGTATCCCATCGGCGACTCGTTCACGCTGCTCAATCGCGGCCGCTCGCTCGGCACCTATACGAAGGACACGATCAGCAAGAACGAAGTGCTCGACATGATGGCGGGCGGCGCGGAAATGCAGAAGATGATCGCCGAACTCGACGGCGCGACCATCTGAGACCACGCCATGACCACGATTGCAACGCATTCACGAGGAACGCCCATGGCCGCATCGGATAACGAAACGCCCCCCTCTGGCGCGTCGAACGCGGCGCAAAGCCGCTTCGCCGCCGGCCGCAGCCGCGACGTGGTATGCCTCGGAAGGCTCGGTGTCGATCTCTACGCGCAACAGGTGGGCGCGCGGCTCGAAGACGTCTCGACCTTCGCGAAATATCTGGGCGGCTCCTCGGCGAACATCGCGTTCGGCTGCGCGCGGTTGGGCCTGCGCTCGGCCATGCTCACGCGCGTGGGCGACGACCACATGGGCCGCTTCCTCGTGGAAACGCTCGCGAAGGAAGGCTGCGATACGAGCCACGTGCGCGTGGATCACGAACGGCTCACGGCGCTCGTGCTGCTCGGCATCAAGGACCGCGACACGTTTCCGCTCATCTTCTACCGCGAGCATTGCGCCGACATGGCCGTGGACGCGCGCGACTTCGACGAAGCCTTCATTGCCTCGTCCAGGGCGCTGCTGATTACCGGCACGCATTTTTCGACCGAGCACGTGAACCGCACGAGTCTCGTCGCGCTCGATTACGCGCGCCGCAACAACGTACGCACGGTGCTCGACATCGACTACCGGCCGGTGCTGTGGGGACTCACGGGCAAGGCCGACGGCGAGACGCGCTTTGTCGCGAGCGAAGGCGTGAGCGCGCATTTGCAGCGCATCCTGCCTTTCTTCGATCTCGTGATCGGCACCGAGGAAGAGTTCCGCATTGCGGGCGGCAAGGAAGCGCTCGCCGACGCCTTGCGCCGCGTGCGCGAAGTGACCGGCGCCACGCTGCTGGTCAAGCGCGGGCCGCTCGGCTGCCAGATCATCGAAGGCGCGGTGCCCGACTCGCTCGACGCGCTGCCCATGCAACGCGGCGTGGAAGTCGAGGTGCTCAACGTGCTCGGCGCGGGCGACGCGTTCGCGGCGGGCTTTCTCTCAGGCTGGCTGCGCGACGCGCCGCTCGACGCGTGCGCGCGTGCCGCCAACGCATGCGGCGCGCTGGTGGTCTCGCGTCACGGTTGCGCGCCCGCGATGCCCACGCCCGCCGAACTCGACTACTTCCTGCGCGAAGCCGCCGCCGACCCGGAGCGCATGCGCCGCCCCGACCGCGACGCCACGCTCGCGCGCCTGCATCGCGTCACGCCCGCGCGCACGCCGCGCGACGAAGTGCTTGGCTTCGCGTTCGATCATCGCAATCCGCTGTTCGAACTCGCGCAGCAAACCGGCGCGGACGAAGCGCGCATCGCGCAACTCAAGCAGTTGTTCGTGGATGCGGTCGCGCAGACCGAACACGCGCTCGGCTTGCAGGGCCGCATCGGCGTATTGATCGACGATCGTTACGGGCAAGACGCGCTCAACGCGGCGAGCGGGCGCGGCTGGTGGATCGGCCGGCCCGTCGAATTGCCGGGCTCGGTGCCGCTCGTGTTCGATCACGGCCGCTCGATCGGCACGACGCTCGCTTCGTGGCCCATCGAACACACCGTGAAATGTCTCGTGCAGTTTCATCCCGACGAACCCGTCGAGCAGCGCCTCGAACAAGAGGCGCAATTGCGCGCGCTCTACGACGCGACGCAAGCGAGCGGTCACGAGTTGCTGCTCGAAGTGATTCCGCCGAAGCGGGACGGCGTGCCAAACGCGCCCGACACGGTGTATCGCGCGATCAAGCGGCTCTACAACATCGGCCTCTACCCCGAGTGGTGGAAGCTCGAGCCGATGGACGCCGCGCAATGGCAGGCGATCGACGCGCTGATCGCCGAACGCGACCCGTATTGCCGCGGCGTGGTACTGCTCGGGCTCGCCGCGCCCATCGACCAGCTCGCCGAGAGTTTTCGCGCGGCGGCGGCCTCGCAAACCTGCCGCGGCTTCACCGTGGGCCGCTCGATCTTCTACGAGCCGAGCCGCGCGTGGCTCGCCCAGGAAATCGACGATGACGAAGCGATCGCGCGCGCGCGTCGGGCATTCGAAACGCTGATCGCGGCATGGCGCGCGGCGCGCGCCGAACGCGGCCATGCCACGATCGATGCCGGCGAAAAACCGCAGGAGAAAGCGGCATGAATCAACGCATCGCACCCATGGCGGGCACCGGGCAGGACCATGGCGCACAGGCCGCCACCGTGCGCCTCACGGCGGCGCAGGCGCTCGTGCGCTATCTCGCCGCGCAGCGCGTCGCGAGCGAAGACGGCTCGGGGCGCACGGAGCCGCTGTTCGGCGGCGTGTTCGCGATCTTCGGCCACGGCAACGTGGCGGGCATCGGCGAGGCGCTCTATCAGCATCGGCACGAATTGCCCACGCTGCGCGCACACAACGAGCAGGCAATGGCGCACAGCGCGATCGCCTATGCGAAGGCGCATTTCCGCCGCCGCATGATGGCGGTGACCACCTCGATCGGACCGGGCGCGACGAACCTCGTCACGGCCGCCGCGCTCGCGCACGTGAACCGCCTGCCCGTGCTGCTGCTGCCCGGCGACATCTTCGTGTCGCGCGAACCCGATCCGGTCTTGCAGCAACTCGAAGATACGCACGACGGCAACGTGTCAGTGAACGATGCGCTCAAGCCGGTGTCGCGTTACTTCGACCGCATCGTGCATCCCGCGCAGTTGCTCACGGCGCTGCCGCGCGCGCTGCGCGTGCTCACCGACGCCGCGCTGTGCGGCCCCGTCACGCTCGCGCTGCCGCAGGACGTACAGGCGATGGCGTGGGACTTCCCGGCGAGTTTCTTCACGCCGCGCCTCGTGACGTTCCATGCGCCCGCACCCGTGGCCGCCGAACTCGACGCCGCGCTCACGCAGTTGCAGCGCGCGAAGCGGCCGTTGATCGTCGCGGGCGGTGGCGTGCTCTATGCGCGCGCCACGCCCGCGCTCAAGGCGCTCGCCACGGCGCGCGGCATTCCGGTGGCCGAAACCCAGGCGGGCAAGGGTTCGCTCGCGTGGGACGACCCGCTCAACGTGGGCGCGATCGGCGTGACGGGTTCGCCCGCGGCCAATGCGCTCGCGCGCGACGCCGACTGCGTGCTCGCCGTGGGCACGCGCCTGCAGGACTTCACCACGGGTTCGAATTCGCTGTTCGCGCAGGCGCACGTGATCGGCGTGAACGCCAACGGCTTCGACGCGCTCAAGCACAACGGGCTCGCCGTGCAGGCCGATGCGCGCCTCACGCTCGCGGCGCTCGACGGCGAACTCGCCGCGTGGTGCGCCGACGCCAACTGGACCGCCCGCGCCCGACGTCTCGCCGACGACTGGCGCGCGAGCGTCGCGCAGCTCACGCAGGCGCAGGCGGCGCCAGCCGCGCGCAGCGGCCTGCCCTACGACGCCGACGTGATCGGTGCCGTGCAACGTTCGGCCAATCGTTCGGATACCGAAGATATTGTCGTGTGCGCGGCCGGCACGCTGCCCGCCGAGTTGCACAAGCTCTGGCGCGCGGGACAGCCGGGCGCGTATCACGTCGAATACGGCTATTCGTGCATGGGTTACGAGATCGCGGGCGGACTCGGCGCCAAGCTCGCGCGCCCCGAGCGCGAAGTGATCGTGATGGTCGGCGACGGCAGCTATCTGATGATGAACAGCGAGATCGCGACCTCGGTGATGCTGGGCGCGAAACTCATTGTCGTCGTGCTCGACAATCGCGGCTATGGCTGCATCAACCGCCTCCAACAAGCTTGCGGCGGCGCGCCGTTCAACAATCTGTTCGAGGATTGCGCGCAAGGGCCGCTCGGCGCACCGCGTATCGACTTCGCCTCGCATGCGCGCTCGCTCGGCGCGCAGGCCGAGCACGTGGCCAACATCACGGAACTCGAGGCGGCGCTGCAACGCGCACGCGCAGCGTCACGCACGTATCTCATCAGCATCGACACCGACCCCGCGCGCACGACCGAGGAAGGCGGCTGGTGGTGGGAAGTCGCGGTGCCCGAAGTTTCGCCGCGCGCGAATGTGCGCGAGGCGCGCGAACGCTACGACGCGCAGGTCGCGGCGCGAGGCGGCCGCGCGCCGCACGAAACGACGCACGCCGCCCCGGCGACGCCATCATCCGAACGCAGCGAAGACGAACCCGGCCACGAGGAGCGCACATGAGCGCATTTGACGTACGTATCGGCATCAATCCGCTGTCGTGGATGAACGACGACCTGCCTTCGCTGGGCGGCGAAACGCCGCTTTCCACGGCGCTCAGCGAAGGCCGCGAGATCGGCTACGAAGGCTTCGAGCTGGGCAACAAATTTCCGCGCGAGCCGCAGGCGCTCAAGGCACTGCTCGCGCAATACGCGCTTTCGCTCGTCTCCGGCTGGTATTCCGGCCAACTCGCGAAACGCAGCGTGGAGGAGGAAATCGCCGCTGTCGATCGCCACCTCGACCTGCTCGCGCAGAACGGTGCGACCGTGATGGTCTACGGCGAAGTCGCCGATTCGATCCAGGGCGCGCCGCGCCCGCTCTATCAGCGGCCACGTTTTTTCAGCGACAAACAGTGGGACGAGTACGCGGCGCGCGTAGACGCGTTCGCGCGTTATACGCTCTCGCGCGGCGTGCGGCTCGCGTATCACCATCACATGGGCGCGTACGTGGAAACGCCCGCCGACGTCGACAAACTCATGGCACGCACGAGCGACGCCGTGGGCCTGCTGTTCGACGCGGGGCACCTCACGTTCGCGGGCGGCGACCCCGTTGCCGAACTCGACAAGCACATCGCGCGCGTCTGCCACGTGCACTGCAAGGACGTGCGCCCCGCCGTCGTCAAGCTCGCGCGCAATCGCAACTGGAGTTTTCTCGACGCGGTGCTCGCGGGCGCATTCACGGTGCCCGGCGACGGCGCCGTGGATTTCCCGGCGATCATCGCGCGGCTCAAGCGGCACGGGTATCGCGGCTGGCTCGTGGTGGAGGCGGAGCAGGACCCGGTGATCGCGCCGTCGTATGCGTATGCGCAGAAGGGCTATCGCACCTTGCGAACGCTCGCCGATGCTACGGATTCCGAATCGAAGGAGGCAGCATGAGTTTGCTCGTGAAAGCCGCGCGCGAAGGCCAGACCATCGCGCGCGTCACGCCGGCCACGGCGGCCTGGCGTTATGTCGGGTTCGCCGCGTACCGGCTCGCGGCCGGAGAGGTCGTCTACGTGCACGAAAGCGATCGCGAAAGCTGCATCGTCGTGCTCGCGGGCGCCGTGGATATCGAGGCCAACGGCGAGCGCTGGTCGAGTCTCGGCTCGCGCGACAGCGTGTTCGAAGACGCCGCGCCCACCGCGCTCTACGTGCCGCCCCGCGTGAAGGCAACCGTGCGCGCCACACGCGACGCCGAAGTGGGCGTGGCGAGTGCGCCCGCCACGGGCACGCTGCCCGTGCGCCTGATCGAGCCCGCGCAAATGAAACGCACGACGCGCGGCAAGCACGCGAATACGCGCTACGTGTGCGATATCCTGCCGCAAACCGAGCCGGCGGAATCGCTGCTGGTGGTGGAGGTGCGCACGCCTTCGGGGCATTCGTCGAGCTACCCGCCGCACAAGCACGACGCCGATCGCTTGCCGCAGGAAAGCGCGCTCGAGGAGACTTACTACCACCGACTCAACCCGCGCCAGGGCTTCGCGTTTCAGCGTGTCTATACCGACGCGCGCGATCTCGACGAAACGCTCGCCGTGGAGGATCACGACGTGGTGATGGTGCCGCGTGGCTATCACCCCGTGGTCGTGCCTTACGGCTACGACTCGTATTATCTGAACGTGATGGCCGGCCCCACGCGCGAATGGCACTTCCATAACGATCCCGCGCATGAGTGGATCGTCGAGCGGGATGCGAAATAATCACGCAAGAACGCATCGGCAATAAAAAACGCCGCGCTCGAAAGACGCGGCGTTTTCGTTGCGGGCACAACGTTATGCGAGACGCTAAGCCAACTGAAACTTCCCCACCAGCCGCTTGAGCACCTTGGCCTGATCGTCGAGCGACTGCGCCGCTGCCGTCGCTTCTTCCACGAGCGCGGCGTTTTGCTGCGTGCCCGCGTCCATCTGCGAGACGGCGCGGCCGATTTCCTCGATGCCCGCGCGCTGCTCGCGCGACGCCGCCGAAATCTCGCCGATGATGTCGCTCACGCGCTTCACCGCCTTGACCACTTCGTTCATGGTCGCGCCCGCGTCCTGCGCGAGCGTCGAGCCGTTTTCCACGCGCTCGACCGAGGCATGAATCAGCGCCTTGATTTCCTTGGCCGCCGCCGCGCTGCGCTGCGCGAGATTGCGCACTTCGGCCGCGACCACCGAGAAGCCGCGCCCTTCCTCGCCCGCGCGCGCCGCTTCCACGGCCGCGTTGAGCGCGAGGATATTGGTCTGGAACGCAATGCCCTCGATCACGCCGATGATGTCCGCGATACTCTTGGCGCTGTCGTTGATCTGCTCCATCGTGGCCACCACGCGGCCCACCACGGAACCGCCCTTCTCCGCGATCTCCGAGGCGTTGCTCGCGAGCGTGCTGGCCTGCTCGGCGTTTTCGGCGTTCAGACGCACGGTCGAGGTGAGTTGCTCCATGCTGCTCGCCGTGCGTTCGAGCGCGACGGCCTGCTGCTCGGTGCGATGCGAGAGATCGAGGTTGCCCGTCGAGATTTCGCTCGACGCCGAGGCAATGGCTTCCGCGCTCGCGGCAATTTCGGCAACGGTGGTCGAGAGGCCTGTTTGCATGTCGCGCAGCGCGCCGATCATGCTCGACGCGTCGCGCGCATGCACCGCCACCGGTTGCGCGAGATCGCCGGCCGCGATGCGCGCGGCGATCGCCTTGGCGTGCGCGGGCTCGCCGCCCAACTGGCGCGCGATGCGCCGCACGACCCATTCGCTCACCACGAACGCGAGCACGAACATCGCCACCGTGGCAACCGCCAGCATCACGAACGACGACTTGAAGATGAACGCGGCCTTCTCCATGGTCGCCTTCGCGGCCGCGCCGCGCTGCACCACGAGATCGTTGACGAGCGTTTCGAGCTTGCCGGTTTCCACCAGCAGCGAGACGTCCTGCGTGCCGACTTGCCAGCTCATCTGCGAAAGATCGAGCGGCTGCTGCTTCACGAGCGTCACGAAGTCATGCAGATGGCCGCTCCACGCGTTGGTCGCATCGGCGAGCTTCTTTTGCAGCGCGAGCGCGTCGCCGCCCTGCTCCTGCGCGTAGGTCTGCAACTGCGTCATTTCGTTGCCGAGCGCGCCGAGATCCTTGTCGATGCCCGCGCCCAACTCGTCGCGCTCGGCGGCGGTGGTCGCCGTCAGCAACTGCTTTTGCGCGCGGCTCGCGCGCAGCACGTGGCCGCGCACTTCCTCGGCGGCGCGCGTGGCGACATAGCCCTGTTCGTAGATCGACTGGGTCGAGCCGTTCAAACGGCTCGCCTGGGTGAGCGAAAACACGCCGATCGCGAGCGTGCCGACGAGCACGAGCGCAAACGCGAGCCGCAGCGTCGCCTTCACCGAAAGCCGCGCGACGTTCTGGCTCGCGGCGGCGCGCCGCGAGTCGTGCTTTCTGTGCGGCGGCGCGTCCGCTGCGCCGCCCGCCGGTTCCTGCGGCACGAATCCCGCGTGCCGGCCGCCTTGCGATACTGCTTTCATTGGGTCTCCCGCTCCTGGTTCGGCGTGTGCGTGTTTCTTGATATGCGTTCCGCCTCAACTCCGGACTACGGCACGCCGCCGCGCAATCTTTAACGCCGCGCAAACGGCTTTGCCGCGTGTTCCGGCCCCGTCGACACGCGCTTCGTGGGCGCACGCCATGGCGGGTTATACACGCTCGGCCGGGCCGCCAAAATTCGCTGCGGCTTTTTCGAGACACTGCTCGACACGGCGCAACCGCGCCTGCGACGGCGCGCCGCGCACGAAATTGGGGCGCGGGTTGCGCGGCGGCAGTGCGAGAAGTGTCCGGTTCTCGACAAAACTTGTCCGTACTATTCGAGCGAGACACATTACACTGCGTGAATCATTCCTATAAACGATCCTTTCTAGCTGCTGCCGCCTTGCACGCTCCGGCCGGCCGCCGCAGACACTTCTGCTGCCCAGACAACATGGAAACCAGTCTCGACAAGCGCGCCATCCCGGGCGCCGCTCCGTCTTCCGCACCCGCCAGCGGCACGGTGCAACGCACCGTCTATTCGGTGCTCGGCGCGATCAGCTTCTCGCATCTGCTCAACGACATGATCCAGTCGCTGATCCTGGCCATCTATCCGATGCTCAAGGACAACTTCGCGCTGTCGTTCACGCAGATCGGCCTCATCACGCTGACCTACCAGATCACCGCCTCGATGCTGCAGCCGCTGGTGGGCGTCTACACGGACAAGCGTCCGCTGCCGTATTCGCTGCCCGTCGGCATGGGCTTCACGCTGTGCGGCCTGCTGCTGATGTCGGTCGCGCCGAGCTTTGGCGTGCTGCTGGTCGCGGCGGCGCTGGTGGGCTGCGGCTCGTCGGTGTTCCACCCGGAGTCGTCGCGCGTCGCGCGCATGGCGTCGGGCGGCAAGCACGGTCTCGCGCAGTCGCTGTTCCAGGTGGGCGGCAACGCGGGCTCGTCGCTCGGGCCGCTGCTCGCCGCGGCGATCATCATTCCGCACGGCCAGCGCAGCATTGCGTGGTTCTCGGCGGCGGCGCTCGTCGGCATGGTCGTGCTCACGCAGATCGGCCGCTGGTACAAGGCGCACCCCGCGCTCAAGAAAAAGCGCGCCGAAGTCCCGCACGTGCAACTCTCGCGCGGCCGCGTGGCGGCGGCGATGAGCGTTCTCGTGCTGCTCGTGTTCTCGAAGTACTTCTACCTCGCGAGCATCAACAGCTACTTCACGTTCTATCTGATCGACCGCTTCCATCTGCCCATTCAGGCCGCGCAGGTGCACCTGTTCGTGTTCCTCGCGGCGGTGGCCGCCGGCACGATCATCGGCGGCCCGGTGGGCGACCGTATCGGCCGTAAATACGTGATCTGGGGCTCGATTCTCGGTGTCACGCCGTTCACGCTGATGCTGCCCTACGCGAACCTGTTCTGGACCAGCGTGCTCACCATCATCATCGGCGTGGTGCTCGCCTCGGCGTTTTCGGCGATCCTCGTCTACGCGCAGGAACTGATTCCGGGCAAGGTGGGCATGGTCGCGGGCCTGTTCTTCGGCTTCGCGTTCGGCCTCGGCGGCATCGGCGCGGCGGTGCTCGGCCAGCTTGCCGACGCCACCAGCATCACGTTCGTCTACAAGGTCTGCTCGTTCCTGCCGCTGATCGGCATCCTCACGGTGTTCCTGCCCGACGTCGAGGGCAAGAAGGCCAAAAAGGCCGCGGCCTGAGATTTGCGCGGGTTCGACGCGAATCCGCGACGCACGACCCACCAGACGGCCGGATGCCTGCGAAGGCGCCGGCCGTCTGGTTTTTCAGGCAGGTAATGGGCGAGGACGACGATGACCGCGCGCACGACGCCGCTTCAGCAAGCCATCGCGCAGCAAACGCAACACGCGCTCGCGTGCGGCGCGCTGCATCCGATCGAAACCGCGCACACCTTCATCGACGATGGCGGGGTCCGCTTCGCGGTGCGCGTGGCCGCCAATCTCGCGCGCAAGGACGCCGCCAGGCTCACGCCGCGCACGCAGCCGCCGCGCGATCCGTTTCTGCCCTACGAGCCCGACCTGTTCGTCGCCGACCTCTCGCCCACGCACGTCGCGCTGCTCAACAAGTTCAACGTGCTGCCGCATCACCTGCTGATCGTCACGCGCGCGTTCGTGGCGCAGGAGACGCTGCTTGATCGCGCCGATTTCACCGCGCTCGTGACGGCGCTGCGCGAGATCGACGGACTCGGTTTCTACAACGGCGGCGCCGTCGCGGGCGCGAGCCAGGCGCACAAGCATCTGCAGATCGTGCCGATGCCGCTCGACGGCGGCGACGGCGGTTCGCGCGTGTGCGTACCGCTCGAAACGCTGTTCGATAGCGCGACGACGACAGCCGATGAGATAGCCGACGAGATAGCCGATGGCGTGATGACCATTCCCGCGCTGCCGTTTCGTCACGCGTTCGCGCGCGTCGATCTCGACGATCGAACGCAGCCCGCGGAACAGGCCGCGCAACGCGCGCTGCATGGCTATCGCGCGTTGCTCGCGGCGGCGGGCGTACCCATCGTCGAGACGCAGGGCGTGCCGCAGCAAGGCGCGCCGTACAACCTGCTCGTCACGCGCCGCTGGATGCTGGCCGTGCCGCGCGCGACGGAACACGTGGCCGGCATCTCGGTGAATTCGCTCGGTTTCGCGGGGTCGTTCTTCGTGCGCGACGCGGCACAACTCGACACGCTCGCGCAGGTTCGGCCGATGACGGCGCTCGCACGCGTGAGTTTGCCGCGCTGATCAGGCGCCAATCACGCAACAATCACGCACCAATCACACGTCGATCACGCGCCAATCACACGTCGATCGCACGTGAATCACGCACCCGTAACGCACCCGTCACGCGCGGCATCGGTCAACCTGTGACCCGCGCTCAACCGATGCCGAGCCATTCGCGCACGACGTCCTCGCGTTGCGCGAGCGCGCCCGGCGTGCCGTCGAACACGATGCGCCCGTGGCCCATTACCGCGACGCGATCGGCGAGCGCGGGCGCGAGCGCGAGCCGCTGCTCGATCAGCAACACCGCGACGCCGCGGGCACGCAACGCCGCCAGACCGTCGCCCACGCGCGCGGCCATTTGCTGCGACAAGCCTTCCGTCGGTTCATCGACGATCAGCAGGTCGGGCGCGCCCACCAGCGCCCGCGCCAGCGCGAGCATCTGCTGCTCGCCGCCGGACAGCACACCGGCGCGCGCGGCGCGGCGCCCGGCGAGCACGGGAAACAGCTCGCGCGCCTCGTCGATCGAAAAGCGGCCCGCGCACGCGGCCAGACCGAGGCGCAGGTTTTCGTCGACGGTCAGCGTCGGGAAGACGTCGCGCTGCTCGGCCACGTAACCCAAACCGCGGCGCGCGATCTCGAACGTGCGCAGCGGCGCAAGGTCGGCGCCCGCGAAGCGCCGCACGCCCTCGGCGCGCACCATCGACATGAGCGCCTTCGCCAGCGTCGAACGGCCCGAGCCGTTGCGCCCCGCGAGCGCGACCACCTCGCCCGCCCGCACGTGCAGGTCGACACCGTGCAGCACCTGGCTCGCGCCGTACCACGCGCGCAGATCGCGCACTTCGAGCAGCGCGGTCATGGCGTGAAGCCTCCTGCGCCGTCGCGCTCGATGTTGTGCCCGATATTGCCCGCGAAGTTGCCTGCGAAATTGCCCGCGAAGTTGCCTAAATACGCCTCGCGCACGGCGGCATCGGCGCGAATTTCGGCGGGCGTGCCGGTGGCGATCACGCGGCCCTGCACCAGCACCGAGACCCGATCGGCGAGACCGAACACCGCGTCCATGTCGTGCTCGATCAAAAGCAGCGTCTTGCCCGCCGTGGTCGCGCGGATCAGGTCGATGGCGCGGGCGGCCTCGGCGCGGTTCATGCCCGCCGTGGGCTCGTCGAGCAGCAACGTGCGCGCGCCGCCCGCGAGCGCGAGGCCGAGATCGAGCGCGCGCTGCCCGGCGTAACCGAGCGTGCCGGCTTCGCGCTGCGCGGCGCCGGCGAGACCGATGGCGTCGAGCACCTCGTGCGCGCGCGCTTCCACGCGCCGCGAACCGAGCCAGCGCGCGGCAAAACCCGCGCCGCCATGCAGCGAGGCGAGCACGGCGCAGCGTAAATTTTCGATCACGCTCAAACGCGCGAACACGCTGGTGGTCTGGAAGCTGCGCGCGAGGCCGCGACGGCTGCGCGCGGCGGGCGAGAGGCGCGTGACGTCGGCGCCGTCGAGCACGACGCGGCCCGCGCTTGGCCGCCGCTCGCCCGCGATGAGGCTGAAGAGCGTCGACTTGCCCGCGCCGTTCGGGCCGATCAGCGCGTGGCGCTCGCCCGCGCGCACCTCGAGATCGACGCCGCGCAGCACGGCCGTCGCGCCGAAGCGCTTTTCGATGCCGATCAGGCACAGCGCGAGGTTCGCCTGGTTCGTCGACGCGGTCGTCATCGGCGCGCTCATCGCGGCGGCTCCTGCGCGGTGTCGGCATGGGCGCTTTCGGCTTGCGCCGCGGCGCGCGCATAGCGGTTCGCGAGCCAGGCAAGCGCGCCCGCCACCACGATCGCCGCGAACTTGAGCCACGCCGATGCCGCGCGATTCGCCGGATCGCCGTCGTCGATCCCGAAACGCCACGCGTACGCCCATTCGATCGCGATCACGCAGGCGAGCGTCGCGCACGCCGCCGCGAGTGCGCCCGCGAACCACGTCGCGCGACAACGCCGCCAGCCGTCACGCGCGAGCCGCGCGCGCTGTCGCGCCAACCAACCCGCGATGCCGTCCGGCGTCTTCATCACCACGACAACGAAAAAGAGCCCCACGTAGAGCAGCCACGCGCGCGACACGCTGGCCACGCCCACGCTGAACGCGACCCACACCAACGCGCCGAGCGCCGGCCCGAGGAACGACGCCGTACCGCCGGTGACGGTGGCGATCAGCACGGCCGCCGAGCGCATCATGCCGACGCTCTCCGAGGCCGCGAGTTCCACGTTGATGAGCGTGAGCGTGCCCGCGATGCCCGCGAACGCGCTGGCGAGCACGATCATGGTCGCGCGCACGCGTGTGGGCGAAGCACCGAGCGCCGCCGCACGCACGGCGTTGTCGCGCACGGCGTTGGCAAGGCGCGCGTACGGCGTGCGCGAAATGGCGTAGATGGCCGCGCTCGCGAGCACGCACCACGCGACGACGAGCCAGTACGCCTCGCGGTCGGGGCCGAACGTCCAGCCCGCGATGGCGGGCCCACTCGCGCGGTCGATCGACACGCCCGCCTCGCCGCCGAACCAGTCGGGCAGCGCCCACGCCGCGGCGGCCACGAGTTCGCCCACGCCGAGCGTGATCATCGCGAACGCGGTGCCCGCGCGCCGCGCCGCGACGAGCGCGAGCAACACGCCGAACGCCGCCCCGCCCGCGCCGCCCACGAGCGGCAGCAACGGCAAGGGCAGCGCGTGACGGCTGAACAGTTGCGCCGCCGCGAGCGCACCGAGCCCGGCGGGCGCCGCATGGCCGAGCGACAGCAGCCCGGTCTCGCCGAGCAACAGGTGGTACGAGAGCGCGAGAACGATCATTGTCGCGGCTTGCGCGAGCGCGGCGAGCAGCCAGCCTTGCGGCACGTGCGCGGGCGAAAACGCGGCGCTGCACAGCGGCGGCAACACGAGCACCCCGGCGAGCAGCGCCGCGAGCGCGAGCCACGGCGCAAGAGCGGCCCTGCGCGTTCGTCGAGGGGAAGGCGCGTTCGCCGCGCGGCGTGGGTCACGCATGCCGGGGTCCGCGCTCAATCGGCCTCGCCGCGTTCGCCGAACAGGCCGCGCGGGCGCACCGCCAGCATCGCGACGAGCAGCAGATACGGCAGCAGCGGCGCCACTTGCGCGAGCGTGAGCGCTCGCCAGGCATCGCTCATCGGCACGCCGAAGCGCGCGGCGAGATCGCCGAACGTCGCATCGCTGGCCACGGCGAAGGTCTGCAACAGCCCGACCGTGATCGACGCGACGAACGCGCCGCCGAGCGAACCGAGGCCGCCGATCACGACCACCACGAACACGATCGAGCCAACCGATTCGGCCATGCCCGGCTCGACGACGAAGAGCGGCGCGGCCACCGCGCCCGCGAGCGCGGCGAGCGCCGAGCCGAGCGCGAACACCAGCGTCTGCACGCGCGGCACGTCGTGGCCGAGCGCTTCGACGGCGCGCGCGTGCGTGAGCGCCGCGCGCACCACGAGCCCGATTGTCGTGCAACGCAGCAAGGCGTAGAGCCCGACGAGCATGGCCGTGGCCACCATCATCGTGAACGCGCGATACCGCGAGAACGCCGCGCCGCCGATCGTGAAGAGCGGGCCGTCGAGGCTCGCGGGCAAGTTCACGGCGAGCGGCTGCAAGCCCCAGACGAGCTTGACGATCTCGCCCATCGCCCAGGCCGCGCCGAAGGTGAGCAACAGCGCGTTGAGCGGTCCGGCCGGACGCACGCGCCGCAGCAGCGCGCGCTCGAAGCCCGCGCCCGCGAGCCCGGCTGCGAGCGGCGCGGCCGCGAGCGCGCCGCCGAACCCGAGACCGTGCGCGAAGGTCACGCCGAGATAGGCGCCGAGCATGTAGAAGCTCGCATGCGCGAAATTCAGCACGCCCAGCAGGCTGAAGATTAGTGTGAGCCCTGCGGAGAGCATGAACAGCAACAGGCCGTAGCTGAGGCCGTTGAGCGTGTCGATAAGGAAGGTTTGCACGGGCCCGGGCGTGTGCGCGCGCTCAACCGGCCACGACGAGCGGCTCGAGCGCGCGCCGCAGCGCGGCCGGCAACGCCGCGACGGGCCGGCGCGTTACGCGATCGACATACACGTGCACGAAATGGCCCTGCGCGGCGGGCGTGGTTTCGCCTGCGCGGAACAGCCCGACTTCGTAGCGCACGCTCGAAGTGCCGAGACGCACGACGCGCAGCCCCGCTTCCACGCGCTCGGGGAACGTGAGCGGCGCGAAGTAGTTGCACTGCCGTTTCCACCACGAGCCCGATGGTGTCGCCCTGCTCGATGTCGAGCGCGCCCGCGCGAATCAGATACTCGTTCACCACGGTATCGAAGTAGCTGTAGTAGACGACGTTGTTCACGTGGCCGTACACGTCGTTGTCCATCCAGCGCGTGCCGATCGGCAGGAAATGGCGGAAGGCGGCGCGGTCGATCAGGGCGGGTCGGTTCATCGGCGAAATCCTGGGCGGGAAACAGCGCGTGAGCGTGATGAGTCGCTGTGGCGTGGGGTTGGGGCCGCGCGTGGCCGCGGGTCGTGGCGTGCGGCCAGGTTTGGCGGCGCGATGGCCGGCCGCGCTATTGGCCAGGACGCTCGACGAATTCGTACGGCAGGTCGCGCGCGCGCATCCAGTCGGCGAGCGCGTAGCCGGTGCCCGCGCGCCACGGCCGCAACTTCGCCGGTTCCACGAGGCGGTATTCGAGCAATTCGGGCGAGAGCGCGATCGTGCCCGAAGCCTTCACGTGATACGCGATGATCAGCTCGTTCTTGCGGATGAATTCGTACACGCCGACCAATTCCACGCTCTCGGCGCGCAGCGAGGTTTCTTCGAGCACTTCGCGCGCGATGCCCTGTTCCGGCGTTTCGCCGTTTTCGAGGAAGCCCGTGATGAGCGCGAACATGCCCTCGGGCCACGCGGCGTTGCGCGCGAGCACGATGCGCCCTTCGTATTCGACGATCGCGGCGACCACCGGCAGCGGATTGTTCCAGAACACATAGCCGCACGCGAGGTCGGGACAGGCGAGGCGCACGCGGCCGCCTTCGTGGGCGGCGTCGGCGCGCTCGACGAGACGCGAGGCGCAGCGCGGACAAAACTGGTGGTCGGTCATAGGGGGCGGCGTGTTGTGTCGGCGTAATTCGAAATGCGGCAGGAGGCGGCCTGCGCGTTCGTCGTTCGGCGCGACTCGCGCGGGCAAACCGCCATTCTAGTGCCTTGACGCCAAGACCGCCCGCGCGCTATTGCGCGCCGAAAACCATGCCGAAAACCAAACTTCCCGCTGCCTGACAATGGTTGACGATCGGCACGTCCACCGTCTCGAATGGACCGGCGACCAAGCGAACGCCGAACATTCGAGCTGGAACAACAACAGCTTCACCGTCGGCATGCATGACGACTTCCGTTAAGCGGGCGCGGTCGGTGTCAGTACGAAACCGGCCGCAAGACCGGCCGGGAAGCGCGACGACGCGCGGCGCTCAGGACCGCGCCGCTCGCCACACGAGGCCCGCCGCGCCCAGCACGAGCGCGCCGGCGGCCAGCCACAGCGAAGGCGAGAACGAGCCCGTCGAAGCCGCCAGCGGCGCCGCCACGAGCGGCCCGGCGATCTGGCCGATGCCGTACGCCGCCGTCGCATAGCCCATCAGCGCGGCCGCGTGCTCGCCGCGCAACGCCCGCGCCTCGCGCATCGCGAACAGCGTGATTGCCGTGAACGGCAGCCCGATCAGCAGACTCCCGAACGAGAAACCCGCCGCGTTCGGCCAGACAATGCCGAGCGCGATGCCCAGCGCCTGCAACACGTAGCAGCCCGCGAGCATGAGGCGGTTGTCCCAGTGCAGCGGCAGGCGTGCCGCCGAGATCGCGCCCACGATGAGCGCCGCGCCGAACATCGGCCAGAACAGATCGGGCCACGCGGAACCGGGCAGCGCATGCCGCGCGATCACGGGCAGGAAGGTCGCGGTGATGATGTAGCCAAAACCGGGCACCGCGTAGAGCAGGACGAGCCAGACGGCGTCGGCGCGCGAGCCGGGTTCGGAGGGCGATGTCGATGTCGATGTCGATGCGGACGCGCGATGCGCGCTGGCGCTCGCCACTGCCGTTGCGCTCCCGTTGCCGGGCTTCGGCGCGCCTGCCTCGTCGGCGCCGAAGGTTCGCCACACGAGCGCCGCGAGCCCCGCGCCGATCACGCCGAACGCGAGCCAGCCCACCTGCGCGCCGAAGCGTCCCGCCGCGCTCACCCACAGCCCCGTCGCGATAATGCCGAAGCCCGGTCCCGTGTAGATCACGCCACCCCACTCGTTCGCGCCCAGTTGCGCGAGCCGCCGCAAGCCCCATTGCGAGGCGAACACGAAGGCCCACGCGCTGACCGCGCCCGCGGCGAAACGCACGATCGCCCACAGCCAGAACTGCTGCGTGAGTCCCATCGCGAGCGTGAGCACGACCGTGGCCGCCAGCCCGGCGCGCACGATGCGCGCGTGCGGCAGGCGCAGCGCGACGCAACTGACCGCGCCCGCGAAATAGCCCGCGTAGTTCAGCGACGCGAGCCAGCCGCCGCCGCGCAGATCGAGCGCGCCGCCGTGCAGCATCAGCGGCAACAGCGGCGTGAAGGCGAAGCGGCCCACGCCGAGCGCCACGGCGAGCACCGCCATGCAGGCCAGCGCGGCCCGGCGCGCCGGATGGGAATGCGGATGCGGCCCGGCAAGGCGCGCGTCGCGCGAGGCGTAATCGTTCATGAGCGACGTCGAAAAAGAAGCGGCAAAGAGGGAGGCAAACACGCGTCACCCTGCATCGTACGTCGCGCTAACGTTCTCGAAAAATGAATTATGATGAACGAATTCATCCCAAGGAGAGAATCATGGATCTCGCCGCGCTGGCGATCTTCCGGGCGGTCGTCCGCGAAAACGGGGTCACGCGCGCCGCCGCCAAGCTCAACCGCGTGCAGTCGAACGTGACCACGCGCATCAAGCAGCTCGAAGAACAGCTGGGCACGCCGCTGTTCACGCGCGACGGCCGCCGCCTCGTGCTCACGCCCGCGGGCGAAACGCTGCTGCCCTACGCCGAACGCCTGCTCGCGCTCGCCGACGAAGCGCGCCACGCGATCAAGGCGGGCCGGCCCACGGGGCGGCTGCGTCTCGGCACGATGGAAAGCGCCGCGGCGAGCCGTCTGCCCGGCCTGCTCGCGCGCTATCACCAGGCGTGGCCCGACGTCACGCTCGAACTGGAAACCGGCACCACGGGCGGCCTGATCGCGCGGCTGCGCGAGTTCGAGGTGGACGCCGCACTGATCGCCACGCCGCTCGACGGTTTGCCGGACGATGGCGTGTTCGAGCATGTGCCGGTGTTCCGCGAAGAACTGGTGATGCTCACGCCGCGCGGCCACCGGCCGATCCGCCAGCCCGGCGACGTCGCGCTGTCCACGCTCGTGGCGTTCGAGCGCGGCTGCGCTTACCGCAGCTATGTGGAGCGCTGGTATCTCGAACACGGTATTCGCCCGACGCGTGTGCTCGAACTCGGCTCGTACCACGCGATCGTCGCCTGCGTGGCGGCGGGCGCGGGCGTGGCCGTCGCGCCGCGCTCGGTGCTCGACCTGCAACGCAGCAGCGACGACATCGCCATTCATTCGCTCGGCAAGCTCGGCCGGATCGATACGCTGCTCGTATGGCGACGCGGTCATTTCTCGCCCGCGCTCGACGCGTTGAAGCAGGCGTTGCTGGAGCAGGCGCAACGCGAAAGCGCCGTGTCGTCCGCCAGGATCGAGGCGACCCATACGGTCTAAGTGCGCGGTCTAAGTGCGCGGTCTAAGTGCGCTCGAGGAGCCGCGTCCAAACAAAAAGGGCTGCCCGCGGAGGCAGCCCTTTTTCATCGCCGGAATCAACCCGGCGGCACGTGACCGGCAAGCGCTTACAGCTTCGCTTCGACCCAGCCCTTCACGCCCGCGAGCGCGGCCGGCAGATTCGCCGGTTCCGTGCCGCCCGCCTGCGCCATGTCCGGACGGCCACCGCCCTTGCCGCCCACTTGCTGCGCGACGAAGTTGACCAGCTCGCCCGCCTTGACCTTCTTGCTCGCTTCCGCCGTCACGCCCGCGATCAGGCTGACCTTGCCGCCTTCGACGGCCGCCAGCACGATGGCCGCGCTCTTGAGCTTGTCTTTCAGCTTGTCGACGGTTTCGCGCAGCGTCTTCGAATCGGCGCCTTCGAGCGTGGCCGCCAGCACGTGCACGCCGTTGATGTCGATGGCCTGGCCCGCGAGTTCGTCGCCCTGGCTCGACGCCAGCTTCGACTTGAGCGCGCCCAGTTCCTTTTCCAGCGACTTCACCTGGTCCTGCACCTGCGCGATGCGCTGCGTGAGCTCCGAAGGCTGCGCCTTGAGCGCCGCCGCCGCTGCGTTGATGCGCGCGTCGAGGTCCTGCACGAAGCGCACGGCGTTATCGCCCGTGATGGCTTCCACGCGGCGGATGCCGGCCGCGACGCCGCCTTCCATCACGATCTTGAACAGGCCGATGTCGCCGCTGCGCTGCACGTGCGTGCCGCCGCAGAGTTCGCGCGAGAAGCCGAGATCGAGCACGCGCACTTCGTCGCCGTACTTCTCGCCGAACAGCGCCATCGCGCCGCCCTTGACCGCTTCGTCGTACGACATCACGCGCACGATGCCGGGCGCGTTGGCGAGCACTTCCGCGTTGACGATTTCTTCCACGCGACGAATCTGCTCGTCGGTCATGGGCGCGTTGTGCGCGAAGTCGAAACGCGTTTTGTCGGCGTCGACGAGCGAGCCCTTCTGCTGCACGTGCGCGCCCAGCACTTCGCGCAGCGCCTTGTGCATCAAGTGCGTGGCCGAGTGGTTGCGTGCCGTGCGGGCACGGCGCACCGTGTCGATTTCCGCCTTCACCACGTCGCCGACCTTGAGCGTGCCCTGCTCGACCGTGCCGTGATGGCCCGTGACGTCGGCCTGCACCTTGAGCGTGTCGAGCACCGCGAAGCGCACGCTCGCGTTCGCGATCACGCCCTGGTCGCCGACCTGGCCGCCCGATTCCGCGTAGAACGGCGTGTTGTCGAGCACGACCACGGCGTCCTGGCCCGCCTGCGCCTCGTTCACCGAAGCGCCATCGACATAAAGCGCGACGATCTTCGCGTCGTCGAAGGCGATGCCTTCGTAGCCGTGGAACGTGGTCTTCGCGCCCGCGTACTCGAGGCCCTGCGCCATCTTGAACTTGCCGGCCGCGCGCGCCTGGTCGCGCTGACGCGCCATGGCTTCGTCAAAGGCCGCTTCGTCCACGGTCATGTTGCGCTCGCGGCAAACGTCGGCCGTGAGGTCGAGCGGGAAGCCGTAGGTGTCGTGCAGCTTGAACGCGAGTTCGCCGTCGAGCGTTTTCGCGCCCTTGGCGTCGAGCGCCGCGAGTTCGGCTTCGAGAATCGACATGCCGTGCTCGATGGTCTCGAAGAAGCGCTCTTCTTCCTGGCGCAGCACGTCGGTCACGCGCTGTTGTGCCTCGGCGAGTTCGGGGTACGCGGCGCCCATTTCGGCAACGAGGTCCGCGACCAGCTTGTGGAAGAACGAACCCTTCTTGCCGAGCTTGTAGCCGTGGCGGATCGCGCGGCGCACGATGCGGCGCAGCACGTAGCCGCGGCCTTCGTTGCCCGGAATCACGCCGTCGACGATCAGGAACGAGCACGCGCGGATGTGGTCGGCAATGACCTTCAGCGAGTTGTTTTCCAGATCCGCGATGCCGGTTTCGCGCGCGGCGGCCTTGATCAGGTTCTGGAACAGGTCGATCTCGTAGTTGCTGTGCACGTGCTGGAGCACGGCGGCGAGACGCTCGAGGCCCATGCCGGTGTCGACGCTCTGCTTGGGCAACTTCGTCATGTTGCCTTGCGGATCGCGATTGAACTGCATGAACACGAGATTCCAGATCTCGATGAAGCGGTCGCCGTCTTCTTCAGGCGATCCCGGCGGCCCACCCCAGACTTCCGGGCCGTGGTCGTAGAACACTTCCGAGCACGGGCCGCACGGGCCGGTGTCGCCCATGGTCCAGAAGTTGTCCGAGGCGTAACGCGCACCCTTGTTGTCGCCGATGCGGATGATGCGCTCTTTCGGCACGCCGATTTCGTTTTCCCAGATGGCGAACGCTTCGTCGTCTTCCTGGTAGACGGTGACCGTGAGCTTGTCCGCCGGCAGGCCGTAGACCTTGGTCAGCAGTTCCCAGCAATAGTGGATCGCGTCGCGCTTGAAGTAGTCGCCGAACGAGAAGTTGCCGAGCATCTCGAAGAACGTGTGGTGACGCGCGGTATAGCCGACGTTTTCGAGGTCGTTGTGCTTGCCGCCCGCGCGCACGCTGCGCTGCGCGGTCGTGGCGCGCGAGTACGGGCGCTTTTCGGTGCCGAGGAACACGTCCTTGAATTGCACCATGCCCGAGTTCGTGAACAGCAACGTGGGGTCGTTGCCCGGCACGAGACTCGACGAGCGCACGATCGTGTGGCCCTTCGACTCGAAGAATTTGAGAAATTTCTCGCGGATTTCGGCGGCTTTCATGGCGTGCGTTGGGTCCTTCCCGGGGGCGTTCTGTACTGAATCTTTGTGACGGGGCGTGCCGGCCCGCGCTTGACGCCAGGCCGCAAAAACCCCGATGCTGAATCGAACGATTATACGGGATCGCCGCGCGCTCGCGGCGGCGCGGCCGAGGCTGCGTGCACGTATGCGACACGGCGTAAGTTGTGCCAACGGCGCATCGGGCGGCGCCCCGTTCGGCGTCTCATGAAGTTCCGCATAGCGGAACACTGTACCGAAAATTCGCGTTTGCTGGTCGAATCGCTTACCATTGCCCGCATCGGCCGGTTCGCTGCGCGCACTGCCAGCGGCACCGGCCCCGCCAAAGAACGACATGGGAAGACATTGCATGGGCGCACTCAGCCATATCCGCGTACTCGATCTCACCCGCGTGCTCGCCGGGCCGTGGTGCGCGCAAACGCTCGCCGATTTCGGCGCGGACGTCATCAAGATCGAGCGCCCCGGCGCCGGCGACGACACGCGCCACTGGGGGCCGCCCTACCTGAAAACGCCCGACGGCCACGACACCGCCGAAGCGGCCTACTACCTCGCCGCGAACCGCAACAAGCGCTCGGTGACCGTGGACATCGCCACGCCCGAGGGCCAGCGCATCGTGCGCGAACTCGCCGCGCAGAGCGACGTGGTGCTGGAAAACTACAAAGCCGGCCAGCTCAAGAAGTACGGGCTCGACTACGACTCGCTGAAGGCGGTGAAGCCCGACCTCGTCTACTGCTCGGTCACGGGTTTCGGCCAGACCGGCCCGTACGCATCGCGCGCGGGCTACGACTTCATCGTGCAGGGCATGGGCGGCTTCATGAGCATCACGGGCGAGCGCGACGCGCTGCCGGGCGGCGGCCCGCAGAAAGCGGGCGTGGCGATCGCCGACCTGATGACGGGCATGTACGCGACCGTCGCCGTGCTCACCGCGCTCGCGCACCGCGACCGCACGGGCGTTGGCCAATACATCGACATGGCGCTGCTCGACGTGCAGGTGGCGATGCTCGCGAACATGAACTCGAACTATCTCGCGAGCGGCAACCCGCCCGCGCGCTGGGGCAACGCGCATCCGAACATCGTGCCCTATCAGGCGTTTCAGACCCGCGACAGCTGGATCATTCTCGCCATCGGCAACGACGGGCAGTTCCGCAAGTTCGTCGAAGTCGCGGGCCGCCCCGAGCTCGCCGAGGACGAGCGCTTCGCGACCAATCCGCTACGCGTGCGCCACCGCGACACGCTCGTGCCGATCGTGGCCGATCTGATCCGCACGCGCGCCAAGGCCGACTGGATCGGCGCGCTCGAAGCCGCGGGCGTGCCGTGCGGGCCGATCAACGATCTCGGCGAGGTGTTCGAGAACGAGCAGGTCGTGGCGCGCGGCTTGCAGGTGGACGTGCCGCACCCGTCGGGCGGCACGGCGCGGCTCGTGGGCAACCCGATCCGCATGAGCGAGACGCCGCCGCGCGTGGCGAGCCACCCGCCGACGCTCGGCGAGCACACCGAAGCCGTGCTGCGCGACGTGCTCGGTTATGGCGCGGAAGACGTGGCGGCGCTGCGTGGCAAAGGCGTGCTTTGAGCGTGCTTTGAGCGTGCTTTGAGCGGGCTTTGAGCGTGCTTTGAGCGTGCTTTGAGCGGGCTTTGAGCGTGCGTTGAGCGTGCGTTGAGCGTGCGTTGACCGGGCTCGAGCGGATTTCGAGCGGGCTTTGTGTGAGCTTTACGTGGGCCGTCAGCGGCGTCGAGCCCGCCCAGGCCGCGCCTTGACCGCGCGTGACCGCGCCTTGAACGTGCGTTGATCGCCCCTCGCCCGGCGCGCCGTTCAAGCGCGCGACCCGAGCGCCATCAGCCAGTCCATGCCTTGCGGCCAGTCGCCCAGGCCGCTTTCCGCGTTGATATGGCCGCGCGCGCCAATTTCCTCGTAGCGGCTGCCCCATGCGCCGGCGCAACGCCGCGCGAACGCGGTGCCGCCGTAAGGATCGTCGGTGCTCGCGACCACGACGCTCGGGAACGGCAGCGGCGCGAGCGGCACCGGATCGAAACCGCGCGCGTCGCGCGGAAAGCCGGGACCGTGCGGATCGGGCAGCGCCACCAGCAGCGCGCCCGCCACTTTCGCGCGCGCCGCCGCGCTCGCGTGCTGCGCGGCCCAGTGCGCGACAGTCAGGCAGCCGAGGCTGTGCGCCGCCAGCAGGACGCCGTCCGCGCCCTCGCCCGCACCGTCTTCCACCGCTTCGAGCGCGCGCTCCAGCGCCGCGCACCAGCCCTCGCGGTCCGGGTGCATCCAGTCGGGCATCGTCACGCGTGTCACGCTCGCGTACGCCACGTGTGCCGCCTCCCAGCGCGTTTGCCAGTGTCCCGGCCCCGAGTTCATGTAGCCCGGCAGCACCAGCACCCGTGTTGCTTTCATCGTCGAAGTTCTCCTTGTTTTTCGCGGATAACGCGACGCCCGCATGCGTGCCCGAAGCGCCCCACGGCAGCGGGACTGGCACGGCGGGGCGCGTCAGGTAGAATGGAAGGCACCATTTGGCACCATTGGGCGCGCCGGACCGGCAGCCTGCGGATCTTCCCGGCAAGCTGAAAGCGCCCTCGAAACGACTTCCCTTTCGCATGAATACCGAACGTAAAGACGCCGACCGCACGGACGCGCCTGCGGCATCCAATTTCATCCGCAACATCATCGACGACGACAACCAGTCGGGCAAGTGGGCGCAGCGCGTGGAAACGCGCTTCCCGCCGGAGCCGAACGGTTATCTGCACATCGGCCACGCGAAGAGCATCTGCCTGAACTTCGGCGTCGCGAAACGTTACGGCGGCGTGTGCCACCTGCGCTTCGACGACACGAACCCGGAAAAGGAAAGCGTCGAGTACGTCAACTCGATCATCGACGCGGTCACGTGGCTCGGCTTCGAGTGGAAGAAAGACGATCAGGACTACCTGTTCTACGCGAGCGACTACTACGACAAGCTCTACGAATTCGCCGAACTGCTGATCCAGCGCGGCAAGGCGTACGTGGATAGCCAGACGCCGGAAGAGATGCGCGCGAACCGCGGCTCGGCCACGGAAGCCGGTACGAACTCGCCGTTCCGCGATCGTTCGGTCGAGGAAAACCTCGACCTGTTCCGCCGCATGAAGGCGGGCGAGTTCGAGGAAGGCGCGCACGTGCTGCGCGCGAAGATCGACATGGCCTCGCCGAACTTCAACATGCGCGACCCGGTGATCTACCGCATCCGCTTCGCGCATCACTACCGCACGGGCGACACATGGTGCGTGTATCCGATGTACGACTACACGCACTGCATTTCGGACGCGCTGGAAAACATCACGCATTCGCTCTGCACGCTGGAGTTCGAAGATCATCGGCCGCTGTACGACTGGGTGCTCAACGAACTCGCCGACGCCGGCGTGTTCACGCGCCCGCTGCCGCAACAGATCGAATTCTCGCGCCTGAACCTCACGTATGCGATCACGAGCAAGCGCAAGCTGCTGCAACTCGTGAACGAGAACCACGTGGACGGCTGGGACGACCCGCGCATGCCCACCATCGTCGGGGTGCGCCGCCGCGGCTTCACGCCCGAAGCGATCCAGTTGTTCTGCGAGCGCATTGGCGTGACCAAGGTCGATTCGTGGATCGACATGAGCGTGTTCGAAGGCGCGCTGCGTGACGATCTCGACGACAAGGCGCCGCGCGCGACCGCCGTGCTCGACCCGCTCAAGCTGATCGTCGACAACTATCCCGAAGGCCAGTCGGAACTGTGCAGCGCGCCGGTGCATCCGCATCATCCCGAGCGCGGCAACCGCGAATTCACCTTCTCGCGCGAACTGTGGATCGAGCGCGAAGACTTCCAGGAAACGCCGCCCAAGGGCTATTTCCGCCTGTTCCCGGGCAACAAGGTGCGCCTGAAGTACGGCTTCGTGGTGGAATGCACGGGCGCGGAGAAAGACGCCGAAGGCAACATCGTCGCCGTGCACTGCAATTACTTCCCCGACAGCAAGTCGGGCACCGAAGGCTCGAGCAACTACAAGGTCAAGGGCACGATCCAGTTCATCAGCGTCGACAACGCGGTGCCGGCCGAAGTGCGCCTCTACGACCGCCTGTTCCGCGAAGAGCAGCCGGACGCGGGCGGCCGCGACTTCCTCGAGGCGCTGAATCCGGATTCCAAGCGCGTCGTGCAGGCGTTCGTCGAACCGGCCGCGAAACATGCCGCGCCGGAAGACCGCTTCCAGTTCGAGCGCCACGGTTACTTCGTTGCCGATCGCGTGGACTCGAAGCCGGGCCAGCCGGTGTTCAACCGCATCGTCGGTTTGCGCGACAGCTGGGGCAAGTAAGCGCGTTTCGACGCGTTAGCCTCACGGCGGCAGCGCCCAAACAAAAGCCCGCACGGTTCGCCGTGCGGGCTTTTTCATGCTGTGCGCCGATACGCGCAACCTCACAGGCGCCGATGCAGTTCCGCCAGCGACAAGGTGGTCTGAAACAGGCGCGCGAGGCTGCGGCTCGCGTAGTCATCCACGTCGGCGGGTGCGACCCAGCGCCAAGCGTCCATCTCCGGAATCATCACGCCGTCGTGGCGGCGCGGAAACAGCGAGACGCACACACAGCGCGCGAGATCGAGTTCGTCGTCGAGCGCGCGCGCGGCGAACAGATGCAGATCCTTGTCACGCCGATACGCGAAGCGCCCGAGATCGACCAGACGCGCGGCGTCGACCGCGATACCGGTTTCCTCGACCATTTCGCGGCGCGCGCTGTCCTGCTCGGTCTCGCCGGGCTCGCCCTGCCCCTTGGGCACGTCCCAGTGATTCGTGCCCGTCGCATGCGCGAGCAGCACGCGGCCCTCGGGATCGAGCAGCACGATCCCGCACGACACGGTCTTCGCGTTCACCGCGTACTCAATGCGGCTTCTGGAATACCCACGCGCCGCTCGCACCCGTGCGGCAGAAGCGCGGACGCAGCGTCATCGACTGGCCCTTGGCGTTGACCACGACGTCGGTCGTGCGGCAGGTCTTGTCGCCGTCCTTGTCGGTTTTGGTGGGCGTGATGGTGGCGTCGACCTTGACGCTGTTGCGCAGGCCTTCGTTGCTCCACGTGGTGGCTTCGCCGTCGGCCTTGTTCGCCACGGCGTCGCGTACCGCGCGCGTGAGCGAATCGTAGTCGGCCTGCTTCATATAGGACGCGGGCGTGTCGTGCAGAAAACCGAGGTTGGCGGCCTGCGCCGGGTTCATGCCGATCGAGCCGATCGTGACGAGCAGCGCCGCACTCAGGCAGCGCAGGATTCGGGGCGACTTCGACATCGGGCGTTCTCCTTGATGAGGCGATGCGGTGCGTTCGACCGTGCCTGGGGCGCTTTGGCCATCGCGGGCAGCGATCGAAATCAGAGGAAAAAGTCTAACACGCGCCCTTTTTTCCGCCACCGCGCGTGGCCGGCCGTCCTACGCGCTTGCTCTCATTTTCAGACTTTTCCGATAGAGATGCCCGCGCATGAAATCTACTATGCGCCTCTCCCAATCACCCACGCCCTACACACGGCAACAGGATTTCCCACATGACCTTCAACGTCGCGCTCGAAGTATTTGCGGTCATGCTGGCCCTGATCGGCATCGGGCTGATGTCGTTCGTCGCGCACTACGCGCGGCCGCCCGAACTCGACGCCGCCGACGCTTCGAATCTCGCGGTCAGAACCGTCGTCCCCGCCGCGCCACGCCGGGGCGGCGCGAGCCTGAGCGAGGGTGCCTTCACGGTGCTCGTCCTGCTCGCGCTGCTGGCCGTCACCTACCTGCTGATGGTCGGCATCTGAAACCGCGTGGCTAGTGCGCCTGCGCGTGGCTTTGCGCCGGCGGCTGCCAGCCGTCCGTGAGCGTGTCCAGAAACGCGATCACGTCCTTGATCTCCGCGTCGTCGAACACCGGCTTGTCGCCGGGCTTGCGATCGAACGGCGCGTCGGTGTTCAGGTTCGCCCAATACTGGCGCGGCAGGTCGTCGAACTTCTGCACCTTGCCCTTCACCACCGGATAGAACTCGCCCGGATTCGTGTCGCGCCGCGCATAGAAGCGCAGCACTTCGTCGAGCGAATGGTAGATGCCGTTGTGGAAGAAGGCCTTCTTGAGCGCGACGTTACGCAGCGTCGGCGTGCGGAACAGTCCGCAAAACTCGGCGCTGCGATGATCGGTGCGCTCCGGGCCGCATGCGCCGAGATCGTGGAAGCGCTTGTCGCGGTTCACGGCGAGCGCCTGATTGCGCGGCACGCCGATGGCGATCAGGCCGAAGTCGGTGAACTGCGGCACCGTGCCGTCCTTGCCGCGCTGACTGATGTGGCAGCTCGCGCAATTACCCTTGTTCTCGTCGTTGAAGAGCTTGAGGCCGCGCATTTCCGCGGCGGTCAGCGTCGCCTTGCCCGAGAGATACGCGTCGTATTTGCTCGTGTACGGGTAGAACGTGTCCGGCTGCTCTTCGTAGGTTTCGAGCGATTGCAGCACGGCCTCGAAGGTCGCGGCTTCGTTGTCGAACACGTGTTCGCCGAACGCGGCGCGGAATGCCTCGGCATACGGCGCGGCGCGCACGGCGGCCGTGACCTTGGCGGGCGTGCTTGCCATTTCGAACGTGGAGAGCAGCGGAATGCGCGCCTGGTCGCGGCCGCGATCGACACGACCATCCCACGTGAGACCGCCCGTCGGACCGGCGTCGATACTTTCGTCGCCTTCGTCGTCGGAGTCGTGATAGTGGTCGCTGTACGCCGGCACCGATTGCAGGTACTTGAGCGTGGGCACCGCACGCATGCCCTGCCGGTGCATGTCCGTTCCGCCGATCTGCACGTCCAGCGCGTTGGCGGGCGTGAACGCGTGATCGGGGCTATGGCACGACGCGCACGCGAGCTTGCCCGAACCCGAAAGCGACGGGTCGAAGAACATCTGCTTGCCGAGCGCGGTCATGCGTTCGACCTGCGCGTAGACCTGGGCGCGCGTCTGCGGGCCTTGCGCGGGTCCCACCGCCGGCACGGTCGCGGCGACCTTCATTGCTGAGGCGCCTTGCGCTGGGGGCATCTGCTTTTGCGCTTGCGCCGCGGTGTCCTTGACGGCCGCGTTCGAAGCGCCCGATGCCACGCTGGCGCTCGCACGCGTTCCGTTCGTACCGCCATCGCATGCGGCCAGCAGCGCAAGCGCGGCCGTCGCCGCGATCCATCCCGCGCGAAGCCGCAAACCTTCGCGCAAACGTGTCTGTCGATTGTGTGATTGCGCCGAACGGCGCGCCAGGCTGCGCAACATGCTGATCCCCGAACTTGAACGCGGCGCCACGAAATCGCTTCGATCGAATGGCGTATTGAAGTCGCGACAGCGTATGTCAGAACCATGACGATGCAATGACAGTCAGTAAGACGAAAGTCATGCAATCACAGGGAAAGAATAAGCTGGATGTAATTATTTACATATGCCTGTCAAATTCCATTGCGACACTGCGCCTCGCCCGATAGCCGGTGTCATTCCCGCGCCGGCCGCTCGACGAGCGAAATGGGCCCCCAACGCGAGAGAGAGAAAAAATGATCAACAGGAAGTGGTTCTATGCGACGCCGATCGCAGCGGCAGCCGCCGCGATGATGGTCGCGGCCTGCGGTGGCAGTGACGACAACAAGCCCACGCTGGCGTCGGTGAAGAACATCGTCGTGATCTACGCGGAAAACCGCAGCTTCGACAACCTCTACGGCAGCTTCCCGAACGCCAACGGTCTGCAGAACGTGACGGCGGCAAGCGCCCAGCAGCTCGACCGCGACGGCACCGTGCTCGCCACGCTGCCGACCGTGTGGAACGGCCTCACGCACACGGGCGTGACGCCCGTCATCACGGCCGCGATGACGGCGAACATGGCGAACGCGCCGTTCGCCATCGACGATCCGAACGGCTTCAACGCACCGCTTTCGGCCACGACGCGCGACCTGTATCACCGCTTCTACGAGAACCAGATGCAGATCGACGGCGGCAAGAACGACAAGTTCGCCGCATGGGCCGACTCGGGCGGTCTCGTGATGGGTCACTACTCCACGAGCGCGCAGCAACTGCCGCTCTGGAAGATCGCCCAGCAATACGCGCTCGCCGACAACTTCTTCATGGGCGCGTTCGGCGGCTCGTTCCTGAACCACCAGTGGCTCATCTGCGCGTGCACGCCGTACTACACGAACGCGAACACGAGCCCGGCTGCCACCTCGGTTTCGGCGGTCGACGCGGACGGCGTGTCGCTCACGATCGCCAGCGATTCGCCGAAGTCGGCGCTCACCGGCGTGCCGAAGTTCGTGAAGTCGGGCACGCTCACGCCTGACTACTACGCGGTCAACACGATGCAGCCGCCGTATCAGCCGAGCGGCAACAAGGCGGCTTCGGGCGGCGATCCGAATCTGGCCGACCCGTCGCAAGCCACGACGATGCCGGCGCAAACCGCGACGACGATCGGCGATCTGATGTCGAATGCGAACGTCTCGTGGGCATGGTATGGCGGCGCGTGGGGCGCAGCGGTCAGCGCCGTGCAGAACAGCACGTCGAACGTGATCTACGGCGCGGACATGACGGTGCCGAACTTCCAGCCGCACCACCAGCCGTTCAACTACTTCGCGAACTACGCGCCGGGCACCAACGCGCGCTCGACCCACCTGCTGGACGGCGGTCTGAACGGTTCGGAGTTCATCAAGGCGATCGACGCGGGCACGCTGCCGCAAGTCTCGTTCTACAAGCCGCAGGGCAACCTGAACGAACACGCGGGTTACACCGACGTGCAAAGCGGCGACCAGCATATCGCGGACGTGATCGCGCATCTGCAGAAGAGCCCGCAGTGGAACAACATGGTCGTGGTCGTGACGTACGACGAAAACGGCGGCTTCTGGGATCACGTCGCGCCGCCGAAGGGCGACCGCTGGGGTCCGGGCTCGCGTATTCCGGCGCTCGTCATCTCGCCGTTCGCGAAGAAGAACTTCGTCGACCATACGCAATACGACACGACGTCGATCCTGCGCCTGATCACGCGCCGCTTCGCGCTGCCGCAACTGCCGGGTCTCGTTTCCCGCGACGCCGCGCTCAAGAGCAACGGCGGCCAGGCGATGGGCGATCTGACGAATTCGCTCGACGTGAAGCTGTAAGCATTTCGGTGTGGATTGACCGGGTGGCAACGTCCGGTCGGGTTTGACAAGGGCGGCCTTCGGGCTGCCCTTTTTTTGTTGTGTGGGGGTGGGTCGCGGGTGGCCGTTCACAACGCCGGACGCGATGGAAAGCAAAAAGCCCGGTCGAGCGACCGGGCTTTTTGCATGATATCTGGCGCGACAGGAGGGGCTCGAACCCCCGACCCTCGGCTTAGAAGGCCGAAAATAATCACATTTCGCTAGATTGATCAATGATGAGCAGAGTCCGACAACCCATTGAATTATTGGACTATATGGAAATTCCCCTGAAATTCTGATTGACTCAGATTGATAGATTTCCATAGAATTTGCCTACACGGCCCCTACATGCTTCGCCGTGTAGGTGAACTTATGAACAAAGAAAATTTCACGCCGGAACGCATTTCGGGGTATCGATGCGAAAGCGGCCGCCAGCAGACTATTTATTGGGATAAGAAACAGCAAGGCTTAGGATTGCGCGTTACGGCTTCAGGCTCGAAAGCGTTCGTGTGTGAAGGCCGCTTGTTTGGCAAGACTGTTCGCATCACCATCGGTTCTCCTGACATTTGGCCGCTAGAACGCGTCGTCACCGTCGATCATTCGACTGGCGATAAAATTGAGCGCGTTGGTGCGCGACAAGAGGCAGCACGACTAAAAGCACTTTTCGATCGCGACATTGACCCACGCGAACAAAAGGCTGAACAGCGCGCGGCCCATGAGGCCCGCCAGCTAGAGTCGCGACGCAAAGATGCGGCCGTGGAGGATGCGTGGCATAAATATCTTGCAGCTCATCGCAGCAAATGGAGCGAGCGACATTACGAAGATCACCAACGAGCCGCGCAAGCTGGCGGCGAGAAAAAGCGCCGAGGCGCCGGACTGACGGTCGCAGGTCCGCTTGCACCGTTAATGCAACTTAGACTCTCCGATCTCAATGCTGCGCACATTGCTTCATGGATGAATGCGGAGGTACAACTTCGACCGACTAACGCGGAACAGGCTTATCGCAAGTTACGTGCATTTATCCGCTGGTGCGACGAACAACAGGAATTTAGCAAGCTAGTACCGGAAGGCGCTTATTCCGCGCGCGCTGTACGAGATGCAGTGCCACGCCCGAAGGCAAAGGGAGATTGCCTCCAGCGCGAACAATTGGCGACGTGGTTTGAAGCTGTCGGCCGGATCAACAATCAGGTAATAAGTATCTACTTGCAAGCGCTTCTTCTAACGGGTGCGCGGCGCGAAGAGCTTGCAGGGCTTCGCTGGAATGATGTTGATTTTCGATGGCTTAGCTTGCACGTTTCCGACAAAATTGAAAAGGAAACAGGGCGCTACATTCCGCTAACGCCTTATCTTGCACATCTTTTGCTTAAATTAAAGCAAGCAAATGACACCGCTCCCCCTGCACGCGCGATAGCGCCTCACACTGGAGAAGATCCTGCATGGAAACCATCGGAATGGGTGTTCTCAAGCCCACGATCGGCAGACGGGAAGATCGCGGAGCCGCGTATAGCCCATAAAAAAGCGCAAAAAAGCGCCGGGCTACCCAACATCAGCCTCCACGGTCTGCGGCGCTCCTTCAGCACGTTATCGGAGTGGGTCGAGTGTCCAGTTGGCGTCGTCGCTCAAATCCAGGGGCACAAACCAAGCGCCTTGGCAGAGAAACATTATCGCCGGCGCAGTATTGATTTGCTGAGGCTTTGGCACAACCGCATCGAAGCGTGGATGCTTGTGGAAGCTGGCATAGAGTTCGTTACAGAAGACAACAATCCAACAATGTGAATTTGCCAAAACTACACGCAAAACTGGCATTGGATGAAATTTGCCTCCAATGCACAGATTTGCCGAGCGATAGGAAAACGACATGGCACTGAAAACCACCGCGTTTGACGCAGCCGACGTGCTCGACTCGCCGGAGGCGCAATTCGAATTTCTTAGGTTGGCATATGAGGAAGGCGATGCGGAACGCATCGACGAATCAATCGAAATCGTCACTCGCGCAAGAGCCCTTGTAGCCGCAAAAAATTGCAAGCCTTGATGCGAGACATTCGCCCGGACTACAAGGTTGAACTAGCATTTCTGGAAAGGCCGCTTGGGCGAGGTCTGTAGCCGCCGCCAAGTTTGGTCATTGCCACGCCACCACTGCCCAGTGACCGCTCCAGAGGCTACAGCGGACATTTATGATACGAGCGAGCTTCGCAGATTCGCGCAACCAGATCGCTCAATCGATCGCAGCCGTAGCGATACCACGGTGATGGCGCGTGTAGAAGATGACCATGCAGAATGCAGCCGTGGAAGTGAGTGAAACGAGCAAAACGGTCCACTCGACCGGCACATAGGTTTGCCCGATCGTCCAGATCAACGCTGCCGAGATCGGCGCTATCCCCTTCGCGATGTTTGACGGCGCCGAGAGTAGCCCACTGATTGCCCCATAGCCTTCGGTCCACATCACGTCCTGCACGATGGTGCCGCGCAGTATCGTCATCATGCCGTTTGCACCGCCATAAATGATCGCGAACAGGATCAGTGCAACGGGCGAGGTTCCAGCGATCAGCAGTATCGCAACGGAAGCCGGAAACGCCGAAGTGATGATCAGGCCGACGATCTTGGGCGACACGTTTCGCCCGGCGGTGAACCACAGAACACGGGCGAAAACCTGCGCCGGCCCGATCACCGCCATCGTTGCGAGAATGACCGGTTGCGGTACGTGGCGTTCGACCATCAACGGAACCAGGTGGAATGTCAGCGCAGCGAAGGTCGCGTAGTAAGCGGTAAAGCAGATCGCAAGCGCCCAGAACACCGGCGTTCGCAGCGCGCGCCCGACCGATGCTGCATTTTCCGCCTTGATCCGTTCCTTGTTGACGGCAGGTGCCGTGACGTTCGGATCATTGCGCAGCGACAGCCAGTGAATAGGCACGCACGCGCACGCGTTGATCGCCGCGAGCGCGAGTAGCGCGTGACGCCAGCCCAGCACATCGACAAGCTCCTGCGTGAGCGGAATGAAGACCGTGCTCGCAAAGCCCGCCACGAGCGTAACGAGCGTGATTTTCGTGCGGAAGCTGCGGGGATAGTCCCGCGTGAGAATCGCGAATACCGGATCGTAGAGCGTGGCTGCCATGGATACGCCGAGCCCGACCCATGCCGCAAAAAGCGTGATAAGGCTCCCGGCCTGCGACCAGAGCACCAGCATGACCGAGGCGAGCAGCGAACCTGCCGTCAATACCATGCGGCCATGCCCGTGATCGATCCACTTGCCGACCGGATACGCGGCCAGCCCGGACACCAGCAGCCCGCACGAAAGCGCTGCATTCGTCGATGCCCGGCTCCATCCCAGTTCCTGCTCCATCGGCACGACGAAGAGCGAAAACGCGTAATAGACCGCGCCCCACGCGACAAGCTGGCCGATAGCCAGCGCCCAGGTTGCCGTATTGCTCTCGGGCTTTCGGTCGGACGAGCGCGGCGGCATGGATCAGATACTGGCCTGGTTCACGCGTTTCATCAGTTCTTCGGCGCTCTCCTTGCGCTCGCTGTAGCGGTCGACCAGATAGGGACCGATATCGCGCGTCAGCAAGGTGAACTTCACCAGTTCTTCCATCACGTCCACGACACGATCGAAATACGCCGAAGGTTTCATGCGGCCGGCTTCATCGAACTCCGTGAAAGCCTTCGCCACCGACGACTGGTTCGGGATAGTGAGCATGCGCATCCAGCGCCCGAGCACGCGCATCTGGTTGACGGCGTTGAACGACTGCGATCCGCCGCTCACCTGCATCACCGCGAGTGTCTTGCCCTGCGTCGGCCGCACGGCGCCCATCGAAAGCGGAATCCAGTCGATCTGCGACTTCATGATGCCGGTCATTGCGCCATGGCGCTCGGGCGAGCACCAGACCATGCCCTCCGACCACAGCACGAGTTCGCGCAGTTCGGCTACTTTGGGATGTGTGTCGGGCGCGTCGTCGGGCAGCGGCAGACCGCTCGGGTTGAAAATGCGGACTTCGGCGCCCATCGCCGTGAGCAGGCGCGCGGCTTCTTCGCTCAGCAAGCGGCTGAACGAGCGCTCGCGCAGCGAACCGTAGAGCAGCAGGATGCGGGGCGCGTGCAAGGAAGCCTTCGTGGCCTGAAGGCGCTGGATATCGGGTACGCGGAACAGCGCCGCATCGACCTGCGGAAGCTCAGTGGCGAGATCAATTACCGGAGCGGACACGCTTGCCCTCCGCATCGATCACCGCTTCGCCGTCTTCCTTCGTGAACGCGCCGCGTTGTGCCACGGGCAGGACGTCGAGCACGAGTTCGGACGGACGGCACAGGCGCACGCCCATCGACGTCACCACGAAGGGGCGGTTGATGAGAATGGGGTGCGCCATCATCGCGTCGAGCAACTGATCGTCGCTCAATGCCGGGTTGTCCAGGCGCAGTTCAGCGTACGGCGTTCCTTTCTGCCGCAGCACTTCACGCACGCCCAGACCGGATTGCCGGATAAGTTCGACGAGCCTGTCGCGGGTCGGCGGCGTTTTCAGGTATTCGATAACGATGGGCTCGATTCCCGCGTTTCGGATCATCGCGAGCGTATTACGCGAGGTGCCGCAGTCCGGGTTGTGATAGATGGTGACTTCGTTCATTACATTATTTCCTTTACGCTCAGGTGCACTCGTACCAGTGCTTCGACCGGTTGACGATACGCACCACGAGCAGCATGACCGGCACTTCGATCAACACGCCGACGACTGTCGCGAGCGCCGCGCCGGAGTTGAAACCGAACAGCCCGATTGCGGTCGCGACGGCCAGCTCGAAGAAGTTCGACGCGCCGATCAGCGCAGACGGGCACGCGATGTTGTGCTTCTCCCCAACCGCGCGGTTGAGCCAGTACGCCAGCGCGGAGTTGAAGAACACCTGGATCAGGATTGGCACCGCAAGCAGCACGATCACGAGCGGCTGCTTCAGAATAGCCTCGCCCTGGAAGGCAAACAGGAGCACCAGCGTGGCAAGCAGCGCCGTGATCGACCACGGGCCGATCTTTGCCATTGCCACTTCGAATGCCGCCTCGCCTCGCGAAAGCAGCACCTTGCGCAGGATCTGCGCGAGGATCACAGGGATGACGATGTAGAGCGCGACCGAAGTGAGCAGCGTCGCCCAGGGTACCGTGATGGCCGAGATGCCGAGCAGCAGCCCGACGAGCGGCGCGAATGCGACCACCATGATGCTGTCGTTGAGCGCGACCTGAGAGAGCGTGAAGAGCGGATCGCCGCCCGTCAGACGACTCCAGACGAACACCATCGCCGTGCACGGCGCGGCGGCCAGCAGGATCAGGCCGGCCACATAGCTGTCGAGCTGCGCGGCGGGCAGCATCGGCGCGAACAGGTGCTTGATGAAAATCCACGCGAGGAACGCCATCGTGAACGGCTTGACGAGCCAGTTGACCACGAGCGTGACGCCAATGCCCCTGATGTGCTGACGCACCTCGTGCAGCGAGCCGAAATCGACCTTCACCAGCATGGGAATGATCATCACCCAGATCAGCAGCCCGACCGGGAGATTGACCTGGGCGAACTCCATACGGCCGATCGCCTGAAAGACGGCGGGTAGCACCTGACCAAGCAGGATGCCGGCGACGATGCACAGGGCGACCCAGACGGTGAGGTAGCGTTCGAAGAAGCTGATGGCTGGCTTCGACGCTGTCCTGGGCGCAGAGGCGATGTTGGGGGTGTTCATAATGAACTCGATGGAAAGGGAGTCAACTTTGCAGGATGCCGTCGAGCGCCTGCTGAAGCTCGGCGTTATTCAGACGCTCCAAGGGGAGCAAGAGCAGTTGCAGCATCCGGTAACCGATGGCCTGTCGGGCGAGTTCGAACGCCTGCCGTTTGCCTTCGTCTCCGCCTTGCGCGTTCGACGGATCGGCGTAGCCCCAGTGAATCTTGACAGGGCTACCGGGCCAGAACGGGCACTGCTCCGCCGCTGCGCTGTCGCACACAGTAATGACGATCCGCATCTGCGGTGCGCTGTCCTTCGAAAATTCGTCCCAGCTCTTGCTGCGATAGCCCTTAGTCTCGACGCCTGCGTTCGTCAATGCTTCGAGCGCAAACGGATTAATGCGGCCGCTCGGTGCGCTGCCGGCACTATATGCACGCACGTCCTTGCCGAGCCTCTTTGCCCAGTGATTCAGCATGCCTTCGGAAAGAACGCTGCGCGCGGAATTGTGGGTGCACAGAATGAGTACGTTCGTGGTCATGGCATCCGTTCCTAGTGCTTGCCAATGTCGCTGACCGCCTTGTTCAGGGCCACGGCGTCGAGCTTGGCAAGAGGCAGCGAGAGAAACAGCTCGATACGGCGTTTGAGCGTGACGGCGGCATCCCGGATCGCCTGCTGCTTTTGCTCGTCGGTGCCCTCTACCGCCGCGGGATCGGCGACACCCCAGTGAGCCGTTACCGGCTGGCCCGGCCAGATCGGACACACCTCGCCTGCTGCCTTGTCGCAGACAGTGAACACGAAATCCAGTTCGGGCGAGCCATCGCGGGAGAATTCATCCCAGTTCTTGCTACGGAACCCGTCTGCTTCAATACCGATCTTCTGAAGCGCCTGTAGTGCAAACGGATTGACCTGTCCTGCGGGATGGCTACCTGCTGAGTAGGCCTTGAATCGGCCGGCCCCGTAATGGTTCATCAGCCCTTCGGCGAGGATCGAGCGGGCGGAATTGCCCGTGCAGATAAACAGGACGTTATAGATATTGTCGGTCATGAAGGTCTCTCAGCAACAGGCCTTACCGGCCGGTTTGACGGGAATGTCCTCAGTTTTGCCATGAGGCGTACAGCAGGCTTGCGCTTCGGACTGCGAAGCGTTGAGCGGACGGCTTTCGCCGTAAATCGATGCGCGCTCGAGTGTGTGAAAGTGCTCCCACGCGATCCCCTGCGGATCAACAATCCAGTGCTTGTCACTATGCGAGTAGCAACAGGTGGTTTTGCCTTTGTCGAGCAGTGCCATGTCCGCTTCCTGTGCACGCTGCGCGAGTTCAGCCAGCTCGGCTGCGTCGTCCACCTGAAAGCCCAGATGATCAACGCCAGGCTGCGAGCCACGGGTCGAGATCGCAAAGTTCACGCGCGGATCTTCCAGCATCCATTTCGCGTAGTCCGGCTCGATGCGCGCAGGCTCTGCGCTGAACAGCTTTGAATAGAACGCGACACTGGCCGCGATGTCGTCGACGTGGACATGAACGTGAAACCGCTTCATGGCTCTTCTCCGTCAGCATTGGCACGAATCGGTGCCCGGTGGAAAACAGGTCTGCCCCTGACAGCAGTTCTCGGTCAGGAATCCGAGGACTGCATTCATCTGGTCGTACGCCGCCCGATAGATCAGGCTTCGGCCGTCGCGCTTCTGCGTGACCAGCCCAGCGTTCATCAACTCCTTCAGATGAAAGGAGAGCGTCGCATTGGGCACGTCAAGCTCCGCCGCCATGGTGCCGGGTGTCAGACCGTCTGGCCCAGCGACAACCAGCATGCGGAACACACGCAGGCGCAGATCGTGGGCGAGCGCCGCCAAGGCACGAATGATGTCTTTTTCTTCCATATTTCCAATATATTCGAAACATAGGGGAAACGCAAGAAGATCTGAGCCGGCTTCAGGGTTTGAAGATTCTCGATTAGAGCTGGATGTCCCTCGTCAGGGAGCGGTCCTTGGCACGGTTTAGGGCGAGGACCGCTCGGGGTCGCGCTAAGGCGGTCCGCCGAAATGCTCGTTGATGTATCGCTGCAGGTTGTATGAAACCGCGCGCATCCAGTTTTGAGACACTTGACGCCGATAGCCAAATCGTACGGGATTAGGCTTCGTTTGCATTATGCGATTTCGCGCCATTCGCCCCGAGAGTAAAGCCAAGTGGCGTGTAGTATCATGCCCTGCACTTTGATGCTGTCGATTAAGCGTGCAAAGTGACGTAAAAGCCTTTGTGACTATTAAAAACGGGGATCTAGGTAATGGAAGAACAAAAAAAACCAAACTGGTTTGTTCGAATTCTTATTGCGGCATTCTGCATTTTACTCGTCTCAATGATTACCTACCGCTACATCGCCATTGAACCTAGAGGCGAAATCAGCAGCGGGCTCATTACTTTACTCTGTTTATTGCTTATCCTTGTCTTGGCCGAGTCGTTTGATAATTTCTCTGTAGGAAAAGTAATCTCAATCTCACGGGAGGTCAAAAAGAAGGAAAAAGAGGTTGAGAAATTAGAAAAACAAAACAACCACCTTCTTTCGCAACTCATCACAATTTCAAACACACAGTCACAGAACCAGAGCCATACAAACGTGTATGGTGATTACCACGCCACGCCAAGTGTTCAGAAGGCAAGTGAGAGGGACGTTCAAGAGAAACAGTCGGCGGACGCGGCAAGTACTGTTACGCCAAATGTTCCACTCAGGGTAACGACGAATTGGAAGAAAGCAGAAGAGTTGGCATTCACAAAATATTTGCAGCAGCGCTTGTTAAATCCTTCAAATGTTATCGTTGAAGCAAAGCTGGTTTCTCACTTTCATGGCATTGATCCGATATCCAGCATGCAACCTGTATTTGATGCTTACATTAAATTATCTGAACACGAAACATTTGTAGAAATTCGGCCGGGAACGTTTACGCCGCCATCATTTCGAGATCGCTTATATGTGATGCTTTCAAAAATTAATTATTATCGAACTGTCAAACGTGTCGAGGCACATCTCGATCTCGTGTTGATGAAGCTTCCAGGCGAGGAAACTCGAACTTCCAGCGGCTTTACGCGCCTGCTTGAAAGCTTCGAACCAGCAATAGCAAGTGGCCTTCTCAAAATACATGAAATTGAATTTACGGCTGACGAGGCCGCGTCTTGTAGGGAAGCGTAAAATTTAATTCGACTGGGGGAGCGGCCACACGAAGCTTGATTGATCATTTCAAGCAAACCAACTCGCAGCTCCCGGGAAAGCCGAGCCTCCTGTTGAAATAAAATAGCTCCTTCTTACGTAGACTCTCAATTCAAAGATTACCCCTTTTTTTGACTTTACGTCTCCACGTCACAAAATATAACCCTGAAATTTACTGACGCAAGGCAATTTTTCGAATTATCGCTATGCAACGGAAAGCATAGATAGTTTAAAACGAACACTCTTACGTTTATATGCGTTGATTACTCAAATTCGGTAAATTTGATATAAATTCTTTTAATTTATCGAGTCAGAAAAAAGAATCACTGACTCGATATAAATATCACTTTCCGTCGCCTAACTACTGATTGATAGATGAAAAATCAGCATAGCTCCTTAGACAGAGGAATTCAATGCATTCTTGACCCACTCTTCTGCTGCGTCCTGCCCCAATGCTTCGTCCGCGATCAATTGAATGACTTGGACAACCAGATCGGGATGTTTCCGTACAAATCTTTTCAGCGCAATTGCAGTAGGTGCGTCGATTAAATCTGGCTTCGCCTCCAAAATCTTTATCGCCGCCGAGGGGAGCTCAGAGTATGCATCTATATAAAAAGCAGATATATGATTACACCCGAGAAGATGTGCCAGTTCTATCTTTGACCGATACGCACAATTTTCACGAAGCGCGAGTGGTAAGAGATGGAAGCGCTCAAAATCGGTGATGTAACGTCGCTGTGTGTTACTCGTGACCACCATTCGTGCGGCTTCTCGATTATCTAGCGTACGAACGCGCGCGACAATGCTTTCCCAACCGATCTTAGCTGCCGCTCTGACTCTGTAGTGGCCCGCGATTAGCTCAAAGTAGTCGCCTTCCACTTCACGAACGATAATCGGATCAAGGATTCCAATAGTGGCGAAACTTTCTGCGAGTGCATCAACGTGAGTCTCGTCAATGACATGTCGCAAATACGGAGAATCCCTGATTCGGTTGAGTGGCAACAACTGGTTCGGAGCTGATAGCTGCTCCGCAAATCGACCCAATACCGTGGAAGCGATCAGTTCCTCCATTACCTTTGGCGAGCGATGCTGTGTCAGCCCTGCCTCAAGTTCTTTCACGTTTGGTTTGGCCATCCATTCTCTCCGTTGATTGTAGATTTCCCCATACCTGCCATCCGATCAGGCCGACCTAACCTATTCCGTCCCAAACTACATCGAGCCAACCGAGCTAGCTCGCAACCTTGATTCGAATTTCGAGGCAGCAATTGCCAACGCGGCAAAAACTAAGGAACTCTTAGTGTAAGGCGAAAGCTACCCTAAGAATATCTTAGCCTTTGAGGGAAGGCTGAGAATGGACGTGGTGGCGCGGCGACTTCGAGAGGTACGCATCCGGAATGGTCTCTCGCAAGAAAAGCTCGGAGTCTTGGCCGGAATCGACGAGATGTCGGCGAGCGCGAGAATGAATCAGTATGAGCGGGGGAAACACGTCCCAGATTTTGGAACCATCAAGCGGATTGCAGCTGCCTTAAACGTGCCTGCAACTTACTTCTACGCGGTGGCTGACGATGAGGCCGCTTTACTGTTGAGATTTCATCAACTCAGCTCCGAACAACGGGCAACACTAATCAAATTCTCCATGGAACTAGATTAGTGGTGTTTAATTTCAAATATTTTGGTTATTTTCGATAATCTTCCTCTGCGCCTACTTTTAGCTAGGCTGAATCACCAAAAGGCAGATCCTGCGTCAAGGGGATCAATGGCAATCCACTTCCGCGCACGCCTCTCGACGTAATATGATTCCGTCATGATCGCGCCGAATGTTTTCCAACCATGGACTTGCTCGAAGAGTCGAGCGGACGTTTTGCGCGCATTTCGGTCTTCCACGACGTACCAGTGGAATTCATCCCAAGCGGGACAAATCAAATCCCAACCTCAATCTTCGCCGACGAGTATCCGTGTCAGCTCGAACGGCGAAGTTACGCCTCTTACGCTGCCTGCGTCCTTAAGCGTCTCGTGTTCGACGCGGACCTTCACGCCCGTTCCCTGCTCAAAAGTTTGCGCACCCAAAACTTACAAATCCCCTTCGATAACAATTTCTCCGCGGTCGCGAAATTGCGTCGCAAAGCAAATTGGAACAAGGCGGATTTGGAGACTAGGTCGTCGCTAGTGGTTGAAAATCAAGGCAAGTTGTGCGCTTCAAAGTTGGAAGCGCATGTGTGCTTGCTTTGTTTCAACGCCGTGTAGCGCTCCTCGGGATTCAAGACGCTCAACTTGTCCACCTTGTCCATCGTTTTGAACGTGGACAAGGTGGACAACATAGGCAACACGATACACCTCCACTGTCAAAAAGCAGCGCGAGAAGCCACGACGCATCTTTGGATCGTTGTGGTTGTTGGTATCGGCTCTTTTCAGGATAGCGATGATAGATGAACGCTTAAACCTTATCGAAGACGACGACCCCAAGCTCCCTGGAGATTTCGGTCTTGCTTTTGCCGTCCAACAGCATTTGGACAAAGCAGCCTCAGAATTGCCGTCCGATCTGGCTTCGTGGATAAAGCTGCGATTCGATGAATGTTTAGATATGGGGCCGTGGGATACGCTCTGGAACGAGCTCGCCCCGCAGTATCGACTGGAGGCCGCAAAACGCTGTGACGAAATCTTTAAATTTGAAATTCTCAAGAAGCGTTTCGCGAGCGAAAAGACTGCCGCCGGGCGCTATACGCTGGCGGAGGCGGCTCGCCTCTTAGCCAGCAGCGGGGAGCGTCTTGCCGTTGTTGTCCAGATGCTATGTGACGCAGCTGAGCGATCGGAGCTTCCCGTTTATTCATGGGGAGAGCGCGTGAGGTTCGTGCAAACCGCGGGTGATTCACCTTCGTGGCGCAGTAAAGAAGCCTACTGGGATGATCTCAACCACTGGCTTACAAAACACCAGCCACGGATCGCCTACTCGTTTTCACCGCCTAAAAAAACTGCCCTAGCGCCTTCAAAATCACATCAATTACGAAACCGGCGCCATGCGCTTGATCACGTGATCGAGGTCGCCGTGAGTCGCGCAACCGATCCGACGAACTACCTGTCGGTATGGCCGGAACTCGTTCGACTGGCGGAGATGGGCGAACCTCCCGCACCGCTCCTTGGCTACGTCGACGCAGAAGGAATCAAATACCAAGTCGACGCCGGCATCAAGTTCTTTACGAAGAATGCACTGCGTAAGCGAATGGCGGCATAGGCCCACCGGAGTCTGCTACGGCAACGGCGGCTAGCGGCGGCTAGTGGCGGCTAGTGGCGGCTAGTGGCGGCTAGTGGCGGCTAGTGGCGGCTAGTGGCGGCTAGTGGCGGCTAGTGGCGGCTAGTGGCCGTTACTATCGGAGAAATCCAGCAATGGATCGAGGATTCGCATCGAATCAACAAAACGCCGTTCGATGCGGCGCAATCCTCATGGAAAAAGCAGCAAATATCTCTCACGCGATCGATCAGACTCGCCAGTACCTCTCTACGGAAGAACTGGCATCGCACCTTACCCTTCGCCCGCAGTCGATTCGCAAGCGTTATTGCCAGACTGGCACGTACTACAGCCTGCGCCCGGTCAAGCTTCCGAATGGCCGTTTGATGTGGCCGGTGAATTCGATCGAGCTCTTGGCGAAGGCGCAGTAATGATTGATTGGAACCAATACGCAATGGGCAACCATCGCATCATGTGCCCCGCGTGCGGTCGCGGAGATCGTGATCGTAATTTGGGCCTTACGATCGAAGCAAACGGCAACGGTGTATGCCATTGTTTCCGCTGCGCTTACACGGAGCACTTCCATCCGGGCTTCGGTTCTCGCCCGATGTTGAATTCCCAACCGCGTGCGAAACCGAATGCGCCGACGAAGCACGAGTATCTCTCTGAATACGGCCAAGCGCTCTGGGCGAAGTGTGAGCCGCTTTCGGGCGAAGCGAGCGCATATTTGACGGCTCGTCGCTGCCGCATTCCTCCGAACGATGGCGATTTGCGCTGGCACCCGTCGTTGAAGCACCCCAGCGGTCACATCGGCCCTTGTATGATTGCGCTCGTCACGGACGCTCTGACTGGCAGCGCGCTGAGCTTGCATCGCACGTGGATTCAATCGAACGGCCACAAAGCGGCCATTGACGCTCCTCGCATGTTGCTGGGGGGGCATCGCAAAAAAGGCGGCGTGATCCGCTTGTGGCCCGATGACGCAGTTACGAACGGACTCGGCATCGCCGAAGGTATTGAAACCGCGCTCAGCCTGGCGTGGGCTCATTCCCCGGTTTGGGCCTGCATCGATGCAGGCAATCTCGCTGCACTGCCCCCTCTGTTCGGCTTGGAAACGCTGTACGTCGCGGTTGATAACGACGCAGCAGGCCAGAATGCCGCACTGACTTGCGCGCAAAACTTCGATGAAGCCGGGATCGGCGTATTTTTGACGCAGCAAACCGCAAATGATCTGAATGATCTGCTCAAGGAGGCCGCGTGAACGAGGAAACGGAACTCATGCGCACCGTCGTCGAAAACGCGGAACGCTACGTGAAGGCCGAGGAAGTTCGCGACGGCATTGTTCTTGTAAATGCTGCCAACCTCGAACCGCAGCCTGTTGATTGGCTCTGGAATGAATGGCTTGCACTCGGAAAGCTGCATCTTCTGGCAGGCGCACCGGGTCAGGGAAAGACGACCCTTGCGATGAGCCTCGCAGCGATTGTCACGCGCGGCGGACGTTGGCCCGACGGCTCTAACTGTACCGCAGGCTCCGTCGTGATCTGGAGCGGCGAGGATGATCCGGGCGATACGCTTTTGCCGCGCTTGATGGCTGCGGGCGCAAAGCGAGACAAGGTCTACTTCGTTTCCGGGAAGAATATCAACGGCGAATTTCAATCGTTCGATCCGGCGCGCGACACCGCCGCATTGTCGAAGGAATGCGAGCAACTGGGCGACGTCCGCCTCATCATCGTCGATCCGATCTCGTCGGCAGTTACTGGCGACTCGCACAAAAACACCGAGACGCGCCGCGCCCTTCAACCACTTGTTAACCTCGCTGCGGATATGAATGCCGCGCTCATTGGTATCACGCATTTCTCGAAAGGAGGTCAAGGTGTTGATCCGACGCAGCGGGTCATCGGCTCAATTGCATTCGCCGCCGTCGCTCGCGTAGTGCTTGTTGCTGCCAAGGTGAAGAGCGCCGATGGCAGTGATCGCCGGATTTTTGCCCGCTCGAAATCCAACATTGGCCCTGACGACGGTGGATTTGAATATCACCTGGAACAAATTGAACCGCAGGCCGGTCTGCTCGCCTCCGTTGTCGTTTGGGGTGAAAAAGTCGAAGGAGCAGCAACTGAGCTCTTGAGCGAGCCTGCAGAAGGCGACAAAGACGAGTTGAATGCGAAAGAAACTGCGATGGAGTTCCTGCGCGAAATCTTGAGCTCTCCCGTCCAGGCTACTACGGTTGCGCTTGAAGCAAAGGCACAAGGAATCTCCGCTCGTACGTTGCGTCGTGCCGCCGACGCGCTGCGCGTGAAGAGCAGGCGAGGACACGGTAACGTTTTCTACTGGAGCCTTCCGCAATAGACGCATAGAAATCGAATTTGCGTTGCGATCATGTTTGTCAGCCCGCGAAATGCGGGCTTTTCCTTTTCCTGATCGCCGAGCGCTACCGAGCAAAAGACTCGCAGCGCCAAGCCGCACTCAAGACTTCGATTCAATCGGCACTCTTCTCGCAAAATTAGACACCGAGCGCTCCTCTAATGCTTGCCTCGACGGCATCGGATACGGTAACGCTTGCGCCATCGCGAAAAGATACTGGAGTGGACAGGCAGACGGATAAAAGCGTTGATTACATCGAACGCAAGCAGCATATGGTGCCACGTCGACAAATCGATGAATCCCTGTGTGAACAGAGTAACACCGTACTGACAACGCCCGCCACGAGCCTTATCGGCGTGATTTTCATACGAACGCTGCAGGAAAAGTTCCGAGTCAAAATCGCGAGAATGGGATCGCAGATCACGGCCGCTATGGGTGCCCGAGCGCGACCACGCCGCCAAGAGCGTCACAAGGCTTCTCTGCTTCCTCAGAACCAGCATGAGGTGCGCGAGCGACGCATCTGCCATCACCACCGCACTGGCGTGGTCTCTCCTATGCAGGTGACCTTCAACGCGACGCTTAGCAAATTCCAATTACCAGGTATATTAAGATTTATAGAATTTGCCCACGGAGCTGCAATGACGTTCAGCGAAGCATGGCTTGAAGCAGGCGATGATGACGAATTCGCAGCAATGATCAAACACATGCCGCGTCATGGACTTCTCCCGACGCTTACAGGACGCCGCTGGATTAGCCACATACGGAGCTGGGCGAAGGTCGAAGGGTTGCAGATTGTGTATCCGGATCACAATGTGGTGCGAGTATCGGCCTCAGGACTCAAACTCAAGGAGTTTCTTGATGAAACGCTCGCGCTAGATGGTATGCACCATGTTGGCGATGCTCCAAACGATCTCATCTGGAGTCGGTGCCGTCCCGATCGTATGTATGTGATCGCGGCAGATGAATATTAATTTGTGCTCGCACCGATGCACTGCTGCACGAAAATACCTACACAACACCTACACGACGTACGAAAAAACTAAGGGCTACGCAAAATATCGCGTAACCCTTTGATTTTATTGGCGCGACAGGAGGGGCTCGAACCCCCGACCCTCGGCTTAGAAGGCCGATGCTCTATCCAGCTGAGCTACTGTCGCTTCGGTCCCCGCCAACCTTCCCAAACCGTGGTGAAACGTCAGGAGGCCGCGAAGACGGGGCTGGATTATACCGCGATCGTCCCACGCGGTCGCGCCCTGCCCGTCGCCGATGCGCGCGGGCAGTCCGGCCGAGCCATCCTCACACCGGCTGCGGATGCATGATGAACCAGCCGAGGAAAATCGCACCCGCGATCACGCAATACACGCCGAACGACGCAAGGCGGCCACGCCCTTCGAAATAGCGCATCAGGAACTTCACGCTCAGCCACGCGGCAATGCCCGTGAGCACGCCGCCGACGAGCGCCGTCGTCAGCTGGTCGCGCGCGTGGAACAGCTTCGGCAGTTCGAGCACGCCCGCGGCGAAAATGATCGGCGTGCCGAGCAGGAACGAAAACTCCGCGGCCTTTTCCGTCGTGAGGCCCGCTGCGTTGCCGGCGATCATCGTCAGACCGCTACGCGAAAAGCCTGGAATCAGCGCGCCAACCTGGGCGAGACCGACAAAGAAAGCCTGGCGAAACGTGAGCTTTTCCGGCGCGAGGTGCATGCGCGAGCGCTGCAGGCGATCGCCGAACCACAGCAGCACGCCGTTGACCATCAACGCGGCCGCGACGATACGCAGATCGTGAAACAGCACTTCGATGCGCTTTTCGAGGGCCAGCCCGACGAGACCCGCCGGAATCGTGCCGATGATGAGCGCCCACATCATGTGGCCGTCGTCGTTACGGCGGCCGCCGAGCGATGCGAAGAAGCCGCGGATCAGCGCGACCCAACGCTCGCGGAAATACCAGAGCAGCGCGACGGCGGTGCCCAGATGCAGTGCCACGAGGAACGGCAGCAATTGCGGCGCGTGCTTGTCGATATGCATGCCGACGAGCGCCGGAACGAGCAAGGTATGACCGAGGCTACTCACCGGAAAGAGTTCGGTGACGCCTTGCAGCACGCTCAAGAAAAGTAGAAACCAGAGACTCACGCGCGATCCTCGTAATGGTTATGTAATCGAACGCCGGACCGTCGCGGAGCCGGTGCGGCAAAGCGCACCGATTATGCCGGGGCCGATTTACACCGCCAAGCGTGAAGGGTGATTTGTCGAAAAAGTTACCGCGTCGCAACAAAATTGTTGGCGAGCGTACATTCGAGGATGCGCGCGCAAGGTTGGCGCGCGCCTAAGCGGGGAGAGGGAAAAACCAGATACGGTGCGCGAGGCGCACCGCCTTGAAATGCTCAACGCGCCATCTTGTAGAAAAAATACGCGCTGCTGCCGACAAACAAACTAAAGAGGCCCATGCTCATTGCCATTGCGAGGTCCATCGGCGTTCTCCTACAAAATTCTCTGTGCGACTGCACACGGTCAGAAGAATTATCCTGACCGTTCCCCGACAAGCCAACCCACGGTTTCCCGACGAAGGGTTTTCACGCATCGGAAAGCAGCGCACAATCCGCAAGCCCGGCCGCCGCTCCCGGCCGTCCTTCCATCGACACGCAACGCGCACATGACCTCACCCATGAACGCTCAACCGCAGCAGGACATTCTCACGCTCACTCACGGCGCTTCCACGCTGCGCATCGCGCCGTGGGCGGGCGGCCGCCTGCTCTCCTGGCAACTCGACGGCCAGCCCGTGATCGTGTGGCCCGAGAACGCGAACTGGGCGCAGCCCGCCCGCGTGCGCGGCGGCAATCCGCTGCTCTTTCCGTTTCTCGGCCGCCATTTCGTCGATGGCAAGATCGGCCGCTGGCGCGACGCCAACGGCGTGGTGCGCGATCTGCCGATGCATGGCTTCGCGCGCGATTTGCCCTTCGCGGCGCAACCCGACGCCGACGGCCACGGCCTGCGCATGACGCTGGTCGATACCGAGGCCACGCGCGTCGGTTATCCGTTTGCGTTCCGCTTCGAAGCCGCCTACCGCCTCATCGACGAACACACGCTCGAAGTCACGCTCAGCGCAACCAACACGGGCACCGAGCCGATGCCGTGGTACGCGGGCCATCACTTCTACTTCGCCCTGCCGCACGCGCAGCGCGCGCAAACCACGCTCGAACTGCCGCCCTCGGAGCGCCGCTACCAGTTGCCCGACGGCTCGATCAGCACGCCCGAGCCCGGCGCGCCCGAATATCGTCTCGACGACGCCAGCATCATCGACCGCTTCCACGTGCTGCGGTCGACCTCGCCCGCGCCGGTGCGCCTGCACGCCCCGGGCCTCGGCCGCGAGATCACGATCGATTTGAATTGCGCCGATTCACTGCCCTGGTACGCCGTCACCACATGGACCGAAGCGCCCGACTCCGACTTCTACTGCGTCGAACCGTGGCTCGGCCTGCCCGACGCGATCCACAACGGGCTCGGCCTGCGCTGGCTGGCCCCCGGTAACACGGAAACGGCGACGCTGCGTATCGGCGTCAAGACGCTGGCTGCGTGACGGCGGCATGAAGACCGCGTAACGGCCACGTAACGGCCACGTAACGACCACCAGGCGACCACCAGACGATCACGAAGCGACCGAGTGACCCCATAGCAACCACGGCTCGTTTCGTGCGCACCGCGCGGTGCCCGCGGCGCGCGAAACGGTTTGCCTGTGCCTGCCCGTTGGGCATTTGTCAGGCGATAAACCAGCTATGCGGGCAAACCCGCTAGAATCGATCGTTTTGCCGAGGCGGCGGACCCGAGCGGTTCGTCGCCAGGCGGCGTCTTGCGAGGTTCAATGTTGGCACCAGGAATCAGACGGATGACACGAGCGGCAGGCGCCGCGCTTTTGATCGCTTTGCTGGCCGCGTGCGGTTCGGCGCCGGTCGGCCCCGGTTTCTACCGCGTGGAGCGCGGCGACACGGTCTACAAGATCGCGCGCAGCAATCGCCAGTCCGTGCAGAGCATCGTGCGCTGGAACAATCTGTCGAATCCTGACGCGATCGAAGTCGGTCAGGTACTGCGCGTCGAGCCGCCTCCGGGCACCGCTACGGCGCGCACGAGCGTCGCGCCGCGCACCGGCGTGACGACGCCCCGCCTCATCCCCGATGCCAGCGACAGCGCGGCGGTGTCGACGCCAACCAACGCGCCGGCGATCTCGCTGGTCTGGCCGACCAGCGGCCAGGTCGTACGCACCTTCGACGGTCGCAACTCCAAGGGTATCGACATCGCCAATGCCGCCGGCACGCCCATCGTGGCGGCCGCGCCTGGCACCGTCGTCTACGCGGGCAACGGCCTGCGCGGCTATGGCAACCTGCTGATCATCAAGCACAGCGGCGGATATCTCACGGCGTACGCGCACAACCAGACGCTATTCGTGAAGGAAGGTCAGACGGTCGAGCAAGGGCAGAAGATCGCCGATATGGGCAATTCGGACAACGACCGCGTGATGCTGCATTTCGAACTGCGCTACCAGGGCCGCTCGATCGATCCGGCGCGTCAACTGCCGGCGCGCTGAAGTATCGGCGCACGCAAGACGTCGGCATAAAAACGACAGGCAAAAAAAAGCCCGGCATGGCGCCGGGCTAACGGGGGTTTGGCGCATTTCGGCAAAGGACCGGTTTACCATGCGCCGAGTCGCAATCTATCAACGGGCTCCCTGCGGCGCAATCACTTAATTAGACCGAAAATGTGCTTCGCCGCACGGATTATGTGTCGCATCACTTTTCGACGACGATTCGCGCCGCCGAATAAAGTTCACCAAGACGTGCACGGATCGCTTTCGAGCCCGCGTCCCGCCCCGAAGGAATGCGCGCAAAGGCAGACGGGACGGGGCTTTCGCCTGGATCCACTTTAATATCATTTTGTCTTCGCACGTGACTCACGCTGAATTTCTGGCGCCGCGGAGTACATTTTTCTATGCTCAACCGCTTTAGTGGGCAAACGCACGCAACGCGTCACTTAATTGCCAGTGTTCAGTTTTGAAACGCTAATTCGCAACTTGCTTAGATCATATGTTTAATCATTATGGCGACGCGATGATCTGTATTTTGTCCTTTTCAAACTAATACCGAAGATAGCGCTGACATAAACCGGCGTGAGCTGAATGCGACTCCCTCCGCCCGCCTATCGTTTATAGTGTTGGCCGCAACGATTTCCCCACTATCATGACCACCCACGACGCCACCCCCAGCTCGCTGTACGCCAGGTTGCTCGGCGAAACCGCCAAGATCGACTGGCAGGACCTCGAACGCTTCTTCGCGCAAGGCAAGTTGCTGAACGTCGCGCGCGACCTCGATCTCGTGAGCGTGGCTGAAGCCATCGCCAGCGACGATAGCGCCGCCGTCACACAGTGGCTTTCGGCGGGCATCGTCGAGCGCATGCAGGCCGAAACGGCCGCCGACTACGCGGCGCGCAAGCCGGAGCTATGGGCGGTCGTGGTATCACCCTGGGTTTGCGTGCAGGAACGCAGTTGAGCGGCGCCCAGGCGCTGCCCAAGGAGCACGGCTGGCATCGGCGCGTCCTGACGCTCGCCTTTCCCATCGTCCTCGCCAATCTCACGCAGCCGATCCTGGGCGCAGTCGACACGGCCGTTGCCGGCCACCTCGGCAGCGCCGCCGATCTGGGCGGCGTCGCACTGGGCGGCCTGTTCTTCAATTTCGTGTTCTGGGGCTTCGGCTTTCTGCGCATGGGCACGACCGGCCTTGTCGCGCAGGCGTACGGCGCGCACGATCATGCCGCGCTGCGGGCGAACGTCGTGCGCGCGTTGCTGCTGGCGTTTGCGATCGGCGCGGCGATCCTGCTGATTCAGTCGCCGCTGATCCATTACGCGCTCGATGCCATCGGCGGCAGCGCCGAGGTTCAACGCAACGCCGTCGCCTATTGCCGCGCGCGGATCGGCTCCGCGCCCTTCGCGCTGGCCAACTACGTCGTGCTCGGCTACCTGCTGGGCACGCAACGCGTGCGCATCGCACTCGCCTCGCAGATCTTCATCAACGTGACGAACATCGTCGCGGTGTTCGCATACGTCTATGGATTCGGCTGGGGCATCGGCGGCATCGGCGCCGCGACCGCCACCGCCGATGCGCTCGGCTTCGTGTTCGGCGCCGCCGTGTTATGGCATACGCGCCCGCGTGGGCTCGAGCCGCTCAAGCTGCGCACCGTGCTGGAGCCCGCGGCGCTCAAGCGGCTCGTGGTCCTCAATCGCGATATTTTTCTGCGGACGATGTGCCTGCTCGGATCGTTCGGCTGGTTCGCGCATCTCGGCGCGAAGCAAGGCGATGCCATTCTCGCCGCGAACGCGCTGCTGCTGAATTTTCAGACATTCATGGCGTACGGCCTCGACGGCTTCGCGCATGCGGCGGAGGCCCTTGTCGGCGCGGCCATCGGCGCGCGCGATCGCCATGCCTTCCGGCAAGCGGTCCGGATCAACCTGTTCTGGGCAGCGATGGGCGCGCTCGGCTTTTCGGCCGTCTACTGGCTCTGCGGCTCATGGATCATCGACCGGCTGACCGACCAGGACGTGGTCCGGGCGGCGGCGGCGCGCTTCCTGCCGTGGGCGGCGCTCTCGCCGCTCGTCTCGGTGTGGGGCTTCCTGCTCGACGGCGTGTTCATTGGCGCGACCCGCACACGCGAGTTGATGCGGGCGATGGCTATCTCGCTTGCCGTGTTCCTGCTGGCTTCGTGGGCGCTCGTCGGGCCGCTCGGCAACCACGGTCTGTGGATTGCGCTGCTCGTGTTCATGGCTGCGCGTGGAGCGACGCTTACGCCGATGCTGCCGCGCATTAGCGGCGCGATCGACGGCCCTCTCTCGACGCAGCCGCGCTGAGCTTTCCCTGCTTACTTCGCTGGCGACGGTGCGTCGATCATCATCGGCGGACGGTCGTCGGTCGGCACGCCATGATAGTCGGGCGGATCCTGCGGCGGCGCGCCGTGATGATGGCTCGGCGTGCTATCGGCGCACGCGGATAAAGCGGCGGTCATGGCCACGACCAAGGCCAGGTAAATACGTTGCATCGGCTCAACTCTCCCTTCGATTAACGATCACGACAAATCACGACACACGGGTTCGAGCCCGAATTTCGTCGTGCGCCCTGCTCTGTCCTAACATATAGAGATGGCTGCAAACCGAAGGAGGCTGCCATGGATGCCGAAACGATTGCTGGACTCGCAGGTCTGGCTGTGGGTTTGCTGGTGTTGCTGGGACTATCGATTTTCGAATCGCGTGCGTACAAACAGGAGCACGACGGCGAGGGGATGATGCACCACTGGCTCGCTGAGCATCATGTACTCGAGCGGGTTCGCCGCAGGCACTGAAGCGTCGCGCTGCCGGGCAGCGTGAATCACTGACGCGATTGATCCGAGGTTGCTGCATCGCCTTGTGCGGGCGATGGAGGTTGAGTTTTTGCCTTGCACATCGCCATACTGCGTATTTTCCGGCGCCGTAAACGCCGAAACCCCGGCACTCTTTCGGAGTTACCGGGGTTTCGACTTTACAGCATGAGGAGCCTGACGATTACCTACTTTCACACGGGCAATCCGCACTATCATCGGCGTGGAGTTGTTTCACGGTCCTGTTCGGGATGGGAAGGGGTGGGACCAACTCGCTATGGTCATCAGGCATGACGGGTTGCTGCGTCGCATTTACGGTGCGCCACAGCCAATCGGGAAGAAGCGTAAAGAGGTGCTGCTTAATTGGGGTTGTGTTGTTTCAGGCACAACAACGATCTCAACCGTATGTGTTCTCCAAGATCCTGCACCTTGTGCAGGATGGGGCACCCTTTCGTGCTGACGCACTGGCGGCTGCCGACACACACCTGTTATAGGATCAAGCCTTACGGGCAATTAGTATCAGTTAGCTTAACGCATTACTGCGCTTCCACACCTGACCTATCAACGTCCCGGTTCAACGATTCCCCCCGGGAAGTCTCATCTTGAGGCGAGTTTCCCGCTTAGATGCTTTCAGCGGTTATCTCTTCCGAACATAGCTACCCGGCGATGCCACTGGCGTGACAACCGGTACACCAGAGGTTCGTCCACTCCGGTCCTCTCGTACTAGGAGCAGGCCCCCTCAAACTTCCAGCGCCCACGGCAGATAGGGACCAAACTGTCTCACGACGTTTTAAACCCAGCTCACGTACCTCTTTAAATGGCGAACAGCCATACCCTTGGGACCGGCTACAGCCCCAGGATGAGATGAGCCGACATCGAGGTGCCAAACACCGCCGTCGATATGAACTCTTGGGCGGTATCAGCCTGTTATCCCCAGAGTACCTTTTATCCGTTGAGCGATGGCCCTTCCATACAGAACCACCGGATCACTATGACCTGCTTTCGCACCTGTTCGACTTGTGGGTCTCACAGTCAAGCACGCTTATGCCATTGCACTATCAGCACGATTTCCGACCGTACCTAGCGTACCTTCGTACTCCTCCGTTACCCTTTGGGAGGAGACCGCCCCAGTCAAACTGCCTACCATGCACTGTCCCCGACCCGGATCACGGGCCAAGGTTAGAACCTCAAACAGATCAGGGTGGTATTTCAAGGACGGCTCCATGCAGACTGGCGTCCACACTTCACAGCCTCCCACCTATCCTACACAAACCGGTTCAAAGTCCAATGCAAAGCTACAGTAAAGGTTCATGGGGTCTTTCCGTCTAGCCGCGGGGAGATTGCATCATCACAAACACTTCAACTTCGCTGAGTCTCGGGAGGAGACAGTGTGGCCATCGTTACGCCATTCGTGCAGGTCGGAACTTACCCGACAAGGAATTTCGCTACCTTAGGACCGTTATAGTTACGGCCGCCGTTTACCGGGACTTCAATCAAGAGCTTGCACCCCATCATTTAATCTTCCGGCACCGGGCAGGCGTCACACCCTATACGTCCACTTTCGTGTTTGCAGAGTGCTGTGTTTTTATTAAACAGTCGCAGCCACCAGTTTATTGCAACCCCTTCACCCTCTGCGCGCAGGCGCATCAAGCTACAGGGCGTACCTTATCCCGAAGTTACGGTACCAATTTGCCGAGTTCCTTCTCCCGAGTTCTCTCAAGCGCCTTAGAATACTCATCTCGCCCACCTGTGTCGGTTTGCGGTACGGTCAATGTGAAACTGAAGCTTAGAGGCTTTTCCTGGAACCCCTTCCGATTGCTTCGCAGCTCGAGGCCGCTCGCGCCACACCCTTGAATTGCGCACCCGGATTTGCCAAAGTGCCTTCTTCGATGCAGCGACCGGGACTTCCAACACCCGGACAACCTTCCGCGATCCGTCCCCCCATCGCATTTCACACTGGTACAGGAATATTGACCTGTTTCCCATCAGCTACGCATTTCTGCCTCGCCTTAGGGGCCGACTCACCCTACGCCGATGAACGTTGCGTAGGAAACCTTGGGCTTACGGCGAGGGGGCCTTTCACCCCCTTTATCGCTACTCATGTCAGCATTCGCACTTCTGATACCTCCAGCGCACTTTCCAATGCACCTTCGCAGGCTTACAGAACGCTCTCCTACCATGCACATAAATGTGCATCCGCAGCTTCGGTATATGGCTTAGCCCCGTTACATCTTCCGCGCAGGACGACTCGATCAGTGAGCTATTACGCTTTCTTTAAAGGGTGGCTGCTTCTAAGCCAACCTCCTGACTGTTTTAGCCTTCCCACTTCGTTTCCCACTTAGCCATATTTGGGGACCTTAGCTGGCGGTCTGGGTTGTTTCCTCTTGACACCGGACGTTAGCACCCGATGTCTGTCTCCCGTGATTGCACTCTTCGGTATTCGGAGTTTGCTATGGCGAAGTAATCCGCAATGGACCCTTCAACCATGACAGTGCTCTACCCCCGAAGGTGATACACGAGGCACTACCTAAATAGTTTTCGGAGAGAACCAGCTATTTCCGTGTTTGTTTACCCCTATCCACAGCTCATCCCCTAACTTTTCAACGTTAGTGGGTTCGGTCCTCCAGCACGTGTTACCGTGCCTTCAACCTCGCCATGGATAGATCACCTGGTTTCGGGTCTACACCCAGCGACTGGACGCCCTGTTCGGACTCGCTTTCGCTACGCCTGCCCTATTCGGTTAAGCTTGCCACTGAATGTAAGTCGCTGACCCATTATACAAAGGTACGCCGTCACCCTTGCGAGGCTCCGACTGTTTGTATGCATGCGGTTTCAGGATCTATTTCACTCCTCCCGGGGTTCTTTTCGCCTTTCCCTCACGGTACTGGTTCACTATCGGTCGATCACGAGTATTTAGCCTTGGAGGATGGTCCCCATCTTCAGACAGGATTTCACGTGTCCCGCCCTACTTGTCGCATACCTAGTTCTTCCATTCCGTCTTCGCCTACGGGGCTATCACCCACTATGGCCGCACTTTCCAGAGCGTTTGGCTGACGGTACAGATAAAGAATGCAGGCTGGTCCCATTTCGCTCGCCACTACTTTGGGAATCTCGGTTGATTTCTTTTCCTGCGGCTACTTAGATGTTTCAGTTCGCCGCGTTCGCTTCACATGACCTATGTATTCAGTCATGGATACTCCATACGGAGTGGGTTTCCCCATTCGGATATCGGTGGATCAAAGCTTGTTTGCCAGCTCCCCACCGCTTTTCGCAGGCTACCGCGTCCTTCATCGCCTGTGATCGCCAAGGCATCCACCACATGCACTTGTTCGCTTGACCCTATAACGGGTGTGTCTCTGTGTGATTGCTCACAGCGAGAGTCACGCGTTACAGGTTGAGTATTCGTGTTGCGCCGTATTTCAAGGCGATCTTTCGATCACTTAAAAATACATTGATACAATCACAACCCTGATTCACGTACTCCACACCCATCTCTAAGTGTGTTTCCGATGAATCTCTTTACTACTTCTTCCTGATTGTTAAAGAACGACAGCCGATATGGTTTTACTCACATCGCTCTGACTGGCTCAATCGCCAATGCTTAATACCCGGCTTGTGTTCAAACCGGACACTAGGCATTGAGGATTGGTGGAGGATGACGGGATCGAACCGACGACCCCCTGCTTGCAAAGCAGGTGCTCTCCCAGCTGAGCTAATCCCCCGCTCGTACCATTCAGACCCAGTGGCATGCACACGCCCTGTCCCCTGCGGGATGGGATGCCCGTAGGTGCTGAAGCACCAACGGTCAATCGACATGGTGGGTCTGGATGGATTCGAACCATCGACCCCCGCCTTATCAAGACGGTGCTCTAACCGACTGAGCTACAGACCCCTGAGTCTGTCTTCTTTACAGCCGACAAGTGTGAGCGCTTAAAACGCGGTGAGCAGAAAGCTCTGGAAAGGAGGTGATCCAGCCGCACCTTCCGATACGGCTACCTTGTTACGACTTCACCCCAGTCATGAATCCTGCCGTGGTGACCGTCCTCCTTGCGGTTAGACTAGCCACTTCTGGCAAAACCCACTCCCATGGTGTGACGGGCGGTGTGTACAAGACCCGGAACGTATTCACCGCGGCATGCTGATCCGCGATTACTAGCGATTCCAGCTTCACGCAGTCGAGTTGCAGACTGCGATCCGGACTACGATCGGTTTTCTGGGATTGGCTCCACCTCGCGGCTTGGCAACCCTCTGTTCCGACCATTGTATGACGTGTGAAGCCCTACCCATAAGGGCCATGAGGACTTGACGTCATCCCCACCTTCCTCCGGTTTGTCACCGGCAGTCTCCCCGAGTGCTCTTGCGTAGCAACTAGGGACAAGGGTTGCGCTCGTTGCGGGACTTAACCCAACATCTCACGACACGAGCTGACGACAGCCATGCAGCACCTGTGTTACGGCTCCCTTTCGGGCACTCCCGCCTCTCAGCAGGATTCCGTACATGTCAAGGGTAGGTAAGGTTTTCGCGTTGCATCGAATTAATCCACATCATCCACCGCTTGTGCGGGTCCCCGTCAATTCCTTTGAGTTTTAATCTTGCGACCGTACTCCCCAGGCGGTCAACTTCACGCGTTAGCTACGTTACTAAGGAAATGAATCCCCAACAACCAGTTGACATCGTTTAGGGCGTGGACTACCGTGGTATCTAATCCTGTTTGCTCCCCACGCTTTCGTGCATGAGCGTCAGTATTGGCCCAGGGGGCTGCCTTCGCCATCGGTATTCCTCCACATCTCTACGCATTTCACTGCTACACGTGGAATTCTACCCCCCTCTGCCATACTCCAGCGATGCAGTCACCAATGCAGTTCCCGTGTTAAGCCCGGGATTTCACATCGGTCTTACATCACCGCCTGCGCACGCTTTACGCCCAGTAATTCCGATTAACGCTTGCACCCTACGTATTACCGCGGCTGCTGGCACGTAGTTAGCCGGTGCTTATTCTTCCGGTACCGTCATCCCACCCGGATATTAGCCAGATGGTTTTCTTTCCGGACAAAAGTGCTTTACAACCCGAAGGCCTTCTTCACACACGCGGCATTGCTGGATCAGGGTTTCCCCCATTGTCCAAAATTCCCCACTGCTGCCTCCCGTAGGAGTCTGGGCCGTGTCTCAGTCCCAGTGTGGCTGGTCGTCCTCTCAGACCAGCTACGGATCGTCGCCTTGGTGGGCCTTTACCCCACCAACTAGCTAATCCGCCATCGGCCGCCCTATAGCGCGAGGCCCGAAGGTCCCCCGCTTTCATCCGTAGATCGTATGCGGTATTAATCCGGCTTTCGCCGGGCTATCCCCCACTACAGGACACGTTCCGATGTATTACTCACCCGTTCGCCACTCGCCACCAGGTGCAAGCACCCGTGCTGCCGTTCGACTTGCATGTGTAAGGCATGCCGCCAGCGTTCAATCTGAGCCAGGATCAAACTCTTCAGTTCAAACCTGTTACTGTTTTTCGGTTCTTTCGAACCGGTCGCTCACTCAAAGCTGACAGGAATTTGAATAAATTCAAAAACCTGACTTACTTTAGTGTGAGACTCTTGATACTTTTGCTTATCCCGAAGCGTTCCGGAGAACGTTTCAGGCCGCCACCGCATCAAGCGCCCACACTTATCGGCTGTAAATTTTTAAAGATCGATTCGCTGAAACCGCTGGCCAGTCGCAAACTGCTGCGCTACCGTCCGGCGTTTTCTGCGTTGCTGCGTCAGCAGCAGAGAAACGAGATTATGAAGACTGCCGGGCGATCTGTCAACAGGTTTTTTTACTTCGCTCAACCTGCCGCTCAACTTCAACTGCCCGGAGACCCAAGCCGCACAAGGCTTTCGCCGAGGCTTCCCGTCTCCCCGCGCCTTCATGGAAAGCGCGAAAGACCGAGATTCTAGTCACGCCCGTGACATCTTGCAAGCGGTTTTTTGGCGAGCGCCTTTGACGACGCGCAAGCTCAATCTGAGCCCGACGTTCGCCTCCATATAGGTCCATCCCAATACAACGTTTGGCCGGCCCTTCCAGCCACACCGGCGCCATGTTGCAGCCCGCCGCTGCGCGCCCTTCCGACGCGCCTCTGCTACCCAAACCGATGGCGAGCACGGAACCGACTAGAATATGGGGTTCTCTGCACCTAACTCACAGATTTATGCGCTCGCGAATCGCCAAACGCCTCCCCCCTGACGCCGACAAACTCGTCGGCCTGTCGCTCGCCCTGTTCGCCTCGGGCAGCCGCACCGAAGACCGCTTCTGGGAGGCCAAGCTCGACGCGCTGCTCGCGAAAGTCGTGCGCAACGGCAATCAGACCACGCTCGACGCCGCGCTCGATCACCTGCAGCAGAATCATCCGGACGCCTACGGCGCGCTCGCCGACATGGCCGAAACGCATAGCGAATCGTTCATTGTCGAGCATGAGGGCGTGCAGTACGAGGCGCTGCTCGTGGCCGCCCCCGTGCTGGCCTGGACGCGCTACGTGATTCCTTCGGGTCCGCTCAAGTCCGACTCTTCCGATGCCCTGCGCACGCACCTGCAGGCGCACGTGCTCGCCAACGGCACACGTGTCGCCATGGCGCCCTATCTCTATAGTATCGACCAGTTGCCGCGCCATCATGTCGAAACCTGGCGTCTCGCGCAGCAGCTCTCGCAAGCCGCGTTGAACGGCGCACCGGCCAAGATCAGCGCGGGCGAACTGCCCGAAACGTCGCCGATCCTCGCCGATCCGCGCTTCCTGCTCGCCGTGGTGGCCGCGCCCGTGGGCGCCCCGCTGTTCCGCTGGCAGGAAGAAGAGAGCGGCACGCGCATCGAGCGCGGTCAGTGTCTCGAACAATGGGCGACGCAAGGCGGTGCGAATCTCGCTATCGTCATGCCGGGCTGCGAGTTCGAATGCCTGCTGCCCGACGCCTATTACTCGGCCTGCCGCGACGCCGACGAACGCGTGCGCCCGCACACGATCCGCACCGCGGTGCGCTACCTGCTCGACACGATCGGCGCGGGCGCCCCGGATCTGCGCGCCGTGGTGGCGGGTTTCGGCGAGCGTCGTATCGACGAATACCGCATCGGCTTCACGAAGCGCGGCAGCAACGACGTGCTCTACGGCGTGGTCTGGCCGCTCTATGGCCGCGAAAACGGCGACGCCGAGATCGACGAAGAACCGACCGAGGAAAGCGTCAGCAACGGCCCGCTCGAGGAAATCGTCGCGCTGCTGAAAGAATCGGGCATCACCGACATCCGTCGTCATGCCGGCCGCTTCGAGCCGGAATATTGCGACGACTGCGGCGTGCCGCTGTATGCGGATCCGCTCGGCGAGATCGTTCATGCCGAGATGCCGGAAGATGCTGAGCCCGCGCAGCCACATTTCCACTAGGCAAACGCCCAAATTCCTACCCGGTCCCGCCTCTGCGCGGGACTTTTTTTTGCCCTATGTCCTATGCCATTTGGACAGGCCGCCAGCGCGCATCCTTTTTGTCATCATGGCTCTGTTGGATCGCTCACCACTGCCGGAAACGGTGAGCGTCGCACAACATTCCTGAGAGACATGATCGATAGGAGGGCTGGCTCATGCGGTTCGTGGTACTCAATCCAGACGCCGAACGGCGCGAAGGACTCAAGGCGCTGTTAAGACAAATCGACCGTCGTGCGCGCTTTAACGACGCGCCGGACTGGCGAAGCGCGGAGCGCGCGATGAACCGCTTCACGCCCAACCTGATCGTGATTGACTGGCACGACGGCATCCGGCCCGGCGAGCTGCGCCACTTCGTCACGCGGCACCGTGCGCTGCCCGTCGCCATCCTCGTCGACAGCACCGAGCCGCCGCTCGCGGTTCGCCGGCTTATCGACGAAGGCGCCCGCGGCATCATCCGGCGCAGCACCGACGCGATTCTCATCGTCAAATTCCTCGAACTGATCCTGCTCGGCGGCGACCACCTGCCCGCCGACGTGCTGGGCCCGTTCCAGGCGTGGCCGCTGCCGCCGCGGCGCAACGCGAAGAGCGCCGCGCTCGCCCGCAAGGTGCGTCCGAAGGTGCACCTCTCGCCACGCCAGGAGCAAATCCTGCGTTGCGTACACATGGGCAATACGAACAAAATGATCGCGAAAGCGCTCGGCATCAGCGAGGGCACAGTGAAAGTCCATCTAACCAGCATCTTTCAGCAACTCGGCGCCCCCAATCGCGCGGCGGCCGTTGCCATCTACAACGGCTTGCTGGCGAGCCACCTTCAGGTCTTACGGGCGCAATGCGAGCGCGCGGCGAAGCCCAAACTCGGCGAACACGGCCCCGTGCCGCTGCGAGCCAGGGAGAGCGAGGCCTTCCTCTATCCGTTGCTGTCAGACGACAGTGAAATCCCGCTACCCATGGCCGCAGAGCCCGACGCGCCCTACGGCGACGCCGCGCCAGCCTGCCCGGAACCGCCTCGTCCTACAGCGGAAGCCACGGAAGACGACACCTCGATGACGGCTCTCGCACACGTTTTGCCGTCCAACGAGTAATATTGAGCACATGGGGTTCCTCTATACGCCGCTTCCGTTCTGGGTCGCTGTCGGTGCGTGGTTAGTCACCGTGGGCGTGCTCGCCTTCGCGTTCTGGAAGAATCCCTTCAAGCGTCTTCAGGACGCCACGCTCCAGCACGTGTGGCTCGCCATCGTCGTGGCGATCTCCGTGCTGTGGGCGAGCAATGCGTGGCTCGAAGACGGCACCGTGCTGCACCTGCTCGGCGCCACGCTCGTGGTCACCCTGTTCGACTGGGGTCTCGCGCTCATCGCCATGGGCGCCGTGATCGGTCTGGCCGCCGTGGTGTTCGACGCGCCGTGGGACGGCATCGGTCTCACCTTCCTCGTATTCGGCGTGTTCCCGGTCGCCATCTCGGCATTGCTGCAGCGCGCCTGCTCGGCCTGGCTGCCGCGCAACCTGTTCATGTTCATCGTGGGTCAAGGGTTCGTCTCGCCCGCTATCGCGGTTTCGGCCGCGGCGTATCTCGCATTGGGCGCGCATGTCGCGCTCAACGGCGGCTCGGTGCTCACCGTGCCCGCGGGCTATGCATTCAGCGTCTTCCTGCTTGCCTCCGGCGAAGCCTGGTTCACCGGCATGGCAACCGCGCTGATCGCCGTGTATCGGCCCGCCTGGGTCACCACTTACGACGTGCGCCGCTATCGGCTCGGTGGCCCTCGCACCTGAACGCGCTTCCGGTTGTCCTCACACTCCTGCACAATAGAATCGCGCGACGTTAATGCGTCGCGCGTGCTTTGTTCGTGGCACGTCGTGTCGGCGTCCGCACAAAGAATTTTGTTTCGATATTGAACTCCAGCACGCCACACGGCATCTTACGGTGCCTGACGTCTCACCCTCATCCCTAACAAGCAGATAGATGGACTGCAACCATGCATCCCGCCGGCTGCTGATCGTAGCCGGCCAACTGGCTGCGTGCGCCGCGAGCCTGATGATCGCCGCCGCGCCTCTCGCGCACGCCGACCAGCTCGATCAGCACAACGACCTCGTCACTAACTTCGTCACGCAGATGCACGCCGATCCGCTCGTCGCGGACTGCGCGGCGCACGGCGACTTCGTCGCCAGCACGTCTTCCGCGCTCGATCACGTGGAGTTTCCGCCCACCTCGTTCGACAGCGCGCATTCGAGCATCACGCCCTGGAACGACTCGTTCGACGAAGGCAAGCAACGCGTGAAGGTCGACACCATCGTGACCGTCGAAGGCGTTGGCGTCTCGAAGGACAGCGGCAGCTCGCCCTACGATCTCAAATTCCGCTGCGGCTACGTGGGCCAGCAAATGCTCGCGTTCAGCTGGAACGACCCGGTGCCGCCGGCGCGCGCGCGTAGCGAGAGTCGCGCCACGTCGCACGGCAGCGCGCATGGCAAGGGCAAGCACGTCGTGAAGAAGGGCGGCAAAGGCTCGTCGAAGAAGGCCACGTCGAGCAAATCGAGCCACAAGTCGACGGCGAGCAGCGGCAAGTCGAAATCCACGGCCAAGAAGTCGACCACAAAGAAGAAGCACTAAGGGATCGGGCGCATCTCGCGCACGATCTCGTCGAACCCCGTATCGTCGATACAAAAAGGGGGAAGCGGCCTGGCCGCTTCCCCCTTTTCTTTTACCCGCGATGCAAGCGCTTCAGGCGAACGTTTCGACGTGATGCAGGATCGCCTGCAGCATCGCGGCGCCGAGCGCGGCGCTGCGCTCGCCGTTCCAGCCCACGCGCTCGTCGGGCAGATTCGCGTTGTCCTTGAACGGCATCTCCAGCGTGAGCGAGAGGCAGCCGTAGCGATGACCGATGTACTTCGAGGCGAGCTTGAGCGCGTCTTCACGATAGCGGCTCGCTTCGTAACCGTGCTTGTCCTGGAAGTCGGGGCTCGCGATCTTGAACGCTTCGATAAACGCGGTCTGCTCGGTGCGCTGCTGGTCGGTGAAGCCCGGCAGCATTTCCGAGCCGGCCACGAATACATAAGGCAGCGTTTCGTCGCCGTGAATGTCGAAGAACAGATCGACGCCCGTGGCTTCGATCGCCTCGCGCACCGCCAGCACTTCGGGGCTGCGCTGCGCGTCCGGCGCCATCCATTCGCGATTGAGGTTCGCGCCCACGGCGTTGGTGCGCAGATTGCCGTGCACGCTGCCGTCCGGGTTCATGTTCGGCACGATATGGAACACGGCGTGATCGTAGAGCTTGCGCGCGACCGGATCGCCGGCCCAGTCGCCCCAACCCGCCAGCCGCTTCACCAGACCTTCGACGAACCATTCCGCCATCGTCTCGCCCGGATGCTGACGCGCGACGATCCATACGGTTTTTTTAGGCTTGCCGTTCGCCGCGCTCTCGCCGCCCGTTCCGAGCGTGAGCAGCGACATCGGCCGGCCCTCCACGCTCTGGCCCAGTTCCGTGAGCGTCGCATGCGGCAACTGCTGGAGCGCGCCGAGAAACGCCGCATGGCGCTCTTCGCCATAAGGCTCGAAGTACGCGTAGTAGATGCTGTCGAAGTCGGGCGTGTGGTCGATCACGAGGTGCTTGCCGTCGTACGACGTAGGCACGCGGAACCAGCTCACGCGGTCGTAGCTCGCCACCGCCTCGTAGTTGCGCCAGCCTTCCGGAAACGCACACGCCGACGCGTTCTCGAACGTCATCACGCAACGCTCGTCGCGCGCGCCCGTCACGCGGAAGTAGAACCATTGCGCGAACTCCGACTGATTGTCGGGGCGCACGCGCAGGCGAATGTCGTCGGCGCGCTCGCACGACACGACCTCGATCGCGCCTGCGTCGAACTGGCTGGAAATGGCAATCGTCATGGTGCTGTCCTCCGATCAGTCGGCGAGGCGCCGGCGAAACACATAGGTCGAATCGTTCGATGCGCCCGCATCGAATGCGTAGCCTTCGCTGTCGAACGCCTTGAGCGCTTCCGGTTCGGCGATGCGGTTCTCCACCGCGTAGCGCGCCATCAAGCCGCGCGCGCGCTTCGCATGGAAGCTGATGATCTTGTAGCGGCCGCCCTTGAAGTCTTCGAACACGGGCGTGATGACCGGCGCCGCGAGCTGCTTCGGCTTGACCGCCTTGAAGTACTCGTTCGACGCGCAGTTCACGAGCACGCGCGAGCTTTTGCGATTGTGTTGCAACTGCGCGTTGAGCGCCTGCGTGATGCGCTCGCCCCAGAAGGCGTAGAGATCCTTGCCGCGCGCGTTCTCGAAGCGCGTGCCCATTTCGAGCCGATACGGCTGCAGCAGATCGAGCGGCCGCAGCACGCCATACAGACCCGAGAGCACGCGCACGTGGCGCTGCGCATAGTCGAGGTCGGTGGCGGAAAGCGATTTCGCGTCGAAGCCCTCGTAGACGTCGCCGTTGAAGGCGAGCACGGCCTGTTTCGCGTTCTTGCGCGTGAAGCGCTTCGACCAGTCGGCGTAGCGCTGGAAATTCAGCTGCGCGAGCGGATCGGAAATGCTCATGAGCGACCCGATCTGCTGCGGCGAGAGGCGGCGCAGGCCGTCGATCAGCTCGGCGGCGTCGTCGACGAAATCGGGGATGGTGTGGGTGTCGATGTGCGCCGGCGTGTCATAGTCGAGCGATTTGGCCGGCGACAGAACGATTATCATAGAGGCTTGCAGGCACGGAGTGCCGATGTTCAAAGGCGAAAGCCCGATTGTAGCGAATTCACGAATGACCGGCCTCACGCCCCCCACCGCTTCTCCCGCCTCATTGTCTTCCGCCGCCTCGCCTCAACCGGCCGGCACGCCCGCGCTGACGGTCGTGCTCGACTCCAACGTCTGGCTCGACATTCTTGTTTTCGACGACGTGCACACGCGCCCGATTCGCGCGGCGCTCGAAGCCGGCTCGATCCAGGCGCTGATCGACGCGCGCTGCCACGCCGAACTCGCCTTCGTGCTCGACTATCCGCATCTCGCCGCGCGCGGCGTCGCGAAAGCCGACGTGCTCGCGGCGCTGGCCACGCTCGTGACGCGGATCGAGCCGCCCGAACTGCCCGCCGACGCACGAGCGCTGCCGCAATGCCGCGACCGCGACGATCAGAAGTTCCTCGAACTCGCTCGCGCGAGCGGCGCGCAATGGCTCGTCTCGAAAGACCGCGCCGTGCTCAAGCTGGCGAAGCGCGTGGCGCGCGACTTCGGCTTTCGGATCGCCACGCCCGACGCGTTCGTGGCCGAATGCGTGAGCGCCGGGCAACCCGCGCCACGCTGAGCGCGCGACGAGCGAAACACCGCGCGCGCCGATTTGCCTACAATCAGGCTTTCCCTTCCACGAAAGCCTGCCGCTCGCGACATGAACGCTCCGCATTCCCCGAACGCCACGCAGGACGCCCTGCTCACGCCCTCTTTTCCGTCGCGTCTGCCCAACGTCGGCACGACGATCTTCACCGTGATGAGCGCGCTCGCCGCCGAACGAGGCGCGGTGAACCTGGGCCAGGGCTTCCCCGATTTCGATTGCGACGCGCGCATCGTCGACGCGGTTGCGCAGGCCATGCGCGAAGGCCACAACCAGTATCCGCCGATGGCTGGCGTGGCCGCGCTGCGCGAGGCGATCGCCGGCAAGATCGAGCAGGTCTACGGCCGCCGCTATGACGCCAACACCGAGATCACGGTAACGGCGGGCGCGACCCAGGCGCTGCTCACGGCGATTCTCGCGACCGTGCACCCCGGCGACGAAGTGATCGTGGTCGAACCGACTTACGACAGCTATCTGCCCTCGATCGAACTCGCGGGCGGCGTGCCCGTGTTCGTGACGCTCGAAGCGCCCGACTACGCCATCCCGTTCGACCGCCTCGCCGCCGCCATCACGCCGAAAACGCGCCTGATCCTCATCAACACGCCGCACAACCCCACGGGCACGGTCTGGCGCGCCGAGGACATGCAGAAGCTGCAGGACATCGTGCGCGGCACCAACGTGCTGATTCTTTCCGACGAGGTCTACGAGCACATGGTCTACGACGGCCAGCCGCACGAGAGCGTCGCGCGTTACCCGGAGCTGGCCGCGCGCAGCTTCATCGTGTCGAGTTTCGGCAAGACCTATCACGTGACGGGCTGGAAGGTGGGCTATGTGGCCGCGCCCGCGCCGCTCACCGCGGAGTTCCGCAAGGTGCACCAGTTCAACGTGTTCACCGTGAATACGCCCATGCAGTACGGCCTCGCGCAGTATCTGCGCGATCCGAAACCGTATCTCGAACTGCCCGCGTTCTATCAGCAAAAGCGCGACTTCTTCCGCGCCGGTCTCGCCAATACGCGCTTCAAGCTGCTGCCTTGCGAAGGCACGTACTTCCAGTGCGTCGACTATTCGGCGATCAGCGATCTGCCCGAAGCCGAGTTTTCGAAATGGCTCACGACCGAGATCGGCGTGGCCGCGATTCCGGTCTCGGCGTTCTATCACGAGCCGCATGAGTCGGGCGTGGTGCGCTTTTGCTTCGCCAAGCAGGAAAGCACGCTCGCGAGCGCACTCGAGCGGCTCGCGCGCCTTTGAGCCGTGGCGCGCGCGATGCCTCGCCGCCGGTCATCGCACGCGCCGCATCGCCATGCTGGCTGGCGCGAACGCTTACGCGTTCGCCTCGATATACGTCTTGCGGTCGGCGCTCACGCGCTGCGCGGCCGGACGCTCGCCGATCAGCTTGAGGTAGGCGCGCCAGTCGATCCCCACGTCGGCGAGAAAATCGTGGCCGTAGATCGTCTGCGTTGCGCGGCCCACGAGCGGCAAGCTTACGAACGCGGCGGCATCGACCACGCCGAACCGGTCGCCCGCCACGTACGGCGCGAACTTCGCGAGCCGCGCGAAGCCAGCCACATAGCGGCGCAGGCGCTTTTCTATCGTCGTCTTCACCTCGTCGCTGACCGTGCCGCCGAAGAACGCCTCGGCGTACAGCTCGCGCACGTTGAGTTCGAGATGCGTCTCGATGAACACGATCAGTTCGCGCTCCCTGGCGGCCTGCCACGCGTCGGCGGCGAAAATGTGCTTTTCGGGAAAGCGCGCCGCCAGATATTCGACGATCACCCCCGACTCGCACAGAAACCCGTGCTCCGTCTCCAGGTACGGAATCTTGCCGGCCGGCGACTGCGCGTACCGCGACTCGGCGAGCGGCAGCGGCGCCGCCACCTCCTCGAACGCGATGTCGTGTTCCAGCAGCAGGAACTTGACCTTGTTGTAGTAATTCGAAAGCGCGACACCGTGCAGCTTGATCATCGTGATTGCCTCCTTGAGGGCGTCGACGCGAGCGAGCATCGCGCCAGACCGTTTTCTTGAAATTGTACGACCGTGCTATTCTAAGCCTATCCAGGAGCCATGCTTCCCATGAATCATTTCAATATTGAGACAACCGGCGCCGGGCACGTCGCCGATCTTTCCACTTCCCCCGAGATGACGCAATGAGCGCCGAACTTCGCAGCAGCCGCCCGGAAGGCCACGAATCGACGCTCGTTCTGACGCTGTCGAACCCCGGCGCACGCAATGCGCTGCATCCCGACATGTATGCCGCGGCCGTCGAAGCCTTCGACGCCGCCGAGCGCGACACCTCGCTGCGCGCGATCGTGCTCACGGGCGCCGACCACTTCTTCTGCGCGGGCGGCAACCTCAACCGGCTGCTGGAAAACCGCGCGAAGGAGCCGGCCGTGCAAGCCGCCAGCATCGACATGCTGGCTGCGTGGATCACGGCGATGCGGCAGTCGAGCAAGCCGGTGATCGCGGCCGTGGAAGGCGCCGCCGCGGGCGCGGGCTTTTCGCTCGCGCTCGCCGCCGACCTGCTCGTGGCCGCCGACGACGCGAAATTCGTCATGGCCTATTCGCGCGTCGGTCTCACGCCCGACGGCGGCGGCTCGTGGTTCCTCGCCAACGCGTTGCCGCGCGCGCTCGCGTTCGAAGTGATGGTCGAAGGCAAACCGATCAGCGCGGCACGGCTCGCGGAACTGGGCGTGGTGAACCGCGTCGCGAAACCGCACACGGCGCTCGACACGGCGCTCGCCTGGGCCGACGAGATCGCGAAGATTTCGCCGAACTCGGTCGCGCGCATCAAAACCCTCACGAGCGCGGCCACCACGCAGCCGCTCGAAGCGCAACTCGGCGACGAACGCGAGCACTTCGTGGCGTCGCTCCATCATCGCGACGGGCTCGAGGGCATCACCGCGTTCCTCGAAAAGCGCGCCCCGGCCTACAAGTGAGCGCCAGCCACGCCATGAGCGACTACGTGCTGCCCGCGCGCCGCCGCCTCTACGTGATGCGGCACGGCGACGTCACCTATTTCGACGACTCCGGCCGCGCTATCGACCCGGATACCGTGCCGCTCAACGAGCACGGCCGCGCGCAGGCGAGCGCCGCGGGCGCGGCGTTCGCGCTGGCCGGCTTGCGCTTCGACCGGGTGATCGTGAGCGGCCTGCGCCGCACGGTCGAGACGGCCGAGTGCGTGCTCGCGGCCACCGGGCAGTCGATCGCGCTCGAGGTCGAACCGGCGTGGCAGGAAATCCGCGGCGGACGGCTTGCGACGCTCGCGGCATTGCCGCCCGACCAGGTCGAAAGCGCCTTTCTGGGCGCGTTCGACGGCGTCGTGCCCGAAACCACGCGCTTTCTGGGCGGCGAGACCATCGGCGAATTGCTCGATCGCGTGCTGCCCGCGCTCACCGCGCTGCGCGCCGATACCGCGTGGGACACCGCCCTGCTGGTGCTGCACGGCGGCGTGAACCGCGCGATCCTCTCGCACGCGATCACGGCGGGCGGCCGTGCGTTCTTCGGTCATCTCGCCCAGGCCACGGGCTGCATCAACGCGCTCGACGTGGGAACCGCGAGCCACGACTGGGTGGTGCGCACGCTCAACTACGCGCCGCCTGCGCCGCTGCATCGCGACGTACGCAACACGACGATGGAGATGCTGTACGCGCAATATCTGCGCTTTCGCCCGGCAGGCTGAGCGCTCACGGCCATTCCCGGGACAACCCGAAAACACGGAGACGAGCATGGATGGAGACACCGCGAAGCCCACGCCCACCGACTACTCGGCGTTCGAGGGCACGCGCCCCGTGGCCGCGCGCCAGCGCTTCGACATGGACGCGCTGGCCGCGTGGCTCGCCGCGCACGTCGCGGGCTTCGAAGGACCGCTCACGATCGAGCAGTTCGCGGGCGGTCAATCGAACCCGACCTTCAAGCTCGTCACGCCGCGCCGCACTTACGTGATGCGCGCGAAGCCCGGACCGAAAGCCAAGCTGCTGCCTTCCGCGCACGCCATCGAGCGCGAGTATCGCGTGATGGCCGCCCTGGCGGCGACCGAGGTGCCCGTCGCGAACATGCTCGCGCTGTGCGAGGACGAAAGCGTGATCGGCCGCGCGTTCTACGTGATGGAGTTCGTCGAGGGCCGCGTGCTCTGGGATCAGTCGCTGCCCGGCATGACGCCCGAGCAGCGCGGCGCGATCTACGGCGAGATGAATCGCGTGATCGCGGCGCTCCACAACGTGAAGCCCGAGGCTGTCGGTCTCGCCGATTACGGCAAACCCGGCAACTATTTCGCGCGCCAGATCGACCGCTGGAGCCGCCAGTATCTGGCTTCGGAAACCGAGCCCATCGACGCCATGCACCGGCTGATCGAATGGCTGCCGCAGCACATGCCCGACGAATCCAATGCGAACGACACGCGGGTTTCGGTCGTGCACGGCGACTACCGGCTCGACAACCTGATCTTTCATCCGCACGAGCCGCGCGTGCTGGCCGTGCTCGACTGGGAACTCTCCACGCTCGGTCATCCGCTCGCCGACTTCTCGTATCACTGCATGGCGTGGCATGTCGATCCCGCGCAGTTTCGCGGCATCGCCGGGCTCGACTGGAAAGCGCTCGGCATTCCCGACGAAGCGCACTACGTCGCACGCTATTGCGAGCGCACGGGCGTCGAGATTCGCGGCGACTGGAACTTCTACCTCGCCTACAACATGTTCCGCATCGCGGCGATCCTGCAAGGAATCATGAAGCGCGTGGTGGACGGCACGGCCGCGAGCGCGCAAGCCGCCGACGCGGGCCGCCGCGCGAAGCCCATGGCCGAACTCGCCTGGCGCTACGCACGGAAAGTGCGCTGAATCCGCTTACGCCGTATCGCATCACCCTTTTCTCTCTGTCATTGCATCGCATTGCGAGGTCACGGATGAACTTCGATTACTCCCCGAAAGTGCAGGCGCTGCGCGAGAAACTGCTCGCGTTCTTCGACGAACACATCTACCCGAACGAAGCCGTGTTTCACGCCGAAGTCGAGCGCAATCGCGCGGACGGCAACGCGTGGGTGCCCACGGAAATCGTCGAGCAGCTCAAGGAAAAGGCCCGCGAGGCCGGACTCTGGAATCTGTTCCTGCCCGACTCCGTGCGCGGCGCGGGACTCACGAACCTCGAATACGCGCCGCTCTGCGAAATCATGGGCCGCGTGCACTGGGCGCCCGAAGTGTTCAACTGCAGCGCGCCCGACACCGGCAACATGGAGACGATCGAACGCTACGGCAGCGAGGCGCACAAGCTGCAGTGGCTCGAACCCTTGCTGCAAGGCCAGATCCGCTCGGCGTTTCTGATGACGGAGCCCGATGTGGCGTCGTCGGATGCGACCAATATCCAGACGCGCATCGAGCGCGACGGCGACGACTACGTGATCAACGGCACGAAATGGTGGTCGTCGGGCGCGGGCGACCCGCGCTGCGCGATCTACATCGTCATGGGCAAGACCGATCCCGACGCGCCGCGCCACACCCAGCAGTCGATGATCCTCGTGCCCGCGGATTCGGCCGGCATTACCGTGCGCCGCCCGCTCACGGTGTTCGGTTACGACGACGCGCCGCACGGCCACATGGAAATCACGCTGGAGAACGTGCGCGTGCCCGCGTCGAACATTCTGCTCGGCGAAGGCCGAGGTTTCGAGATCGCGCAGGGGCGGCTCGGGCCGGGCCGCATTCACCATTGCATGCGGCTGATCGGCCTCGCCGAGCGCGCGCTCGAACTCATGGCGAAGCGCGCCTTGGCGCGCGTTGCGTTCGGCAAGCCCGTGGCCGCGCAATCGGTCACGCAGGAGCGCATCGCCGAGGCGCGCTGCATGATCGACCAGGCGCGCCTGCTCACGCTCAAGACCGCGTACATGATGGACACCGTGGGCAACAAGGGCGCGCGCGGCGAGATCGCCATGATCAAGGTGGTCGCGCCGAACATGGCCTGCCAGGTGATCGACTGGGCGATGCAGGTGTACGGCGCGGCGGGCGTTTCCGGCGATTTCCCGCTCGCGTATGCGTATGCCTCGGCGCGCACGCTGCGGTTCGCCGACGGCCCCGACGAGGTGCACCGCAACGCCATCGCCAAGCTCGAATTCGCGCGCTACATGGACACGGACGCGGCGTCGCGCGTCGAGTTGCCCGTCACGCGTTCCTGACGCGTTCGCGTTAAGTCCACAAGCCCAGCAGGGGCGCTCCGGCGCCCTCTGCGGGCCGCGTCGAACTGTGCTAATTTGCGCCAGATCCGGCGCCGCAACGTGCCACTTTTGCACGCGGCGGCGCTTACTTCATGGTGCCAAGGAGCCACGATGATCGACGTTTATAGCTGGGCCACGCCGAACGGCCACAAAGTCCACATCATGCTCGAGGAAACGGGCCTCGAGTACAACGTGCATGCCGTCGATATCGGCGCGGGCGATCAGTTCAAGGCCGAGTTTCTCGACATCAGCCCGAACAACAAGATCCCCGCCATCACCGACTCCGAAGGCCCGCGCCGCGCCGACGGCAAGCCGTTCTCGCTGTTCGAGTCGGGCGCGATCCTGCTCTATCTCGCGGCGAAGACGGGGCGCTTCCTGCCCGAGGATCTGGCCGCGCGCTACGACGTGCTGCAATGGGTGATGTTTCAGATGGGCGGCCTCGGCCCGATGCTCGGCCAGGCGCACCACTTCCGCATCTACGCGCCGGAGAAGATCGAGTACGCGGTCAATCGCTACACGAACGAAGCGAAGCGCCTCTACAACGTGATGGAAACCCAGCTCGGCAAGACCGAATATCTGGCCGGCAACGAGTACACCATCGCCGATATCGCGGCGTTCCCGTGGACGCGTTCTTGGCAGAACCAGGGCATCGAGCTGGACGCCCTGCCCAACGTGAAGCGCTGGCACGAAGCCATCGCGGCGCGCCCGGCGGTGCAGCGCGGCGTGGAAGTGCTCGCCAACGCGCGCAAGCCGCTCATGGACGAGAAGGCGAAGGAAATGCTGTTCGGCGCGACGCAATACGAGAAGCGCTGATCGCCACGCACGCGTATTGCCTGAAGCCGCAACGAATCAAGGGCGCCCGCTTCGAGCGGAGCGCCCTTTTTTATCGCTTGCGCGAATTCAACGGCTTAGAAGTAATGCCGCGTGATGAGCTCCGCGACGCAGGCCGGGCGCGCGTTCGCCCCCTCGCGCTCTTCGCGCTCGATCACGATCTCCCAGACCACCTGCAGGCAGCCGCGATCGACGTCGCTCGCCTCCTTCACGCCGATGCGCGCGCGCACCTTCGCGCCCACGGGCACCGGCTGCGTGAAACGCACGCGATTGAGCCCGTAGTTCACGCCCATGCGCTGACGAATCTCGAGGCTCGCTTCGAGCAGCGCCGGAATCAACGAGAGCGTGAGAAAGCCATGTGCGATCGGGCCGCCGAACGGCGACTCGCGGCGCGCGCGTTCGGCGTCGAGATGAATCCACTGGTGGTCGCCCGTGGCGTCGGCGAACCCTTGCACGTCGGCGGCGCTGACCTCGCGCCACGCGCTCAGGATGGGCGCTGCGCCCACGAGCGCGCGCAATCCCTCCGCATCGGCGATACACCTCCTGACCGCGTCGTTCGCGTCGACGTTCATGCCGCCGCTCATTCCACGGTTCACGATGCGGCTCCCGGATGACGCAGGCCGAACAGCGCTTTCGAGCGCACCGTCACGATCAGTTCGCCGTGCTGGTTATGGCCTTCCCAGCGCGTTTCGACGATACCGCGATCGGGCTTGCTCGCCGACACGCGCTTGTCCACGACGATATTCGTCATCGTGAGCGTGTCGCCGACGCGCGTGGGCTTGAGCCAGCGAATGTCGTCGACGCCGGGCGAGCCCATCGACGTCGAATCCTTGAGGAAGTGGCGTACGAGCATGCCCATCATGACCGAGCACGTGTGCCAGCCGCTCGCCACGAGGCCGCCGAACATCGACGACCCGGCCGCGGCCTCGTCGACGTGAAACGGCTGCGGGTCGAACTCCGAGGCGAAACGGACGATTTCGTCGCGCTCGAACGTGTGCGAGCCGACCACGTAGCGTTTGCCCACTTCCAGATCTTCGTAGCTGATGCCCATGCGGGTCTCCTCGTTGTGATGCGCGCCGCGCCTCATGCTGCCTGCGAGAACCCCGGCAGCGAGGCGAAGCGTTCGAGATGATGATCGACGTCGCCGAGCGTCGTTTCGATGATGGCGAGCCGCTTGAACCCGTGCGCCGCCGCAACCTCGTTCGTCACGCCCATGCCGCCGTGCAGTTGCACGGCCTGCTGACCGACGAAGCGCGCCGCCTGCCCCACGCGCACCTTGGCCGCCGAAATCGCGCGACGCCGCGCGTCGGCGGATTCGCTACTGTAGCGCGCGGCCGCGAGATACGTGATCGAGCGGGCTTGCTCGGCGTGGATCAGCATCTCGGCCATGCGATGCTGGAGCGCCTGGAAGCGCGCGATCGGCACGCCGAACTGCTGGCGCGTTTTCGTGTACTCGACGGTCGCCGCCGTGAGCGCGTCGATGACGCCGAGCGCTTCCGCGCACAGCAGGAAGGTCGCGTAGTCGGCAACGCGCTCCCACGTGGCCGCGGCGTTCTGCACGCCGGCCAGCTGTCGCGCGGGCGTGTTCGCGAACGTGAGCGTGGCGGCGCGCTGGCCGTCGATCGTGCGGTAGTCCGTCACCTCGGCGCCGCCCTCCTCGCGCGCGACGACGAACAACGCCACCTCGCCCGCGAGCCGCGCGGGCACGATCCAGTAGTCGGCTTGCGCGCCGTGCTGCACGACCGATTTCGTGCCGCTCAGCATGTAGCCCTCGCCATTTTTCTGGGCCTGGGTCTCGAGCGCGAACAGATCGTAGCGCGCGCCCGGTTCGTGAAACGCCACGGCCAGCTTGATCTCGCCCGCCGCCACGCGCGCGAGCAACGCGGCGTTTTCGCTCGCCGCATCCGCGAGCTTCAGCGCTTCCACGCCCACGGCGTTCGCCCAGTAAGGCTCGACCGCGAGCGCGCGGCCCAGCGCCTGCATGACCACGAGCATGTCGAACGGCGTACCGTCGAAGCCGCCCTGGTTCGACGGCACCGGCAGCGCGGTCAGCCCGAGTTCGGTGAACGCCTTCCAGTGCGCGTCCGACACCCCATCGGCGGACTTGACGATCGCCTGGCGGGCTTCGAAGCCATATTGCTTGTCGAGATAACGACGCAGCGCGTCGGCGAGTTGCTGTTGCTCTTCGGTGAAATTGAAGTCCATGCGCCGCTCCTCAAAGCCCAAGAATCATCTGCGCGATGATGTTCTTCTGGATCTCGTTCGACCCGCCGTAAATAGACGTCTTGCGATAGTTGAAGTAGTACGCGGCAAGCGGCGCGGCGGCGTCGTCCCCGGCTACGGAATGCGCGTGCTCGCCTTCGAGGAACGGCACGTCGAACGGCGCCGCGAGCGGACCCACGGCATCGACCATCAACTCGGTCAGCGCTTGCTGGATCTCGGTGCCCTTGATCTTGAGCATGGAAGCCTCGGGCCCCGGCCCGCGCGCGTTGGCGGCGGCGGCAATCACGCGTTCGGCCGTGACTTCGAGCGCCATCAGTTCGATCTCGACGGCGGCCACGCGCGCGGCGAACACGGGATCGTGGAGCAGCGGCTTGCCGTGCTTCTTTTGCCCGAGCGCGACGCGCTTGAGAAACGCGAGTTCGCGATTCGACGCGCCCACGCGCGCGATGCCCGTGCGCTCGTGGCCGAGCAAATACTTCGCGTAGGTCCAGCCGCGATTTTCCTCGCCGACGAGATTCTCCACGGGCACCTTCACGTCCTCGAAGAACACCTCGTTGACTTCGTGATCCTCGTCGAGCGTGATGATCGGGCGCACCGTAATACCGGGCGATTTCATGTCGATCAGCAGGAAAGAGATGCCCTCCTGCTTCTTCGCCTCGGGGTCCGTGCGCACGAGGCAGAACATCATGTCGGCGTGCTGGCCGAGCGTGGTCCAGGTCTTCTGACCGTTGACGACGTAGTGATCGCCTGCGTTATCGTGAACGCGCACGGCGCGCGTGCGCAGCGAGGCGAGATCGGAACCCGAGCCCGGCTCCGAATAGCCCTGGCACCACCAGTCTTCGCCCGAAAGAATGCGTGGCAGATAGCGGCGCTGCTGCGCCTCGCTGCCGTATTTCATGAGCACGGGCGCGACCATCGACACACCGAACGGCAGCACGATCGGCGCACCGATGCGCCCGCATTCGGCGTCCCAGATATGGCGTTGCGTTTCGGTCCAACCGGGGCCGCCCCATTGCACGGGCCACGCGGGCGCGGACCAGCCCTGCTTGCCGAGCAGCCGGTGCCAGCCGGCGATGTCGTCGCGGCTAAGCCGTTTGTGGTTGAGTACCTTGTCGCGCAGCGCGTGAGGCAGATTGGCCTCTAGCCAGGCGCGAACTTCGGCGCGGAATGCGTCGTCGGCGGGGGTGGTGTCCAGATCCATGCGCAGTGTCTCCTGACCGCGGCCGGTGCGGGCGAACCCACGCCGCGGCGAAGACCCGCGCGGCTATTGCAGCGGACCCTTCAGCGCGGCCGGAACCGGCAGCGGCATCACGTCGATGCCTTCTTCGACGAGGGCGCGCGCATCTTCCGCCGAAGCCACGCCGCGAATGTTGCGCGAGGGTGCTTCGTTGTAATGCATGCGTCGCGCCTCCTCGGCGAAACGGTCGCCCACGTTCTCCGTCTTCTCGAGGACCTCGCGAATCGCGCGCAGCGCGTGCGCCTGCCATTGCTGCGCCTCGCGCGAAACGGGCTTGGGCTCGCTCGCGCCGGACAGATTCAAACGGGGCGCGGACGGCAGACGGCTGACTTCGGTGGCACCGCACATCGGACATTCAACCAGCTTGCGGGAAAGCTGCGACTCGAAGTCGTCAGCCGACGCGAACCAGCCTTCGAACCGATGGCCGTCTGGGCACTGTAAATCGAGGACCTTCATGGGGAATCGGGGCTTGCGAGGAGTTTAGCGCAAATCTTAAATTTATGAACGATCGTTCGAAAAAACCTCCGTGCGCTCGGCCGGGTGATGTTTCGAAGATGCGAGATTGTAGCGCCGCCACAAAAGTGTCGCTGAAAGCGGTTGGGCGGCGCATCAATGCAAAACGGCGGCCACCAGGGCCGCCGTTTTGCTGGATCCGCGTCATTCAATCGCTGGATCGCTGCGTACGTCTTCAGCCCTGCTCGGGCTTTGCGAGCGGCCACGCGCCGGAGAGCGCCTTCTCGAGCCAGAAGGTCCCAATGATCGTCTTCACGTCGGTGATCTTGCCGGTGCGCACCCATTCGAGCAGTTCCGGCACCGTCGCCGTGAAGGTTTCGAGGAATTCGCCTTCGTCGAGCTGTGCCGCGCCCGCCGTCAGGCCGCGCGCCAGATAGATGTCGATGAACTCGGTCGAATACGAGATCACGGGATGGATCTGCGCGAGATAAACGTATTCGCGCGCCGTGTAGCCCGTCTCTTCCTTGAGTTCGCGGATCGCGCACGCGAGCGCGCCTTCCTGCGGATCGAGCTTGCCGGCCGGAAACTCCGTCATCACTCGCGAAAGCGGATAACGATACTGACGCTCCATCAGCACGCGGCCGTCGTCGAACAGCGGAATCACCATGACCGCGCCCGGATGCTGGACGAATTCGCGCGTTGCATGCTTGCCGTCGGGCAACGCCACCGTGTCGCGCTTGAGCGTGAGGAAATTGCCCGCGTAGAGCGTCGTGCTTTCCACGCACGTTTCGGCCAGCGCCGGATCGTGTTGAGGATGTTCAGCAGCCATGTTTGCGCCTCGGAATGCTTGGGATTCGGGATGTGCGGGCACGCCACTCGAAGGACATGCCTTTCGCTAGCCGGCCGCGAAGGCCGGCGCGCGCATCACGCCAGACGGCGTTTGACGAGATATTGCCAGGTGAAGCCGGGGAACGCGAACACCACGAACAGACTGAAGGTGATCGCGTAGAACTGCCAGCCCTGGTCGAAACGGTTGCCGGCGCGAGCTTCCAGCAGGAAGCCGAACGCACCGACCACACCATACAGCACGATCATTTCAGCGATGCGAATCCACGCATTCTTCTTCGTCGTGCGCAGCGGCACAACGCCGAAGAGTCGCTGATTGAAGAACGGCAGGTTGGCGCCCGCGAGCGCCAACAATACGATGAACCAACCCGCTGCCGACATCAGAGCGGCAGCGTGTGCGAGACGGCTTGCAGGCAGAGCGACATCAGCGGGCCCGGAATGATGCCGAGCACGAGCACGGCCGCGCCATTGAGCGTGAGCAGCGCGCGGTTGCAGGCGTGGCTTTCGATGGCCGATTCGTCCTGCGGCGCGTCGAAATACATCAGCTTGACGATACGCAGGTAGTAGAACGCGCCGAACAGCGAGGTGATCACGGCGAGCACGGCGAGCCACGTGAGGCCGGCGTTCATCGTGGCCTCGAGCACGGCGAGCTTCGCGTAGAAGCCGACCGTCGGCGGAATGCCGGCGAGCGAGAACATCATGAGCATCATGACGAACGCGAACACCGGGCTGCGCTGGTTCAAGCCCTTGAAGTCGTCGAGCGTTTCCGCCTCGAAGTCGCGGCGCGCGAGCAGCATGACGACGCCGAACGCGCCGAGCGTCGTGATCAGATAGACGATGCTGTAGAACATGGCCGAGCTATACGCGCTGGCCGCGCCCGTCGCCTTGTTGTCGACGATGCCGGCGAGCAGGCCGAGCAGCACGAAGCCCATGTTCGAGATAGCCGAGTACGCCAGCATGCGCTTGACGTTGCGCTGCACGATACCCGTGATGTTGCCGACGATCATCGAGAGCGCGGCGAGAATGATCAGCATCTCTTGCCAGTCGACGGCGAGCGGCAGCAGGCCCATCACCAGGAAGCGCACGGCCCACGCGAAGGCCGCGACCTTCGGACCGCCGCCGGTGAGCAACGTCATGGCCGTGGGCGCGCCTTGATAGACGTCGGGCACCCACATGTGGAACGGCACCGCGCCCATCTTGAACGCCACGCCCGCCACGATGAACACCACGCCGAACAGCAGCACGATGTCGTTGATGTGGCCCGAGGCGATGGCCTTGAACACTTCGCTCAGTTCGAGCGCGCCGGTCGCGCCGTACAGCATGGAGATGCCGTAGAGCAGGAAGCCCGAAGCGAGCGCGCCCAGCACGTAGTACTTCATGGCCGCTTCGTTCGACTGCGTCGCGTTACGGCGCAGCGCGATGACCGCGTAGAGCGCCAGCGACATCAGTTCGAGGCCGAGATACAGCGTGAGGAAGTTGTTGCCCGAGATCATGCAGATCTGGCCGAGCAGCGAGAACATGCCCAACAGGAAGAACTCGCCCCGGAACATGTCGCGGTCTTCGAGGTACTTGCGCGAATAGACGATCGACACGGCATAGCCGAGCGTGACCACCGACTTCATCGCGCTGGCGAAGGCGTCCACCACGTACATGCGCGTGAAGTAGTAGTACACGTGCGGATCGAACGCGTTCACCGCGAACCAGATGCCGGCGAGCACCGTGGTCACGAGGGCGATGAAATAGGTCGTACGCCGGCCCGAAGGACCGGAAAACGTGTCGTTGATCCACGCAACGACGAGGCCGGCCATGACCAGCGCGTCGGGCAGCAGAGCGTTCAAAGGGGCGTTTGGCATGATCTTATGTTCCTCCGCTCGGTATTACTGTGACAGCGGCAGTTTCGACACTGCGACGTGGGAGAGGAGGTTTTCCACGGAAACGTGCATCACATCGGTAAAGGGCTTCGGGTAGATGCCCATGAAAAGCGTGAACAGCGCGAGCACCGCCAGCATGAGGTATTCGCGACCGTTGATGTCCTTCAGCTCGCGAACGTGATCGTTCGCGATGGCGCCGAAGTATACGCGCTTGTACATCCACAACGTATAAGCCGCACCCAGGATCAGCGTGAACGCCGCCCCGAAAGCGATCCAGAAGTTGTACTTCACTGCCGCCAGAATCACCATGAATTCGCCGACGAACCCGGAGGTGCCCGGCAACCCGCAGTTGGCCATGGCGAACAGCATGGCCAGCGCCGCGAACTTCGGCATGGTGTTGACGACGCCGCCGTAGTCGGCGATGTCGCGCGTGTGCATGCGGTCGTACAGCACCCCGATGCACAGGAACATGGCGCCCGAGACGAAACCGTGCGAGATCATCTGGATGATCGCGCCTTCGATCGCGAGCTGGCTCGAGGGGCCGAACATAAAGAAGCCGAGCGTGACGAAGCCCATGTGGGCGATCGACGAATACGCGACCAGCTTCTTCATGTCCGCCTGCACCATCGCCACGAGACCGATGTAGATCACGGCGATGAGCGAGAGCGTGATGATGACGGGCGCCAGATAGTGGCTCGCGTCCGGCGCGACCGGCAGCGAAAAACGCAGGAAACCGTACGCGCCGAGCTTGAGCATGATGGCGGCCAGCACGACCGAGCCGCCCGTGGGCGCCTCGACGTGCGCGTCCGGCAACCACGTGTGGACCGGCCACATCGGCACCTTGACGGCGAACGCGAAGAAGAACGCGATGAACAGCAGGATCTGCGGCGTCATGGCGAGTCGGGCGTTCTGCCAGGTGGCGAGGTCGAACGTCCCCGTCACGCGGTAGAGATACAGCAACGCAACCAGCATCAGCAGCGAGCCGGCGAGCGTGTAGAGAAAGAACTTGAACGCCGCATACACGCGGTTCGGGCCGCCCCAGATACCGATGATGATGTACATCGGAATGAGCGTGGCTTCGAAGAACACGTAGAACAGCAGGCCGTCCGCCGAGCTGAACACGCCGATCATCAGGCCCGAGAGGATGAGGAACGCCGAGTAGTACTGCGCGACGTTCTTCGTGATGACCTGCCAGCCCGCGATCACGACGATCACGGTGATGAGCGCCGTGAGCACCACGAACCACATCGAGATGCCGTCGACGCCCAGGTGATACGCAATATTGAACCGGTCGATCCAGACCGACTTCTCCTCGAACTGCAGCGCAGCCGTAGTGGTGTCGAAGCCCGAAACGAGCGGAAGGGTGACGAGGAAACTAAGCACCGAACCGATAAGCGCGAGCCAGCGGTCCGCGCTCGGGTTCCGTTTGGAACCCACTACCAAAACGACGATGCCAGAAATGATTGGCATCCAGATCGCAATACTGAGAATCGGAGTTGCGTGCATGCGTTTCCTCGCCTTATTTTGCCTTATTTGCCGCTGAGCGTTACAAACAGGGTAAGGAGGCCAAGCATGCCAATGATCATGGCAAATGCGTAGTGATAGATATAGCCGGATTGCAGGAAACGAATGACAGTTGCAAACCAGCCGATAAACTTGGCGCTCCCGTTCACGACGCCGTCGATCACGACGACATCGCCCTCCTTCCACAGACCGCGACCGATGGCAACCGCTCCGCGCGCGAAGACGATTTCGTTGATCTTGTCGAGGTAATACGCGTTTGCCAGCAGCTTGTAGACCGGCGAGAACGTGCGCTGCACGACGGTCGGCAGATCCGGGCGCTTCATGTAGAAGAACCACGCCACCACCACACCCGCGAGTGCGAGCCACACCGGCAGACCCGAGAACGCATGCGCGCCCATCGCGGCCCAACCCTGGAATTCCTTGCCCATCTCGGCGAGCGCTTCATGGTTTTCGCCGATGAAGATCACGTTCTGGAACGCGACGCCGTTCTGGAAGAAGCTGCCGTAGAGCAACGGTCCGATCGCGACCGCGCCGGCGATCACCGAAGGAATCGCGAGCAGGACGAGCGGAACCCAGACGACCCACGGCGACTCGTGCGGCACGTGCACGTGATGGTCGTCGTGACCGTGGCCATGACCATGACCGTCGTGCGCAGCCTTGGCCGCCTCGATCGCCATCGGCGACTCCGGATGCTTCGGACCGCGGAAACGCTCTTCACCGTGGAACACGAGGAAGTACATACGGAACGAGTACAGCGCCGTGACGAACACGCTGGCGACCACGGCGAAGTACGCGAAGCCCGAGCCCGGCAGATGCGAGAGCTTCACGGCGTCGATGATCGAGTCCTTCGAGTAGAAGCCCGAGAAGAACGGCGTGCCGATCAGCGCGAGCGAGCCGATCAGCGACGTGATCCAGGTAATGGGCATGTACTTGCGCAGACCGCCCATGTTGCGCATGTCCTGGTCGTGGTGCATGCCCATGATCACCGAACCCGCGCCGAGGAACAGCAGCGCCTTGAAGAACGCGTGCGTCATCAGGTGGAAGATCGCGACCGGATACGCCGAGACGCCGAGCGCGACCGTCATGTAGCCGAGCTGCGAGAGCGTGGAATACGCGACCACGCGCTTGATGTCGTTCTGCACCACGCCGAGGAAGCCCATGAACAGCGCGGTGATCGAGCCGATCACGACGATGAACGACAGCGCCGCTTCCGACAATTCGAACAGCGGCGACATGCGCGCGACCATGAAGATACCGGCCGTGACCATGGTGGCCGCGTGGATCAGTGCCGAGATCGGCGTCGGGCCTTCCATCGAATCGGGCAGCCAGACGTGCAGCGGGAACTGCGCCGACTTACCCATCGCGCCGATGAAGAGGCAGATACACGCTGCGGTGAGCAGGTTCCACGAGGTGCCCGGGAACGTCAGCGCCGCGAGTTCGTGGCCCTTCGCGAACACGTCGTTGTAGTTCAGCGAGCCGCCGTACGCGAGCAGGAGACCGATGCCCAGCAGGAAGCCGAAGTCGCCCACGCGGTTCACGAGGAACGCCTTCATGTTCGCGTAGATGGCGCTTTCACGCTTGAAGTAGAAACCGATCAGCAGGTACGAAACGAGACCCACCGCTTCCCAGCCGAAGAACAGCTGCAGGAAGTTGTTGCTCATCACGAGCATCAGCATCGAGAACGTGAACAGGGCGATGTACGAGAAGAAGCGCTGGTAGCCCTCCTCCTCCGCCATGTAGCCGATGGTGTACACGTGCACCATGAGCGACACGAAGGTCACGACGATCATCATGAGCGCCGTCAGCGAGTCAATCAGGAAGCCCACTTCGAACTTCAGGCCGCCGACCGACATCCATTCGTAGATCGTGGCATTGAAGCTCGCGCCGTTCAGCACGTCGAAGAACGTGATGCACGAGAGCACGAACGCGATCGCCACGCCCAGAATGGTGACCGTGTGCGCGCCCGCGCGCCCAACCGTCTTGCCAAAGAGACCGGCAATGAGGGAGCCGGCGAGAGGAGCCAGCGGGATCGCCAGCAGAAGAGTTTCGTTAAGAGTCGTTGCCATAAATTCAGCCTGCCTTAGCCTTTGAGCTGATCGAGATCCTCGACATTGATGGTGTCGAGGCTGCGGAACAGGGTCACAAGAATAGCCAGACCAATTGCAGCTTCCGCCGCCGCAACTGTAAGCACGAAGAACACGAAAATCTGTCCGTGAACGTCACCGAGATAATGCGAGAACGCGACGAAATTCGTGTTCACCGCCAACAGCATCAGCTCAATCGCCATCAGGATGATGATGACGTTGCGCCGATTCAAAAAAATTCCGACGATAGAGATCGCGAAGAGGATCCCGCCGAGGACGAGGTAATGGGCCAGTGTCAACATGGTGGTTCGCTCCTTGGCGCTTAGCTCTTGGTACCGCTTGCCGCGGGCGCGGCCGCAGTGGCCGGCGCCGCTTTCGCGGCGGCTTCCGCCGCTTCCGGCTCTTCCTTCACGACGTCCATCTTCACGAGGCGCACGCGGTCCTGACGACGCACGCTGACCTGCTTCGAGACGTTCTGGCGCTTGCTGTCCTTCGGGTCGCGCACCGTGAGCGCGATGGCCGCGACGATCGCCACCAGCAGCACGAGGCCGGCGATTTCGAAGGCGAAGATGTAGTCCGTGTAGATGATCTTGCCGATCAGGTGCGTGTTCGACACCGACGCCGCGGCAACCGCCGTGGTGTCCGGCACCGGATTGGTGGTCGCACCGTAGCCGTGCCAGAGGATCAGCGCCATTTCGACCACGATGATCGCGCCCACGATGGTCGCGACCGGGATGAAGCGCTTGAAGTCGCGGCTCAGCACGTCGACGTTGATGTCCAGCATCATCACGACGAACAGGAACAGCACCATCACCGCGCCCACGTAGACGAGCACCAGCAGGATCGCGAGGAATTCGGCCTCGAGCAGCATCCAGATGGCGGCGGCGTTGAAGAACGCGAGCACGAGAAAGAGCGCCGACGCGACAGGATTGCGCGAGGTGATCACCTTCAGCCCTGACAGCGTGAGCAGCAGCGCGAAGACGTAGAACAGGACGGTCGTGAATTCCATGATTACTGGTTCATCGTTGGGGCCATCGTAAGGCGGATTGCGCGGCGCAGTCTGGCGGCCAGACCAGGGAGCGTCGCGCCGCGGCGGTCAGGCTGCGGCTTCGCGGTTCTTTTCAGCACACGCGTTCCCCGCAGCGAGCCCGAACCGCGGGCCGATGCAGCGTCAAATCAACATCAACGGTACGGTGCATCCGCTGCCTTGTTCGCCGCGATCTGCGTTTCATAGCGATCGCCGACGGCCAGCAGCATATCCTTCGTGAAATACAGGTCGCCGCGCTTCTCGCCGTGATACTCGAGAATGTGCGTTTCGACGATCGAGTCGACCGGGCAGCTCTCTTCGCAGAAACCGCAGAAGATGCACTTGGTCAGATCGATGTCGTAGCGCGTCGTGCGGCGCGTGTTGTCCTCGCGCACTTCCGACTCGATCGTGATCGCGAGCGCGGGGCACACGGCCTCGCACAGCTTGCACGCGATGCAACGCTCTTCGCCATTCTCATACCGGCGCAGCGCATGCAATCCGCGGAAACGAGGCGACATTGGGGTCTTTTCTTCCGGAAACTGCACGGTGACCTTGCGCTTGAACGTGTAACGACCGGTCAGCGCGAGACCTTTGAGCAGTTCCGTGAGAAAAAACGTCTTGAAGAAGTTCTGGATTGCGTTCATGGTTTGTTCGCCCCCTTATTTCCAGATGCTCAACGGCGACATATACCAGAAGCCCACCACGACGAGCCACACCACGCAAACCGGAATGAACACCTTCCAGCCCAGACGCATGATCTGGTCGTAGCGGTAGCGCGGAAACGTCGCGCGGGCCCAGATGAAGACCGACAGGAAGAAGAAGACCTTCAGCACCAGCCAGAAAATGCCCGGAATGAAATCGAGGAAGCTGAACGGCGCGCTCCAGCCGCCGAGGAACAGCACCGCGGTCAGCGCCGAGATCACGATCATGTTGATGTACTCGGCGAGGAAGAACAGCGCGAAACCCATCCCCGAGTAATCGATCATGTGACCCGCAACGATTTCCGACTCCCCTTCCACCACGTCGAACGGGTGGCGGTTCGTTTCCGCGAGACCCGAGATGAAGTAGACGACAAAGATCGGCAGGAGCGGCAGCCAGTTCCACGAGAGGAAGGTGACGCCGTGGCTCGCGAACATGCCGCGCATCTGGCTTTCGACGATGTCCGAAAGATTCAGGCTGCCCGACACCATCAGCACGACCACGAGCGCGAAACCCATGGAGATTTCGTACGAGACCATCTGGGCCGCGGCGCGCATCGCGCCGAGGAACGCGTACTTCGAGTTCGACGCCCAGCCCGCGAGAATCACGCCGTACACGCCGATCGACGAAATCGCCATCACGTAGAGCAGACCCGCGTTGATGTTGCCGAGCACCGCGCCCGCCTGGAACGGGATCACGGCCCAGACCGCGAAGGCCGGCACCACCACCATGATCGGCGCGATCATGTAGATCCAGCGGCTCGCCTGCGCGGGCTGAATGACTTCCTTGAGCAGCAGCTTCAGCACGTCGGCGATCGGCTGCAACAGGCCGCCGGGACCGACGCGGTTCGGCCCGAGACGCACGTGCATCCAGCCGATCAGCTTGCGCTCCCAGAGGATCAGGTACGCCACGCACAACAGGATCACCACCGCCACGACGAGAATGCGCACCAACGCCCACACCGTGGGCCACGCCACGCCGAGCAGCTGGCTGCCGCCTGCATTGATCGTATCGAACAAGCTCATTTACGCCTTCTCCACCAGCAGTTCACCGAACAGGCTGCCGAGTTGCGCACCGGCCGGCGTTGCCGCCGAGACGCGCACCACATTCGGCGCAAGATTCGCATCGCGCGTGGCCGGCAACGTTACCGCAAGCTCGCCCTGGCGCACGCGCACGGCTTCGCCTTCCTTCAGACCCAGTTGCTCGAACAGCGCGGCGGGCAGGCCGACCGCGTTCGCCACGCGTGCGGCCGTGGTCAGTTGCAGCGCTTCGCCGCGACGCACGATGGGGTCGGCATGATAGATGGGCACGTCGGCGATACGCTCGAAGCGGCCTTCGGCGGCCTTCGCGAGACTGCCGCGCGCGACCGTGGCGCTTGCCCGGTTCGACAGACGGCTTTCGATCTCGCCGTCGCCGAGCGCCTTGCGGCGCACTTCTTCGGCCGTGTCGTACTCGAAGCCCTTCGCGCCGAGCAGCGTGCCCAGCACGCGCAGGACCTTCCAGCCCGGACGCGTGTCGCCGAGCGGACGCACGACGCCGTTGAAGGTTTGCGGCGTGCCTTCGGCGTTGACGAAGGTGCCCGAGGTTTCCGTGTACGGCGCGATCGGCAGCAGCACGTCGGCGTAGTCGAGACCCGTCTTGTACGGCGAGAACACGGCGACCATTTCAGCCTGCGCGAGCGCGGCGCGCGCGGCGGCCGGATTGGCCGTGTCGTATTCCGGCTCCATGTTCAGCAGCAGATAACCCTTGCGCGGCTGCTCGAACGCTTCGCGAGCGTTCAGGCCGTCGCGGCCCGCGAAGCCCGGCAGCGCGCCAGCGAGGTGCGCGCCCACCGTGTTGGCCGCTTCCGTGAGGAAGCCGAGCGTGGCGCCCGTGGTGTCGGCGATGAACTGCGCGGCGGCATGCAGACGCGAGAATTCCGGATGCTGGACGGCGGCGTTGCCGAGCAGCACGTAGCGGCGCTCGCCGTTCGAGAGCGAGGTGGCCAACGCCTTCGCGGCTTCCGTGGCCTGCGCGCCCGCGAAGCCTTCCGGCACCGCGACGCCCTTCGCTTCCGCTACGGCGGCCGCGATCGCGGCGAGTTCGTCGAGCCATGCCGAAGGCGCCGCGACGATACGTTGCGCGTTCGGGATCAGCGAGCCGTCGGCGGTGGCTTGCAGCAGCGTGACCTGCGCGCCGCCCTTCGCGGCTTGACGCAGACGCGCGGCGAACAGCGCGTGGTCACGGCGCAGGAACGAGCCGATCACGAACGCCGAGTCGGCATACGAGAGTTCGGCGATCGGCGTGCCGAGCCACGGCGCGCCCGCGAGCGGCGCCGAGAAGTCGCTCTGGCGCAGACGGAAGTCGACGTTCGGCGTGCCGATCGCATCCGCGAACTGCTTCGCGAGAAAGAGTTCTTCGGTCGTGCTGTGCGGGCTCGCGAGCAGCGCGATCTGGTCTTCGCCGTGTTCGTCGGCGATGCCCTTGATGCCCTTGATGACGTATTCGAGCGCGGTCTGCCAGTCGGTCTCGACCCACTCGCCGCCCTGCTTGATCATCGGGCGCGTGAGGCGGTCTTCGCTGTTCAGACCTTCGTACGAGAAGCGGTCCTTGTCCGAGATCCAGCATTCGTTAATGGATTCGTTCTCGAACGGCAGCACGCGCATGACGCGATTGTTCTTGACCTGCACGACGAGGTTCGCACCCGTGGCGTCGTGCGGGCTCACCGACTTGCGGCGCGACAGTTCCCACGTACGCGCCGAGAAGCGGAACGGCTTGCTCGTGAGCGCACCGACCGGGCACAGGTCGATCATGTTGCCCGAGAGTTCCGAGTCGACGGTCTTGCCAACGAACGAGGTGATTTCCGAGTGCTCGCCGCGGCCGAGCATGCCCAGCTCCATCACGCCGGCGATTTCGTCGCCGAAGCGCACGCAGCGCGTGCAGTGGATGCAGCGCGACATCTCTTCCATGGAGATGAGCGGACCGACGTTCTTGTGGAACACCACGCGCTTTTCTTCGCTGTAGCGCGACGCCGACTTGCCGTAACCGACGGCCAGATCCTGGAGCTGGCATTCGCCGCCCTGGTCGCAGATCGGGCAATCGAGCGGGTGGTTGATCAGCAGGAATTCCATCACGGCTTGCTGGCCCTGCACCGCCTTGTCGGACATCGTGCGCACGACCATGCCTTGCGAGACCGGCGTCGCGCACGCGGGCACGGCCTTCGGCATCTTCTCGACATCGACGAGACACATCCGGCAGTTGGCCGCGATGGACAGCTTCTTGTGATAGCAGAAGTGCGGGATGTACGTGTCCACCCGCTGCGCAGCCTGGATCACCATGCTGCCCTCGGGCACCTGCACCTTCTTGCCGTCTATTTCAAGTTCAACCATGATGGTTAATCGTCCCTAACCTGTTACCGCCCAATTTCACAGCGGCATTCCCCGTTGCGTCGTGCTACGCGGCGCATGCACCCCGCGCTGTCCTGTGAGCGCCGCGGCGGGCGCTCGCCTCTCAGGCGGCCACCGTTTCCGTGGCCGCGTGCGAGCCGGCATGACCGCCGACGAGACAACGCTTGTTGTGCACGTGATATTCGAATTCGTCCCAGTAGTGCTTGAGCATGCCGCGCACCGGCATGGCCGCCGCGTCGCCCAGCGCGCAGATCGTACGGCCCATGATGTTGCCCGCGACCGAGTTCAGCAGATCCAGGTCTTCCTGGCGGCCCTGACCGTGCTCGATGCGGTTCACCACGCGATACAGCCAGCCCGTGCCTTCGCGGCACGGCGTGCACTGGCCGCACGACTCTTCGTAGTAGAAGTACGAGAGGCGCAGCAGCGAGCGCACCATGCAGCGCGTTTCGTCCATGACGATGACCGCGCCCGAGCCGAGCATCGAGCCCTGCTTGGCGATGGAGTCATAGTCCATGTCGGTCTGCATCATCAGGTCGCCCGGAATGACCGGCGCCGACGAGCCGCCCGGAATCACGGCCTTGAGCTTCTTGCCGCCGCGCACGCCGCCGGCGAGTTCCATGAGCGTCGCGAACGGCGTACCGAGCGGGATCTCGTAGTTGCCCGGACGCTCCACGTCGCCCGAGACCGAGAAGATCTTCGTGCCGCCGTTGTTCGGCTTGCCGAGTTCCATGTAGGTCTGCGGACCGACGGTCAGCAAAAACGGCACGGCCGCGAAGGTTTCCGTGTTGTTGATCGTCGTGGGCTTGCCGTACACACCGAAGCTCGCCGGGAACGGCGGCTTGAAGCGCGGCTGGCCTTTCTTGCCTTCGAGCGATTCGAGCAACGCCGTTTCTTCGCCGCAGATGTACGCGCCATAACCATGGTGCGCATGCAACTGGAAGCAGAAGTCGGTGCCCAGAATGTTGTCGCCGAGATAACCCGCGGCGCGTGCTTCGTCGAGCGCGGCTTCGAAGCGGCGATACACCTCGAAGATCTCGCCGTGGATGTAGTTGTAGCCCACGGTGATGCCCATCGCGTACGCGCCGATGGCCATGCCTTCGATCACGGCGTGCGGATTCCAGCGCAGGATGTCGCGATCCTTGAACGTGCCCGGCTCGCCTTCGTCCGAGTTGCAGACCAGATACTTCTGGCCCGGGAACTGGCGCGGCATGAAGCTCCACTTCAGGCCGGTCGGGAAGCCCGCGCCGCCGCGGCCACGCAGGCCACCGGCCTTCACGTCGGCGATCACCTGTTCCGGCGGAATCTTCTCTTCGAGAATACGGCGCAGCTGCTTGTAGCCGCCGCGCGCCACGTAGTCTTCGAGATGCCAGTTCTCGCCATTGAGGCCCGCGAGAATCAGCGGTTTGATGTGACGGTCGTGCAACGAAGTCATTTCGAAAGCTCCTCGAGCAGCTGGTCGATCTTCTCGCGGCTCATGAAGCTGCACATGCGGTGATTGTTCACGAGCATCACCGGCGCATCGCCGCACGCGCCCATGCACTCACCTTCTTTCAAGGTGAACTTGCCGTCGGACGTGGTTTCGCCGAAGTCGATTCCGAGCTTCTGCTTCAGGTATTCGGCGGCGCTCTCCGAGCCGCCTTCCGGGCCGAGCTGGCACGGCAGATTCGTGCAGAGCGTGATCTTGTGCTTGCCGACAGGCCGGGTCTCGAACATCGTGTAGAACGTGGCGACTTCCTGCACGGCCACCGGCGGCATGCCGATGTAGTCGGCCACGAACTGCATGAGTTCGGGGGACAGCCAGCCATGCTCTTCCTGAGCCACGGCCAACGCCGCCATCACGGCGGACTGTCGTTGATCGGCGGGATACTTCGTCAACGCGCGATCGATTTCTTTCAGGCCTTCAGCTGAGATCATTTTCAGACACGACTCTTTCAATTCCTACCGAACGAAAACCTGCCGCGCGGTTCATACACTCGCTGCGACAGACGTGGCGTTCCATGCTGCGTGCGTCCGGGACCGGACGCGCCTTGCTGCGCACCACCCGGGCGACTACGCCCTAGCGGTCAATTTCGCCGAACACGATGTCCTGCGTACCGATGATCGTGACCGCGTCGGCAATCATGTGGCCGCGCGCCATTTCATCGAGCGCGGACAAATGGGCGTACCCAGGCGCGCGGATCTTCAGACGATAAGGCTTGTTCGCACCATCCGACACCAGGTAGATGCCGAACTCGCCCTTCGGATGCTCGACCGCCGCGTACGCCTCGCCTTCCGGCACATGGAAGCCTTCCGTGAAGAGCTTGAAGTGGTGAATCAGCTCTTCCATGTTCGACTTCATGTTCACGCGCGACGGCGGCGCAACCTTGTGATTGTCGACCATCACGGGGCCGGGATTCTTGCGCAGCCACTCAATGCACTGTTTCGCAATGCGCGTGGATTGACGCATTTCCTCGACACGCACGAGATAGCGGTCGTAGCAATCGCCGTTCACGCCCACCGGAATGTCGAAGTCCATCTGGTCGTAGACTTCGTACGGCTGCTTCTTGCGCAAATCCCATTCGATGCCCGAACCGCGCAGCATCGCGCCCGAAAGACCGAGCTGCATGGCGCGCTCGGGGCTCACCACGCCGATCCCCACGAGACGCTGCTTCCAGATACGGTTGTCAGTGAGGAGCGTTTCGTACTCGTCGACGCAACCCGGGAAGCGCGTGAAGAAGTCGTCGATGAAGTCCAGCAGCGAGCCCTGACGCGCTTCGTTCATCTTCGCGAGCGCTTTCTCGTTGTGGATTTTCGACGCCTTGTATTGCGGCATTGCGTCGGGCAGATCGCGATACACGCCGCCCGGACGGTAATAGGCCGCGTGCATGCGCGCACCCGAGACCGCCTCGTACACGTCCATCAGATCTTCGCGTTCGCGGAAGGCGTACAGAAACACCGCCATCGCGCCCACGTCGAGCGCATGCGAGCCGATCCACATGAGGTGGTTCAGCACGCGCGTGACTTCGTCGAACAGCACGCGGATATATTTGGCGCGCACCGGCGGCTCGATACCGAGCAGCTTCTCGATCGCCATCACGTAGCCGTGCTCGTTGACCATCATCGACACGTAGTCGAGACGGTCCATGTACGGCACCGACTGGATGAACGTCTTGCTCTCGGCGAGCTTTTCGGTCGCGCGATGCAGCAGGCCGATATGCGGATCGGCGCGCTGGATCACTTCGCCGTCGAGCTCGAGCACGAGGCGCAGCACACCGTGCGCTGCCGGGTGCTGCGGGCCGAAGTTGAGCGTGTAGTTCTTGATCTCTGACATGCGACCCTCTTAGTGTTTCCTCAGACCACCGTAACGATCCTCGCGGATCACGCGCGGCGTGATTTCACGCGGCTCGATGGTAACCGGCTGGTAGACCACACGCTTTTGTTCCGGGTCGTAACGCATTTCGACATAGCCCGACACCGGGAAGTCCTTGCGGAACGGGTGGCCGATAAAGCCGTAGTCGGTCAGGATGCGGCGCAGGTCGGGGTGGCCTTCGAAGACGATGCCGAACAGGTCGAACGCTTCGCGCTCGTACCAGTTGGCCGAATTCCAGATTTCGACGACCGAGGGGACGATGGGCACGTCGTCGTCCGGCGCGAACACGCGCAGACGCAGACGCCAGTTGTGCGTGAGCGAAAGCAGATGCGAGACGGCCGCGAAGCGCGGACCTTCCCACGCGCCGTCGCCGAACGTCTGATAGTCGACGCCGGACAGATCCATCAGTTGCTCGAAACGCAGCGACGGATTGTCGCGGAGTTCTGTCGCTACATTCAGGTAATCTACCGCTTTTATGACCAAGGTCAATTCACCGAGCTTTTCGGTGAGACTGACGACGCGCGCGCCGAGGGCCGCTTCGAGGTTCGCTTTCAGGGTCTCGAGTTTGCTTGCCATATTGTGGGGAGGCGCTCGGCCTTTATTGACGGGCGATGGTGCTGGTGCGGCGAATCTTCGCCTGCAACTGGATCACCCCATAAACCAGGGCTTCCGCGGTCGGGGGGCAGCCCGGCACGTAGACGTCCACCGGCACGATGCGATCGCAGCCGCGCACCACCGAATACGAATAGTGATAGTAGCCGCCACCGTTCGCGCACGATCCCATCGAGATCACCCAGCGCGGCTCGGCCATCTGGTCATAGACCTTGCGCAGCGCGGGCGCCATCTTGTTGCACAGCGTACCGGCCACGATCATCACGTCGGACTGACGCGGGCTCGGCCGGAACACCACGCCAAAACGGTCGAGGTCGTAGCGGGCCGCGCCCGCGTGCATCATCTCCACCGCACAACACGCCAGGCCGAACGTCATCGGCCACAGCGAGCCAGTGCGCGTCCAGTTGATCAGTTTGTCAGCCGTGGTGGTGACAAACCCTTCCTTCAAGACCCCTTCGATACTCATGTGCTTTCCACTCCAGACGAACGGCCCGCAGTGTCGCGCCCTGCAGTGCCGCCGATGCTATCCGGCGATTAATCCATTATTCCCAGTCGAGACCGCCCTTCTTCCAGATGTAGGCAAAGCCAAGCAGGAATTCGAGCAGAAACAGCATCATCGACAGGAAACCGGGCCAGCCGATATCGCGCAGGGCAACACCCCACGGAAACAGGAATGCCGTTTCGAGGTCGAAGATGATGAAAAGGATGGCCACGAGGTAGTAGCGTACGTCGAACTTCATTCGCGCGTCTTCGAACGCTTCGAAGCCGCACTCGTACGGCGAGTTCTTTTCGCTGTCGGGCCGATTGGGACCGAGGATCTTGCCGATGGTAACCAGCGCTATACCCAGACCGAGACCCACGAGGAGGAACAGGAGGACGGGGAAGTAGGCAGCGAGGTTCAAGGCAATCCTCTATCGGTTGGTTCTGAGGTTCCGCGGGAACTTCTATCGCTCCGCGGGAATCACTTTCGTACTTCGCGCTGCGAACAGAAAACGAACACGACGTAAAAAGCAAAAATGCCAGCCGAAGCTGAAGCAAGCGGCTGGCATCTTTTAGAATACATTGGTGCCGACGGCGAGACTCGAACTCGCACAGCTTTCGCCACTACCCCCTCAAGATAGCGTGTCTACCAATTTCACCACGTCGGCACTACATACAATCCGGGACAACAAATTCTTGCAACCCGCGAATCGCTTCAAGACTTAGATTCTAACTTGTTTCCGGACTTTGTTCAACGCACAAAAACAAGTTTTCAGAATTTATTTCGGAACGTCGTTGCCCGGATTCGAGGCCGCCACAGCCGGCGATGCCGTAGCCGGAGCGGAGGCGACCGATGCCGGGGCAACAGGCGCCGAAGCCACGACAGGAGCCGGTGCAGCCGCTCCGAGCACGCCCGCCGAAGGCTTCGCATGATACGACCCCAGGTAGGTTAATGCAAGCGTGGACACGAAAAACACCGTTGCGAGAACCGCCGTGGTGCGCGACAAAAAGTTGGCCGAACCGCTCGCGCCGAAGAGGCTGCCGGACGCGCCGCTGCCGAATGCGGCACCCATGTCCGCACCTTTGCCGTGCTGCAGCAATACGAGGCCGATCACCCCGAGCGCCGACAGAAGCTGAACGACGATAATCAACGTTTTCAAATACAGCATCACACTCACCTGAGTCCTGGTTAAAACGCCCGGCCCATGACGAACCGGACGTGTAAGCCGCCCGCACGACGCCCTCGCGTCGTGCGCAAGCCGTTAGCCCGCGACGCTCTCGCCCGCCGCAGCGGCCGCGCAGATCGCGAGGAAATCCCCTTCTTTCAACGACGCGCCGCCGATCAGGCCGCCGTCGATGTCTTCCTGGCGGAACAGTTCCGCCGCGTTTTCCGGCTTCACGCTGCCGCCGTACAGCACCGAGACGTTCGCCACCTGCGCGCCCTTGGCCGCGAGGCGCGCGCGCAGGAACGCGTGCACCTGCTGCGCCTGCTCCGTGGTCGCGCTCTTGCCCGTGCCGATGGCCCAGACCGGTTCGTACGCGACGACAATGCGCGCCGCCTCGTCCACCGAAAGTGCCGCCAGCACTGCATCGAGCTGTGCGCCCACGACGCGCTCGGTCGCGCCCGATTCGCGCTCCTCGAGCGTTTCGCCCACGCAAACGATGGGCGTGAGGCCCGCCGTCAGCGCGCGCAGCGCTTTTTGCGCGACGACTTGCGAGCTTTCGCCGTGATACGCACGACGCTCCGAGTGACCCACGATCGCGTATGCCGCCTCGAAGTCGAGAATCATGCCCGCGGCGATCTCGCCCGTGTAAGCGCCCTGTTCGTGCGCCGACACGTCCTGCGCGCCCCACGCGACCCGGCTGCCGCCGAGCAACGCCTGAGCTTGCGCAAGATAGGGAAACGGCACGCACACGCCAACGCGCACTTCCGCGGGCAGCGCCTGCGCGCCTTGCGCGACACCCTGCAGCAGGGCCGCGTTGGCCGCGAGACGGCCATGCATCTTCCAGTTACCGACTACAAGCTTCGATCGTGAATTCGTCATTGTTCCGGTTGCTGTTAAAAGCGGACGCAAAACACATAATTTTACTGCGTGAAATCTACGCGGGTCAAACCGGCGCGACGTGCTTGTGCGAAAAACGCCCGAAAAATCAAGCGCGGCGCATCGCACGCACCCCGCACGTCACCGCACCGGTCACGCTTTGGACCAATCGAGCATGATCTTGCCGATATGCTCGCTGCTCTCCATGAGCGCATGCGCCTCGGCGGCCTGCGCGGCGGGGAACACGCGGAACACGACCGGCTTGATGCGCCCTTCTTCGATGAGGGGCCACACGCGCGCCTTCAGCTCTTGCGCGATCTGCGCCTTGAACTCGACCGAGCGGGCGCGCAGCGTCGAACCGGTGATCGTCAAACGGCGGCGCATGATTTCGGCCATGTTGACCTCGGCTTTCGCGCCACCCAGCGTCGCGATCAGCACGATACGGCCGCCGTCCGCCAGCGCGGACAACTCGCGCGGCACGTAGCCGCCCGCCACCATGTCGAGGATCACGTCCACCCCGCGGTCGTTCGTGAGCGCCTTCACCACTTCGACGAAGTCGCCGTCGCGATAGTTGATCGCGCGTTCGGCGCCCAGCTCCTCGCAGGCGCGGCACTTGTCGTCCGAACCGGCCGTCGCGAACACGCGGAAACCGAGCGCATGCGCGATCTGGATCGCCGTGACGCCGATCCCGCTCGATCCGCCCTGCACCAGCAGCGTTTCGTTCTCGCCGCCCTCGCCTTTGCCGAGTTGCGCGCGCTGGAACACGTTGCTCCAGACCGTGAAGAAGGTCTCGGGCAGCGACGCGGCTTCGATGTCGCTCAAGCCCTGGGGCACCGGCAAACACTGGACGAGCGGCGCGACCGCGTACTCGGCATAGCCGCCGCCCGCGATCAGCGCGCATACGCGATCGCCCACCTTCAGCCCGAACGGATTGTTCTTCTCGTCGATCGTGCCGCCCACGATCTCGCCCGCCACTTCCAGCCCCGGCAGATCGGAAATGCCCGGCGGCGGCGCATACGAGCCCTTGCGCTGGAACACGTCGGGGCGATTCACGCCCGAGGCGCTCACCTTGATCAGCACTTCGCCGGCCTTCGGCTCGGGGGTGGGCCGTTCGGCCAGCTTGAGCACGTCCGGCGCACCGAATTCCGTAATCTCCACTGCCTTCATCTTGCGTCTCCCTGAAGCGACAAGCGTTGGTCTGGATGGCATTGCGTCCGCCGCGCAGGCGCAGTGCCATCCTGCCTCACATTCTCATAAAAAAACGGCCGGCGCGTGTGACACGCTGCCGGCCGTTCGAGCTTATCGCTTTATTGCTGCGGTTCGCCCTGCGGTGCGCCGCCGCTCTGCTCGTTGAGCAGCGCCTTGGCGGACAGACGCACACGACCCTTCTCGTCCGTCTGGATGACCTTGACCTTCACGACCTGGCCTTCCTTCAGGTAGTCGTTGATGTCCTTGATACGCTCGTTGGCGATTTCGGAGATGTGCAGCAGGCCGTCCTTGCCCGGCAGCAGGTTCACGATCGCGCCGAAGTCGAGCAGCTTGAGGACCGCGCCTTCGTACACCTGACCGACTTCGATTTCGGCCGTGATGTTTTCGATGCGCTTCTTCGCTTCAGCCATGCCTTCGCTCGAGGTCGAGGCGATGGTCACGACGCCGTCGTCGGAGATGTCGATCGTCGTGCCGGTTTCTTCCGTCAGCGCGCGGATCACCGAACCGCCCTTGCCGATCACGTCGCGGATCTTTTCCGGATTGATCTTGATGGTGATCATGCGCGGCGCGTAAGCCGACAGTTCCGTGTTCACGCCCGAGACCGCCGAGGTCATCTTGCCGAGGATGTGCAGACGGGCTTCGTTCGCTTGCGCGAGCGCGACCTGCATGATTTCCTTGGTGATGCCCTGGATCTTGATGTCCATCTGCAGCGCGGTCACGCCCGCTTCCGTACCCGCCACCTTGAAGTCCATGTCGCCGAGGTGATCTTCGTCGCCGAGGATGTCGGTCAGCACGGCGAACTTGTTACCTTCGAGGATCAGGCCCATCGCGATACCGGCGACGTGCGCCTTCATCGGCACGCCGGCGTCCATCAGCGCGAGGCAGCCGCCGCAGACCGAAGCCATCGACGACGAACCGTTCGATTCGGTGATTTCCGAAACGACGCGGATCGAGTAGCCGAACTCTTCGGCGCTCGGCAGGCACGCGACGAGCGCGCGCTTGGCGAGACGGCCGTGGCCGACTTCACGGCGCTTGGGCGAACCCACGCGGCCCGTTTCGCCGGTCGCGAACGGAGGCATGTTGTAGTGGAGCATGAAGCGGTCGCGGTACTCGCCTTCGAGCGCGTCGATGATCTGCTCGTCGCCCTTGGTGCCGAGCGTGGCCACCACCAGCGCCTGCGTTTCGCCACGCGTGAACAGCGCCGAACCGTGCGTACGCGGCAGGACGCCCGTGCGGATCTCGATCGGGCGCACCGTGCGCGTGTCGCGGCCGTCGATACGCGGCTCGCCGTTCAGGATCTGCGTACGGACGATCTTCGCTTCGAGGTCGAACATCATGTTGCCGACGGTGGCCTTGTCGGCTGCCGTCGTGCCGGCTGCCGCCGCTTCGGCTTCGAGCTTCGCCGAGGTCGCCGCGTAGACTTCCTTCAGCTTGGCCGAACGCTGTTGCTTGTCGCGCAGTTGATACGCGGCGAGCAGTTCGTTGTAGGCGATGTCGGTGACGCGGCCGATCAGGGCTTCGTCCTTCGGCGCCGGCTGCCAGTTCCACTCGGGCTTGCCGCCGTCGCGAACCAGTTCGTGGATCGCGTCGATGGCGGTTTGCATCTGTTCGTGGCCGAACACGACCGCGCCGAGCATCACGTCTTCCGGCAGCTGGTCGGCTTCCGATTCCACCATCAGCACAGCGCGTTCCGTGCCGGCGACCACGAGGTCGAGGCGCGACTGCTTGCTTTGCGAGCGCGTCGGGTTCAGAACGAATTCGTTGTCGATGTAGGCCACGCGTGCGGCGCCCACCGGGCCGTTGAACGGCAGACCCGAGATCGCCAGCGCAGCCGACGCGCCGATCAGCGCGGGGATGTCAGCCGGGATTTCCGGGTTGATCGACAGGACGTGGATCACGACCTGGACTTCGTTGTAGAAGCCTTCCGGGAAGAGCGGGCGCAGCGGACGGTCGATCAGGCGCGAGATCAGCGTTTCGCCTTCCGACGGACGGCCTTCGCGACGGAAGAAGCCGCCCGGGATCTTGCCGGCCGAATAGGTCTTTTCGAGGTAGTCGACGGTGAGCGGGAAGAAGTCCTGACCCGGCTTGGCCGTCTTCGCGCCGACGACGGTGGCGAGCACGACGGTGTCTTCGACGTCGACGATCACCGCGCCGCTGGCCTGACGGGCGATCTCACCCGTTTCGAGGCGAACGTTGTGCTGGCCCCACTTGAATTCCTTCACGACCTTGTTGAACATCGTCATATCACTCACTCCTTACTCATTTGTTATGCGGCGTTCGCACACGCGAACGTCACGGCAAGACAGGACCGGCACCGCGCAGGAAGAGGAGTGTTATGCCATTCCAGCGGTACGCGCGGTTGCGACACAGTCGCGCACGATCTGCTGGAATGACACAGAGCTCTGCCCCGTGGCTTGGCCTGCTGCTGGTTACTGCGCTTGCTGCCTTTTGCTGCCTTTTCCTGCTTTTTTGCTGCTTTCTACTGCCGTGCACGTCCGAAACTTCGGTCATGCCGATGTTTTCGAACGATGCGCATCACGGGAAGCGTACCGTTCAAAAACAAAATGCCTGCATCAGCGGAAACTGACACAGGCATCTTTGTGGAAGACCTTCCGGTTACTTGCGCAGACCCAGCTTTTCGATCAGCGCGCGGTAACGGTCAGCGTCCTTGCCCTTCAGGTAGTCGAGCAGCTTGCGGCGACGGCTCACCATGCGCAGCAGACCGCGGCGGCTGTGGTGATCTTTGGCGTGCGACTTGAAGTGACCCGTGAGTTCGTTGATGCGCGACGTGAGGAGCGCAACCTGAACTTCGGGCGAACCCGTGTCACCCGTGCCGCGCGCGAATTGCGCAACGACTTCGGACTTCTTGATATCTGCGACGGACATTTGCTTTTCCTTTGTTTCTAACAGGCGGTCACGGAAGAATGGCCGTGCCGTGTATGAGTCAAATTCTTGCCATGGAAATACGGCAAGACCAGCATTGTAGCACAGCGCCGATTTGCCGCGAACCGCTGCCCGAGAAAGGCGCGCGCGGGCGCGGCGAGCCCGCGCAGCGGGACACGGGCATCAAGGCCGCTGCATGCGGCAGGTCGTGGGCGGCACCGTGCGCTCGGCGGGCAGTGCCAGCACCGTGCGGAAACCGTAGCCCGAGCCCTCGTTGTCGTAGCGCACGCCGTTCGCGCCCTGTTTGTCCATCTGCATGACGTAAAGGGGCTGGATCGTCTGGTGGTCGTCGGCGCGGATCCACATGGGGTGGAAACGGCTTGCCTCGCCGCTGAAATGCAGCCCTTCGAGCGCCTTCGCGACCGCCGTGGGCTCCGCCGTGCCGGCCTGGTTCATCGCCTGCGCGAGCATTTCCACCATCATCGACATGCGCAGCACGGGGTAATCGTCCTGCGCCGCCGGGTAGCGCGCGCGGAATGCCTTGTACCACGCGTCCGAGGCCGCGCCGCCCGCGTTCGGATGCCAGTCGGCCACGGCCATCACACGCTGCACGCCCGCGTCGCCGAGAGCCGCCGGTGCGCCCAGGCTGTTGCCGTAGAACGTGTAGAACTTCGTTTCCAGGCCCTGTTCGCGCGCGGCCTTCACGAGAAGCGTGAGGTCGTTGCCCCAGTTGCCGGTGATGACGGCGTCGGCGCCGGCCGCGCGGATCTTCGCGATGTAAGGCGCGAAATCCTTGACCCGGCCGATCGGATGAAACGTGTCGCCGACCACGGCGATGTCGGGCCGGTCCTTCGCCAGCGCCGCGCGCGCGAGCGTGCTCACGTCGTGGCCGAAGCTGTAGTCCTGGTTGATCAGGTAGACCTTTTTCACCGACTTGTCGGCGGCAATCACGTCCGCGAGCGCGTCCATGCGCATGCCCGCGTGCGCGTCGAAGCGGAAGTGCCAGAAGCTGCAGGCGGCGTTGGTCAGCGCGGGATCGTCGGCGGAATAGTTGAGGAACAGCTCGCGGTTATCGGGCTCGCGCGCGTTCTGGCGATCGATCGCCGTCACGAGCGCGGCGGCCACGGCCGAGCTGTTGCCCTGCATCACATAGCCGATATGCCGGTCCTGCGCCGCGCGCAACTGCACGAGCGCGGCCTCCGTGCTGCCCTTGCTGTCGAGCACGACGAGTTCGAGCGGATGCCGCCCGTCGCGCAGCATCACGCCGCCCTGCGCGTTGACGCGCTCCACGCCGAAGCGCAGGTTGCGCTCGACGGCCGCGCCCGCGTCGGCGAACGGCCCCGACATGCCTTCGATCAGCGCGAGCGGGATGGGCTTGCCCGCGGGCGCGGCGTCGGCCGCGTGCGCCGGTGCGGCGGTTAGCGTTGCCGCGATCGCTGCCGTCGCCATCAACGTCGAGGTGGCCAGTTGCCTCGCGGCAATCGCGAGCCGGTGCGTGATTCGTGCCTTCATGCGTGTGGTTTCTTCCGCGTCGGTTTCGTGACCGGTCAAGCGCCGGTCGAAGCGCGGATCATAGGACGCCCGGGCGCCACGCGGCAAGCCCGTCGGCAAGACGGTCGGCCTACAACGCGATCGCGCGCGGCGTCGAAGGCCGTGTCAAAATAAGCGATCGATTTTCGGGGACACTCCATGCTCATCCGCCTTCTTCCTGCGCTCGCGGCGCGCACCCGCCACGCTCGCCTTGCTCTCGCGGCGGGCGTGGGTGCGCTCGCGCTGGCCGGGTGCGCCCAGCCGTGGCAGCAATTCCATGCCGGCGACGACGCGCAATCGGTGATCGCCCGCTTCGGGCCGCCGCGCGAGACCTACGACCTGCCCGACGGCGGCAAGCGTCTGATGTGGCCCACGCAGCCCATGGGCGAAACCACCACCGCCGCCGACATCGACGCCAACGGCAAAGTGGTGAACCTGCGCCAGGTGCTGCAGGTGAACGAGTTCTACCGCGCGCAGATCGGCACATGGACGCGCAAGGACGTGCTCGTGAATTTCGGCCGCCCGGTCGAGACCGCGTACTTCCCGCTCATGAAGCGCAACGTCTGGACGTATCGCTACGAGGAAGACAACGTGTGGTACTTCCTCTACAACTTCTATTTCGACGACGACGGCATCCTGCGCCTCACGCAGAAAACGCCCGACCCGCTGCACGACCCGGACCGCCGCAGCCTGTTCTGAACGCGCGGCCCTTACCGGCCATCGCCCAAAGAAAAAACCCCTGCGCGCTTGCGAGCCAGGGGTTTTTTATCGCCGTGTGCGAGAAGCCAGCGGGGCACGGTGAGACGCGCCCCGCCGCCGCTTACGAGCGCTGCGGGTTCAGCTTGTCGGTATCCGACGAGTAGAGCTTGTTGAGCGCCGAGATATACGCCTTAGCCGATGCCGCGACGATATCCGGGTCGGTGCCCACGCCGTTGACGATGCGGCCGGCCTTCGAGAGGCGCACCGTCACTTCGCCCTGCGCCTGCGTGCCCGTGGTGATCGCGTTCACGGAATACAGCAGCAATTCCGAGCCGCTGCCCACTTCGGTTTCGATCGCGTTGAGCGTGGCGTCCACGGGACCGTTGCCTGCGGCCTCGCCCGTGACTTCCTTGCCGTCGGCCGAGAACACGATGCGCGCGTGCGGGCGCTCGCCCGTTTCCGAGCGCTGCGCGAGCGAGATGAACTTGTAGTGCTCCTTCTCCTGCGCTTCGGCCGATTCTTCCGTGACGATGGCGATGATGTCTTCGTCGAAGATTTCAGACTTGCGGTCGGCGAGTTCCTTGAAGCGGGCGAACGCACTGTTGAGTTCGGCTTCGCTTTCGAGCTGGATGCCGAGCTCCTGGAGACGCTGCTTGAACGCGTTACGGCCCGAGAGCTTGCCGAGCACGATCTTGTTCGCGCTCCAGCCCACGTCTTCCGCACGCATGATTTCGTAGGTATCGCGCGCCTTGAGCACGCCGTCCTGGTGGATGCCGGAAGCGTGGGCAAACGCGTTCGCGCCCACGACCGCCTTGTTCGGCTGCACCACGAAACCGGTGATTTGCGAGACGAGCTTCGAAGCCGGCACGATCTGCGTCGTGTCGATGCCGAGATCGAGGCCGAAGTAGTCCTTGCGCGTCTTCACGGCCATGACGATTTCTTCGAGCGACGTGTTGCCCGCGCGCTCGCCGAGACCGTTGATCGTGCATTCCACCTGACGCGCGCCGCCGATCTGCACGCCGGCCAGCGAGTTCGCCACGGCCATGCCGAGGTCGTTGTGGCAGTGCACCGAGAACACGGCTTTGTCGGAATTCGGAATGCGCTCGCGCAGCGTCTTCACGAGCTGACCGTACAGTTCCGGCACGCCGTAGCCGACCGTATCGGCGATATTGATCGTGGTCGCGCCCTCGGCGATCACGGCTTCGAGCACGCGGCACAGGAAGTCCATGTCCGAGCGGCTGCCGTCTTCGGGCGAAAATTCCACGTCATTGGTGAACTTGCGCGCGAAACGCACCGCGAGCTTCGCCTGCTCGAGCACCTGCTCCGGCGACATGCGCAGCTTCTTCTCCATGTGCAGCGGCGACGTGGCGATGAAGGTGTGAATGCGGAAGTGGTCGGCGGGCTTGAGCGCGTCGGCGGCGCGCTGGATGTCCTTGTCGTTGGCACGCGCGAGCGAACAGATCGTGCTGTCCTTCACCATGCCGGCGATCGTGTGGATCGCGTCGAAGTCGCCGTTCGAGCTGGCCGCGAAGCCGGCTTCGATGATGTCGACCTTCATCCGTTCGAGCTGCTTCGCGATGCGGATTTTCTCTTCCTTCGTCATCGACGCACCGGGCGATTGCTCGCCGTCACGCAAAGTCGTATCGAAGATGATGAGCTTTTCTGCTGCCATTTCGGGTCTCCAGGGGGGACTTGTTCAGTGTCTAAAAACGGATTTTGGGTGTTCGCGCCACCGATGGCGACGCTGACAATGAACGAGGCTTACGGAGGGCGAGCGAGATCAGCGCGGCAGGCGCGCTAGCGCTAGCGTGCGTAGGGGCGCGCCGGCTTGAAGGGAGAAGAAGGGGAACGTGATCGTTGCCATGCCGCCGACTATAGCCGGAATCCGCCGATAGCGCAATTGGGGCGCGCCATACGCCCACGGCCGCCACGAGCGCGCGCGGCGTGCAGGCTCAACCGCCAAACAAAAAGGGCCACGCTTGCGCGCAGCCCTTTCGTATCGATGTGAATCCGTTCGCGCGCTAGCGCTCGTGCGGCGAAGACCGCGCCGGATTCGCGCGTCCGCGCATGGCCTGATACCCCCAGAACACATAGCCCGAGAGGCCGTACAGCACGAACAGGCCGAACAGCATGAGCGGCGGGTCGGACGACACCAGCACGAACGCCACCACCACGAGCAGCGTGGCCGCGAACGGTACGCGGTGACGCACGTCGAGCGCCTTGCCGCTGTAGAACGGCGCGTTCGACACCATGGTCACGCCCGCGTAGATCGTGAGCACGAAGGCGACCCACGGCAGCCACGAAAGCTTGACCGGCACGCGGTTGTCGGTGGCGAGCCAGACGAAGCCGGCGATGAGCGCCGCCGCCGCCGGGCTCGGCAAGCCCTGGAAGAAGCGCTTGTCGACCGAACCGATATTGGTGTTGAAGCGCGCGAGCCGCAGCGCAGCGCCCGAGCAGTAGACGAACGCCGCGAGCCAGCCCCAGCGCCCGAGATCCTTGAGGACCCACTCGTACATCACGAGCGCGGGCGCCACGCCGAACGACACCATGTCCGACAAACTGTCGAACTGTTCGCCGAACGCGCTTTGCGAATGCGTCATGCGGGCGACGCGACCGTCCATGCCGTCGAGCACCATGGCCACGAAAATAGCGATGGCCGCCACTTCGAAGCGCACGTTCATGGCCTGCACGACCGCGAAAAAGCCGCAGAACAGCGCGGCGGTCGTGAAGGCGTTGGGCAGCAGGTAGATGCCGCGTTTCTTCAGGAACGCCTGGCGAGCCGCGCGCCGGCCCGCGGCAACGCCAACGGGCTCCTGCACGGACTTGTTGCGGCGAAACGGCCGCGGCAGCGGCGCACCGGGCGCATTACGGGGTCGACGCTTGAATCCGGCCATCGCTGCCCTCCTTTATGCCGATTGCGTGGGCAGTTCGGCGAGGATCGTCGACGACGCGGACACCTTCTCGCCGATCGACACACGCGGACGGCTGCCGACCGGCAGATACACGTCCACGCGCGAACCGAAGCGGATGAAGCCGTAGCGCTGGCCGCGCGACAGCGGCTCGCCGGCGCGCACGTAGCAGAGAATGCGGCGCGCGATCAGGCCCGCGATCTGCACCGAGGTGACGGTCGTGCCGTCCGCCATGGTCAGCACGACGGCGTTGCGTTCGTTTTCGGTCGAGGCCTTGTCGATGGCGGCGTTCAGGTACGCGCCCGGGAAATATTCGACCTTCGCCACGGCGCCGTCCACCGGCGAGCGTTGCGAGTGCACGTTAAACACGTTCATGAACACGCTGATCTTGAGCGCTTCACGGTTGGCATACGGGTCGTGCGCGGTTTCCACGGCGACGATGCGGCCGTCGGCCGGGCAAAGCACGGCGTTGGCCTGCGTCGGGATCGGACGCGGCGGGTCGCGGAAGAACTGGACGACGAAAATCAGGATCAGCCAGAACGGCCATGCGAGTCCGAAGCCTGCGACCGCATGGATCAAGAGCGCCACGACGGCCGCAATGGCGATGAACGGCCAGCCTTCGCGCGCGATGATCGGATGAGGGTAATTCATGATGGCTTCGCTGTTATTTTGAAAACCGTAGCATAACAAAAGCCGCCCAGGCTTCATCCCACCTGGGCGGCTTTTTCGGGTCTGACGCGGGAACGATTGCTGCGCTATGACGCGTGAGCGCCATGTCTCGCGCAGGCAATCGGAACGGCAATGTCAGATTAGTTCTTCGACTGGTCGACCAGCTTGTTCGCGGCGATCCACGGCATCATCGCGCGCAGCTTTGCACCGACCGTTTCGATCTGGTGCTCGGCGCCGAGGCGGCGGCGCGATTGCAGCGTGGGTGCGCCGGCCTTGTTTTCGAGGATGAAGCTCTTCGCGTATTCGCCCGTCTGGATGTCCTTCAGGACGTCCTTCATGACCTTCTTCGTCTCTGCCGTGACGACGCGCGGGCCCGTCACGTACTCGCCGTATTCGGCGTTGTTCGAGATCGAATAGTTCATGTTGGCGATGCCGCCTTCATAGATCAGGTCGACGATCAGCTTCAGTTCGTGCAGGCATTCGAAGTACGCCATTTCCGGCGCGTAGCCGGCTTCCACCAGCGTTTCGAAACCTGCCTTGATCAGCTCGACCGTACCGCCGCACAGCACGGCTTGCTCGCCGAACAGGTCGGTTTCGGTTTCTTCGCGGAAGTTCGTTTCGATGATGCCGGCACGGCCGCCGCCGTTCGCTGCCGCGTACGACAGGGCGATGTCACGCGCCGCGCCCGACTTGTCCTGATGGACAGCGATCAGGTGGGGCACGCCGCCGCCTTGCGAGTACGTACCGCGAACCGTGTGGCCCGGCGCCTTCGGCGCGATCATGATGACGTCCAGATCCGCGCGCGGGATCACGGCGCCGTAGTGAACGTTGAAGCCGTGCGCGAATGCGAGGGCCGCGCCGTTCTTGATGTTCGCGTGAACTTCCTTCGCGTAGACATCGGCGATCTGCTCGTCCGGCAGCAGCATCATGACGACGTCGGCGCTCTTCACCGCTTCGGCCACTTCCTTGACCTGCAGGCCGGCGTTCTCAGCCTTGCTCCACGATGCGCCGTTCTTGCGCAGACCGACGGTGACGTTCACGCCGCTGTCCTTCAGGTTCAGCGCGTGGGCGTGGCCTTGCGAGCCGTAACCGATGATGGTGATCTGCTTGCCCTTGATGAGGGAGAGATCGGCGTCCTTGTCGTAGAAAACTTTCATGTTGGTTCCTTGGCGAGAGTCTGGTGAATTCGGTACTGCTTGTTAGCTTGTGCTGCTGGGCCGGATGCGTCACAGGTTGCGCCACATCCGGTCAAGTTCCGGTGCAAGATCGACTGGGTCGGGAGTTACACCTTCAGAATGCGTTCTCCGCGCCCGATGCCCGAGCTGCCCGTGCGGACGGTCTCGAGAATGGCGGTTGCGTCGATCGCCTCGATGAACGCGTCGAGCTTGTCGCTCGCACCCGTCAGTTCGATCGTGTAGGTCTTTTCGGTGACGTCGATGATGCGGCCGCGGAAAATATCCGCCATCCGCTTCATCTCCTCACGTTCCTTGCCGACCGCCCTTACCTTGATCAGCATCAGCTCGCGTTCGATGTGGGCGCCCTCGGTCAGGTCGACCACTTTCACCACCTCGATCAGGCGGTTCAGATGCTTCGTGATCTGTTCGATCACGTCGTCCGAGCCAATGGAAACGATGGTCATGCGCGACAGCGAACGGTCTTCGGTCGGCGCCACCGTCAAGGTTTCGATGTTGTAGCCGCGTGCGGAGAAGAGGCCGACGACGCGCGACAGCGCGCCCGGCTCGTTTTCCAGCAAAACGGAAATAATGTGTCTCATGATGGGATCCGCGATTTATCCAGTTAGCGTGTGCCGCCCTTCCCCGCGAACCCGCGCGCCCCTTGTGTGGGCGCGCGCCGCGCGAGGTCGAGACGGCCGTGCAAATACCGTTACAGGTCTTCCGAGCCGAGCAGCATCTCGGTGATGCCCTTGCCGGCCTGAACCATCGGCCAGACGTTTTCGGAAGGGTCGGTCTGGAAATCGAGGAACACCGTGCGGTCCTTCAGGCGCAGCGCTTCCTTGAGCGCCGGCTCCACATCGGCGGTCTTTTCGATCCGCATGCCGACGTGGCCGAACGCTTCGGCGAGCTTCACGAAGTCGGGCAGCGCATCCATGTACGAATGCGAATAGCGCTTGCTGTATTCGATCTGCTGCCACTGGCGGACCATGCCGAGGTAGCGGTTGTTGAGCGAGATGATCTTCACGGGCGTGTCGTACTGCTTGCAGGTCGACAGTTCCTGAATGCACATCTGGATCGAGCCTTCGCCCGTGATGCAGAGCACGTCGTCGTCCGGGTGCGCCATCTTCACGCCCATCGCGGCCGGCAGGCCGAAGCCCATCGTGCCGAGACCGCCGGAATTGATCCAGCGGCGCGGCTGGTTGAAGCGATAGAACTGCGCGGCCCACATCTGGTGCTGGCCGACGTCCGAACACACGAAAGCGTTGCCGCCCGTGAGTTCCCACGCCTTTTCCACCACGTACTGCGGCTTGATGATCTCGCTCGAACGGTCGAACTTGAGGCAGTTCTTCTCGCGCCAGCCTTCGATCTCCTTCCACCAGTCGGCGAGCGCCGCGGTGTCCGGGCCATGATCGGCGTGCTGAAGTTGCTCGATGAGTTCCTTGAGCACTTCCTTCACGTCGCCGACGATGGGGATGTCGACCTTCACGCGCTTCGAGATCGACGAAGGGTCGATGTCGATGTGGATGATCTTGCGCGGGCGGGAAGCGAAGTGCGCCGGGTCGCCGATCACGCGGTCGTCGAAGCGCGCGCCGATCGCGATCAACACGTCGCAGTGCTGCATCGCCATGTTGGCTTCGTAGGTGCCGTGCATGCCGAGCATGCCGAGGAACTTGCGGTCGCTCGCGCGATAGCCGCCCAGACCCATCAGCGTGTTCGTGACCGGGTAGCCGAGCAGATCGGCGAACTGGTTCAGTTCGCGCGACGCATCCGCGAGGATGATGCCGCCGCCGGTGTAGATATACGGACGCTTGGCCGAGAGCAGCAGCGAGACCGCCTTGCGGATCTGCCCCGAATGGCCCTTGGTGACCGGGTTGTACGAACGCAGCGAAACGTTCTTGACCGGTTCGTACGCGCACGGCGTTTTCGACACGTCCTTGGGAATGTCGATCAGCACGGGGCCGGGACGGCCGGTGCGCGCAATATAGAAAGCTTTCTTGACGGTGGCCGCGAGGTCGCGCACGTCCTTCACGAGGAAGTTGTGCTTCACGCAGGGACGCGTGATGCCGACGGTATCGCACTCCTGGAACGCGTCCTGACCAATCGCGGCGGTAGGCACCTGGCCGCTGATGATCACCATCGGGATCGAGTCCATATAGGCCGTCGCGATGCCCGTCACCGCATTGGTGACGCCAGGTCCCGAGGTCACGAGGCACACACCAACATTACCGGTCGAACGCGCGTAGGCGTCGGCGGCATGCACGGCTGCCTGTTCGTGGCGCACGAGAACGTGCTGAATCTTGTCCTGCTTGTACAGCTCGTCGTAGATGTAGAGTACCGAGCCGCCGGGATAGCCCCAGATGAATTCGACCTGCTCGTCGGCGAGCGCCTTCATCAGCACGGTTCCGCCGATGGAGGTAGCAGCTTGAGGGTCAGATTCTTGCGAGGGGGGAACCGACGTGGAGAATTCCGCGCTGGGCATGTTCATCATTCACCTTTCGAATTTTCGGCAAAAAATTGATCGGGTGCTCTCTGCCGGGCTTGTGGCTCGGGTTCAAGCGGCGCGTCCAGTTGACAGATGAGCCTCATGGGCCACACCTGAATTGAGACAAGTCACTTATGTTGCGAACCGTCGAAGATAGCGATTCGCCGCGAATCGGTCAAGCGATTATTGAGCGCCCGGGCACGGCCATTGCATCCCATCGACCTTTCGCGGCGTCGAAACACGAAAAAAATCGGGCGATTCTGCACCTCCGGAAATCGCTGTGACGCCCGCCGTTGCGGCGATCGCGCGCGGTGCGTAAAAACGGGTTGTGGCCCCCGGCCACCCCGAAGACGCGAAAGTTTGCTAGGATCCGCGAGTTTTACGACATTTTTCGAACGATAACGCGTACGCTGGTGGCGGCGCCCTGCACGGATGGCTTCAGACAAGGAACTCGCCGATTTCCTGGCGGGCGTCGAAAGACGCGCGTTCAAGCAGACGGTCTACGCCGTGAGGGACGACGACGCCTCGCTCGACATCGTGCAGGACGCGATGATCAAGCTCGCCGAAAAATACGGCGACCGTCCCCCCGCCGAACTCCCCCTGCTCTTTCAGCGTATTTTGCAAAATACGATGCACGACTATTTTCGTCGGCAGAAAGTACGCAATACGTGGGTGAGTCTATTTTCATCGCTCGGCGGCGCCGACGACGAGGATTTCGATCCGCTCGAAACCTTCGAAGCCCAGGAAGGATCGGCCGGCGCGGAAAGCAGCGAACAGCAGATCGAGCGGGCGCAAGTCCTGCAACTCATCGACGACGAAATCCAGAAGTTGCCCGCACGTCAACGGGAGGCGTTTCTGATGCGTTACTGGGAAGACATGGATGTCGCCGAGACCGCCGCCGCCATGGGTTGCTCCGAAGGTAGCGTGAAAACGCACTGCTCGCGGGCCACCCACACGCTGGCGCAAGCGCTCAAGGCCAAAGGAATCACGCTATGAGCTCCGCACTCGAAAACAAAGAACTAGCGTTCGTGCGGGAAATGCGCCGCGCGCTCGACGAGAGCGCCGCCAGCCTTCCCGCTGCCACCACTGCCCGACTCGCTGCCGCACGTCAGTCCGCGCTCGCCCAGAAAAAGGCCGAGCCCGTGTTCGTGCGCGCGCCCGCGTTGGCACTGGCCGGCGCCGGTGGCATGGCCGGCGCGCCCAGCCCGCTGCCCGCGCGGCGCCGCTCCGCGCTCGGGCGCTTCGCCCTCGCGTGGCCGCTCGCGGCGCTCGTCGCCGGGCTGTTCGCCATTGCGTACTTCGAAGATCAGCAACGCACCGCTGAACTCGCCGACATCGACGCGGCCATGCTGAGCGACGACCTGCCGCTCACGGCCTACCTCGATCACGGGTTCAACGCGTATCTGACGCGCGCGCATTGAGCGGCAACAGGGCAGCCACTGAGAAAGCGGGGGACTGACGGGGTGAGTTACAAGCGCGGCCTGGCCGTAGTCATTGGATGTGTGGTCGCGGCGCTGGTCTCGTATGCGGCGACCTGGCCGCGCTTTCATCCCGAACCGGCCGGCGAACCCGCGCCAGGCGCGGGCGTGCAAGCCAAGGCACCGTCGCCCGACGCGCCTTCGTCGTCGCCGGTCACGCCGCCGCCCGGCTCGAACGATCCGCTTGCATGGGCCAGCCTCAACGAGGAACAGCACGCCGCGCTCGCGCCCTTCGCGACGCAGTGGGATCATTTCAGCGACGAACGCAAGCGAAAATGGCTGAAGATCGCCACGCGTTACCCGAAGATGTCGCCGGAAGTCCAAAAGCGCCTGCATGAGCGCATGACCGAATGGGTGCGCATGACGCCCCAGCAGCGCCGCGTCGCGCGCGAGAATTATCAGGTGTCGAAGGAACTGCCGGCCCAGGCGCGTCAGCGCGCCTGGGAGGCGTATCAGCAGCTTCCCGAGGACCAGAAGGCACGTCTCGCCGCGAGCGAGCGCAAGCGCCGCCCCACGGTGGTGAGCGCGCCGCCCAGCGGCAACAAGAGCGAGATCCGCGATATTCAGCGCCTCGTCAACGAGCGCGACCACAAGGGCCCGCATGCACCGGGCGCAAGCGCCCCGGCCTCGGGCGCCGTGCCCGCCAGCAACACGGGCTCGGTCATTCCCGCGCCGGGTTCGCCCGCGGCGGCCGCCGCCGCGGCGATCGCCTCCGGCGTGCCCGCGGCCGGCAGCTTCGTGCCCGCCACGCCCATTCCCGTTTCGCCCGCCGAAGCACCCGCGGCCTACAAGGGCTCGTAACGCAACGAGACTTCGCCGCGCGCGCAACCCGGCTTGCCACGGCGGGATCGGGCCGCGCGTAAACCCCGGCGAGCCGCGCCGGCGTTCGCGGTTATGCTTGGGCGTTCTGTTTTCACCCTGCGCCCAGCTTGCGCACCAACCGCATCGTGTCCGACCACGCCCCGCTCACGACCGCTCCGTCCCCCACGTACCCTGCCGAGGTTGCCGCGCCGCTTTCCGCGCCCGCGCAACCGGTATCGATCCGCCGCCGCCTGGCCGCGCTGCTCTACGAGAGCGTGTTGCTGTTCGGCGTGATCTTCGCCGCCGGTCTCGCCTTCAGCCTCGTGTTCCAGCAGCGCAACGGCTACACGCATCACAACCTCATGGCCGCGTGGATCGTGCTGGTCGCGGGCGCGTATTTCGTCGGCTTCTGGCACAAGGGCGGCCAGACCTTGCCGATGAAAACCTGGCGCCTGCGCGTGGTGAGCGCGCACGACGGCGCGCCGCCTTCCGTCGCGCGCGCCATCGCCCGGTATCTCGCGGCGTGGCTGTGGTTCCTGCCGCCGCTCGCGCTGCACACGCTGTTCGATCTGCCGATCCCGCGCACGCTCGTGCTCGAAGCGGTGTGGTTCGCGCTCTGGGCCGGCAGCGCCCGTTTCGCACCCGGCCGGCAATTTCCACACGATCGCCTCGCGGGCACCCGCATTGTCGCGGCGATACGACAGCGCGCTGCGGCCCCCGTTTCGCCCTGAAACACAGCGGGAAAAATCGGCGCCCGAGCCGCCGCGCAAGCCAGTCAAGGCTGCGGCAAAACCAGAAAGCCCCACGTAACAAGACCTTCTTGTGACTGTCACGGCACGGTCATGGCCGCACGTTGCAATGCGCGTATTGCAACCTGCCGCGTGTGCCATGGCCCAGAAGACGTCCGCGACCGCCCTGTTCCGGCAAACCACCGGACGAGGCACCGACCCCGCCGAATTTCATCCGATTCCGAACGGCGCGCCCTTCTCCCCGCCTTCGTCACTCGCCGCCGCGCTCGACGACGCCACCGCCACCGGCACTGGCTCCACCGACGACGATCATCCCGATCCCACCCGTTACCGCACCATCTGGCTCTCGGATATCCATCTGGGCACGGGCGGCTGCCAGGCGTCGTATCTGCTCGACTTCCTGCGCCACAACGAGTCGGAGTATCTGTATCTCGTGGGCGACATCATCGACGGCTGGCAGCTGCGCAAAGGCTGGTACTGGCCGCAGGCGCACAACGACGTCGTGCAGAAAGTGCTGCGCAAGGCGCGCAAGGGCACGCAGGTCATCTACATTCCCGGCAATCACGACGAGGCCGCGCGCCAGTTCTGCAACCTCGCGTTCGGCGACATCCACGTGCGCGAGGAAGCGTTCCACACCACGCTCACCGGCAAGCGCCTCTGGGTCGTGCACGGCGATCTGTTCGACGGCGTGATCCAGCACGCGAAGTGGCTCGCCTATCTCGGCGACTCGGCGTACACGCTGATCCTGCTGCTCAACCGCTGGTTCAACCGCATTCGCGCGAAGCTCGGCTTCCAGTACTGGTCGCTCTCGCAGTACCTCAAGCACCAGGTGAAGAACGCCGTGAACTTCATCTCGTCGTTCGAGCGCGTGATGACGGACGAAGCGCGCCGGCGCGGCTGTGACGGTGTCGTGTGCGGCCACATCCACAAGGCCGAGATCCGCGAGATCGACGGCGTGCTCTATTGCAACGACGGCGACTGGGTCGAAAGTCTCACCGCGCTCGTCGAGACCTTCGAAGGCGAACTGCGCATCGTCAACTGGACGGTGATGCGTTCGCCCGAGACGCAAGCTTCCACGCGCAAGGCGCGCGTGAACGCGTGACAGCCTGAATCACGAAACCGGCATCACGGGCACACGCTGAACACCAATCGGACCGCCTGTCTCAACACGCCGCGCGCGACGCCCCTGCGTTCGCGCGCTGCCATTCCTGGTACGCCCGCCGCGCCGTGGCGGGCATTCGCAACATCAGTCAAAACATCATCCTGAGGGCCGCCGACCGATGAAGATCATGATCGTCACCGATGCATGGGAGCCGCAAGTCAACGGCGTGGTGCGTACGCTGAAGAACACCACCCGCGAACTCATTGCGCTCGGCCATGAGGTCGAACTGCTCACGCCGCTCGAATTCCGCACGGTGCCGTGCCCGACGTATCCCGAGATTCGCCTCTCGCTGTTTCCCAAGCGGCATTTGCGCGAACGCATTGCGGCGTTCGGCCCGGACGCGATCCATATCGCGACGGAAGGCCCGCTCGGTCTCACCGCGCGCCGCTACGCGATCGATCACGACCTGCCCTTCACGACCGCCTATCACACGCGCTTTCCCGAGTACGTGCAGGCACGCTTCGGCATTCCGCTTTCGGCCACGTATCGCTTCCTGCGCTGGTTCCACAAGCCTTCGCTCGCGGTGATGGCGCCCACGCCCGTCGTCAAGACCGATCTGGAGAAGTTCGGCTTCACGAACGTCGTGCTGTGGACGCGCGGCGTCGATCTCGACATCTTCCGGCCGATGGAGTCGAAGGTGCTCAACACGGCGCGACCGATCTTTCTGTACGTGGGCCGCGTGGCCGTGGAAAAGAACGTCGAGGCGTTTCTCAAGCTCGACCTGCCCGGCTCGAAGTGGGTTTGCGGCGAAGGCCCGGCGCTCGCGGAACTGAAGTCGCGCTATCCGCAGGCGAACTATCTGGGCGTGCTCAGCCAGCCCGAACTCGCGAAGGTCTACGCGGCCGCCGACGTGTTCGTGTTCCCGAGCCGCACCGACACCTTCGGCCTCGTGCTGCTCGAGGCGCTCGCCACCGGCACGCCGGTCGCGGCCTATCCGGTCACCGGCCCGATCGACGTGCTCGGCACCAGCAGCCGCGCGGGCGCGATGAACGAGGACTTGCGCGAAGCCTGCCTCGAAGCGCTCAAGATCGACCGCGCCGACGCGCGCGCCTGGGCCGAGCGCTTCTCGTGGCGCGCGGCGTCCGAGCAGTTCGCCTCGCACCTCAAGCCGCGCACGCGCGAGGCGATGCAGGCGAAGAGCGCCGCGGCCTGACGCGCGGCACGCACCCGGGGCACGATCCATGGCACCCCCTTCCGCCCGCGAATCGACCGTCAAGCAGCCCAAGGAGGCGGACGACGCGCGCGGCGCAGCCGCGTCCGACGCATGCGATACTGAGACACTCCCCCGTACCGTCATGACGTCACGCTCTCCGTCACCGCTGCATTCCGCAACCTCGTCCGCGGGCGCGGCGCGCTCCGGCGCCGCGGCCCGCACGGGTACGCGCGGCCAGCCGCCCGAAGCGCCTCCCGCGCCCACGGCGTCGCAAAAGCGCAAACAGCAGCAAGCCAAGGAGCCGCCTCCCGAACCGCTCGGCCCCGACGATCCGCTCGCGCCGCTGCCCTTCAATCCGTACAAGGGCAATCGCGGCATCACGCGCGCGTGGCATGCGCTCAAGTATTCGATCAAAGGGTTTCGCGTGGCGATTCGCGAGGAAAGCGCGTTTCGCCAGGAACTCACGCTCGCGGCCATTCTCGTGCCGGCCGGCGTGTTCATTCCCGTCGATCCGGTCGAACGCGTGCTGCTGCTCGGCTCCGTGATGCTCGTGCTGATCGTGGAGCTGCTCAATTCGAGCATCGAGAACGCCGTCGATCGCATCGGTCTCGAGCGCAACGAACTCTCCGGCCGCGCGAAGGATCTGGGCAGCGCCGCCGTGACCGTCGCGCTGCTGCTGTGCGTGCTCACGTGGGGCCTCATTCTCGTGCCGCACTACGGGCCGCCGTTTCTGCACTGGTTGAGCGCGCTGTAGCGCACCGCGGCGGCGCACACGCCCTCGCCGCTTCCTCGGGCCGCTTTCGCCGCTTTCGCCGCTAGCCGCGCCGTCCAATCCCGCCGCGCGCGCCGCGGCGGTCCACGCTCGCCGTTTCGCGCCAGGTCGTCGGTTTATAATCGAACGACAGTCTTAAAAAACGACCAACCGCATCCGGGCCACCCACGCCGCCAACGCGAGCGTTTTGGCCCGGTACTGCTTTTTCAGGGCCGGACGACATGGAAGCCAAACCTCCCCGCCGTACACGCGAACGGATTCTCGAGCTGTCGCTGAAACTGTTCAACGAGATCGGCGAGCCGAACGTCACCACGACGACCATCGCCGAGGAAATGGAGATCAGTCCAGGCAACCTGTACTACCACTTCCGCAACAAAGACGACATCATCAACAGCATCTTCAGCCAGTTCGAGCAGGAGATCGAAAAGCGTCTGCGCTTCCCCGAAGACCATCGCGCCACCATCGACGAAATGTGGGCGTATCTGCAATACATGGTCGATTTCACGTGGCGCTACCGCTTTCTCTATCGCGACCTGAACGACCTGCTCGCGCGCAACCGCACGCTGGAGATGCACTTCAAGCAGATCATCAGCCACAAGGTGCACTTCGCGCAGCAGTTCTGCGAGCAGCTCGTGGAAGACGGCGAGATGGTGGCCACGCCCGCCGAGATCGCCGTGATCTCGACCAATATCGGCGTGATCGCCACGTACTGGCTTTCCTACCAGTTCGTGATGAACCCGCGCAAGTACAACGACCAGGAAGCGATTCGCGACGAGTTGCACCAGGTGAGCGTGCAGATCATCTCGTTGATGGCGCCGTATCTGCGCGGCCGCGCGCGCGAACTGTTCGACGACCTCATCTCGGGCAAGCTCGCCAAGCGCGAGTTCTACGACTACCTGCCGCCGCGCGAAGGCGCGAGCCCGACAACCGGCGCGAGTGCCGCCACCGGCGGCGCGAAAGACCCGCGCGGCTGAACGCTCCGCCTCGCTCAAGCCCAAAGGATAACCACCGCATGAAAGCAGTTTGCGTCTATTGCGGCTCCTCGTTCGGAGCCAACCCGCTGTACACCGAAGCCGCCCAGGCATTCGGCCGCGCGCTCGTCGCGCAGGATCTCGCGCTCGTTTATGGCGGCGGCAAGGTCGGCCTGATGGGCGTGATCGCCGACACCGTCATGCAACACGGCGGCCGCGCCATCGGCGTGATTCCCGAACTGCTCGTCGATAAAGAAGTCGGCCACGCGGGCCTCACCGAGCTGCACGTCGTGCCCGACATGCATCATCGCAAGAAGATGATGGCCGATCTCGCCGATGCCTTCGTGGCCATGCCGGGCGGCGCGGGCACGCTCGAAGAGCTGTTCGAGGTCTACACGTGGGCGCAACTCGGCTATCACCGCAAGCCCGTGGGCGTGCTCAACATTGGCGGCTTCTACGACCCGTTGATGACGATGCTCGATCACACCGTGCGCGAGGGCTTCATGCGCGAGACCTATCTGCAGATGCTGCAAGTCGACGGCAACGCCGAGTCACTGCTCGCGAAGCTCGCGGCGTATCGCGCGCCCGAGAAGGACAAGTGGGCCGATCTGCGCGAGAAGGTTTAAGCGCGCCGGTTTCGCACCCGGAGTTCGCACCGCCATCCCTGAACCGCTTCGCAACGAAGGGCACGACACGATGAGCAAGGTCGTTTTGATCACGGGCGCGAGCCGCGGCATCGGCCGCGCGACGGCGCGTCTCCTGGGCGCGCAAGGCTGGACCGTGGGCGTGAACTATCACCACAACCAGCCCGCCGCCGACGAAACCGCCGCCGAGGTGGGCCGCGCCGGCGGGAAGGCGCGCGTGCTGCGCGGCGACGTGGCGAGCGAAGCGGACGTGGTCGCCCTGTTCGACGCGCTCGAATCGGCGTACGGGCGCATCGACGCGCTCGTGAACAACGCGGGTATCGTCGCGCCGGGCAGCCCGGTCGCCGACATGAGCGCGGAACGCCTGAAGCGTGTGTTCGACGTGAACGTGTACGGCGCGTTTCTGTGCGCGCGCGAAGCCGCGCGGCGCATGTCGAAGGATCGCGGCGGCGAAGGCGGCTCGATCGTCAATGTGTCTTCGGCGGCGGCGCGGCTCGGTTCGCCCAACGAATATGTCGATTACGCGGCGTCCAAAGGCGCGATCGACACCATGACGCTCGGTCTCGCGAAGGAACTCGGGCCGCAAGGCATACGCGTGAACGCGGTGCGCCCCGGCCTCATCGACACGGAGATTCACGCGAGCGGCGGCCGCCCCGACCGCGCCGCCGTGCTCGGCGCGCAAACACCGCTCGGGCGGCCCGGCAGCGCCGAGGAAGTCGCGCAAACAATCGTCTGGCTGATCAGCGACGCCGCGTCGTACGTGACCGGCGCGGTGCTCGACGTGGCCGGCGGCCGCTAGCCGTTCACGCCGCGACGCCGGTCAAAACCGCGAACCGGGCTCGCGCAGAAACGCGAGTTCGTCCTCCGTGGATACGCGCCCGAGCACCTCGTTGCGATGCGGAAAACGCCCGAAGCGCTCGATCACCTGCGCGTGCCGCCGCGCGTAGTCGTGATACGCCTCGAAACTCGCACTGAAGCTCGCCTCGAAACCGGCCTCGCCCGCTTCCTGCGCCAGCGCGCCGAACAAACGCAGCGACTCGCGCTGCGCCGCCACCGACTCGGCGTGCTCGAACGGCATATACACGAACATGCGCTGATAGAGGTCGGGCAAGCGTAGATCCGCGCCGCTCGCGACCATGGCGCGGGCGATGGCGAGCGCTTTCGCGTCGGCGGCAAAGGCGTGCGGCGTGCCGCGCAGGCAGTTGCGCGAAAACTGGTCGAGCACGATCACGAGCGCGAGCGCGCCAGCGGGCGTCGCGCACCACGCGTCGAGCTCGCCCGCGCGCGCGGCGGCAAGCAGCGCGCCGAAGCGCTCGCGCAATTGCGCGTCGAACGCTTCGCGTTTGCGGAACCACTGCTTGCGCTCGCGGCCGCGTTCCGCCGAACCCGGCGCGCCGAACCAGAAGTCGAGCACCTCGCGGGCACGCGGATCGAGCGCCTCGACCGGCAAACCCGCCGTGACGTTGCCCGCGCTCAAACGAGTTCCAGCACGAGACGCCGCGTGCGCGCGCTCTTCTTTTCGAGCTTCGCCACGCGCAACGTGCCGATTTCCTCGGTGTTGCGCACGTGCGTGCCGCCGCACGGCTGCAAATCCACGTTCTCGATGCGCAGCAAGCGCACGCGGCCGAGGCCCATGGGCGGCTTCACGCTCATCGTGCGCACGAGTTCGGGACGCTGCGCCATTTCGTCGTCGGTGATCCACTCGGTGCCGACCGCATGCGCGCCCGCAACCAGTTCGGCGAGCCGCGCTTCCACGTGCTCGCGCTCGATCGGCTCGACCGTGGCGAAGTCGAGGCGCGCGTACTCGGTCGTGATGCTGCAGCCGTCGACGGGATACGGCAGCACCGCGCACATCAGATGGCTCGCGGTATGCAGGCGCATATGCCGATGGCGGCGCGCCCAGTCGATTTCCGCGCGCACCCGTTCGCCCGCCGCGAGACGCGCGAGCAGCGCTTCCTGGCCGGGTGCGGGCACGTGCAGCGCGTCGTCGGGCGTGGCGCCTTCGAACCTGGCCTTGCGCGTGTCGGCAATCACGAGGCGCGCGCCGTCTTCGAGCACGAGCGCGCCGCTGTCGCCGGCCTGACCGCCACCGAGCGGATAGAACACGGTCTGGTCGAGCCGCACGCCGTCCTCGCCCACCGCAAGCACGGTGGCGTCGCAGTGCGTGAGATAGGCGTCGTCGCGAAAGAGTGCGCGGGTGGTCGTCATCGTGGAGTCTCCTGTTATGTGTACCGGGGGTGCCGCCATGCGAATGGAGCGGCCATTATGGACACATCGCGCCATCGTCCGCCGGACGGCCGGCGGCTGCCAGTGCCTGACTGTACCGGCGTTTGCGCCAGCACAATTCGGCGCCGCGCCCGGCGCGTGATCCCGCTTCAACCGGGCCGATTGCGCATCCAGTCGGCGGTATCGAAGAACGAATGCAGCAGGCGTTCGCGCAGCGGCTCGGGCAAACCGATGTCCTGCATGGCCCACGCCATGCAGCGCAGCCACTGGTCGCGCTCCGAAGACGCGATCGCGAACGGCAGATGCCGCGCGCGCAAACGCGGATGCCCGAAGCGCTCGATGTAGTGATCCGGGCCGCCGAGCCAGCCGCACAGAAACCAGAAAGTCTTGTCGCGCGAGCCGTCGAGCGTGGGCGGATGCAGCGCGCGTATGCCCGCGAATTCGGGCTCGAGGTCCATCAGGTCATAGAAACGGTCGACGAGTTCGCGCACACGCGCCTCGCCGCCGATGAGTTCGAAGGCCGTGGGTTGTTGCGGCGCTTCGTCGGCTGGATCGGACATACGGTTCCATCACGGCTAAAAAGGGCAAAAACGGGCGGAGCGGGCGAACTTCAGCGCGCCGCCGCGAAGCCGCGATTTTCGCATAGCGGCGCGCGGCGAGTTGCCCTGCGCCTCAGCCACGGCGCGCGCGAATGCGCTGTTGATCGTCGATGGAAAGCGTCACGGCACTGCCGGCCGCCAACGCCTCGTCCAGCCGCGCGATCACGACAACGCCCGCCGCCGTGCGCACGCTCGCGAGATGCACGTCGCCGGTCTCCCGCGCGGCGCCCACGCGATGGCGCACCACGGTCGCCTCCTCCAGCGCGCCGGTTGACGCGTCCTCTTCCGTGAATTCCGCCTCCCCGCACGGACAACGGTAACGCGCCGGAAACAGCGCCTCGCCGCAGGCGCGGCAGCGAAAAATCGTCAACGCGGTTTCGCTCATGCCGCCTCCCGTTCGAGCACCACGGCGTTCGCGCACATGCCGTGTCGATACTGCACCATGCCGTAGCCGCTTACGAGCGCGAGCCGCGCGTCGCGCACCTGGCGCTCGCCGGCTTCGCCCTGTAACTGCACGATCGCCTCGACGAGCCCGTGCATGCCGCCCGCCGCCCCCGCCTGCCCCGCCGACAATTGCCCGCCCGAGGTGTTCACCGCCAGTTCGTGCGACGCGATGCGAGTGATCAGCGCGCGCAGGTCGCCCGCGGGCGCGAAGCCGAGATCGGCAAGCTGGATCAGCGTCATCACGGGATAGTCGTCGTAGACCGAGATCATGTCGATGTCCTCGGGCCGCGCGCGCGCCTGCGTCCACAGCGACGCCGCGAGATCGGCCAAGCCGGTTTGCAGCCCGTCGCCCGCCTGGTGATCGAAGTTGTAGCGGCATTGCAGCGCACGCACGCGCACTGCGTGACGCGCGGGCGCACGCTGCGCGACGAGATCGGCGCGCGCCACCACGATCGCGTTCGCGCCGCACACCACAGGCACGCAGTCGAAGCGCCCGAGCGGATCGGCCACGCGCGGCGCGGCGAGATAGTCGTCGAGCGTGAGCGGCGCGCGGTACACCGCGCCCGGATTCAACGCGGCCCACGCGCGCTGCGCCACGCACAAGGCGCCATAGTCGCGCGCCTCGAGACCGTGACGTTGCGCGTGACGCATCGTTAGCATGGCGAACAAACTGTTCGGGCCGCCATTCTCGAGCGGCCGCAAATAGGTGCGCGTCGTGAGGTTGTAATGCTCGACGAGTTGTTTGAAATCGGCGGCTTCGAAACGATCGCCCGCGAGCAGCACGATCACGTTCGCGTCGCCGTGTTGCACCGCGCGCACGGCGTGTTGCAGCAGGTTGATTCCGCTCGCGCCGCCGTGGCAATCGTCCATGCACCAGCGCGGGCTGAGGCCGAGCCGCCAGGCCATGTCGATCGCATGATCGGGCGCGAGCGTGAACGACGCGACGCCCAGGCCATCGACCTCCCGCGCCGCGAAACCCGAGCGCCGCAGCGCCAGCGCAAACGCCTGCGCGAGCAGATCGCCGGTCGTGTCATCGGGCGCCTGACGCCGATACGGCACTTCCACGCCGCATGCGATCGCCACCGCGGCCAGATCGTTCCCTATCTCGTCTTTCATCGTGATCGCCTTGACAGTCGAATATTTTCATTATCCAATAAAACGCATGAATTTTCATATATTCGAATCTAAAGGGTTAACACGGAGAACGTGACCGGGAACGCGGCGAAGACCGCGCCCTCGATTCGACGATGCCCAACGATGCCCGCCCGCCGCGAGGCAAGGAGACGCCCCATGACACCCGTCCTCACGCAAGGAGTTCCGGCATGAGCGCACCGCACGACCACGATGCCTTCGACGTCATCGTCGAAGCCGTCACGCCGCTCACCGCGCACGTCAGCGCATTCCGCCTGCGCCCCGCCGATGGCCGCGCGCTGCCCGGCTACGCGGCCGGCGCGCATGTTCGCGTGCGGGTGCGAACGCCGCAGGGCGAGGACTGGCGCGCGTACTCGCTGGTGAACCTCGCGCCGCACACCGCCACCCACACCGCGCCCGATCATTACCTGCTCGCCGTGCGTCGCGAAGACGAAGGCGCGGGCGGCTCGCTGCACATGCACACGCGCGTTCGCGCGGGCGACACGTTGCGCATCACCGCGCCCATTCACGCGTTCGCGCTCGAAGCGACGGATCACGCCGTGCTGATCGCGGGCGGCATCGGCATCACGCCGATCGCGTCGATGGCGAGCGCGCTCGTCGCGCAAGGGCGCGAGTTCGCGTTGCACTACACGGGCCGCGCGAAGTCGCAGCTGGCGTTCGTCGACGAATTGCGGGCGCTGTGCGGCGCGGCGTTGCATCTGTATGGCGACGACGAAGCCGCGCCGGGCGACCGCTTCGATCTCGCACGCCTCATCGACACGCTGCAACCCACGCAACCGATCTACGTGTGCGGCCCGCAAGGGCTCATCGACGCGACCCTCGCGCTCGCCACCGCGCGCGGCTGGCCGCGCGAACGCCTTCGCTCCGAACTGTTCGCGGCCGGCGCGCCCCAGGCAGGCGACGCCGCGTTCGAAGTCGAACTGCGCCAGTCGAACCTCACGTTGCGCGTTGAACCCACGCAATCGATCCTCGACGCGATGCTCGATGCCGGCCTCGATCCGCTCTACGACTGCAAACGCGGCGAATGCGGCGTGTGCCAGGTCGGCGTGCTCGAAGGCGAGGTCGAGCATCGCGACTACTGCCTGAGCGACGCGGAAAAGCGCGACGGCAAGGTCATGCATATCTGCGTGTCGCGCGCCCGCGCGGCGCGGCTCGTGATCGACGCATGAATCGACCGAGCAACCCAACGCAACACGCCCTTTCCCCACGGGAGATTCCCATGCCACGCTACCGCGAAGATCACGCCGCGCTCGCGGCGCTCGTCGAACCGGACCAGGTTCACCGCGACGTCTATCTCGACCAGGAAGTGTTCGATCTGGAAATGGAGCGACTATTCAGCCGCACTTGGGTCTATGTCGGCCACACGAGCCAGGTGCCGAACCCAGGCGATTACCTCACCGTCGATATCGCGAAGCAGCCGCTCGTGATGGTGCGCCAGGCCGACGGCAGCATTCGCGTGCTGATGAACCGCTGCGCACATAAAGGCGCCAAGCTCGTGAGCGCGCCCGCCGGCAATACCGGCAAGTTCTTTCGGTGTCCGTATCATGCGTGGACCTACAGGACCGACGGCAAACCGCTCGCCATTCCGCTCAAGAACGGCTACGAAAACACGCGCCTTGGCGAATGCCCCTCGGGCCAGGGCCTCAGCGCGGTCGGCAACGTGGAAACCTATCGCGGTTTCGTGTTCGTGCGGCTCGCCGAGGCCGGCCCGTCGTTCAGCGAGTATTTCGGCGACTCGCTTTCGTCCATCGACAACATGGCCGACCGCTCGCCCGAGGGCGAACTCGAAATCGCGGGTGGTTGCCTGCGCTACGTGCACAACTGCAACTGGAAGATGTTCGTCGAGAATCTGAACGACACGATGCATCCCATGGTGGCGCACGAATCGTCGGCGGGCACGGCGAAAAAGCTCTGGGAAGGCAAGCCCGCCGACGAACCCAAACCCATGGCGATCGAGCAGTTCGTGCCCTTCGTTTCCGACTACGGTTTCTTCGACGGCATGGGCGTGCGCGTGTTCGACAACGGCCACAGTTACACGGGCGTGAACTTCTCGATTCATTCGAGCTATGCGTCCCTGCCCGAATACGAGCAACAACTCGTGAACGCGTGGGGCGAAGAAAAAGCGAAAAGCGTGTTGGGCACCTCGCGGCACAACACGGTGTACTACCCGAGCCTCACCATCAAGGGCGCGATTCAGGCGATCCGCGTGGTGCGCCCGCTCGGCCCCGACAAAACGGTGATCGAGTCGTGGACGTTTCGTCTCAAGGGCGCGCCCGACGCGCTGCTGCAACGCACGCTCACCTACTCGCGCCTCATCAATTCGCCGATGTCGGTGGTGGGCCACGACGACCTGCATGCGTATCGCGCGATCCAGGAAGGACTCGCGGCAAACGGCAACGACTGGGTGAGCCTGCACCGCGACTATCGCCCCGACGAAGCCGGCGCCAAAGACCTCACGGTGAACGGCACGAGCGAAATCTCGATGCGCAACCAGTTCCGCGCATGGGCGCGCTACATGACGCCGCCCGCGCAAGCCTGACGAGGAGCCCTTCGATGACGACCTCCAACGACAACCTGATCGACTTCGTCTACCGCGAAGCGCGCCTCATCGACGAAAAACAGTTCGACGCGTGGTACGAACTCTTCGCCGAAAACAGCCTCTACTGGATTCCGCTCGCACACGGCCAGCAGGACGGCCTCAACCACGCCTCGCTGATGTATGAAGACCGCTTGCTGCTGAAGCTGCGTATCGAGCGCCTGAAGCAGCCGCGCGCCTATTCGCAACAGCCCGAGAGCCGCTGCCAGCACGTCCTGCAACGCCCGGAAATCGAAGCCGCCGATCCCGACGGCTATCGCTTGCGCACGCCGTTCTTTTACGCCGAAGCGCGCGGCGACGAACAACTCGTGTTCACCGGTGTCGTGCGCCACCATCTCGTCGATGAAAACGGCGCGCTGCGCATGCGCGAGAAGCGCATCGAACTGCTCAACTGCGACGCGGCGCTGCCGTCCGTCCAGCTTTTCCTGTGAGGCCCACGGTGAGCGACACGCTGTCTTTTACGTCCGTGCACGCCGCGTTCGCCGCGAGCGCCGCGCGCTTCCCCCAGCATGACTTTCTTGTCGTGCTGCCCGAAACGGCCGCGCTCTACGGCATCGAGGCCCAGACGCTGCGCTACGGCGCAGCGCAGGTTCAAATCGAGGCGCTGATCGCGCGCTATCGCGCGGCGGGCTTCGGCTTCGGGCATCGCGCGGGCCTCATGCTCGAAAACCGGCCCGCGTTCTTTCTGCACTGGCTCGCGCTCAACGCGCTCGGCGTTGCCGTGGTGCCGCTCTCCACGGAATTGCGCGCCGCCGAACTCGAATACATCACGGGCCACAGCGAACTCGATCTCGCGATCGCCCCCGCCGCCCGCCATGACGACCTGCGCGCGGCGGCGCGAGCGGCGAATCGCATCGTGATCCTGAGCGATGCCGCCCGCGACCCGACGATTGCTCAAGCCGCCACGGCCGCCCGCGACGGCGCGCCGACGATCGACACCGAATGCGCGCTGCTCTACACCTCGGGCACGACCGGCCGCCCGAAAGCCTGCGTGCTGGCGAACGAGTACTTTCTGCTCGCGGGCGTCTGGTACAACCGCATCGGCGGCCTGTGCGCGCTGCGCGAAGGCAGCGACCGCCTCATCACGCCGCTGCCCATGACGCACATGAACGCCATGGCCTACTCGACGATGGCGATGATCCTCGCGGGCGGCGCGATCGTCGCGCTCGACCGCTTTCATCCGCGCACATGGTGGGACAGCGTGCGCACCTCGCGCGCGACCATCATGCATTACCTCGGCGTGATGCCCGCCATGCTGCTCACCGCGCCCGAACACGCCGAAGATCGCGTCCATGACGTGCGCTTCGGCTTTGGCGCGGGCGTCGACAAAACCTTGCATGCGCGCTTCGAAACCCGCTTCGGCATTCCGTTGCTCGAAGCGTGGGCGATGACGGAAACGGGCGCGGGCGCCGCGGTGATCGCGAATCACGAGCCGCGCAACGTGGGCATGTCGTGCTTCGGCCGGCCGGAGCCGGAACTGGCGATACGGATCGTCGACGAACAGGGCGCCGAAGTCGATCACGACACGCCCGGCGAACTGCTCGTGCGCGCGAACGGCGCCGAGCCGCGCCGTGGTTTCTTCCGCGAATATCTCAAGGATGCCGAAGCAACGGCCGCCGCATGGGAAGACGGCTGGTTCCATACGGGCGACATCGTCAGGCAGGACGCGCAGGGCCAGCTGTATTTCGTCGATCGCAAGAAGAACGTGATCCGGCGCAGCGGCGAAAACATCTCGGCGGTCGAAGTGGAAAGCGTGCTGCGCCGCCATCCGCTCGTTGCCGACGTGGCGGTGGCCGCCACGCCCGACGCGGTGCGCGGCGACGAAGTGCTGGCCTGCGTGATCGCGCGCGAGCCTTTTTCCGCCGAAGCGCGCGAGCGCACCGCCATCGAATTGACGCAGCTCTGTCTCGCGCAGCTCGCGTATTTCAAGGCGCCGGGCTATGTGGCGTTCGTGGAGGCGCTGCCGCTCACCGGCACGCAGAAGGTGCAGCGCGCGACGCTCAAGGAACTCGCGCGCACGCTGCCGGGCGCGCCGCACTGCATCGACACACGCGCGCTCAAGAAGCGCCAGGATTAACGCTGAAAGGATCGACACGATGCAAACCAGCACGATACAAGCGGCGAAACACGCGGCAAAACAGGCAGCGATCGTCACCGGCGGGAATGCGGGCATTGGCCGCGCGATCGTCGAGCATCTGCTCGAAGCGGGTTACGACGTCGTCTCGCTCGACCTGCGCAGCAGCGCGCCGGGCCACGCGCGCCTGCACACGATGGAAGTGGATCTTTGCGACGCTGACGCCACGCGCGCGGCCGCCGCCGAGATCGCCGCGCGACACGGCCCCACGACGCTCATCCACAACGCGGGCGTGATCCGCCCCGCGCTGCTCGCCGACGTCGCGCACGCCGATCTTCTCGCGCTCACGAATCTGCACCTCGCCGCGCCCGTGACGCTCGCCCAGGCAATGCTGCCCGCCATGCGCGAGGCGCACTTCGGCCGCCTCGTGCTGATCTCGTCGCGCGCGGCGCTCGGCCTCGCCACGCGCACCGCGTACTCGGCGACCAAGGCGGGCATGCTCGGCCTCGTGCGCACGTGGGCGCTCGAACTCGGCCCGCTCGGCGTGACCGCCAACGCCATCGCGCCCGGGCCGGTCCAGACCGACATGTTCCACGCCGTGGTGCCGGCGGATAGTCCCAAAGTCGCGCAGATCGCCGCCGGCATTCCGGTCGGCCGGCTCGGTCAACCCGACGACATCGCGCGCGCCGCGATGTTTTTCGCGGCGCCGGAAAACGGCTTCGTCACGGGCCAGACGCTCTATGTGTGCGGCGGCACGAGCACGGGCAGTCTCGCGCTTTGATGCGCTTTGATGCGCTTTGATGCGAGCGGCGCGCGGCTAGCGGTGCGCGGCGCGCGGCTAGCGGCTAGCGGCGCGTGCGTGTCGTATCGACGTGACCAGGACGTTATTTCGTATGTTGCGCGATCAACTGGCGCAACACGTCGATGAACACCTGGGTGGTTTCCGCCGGAAACGGCAGCAGCACCGAAGCCTCGTGCTCCAGCGCGAGCGCCACGAGTTCGGCGGCCAGCGCGGCGCCCTTCGGCGTGAGCGCGACGAGCGTGCGGCGGCGGCTCGCCGGATCCTCCTGGCGCACGACGAGCCCCGCCGCTTCCATGCGGTCGATGAGCTTGCTCACGGTCGGCTGCTTCGCGAGGATGAAGCGGCCGAGATCGCCCATCGGCAAGGCGCCGTCGGAGAGACACGCGAGCACGCGCCACTGCAGCGCGGGAATTTTCTTGCGCGCGAGCGTGGCGTGGAATTCGTCGGAGATCAGGCTGCTGGCGCGCGCGAGCAGCGCGGCCAGATACGTGTCGAGAAAGCGCGCGGGCGTGGCCTCGCGCGCCTGCGGGTTGGCGTCTGGCGTGGCGTCTGGCTGGCTGGCGCCGCCGGCCTTGGCGCGGCGCGGCCTGGTCGTTTCGGTGGTCATGGCAGCGGCATCATACACGCAGCGAGACTTGCGCCGAACCGCACGCCGTTCGCGGCAGACCGCCAGCTACGCGCGACCGCCCCGCCACCGGCATCACGCGTCGCGCAACGACTGCAACGCGGGCCGCGCGAGCACGTGGCGCAAGCTGATCCAGCCACCCACGCCCGCGCACAGCACGCCCGCCGCGATTCCCGCCGGCACGAGCCACGGGTCGAACGCGAGATAGAACTGGAACACGCGGGTGGCGAGCACGGAGCCGACGATCTGCGCGCCCACCGCCGCCATGAGCCCCGCGAGCGCGCCCACGGACAAGAACTCCGCGACCTGCACCGCGCGCACCTGCCGGTGCGAGGCGCCCAGCGCGCGCAACAACGCCGACTCGCGCATGCGTTCGTCGCGCGTGCCCGCGAGCGCCGCGTACAGCACCAGCACGCCGGCCGCGAGCGTGAAGATGAACAGAAACTGCACCGCGCCGATCACCTGTTCGAGCACGCGCTCGATCTGCGCGAGGATCGGGGCGATGTCGATGGCGGTCACGTTCGGATACTTCGCGACCAGGCCGTCGACCACGCCGCGCTGCGCGGGCGGCAAGTGGAAGCTCGTGATGTAGGTGGCCGGAAAATCGTGCAGTAGCGCGGGCGGCATCAGCACGAAGAAGTTGACCTTGAACGAGCCCCAGTCGAGCTTGCGCACGCTCGTCACGGGCGCCGTCACTTCGAGACCCGTCACGTCGAACTTGAGCACGTCGCCGGGCTTCACGTTGAGGATCTTCGCGAGTCCTTGTTCGATCGAAAGCTGCGGCGCGCTCGAATCGCCATACCACGTGCCCGCTTCCAGACGGTTGTCGTCGGGCAGCTTCGTCGTGTAGGACAGGTTGAATTCGCGATCCACGAGGCGGCGCGCCTGCTCGTCCTTGTATTGATCGGGATTCACGTCGCGGCCGTTGATGGCGATCAGCCGGCCGCGCACCATGGGTTCGAGCGCGGGCGCGCCCGTTTTCTCGTTGTCGCCGTCGCGAATGCCGTGCGCGGCGAGCCACGCGGCCACGGCATCGCGCTGATCGGGCTGAATGTCGATGAGGAACTCGTTGGGCGCGTCCGGCGGCGTGGATTTGCGCCAGCCTTCGACGAGATCGTTGCGCGTCATCGCGATCAACAGCAGGCACATGAGGCCGATGGCGAGCGCCGTGATCTGCAGCGCGCTCGCGCCGGGCCGCCGTTCGAGCGACGCCAGCGCATAGCGCCAGCCCACGCCCGCGCGCCCCTGCCCGGCAAGGCGCTCGCTGCGTGCCACGCGCGCGGCGCACCACAGCGCGAGCCGCGCCACGCCCGCGAACACCAGCAAGCCGATGGCGAAGCCGCCCGCCACGATGCCGCCGAGCTTGAGGTCGCCCGCCGCGATCACGAGCAGCGCCGCGAACAGCACGATGCCGATGCCATAAGCGGCCCACGCCGCGCGGCCCTCGTCGCCCCATTCGCGGCGCAGCACGCGCACCGGCGGCACGCGCGTGAGCGGCAACAGCGGCGGCAGCGCAAAGCCGAGCAGCAGCACGAGACCCGTCGCGATACCCTCGATGGCCGGCAATGGCCCCGGATACGGCAAGACCACGTCGATCAGATTGCCGAGCCAGGCGAGCAGCGCGAGATGCCCCGCGTAACCGAGCGCCACGCCGATCGCGCCGCCCACGAGCCCGAGCCCCGCGAACTCGAGCACGAACAGCGTACGCAGCGTGCGCTGGCTCGCGCCGAGACAGCGCATGGCGGCGCAGGCGTCGAGATGGCGCCGCGTGTAGCGATGCGCGGCCATCGCGATCGCCACGGCCGCGAGCAGCGCCGTCAGCAGCGAGACCAGCGTGAGAAAGTGGCGCGCGCGGTCGAGCGTCTGGCGCACCTGCGGCTGGCCGTCCTGGAGCGATTCGAGCACGACGCCGCGCATCTTGCCGCCATCGACCTGCGCATGCGAGAACGCGGCGAAGCGCGCGACATTCGCGTCGGCGCCGGCCACCAGCAGCCGGTAAGTCACGCGGCTGCCATAGCCGATCAGGCCCGTGGACGCGATCTCGTCGGCGCGGATCATCAGCCGCGGCGAGAAGTTGACGAACGAGAAGCCGCGATCGAGTTCGCGCGTGATGATCGCGTTGATGGTGAAAGTGCGCGTGCCGACCTTCACCGGATCGCCAACATGGAGCTTGAGCGCGTCGAGCAATTCGTCGTCGACCCAGACCGTGCCGGGCGGCGGCAAACCCTGCGCCTCGCGGTCGGGCGCGCCCGGTTTATCGGCGATACGCAGCGCGCCGCGCAACGGATAGCCCGCCGAGACGGCCTTGACGGCCGAGAGGCGCGTGGGCGTTTGCCCGGCGGCGTTGGCCTTGGCCGCGCTCACCATGCTCGGGAAGATCGCCGTGGTGGCCGTATTCAGCGAGAGCGATTTCGCCTCGTTCGCGAACGCGGGATCGACGGGATGATCGGCGCGCACGATGAAGTCGGCGGCGATCATGCGGCGCGCATCGCGCTCCAGCCCGCGCTGCAGGCGATCGGCGAGAAAACCCACGCTCGCGAGCGCCGCCACGGCGAGCACGAGCGCGAGCAGCAGCATCGTGAGTTCGCCGGCGCGCCAGTCGCGCGCGGTCATTTGCGTGGCGAGGCGGACGAGATCGGACCAGGAAGGCGTGGAGCGCGGCGCCGCGCGAGCGGCTTCAGGCGCGGCGTGGGACGGCGATGAAGAAGGGGAAGAACCGCTCAATCGTGGCGCCCTCGCAAGGAAAGTCGCGACACCATGTGCGTCGCCATGCCGCGGAAACCGCCCTGCACGCCGCGCCACAAGCGCGGCAGCGCCCACGTGGCCAGCGCCAGAAAGCCCACGATCATCACGAGGAACAGGAGCGGCACGAAGAACGCGAGCAGCACGCCGACGAACGTGAGGCCGTCTTCGGCGCTGGATGTGACCACGTTCGAAACGGGTTCCGGCGACAGATTGATGAGCGCGCGCGTGCCCGCCTTGGCGAGATGCGCGGTGCCGGCGAGCGTACCGCCCGCGAGTGCGGCAACGGTCAGCAGCGCGGGATCGGCGTGACCGAGCGCGCCGGCCGCGAGCATGGCGCCGGCGGGAATGCGAATGAAGGTATGGACCGCGTCCCACAACGAATCGAGCGCGGGCACTTTATCGGCGAGAAATTCGAGCACCGCGAGCGCACCGGCAATGCCGATCACCCACGGCGACGCGAGTACCAAAAGCGTGTCGGGGAGATGGATGAGGCCGAGGCGCTGCAGCACGCCGGCCATCAGCACGGTGAGATAGAGGCGCAGGCCGCTGCCCCAGGCAAGTCCCGCTGCGAGCGAAAGTGGTTCCAGCATGGCTGCCTCCTCGCGCGGCGCGGCCGGGGCGCCGCTCCGCTGAGCCGGTGGGGAGCGGGCGCTGCCTTGGCAGGCGCACGCGCTCGCCGCACAAGCGGCGCGGAGTGTTATCGGGTTATGACGATCTCATTATAGCCACGCTCGCTGCTGCGCCGCGGCACTGTTGCGCACGCGCGCCACACGCCGGAGGCCATACGGCACGCGTACGCGGTGAAACCGCCCACTTCGACGCACTCAGACCGCGGAACTCAGCTTCAGGCCGATGAGCCCGAGCACGATCAACGCGGCACTGGCGATACGCGCCGCGCTCGCGGCTTCGCCCATCATGACGATCCCGAACACGAACGCGCCCACGGCGCCTATGCCGGTCCACACCGCATAAGCGGTGCCCAGCGGCAACTGGCGCATGGCCATGGCGAGCAGCACGAAACTGCCGAGCGCCGTGACGAGCGTGAACACAGACGGCCAGAGCCGCGTGAAGCCTTCGGAGTATTTGAGACCCGCGGCCCATGCCACTTCGAGCAGGCCGGCGATCAAGAGGAGAAACCAGGACATGAGAGACGCTCCATTCTAAAAATGGGGCCGTCCCCGACGTGAAAGATGAGGTGCAAGGTCGTCCTTACAGTTCGTAAGTATAGCACTACCCTCGCATCGGTGTCGCCAACCACGCACCACGGCGGTGCGCGATCGGACCCTTACTGCACGCCCACGAGCCGATAACCCACGCCCGTTTCGGTGACGATGTGCTCGGGCTGCGCCGGATCGCGTTCGAGTTTCTGCCGCAGATGCGCCATGTAGATGCGCAAATAATGGCTGCTCTCCACGTGCGACGGCCCCCACACCTCGCGCAGCAACTGGCGATGCGTGAGCACGCGTCCCGCGTCGCGCACGAGCGTCGCGAGCAGGCGGTATTCGATGGGCGTGAGATGGACGGGCGCGCCGTCGCGGGTGACCTGGCGCAGGCCCAGATCGACATTCACGGCGCCGAAGTTCACTTGCGGCGCCTCGTTCGCGCTGCTGCGATTGCGCCGCCGCAGCTGCGCGCGAATCCGCGCGAGCAATTCGGACACGCCAAACGGCTTGGTGAGGTAATCGTCGGCGCCGGCGTCGAGCGCGGCCACCTTCTCGGTTTCCTGGGTGCGCGCCGAGAGCACGATCACGGGCAGATCGCTCCAGCCGCGCAGTTCGCGGATCACGTCGAGACCGTCGGTGTCGGGCAGGCCCAGATCGACGATCACGAGGTCCGGCTTGCGCGTGGCCGCTTCCACCAGCCCCTGCTTGCCCGTTTCGGCGTCGTGGACCACCATGCCTTCGCCTTCGAGCGAGGCGCGCACGAATCGGCGGATCTGTTTTTCGTCTTCGATCAGGACGACGCAGACGCTCGGATCACTCATGAGTCGGTTTGGGGGCGGCGGGTTGATCGGCGGGAACGCTGGCTTCGGGCGAAGGCGCGGGCGCATCGACATCGACATCGGCGATATCCGCCGGCAGCGGCGGCGGCGCTTCCACGGGCAGCATGAACCAGAACGACGCGCCTGCCACGCGGCCCTCGGCATTCAGCCGATTGGCCGCGCCGATTGTACCGCCGTGCGCCTCCACGATCGCCCGGCAGATCGCGAGCCCAAGCCCGATGCCCGGCTTCGCCGACTCCTTCTCGCCGCGCGTGAACTTCTCGAACACGCGCTCGCCCATGGCGGGCGGCAGGCCCGGTCCTTCGTCGTCGATGGAAACGCGCACGAACGGCGCACCGCCCTCTTCGACGCCACGCGCGGCGATCGTGAGCGGCGTGGCGGGCGGCGTGTACTTGGCCGCGTTTTCGAGCAGATTGGCGAACAGGCGCTCCATCAGCACGGCGTCGAGCTGCAGGAGCGGCAAGCCCGCTTCGAGCTGCACGCGCACGGGGTGTTGCGCGAGCACGCGGCGGCACGCGGCGAGCGCCGCGCCCACGGTTTCCTCCAGCAGCGTCCAGTGGCGATTGAGCTTGAGACTGCCCGCCTGCAGGCGCGCCATGTCGAGCAGATTCGTGACGATGCCGGTCATGCGCAGCGCCTCGTCGTGGATCGCCTCGATCAGCTCGCCTTCGCGCGGGTCGCGCGCCTCGGCCGGTTCGTGGGTTTGCGCGAGCATCGACGAAAACCCGACGATCGCCGTGAGCGGCGTGCGCAAGTCGTGCGAGATCGCCGAGAGCAGCGAGTTGCGCAGGCGCTCCGACTCCATGTTGACGAGCGCGTCGCGCGCGATATCGACGTAATGCACGCGTTCGAGCGCGAGCGCGATCTGCGCGGCGAACGCGTCGAGCATGCGCTGCTGCTCGGGCACCTGCAGCTCGCCCCGTTCCTGCGCCTCGCGCGGCATCACGGCGAGCACGCCGCGCGTGCGCATGGGCGCCTTGAGCGGGAGGTAGCGCGCGGCGGCGGCGGGCAAGGTGTCGGTGCCGCGTCCCGCCGGTTTCTGCTGGTCGTAGACCCACTGCCCCACGTCGATGTCGAGATGCGCGGCGTCGAGCATGATCTGCGGATCGGGTTCCTCCACCTTCTGCTGGACCTTGTCGGCGCTGTCGGGCAACAGCAGCGCCACGCGCGCGCCGAACACTTCGCTCACGTGCCGGCCGCCGATCGCGACGATCTGCTCCGTGGTGAGCGCGGCGGCCAGTTCGCGCGCCATCGCGTACATCGCGCCGGTGCGTTGTTCGCGGCGTTGCGCGACGCTCGCTTCGCGGCGCAGGCTCGAGGTGAGATGGCTGATGACGAGCGACGTGAGCAGCATGCCGACGAAGGTCAGCAGATATTGCGTGTCCGTGACCGAGAGCGACATGCGCGGCGGCACGAAGAAAAAGTCGAACGCGGCCACGCTCGCGAACGACAGCATCACGCCGGGACCGCGGCCGAGTTTCGCCGCCGCGAAGATCACGCCGAGCAGGTACAGCATGACGAGATTCGTGAGGTCGATGTGGTCGATCAACTGGCTTGCGACCAGCGTCACGCACGCGCAGATCACGAGCGCCGCCGCGTAGGCGCGCGCGGGCGAACGCGCCGGACCGCCCGCCGCCAGCGCATCGCGCCAGGCATTGGCGGCGCGCGCGGCGGCGGGCGCCGCGCTGCGCTCAGCCGCCGCGCCGCCCGTGTTTTCGTTCGCGCGCACGAGCGTGAGGTCGACGTCGCCCGCCTGTTCCGCGAGCCGTTCGCCGAACGGCCGCTTGAGCCAACGCGAGACTCCTGTGCGCAACGAGCCGCCCGCCACGAGCTTCGGGACATTGCGCAGCCGCGCGTAGCCGACCAGCGTGGCGGCGGCGTCCTCGCCCGCGAGCGTGACCGTTTCCGCGCCCAGTTCCGCCGCGAGCTTGAGCGCGCCGAGCGGACGCTCGCGCAGCGCGTCGGGCAGGCGCTGGAGCCGGGGCGTTTCCACATACACGGCGATCCAGTCGGCGCGCAGGCTCGCCGCGAGACGCGCGGCCGCGCGCACCAGGGCGTTCGCCTCCGCGCCCGGCCCCACGCAGACGAGCAGCCGCTCGCGCGCCTGCCACACGCGCTGGATGGAGCGGTCGGCGCGATACTCGCGCATCTGCGCATCCACGCGGTCGGCCGTGCGCCGCAGCGCGAGTTCGCGCAGCGCGATCAGGTTGCCCTTGCGAAAGAAGTTGCGCACCGCCCGCTCGGCCTGCGCGGGCAGATACACTTTGCCGTCGCGCATGCGTTCGAGCAGTTCTTCGGCGGGGAGATCGACGAGCGTGACTTCGTCGGCGCGATCGAACACGCGGTCGGGCACGGTCTCCATCACGCGGATGCCGGTGATCTGACCGACCACGTCGTTGAGGCTTTCGAGGTGCTGCACGTTGACGGTCGTGTACACGTCGATACCCGCGTCGAGCAGTTCGACCACGTCCTGCCAGCGCTTCAAATGGCGCGCGCCCGCGAGATTCGAGTGCGCGAGTTCGTCGACGAGCATCAACTGCGGCTTGCGCGCGAGCGCGGCGTCGAGATCGAATTCGTCGAGCGTGCGCCCGCGATACGCAATGCGCTGGCGCGGCAGCACGTCGAGCCCTTGTGTGAGCGCGGCGGTTTCGCTGCGGCCGTGAGTTTCGACGATACCCACCGCGACGTCGACGCCTTCGTCGGCGAGCCGGCGCGCGGCCTGCAACATCGCATAGGTCTTGCCGACGCCCGCCGACGCGCCGAAGAAAATCTTCAGCTTGCCGCGGCGGCGTTTTTCTTCGTCGCGTTGCAGGCGATCGAGCAGTTCGTCGGGATCGGGGCGATTCATGCGGATTCGATGGGGTTGCGCGAATGACAGCGCGCCACGAGCGATCGTCTCACCGTGGCGCGTATTTGGCAAACGAGGTTGCGCGCCGCGCGCCGGTTGCGAGCGCGGCGCGCGAGCGACAGGTCACGCTCAACTCGCGGTTTTGCCGTCGAGCGCGAGATTGAGTTCGAGCACGTTCACGCGCGGCTCGCCGAGGATGCCGAACTGGCGCCCCTTCGTATAACGGTCGACGAGCGCCTGCACGTCGTTCGCGTGCAGATGGCGCGCCTGCGCGACGCGCGCGACCTGATACGCGGCGGCGGCCGGCGAAATCTCGGGATCGAGACCGCTGCCCGAGGAAGTCACGAGGTCGGCGGGAACGGGCTGCGAGACGTCGGTGCCCGCGGCCTTGAGCGCGGCGATACGGCCTTTCGCCTCGTCGGCGAGCGCGGGATTGGTCGGGCCGAAGTTCGAACCCGACGAGCCCTGCGCGTTGTACGGCATCGGCGAGGTGGCCGAGAGGCGGCCCCAGAAGTACTGCGGCGCGTCGAACTGCTGACCGATCAGCGCGCTGCCCACGACCTTGCCGTCCGCCACCACGAGGCTGCCGTTGGCCTGGCGATGGAACACGGCCTGGCCGAACGCGGTCATCACGCCCGGATACACGAGCCCCGTGACGACCGTGAGCACGGCGAAGATCACGAGCAAGGGACGAATCTGCGATTTCATTTCGGTTTCCTTATTTTGCGTGGACGTCTTACACCCAGCCGAACGCGGCGAGCACCACGTCGATCAGCTTGATGCCCACGAACGGCACGACAATGCCGCCGAGGCCGTAGATCAGCAGATTGCGGCGCAACAGGATCGCCGCGCCGAGCGGCCGGTATTTCACGCCCTTGAGCGCGAGCGGAATCAGCAACACGATGATGAGCGCGTTGAAGATCACCGCCGAGAGAATCGCCGAGGCTGGCGTGGCGAGATGCATCACGTTGAGCGCGTTCAATTGCGGATACGTGGTGGCGAACGCGGCCGGAATGATGGCGAAGTACTTGGCCAGGTCGTTGGCGATCGAGAACGTGGTGAGCGAGCCGCGCGTCATCAGCATCTGCTTGCCGATCTCGACGATCTCGATGAGCTTGGTCGGGTTCGAGTCGAGATCGACCATGTTGCCCGCTTCCTTCGCGGCCTGGGTGCCCGTGTTCATCGCCACGGCCACGTCGGCCTGCGCGAGCGCGGGCGCGTCGTTGGTGCCGTCGCCGGTCATCGCCACGAGCTTGCCTTGCGCCTGATGTTCGCGAATGGTCGCGAGCTTGGTTTCGGGCGTGGCTTGCGCGAGGAAGTCGTCCACGCCCGCCTCGGCGGCAATCGCGGCGGCGGTCAGGCGGTTGTCGCCCGTCACCATCACGGTCTTGATGCCCATCTTGCGCAACTCGGCGAAGCGCTCCTTGATGCCGCCCTTCACCACGTCCTTCAGTTCGATCACGCCCAGCACGCGCGCCGCGCCGCCCTGCTTTTCGGCGACCACGAGCGGCGTGCTGCCGCGCCGCGCCACGTCATCCACGGCGTGATCGACTTCGCCCGGGAAACGGCCGCCGTTGGCTTCGACGTAGTTTTTCACGGCGTCGGCGGCGCCCTTGCGGATCTCGCGGCCGGCGAGATCGACGCCGCTCATGCGCGTTTGCGCGCTGAACGCGAGGAAGGTCGCCTGCAACGCGTGCATGTCGCGCTGGCGAATATTGAAGCGCTGCTTCGCCAGCACGACGATGCTGCGGCCTTCGGGCGTTTCGTCGGCGAGCGACGAGAGTTGCGCGGCGTCCGCGAGCGCTTCCTCCGTCAAGCCCGGCGCGGCCACGAACTGCGACGCCTGGCGGTTGCCGAGCGTGATCGTGCCGGTCTTGTCGAGCAGCAGCACGTCCACGTCGCCGGCCGCTTCCACGGCACGGCCCGAGGTGGCGATCACGTTGGCCTGCATCATGCGGCTCATGCCCGCCACGCCGATGGCGGAAAGCAGCCCGCCGATGGTGGTCGGAATCAGGCAGACGAGCAGCGCCGTGAGCGCCGTGATCGTGACCACGTGCCCCATCTTCGCGGCCTCGACGGAAAACATCGAGAACGGCAGCAGCGTGGCCGTGGCGAGCAGCAGCACGATCGTGAGCGCCACGAGCAGGATCGTCAGCGCGATTTCGTTCGGCGTTTTCTGGCGCTTCGCGCCTTCGACCATCGCGATCATGCGGTCGAGGAACGCTTCGCCGGGATTCGCCGTGACCTTCACGACGATCCAGTCGGAGAGCACGCGCGTGCCGCCCGTCACCGAAGAAAAGTCGCCGCCTGACTCGCGGATCACCGGCGCGGATTCGCCCGTGATGGCCGATTCGTCCACCGAGGCCACGCCCTCGACCACTTCGCCGTCGGCGGGAATCGTGTCGCCGGTTTCGACCAGCACCACGTCGCCGCGCCGCAGGTCGGAGGCCGTCATGATGCGGATCGGCGCCTTCGGATGCGGCTCGTTGAGCTTCTTCGCCATCACGTCTTTCTTCGCCTGGCGCAGCGAGGCCGCCTGCGCCTTCGAGCGCCCTTCCGCGAGCGCTTCGGCGAAGTTCGCGAACAGCACCGTGAACCACAGCCACAGCGTGACCGCGAGAATGAAGCCCGAAGGCGCCTCGGCCTGACCCGCGAGCGCGGCGATCCAGAGGATCGTCGTGAGCACGCTGCCCACGTAGACGCAGAACATCACCGGGTTGCGCAACTGCGTGCGCGGGTTGAGTTTCCTGAACGCGTCGACGACGGCCGGACGCACCAGCGACGGGTCGAACATCGAACGCGTTGCACTATGCTGCTGATTCATTTTCGTTTCGCTCATGTTGCTCATGTTGCGAGGTTCCCCGTTCAGTGCACGCCCATCATGATGAGATGCTCGACGCCGGGCCCGAGCGCGAGCGCGGGCACGTAGGTGAGCGCGCCAACGAGCAGCACCGTGCCGAGCAGCAGCACGACGAAGAGCGGCCCGTGCGTGGGCAGCGTGCCGCCCGTGACCGCGATGCGCTTCTTCGCGGCGAGCGAACCGGCGATGGCGAGCACCGGCACGATGGTGCCGAAGCGGCCGAACCACATGGCGATGCCGAGCAGCCAGTTGTAGAACGGCGTGCTTACCGTGAGGCCCGCGAAGGCGCTGCCGTTGTTGTTGGCGGCCGAACTGAACGCGTAGAGGATTTCGGAGAAGCCGTGCGCGCCGGGGTTGGCGATGCCCGCCTTGCCCGCGTCGGCGAGCACGGCGATGGACGTGCCCACGAGCACGAGCAGCGGCGTGAGCAGCACGACGATCGACACCATCTTCATCTCGAACGCCTCGATCTTCTTGCCCACGTATTCGGGCGTGCGGCCGATCATGAGCCCCGCCACGAACACCGCGAGCAGTGCGAACACGAGCATGCCGTAGAGCCCCGAGCCCACGCCGCCGAAGATCACTTCGCCGAGCTGGATGAAGAGCATCGGCACGAGGCCGCCGAGCGGCGTGAGCGAGTCGTGCATCGCGTTGACGGCGCCGCACGAGGCCGCCGTGGTGGTGACGACGAAGAGACCCGTTTGCGCAATGCCGAAGCGCGTTTCCTTGCCTTCCATGTTGCCGCCGGCCTGCCACGCGCTCGCCTGCTGATCGACGTTGAGCGACGCGTAGAGCGGATTGCCCGCCTGCTCCGCCTGCAATTCGCAGCCCACGGCCACCACGAACGCGATCGTCATGACCGCGAGCACGGCAATGCCTTGCCGCCGGTCGCCCACCACGCTGCCGAACACGAGACACAACGCCGCCGGAATGATCAGGATCGCCAACATTTCCAGCGTGTTCGCGAACGGCGTGGGGTTTTCGTAGGGATGCGCGGAGTTCGCGTTGAAGAAGCCGCCGCCGTTGGTGCCGAGCATCTTGATCGCTTCCTGCGAGGCGACCGGGCCCATCGCGAGCGTTTGCGACGTCACTTTCGTGTCGACGGTCACGGCGTTGCCCTGCGCGTCTTTCACCGCGTTGCCTTGCGCGTCGAGTTTGGGCGCCGCGTAGGTGGTGGTTTGCAGCACCGGCACGTCCTCGTAGGACTTGAAGTTCTGGATCACGCCCTGGCTCATGAGCAACGCCGCGACCACCGCCGACATCGGCACGAGGATGTAGAGCGTGGTGCGCGTGAGATCGACCCAGAAGTTGCCGATGGTTTGCGCCGAGTGCCGCGCGAAGCCGCGAATCAGCGCCATCACCACGACGATGCCGGTGGCCGCCGAAAGGAAGTTCTGCACCGTGAGGCCGAGCATCTGCGCGAGATAGCTCAGCGTTTGTTCGGGCGAGTAGTCCTGCCAGTTCGTGTTGGTGACGAAGCTCACGGCGGTGTTGAACGCGCCGTCCGAGGTCATCGCGCTGAATTGTTGCGGATTGCCGGGCAGCCAGCCCTGCACGCGCAGCAGCACGTAGAGAAAGCCCACGCCGAGCACGTTGAACGAAAGCGTGGCGAAGGCGTAGCGCTTCCAGTCCATTTCGGCTTGCGGATCGACGCCGGCCAGGCGATACAGCGCGTTTTCGAGCGGCGCGAACAGGCGCACGACGCGCGAACGTCCGTCGAATACGCGCGCGATATAACCCGAGACAGGCACCGCGAGCGCGAGCAGGACGACGAGAAACACGCCCGACTGAAGCAAGGTATTGGCGTTCATTCGATGTCCTCCGCGCGCAGCAGCGCATGGACGAGATAGACGAACAGCAACGCCGTTGCCGCGCCCGCCAACCACAGAATCCAGCTCATGAGCGCGCTCCCCGATCGCCGCGGCGGAACTGCATCAGCTTCGCGCAGCCCGCAACCAATGCGTAAGTGAGCGCCGCGAACACCGCCAGGCCCCCGATATACAGCACATCCATTGTCGTTTTCTCCATTCACGGACGGATGGCTGCAAGGTAAGGGTTATCGCGTTAATTCCGGGTTAAAGGTTTCGGGGCGGGTGTAAAAATCGCGTAAACGACGAGTCAAGTACGAATCAAGCACGAATCAGGCGCGAATCGAGCGCCCATGAAAAAAGGCACGCAACGCCTGAACGTTGCATGCCTTCGGAAACCGCAATGACCGTTTCGATACCGCGCGTTACGGCAACAGAATCGTCGACCCCGTGGTCTTGCGCGCTTCGAGGTCGGCGTGCGCCTGGCCGACGTCCTGCAACGCATAGCGCTGGTTGATCGACGTCTTCACCTTGCCCGACGCCACCATCTCGAACAGCTCGGCGGCGTTCTCCTCGTAAGCGGCGCGCTTCGCGATGTAGGTGAACAGCGTGGGCCGCGTGAAGAACAGCGAGCCGCGCCCCGCGAACTCCGAGGAATCGACCGGCGGCAACGGCCCCGACGCATTGCCGAAGCTCACGAACATGCCGAGCGGCGCGAGGCAGTCGAGCGACTTCGTGAAGGTGTCCTTGCCGATCGAGTCGTACACCACGGGCACGCCCGCGCCGTGCGTGATCTCGCGCACGCGCGCCGTGAAGTCCTCGCGGTTGTAGTTGATCGGGTGATCGCAGCCGTGCGCCCGGGCGATTTCCGCTTTCTCGTCGGAGCCGACCGTGCCGATCACCGTTGCGCCCAGCGCCTTCGCCCACTGGCACACGAGCAGGCCCACGCCGCCCGCCGCCGCCTGGATCAGGATCGTGTCGCCGGGCTGCACGCGGTACGTGCGGCGCAGCAGGTATTGCGCGGTCAGGCCTTGCAGCATGAGCGAGGCGGCGTCTTCGTCGCTGATCGTGTCGGGCAGCTTGATGAGCTGGTCGGCGCGCAGCACGCGCTCCTGCGCATAGGCGCCCGGCGGCCGCGCGACATACGCCACGCGATCGCCCGCCTTGAGCGAGGTCACGCCCGCGCCCACGGCCGTCACCTCGCCCGCCGCCTCCATGCCGAGCCCGGCCGGCAGCGACTGCGGATACAGCCCGGTGCGGAAATACACGTCGATGTAATTGAGGCCGCAGGCGGTCTGGCGCACGCGCACCTCGCCCTCGCCGGGCGCGCCCACTTCGACGTCCACCCACTTCATCACCTCGGGACCGCCGGTCTGGTCGTATCGGATTGCCTTCGTCATCATGTCTCCTTGCTTCGCAATGCGGGTTGGCGATGGTTCAATTCACAGTGTGTCGATCGATGCCCCGGCGGCTCAGATCACGCTCTTCATGCGCAGCGTGAGCACGTCGAGAATCATGCGCGCCGTGGAGATGTTGGTCGCGCAGGGAATGTCGTGCACGTCGCACGCGCGCACGAGCGCGTTGATGTCGGGTTCGTGCGGCTGCGGCGTCATGGGGTCGCGCAGGAAGATCACCACGTCGAGATTGCCTTCGGCGAGACGCGCGCCGATCTGCAGGTCGCCGCCGTGCGGGCCCGAGAGCATGCGCTCGACGCTCAGGCCGTGCGCGGCCTCGATGCGCGAGCCGGTCGTGCCGGTCGCGATGAGTTCGCATTGGCGCAGCGTGTCGACGTACTCGCCGGCCAGCTTGACGATGTCGTCTTTCTTGTGATCGTGCGCGATCAGTGCGACGCGGGTGGACATGACGTGGGTCTCCTTCCTTGTGTAGGCGATGAGTGCTGCGTGTCGGTGCTGCGGTGTTCAGAACGTGCCGGGGAACGCGCCGCCATCGATCAGCCAGTTCTGCCCGGTGATATAGCCGGCGTGCACGCTGCACAGGAACGCGCAGGCGCGGCCGAATTCGTCGGGCGTGCCGAGGCGGCCGGCCGGGATCGACTTGAGACGGCGCGCGCGCACGTCGTCCTGGGACAGGTTGGAGGCCTTGGCCTGCGCCACCATGGTCGCGCGAATGCGGTCGGTGTCGAACGAGCCCGGCAGCAGGTTGTTGATCGTCACGCCGGTGGACGCCACCTGGCGCGCCACGCCCGCCACGAAGCCCGTGAGCCCCGAGCGCGCGCCGTTCGACAGACCGAGCACGTCGATGGGCGCCTTCACCGAGGAACTCGTGATGTTGACGATACGGCCGAAGCCGCGCGCCGACATCGCCTCGATGGTCGCCTGGATCAGCGCGATCGGCGTGAGCATGTTGGCTTCGAGCGCGGCGATCCACGCTTCGTGCGTGTAGCTGCGGAAGTCGCCCGGCGGCGGCCCGCCCGCGTTGTTGACGAGAATGTCGGGCGCGGGGCACGCGGCGAGCGCGGCCGCGCGGCCCGCTTCCGTGGTGATGTCGCAGGCCACGGCCTGGACCGCGACGCCCGTGCTCTGGCGGATCGCCTCGGCAGTTTCCTCGAGCGTCTGCGCGGTGCGCGCGACGATCGTCACGTTGACGCCCTCGGCGGCGAGCGCCTCGGCGCAGCCGCGCCCGAGTCCCTTGCTGGCCGCGCATACCAGCGCGGAGCGTCCTGCGATGCCCATGTCCATCGTGTGTGTCCTTTACGTGCGTGACCTTCGTGGGGCGATGCGGGCGCCGCGCGCCGCCGATCGCCGGGGAGTGTTTTGCGATTCTAGAAGAATCGCGCGCACTGCGTGGCGCACTGCGTGGCGGACCGCGGGCGGACGGCGGCAGGATCGCGAGCCCGGCGCCCGGCAGGTTCTCAAACGCGGCACCCAGTCAGCCCCGCACTTACCGGTATACTTGCGGATGTAGCGCGGCCCGGCGCTCCCGCGAGTCAAGCCTTCCAGTCTTTGTGCCGCGCGCGGCGGGCCGCGCCCGCCGTCACCGCGCGGCCGGGCGGGCCTACCGCCTCGCTCCGGATCACGCGGCCCGCGGCACCACCGACACCCCGAATTCCTTGCAGCCTCGTGCGCCCCGCCATGAAACAGGACAGCCGTTTCCCGAATCTTTTCATCCTCGATCACCCGCTGATCCAGCACAAGCTCAGCCACATGCGCGACCGCGACACGTCCACGCGCACGTTCCGCGAGCTGCTGCGCGAAATCACGCTGCTGATGGGCTATGAAATCACCCGCGATCTGCCGATGGCCACGCGCCGCGTGCAGACGCCGCTCGTCGAGATCGAAGCGCCCGTGATCGCGGGCAAGAAGCTCGCGATCGTGCCCGTGCTGCGCGCCGGCATCGGCATGTCGGACGGCCTGCTCGAACTGGTGCCGTCGGCGCGCGTGGGCCATATCGGCGTGTATCGCGCGGACGACCATCGCCCGGTCGAATATCTCGTGCGCCTGCCCGATCTCGAAGACCGCACCTTCATTCTCTGCGATCCGATGGTCGCCACCGGCTACTCGGCGGCGCACGCCATCGACGTGCTCAAGCGCCGCGGCGTGCCCGGCGAGCGCATTCTGTTCCTCGCGCTCGTGGCCGCGCCCGAAGGCGTCGAGGTGTTCCAGAAGGCGCACCCGGACGTGAAGCTCTACGTCGCCTCGCTCGACTCGCACCTGAACGAGCACGCGTACATCATCCCGGGCCTCGGCGACGCCGGCGACCGTCTGTTCGGCACCAAGAACTGAGCGTGCCGCGCCGGTGCGCCGCCGCCTCGGCCGGGTGCCGGGCCGCGGCGGCGCGATTCCGGCGCCCGCCCGCCTCACGGGCCTTCCGCGTGCCTTTCGCGTGCTTTTCGCGGCGCGCTCGCACCCTCGCCTCGCGCCATTTTTCGTCGTTTCCCCCCGCCGATCCCGCCCCGAACCGGTTCGTCGCCGCCCAATCGCGTAGGCAGGCGAAGCCGGACCGTCCCGGCGTGATAAAATTCAGATCCTCCTGAACGGGCGTCCGCTTTGGCCCGCTTCGTTCCGATGCGCGCCCGCGCGGCGCGCTCGGCCAAGCGACTGGCAGATAAGCGGCATGAGCCGAACGGCGCCGCGCCGATCCGCGGCCCGCTTCGCGCGGACGGGCAGGACATTCAAAGGCACATCGCATACGCGCAGCACACGTCGCACCGGCCTCGCCGATTCCCGGAATCGCGAGACCCGCGAACCGTCGCGCGTGCGCGCGGCCTTGAAGCGCGGCGAAAGCGCGTGAAAGCAGCGCGCGAACGCGCATCGACAACAGCACACTGGTTACTGCATGCGCCCTCGCGCGTGCGACGGAGAAAGGTATGGCGGGACATTCGAAATGGGCCAACATCAAGCACAAGAAAGCCGCTGCTGATGCCAAGCGCGGCAAGGTCTGGACGCGGCTCATCAAGGAAATCCAGGTCGCGGCGCGCATGGGCGGCGGCGACGCCGACACGAACCCGCGCCTGCGTCTCGCCGTCGACAAGGCGTACGACGCCAACATGCCCAAGGACAACATCAACCGCGCGATCCAGCGCGGCGTGGGCGGCGTGGACGGCGCGAACTACGAGGAAATCCGCTACGAAGGCTACGGCATCGGCGGCGCGGCCGTGATCGTCGACACCATGACGGACAACCGCACCCGCACCGTGGCCGAAGTGCGCCACGCATTCTCGAAGTTCGGCGGCAACATGGGCACGGACGGCTCGGTCGCCTTCATGTTCGATCACGTGGGCCAGTTCGTGTTCGCGCCCGGCACCCCGGAAGACGAACTCATGAACGCCGCGCTCGAAGCGGGCGCCGACGACGTCGTGACCAACGAAGACGGCTCGATCGAAGTGGTCTGCCCGCCGTTCGAGTTCCCGAAGGTCAAGGCCGCGCTCGAAGCCGCGGGCTTCAAGGCGGAAATGGCCGAAGTCACGATGAAGCCGCAGAACGAGGTCGAATTCACGGGCGACGACGCCGTGAAGATGCAAAAGCTGCTCGACGCGCTCGAGAACCTGGACGACGTCCAGGACGTGTACACCAACGCGTCGATCGCCGGGGAATAAGCGTCGGCGAGCGGCTTTCGGTCCGCACGATTTTCACGGCCAGCTCGAACGTCTTGCGCCTCGCGCGGCGTGCTGGCCGCAACGGTTTCTGGTTTCAGGTCTTTCGGGGATTCACATGAAGTTACTCGTCGTCGGTTCTGGCGGCCGCGAACATGCGCTGGCATGGAAGCTCGCGCAGGCGCAGCGCGTTCAGCTCGTCTACGTCGCACCCGGTAACGGCGGCACCGCGCAGGACGAGCGGCTCGCCAACGTCGACATCACGGACATCCACGAGCTGGCCGACTTCGCCGAGCGCGAACAGATCGCCCTCACCGTGGTCGGTCCGGAAGCGCCGCTCGCGGCCGGCATCGTCAACGTGTTCCGCCAGCGCGGCCTGAAGGTGTTCGGCCCCTCGAAGGAAGCGGCGCAGCTCGAAAGCTCGAAGGACTTCGCCAAGGCGTTCATGAAGCGCCACAACATCCCGACCGCCGCCTACGAGACCTTCTCGGACGCGACGGCCGCGCACGCCTATGTCGATCAGAACGGCGCGCCCATCGTCATCAAGGCCGACGGTCTCGCCGCGGGCAAGGGCGTGGTCGTGGCGATGTCGCTGGAAGAAGCGCATCAGGCCATCGACATGATGCTCGCCGACAACAAGCTCGGCGACGCCGGCGCGCGCGTCGTGATCGAGGAATTCCTCGCGGGCGAGGAAGCCAGCTTCATCGTGATGGTCGACGGCAAGCACGTGCTCGCGCTGGCGTCGAGCCAGGACCACAAGCGCCTGCAGGACGCCGATCAAGGCCCGAACACGGGCGGCATGGGCGCTTACTCGCCCGCGCCCATCGTCACGCCGCAACTGCACGCGCGCGTGATGCGCGAGATCATCCTGCCGACCGTAGCGGGCATGGAGAAGGAAGGCATCCGCTATACGGGCTTCCTCTACGCCGGTCTGATGATCGACGCGCAGGGCAACCCGAAGACGCTCGAATTCAACTGCCGCATGGGCGACCCGGAAACGCAGCCGATCATGGCGCGCCTGAAGGGCGACTTCTCGAAGGTCGTCGAGCACGCCATTGCCGGCACGCTCAACCAGGTCGAGCTGGAATGGGACCGCCGCACGGCGCTGGGCGTGGTGCTGGCCGCGTACAACTACCCGGAAACGCCGCGCAAGGGCGACCGTATCAGCGACATCCCGGCGGAAACGGCCGATTCGGTCACGTTCCACGCGGGCACGCAGATCGTCGACGGCAAGCTCGTGACCGCGGGCGGCCGCGTGCTGTGCGTGGTCGGTCTGGCCGATTCCGTGCGCAGCGCGCAGAACGTCGCGTACGAAACCGTGAACCGTATTTCGTTCGACGGCATGCAGTATCGCCACGACATCGGCTATCGCGCCGCTGGGCGCAAGCAGTAAGCGGCACGCGCGCGGCGCGTCGGTCCGGCGTGGACGCCGGGTCGCGCGCCGCGCGGTTTTTTTGGGGCGCGAGTCGGGGCGATGTTCCGGCTGCTGGCGGCGGCGCGAAAGTTGCGCCGCCGGATTGTGCCCCGTTGTGCCGGGTGGCTTCGATTGCGTGCGAATCGTGCAAATCCGTGCGGATCTTGCCTGGTGCGCGAATAGCCGATACGAACCGCGCCTCGACATGCCCGTGCGTTGTCCCGAGCCGGTGAGGCCGCGAAGCGCGCCATATCGGCGTGCAGCGATGCGGCGGCGGGCGATCCCGGCTGTTAGTTGCACGCCATGACGGCGCGGCGATCGGCCATCTGGACGATCGATACCCTGCCAGCGCCGCGAAGCGCGGGCGACAGCGCCGCCCGGCACCGGACGAATGCCGCACCGCGCACCGGCGGGCGCCGCGGCGATCGGCGCTACACTGCCGCTAACGCTACAGCAAGTCTGCGGCAAGTCCGCCGCAAGTCGGCTGCAAGTCGGCTACAAGCGCGCCGCAACGTTTTTCCCGTGACCCACCGCGTCGCCGGAACCGGCCCCCGAGCCGGAACCGCGCCGCCCCGTAATCAGCGATGACCGATAACCGACCTGGCGTTCCCGTTAGCGAATCCGCCCGCCACCCGAGCGACGCGGCCCCCGACAGCGCCGCCGTGCGCGCATGGCTCGCGGGCCTGCAAACGCAGATCGCCGACACGCTCGGCGCCTTCGACGGCACGCCGTTCGCCAGCGACGTCTGGCAGCGCGCGCCCGGCGAAAAGCTGCGCGGCGGCGGCTGCACGCGCATCCTCGAAAACGGCGGTTTCTTCGAACGCGGCGGCATCGGTTTTTCGGACGTGCAAGGCGACGCCCTGCCGCCTTCGGCCACGGCCGCGCGCGCGCAACTCGCCGGGCGCGGCTTCGAGGCAATGGGCGTCTCGCTCGTGCTGCATCCGCGCAATCCCTACTGCCCGACCGTGCACATGAACGTGCGTCTGCTGCTCGCGACCAAGGCCGGCGAAGCGCCCGTGTTCTGGTTCGGCGGCGGCATGGACCTCACGCCCTACTACGGTTTCGAGGCAGACGCGCAGCATTTCCACCGCGTCTGCCGCGACGCGCTCGCGCCCTCGGGCGACGACCGCTACCCGCGTTTCAAGCGCTGGTGCGACGAGTACTTCTTCCTCAAGCACCGCAACGAAGCGCGCGGCGTGGGCGGCATTTTCTTCGACGATTACGCCGAAGGCGGCTTCGACGAGGCCTTCGCCATGGTCAGGCGCGTGGGCGAGGGCTTCCTGAAGGCCTATCTGCCGATCATCGAAACACGCCGCGACATGCCTTACGGCGAGGCCGAGCGCGAGTTCCAGGCGTACCGGCGCGGCCGCTACGTGGAATTCAATCTCGTGTGGGACCGTGGCACGCATTTCGGCCTGCAAAGCGGCGGCCGCACCGAATCGATCCTGATGTCGATGCCGCCGGGCGCCACCTGGCGCTACGACTGGCAACCGCAGCCGGGCACGCCCGAAGCGCGCCTTTACCGCGATTTCCTGCCCGTGCGTGAGTGGGTCTGACGCCGTGACGCCCGCCTTCACCGCGCCCTCTCACGCCCTGCCGCGCCGCATCGGTTTGCTCGGCGGCACCTTCGATCCGATCCACGAGGGACACCTCGCGCTCGCGCGCCATTTCGCGCGCGCGCTCGACCTCAACGAACTAATCCTGCTGCCCGCCGGCCAGCCGTGGCAGAAGCCCGGCGTTACCGCGGCGCAGCATCGGCTGGCGATGACGCGCGCGGCCGCCGCCTCGCTCGAACTGCCGGGCGTGAAAGTGACGGTCGACGCCGACGAGATCGAGCACGACGGCCCCACGTACACGGTCGAAACCTTGCGCCGCTGGCGCGAGAAGAGCGCCAGTAACGGCGGCGCAGCGCTCACGCTGCTGATGGGCGCGGATCAACTGCTGCACCTCGATTCGTGGCACGAATGGCGCGCGCTGTTCGAACTCGCGCATCTGGGCGTGGCGAGCCGGCCGGGCTTCGACGTTTCGACGCTGCCCGCGGCCGTGGCCGCCGAAGTCGCCGCGCGGCGCGCGCCGCCCGCCACGCTGGCCACGACGCGGCACGGCCACTTGCTGATCGACGAGACGCTCGCGCTCGACGTTTCAGCCACCGAAATCCGCCGTGCGCTGCCCGCCTGCGTGGCCGCGCGGCAACGTTCCGGCACAGCCGCCGACAAGCTTCCGGCAGCCGTGTGGGACTATATCCTTCAACATCATCTCTATTCGCATCACGGGTAACCATGGATATTCGCAAACTGCAACGCGTCATCGTCGACGCGCTCGAAGACGTCAAGGCACAGGACATCAAGGTCTTCAACACCAGCCATCTGACCGAACTGTTCGACCGCGTGATCGTCGCGAGCGGCACCTCGAACCGCCAGACCAAGGCGCTCGCCTCCAGCGTGCGTGAAAGCGTCAAGGAAGCCGGCGGCGACATCGTCAGCACGGAAGGCGAGGACATCGGCGAATGGGTGCTCGTGGATTGCGGCGACGCCGTCGTGCACATCCTCCAGCCCGCGCTGCGCCAGTACTACAACCTCGAGGAAATCTGGGGCGACAAGCCGGTGCGTCTGAAGCTCACGGGCAACACGGGCTTCGCGGGCGCGCGTCCGAGCGAGCCGCTCGACGACGAGGACGACGAAGAAGACGCCGCGCCGGCCGTGAAGAAGCCGGCCCGCAAGACCGCCGCGCGCAAGAGCGCGAAGTAAGCGCGGCCGCGCCGCCAGCAATCGCGTACGTACGATGAAACTGCATATCGTCGCCGTCGGCCACAAGATGCCGGACTGGATCGCCGAGGGCTTCGAGGAATACACGAAGCGCATGCCGCCCGAGCTGCGCATCGAGTTGCGCGAGGTGAAGCCCGAGCAGCGCTCGTCGGGCCGTTCGGCCGAAAGCGTGATGGCCGCCGAGCGCACGCGCATCGAGGCCGCGCTGCCGAAGAACGCGCGCCTCGTCGCGCTCGACGAGCGCGGCAAGGACTGGACCACGATGCAGCTCGCGAAGGCACTGCCGCTGTGGCAGCAGGACGGCCGCGACGTGGCGTTCCTGATCGGCGGCGCGGACGGCCTCGACCCCGAGCTGAAGTCGCGCGCCGACACGCTGCTGCGCCTCTCCTCCCTCACGCTGCCGCATGCGATGGTGCGCGTGCTGCTCGCCGAGCAGCTTTACCGCGCCTGGACCATCACGCAGAATCACCCCTATCATCGCGTGTAAGCCGGTTCGCCGCGCCGGGCTCGCGTCGCTACGTTCGCTCCGCCCGCGCCGCCTTCGTCGCGGGTGCGGGGCACGGCATTCCGGCGCCCCGATGGCGCGAGCGACGGACGCGCGCCGCGTAAGTGACGCACCGCTGTTCGCGAGCCGGATCGACACAATCGGTCCGGTTCGAAACCCACGCGCCGATCGCGCCCGATTGACCCACTCGCGACCCGCTCGCGACCCAACTCGCCGAAGACGCTCCGATGCCTGATTCCGCGCTCTATCCGTTCGTCTATCTCGCCTCCCAAAGCCCGCGCCGCCAGGAACTGCTCCAGCAGCTCGGCGTGCGCTTCGAACTGCTGCTGCCGCGCCCCGACGAAGACGCCGAAGCGCTCGAAGCCGTGCTGCCCGGCGAGCGCGCCGATGTCTACGTCGAGCGCGTGTGCGCCGCGAAGGCCGACGCCGCGCGCGCACGCCTCGTGGCCGGGGCGCACCGCCACGCGCCGATCCTCACCGCCGACACCACGGTCTCCATCGACGGTCACATTCTCGGCAAACCGCACGACGCCGCCGACGCCTACGCGATGCTCGAACGCCTCGCGGGCCGCGAACACGAGGTCTTCACGGCCGTGGCCGTGGTGAACGCCGAAGGCGTGTGCCTGCCGGTCGCGCTCTCGCGTTCGCGCGTGCGCTTCGCGCCGCTGCTGCCCGCCGCGCTCGCGCGCTACGTCGCGAGCGGCGAGCCGTTGGGCAAGGCCGGCGCGTACGGCATTCAGGGCCGCGCGGCAGAGTTCGTAGAGCGAATTGACGGGTCCTATTCGGGTATCATGGGTTTGCCATTATTCGAAACGGCCGCCCTCCTGCGCGCCGCGGGCATCGACTTCCAATAACACCATGAACGAAGAAATCCTGATCAACGTCACGCCGCAGGAGACACGCGTCGCATTGGTCCAGCAGGGCGCCGTGCAGGAGCTTCACGTCGAGCGCACGCTGTCGCGCGGCCGCGTCGGCAACGTCTATCTCGGCAAGGTCGTGCGCGTGCTGCCCGGCATGCAGTCGGCGTTCATCGACATCGGGCTCGAGCGCGCCGCGTTCCTGCATGTCGCCGACATCTGGCATCCGCGCATTGCGGGCGAAACGCATACGAACGCCCACCATCAGCCGATCGAAAAGACCGTGTTCGAAGGGCAAACGCTCATGGTGCAGGTCGTGAAGGATCCGATCGGCACGAAGGGCGCGCGGCTCTCCACGCAGGTGAGCATCGCGGGCCGCACGCTCGTGTATCTGCCGCAGGAGCCGCATATCGGCATCTCGCAGAAGATCGAGAGCGAGGCCGAGCGCGAAGCCGTGCGCGCGCGCCTGACCGCCGTCTTGCCCGCCGACGAAAAAGGCGGCTATATCGTGCGCACGATCGCCGAAGACGCCACGAGCGAAGAACTCGCCGCGGACGTCGCGTATCTGCGCAAGACCTGGGCGACGATCCTCGCGCAAGGCCAGCGCCTGCCCGCGACCAGCCTGCTCTATCAGGACCTGAGTCTCGCGCAGCGCGTGCTGCGCGATTTCGTCAACGACGAGACCTCGCGCATCCAGGTCGATTCGCGCGAGACCTTCCAGAAGCTCAGCGAATTCGCCGCCGAATTCACGCCGGCCGTTTCGCCCAAGCTGCATCACTACACGGGCGAGCGGCCGCTGTTCGACCTCTACAACATCGAGGCCGAGATCCAGCGCGCGCTGTCGCGCCGCGTGGACCTCAAATCGGGCGGTTACCTCGTGATCGACCAGACCGAGGCGATGACCACCATCGACGTGAACACGGGCGGCTACGTGGGCGCGCGCAACTTCGACGACACGATCTTCAAGACCAATCTCGAAGCGGCACACACCATTGCGCGCCAGTTGCGGCTGCGCAATCTCGGCGGCGTGATCATCATCGACTTCATCGACATGGAGAACGTCGAGCATCGCGACCAGGTACTCGGCGAACTCAAGAAGGCGCTTTCGCGCGACCGCACGCGCGTGACCGTGAACGGCTTCTCGCAACTCGGGCTCGTGGAGATGACGCGCAAGCGCACGCGCGAATCGCTCGCGCATGTGCTGTGCGAACCGTGCCCGACCTGCCTCGGCAAAGGTCAGGTGAAGACGCCGCGCACCGTCTGCTACGACGTGCTGCGCGAGATTCTGCGCGAGTCGCGCCAGTTCAATCCGCGGGAATTTCGCGTGGTGGCGTCGCAGCAGGTCATCGACCTGTTCCTCGAGGAAGAGTCGCAGCATCTGGCCATGCTGATCGACTTCATCGGCAAGCCAGTGTCGTTGCAGGTGGAGTCGAATCTGAGCCAGGAGCAATACGACATCGTGCTGATGTAGCACGCATCGTCGCCCGCCCTCGCAACACCGGAGCCCCGCAGTGTGAATCACCAGCGCGTCACCATCGAGCATCTCGGCGAGTTCGACGAAATCGTGGACGTGAGAACGCCGCTCGAATTTGCCGACGACCACGTGCCCGGCGCACTCAATGCCCCCGTGCTCAGCAACGAGGAGCGCGTGCTCGTGGGTACGATGTATCGCGAGTCGCCGTTCGACGCCACGCGCGTGGGCGCCGCGCTCGCCGCGCGCAACATCGCCCGTCATCTCGACACGACCTTCGCCGGCCGGCCGCGCAACTGGCGGCCGCTCATCTATTGCTGGCGCGGCGGCAAGCGCTCCGGCTCGATGACGGCAATGTTCAACATGATCGGCTGGCGCGCGCGGCAGCTCGAAGGCGGCTACAAGGCGTACCGGCACAGCGTGCTCGAAGCGCTCGGCGCGCTGCCCGGCGCGCTTCGCTACGTCGTGCTCGCGGGCCCCACGGGCAGCGGCAAGACGCGCCTGCTGAACGCGCTCGGCAACGCCGGCGCGCAAACGCTCGATCTCGAAGGTCTCGCTGCGCATCGCGGCTCGCTGCTCGGCGCGCTGCCCACGCGCGCGCAACCCACGCAGAAGTCGTTCGATACGGCGCTGCTGCAAACGCTGCGCGGTTTCGACGCCGCGCAGCCGGTGTTCGTCGAGGCGGAGAGCAAGCGCATTGGCGCGATCACGCTGCCGCTCGCGCTCGTCGAGCGCATTCACGACGCGCCGTGCGTGGTGGTGGACGTCGAGCGCGAGGAACGCGTGGCGCTGCTGCTGGAAGAATACGGGCACCTGCTCGACGATCGGGACGCGTTCCGCGAGCAACTGGTGAAACTCACGCCGCTGCATGGGCGCGAACGCGTCGCGAACTGGTGCGCGCTGCTCAGCGAGGACCGTCGTACGGCGTTGTCGGAAGCGCTGGTGGCCGAGCATTACGATCCCGCCTATGCGCGCAGCACGCGCCGCCACTATGCGAAGCTCGCGAAGTCGCTGCACTTCGCGTTTCATCCGATGGCGGGCGACCCGCTCGCGCAAGCGCAAACCCTGCTCGCGCGAATCGATGCGGCGCCGGGCACGGCATCGACAATCGAAACGCCGGAAGCATCGCGTCTCGCCTGAGGCGCGCAATCCAACCGCATCCCGTCTCGCCGGAAAAAGCACCCGGCCGCCCGAAGTTCGAGCGGCCGGGTCAAGCCATCGACAGGCCGATGGCGGAGGTAAGCGCGCGCCCGGCCCGCTTGCAGCGGACAAGGCGCGAAATGTTACGTGCAGCGTTTCAGGCTTAGCGCGAGTACATCGTGTTCCAGTCCGCGCTCGACACCGAGCCGCGGCCGCCCGACTGCGACGCGTTCGCGGCGCCGCCATAACCCGTGTTGGCGCCGTTCATCGCGGCGACCTTCGCTTCGGCGGCCTGGATCGCTTCGGGATAGTGCGCGTTGTCGCCCTCGCCCACGCGGTAGCCGGCTTGCTGGAGCTGCACGAGTTCGGCGCGAACCTGGGCGCGCGTGATGGTCGACGATTGCGCGAACGCGGCGGCGGGCGCCACGAGCGCGGCAAGGGCGGCAGCGGCGGCGACGGTTTGGATCAGGGACTTCATGAGATGACCTCCATGGGACTGAAGCGGTCTCGATGCGACGTTGTGTGCAGATGACCGATGCACGCAGTCTAGGCGCGTCATACCCTAGGGTTAACCCCTAATCCTCTAAAGCAATGTTCCAGAAACCGGCAAAATCGCCGCAAGCCACGTGGTACGGGCGTGAGCGCGCCTTCGGCCGGGCGCCGGGCGGGCATTGGGGAGGAGCCAGAGGAAGCGCCGCGCGGCGAAATGGCAATGCGCAATCGGCAATGCCCAAACGGCAATGCGCAACGGTAATGCGATGCGCCGCGCGAGCGGGGAACGCGTGCGATCAGCCCGCGCTGGAGCTGAGCGGCGTGGCCGCGCCGGACGCGGGCAGCACCGAAGAGATGGCCGCGCAGACTTCGTCGACTTCGGCCGGACGGCCCGCGTCGCCGAGCGACATCGAGCGGCCCGGTACGTTGATGCCGAAGTGGCGCACCGAGGTGGCCGTGAAAATCATCACCGTGGGACGGCCCACGGCGCTCGCGAGGTGGACGAAACCCGTGTCCGTGCCGACCACGAGCGCCGCCGCGTCGATGTGCTGCGCGACTTCCGTCACCGAAAGCTTCGGCAGGACGACCGCGCCGGGAATGCCCGCCGCGATCGCCTCGCCTTCGCGGCGCTCCGCTTCCGAGCCCCACGGCAGCAACGCGGTCAGGCCGCGCTCGCGCAGGTGCGCGCCCACGCGGTGCCAGTGCGCCGCGGGCCATTTCTTTTCGTCGCTGGAGGTTGCGTGGAACAGCATCGCGTAAGGCGCGTGCACGGCGCCCGCGAGCGGCGCGGCGGGCTTCGGCACGACGAGGCCGAAGTCGGGCGCGCTGTCGATCGCATAGCCGAAGGTGTCGCCCACGGTCTTGCGCAGCCCTTCCCACGCGAGCAGGTCCTCGCGCGGCGGATAGCGCCGGTTATAGGCGAACGCCGCGCCCGCCTCGCCGAGACTCTCGCGCCGATAGCCGTAGGTCACGCGCCCGCGCGCCAGAAACGCGATGATCGCGCTCTTGTACACGCCGTGCAGATCGAGAATGGCGTCGTATTTCACGGCGCGCAGTTCGCCGATCGAGGCCGCGATCGCTTTCAGATCGTCGAGGCTGCGCGCGCGCTTGAAGCGGCGCAGCGGCGCGCACAGCACGCGGCCGATATCGGGGTTCCAGCTGAGGATGTCGGAGAAGGCCGCGTCGGCGGCCCAGTCGACCTGCACGCCGGGAAAGGCACGATGCAAATCCGCCACGACGGGCTGGCCATGGACGATGTCGCCCATCGACGTGACTTTGACTATGAGAATGCGTTCCATGCCCGAAGCGATGCGTAACGGATAAAAAAGCGGATGAACGCGAAAGCGGCGCAAAACTGCGGGAAAACGCGGCAAAAACGGCTGAAAACCGCTGCGAGACGCCGCCGGCTCACGCCCGCGGACGCCGCTTTCGACGTAGCCCGCGATTATACGTCAGCGCATTGCGGCCACGCCGCAGCAAAAAACGTGCACAAGCACGCTCGGGGCCCGAACGAATCGGCGTTCCGTGGGGTCGATGAGTTAAAATCGGACGCCCTTGACCGCCCGGACCGACATCGCGTTCATCTGGCCCTACGCAGCCATTCGCAGCCCTCGCCGTCACAACGCGACGCGGCGCGATGCGAGGCAAGCCGAAGCATGGCGCCGGGCAGGAGTCCCTGTTTGAAAATCCTGCTGACCAATTTCCACTACGGCCGCGGCGGCGGTCACGACACCTATGTGGGCGTCATCGCTCGCGGCCTCGCGGTGCGCCATCAGGTCTATGTCGCGGCGCCCGCCACGAGCCGGCTTTACGCCCACGTGAGCGCGATGCCGGGCGTCCACGCGTTGCCGTTCGAATTTCCCGCCAAGCTCAAGGACGTGCGCCGCATGGTGCCCGCGTGGCGCGCACTGCGCGCGCTGCTCGAACGCGAACGCTTCGACGTCGTGCACGTGAACGGCTCGCCCGACCATCGCCTGCTGATGTTCGCGATGATGGGCATGAAAGGCACGCGCCCGCGCGTGGTCTGGACCAAGCACAACTCGATCGCGATCAAGACCGACTTTCTCACGCGCGTGCGCGCCACGCGCGCGACCGACGCCGTGATCGCCGTCTCGGATTCGACGGCCACGTTCGTGCGCGATTCCGTGTACGGCGGCAAACCCGTCACCGTGGTCAAGAACGGCGTCGACATCGACGCATTCCAGCCCGCCAGCGCGGCGGAAACGCTGGCGGCACGCGCCATGCTGCTCGGCGAAGCAGGCGCCGGCCAGCTCGTGCTCGGCACGGTCACCGGCTTCGACTGGTACAAGGGCACGATGGACATGATCGCCGCCGTGGCCGCGCTGCCGCGCGAGGCGCGCGACGCGTGCACGATCGTCGTGGTGGGCACCGAGCCCAGCGAGGAGCAGTGGCGCGAGATCGACGCGCTCGGCATGCGGGAGCAGGTGCGCGTGGAAGGTTTCGTTGAGGACGTGAAGTCTTACGTGCGCGCCTTCGACGTGGGTTTCGTGGTGTCGTACGCGATCGAAACGGTGTCGTTCGCGTGCCGCGAAATGATGGCGATGGGCAAGCCCGTGATCGTCGCGCGCTATGCCGGTCTGCCCGAGAACATCGAGGACGGCGTGGATGGCTGGATCGTCCCGCCGCACGACCCGCCCGCGCTCAGCGGCACGCTCGCGCGCATTCTCGCGCAGCGCGGCCAGCTCGGCGCGATGAGCGTGCGGGCGCGCGCGAAGGCCGAGCGCGAGTTCTCGCAGCAGGATTTCATCGATCAGACGGAACAGGTGTATCTCCAGCAGCTACCGACCTCATCCAAGTCGCCGCCGGCTTAAGGCCTGGCTCAAGCGCGCACACCGGCCCGGCTGTCCCCACACTCGAGCCAGAGGCCACACATCATCGAATACGACATGGCGAATCGGGTCATTCATCTCTTCAACGGATTCCTGAATCCGCACGGCGGCAGCGAGTCCGAAGCGCTCGCGCTCGCGGAGCAGTTGCGCGCGCATGGCGAAGTGAAGCTCTGGGCGACCTCGTCGCGCAGCCCGGCCGCGTTGCGCGAAACGCACGGCATCGAGCGCATCACGCTCGGGCAAGCGGCGCGCGGCCGGCTCGGCAACGCCGCCGATTCCCCGTCGATCCCCGATGGCGGGACCTATGTGTTCGTGGGCGCGCACTGGCGCAACCGGCTCTGGCCGCTCGTCGTGCCGGCGCCGCAACGGCTCATCTACGTGTTCAACACGTTTCATCCGAAGATTCTGCCGTTGACGTCGCAACATCCGCCGTTGCTGCGTTGGCCGAAAACGGAGTACGTGTTCATCTCCGAGTTCCAGAAAACGCTGCTCGACACGCCAGGCGTGATCCATCCTTCGCCCATCGACATCGCGCGCTTCACGCCCGCCGCGCAGCCGCACCGGCGCAGCCGTCCCGTGATCGGCCGTCTGAGCCGCGACACGCTCGCCAAGCACGACCCCGAAGATCTCGCGCTCTACCGCGAGTGGATGGCCGCGGGCGCGGACGTGAAACTGCAGGGCGCCTCGTGTCTCGCGGATCAGATCGAGGCGAATCCGCACCTCGAACTGTTGCCCGAGGGAGCAAGGGCTGCAGTCGATTTCCTGCGCTCACTGGATGTGTTTTACTACCGCACGGGTAGTCACGTCGAAACCTTCGGGCGCGTGGTGTTCGAGGCGATGGCGTGCGGTCTGCCGGTGGTGTGCCACCGGCGCGGCGGCTACGCGAACAGCATTCGTCACGGCGAAAACGGTTTCCTCTTCGACACGACTCAGGAAGCGCGCGAGATCATGCAGCGGTTGCTCGCGCAACCGCTGCTGCGCGCGAAGATCGGCGCCCAGGCGCGGCGCACGGTCGAGTCGCTTTATTCGCGCAGCGCGCTCGAGCGCCGCGCCCAGTTTTACCACGGCCACGCAATGGCTTGAGGCCTCGGCCTGCAACAGCATCAGGAAGGAACCGTAACGTATGCAAATGACGCTCTCCGATCGAAGCCGGCCGGCGCGGGTGGAATCGTGGCCCCTGCTGTGCGCCCGGTTTTCGGCGGTACTCACGCTCGCGGCCGTGCCCGTGTCCACGGCCGGCGTGAATCTCGCGAGTGCGCTCGTGCTCCTGTTCGCCATCTGTTCGCCCGAGGCATGGCGCGCGTTGCGCAAGATCGGCAAGTCACCCACCAGCGTCGCGGCCATCGTGCTGTTCGTCGCGCTCGCACTGAGCCTCCTCTACACCACGGCGAGCATGAACGAGGCGGTCAACTTCCTCATGAAGTACCGCAAGCTGCTGCTGTTCCCCATCATGCTGCTCGTGTTCCAGGGCGATGGCAGTTCGAAATGGGGCGGCGCGGCGATCTGGGCGCTGTTCGCCCCGCTCACCCTGGCCATGGTGCTGACCTACACGAACTTCTTCGGCTGGACCGCCGTCGGGCCGATGCACGGCACGCAAGGTCCGGTCAGCAAGCCATGGGTGTTCAAGGATCACATCTCGGGCGGCCTGATGATGGCCTACCTCGTGTATCTCTCGGTGGCGCTCGGCCGCACGATGCACAGGCCCGCGTGGCGCGGGTTGCTGTATCTCAACGCCCTGCTCGCGCTCGTCAACGTGCTGTTCGTGCTGCAGGGGCGCACGGGGCAGGTCGTCGCGCTGCTCTACATCGCGCTCTTCATCGTGTGGCAGCTCGCGCATCTGCGCAGCGCGCGCGCCGGCGGCATCCGCGTGGCCGCGACGCTCGCCTGCATCGTCGCGTGCGTGGGCCTCGCGTACTACGCGTTCACGGCCAAGGACTCGCGTCTCGCCGACACGGGTCAGGAAATCACCACCTTCGAAACGAAGAACGAAGACACTTCGGCGGGCGTGCGCCTCGAGTTCTATCGCCGCAGCGTCGACCTGTTCGTGCACCGTCCGGTGGCGGGTTATGGCGTGGGCAGCGTGCTGCCCGAGTTCGAGCGCCTCACGAAAAATCAGACTGGCGCGCGGGCCGTCATGGTTGGCAATCCGCACAACGAATTCCTGCTGATGGCGGTGCAGCTCGGCGTGATCGGCGTGGCGCTGTTCGTCTGGCTGCTCGTCGCGCTGTATCGCGAGTGCAAGCGCGTGGAGCCGCTCGCGCGCACGCTGATCTTCGGCTACCTGCTCGCGTTCGTGGCCGGTTGCTTCGCGAACTCGTTGCTGCTCAACTTCACCGAAGGCAGCCTGTTCGTGCTGCTGAGCGGCATTCTGCTCTACAGCCGTCGCAGCGACGACAGCAGGCTCTGACCTGCTGCATCCAAGACTGTTGCAGCAATAAAAAAGGCGACCTTCGGGTCGCCTTTTTCATGTCGCGCACGCCGCTTTATGTCGTGCGCAGATCGCGCTTACGCCGCGCCTTGCTGATACTGGATGCGATGCAGGTGCGCGTACAAGCCTTCCTGCGCGAGCAGTTCGCGGTGCGTGCCGCGCTCGACGATGCGCCCCGCTTCCATCACCAGAATGCGGTCGGCTCGCTCGATGGTCGAAAGACGGTGCGCGATCACGAGCGTCGTGCGGCCCTTCATGAGCGTTTCGAGCGCGGCCTGCACGTGGCGCTCCGACTCCGAATCCAGCGCCGAGGTGGCTTCGTCGAGAATCAGGATAGGCGCGTCCTTGTAGATGGCGCGCGCGATGGCGAGACGCTGACGCTGACCGCCCGAGAGCTTCATGCCGTTGTCGCCCACCAGCGTGTCGATGCCTTCGGGCAGCGCCGCGATCGTGTCCCACAGGTTGGCCGCCTCGAGCGCCTTCTGCACGCGCTCGCGGTCGGCCGTCTGGCCATACGCGACGTTGTTCGCCACGGTGTCGTTGAACAGCACGACGTCCTGGCTCACCATGGCGATCTGGCTGCGCAGCGCGTGAATGCCGTAGTCGGCGAGCGGCACGCCGTCCACCAGAAGCTGGCCGCCCGTGGGGTCGAAAAAGCGCGGCAGAAGGTTCACGAGCGTGGTCTTGCCGCTGCCCGAAGGACCCGCGAGCGCCACCATTTCGCCCGGCGCCACGCGCAGCGTCACGCTGTCGAGAATCTTGCGCGAGGCGTCGCCGTAACCGAACGACACGTTGCGAAACTCGATCTCGCCGCGCGCGCGCTCGAGCGGCTGGCCGCCGCCTTCGGGCTCGGCCGGTTCGTCGATCAAACCGAAGATCAGTTCGGCCGCCGTCACGCCGCGCTGGAGCGGCTGGTTCACGTCGATCAGATGCTTGAGCGGCGAGATCACGAGCAGCATCGACGTGACGAAGGCGACGAAGCCGCCCACCGTGGTCTGATCGTGCGACGCCTGCACCACGGCGATGGTAATGACGATGGCGAGCGCGATCGAGGCCAGGAACTGCGTGAGCGGCTGCGCGAGACCGCCCGAGATCGTCATGCGCATCTGGTAGCCGCGCAGGCGCTTGCTGAGCGAAGTGAAGCGATCGATCTCGTATTGCTCGCCGTTGTGAACCTTGACGACCTTGTAGCCGCCCACCGTTTCTTCGACGATGTACGAGAGATCGTTGGTGAGGATCTGATGCTCGCGATTCAGGCGGCGCAGCCGCCGGTTGATCTTGCTGACGAGCCAGCCGATGGCGGGCAGCAGCACGGCGACGATCAGCGTGAGCCGCCAGTTCAGGATGAACAGATAGCCGAGCAGGAAGATCACCGTGAGCGAGTCGCGCACGGCGGTGACGAGCACGCCCATCAGCACGTTGAGGATCTGGTTGACCTCGAACACGATGGCGTTGATGACGGTGCTCGCCGTCTCGCGCTGGAAGAAACCGACGCTCGCGTGGATCATGCGCTCGAACATCTTCAGACGCAGTTCGAGCAGGATGCGATTGGACACGTACTGCAGCAAATAGCCGGACGCGTATTGCGCGAGGCCGCGCACGAGCGCGAGGCCGATCACGGCCACGGGCACGATCCATTTCGCGCTCGGGCTGCCCTTGGTGCCGAAGCCGTGATCGAGCAGCGGCTTGAGCAACGCCGGAATGCCGGCTTCGGTCGCGGCCACCAGCGCCAGCGTGAGAATGGCGCCGATCGACACGCCGAGGAGCGGCTTCAGATAGGGCCACAGCCGCCGGCCGACCGACATCGGGCTCGACGCCGTAGTGCCGCCGATGGGCTTGCTGAGTGTGGACTGGAGGGGCTTCTCGCTCAAGGCATCCTCTGAAATAAGGCGTTAGTGCTACGAACTTCGGAAACGGGACCGGCAAATTCGACCCGGCGGGCTATGCGCCGCCTGTCGGAGACTGGCACGGGGTTACGCATTGTATATGCTCGGCGCACCCGGCCGCCGCGCCATGGAGCCCGGCCGGTGGGGCTGCCAGCCGCCGCCCTGGCGAGGCCGGGGCATGCCGCCGCGCCGGGTGGCCCGCGCGGGCTGTGTATACTTGCGGGCGCGGCGTGACACCGGCCGATCAACGTAACGCGGCACCAAAGGCGCTAAATGCGCTAGATGCACTCGATACCGCACCCGATACCGCAGCACGCACGGCACCCGCCTTCCCTACCGCATTCCCGCTTCCAGCCCGCATGACACACACCACGCTCGGCGTCGCCATCATCACGAAGAACGCGGCGGCACGGCTCGCGCAATGCCTCGACTCGGTCGCGTTCGCCGACACCGTCGTGGTGCTCGACAGCGGCAGCACCGACGCCACGCTCGACATCGCTCGCGCACACGGCGCTCGTGTGCTTGAAACGCCCGACTGGCCCGGCTTCGGCCCGCAGAAAAACCGCGCGCTCGATGCGCTCGACGCGCTCGGCATGGACTGGGTCCTGTCGATCGACGCCGACGAAGTCGTATCGCCGGAACTGGCCGCCTCGATTCGCGCCGCACTTGCCGCGCCCGCCGCCGACGTCTACGCCGTGGACCGCCTGTCGAGCTTCTGCGGCGCGTGGATTCACCACAGCGGCTGGTATCCCGACTGGATTCCGCGCCTTTTCAAGCGCGGCACGGCACGTTTCTCCGACGATCTCGTGCACGAGCGGCTCGTGTTCGAGGCGAACGCGCAACGCATTACGGGCAAACTGCTGCACTACTCGTACGAGGACTTCGACGCGGTGTTGCGCAAGCTGGACGCCTACTCGAGCGCGGGCGCGCGCCAGCGCGCGGCAAGCGGCAAGCGCGGCAGCTTCGGCAAGGCCGTGGCGCGCGGGGCGTGGGCGTTCGTGCGCACCTATGTGCTGCGGGCGGGGTTTCTCGACGGCCGCGCCGGGTTTCAGATTGCGGTGTTCAACGCGGAGACCGTGTATTACCGCTTTCTGAAACTCGCGCGGCTCACCGAAGCGGGAAGCCGCGCGCCTGACGGGCACGGCTAACGCGCGTGCGCCGGCTTTGCAGGATCAATAAACGATTTCGATCGAGCTGCCGGCGAACTCGCCGCGCAGGGCCGCGAGCAGGTCGTCGGTGGGCTTGACGCGCCAGGCGTCGCCGAGGCGCACCTCGCCTTCCGCGCGGTCGTTGCGATAAACGATCTGCACGGCGAGGCCATTCGGAATCACGACCTGTTCGCGCTCGCGGCCACGGCCGCCGCCGAAACCGCCGCCATCGCGGCCGCCGCGCCCACGCGTTTCGGCCACCGGCGCCGGCAGCGAGTCGTCGGGTTTGGCGCGGTACGCTTCGAGCACGCTGCGCAGCGCGAGCGCGTTGGCGTTGCCGTTCATCTGCACCTTCACGGCCTGCGCGTAGCGGCTGCGCGCGCGCTCGAGATCCATCACCGTGTCCACCGTGAAGCGGATGCCGCCCGTGAACGCGTCGTTACGCGCGCCGCCCTGCACCACCAGCAGCTCGTCTTCCTTGAAGAGCGCCTTGTGCGCCTCGTACTGCTCGTTGAACACCGTCACTTCGCACTGACCGGTGCCGTCGTCGAGCAGCGCGATCAGCATCTTGCCGCGCTGGGTCATCTGCGTGCGCAACGAGGCGATCACGCCCGCGACCAGCTTGTCGCGGCCCTCCTTGAGTTCGCCGATCTTCTGGCGCACGAAGCGGCGCACCTCGTCCTTGTACGCGTCGAACAGGTGGCCCGAAAGATAGAAACCGAGCGCGCCCTTTTCTTCCTGGAGCCGGCGCTTGTCGTCCCACGCGGGTTCGTCGACGAGTTCGTGCGCCGCCAGCGGCGCGTCGCCCATGTCGAAGAGACCCGCCTGCATGGCGTTGGCGCTCGCCTGCTCGGCGGCCTCCATCGCCATGGAAACGGAGGCGAGCAATTGCGCGCGATTCGCGTGGATCGAGTCGAGCGCGCCCGCGCGGATCATGGCCTCGATCGTGCGGCGATTCACGAGACGGCGGTCGATGCGCTCGCAGAAGTCGAACAGGTCCTTGAACGGACCGCCTTCTTCGCGCGCGCGCAAGATTTCTTCGATGGCGTTCTGGCCGCTGCCCTTGATCGCGCCCAGACCGTAGCGGATCGTGCGCGAGCGCCTGCCTTCGGCCACGTTGGCGTCGGCGACCGGCTCGAAGCGATACGCCGAGGCGTTCACGTCGGGCGGCAACACCTTCATGCCGTTCGTGAGGCAATCTTCGAACAGGATCTTCACCTTGTCGGTGTCGTCCATGGCGAGCGACATATTGGCCGCCATGAATTCCGCCGGATGGTGCGCCTTCAGCCACGCCGTGTGATAGGCGAGCAAGGCGTAGGCGGCCGCGTGCGACTTGTTGAAGCCGTAGCCCGCGAACTTTTCCATCAAGTCGAAGGTTTCGTCGGCTTTCTCGCGCGTGAGGCCGTTCCTGGCCGCGCCTTCCGCGAAGATTTCGCGGTGCTTGACCATTTCCTCGGGCTTCTTCTTGCCCATCGCGCGACGCAGCAAATCGGCGCCGCCGAGCGAGTAGCCGCCGATGATCTGCGCCATCTGCATCACCTGTTCCTGATAGACCATGATGCCGTAGGTCTCTTTCAGAACCGGTTCGACGCGCGGGTCGGGGTACTCCACCACTTCGCGGCCGTGCTTGCGCGCGCAGAAGCTCGGGATCAGGTCCATCGGGCCCGGACGGTACAAGGCCACGAGCGCGATGATGTCCTCGAAGCGGTCGGGCTGCGCGTCTTTCAGCATGCCTTGCATGCCGCGGCTTTCCAGCTGGAACACGGCGACCGTATTCGCTTTCTTGAGGATCGAGAACGACGCCGGGTCGTCGAGCGGCACCTGCGCGAGCGACCAGTTTTCCTTCGACGGGTCGAGACGGCGAATGTAGCGCTCGGCCCAGTCGAGAATCGTGAGCGTGGTCAGGCCCAGAAAGTCGAACTTCACGAGGCCGACGGCTTCCACGTCGTCCTTGTCGTACTGGCTCACCACGCCGCTTTCGTCGCCCTGCGTGTAGAGCGGGCAGAAGTCCGTGAGCTTGCCCGGCGCGATCAGCACACCGCCCGCGTGCATGCCCACGTTACGCGTGAGACCTTCCACGAGCTGCGCGAGATCGAGCAGCTGATGCACTTCGTCTTCGTTGTCGTAGCGCTCCTGCAGGAGCGGCTCTTCCTTCATCGCGTCGGCGATGGTGACGTGCTTGCCCGGCTTGAACGGAATGAGCTTGGCCACGCCGTCGGTGAAGTTGTAGCCGAGGTCGAGCACGCGGCCGATGTCGCGCACCGCCGCCTTCGCCGCCATGGTGCCGAAGGTGGCGATCTGCGAGACGGCGTCCGCGCCGTACTTCTCCTTCACGTACTGAATGACGCGGTCGCGGCCGTGCTGGCAGAAGTCGATGTCGAAGTCGGGCATCGACACGCGTTCCGGATTCAGGAAGCGTTCGAACAGCAGGTTGTAGCGCAGCGGGTCGAGGTCGGTAATGCCGAGCGCGTAGGCGACCAGCGAGCCCGCGCCCGAGCCCCGGCCCGGCCCGACCGGCACGCCGTTGTTCTTCGCCCAGTTGATGAAGTCCGCGACGATCAGGAAGTAGCCCGGGAAGCCCATCTTGATGATGGTGCCGCACTCGAAGTCGAGCCGCGCGTAGTACGTCTCGCGCTGTGCGTCGCGTTCGGCTTGCTGCGGGAACAGCTGTTCGAGGCGCTGCTCGAGCCCTTCCTTCGAGAGTTGCACGAGGTAGTCGTCGAGCGACATGCCGTCGGGCGTAGGAAAGAGCGGCAGCTTGGGCTTGCCGAGTTCGAGCGTGAGGTTGCAGCGCTTGGCGATTTCGATGGTGTTCGCGACCGCCGAGGGCAGGTCCGCGAACAGCGCGGCCATTTCTTGCTGGGTGCGAAAACGCTGGTCGGTCGTGAAGCGCTTCTGGCGGCGCGGATTCGCGAGAATGTCGCCCTCCGAGATGCACACGCGCGCTTCGTGCGCGGTGTATTCCTCGTCGGTCATGAACTGCATGGGATGCGTGGCGACCACGGGCAGCTTCAGCTGCGACGCGAGCGCCACCGCCTGCTCGATATACTGCTCCGCGCCCGGCTGGCCGCAGCGTTGCAGTTCGATGTAATAGCCGTTCGGGAACAGCGTGGCCCAGCGTTGCGCATGACGCTTCGCGCTTTCCACGTTGCCCGCCGCGAGCGCGAGACCCACGTCGCCCTGCTGCGCGCCCGAGAGCGCGAGCAGCCCTTCGCCGAGACCCGCTTCGAGCCACGCGACGTCGACTTCGGCGCGGCCGCGATACTGGTTCGTGAGCCACGCCTTCGAGAGCAGTTCGCACAGGTTCAGGTAGCCGCGCTTGTCCTTCACGAGCAGCAACAGGCGCGAAGGCTTGTCGCGGTCGTCGGGATTCATGATCCAGACGTCGCAGCCGGCAATGGGTTTGACCCCTTTGCCGCGGGCTTCCTGGTAGAAACGGACGAGGCCGAAAGCGTTGCCGAGGTCGGTGAGCGCGAGCGCGCCCTGACCGTCTTTGGCCGCCGCCTTGACGAGGTCGTCGAGACGCACGATGCCGTCGGCAATCGAGAATTCGGAATGGACGCGGAGATGGACGAAGCGGGGATCTGACATGGACGAGATTGTACCTCTACGGTCACGCGATTTTGCCCGCCGCCCGCAGTGGCGGCGCAACGTTGGCCGAACGGACAAGGCCTTGCGCGAGCACAGACCCGCGGCATATCGCCCGAGGTTGCGCGCAGGCGGCAACCCTCGCGATTGAGGGATAATAGCGGATTGCGTCCGGCGCGCGCCCTGCCCCTTTTTGTCGTCCGCGGGCGGGATTCGAGCGCGTCCGGCACCGGTTTTCACGCGCGCTCCACAGCCCGCCGCGGGCCCGTTTCGAGCGCTTTACACGTTGCATCATGCGTATTCTCAATCTGTCCGCTTATCAGTTCGCCACGCTCGACAACACCGTCGAATGGCGCCCGCTCGTGCTCGCGCGCTGCCAGGCGCTCGATTTGCGGGGCACGATCCTGCTCGCGCCGGAAGGCATCAACCTGTTCGTCGCCGGCGAGGAGCCGAACGTGCGCGCGTTCATGGACTTCATCAACCACGACCCGCTGTTCGAGGGCAAGTTCGCCACCTTGCAGTTCAAGGAAAGCCTCTCGGAAACGCGCCCGTTCAATCGCATGCTCGTGCGTCTGAAGCGCGAAATCATCACGATGAAGAAGCCCGCGATCCGCCCCGAGGAAGGCCGCGCGCCCTCGGTGGCGCCGGTCGTGCTCAAGCAATGGCTCGATCGCGGCCACGACGACGAAGGCCGTCCGGTCGTGATGCTCGACACGCGCAACGCGTTCGAGATCGACGTGGGTACGTTCGAGCGCGCGCTCGACTACCGCATCGACAAATTCAGCGAATTCCCCGCCGTGATCGAAGCGAACCGCGCCGACCTCGAAGGCAAGACGGTCGTGTCGTTCTGCACGGGCGGCATTCGCTGCGAAAAAGCCGCGATCCACATGAAGGAAGTGGGCATCGAGCACGTGTATCAGCTCGAAGGCGGCATTCTCAAGTACTTCGAGGAAGTGGGCGGCGCGCATTACCACGGCGACTGTTTCGTGTTCGACCAGCGCACCGCGGTCAATCCGCAACTCGAGCCGACCGACACCGTGCAGTGCTTCGCCTGCCGCGCCGTGGTCACGCCCGAAGAGCAGGCTTCGCCGCTCTACGAAGCGGGCAAGAGTTGCCCGGCGTGCCACCCCGAGCGCGCAGGCGCCGGAAACGCGGCATCGGCGTCCAGCACGGCCGCGGCGTAATTCACGCGTGAGCGCGCGGAGCTATCGCGGGCGCTTCGCGCCGTCGCCCACCGGGCCGCTGCATTTCGGCTCGCTGGTCTCGGCGCTGGCGAGCTGGCTCGACGCGCGCGCGCAGGGCGGCGCGTGGCTCGTGCGCATCGAGGACATCGACGGTCCGCGCACCGTGCCCGGCGCCGCCGCAGGCATTCTCGCCACGCTCGAACGCTTCGGTTTTCATGCCGACGAACCGCCGGTCTGGCAAAGCGCGCGGCTCGAACCCTACCGCGCGGCGCTCGACGCGCTGGTTGCCGCGGGCCATGTCTACCCCTGCGGTTGCACGCGCAAGGAAATTGCCGATTCGCAACTGCGCGCGCATCAGCGCAACACCACGCTCATTTATCCCGGCACCTGCCGCAACGGCCTGCATGGCAAGCCCGCGCGCGCGTGGCGTCTGCGGGTTCCCGACGACGCGGCAGGCGACGCGCCAAACGACGCGCCCGCCGCCGCACCGAATCCCGCGCTGATCCGCTTTCACGACCGCTGGCAAGGCGAGCAAACGCAGAATCTCGCCACGGAAGTCGGCGATGTCGTGCTGCTGCGCGCGGATGGCCAATGGGCGTATCAGCTCGCCGTGGTCGTCGACGACGCGGCGCAGGACATCACGCACATCGTGCGCGGCGCGGACCTGCTCGACTCCACCGCGCGGCAGATCTGGCTCCAGCAGTGCCTGGGCGTGCCCACGCCCGCGTATCTGCACGTGCCCGTCGTCAATAACGCCGACGGCGAAAAGCTCTCCAAGCAGACGGGCGCGCAGGCGCTCGACGCCACGCGCCCGCACGAGGCGCTGCCCGTGCTCGTGGCGGCCGCGCGCCATCTCGGGCTCGACCTGCACGACGCCGCGCCCACGACGCTCGAAGCGTTTCAGGCCGATGCCATCGCGGCATGGCAGCGGCGGCTCGCGCGGTTGCCGGCTTCATCGACGTAAAAAGCCGCGCGCCAATGCGAAAACGGCGTGCCGGAAACTCCGGCACGCCGTTTTTATCGCGTCGACAACCCGATTAGTTCGAAGGCGTCGGCTTGTTGCGCCACGACGATCCCAGACCGCCCAGCAGCGCCGCGAGCGGCTGCTTCGACTGCGCGGACTTTTGCGGCGCGGCGGCCGCGGCCGGCGCGTTGTCTTCCGCCTTCGAACGGGCGGCCGGCGAAGGCTCGTAGGGCTTCAGGAAGAAGTCGTCGACCGGTTGCGAACGATGATGCGGACGATCGAACGAGGTGGAACGGCGATGACCGCCGCGCTCGCTGCGCTCGTTGCGGTCCGTGCGTTCGCCACGTTCGCTGCGCTCGCCGCGCGCCTCGTAACCGTCGCGCTCGCGGCGGCGGCCGCCGTTTTCGTGATGCGCGATCGGCGTGTCGACTTGCAGGCGCTCGACCGTCAGCGGGCGCTTGATGAGCTTTTCGATGTCGGCGAGCTGCTTCTTTTCATTCGGGCTGCACAGCGACAGCGCGTCGCCCGAGGCGCCCGCGCGGCCCGTGCGGCCGATACGGTGCACGTAGTCTTCGGCGCTGAACGGCAGGTCGAAGTTGATCACGGCCGGCAGTTCGGCGATGTCGAGACCGCGCGCGGCCACGTCGGTCGCCACCAGCGCTTCGATTTCGCCGCGCTTGAACGCGTCGAGCGCCTGCATGCGCTCGCTCTGCGACCGGTCGCCGTGAATCGCCGCCGCGACAATGCCCTGCTTCTCGATCTGACGCGCGAGACGGCTCGCGCCGATCTTGCTGTTGCAGAACACGATCACCTGCTTGAGGCTGCGCTCGCGAATCAGTTGCACGACCGCGCCCGTCTTGTCGCCCTCGGCGACTTCGTAGACGATCTGCGTGACGTTGGTGGCCGTGGAATTGCTGCGCGCGACTTCGATCGTCTGCGGCGAGCGCAGGTAGGTCGCGGCGAGCTTCTTGATTTCCGGCGAGAACGTGGCCGAGAACAGCAGCGTCTGACGCTCCTTCGGCAGCAGGTTCAGGATGCGCTGGAGGTCGGGCAAGAAGCCCATGTCGAGCATGCGGTCGGCTTCGTCGAGCACGAGCATCTGCACCTGACCCAGGTTCGTGGTCTTCTGCTGGACGTGATCGAGCAGGCGGCCCGGCGTCGCGATCAGGATTTCCACGCCGCGGCGCAGTTCGTCCGACTGCGGATTCATGTCGACACCGCCGAACACCACCGCGCTGCGCAGCGGCGTGTGCACCGCGTAGGAGCGCACGTTGTTGGCGACCTGGTCCGCCAGCTCGCGCGTGGGCGTCAGGATCAGCGCGCGCACCGGATGGCGCGCGGGCGAGGCGCTCGTGCTCGCGTTCGGCAACAGCCGCTGGATGATCGGCAGCGAGAAGCCCGCCGTCTTGCCGGTACCCGTTTGCGCCGCAGCCAGCACGTCCTGGCCCGTGAGCACGACGGGAATCGCCTGCGCCTGGATCGGCGTGGGCGTCGTGTAGCCCTGATCCTGGATGGCCCGCAGGATGTCGGGGGCAAGGCCAAACTGGTCGAAGGTCGCAGTGCTGGGCTTGACGGCTGTGTCGGACATGGTGGCTTCGCTATAAAGGCGCTGTGCGCGCGAGGCGCGGGAGCGCCTCAAATGATCACTGCAGGTAGTACGTGGAATTGCCTGGGATTGCCTGGATCGTGCGGGATGCCGCCGGACGGGCCGTGACCCTCGTCTCGTGCCACATCTCGCGCAAGATCCCGGCACCTCGCGCCACACCGTGTCGCAACGCGGCGGCGGCGCCGGACGCGCGCGGTTTGCGCGCCGTGCCTCGTGCCTGCTTCAGGTTGGCGCCGGATCCCGCCGCACCTTTTTTGGGGCGGCGGTCCCGATCGGCCGGTCGCAACGCGGCGCAGCCAGCTTCGCGCTCGCAGCCTGCCGCTTGCGCGCAGCAGACCGGCGACTCGCCGGGTGCTTCGATCGAGCCTCGATCGGGCCTCATTCGGCCGTTCGCCAGTTCCTGACGAACGCGCCGCTGCGCCTGACCGCCAAAGCTTACCGATGCCTTTCTGCACCGATCCGGCCACGGCAGGCGCAACCCGCCGAAAGGCCGGTATTGTAACACCTTGGCATAAATCCCTATGGCAGCGTCCCACGCCTTCTGTCAACGGCACACCGGGCGATGCGGCGTTACAACACTTGCGGGCGCAGAAATAATCGTGCCCTTTTTATCGCCCATTTTTGTTGCCTATTTGTTGTCGCCGCTTTTTCGCCCTGCCATCGCCGGTGCCGCGATGTGCCGCTCACCAGGTCTCGCGCATCACCATCAAGCGCGGCTCGGTCATGTCCTCGATCGCGTAGCGCACGCCTTCGCGCCCGAGCCCCGAATCCTTCACGCCGCCGTACGGCATGTTATCGACGCGAAATGACGGAACGTCGTTGATCACCACGCCGCCCACTTCGAGGCCCTCCCACGCCCGATGCGCGTTCGCGAGCGAGTCGGTGAATACGCCCGCCTGGAGGCCGAAGTCACTGTCGTTGACCATCTCGAGCGCGCGGCCGAAGTCGTCGAAGCGCTCCAGGATCGCGACCGGCCCGAACGCCTCCTTGCGGTAGAGGTCGGTGTCGCGGCGCACGTCTTCGAGCAGCGTCGCCTCGAACATCGCGCCGTCGACCTGGCCGCCCGCGATGATCTTCGCGCCGCCCAGCACCGCGCTTTCCATCCAGCCCGCCAGCCGCTTCGACTCCGAGGTGGAGATCATCGGCCCGACGAAGGTGGCGGCGTCTTTCGGGTCGCCCATTTTGAGCGACTTGACCTTGGCGATGAGCTTGTCGCGCAGCGCGTCGTAAAGGGACGCGTGCACGAGAATGCGCTGCACGCCGATACAGCTTTGCCCCGACTGGTAATACGCGCCGAACGCGAGCCGGTCGACCACGTAGTCGAGCTTGCCCGCCTGGTCGCCGTCGACGATGGCCGCCGCGTTGCCGCCCAGTTCCAGCACCACTTTCTTCTTGCCCGCCTTCGCCTTGAGGTCCCAGCCCACGGCGGGCGAACCGGTGAACGACAGCAGCTTGAAACGCTCGTCGGTGGTGAACAGATCGGCGCCGTCGCGATGCGCGGGCAGGATCGAGAACGCGCCCTTCGGCAGATCGGTTTCGGCCAGCACCTCGCCGATGATGAGCGCGCCCACCGGCGTGCGGCTCGCGGGCTTGAGCACGAACGGCACGCCCGCCGCGAGCGCGGGCGCGACCTTGTGCGCGGCCAGGTTGAGCGGGAAATTGAACGGCGAGATGAACGAGCACGGCCCGATCGGCACACGCTTGACGTAGCCGTGATAGCCCTTGGCGCGCGGCGAGATCTCGAGGTTCACGATTTCCCCGTCGATGCGCACGCTCTCCTCCGCCGCCACGCGAAACGTGTCGATCAGGCGCGTGACTTCGCCCTTCGAGTCGTTGATCGGCTTGCCCGCCTCGATGCACAGCGCCTCCGCGAGTTCGTCGAAGCGCTCGCGAAAACGCGCCACGCAATGATCGATCACGGCCTGGCGCCTGAACGGTTCGAACGCGCGCATGGCGGGCATGGCGGCCTCGGCGGCCGCGATGGCCTGGTCGATCGCCTTGGCATCCGCGAGCGCGACGCGGGTGGCGACCTCGCCGCTGAACTTGTCGGTGACTTCGAGATCGGTATTGGCGGCCACGGGCTCGTTGGCCAGATAGTACGGATAAGTCGGTTTGAGCATGACGGGTTCTCCGGAAGACGGATCAACGGCTCGGATTCACTGCGCTGTCAAAACCGGCGCGCAAAGCGCGCGCCCACCTGCTGAATCGCTGTCAGGCCGACACCGCCCGCGCCTCACAACTGCGCGCTCAAGCGCTTGATCTCGCGATTGAGCACGCGTTCGTTGTCGGAATAGTCGATCGGCACGTCGATCACATGTACGCCCGGCGTGGCGAAGCACTCGGCCATCAGCGGCGCGAGTTCGTCGGCGGCGCGCACGCGGTGGCCTTTCGCGCCGTAGCTGCGCGCGTATTCCACGAAATCGGGGTTTTGCAGCGTCATGCCGTAGTCGGGGAAATTCATGTTTTCCTGCTCCCAGCGGATCATGCCGAACGCGTCGTCGCGCAACACCAGCACCACGAGATCGAGCTTCAGGCGCACGGCCGTTTCCACTTCCTGCGAATTCATCATGAAGCCGCCGTCGCCGCACACGGCCACCACTTTGCGCTGCGGATGCACGATTTTCGTGGCGATCGCCGAGGGCAGCCCCGCGCCCATCGAGGCGAGCGCGTTGTCGAGCAGCACCGAATTCGGCTCGCGTGCGCGGTAGTAGCGCGCGAACCAGATCTTGTACATGCCGTTGTCGAGACACAGAATGCCGTCTTCGGGCATCGCGCTCTGCACGTCGTGCACGAGCCGCACGGGATAGATCGGAAAGCGCGCGTCGTGCTGGCCTTTTTCCAGATGCGCCTCGAAGTGCCGCTTGATCTCCTCGAAGCGCGCGAAGTCCCACGCGTGCTCGCGCCGCTCGACGCTGTCCGTGAGTTGCTCCTTCAGTTGCCACACCGCATTGGCGATATCGCCCACCACTTCGATCTGCGGGAAATACACGGGGTCGACTTCCGCGCCGAGAAAATTCACGTGGATCACGGTCTTGTCTTCGGCGCTGCGCATGAAGAACGGCGGCTTCTCGATCACGTCGTGACCGACGTTGATGATGCAGTCGGCGTGCTCGATCGCGCGGTGCACGAAGTCTCCGTCCGATAGCGTGGCGTTGCCGAGCCAGAGCGGATGCGATTCGTCGATCACGCCCTTGCCCATCTGCGTGGTGAAAAACGGAATGCCGGTCGCGTCGACGAATTCGCGCAGCACGTTGCGCGTGGTCTTGCGGTTGCCGCCCGCGCCGATCATCAGCAGCGGATGGCGCGCCGAGCAGATCGCCGCCACCGCGTGCGCAACGGCCTTTTCCTCGGCCACGGGACGGCGGCTGTAGCTCTTGGGAATTGGCTTGCCGTCGCCTTCTTCGTCGGCCACGTCCTCGGGCAGTTCGAGATGCACGGCGCCGGGGCGCTCCTGCTCGGCCTGGCGAAACGCCTCGCGCACGAGCGCCGGAATATTGCCGATGGAGACGATCTGCCGCGCGTACTTGGTGAGCGGCTCCATCATGCGCACGACATCGACGATCTGAAAGTGGCCTTGCTTGCTCGACTTGATCGGCTTCTGGCCGGTGACCATCAGCATGGGCATGCCGCCCAGTTGCGCGTAGGCGGCGGCGGTCACGAAGTTGGTGGCGCCCGGGCCGAGCGTGGCGAGACACACGCCCGTGCGGCCTGTCAGCCGGCCGTAAGTCGCGGCCATGAAACCGGCGGCCTGTTCGTGACGCGTGACGATCAGACGAATCTTCGAGCGCCGCAACGATTCGAGCAGATCGAGGTTTTCTTCGCCCGGAATACCGAACACATAATCGACGCCTTCGGCTTCGAGCGCCTTGACGAACAGATCCGATGCTTTCATCGACAACCTCGCTGGCAGAGTCGTGGTGTGACGGGATGCGGAGGAAGCCGGCGCGGGGCGCGCGACGTATGACGGCCGGCCGTCCACGATGCCCGACAGATTACTCCGGCGCAGCGGATGGCGTCGTGAATCGCGCAGGCTCGATTGCCTGCGCGGCCAGCGTGTTCGGCCTTTGCGGCCTGGTCGGCGGAATGGACGGCGTCTGCGGACAGCGCGCGTCAGCGCATGATGGTCGCGCAGCCGGCGAGAACGGGTTTGGCGCTGTCGCCGGAAGCGGTGTCGTAGAGATCGGCGCCGGGGCCTTTGGTCCACCACGTGTAGCGGTCGGCGACATAGCGCACGCCCGAGGCCGCGATCACGCCGACGAACAGCAGCTTGCGGCCGTCCACGGGCACGAGCGCGAAGCTCTGGCCGTTGGCCGCGTTGAAGTAGGTCACCTTGAAGTTCGCGCCGCTCGCGCAGGTGTAGCTGAAGGTGTGGCGCGTTTGCACCTTGATGCCGGGCACTTCGAGCGACGCGCCACCGGACGCGGCTTGCGCGAGCGGCGCGGCGAACGCCGTCAGCGCACCGGCCAACGCGAGCGCCCACTTCAGGCGCGACGAAAAAGAAACCGGCGAGCGTGCGCCGGCGCGGACGTGGATCATCGTGTTCTCCTGGCGTGGCATGTATCGGGACATACGGGCGCGGCCGCAGTTCAAGGATCGATCACATCGGCGCAGGCATCGGTGGGCGCGGCGGCGAGATGCCCGACCAGCGGCACGATCTTCAACCCCGCCGATGCCACACGGCACGGCGCCGCCGCCACGCCGCAACCCGCCAGCGCAGTCGCGCACAACGCAGCGCCAACCCAGCGCGCCACACGAACGAAGAACACGTTGCTCATACTGAATTCACCTTCGGCCTGCACCGACACGATAACCCGCTACATGCACACCACGGATATCGCGGGTGCGGCGGAGGGCCGCGATTATCGGCTAGAGGCGGTGCGCGCAGCTTGTGCGGGATCAAGCCGCGCGCACGAAGCAAGCGGATTTATTGTGCCGCGTCGCCCGCGACCGGACGCACCGCCGCGGCCGCCGCGCGAGCCCGCGCGCGCGCTTCTTCGAGATCGGCGCCGGTGGCGAGCGCGACGCCCATGCGGCGCTTCACGAAGCTCTCCGGCTTGCCGAACAACCGCACGTCCGCGCCCGGCACCGAGAGCGCATCGGCCACGCCTTCGAACGCGATGCCGCGCGCGTCCATGCCGCCGTAAATGACCGCCGACGCCGACGGCCCGCGCGCCGTCGTATCGACGGGCAAACCGAGAATCGCGCGCGCGTGCAGCTCGAACTCGGAAAACCGCTGCGACGCCAGCGTGACGAGACCCGTGTCGTGCGGACGCGGGCTCACCTCGGAGAACCACACTTCGTCGCCGCGCACGAACAGCTCGACGCCGAACAGGCCGCGGCCGCCCAGCGCCTCGGTCACCTTGTGGGCGATCTCGCGCGAGCGTTCGAGCGCCTTCGCGCTCATCGGCTGCGGCTGCCACGACTCGACGTAGTCGCCGTCCACCTGCCGGTGGCCGATCGGATCGCAGTAATACGTCTGCACCGCGCCGCTCGCCGGGTCGGTGGCGCGCACGGTCAACTGCGTGATTTCGTATTCGAAGTCGATGAAGCCCTCGACGATCACGCGGCCGTGGTTCACGCGGCCGCCCGCGAGCGCGTACTCCCACGCGCGCTCGACGTCGGCGTCGCTGCGCAGCACCGACTGGCCCTTGCCCGACGACGACATCACCGGCTTCACCACGCACGGATAGCCGACCTTGGCGATGCCCGCCTTCAGTTCTTCCAGCGAATCGGCGAACGCGTACGGCGAGGTCGCGAGGCCGAGTTCCTCGGCGGCGAGGCGGCGGATGCCCTCGCGGTTCATGGTGAGCTGCGCGGCGCGCGCCGTGGGAATCACCTCGGCGACGCCTTCGGCTTCGACCGCCGCGAGCGCGTCGGTGGCGATCGCCTCGATCTCGGGCACGACGAGGTGCGGGCGCTCGGCGTCGATCAGCGCGCGCAGCGCCTTGGGATCGGCCATGTCGATGACGTGCGCGCGATGCGCGACCTGCTGGCCCGGCGCGTTTTCGTAGCGATCGACGGCGATCACCTCGACGCCCAGACGCTGCAGCGCGATGATGACTTCCTTGCCGAGCTCGCCAGCGCCGAGCAGCATGACACGGGTGGCGGAAGCGGAAAGCGGCGTGCCGATGCGGGGGCCGGTCTGCATGATGTCTCCAGAATGACAGTGAGGCGGGAATGCGGGGAAGCGCCGATGTTAACATGCGGCCCCGCCCGCTCGCCGCTCGTTTCTGGCGCGCGGGGCCGCCCGTGACGATCCGGTCCGCGCCCGGCTGCGCCAGCCTTCGGACGGGCGCGGGCACGTTTGACGCTCGCGTGGTGCGGCGCGGTGCGTTACCCTTACGCCTTCGTCGATTACCAGGACCGATGCGATGCCCTCAAGCCTGCGCTTGCGCCCCGTGCGGCGTTTTTCCGCGCGACTGCTCGCTTCGCGCGCGGCCCCGCTCGCCGCCGCGCTGCTCGTTTGCGCGTGCAAGCTGCCCATCCACCAGGATGCGTCGGCGCCGCCGCCCGATCCGTTCGCGCCCGCCGCGACCCAATTGCTCGACAACACGCACTGGCAGCTCACCGAATGGAAGCGCGCCGACGGCGCGCTGCGCGACCTGCCCGGCGCCAACGCCGACGCGGGCGCGGCGGCTTCGCCCGGCGCGCGCCCGATCACGCTCGACCTCTCGACCGACAGCGGCCAGCGGCGCGCGAGCGGCTATTCGGGCTGCAACCGCTATTTCGGCAGCTACACGCTCAAAAACGGTCTGCTTTCGTTCGGCCAGCTCGGCGGCACGCGCATGGCCTGCGTGGGCGCGGGCGGCGCGGTCGAAACTTCGTATCTCGACGCGCTCACGCACATCGCGCGCTCCGGCGTGCAGATGCGCGACCCGCAGGCACTGCTGCTCGTGCTCGACAACGGCGACCACCTGACGTTCGCGCCGCAAGGCGCAACCGGCGCGGCGCCGGCTTCAGCGGCTTCGGCGGCCGATATGCGGCCCGCGCAGCCATCGCAATGAACGCGCTGAATTCGCTGAATTCGCAATGAGCGCCGTATCCGGCGCCGGCCGCGCCCTCGCCCGGCGCGGCTGTTTTTTTGCGGCGAATTTTTCCGTGAGTTTTGCCGTGAATCCAGGCGCGAACGAAACTTCCGGCGCCATGGCGCGTCGATGCGGTTCGCGGTTCACCCGGGCCGAGCGGTTACACTCGACACGTCGCACACCCTCAACACGTTTATCTTCGGCATGCACACGGTAGTTCCTGGCTGGTTCGGCATCTCGGCCGTCTGGTTCCTCCCCCTGATCTGGCGTCTCGTGAAGACCGTGCTGCCGGGCGGCGCGGGCTTGCGCGGACCCGGCACGATCCGCCTTTGGCTCGGCTTTCTCGGCGTGTTCGTCGCGAGTTGCGCGCTCGAGGCGTCGCTGCTCGACATCGCCGGCTTCGACGCGTTCGGCCACTTTGTCGCGGGCGGCCTCGGCAAGCTCGTCGGCCATGTGGCCGCGCCGCTCATCATGCTCGCGCTGATGCTGACGAGCCTGCCGTGGCTGCTCGATTTCCGTTGGCGCGAATTCCTCGTCTGGGCCGACATTTCGCTCGGACTCGGCCTCAATATCCGCGCCGCGCGCGAACGCGGCAGCGACGACGACCGCCGCGGGCGTAGCGAACGCCGCAGCCGCCGCGCCGCCGCCGACCCTGACGACGACGCGTACGCGCACGGCGCGACCTCGCTTCCCACCGCCCCCGAGAGCGACTCGCGCCGCCGCCGCCCGACGATCTGGCGTCCGCCCTCGCGCCATGAACGCGACGAGCGCGCCGCACGACGTGACGCGCGCGAAGGCCGCGACGGCGCACGCGCGGCCACCTTGGCCGCGGGCGTGGGCGCTTCGGTGGCATCGGCATCGGCATCGGCATCGGCCGCGGCGGGCGCGCGCAATGGCTTGAGCCAGGCGCCGCAGCCGTGGCGCGCGGAACCGGCGCTCGGCTCGCCGATCGACGCCTCCGCGCCGTGGACGCGCGCCGAACCGACCGCTTCCGCCGACTGGCTGCGCGGCACGCGCTCGCCGATTCCCGCTCAGGCGGCACAAGCGGCACAAGCTGCGCAAGCCGTCCAGACGACCCAGGCCGCGCGCACGATGCAAGGCGCCGCATCGCGTGCGCCGCTTCCGGCGGCCGCACCGCTGGGCATGCCCGCCGTATCGCCGAATCCGCCGTTCGCGGAGCCGCGCCGCCCGACGGCGCGCGGCATGGGCAACGTGCCCGGCACGCCCGTGCCCGCGCAGCCCAATGCGCCATGGCGCGCCGATACGGCGCCGGTGCGCGCCAGCGCGACTTCGGCGGCCGCGCGCGCCACGATGGCGGCCACGAGCAGCGCCACGGCGGCGGCGGCCCTGCACGGTGGCGCAACGCTCGCGGGCGCGGCCGGTGCGCTGGGTGCGGCACGCGGTCCCGGTGCCGGGCTTGCGACGGGGGCCGGCATGCCGGCTTCGATGGGCTCGGTTTCACAACACGTCAATCACGCCAATCAGGCCGCGCTCGATCCGCTGACGTCGCCGTTCGCGCAACCCGCCGTGCCGCGCCGCTCGGCGCCGCCGCCCGTGGCAGGCAGCACGGCCGCGCGCGCCGCGGCCGCCGCGCCGCCGCGCACGGCCGCCAAGCCGCCGCGCCCGTTCGTCTGGCCCGCGCAACCCGCGCGTACCGTCGGCCGTCCGCCGATTCCGTCGTCGCGCAACGGTGCGCTGTCAACGGCAACGCCCGCTTACTCGCGCCCGGCACCGGTGAATCCCGCGCCGTCCGACGCGCCGCTCTCGATGAGCGTGCTCGAAACGCTGCGGTCGATCGAAGAAAACGCCGCGCGCTGGACGTCGCTCGCGGGCGCAAGCCTCGCGCGCCGCAATCTCGACGCGCCCGCCGGACTCGCGACCGCCGAACCGGCGCGTCATGCCGGAGTGGCGGCAGCGCCGAACGTCTCGCCCATGCCGACGTCGACGCACCCCAACGCGCATGTGCCGTTGCCGACGCAAGCTGGCACACAAGCCGACGCGGCCGAAGCCCGCGCGCAAGTATCAGCACATTTACCGGCGCATTTACCGGCGCAAGAAGCAACGCACGAGCCGACGCCGTTCCCGATCGTCGTGCCGCAGGTGGCATCGCCGGTTGCGGGTCAGGTGCCCTCGCCGACTGATGCGGTCGCGCCGGAAGCCGCGTCGCCAATCGCGAGCGCGGTGACGAACTCGCCGATGGCTCATGCGGTCGCGCCGGAAGCCGCGTCGCCAATCGCGAGCGCGGTGACGAACTCGCCGATGGCTCATGCGGTCGCGCCGGAAGCCGCGTCTCAGTTTGCGTCTCATGTACCTCAATCGCCGGTGGCCGCCACGCCAGCGCACACGGTCGCGCCGGAAGCCGCGCCTCAGTTTGCGGCACAGGTAACCCAATCGCCTGTGGCGCCCGCGCCTGGCGCCGCAGGCCAGTCTGCGGCGGAGCTAACCCAATCGTCGATGGCACATGCGCCCGTGCAAACGGTCGCGGCTCAGTTTGCGGTTCAGGAATCGTACGCGCCGATGGCGCCTACGCCCGCACAAACGGTCGCGCCCACTGTCACGCCCGTCGCCGCGTCCGATACGCCGCGCCGCGAGGAAAGCGCAAGCGCACCCGCCATCGACGGAACGACGCAACCGGCCCGCGATACGGTCGCGCAACATGTCGCGCGTGATGCCGTCGTCCCCTCCCCTACCGTTCCTCCGGGCGCGCCCGCCACGCATGACGCGCCCGAAGTGACCGCCGCCGCGCCGTGGCAACCCGCGCACTCGCAAGCGGGCGAAGCGGCGGCCGCACCTACGCCCACCGCGACCGGGCCCGCGCACGACTACGCCACCGCGATGCCGATGTCGACGTTCGATCACGGCATGCCGTGGATGCTGCTCGACGACGACCCGGCCGACGACGCCTCGAATGACCACGCCGATCGCGCTGCGGCCGGCGATACCGAAGGCGAGCGCCAAATCGAGACGCCGCTGCATCCGGCCATCGCAACCGAAGCGACGACACCGGCGCCGATCGTCGACGACGCGGCAACCGCGCTGTCGAGCATCGTCCATTTCCCGCGTCTCGCTCACGACTTCGAAGAGGCGGCGGCACCGCACGCGCAGAACGTCGCCGCGATCGAACCGCAGCCTGTCGCGCAGCATGACGAAACCCGCACGGGTATCGCGGCGAGGAACGGGGATACGGAGACGGACACGGACACGGACACGCAAGCAAATCGCATCGGCGCGACCGACGAAGCCCGCGCCGACCTCGCGCCGACGACGACCTCGCCCAGCGCGCGCATCGACGAAAATCCCGCAGCCGCCGCGCCGATCCATGTGCATGTGCACGTGACGCCGCAAGCCGCCGCGCCGCTCGTCGCAGAACACAGCGCGGATTACGCCGCCGATCACGCCGCACCGCAGGTCGCACCTCACGTCGCACCGCAGGTCGAGCCCGCCGCGGCGCCGGCCGGTCATCCGCAACACGTTGCTGGCGAGACCGCGCCTGTTGCGCCTGTTGCGCCTGTTGCGCCTGCAATGACGCCTGCGATCACGCCCGCACTCACGCAGGCCGCCACGCACGCGGCACCGGCTGAATATCCGACCGCCGATCGAACCGACGCTCTATCGCACGCCCAGACGCCCGCGCAGGACCCGCAGGCCGTCACGCCGCCGCGGTCCGACGACCCGCAGCCGGCAGCGCCTACCGTCGCGCCGCCGTACACGCCGAACTCGGCGCAAGCGATCGAGTCCGCCCAACCCATCGACGTCACGCCCGCCGCGTCGCCGGCACCGGCCGCGCAGCCCGAACCCGCGCAGGAGGCCGCCGCACGCCAACCCGTGCGCGGCCATGCGCCCACGACGTTCGAGTTCCAGCCGCTCGCGGCGTCGGCGGTCGACTTGCCCGGCATCGATCTGCTCGATCGCGCTTCGTCGGAGATCGAGCCGGTGTCCGAGCAGAAGCTCGCCGACACCAGCCAGCTCATCGAACAGCGCCTGCAGGAATTCAAGGTGCCGGTAACCGTGGTGGGCGCCTCGGCGGGGCCGGTCATCACGCGCTTCGAAGTCGAACCCGCGCTCGGCGTGCGCGGCAGCCAGATCGTCGGCCTGATGAAGGATCTCTCGCGCGGCCTCGGCCTCACGTCGATCCGCGTGGTCGAAACGATTCCGGGCAAGACCTGCATGGGCCTCGAACTGCCCAACGCGCGCCGCCAGATGATCCGGCTTTCGGAGATCATCGAATCGACGCCGTATCAGCGCTCGCCTTCGAAGCTCACGATCGCGATGGGCAAGGACATCGTCGGCCTGCCCGTGGTCACGGATCTCGCCAAGGCGCCGCACATGCTCGTTGCGGGCACGACCGGTTCGGGCAAGTCGGTGGCGATCAACGCCATGATCCTCTCGCTGCTCTACAAGGCGACGCCCGAGGACGTGCGGCTCATCATGATCGACCCGAAGATGCTGGAATTGTCGGTCTACGAAGGCATTCCGCACCTGCTCGCGCCCGTGGTCACCGACATGAAGCTCGCGGCCAACGCGCTCAACTGGTGTGTCGGCGAAATGGAGAAGCGCTACCGGCTGATGTCGGCCGTGGGCGTGCGCAATCTGGCGGGCTTCAACCAGAAGATCCGCGACGCCGCCGCGCACGAGAAGAAGATCGGCAATCCGTTCTCGCTCACGCCCGAAGCGCCCGAGCCGCTTTCGCCGCTGCCGATGATCGTGGTCGTGATCGACGAACTCGCCGACCTCATGATGGTCGCCGGCAAGAAGATCGAAGAGCTGATCGCGCGTCTCGCGCAGAAGGCGCGCGCGGCCGGCATCCACCTGATTCTCGCCACGCAGCGCCCTTCCGTCGACGTCATCACGGGTCTCATCAAGGCGAACATTCCCACGCGCGTCGCGTTCCAGGTGTCGTCGAAGATCGACTCGCGCACGATTCTCGACCAGATGGGCGCCGAGTCGCTGCTCGGCCAGGGCGACATGCTGTTCCTGCCGCCGGGCACGGGTTATCCGCAGCGCGTGCACGGCGCGTTCGTCGCCGACGAGGAGGTGCACGCCGTGGTCGAGTATCTGAAGCAGTTCGGCGAGCCCGAATACGTCGAAGGCATTCTCGACGGCCCCGCGTCCGAAGGCGCCTCGCAGGACCTGTTCGGCGACGCCCCCGAAGCCGAAGCCGACCCGCTTTACGACGAAGCCGTCTCGTTCGTCGTGCGCACGCGGCGCGCGTCGATTTCGTCGGTGCAGCGGCAATTGCGCATCGGCTACAACCGCGCGGCGCGGCTCGTCGAGCAGATGGAAGCGGCGGGCCTCGTTTCGCCGATGGGCATCAACGGCAGCCGCGAAGTACTGGTGCCGGGCGGCGCAGCGGAATAGCGCCCTTCGCCTCGCGACGATAAAAAAGCGCGGCTTCGGCCGCGCTTTTTCGTTGGTGCTGCAATGAGGCCGCCAGCGAAACGGCATGCGAACAACACGCGCTAGAACTCGTAGCGCGCCCAGAAAAACCCGAGATCGCCGGGATTCGCGCCACCGGGCAAGCGCGGAATGAACGTGCCCATCAGCGAGGCCTTGCGATAACGCAGCGAGACCACGGGCAACACGAGCGGAAACGGCACGTAGTGCGCCACGTCGTTGCGCGCCGAAATACCCGCGAAATAGCCGCCGCCGAGCGAGAGTCCGCCGAGCACGGGCTTCGTGTACCACTGGCGCGCCCAGCCCGCGATCGGCTCGGGGCTGTCGTGGGAATTCAGGAATACCAGGAAAAACAGGATGTCTTCGTTGCCGTTGGCGTCGGTGTAGTGCTTGCCGAAGCCGCCGCCCCACGACTTCGCGTTGATCGCATGGCGCTCCTCGGCCGTGAAGCCGTCGATATGCCAGCCGTAACCGGTCACGTAAGCGTCCCACGTGCCGTCGTTCCAGACGCGCGCGACCCGCCCGCAGGCGCCTTGCAGCCACGCGCCCGAATAGTCGCAACCGGCATGGGCGTCTTGCGGCAACGCGACGCCGCCACTCAGCGCGAGCGCGATCGCAACGGCCGAGGCGCGCGACCCGGCGGTCGTTTTCGCTCGCCCCCAGCGACGCAGCAACCGACCCGACCGATTGACCCACTGAGCCGTCGACCGACCCCGCCGAACCCGCGGAACCCGCATAAGGCCGCCTCGCAGAAGTCGTCACGCGAACGCGCCGCCGGCCGGCATGCGCGTCACGCACGATGCGCCCTTGCGAGCACGCGGCATGCCGCAGCCGGCACGGCCGCGCGCCGCGCCGAATAACGACGTGACGGCGTCAGGGCGCGACGAACTTGAAGTCGACGGGCGAGCCGATGTCGATACGCTTCGGGTTTGGCGCGAGCAGACCGGTTTGCGGGTCGCGGCGGAACACGTAGGCGGTGTCGCTGTTCTGGTTGCCCACGATCAGCCAGCGGCCGGTCGGGTCGATGGCGAACTCGCGCGGCGACTTGCCGAGGCTCGCCTGACGGCCCACGCGCGTGAGCTTGCCGCTCGCGGCATCGACGGCAAAGATCGAGATGTCGTTGGCGTCGCCGCGATTGGACACGTAAAGGAACTTGCCGTCCGGCGAAAGATGCAGCGCGGCCGCGCCCACGGCGCCCGTGAAGCCCGGCTCGGCGAGCTTCACGACCTGTTCGACCGTGAGATGGCCGTCGTGGTAGCGCAGCGCGCTCACGGTGCCCGCGAGTTCGCTCGTGAGGTATGCGTAGCGGCCGTCGTTGCCGAACACGAGATGGCGCGGGCCGCTGCCGGCTTTCATCTCCGTGTAACGCCATTCGGTCGGGCCGACCAGACCGCGGCTGCCGTCGGGCGTGTAGCGATACGCGTAGAGCTTGTCGGTGCCGAGATCCTGCGTGAACAGGTACTGGCCGTCGGGCGAGAACACGGTGGAATGGACATGCGCGTTGTCCTGGCGCCCCTTGACCGGGCCGCCGCCTTCGTGATGCACGCCGAGCACCGCCTCGCCGAGCTTGCCGTCCTGCTGGATGGGCAGCACCGCGAAGCTGCCGCCGGGGTCGGCCGCCACCGAATAGTTGGCGACGAACAGATAGCGCCCGTCGGGCGAAAGGCTCAGATAACACGGATCGTTGCCTTGCGCGGAGACCTTGTCGAGAAACGTGAGCTGGCCGCTCGCGGCGTCGAAACCGAATGCGCTCACGTCGCCGCGCAGGCTCGCGGGACCGTTGTCGCCGGGCAGTTCGTTGACGGCGTAGACGAAGCGCTTGTCGCGGCTGACGACGAGATACGACGGGTTCACCGTTTTCGCGACGCTCACCTGCTGCGCGTCGCCGGTGTTCGTGTCGAAGCGATAAACGTAAATGCCCTCGCTCTTGCCGCCCGTATAGGTGCCGACGACCAGATCGTAGACGCCGTCGGCGGGAGGCTGTGCTGCGGTCGCGGCCGTCGAGGTTTGTGCAAATGCGGACGACGCGGCAACGGAAACCATGAAAACGAGGCCTTTGAGGAAGGTGGGGAGCGAAGCGCGCGTGGACCGCTTCATAGACAGCTTCATCGACTGATTTTTCGATCGTTCCGTCGATCGGAGCGCGCGGGGGGAGGCTGCGGGCATGGCGTTTGCAACGACGTGACGAAGGAACATGTCGACCTCCTTTTTTGTGGTCTGAGTATAAGAGAGGTTGCGCGCGCAAGGCCCCGAAACGTCCAGCACGACCGAATCTTTCGTACAACGAGCCATCTCACAACCCGCCTTCACGTAACCTTCACGCCGCTTCCAGGAGCCATCATGAACGTTCACCTTGCCATCGGGCCGCTCGCCGCGCTCATCGCAGGCATTCTGATTCTCGCCGTGCCGCGACTGCTCAATTTCATCGTGGCGCTGTACCTCATCATCATCGGGATCGTCGGCCTGTTCGGCACCGGCGGCCATTTTTAAGCCGGAAAACGGCGCGCGTGGCGTCGTTCGCTGAACGTTTATTGACGTTCGTGCAGCGTGCTATTGCTCGCAATGTCATGCGAAACGCGTTGCACAGTGCGCGCCGCAGCAACTACTCTTGTGCGTGCATGCCGCCAGGACGCGGCCGCAAACAGTTTGCTTGCGGCCGCTTTGTCTTTGATCTTCGCGTTTCGCTGTCAATCTGCTTACCATGCCCGCTCCTATTGAAGACTATGCATTGATCGGCGACGGCCACACGGCCGCGCTCGTTTCCCGCGCCGGTTCCATCGACTGGCTTTGCTGGCCCCGCTTCGACTCCGGCGCGTGCTTCGCCGCGCTGCTCGGCACCGAGCAAAACGGCCGCTGGCTCATCGCGCCCGCGCAACCGGAAGGCGGCACCCCTATCGAGGTCAAGACCACGCGTCGCTATCGCGGCGACACGCTGATCCTCGAAACCGATTTCGAAACGCCCGAGGGCGCCGTTACGCTCATCGACTTCATGCCGCCCGGCAACGGCTGGTCGGAACTCGTGCGCATCGTCGTGGGCAAACGCGGCACCGTGCGCATGAACTGCGAACTGTTCCTGCGCTTCGACTACGGCTACTCCGTGCCGTGGGTCAGCCGCCTCACCTACGAAAGCGGCATCAAGGCCACGGTGGGCCCGGACACCGTCGTGTTGCGCACGCCCGTGGATCTGCAAGGCGAGAACATGCACACCACCGCGGAGTTCGAGGTGAAGGAAGGCGAACGTGTGCCCTTCTCGCTCTCGTACGCGGCCTCGCATCTGCGCCTGCCGCCGCCGCGCGACCCGTTCACGGCGCTCGCGCGCACCGAGAACTTCTGGTCCGAATGGGCCTCGCGCGGCACCGTCAAGGGCCGCTGGGCCGAGCCGATCCGCCGCTCGCTCATCACGCTGAAGGCGCTCGCCTACGAACCGACGGGCGGTATCGTCGCCGCGCCCACCACCTCGTTGCCCGAGCAACTCGGCGGCACGCGCAACTGGGACTACCGCTATTGCTGGCTGCGCGACGCGACCATCACGCTGCTCGCGATGATGCGCGGCGGCTACTACGACGAAGCGCGCGCGTGGCGCGCGTGGCTCGGCCGCGTGATGGCCGGCTCGCCCGAGCAGTTGCAGATCATGTACGGCATTGCCGGCGAACGCCGTCTGCCCGAATTCGAACTCGAATGGCTCGACGGCTACGAAGGCGCCAAACCCGTGCGCGTGGGCAACAACGCCGTGGGCCAGTTGCAGCTCGACGTCTACGGCGAGGTGATGAACGCGCTGCACCTCGCGCGCGTGGGCGGCCTGCAGGCCGACGACACCGCGTGGTCGATCCAGTGCGCGATGCTCGTGCATCTCGAGAAAATCTGGTCGGAGCCCGACGAAGGCATCTGGGAAACGCGCGGCGGCCGCCAGCACTTCACGTTCTCGAAAGTGATGGCGTGGGTCGCGTTCGACCGCGCGATCAAATCGGCGGAAAAATTCGATCTGCCGGGACCGATGGACCATTGGATCGAGATGCGCGACACGATCCATGCCACCATCTGCGAGCGCAGCTTCAATACGGAGCTGAATTCGTTCACGCAGATCTACGACGGCACGGACCTCGACGCGAGCCTGCTGCTGATGCCGCTGGTGGGCTTCCTGCCGGCCATGGACCCGCGCATCAAGGGCACGGTTGCGGCCATCGAGCGCGATCTGCTCTGCGAAGGCTTCGTGATGCGCTATCGCACCGCCGACTTCAACGACGGCCTGCCGCCCGGCGAAGGCACCTTCCTCGCGTGCAGTTTCTGGCTGGTCGACAACCTCGCGCTGCAAAACCGCATGGACGACGCGCGCGCGATGTACGAACGCCTGCTCGGCCTGTGCAACGACGTCGGCCTGCTCGCCGAGGAGTACGACCCGATCGAAGGCCGGCTGGTCGGCAATTTCCCGCAGGCGTTCTCGCACGTGGCGCTCGTGCACACGGGCCTGAACCTGATGCGTCACGAGCAGGAAATGGCCTCCGAAACCGGCCATCCGGAAATGGCGGCGAACTTGATCGAAGCCGATATCGCGCAGGCGTCGTGACGTGGGCGGGCGGCGTTCGGCATGTGTCGAGATCGTGACAAAACGCGTGAAACCACGCGGGTTCGAGCGCGCCCGATGCGTTTCCCCAAGCTGGGTTACACTGGGGTTGTTGCATTGCACAACGAACGTCGTATCGAGGGACAGAGGGTGGGACGGGCGTTGCGGCCGCGCCACCCTAAAGCCGCCCTCGGCGGCGGCCGATAACTAGCCTGACCGCCGGTGCGTTCGCCTCGCGAACCACGGCAGCACGAGACTGACCGACCAACCCCGCCGGCCCGCGCCGGCGCCGCGCCAGAAGCGCGCCGCCGCTGCGAGCCGCCCCATGTAGCGGAGCGCCCATGCTCTATCAAATTCGTGAATTCCAGCGCGCGCTGCTGAGCCCGCTGACCGCCTGGGCCCAGGCCGCCTCGAAATCGTTTACGAACCCTTCGAGCCCGTTCTCGCTCGTGCCGGGCGCTCCGCGCCTCGCGGCGGGCTACGAGCTGCTGTACCGCCTCGGCAAGGACTACGAAAAGCCCGAGTTCAACATCCGCCAGATCACGAAAGACGGCTTCAATATTCCGATCGTCGAGCAGACCATCGTCGAAAAGCCGTTCTGCCGCCTGCTGCGCTTCAAGCGCTACGCAGACGATCCGGGCGCCGTTTCGGCGCTCAAGGACGAGCCCACCGTGCTCGTGTGCGCGCCGCTCTCGGGCCACCATTCCACGCTGCTGCGCGACACCGTGCGCACGCTCCTGCAGGATCACAAGGTCTACATCACCGACTGGATCGACGCGCGCATGGTGCCGCTCGACGCCGGCCCGTTCCATCTGGACGACTACGTTGCGTACATCCAGGACTTCATCCGCCATATCGGCGCGAAGAACCTGCACGTGATCTCGGTGTGCCAGCCCACGGTGCCGGTGCTCGCCGCCATTTCGCTGCTGGCGAGCCGCGGCGAGGACACGCCGCTTTCCATGACGATGATGGGCGGCCCGATCGACGCGCGCCGCAGCCCCACGGCCGTCAACTCGCTCGCCACCGAGCACTCGCTCGACTGGTTCGCGAACAACGTGATCCATCCGGTGCCCGCGAACTATCCGGGCGAAGGCCGCGAGGTGTATCCGGGCTTCCTGCAGCACGCCGGTTTCGTGGCGATGAACCCCGGCCGCCACACCACGGCGCACTGGGACTTCTACAAGAGCCTGCTGCGCGGCGACGAGGAAGACGCGGAAGCGCATCGTCAGTTCTACGACGAATACAACGCCGTGCTCGACATGGCCGCCGAGTACTACCTCGAGACCATCCGCACGGTGTTCCAGGAATTCAGCCTCGCCGAGGGCACGTGGGACGTGGCCGGCGAACGCGTACGCCCGCAGGACATCAAGGAAACGGCGCTGCTCACCGTGGAAGGCGAGCTCGACGACATCTCGGGCGCGGGCCAGACGCGCGCCGCGCACGACCTCTGCACGGGCATTCCCGAGCCGCTCAAGCATCACCTGACCGCGGAAAAGTGCGGCCACTACGGCATTTTCTCGGGCCGCCGCTGGCGCACCATCATCTATCCGCAGCTGCGCGAATTCATTCGCCAGCGCGAAATCGCCGCGGGCAAGCCGTCGTCGCGTACGCAAACGGCCACGAGCGTGGTCGCGTAAGCCTGCCGCTCTTAATAAACGCACGCACGACAGCGCGCGCCGTGCCGGGAAACCGGACGGCGCGCGTTGCTTTCTGGGCCGGGAAAACCGTGCTTATTGAAGCCGCTAAATGGGTGCTGCCGGCTCGCGCGACCTTACTTGCGCATCAGATACGCAAGCAGCATCTCCGTATTGAGCTGGATGATCTCGGCGCGTTCCGCCGCCGTGCTGAAATCGCGGCCGAGCGTGGCATTGAGCGTGTAGCGGTTCGAGACGATGTAATAGCCCATGCCCGAGAGCGTCACGTACAGCCGCAACGGGTCGATGCCGGCCCGAAACAACCCCGCCGACTCGCCGCGCGTGAGAATCGTGCCGAGCGTGGTCACGATCGGCGAAATCATTTCGCGGATTCGTGAGGACTTCTGCATATAGCGCGCTTCATGCAGATTCTCGTTGTTCACGAGACGCAGCAATTCCGGGTGATCGCGGTAGTAGTCCCAAACGAAATGCGCGAGCCGCGTGATGGCTTCCACGGGCGCGAGTCCGGCCAGATCGATGGCGCGTTCGGCTTCGTTGAGCGCGCCGAACGCATGTTCGAGCACGGCGGTGAACAGTTGCTCCTTGCTGCCGAAGTAGTAATAAAGCATGCGCTCGTTGGTTTCCGCCCGACGCGCGATCTGGTCGACGCGGGCGCCAAACAGGCCGCCATTGGCGAACTCCTCGGCTGCCGCGAGCAGAATGCGGCGGCGGGTGCCTTCAGGATCTCTTTTGATTTTTGGCTGATTCATGGTGGCAGGATCTCGGTAAGCCGCGTTGTCCGGTTCACGCTGCCGGGCCATCCATCTGGCCGAGCCTTTAACGGGCCTCTCCTAGCCCGCGAAAGCAGCAACGATCTACGGGGCGCGCCAGGTTAATGGACAGACACCCTCCGACCTACGGTCTTGCGTTCGTTCTTGTGCGTCGCCGGTCTATGCCCGCGACGTATTCGCCCTCTGTGGCTCTGCTGCGCCTCGCGGTACTACCTGCCTGAGGTCTCGAGGCGCCTGCGACTTTGCCCGATGCGGCTCGGCGAGTTCTTCGGCTCCGCATTAAGCGCTTTGATTATGGCACATGGCCTGCCGATGGCAATGCGGGAAATCGGCGATAATGCACGCTTTGGCGCCGCTTTCGCGCGACCGGCCCATCGCCCCGCTACGGCACGTCGATCGCCGGCGCATTGCCCGCGCAGCGTCCGCGCAACGCCGGTTTTGCATCGCCGCACGGCAGGGCCGCGCGACCCGTTCATCACCGGATGTTTGCATGCGGGCCGCGAGCCGGTCACGCGCGGGCCGCGTCCATCTCGCAGCGTATATCGAGGTCGCGCGCCGGTCATGTCGAGGCCGCGCGGCCCGCCCCAGAAGTCGCCACAGTGAACGATCCGAAAACCCTCGCAGATCGCGTCGAAGATCTGCTTCCCCAGACGCAATGCACGAAGTGCGGTTATGACGGCTGCCGGCCCTACGCCGAAGCGGTCGCGAACGGCACCGCGAACTACAACCAGTGCCCGCCGGGCGGCGCCGAGGGCGTTGCGCGCCTCGCGCATCTGCTCGGCAAGCCCGTCATTCCGATCAATCCCGACAACGGCGTCGAGCGGCCGCGCCCGGTCGCGTTCATCGACGAACAGGCGTGCATCGGCTGCACGCTGTGCATGCAGGCGTGTCCCGTGGATGCGATCGTGGGCGCGCCCAAGCAGATGCACACGATCGTCGCGGACCAGTGCACGGGTTGCGACCTGTGCGTCGCGCCCTGCCCGGTCGACTGCATCGCGATGATTCCGGTGACGGGCGACGCCACCGGCTGGGACGCCTGGACCCAACAGCAGGCCGACGAGGCGCGCGTGCGCCACGACCGCCGACTCGCGCGTCAGGCCGCCGAGCGGCACGCGGCGGAAGCGCGCGCGGCCGCGCGCCGCGCCGCGACGAGCGCGCCGGCCGCGGCCGATTCTGCGTCGACTGCCGCGGCGCCCTCGGCACCGGCTTCGGCCGGCGACGCACCTGCGCGCGACGCCGCCTCGCAAAACGCGAACGCCGCGCCCCCCGCGAACGCCGCCGACGACGCCGAAGCGAAGAAGAAAGCGATCATCCAGGCCGCGCTCGAACGCGCGCGGCGCAAGAAAGCCGAACTCGCCGAACAGGGCGCCGGCCCGCGCAACACGCAGAACGTGAGCGCCGACGTGCAGGCGCAGATCGACGCGGCCGAAGCGCGCCGCAAGCGTCTCGGTCTGGGCGCGGAGGTCACGCCGACCGCGGCGACGGATTCGTCAGACGCAAACGCCGCCCCGAAGACGCCCGGCGACGACGCATCGTAAAGCCTGCCGATACGCCATCGATACATAAACCGCCCGCACCGAGCATGAACGCCACCAAGCGCCACGCCATCTACGAAACGCTGCAAAGCATCAATCCGCATCCCACGACGGAGCTGGAGTTCAGCACGCCGTTCGAACTCCTGATCGCCGTGATGCTCTCCGCGCAGGCCACCGACGTTTCGGTGAACAAGGCCATGCGCCGGATGTTTCCCGTGGCGAACACGCCGCAGACGGTGCTCGCGCTCGGCGAGGAAGGCGTGGCCGATTACATCAAGACGATCGGCCTGTACCGCACGAAGGCGAAGAACGTGATCGCCACGTGCCGCATTCTCATCGACGAGCACGGTGGCGAGGTGCCGCAAACGCGCGAGGCGCTCGAAGCGCTGCCCGGCGTGGGGCGCAAAACGGCGAACGTGGTGCTCAACACGGCGTTCGGGCATCCGACCATCGCCGTGGATACGCATATCTTTCGCGTGGCGAACCGCACGGGGCTCGCGCCCGGCAAGGACGTGCGCGCGGTGGAAATCGCGCTCGAAAAATTCACGCCGAAGGCATTCCTGCAGGACGCGCACCATTGGCTGATCCTGCACGGCCGCTACGTGTGCAAGGCGCGCCGGCCCGAGTGCTGGCACTGCGTGATCGAGCCGCTGTGCGAGTTCCGCCCGAAAACCCCGCCGCCGGAACTTTGAGCGCCGGGCCGCCGGATCGCCGGACGCTGAAACGCGTGCGCGGCGCCCGGCGTAGAATCGATATCTCCCCGCATTCCCGCGCGTGGTTTCCATCGCGACGCAGGCCCAAACCTGAACGCGATTCACGCGCATCAACGGCATACGAATCACGATGTTCAATCCGAGCCGCGACGAAGTCCGTCGCTTTTTCACCGAGACCTGGCGCAAGCAGCGCGCGGGCGAAATCCTCACCCCGCTCGAGGCCATGGCCGCCGACTGGATCGTCGAGCATCCGGAATATCACGCGGAGCTGACCGACGCCGAGGCCGCCGCCGCGCAGGATTACTCGCCCGAGCGCGGCCAGAGCAATCCGTTCCTGCATCTGTCGATGCATCTCGCGATCAGCGAACAGTTGTCGATCGACCAGCCGCCCGGCATACGCGCGGCGCACGACCGCCTCGCCGCGCGCATGGGTTCGACGCACGACGCGCAGCACGCGATCATGGAATGCCTCGGCGAAACCATCTGGGAAGCGCAGCGCACCAACACGCCGCCCGACACCGACGCCTATCTCGCGCGCATCGAGCGCCGCGCCACGCGCGATCGCGGCTGAATCTACGCCGTTTTTCCGTCGACGAAAAAACACCCCGCGCCAGCTCGCCGTCATGCGGCCCGCGCGGGGTGTTGTCGTATCGATGCGGCATGCATGACGCGCGCCGCACGCGCCTTTATTTCTTGTCGATCAGATCGCCCTTGAGCGATTCGATGTAGGCGGCAATGTCCTTCATGTCGCTCTGCGACAGGCTCTGCACCTGCGCCTGCATGATCGGATTGTTGCGGCCGAGATGCGGATTGCCGTTGCCCATCTGGTACTGGCGCAACGCCCAGTAGATGTAATCGGAGTGCTGGCCCGCGAGCTTCGGATATTCGGGGCTCACGGGCTTGTTGAGATTCGCGCCGTGGCAGGCCGCGCAATTGTGGCTGTCGGCGAGTGCCTTGCCGTGCGCGGCGTCGGCGGCCTCAGCGCGCGCGGGCGCCAGCGCGGCGGCGAGCGCCAGCGCAAGGGTTGCGCCCGCAACTTTCAGGTTGCCGCGCGAGAATTGACCGGCAAGCGAAGGCACAGCCGTATGGGGCTTGTTCATAAGGTCTCCTGCCGGTTACTTCTCGGGATTGTTCTTCGACTCGGCCGTTTGCGACGAGTAATAGGCCGCGATGTCGGCGATGTCCTGGTCGGAAAGCGAGGTCGCGATGGCGTGCATGGTCTCGAAGTGGCGGTCGCCCTTCTTGTAGCCGTGCAGCGCGTTCGAGATGTACTGGGCGTTCTGGCCGCCCAGGATGGGCACGTGATAGACCTCGGGATAGGCGGTGCGGTAGTCGGGAATACCATGACAGCCGATACACATCGCCACTTTGCCCTGACCCGCTTTCGCATTGCCCACGACGTCCGCGTGAGCCGAGACTGCGAAGCCCGCCAGCACCGAAACCGCTCCGATGACGACGCGCCTGCCGACAATTTTTTTCATAGCATCCAACCTGGCTTGAGGGGATTCGAACGCCCGAAACCGCAGGCCACGGCCTGCGCCGCATTACTGCTGTTTTACTTTTGGGTCGCCGTGCAGGCCGAAAAAAATCGGTCCGAGTATACCGCGACGCCGCGCCGGCCGTCCATTGGCCGCGCCACGCCTGGCGGGCTTTGGCGGGGTTTTCGGGGGGGCCGGCGACCCGCGCCGCGCGCGCTTCGTCCCGCGTGGCGGGCACTCGCGGCAACTCGCGGCGCGCGCATGAGGGTCATCCCTGGCGAGCCCACAACGTGCGCGCGCAGGTCGCAAAAAGCTCACCTCAACTCGATCGCACGGCCGCCTTCCAGCGCGCAGTCACGATACGCGAGCCCCTCCCGACGCACCACCGCATCTGACTTATACTGGGATTTTTTCCAAGCGAGCGGATTCACCATGCCGTCCACGCGTTTCGAAGGTTCTTCGCAGTACGTCGCCACCGACGACCTCAAGCTCGCGGTCAACGCCGCCGTCACCCTCCAGCGCCCCCTGCTCATCAAGGGCGAGCCCGGCACGGGCAAGACCATGCTCGCCGAGGAAGTCGCGGCCGCGCTCGGCATGCCGCTCATGCAGTGGCACATCAAGTCCACCACGAAAGCGCAGCAAGGTCTCTACGAATACGACGCGGTTTCGCGCCTGCGCGACTCGCAGCTCGGCGACGAACGCGTGAAGGACATCGGCAATTACATCGTCAAGGGCGTGCTGTGGCAGGCGTTCGAGTCGGAGCAGCAGAGCGTGCTGCTGATCGACGAAATCGACAAGGCCGACATCGAATTCCCGAACGACCTGCTGCGCGAACTCGACCGCATGGAGTTCTACGTGTACGAGACGCGCCAGCTCGTCAAGGCGAAGCAGCGGCCGCTCGTCATCATCACGTCGAACAACGAGAAGGAACTGCCCGACGCCTTCCTGCGCCGCTGCTTCTTTCACTACATCAGCTTCCCCGACCCGGCCACGATGCAGCGTATTGTCGAGGTTCACTACCCGGGCATCCGCAAGCAACTGCTCAGCGCCGCGCTCGAAAGCTTCTTCGAGTTGCGCAACGTGGCGGGCCTGAAGAAAAAACCTTCGACGTCCGAACTGCTCGACTGGCTCAAGCTGCTGCTCGCCGAAGACATTCCGCCGGAAGCGTTGCGCGCCGCCGACGGCTCGAAGACCGTGCCGCCGCTCGCGGGTGCGCTGCTCAAGAACGAGCAGGACATGACGCTGTTCGAGCGGCTCATCTACATGAACCGTCACAACCGCTGAACGCGGCACGCCCGACGGAGACTTCCGCATGCTGATCGACTTCTTCTACACGCTGCGCGACGCGAAGCTGCCGGTTTCGGTGAAGGAGTACCTCACGCTCGTCGAGGCGCTCAAGGCGCGCGTGATCGCGCCGTCGCTCGACGACTTCTACTGGCTCTCGCGCATGACGCTCGTGAAGGACGAGCAATACTTCGATCGTTTCGATCAGGCGTTCGGCGCGTACTTTCGCGGCATCGAAAAGAAGTCGGAGCTTGCGTTCGAGATTCCCGAAGACTGGCTCAAGAAGCGGCTCGAGCGCGACTTCACGCCCGAGCAACGCGCGCAGATCGAAGCGATGGGCGGCCTCGACAAGCTCATCGATCGCTTGAAGGAACTCTTCGACGAGCAAAAGGAGCGCCACGAAGGCGGCAACAAGTGGATCGGCACGGGCGGCACTTCGCCGTTCGGGCATGGCGGCTACAACCCGGAAGGCATCCGTATCGGCGGCGAAGGCGGCGAACGCAGCGCCGTGAAGGTGTGGGACGCGCGCGCCTACCGCGACTACGACGATCAGGTGGAAATCGGCACGCGCAACATCAAGGTCGCGCTGCGCCGTTTGCGCCGCTTCGCGCGCGAGGGCGCGGCCGAAGAACTCGATCTCAACGACACGATCCGCAGCACGGCCGCCAACGCGGGCTGGCTCGATCTCAAGATGGTGCCGGAGCGCCACAACAACGTGAAAGTGCTGATGCTGCTCGACGTGGGCGGCTCGATGGACGATCACATCAAGCGCACCGAAGAACTGTTCTCGGCGGCCAAGGCCGAGTTCAAGCATCTGGAGTTCTACTACTTCCACAACTGCGTGTACGACTACCTGTGGAAGAACAATCGCCGCCGCCACGCCGAACGCACGCCCACGTGGGACCTGCTGCACAAGTTCACGCCCGACTACAAGCTCATCTTCGTCGGCGACGCGACCATGAGTCCCTACGAAGTCTTGCAGGCGGGCGGTTCGGTCGAGTACAACAATGCCGAACCGGGCGCGGTCTGGCTGCGGCGCCTCGCCGACCAGTTCCCGCATTTCGCGTGGCTCAATCCCGAGCCCGAGCGGCTGTGGGAGTATCGCCAGTCGGTGTCGATCATTCGCGAGATACTCGGCCACCGCATGTATCCGCTCACCGTCGCCGGGCTCGAAACGGCGATGCGCACGCTAAGCAAATAGCCGCCCGCGCCCGTTCCGTTTTCTTGCGGCGGCGCGTAGAACACGCGCCGCCTTTTTGTCGTGGCGCCGAGTCGTTGTATCGTTGCACCGCTGTTTTTTGCGCGCTTTGCGCTTTTGCCTTGTCAGCCCGCTCCAGGAGATTCCCCGCATGACCGCGCCTTCCGCCCCCGACCTGCCCGCGAGCCCGGCGCCCGCGCGCCTCAGACGGAAACCGCTGCGGCCCTTCGCCGACACCTCGGTCGCCACCATCGTGGCCGGTTTCGTCGCGATGATGACCGGCTACACCAGCTCGCTCGTGCTGATGTTCCAGGCAGGCCAGGCCGCGCATCTCACCGACGCGCAAATCTCCTCGTGGATCTGGTCGCTCTCTATCGGCATGGCGGTGACCACCATCGGCCTCTCGATGTGGTTCCGCGCGCCCATCGTGGTGGCGTGGTCCACGCCGGGCGCGGCGCTGCTGATCGCCTCGCTGCCGCACGTGCCGTATGCGGAGGCGATCGGCGCGTATGTCGTCTGCGCGGTGCTGCTCACGGCCGTGGGCCTCACGGGCTGGTTCGACACGCTGATGAAGCGCATTCCCGCCGGCATCGCCGCGGCGCTGCTCGCGGGCATCCTGTTCGAGATCGGCATCGAGATTTTTCACGCGGCGCAGGTGCAAACGCCGCTCGTGCTCACCATGTTCTTCGGCTATCTGATCGTGAAGCGCTTCGTGCCGCGCTATGCGATCGTGGCGACGCTCGCCATCGGCATCGCGGCGGCCGCCGCGCTCGGCCTGCTCGACTTCAGCCAGTTCCACGTGGCCGTTGCGAAACCGGTGTTCACGATGCCGGCGTTCTCGCTCACGGCCGTGGTCAGCATCGGCATTCCGCTGTTCGTCGTGGCGATGGCCTCGCAGAACGTGCCCGGCATTGCGGTGCTGCGCGCCGACGGCTACGACCACACCATCGCGCCCTCCTCGCCGCTGATCGCCACCACCGGCCTCGCCTCGCTCGTGCTCGCGCCGTTCGGCTCGCACGGCGTGAACCTCGCGGCGATCACGGCGGCCATCTGCACGGGCCCGCACGCGCACGAAGACCGCACGAAGCGCTATATGGCGGCGGTCTGGTGCGGCGTGTTCTATCTGATCGCGGGCACCTTCGGCGCGACGATCGCGGCGCTGTTCGCGGCGTTTCCGAAGGCGCTGGTCGTGTCGATCGCGGCGCTCGCGCTGTTCGGCTCGATCATGAGCGGCCTCACCAACGCGATGCAAAACCCGAAGGAGCGCGAAGCGGCGCTCGTGACCTTCATGGTCACGGCCTCGGGTCTCACGCTGCTGTCGATCGGCGCGGCGTTCTGGGGGCTGGTTGCGGGCGTCATCACGCAGATCGTGCTGAACGCGCGGCGCGACTGAGGCTCCGTTCCCGCGCGGCGAGCGGCGAGCGCAGTGCACGTGGCACGCGGCCTGCGGCACTGCAACAAGGCCGCGCGCCAAGCCCGCCGTAAGCCGTCTGCGAGCTTCGTGCCCGCGTCGTCGCAAGCCGGGGCGATCCGCCATAAAATGACGAAGTGAGCCGCGCGTCGCCCGCCACATTGAGCCGCGCGGCGCCGCCTGGCCGGCCGCCCAGCGCGCGTTCCGGCCCGCGGCGGTCTCGCAGCGCGCGTTTCGTTTCGCCCGTCGCACCCATGCTGCTCCGCTCCGGGAGATCCCGGCGGACGGTGATTTGAGCGCGACGGCCGTTCCACACTCACCGACACCGGCGCGCACGCGCCCACAAGGCCTGACATGACTACCGCACTCGACCAGCTCAAGCAGTACACCACCGTCGTCGCCGACACGGGCGACTTCCAGCAATTCGTGCAGTACAAGCCGCAGGACGCCACGACCAACCCGTCGCTGATCCTGAAGGCCGTGCAAAAGGCCGAATACCGCCCGCTGCTCGAAAAAACCGTGCGCGATCACAAGAGCGAGTCGCTCGAGTCGATCATCGACCACCTGCTGATCGCGTTCGGCACCGAAATCCTCAAGATCATTCCGGGCCGCGTCTCGACCGAAGTCGACGCGCGCCTCTCGTTCGACACGAAGCGTTCGATCGAAAAAGCGCATCACATCATCGACCTTTACAAGCAGGCCGGCATCGGCCGCGAGCGCGTGCTCATCAAGCTCGCGTCCACGTGGGAGGGCATCCGCGCGGCGGAATCGCTGCAAAAGGAAGGCATCCACTGCAACATGACGCTGCTGTTCTCGCTCGCCCAGGCCGCCGCGTGCGCCGAAGCGGGCGCGCAGCTGATCTCGCCGTTCGTCGGCCGCATCTACGACTGGTACAAGAAGGCCAAGGGCGCCGACTGGGACGACGCGAAGGACGGCGGCGCCAACGATCCGGGCGTGCAGTCGGTGCGCAAGATCTACGCGTACTACAAGAAGTTCGGCTACAAGACCGAGGTGATGGGCGCGAGCTTCCGCAACACGAGCCAGATCGTCGAACTGGCCGGCTGCGACCTGCTGACGATCAGCCCCGACCTGCTGCAAAAGCTCCACGACAGCAGCGAGAAGGTCGAGCGCAAGCTCTCGCCGGAAGCGTTCAAGAACGAGTCGATCGAACGCGTGAGCGTCGACGAGTCGAGCTTCCGCTTCCAGCTCAACGACGACGCCATGGCGACCGAAAAGCTCGCGGAAGGCATCCGCGCGTTTGCCGCCGACGCGATCAAGCTCGAAAAGATGATCGAGGAACTGCGCGCGAAGTAAGCGCAGCCCGCGCCCGGCCTGCGCCCGGCCTGCGCCATACCCGGCGCCTCCCGATCACGCGCTCGCCCACCCTCAGCGGTGGCGAGCGCGTTGTTATTTGGGCACGCTCCTCTCGCGCGCTTTATCGACGAAATGCGCGCTTTGCGCCTGGCGAGCGCGCGGGATTTCCCCCTCGATTCGCCCCGCCGCGCCTCTGCAACGTCCGTTCCCATCTGCGCTCTCGCAAACCCTGGCCACGTACGGCTCGGTGGTGCGCGCGCGCACGCCTAGAATCAGGGCAGCGGCCGTTCGTCCTGTCCCCGGCCGCGCTTTCAGGCCCCGGCCGCCTCGCGCACCGGGCCGCGTTCAGTCCGCAAGGAACCACCATGCTCATTCAGCCCTATCTGTTCTACGACGGCGACTGCGAAGAGGCGATCGCCTTCTACGGCGAAGCGATCGGCGCGACGGCGCTCTTCAAGATGCGCTTCAAGGAAGCGCCGCCCGACCCGCAGCGCCCGCTCGCGCCCGAACTCGCCGAGAAGATCATGCACGCGACGATCCAGGTCGGCGACGCGCAATTCATGGTGTCGGACGGCGGCTGCATGAGCCCGAACAAGAAGTTCGAAGGCTTCGGCGTCTCGCTCACGGCGCCCGATCAGGCCACGGCCGAGCGCTACTTTCAGGCGCTCTCGCAAGGCGCGCAGGTCACCATGCCGTTCCAGAAAACGTTCTGGTCGCCGGGCTTCGGCATGCTGACCGACAAGTTCGGCGTGCCGTGGATGGTCTCGGCGCCGCCGCTGGAGCAACCGGCGGGCTGAATCGCCACGCCACGAGTCACACCATGCGGTGCCAACCCGCGCGTTCGATGTTCCAGCGCGGTTCGATGTCGAGCAGCAGCGCGCGCAGTTGCTCGACCTGCTCCTCCACCCGCAGGCTCAGCCAGACCGGCCCCTGCATCTGCGGCGCGAGCGCGCGCTTTTCCGCATGGTCTTCCGCATGGTCTGCCGCGCCAGTCTCTTCGTTGGCACACGCGTCCGGGCGCAGCGCACTCGCCGCCGCGTCGGGATGGCGGGCGCCGCCAAAGCGCAGCGCCCGCGCCGTGGCCAGCAACGCGCGCCGCACGGTCTCGGCGCGCTGCGCGAACGCCACGCGCACCAGCGCTTCCTCGTAGCTGCCCGTTCCCGTCGAAAGCATTTCGAGCGCGCTCAGAATTGAACGATGCAGCCGCTGCACCTGTTCGAGGCGCGCCTGCGGTACGTCGATCTCCTTCGCCACCGAAGGCATCAGCGCGCGTAACTGCACGAGCCGCGTATTGAGCCGCATGAAGGCCTGCACCTGCGCCTCGGGCTCGACGTGCACGCCGCTCGCGATCTGCGCGTAGACCCGCGCACAGTCGCGCAGATTGTCGGCGAGACGGTAGCGCCACGAGTAAGTCGCGTGCAGCGGCAACGCGAACGAGAACGCCAGCGCGATCACGATCCCCACCATCACGTTGAGCGTGCGCCACAAGCCCGTGTCGATGAGATTGTCGCCGTGGCCCGCGACGATGCACATCGTGATGGCCGTGAGCAGCGCCACGTAGCCCGGCTTGCCGATCGCGTAGTAACCGCACACGGCCGCCACCAGCGACATCAGCACGTAAGTGAGCGGCGCCGAGTCCGTGACCGCCTGCACGACGATCAGCACGAGCCCGATCACCGCGCCGAGCAGCGTGCCGAGCGCGCGCTCCGCGGCCTTCTTGCGGATGTTGCCGTGATGCTGCAAGCCGCCGATCACCACGAGCAAGGTCACCGAGGACCAGATCCCGTGCGGAATGTCGATGCCGGTGGTCGCGAGTATCGACGCGAGCATGGCGAGCCCCACGCGCACGCTGTGAATGAGCTTCGCGTTGCGATAGCGGTAATACGGCGAAGCGAGCGCGCGCCAGATGCGCGCGAGCCGCGAGCGACGGCGCGGCGGCCCGTTGGGACGTTCGGATGACGTGGCGGGAGCGGAGTCGGGAGCGGTCATGGCACGAGCGGAACGGAGGTTCTGCGCAACATCGTGCACCACAAAAAGCGATGCCCGCAACGTTTCGTTGCGGGCATCGTCATCGCGTCAGACGGAGGACGGGCGAAGGATCAGCCTTCGACCACGTCCAGATAATCTTCGGGACGCGTGCGGTCTTCCGGCTTTTGCATGCCGAACATGTGCACGAGCGCCGAGACCACCACCGACACCACGAGGTTCACGACCAGCGCCCATACGGCGGCGTAGCCCGGCACGTCGGTACCGAACAGATGCAGCACGAAAATCGAGCCCTTGAGCTTCAGCGAGATCGCCATCCACGTGCCCACGCCGATACCGGCGGCCCAGCCGATCAACAGGCCGCGATAGTCGAGCATGCGCGTGTAGAGACCGAGCACGATCGCGGGCAGCGTCTGGATGATCCAGATGCCGCCGAGCAATTGCAGCTGGATCGCGTACGTGAGCGGCAAGCCCAGGATGAACGCCACCGCTCCCACTTTCACGATCAGCGAAACCAGCTTGGCGATATTGGTTTCCTGCTCGTGATTCATGCCGCGATTGATGAACTCCTTGTGGATGTTGCGCGTGTACAGGTTGGCGGCCGCGATCGACATGATCGCCGCCGGCACCAGCGCGCCGATGCCGATGGCCGCGAATGCCACGCCCACGAACCACGACGGGAAGAAGTGCAGGAACAGCGCCGGGACCGCGAAGTTCGGGCCGAAGGCCTTGAAGTACGGCGCGTATTGCGGCATGTCCTTCACGCCCGAAGCGAGCGCCATGAAACCGAGCAGCGCGAGCAGGCCGAGCACGAGCGAGTACGCGGGCAGCATCGCCATGTTGCGGCGGATGGTGTTGCCCGACGACGACGACAGCACCGCCGTGATCGAATGCGGATACAGGAACAGCGCGAGCGCCGAACCCACCGCGAGCGTCGCGTACGCGCTATAGCCGTTCAGGCTCGAGGCGTCCGGCGCCTTGAGCAGCAGCTTGGCCGGCGGCACCGAGGCGAAGATGTGGCCGAAACCGCCCATCTGCGCGGGGATCACGATGATCGCCACGGCGATGGTGATGTAGATCAGCAGGTCCTTGACCACGGCGATCATGGCCGGCGCGCGCAGGCCCGAGGTGTACGTGTACGCCGCCAGAATCGCGAACGCGATGATGAGCGGCAAGTCGCCGACAAAGCCCGTGGTGTCGAAGCCGAGCGCGCCGATCACCACTTCGATACCCACCAGCTGCAGCGCGATATAGGGCATGGTCGCGACGATGCCCGTCACCGCGATGGCGAGCGCCAGCATGCGGCTGCCGTAGCGCGCGCTCACGAAGTCGGCGGACGTCACGTAGTGATGGCGCTTGGCGATGGCCCAGAGCTTCGGGAACACCACGAACGCGAACGGATAGATCAGGATCGTGTACGGCAGCGCGAAGAAACCCGTTGCGCCCGCACCGAACACCAGCGCCGGCACGGCCACGAACGTATAGGCCGTATAGAGGTCGCCGCCGAGCAGAAACCACGTGACGATCGTGCCGAAGCGGCGGCCGCCCAGGCCCCACTCGTCGAGATGCGCGAGATCGCCCTTGCGCCAGTGCGCGGCCAGAAAGCCGATGATCGTGACGCCGATGAAGAACAGCACGAAAACGAAAGTTGCGGTGATGTTCATCGTGCGCCTCCTGCGCTGGCCTTGTTACGGCTCTTCGTCTTGTGATAGACGAGCGCGGTGATCACGGCGCTGATCAACACCCAAAGCAGCTGATACCAGTAGAAAAACGGAAAGTCCCACAGTGTGGGCTCGACTTTGTTGTAGGACGGCACCCAGATCATGGCGATCCAGGGCAGCAGCAAAAGCCACAGCCAATGCTTGCTCGATTTTCCGGCGTCGGCGTCGTGAGCCATGACGTCTCCTCGTTTACTTGTGTAGTTATGCGGCTTTGCTCTGTGTGCGGGGCGCCGCTTGATGCGGCCGATGGCCTCGCGAAACGGATAGCCCGCAAGGTCCCCGAAAGCGCTGAAAAGAGTATCGACGCGGCGCGGCACGGTCAAGCAGGGCGGACCCCAAGTTGCGCGGCGTTGTCAAGGGCCAACGGCCGGTGCGCCGCCGCAAAAATCGTCTGGCGAGGAGCCGCGATGGCGGCGCGCCGCGCGCATTGCGCCACGCGATTCGCGACGTATTCCCGTTGCATCGACATCGATGCCGACGCAAAAAACGGGCGTAAAAAAGCCGGCCTCGCGGGCCGGCTCGTCAGGCTGACGTTGCGGTCGCGGCGAAATCGCCGTCGCCGCAGCCGTGCAGCGTCCGATCAGATCGTGAAGGTCTCGCCGTCCTGGCCGCTCGACGCGCGCAGCGCCTTGACCCACTGCGACGCGGGCAGGCCGAGCTTGGCTTCGAGCACGCGCGCGCGCTTTTCCAGCGCCGCGTACGTCACGTCGAGCGCCGGGCCCGAGAACGCCAGCGCCACGCGGTTGCCTTCGTGAACTTCGGGCAGCGCGATCACGCGGCCGTCGAAGGCTTCGTTCAGGCGCTTCATGTTGCGCACGAAGCTCGGGTGATCGCCGAACAGGTTGATGGTGGCGACGCCCGCCTCGGCGAGACACGCGCGCACGGCGCGATAGAACGCCACGCTGTCGAGCACGGGGCCGCGCGCGGTGGCGTCGTAGACATCGATCTGCAACGCGCCGATCGTGCCGTGGTTGGCGCGGTCCTGCACGAAATCCCACGCGTCGAGTTCGCGCACGGTGAGACGCGCGTCGTCGTACGGCAGGTCGAACATCGTGCGCGCGGCGACCACCACGGCCGGGTTCAGCTCGATCGCCTCGACCTTCGCGGGACGCAGGAAGCGATGCGCGAACTTGGTGAGCGCCGCCGCGCCCAGACCGAGTTGCACGATGCGCGCGGGCGTGGCGAGGAACAGCAGCCAGGCCATCATCTGCTGCGCGTATTCGAGTTCGATGTGATTGGGCTTCGACAGACGCATCGCACCTTGCACCCATTCGGTGCCGAAATGCAGGTAGCGCACGCCGCTCTCTTCCGAGAACGTGACCGGCGCGAAACGCGGCTTGCGCGGCGACTCGATCACGGGCGCGTGGTCGAGATCGTCCGCGGCGGCGGCGGAACGGCGCGATGCCGCTTTCGGCGCGGCCTTGGTCTTGTTGAAAGCGCGCGCTTCAGCCGAGGCGCGTTTGATCAGAGTCGTCATGGGAAATTCGCTTGCTGTGGGGTGCGGCGGCGAGAGGCCGCTGCTTGAAATCGGCTCGGGTCGAGCGTGATCGGACGTTCGTCCGGCTCGAGTCCGCTCGGGCGACCGAGAGCATAGCATTGGCGCGTGGCGCGGCCGCGTTTGCCTGGCGGCGCCTGACCCGGCTCGCTGCGCTAATGGCGCGCGCTCGATGGGCGTTTGCGCGGGCGCGCGGCGTCGTTCACGTCAACGGAATCGGCGGACTCGGCGGATTCGCCGCGATCATGCGCATCGCCGGCGCAAGCGCCCTCGCCCACAAACGGTGCCAGCGCGTGCCACGCGAGCCGCTTCGCCGCGTATGACATGGACGCATAGGCGGGACTCGTGGACGGCAGCGCCAGCATGGTGAAGCGCCTCGCGTGCACGCCGAGAATGCGCGCGCCCAGGCGCGCGGCCGTGCCGCCGTTGAACGCGATGGCCTCGAGCGCCGGCAAACTTTCGACCAGCGCAACGAGGTCGTTGCCCGCATGATCGCGAATATTGCCGTCGAGGCTGCCTTCGCGCCGCGCCTGCGCCACCACGTCCCACAAGCCGACGCGATGCGCGCGCAGTGATTGCAGGCGCGCCTCGTAATCCATCGCGACCAGATCCACGCCGATCACGTCGCCCACGAGATGCCAGAACTTGTTCTGCTTGTGCGCGTAATACTGCTGATGCGCGAGCGACGCCTCGCCCGGCAAACTGCCGAGCACGAGCACGCGCGTGTGCGCGTCGACCACGGGATCGAAGCAGCGTTTGATCGTCATGTCGATATCGGCGTCGAGGTCAGGTCAGGTCAGGTCAGGGCATGGCGCGATGCGCGCGCGATGCCGTGTGATCGAGCGGGCCGCGCTCGCGCTTCGTGTGCGCGTGCGGATCGCGGGCGTGCCCGGCAACGCGCTCGAGATGCGCCCACAACGCGGGCAACATGCATTCGGTCACGAGCAAGGGCGCGCCGCCGCGCACGAACACCGAGCGGCGCGCGACGAACGCATGCGGCGCATGGCCGTCCACTTCGCGCGCGGCCAGCGCAAACAGCGGGTGCCGCGCGCTCACGCGCCGGCTCACGAGCGCCGAACGCGCCACGCCGCTGTCGCTATAGAGCAGTTCCGCGAGCGGCCGCGTGCGCAACCGGCGCATGGCCTGCCAGACGCCGCGGCTCGCGACAAGCGGCGTAGCGCTATGGGCGGCCACGAACGGCACACCGTCCACGGCCAGCACGATCTCGCGCACCCATGCGCGCTCGCGCGGCGCCAGACCGAGCGCCACGCCCTCGTCGGGCCACGGCACATCGACGGCTTCGCGCGTGACGCGCACCTCCACGCGCCCGAGCGCGCGCAAATGCGCCGTGAGCGAACCGCCGCGCGTGAGCCAGTCTTTCTGGTCGGCGCTGCAAACGGGTAACGGCGTGACGCGCCAGTGCGCGTCGGCGGCATCGAATGTTTGGGACATGGCGCGAATTATAAAAGGAGCGCGCACTTCGGACATCTCCGATGGCAAGTCCCCGTCTCCCGGGAAACACTATCCGTTCCTTGCACACGGAGACTTCCATGTCGGAAAACAAAAAGCAGACTTCGAAACGGGTGGCGCACCTCGCGGCGGAAACCTTGCATGACCCCAAGGCATCGGCCATCAAGAAGAGCCTCGCCGCTTCCGCGCTCGCGCAAGCGCACACGACTAAACAAACCGGCGCTGCCATGGAACACAAGGCGAGCGAAGTCCTGCACAGCACCAAGTATTCGGCGGAGACCAAAACGCTCGCCGCCTCGGTGCTCGCGCAATCCAACAAGGAGCGCAAAGCCAAATAAAACGCGCCGCCGGTTGCCCGGCGGCGCGTTTTCATGGCGGCGTCAACAACGCTTACGAGCGCGCCAGCAACAGCGCGTTCGTGCGCTTCACGAAGCTCGCCGGATCTTCCAGGGTGCCGCCTTCCGCGAGCAGCGCCTGATCGAACAGCAGATGGCTCCAGTCGTCGAAGTTCGCGCCGTCGGTTTGCAGTGCCTTGACGAGCGGATGCTCCGGGTTCACTTCGAGGATCGGCTGCATGTCCGGCGCCTGCTGGCCCGCGGCCTTCAGCATGCGCTGGAGGTAACCGCTCATGTCGCCTTCGTCGGCCACGAGGCACGAGGGCGAGTCGGTCAGGCGGAACGTGAGGCGCACGTCCTTGGCCTTGCCCTTGAGCGCGTCCTTCATCTTCTCCACGAGCGGCTTGAGTGCTTCGCTCACCTTCTCCTGCTGCTGCTTTTCCTCGTCGTTGAGCGCGCCCAGGTCGAGGTCGCCGCGCGCCACGCTCGCGAGCGGCTTGCCGTCGAACTCGTTGAGGAACGACAGCATCCATTCGTCCACGCGGTCCGTGAGCAGCAGCACTTCCACGCCCTTCTTGCGGAACACTTCGAGATGCGGGCTGTGGGTCGCGGCCTGCCACGTGTCGGCGGTGACGTAGTAGATCTTCGACTGTTCGGGCTTCATGCGCGCCACGTAGTCGGCGAGCGACACGCTCTGCTCGTTCGCGTCGTGGTGCGTCGACGCAAACCGCGCGAGCCTGGCCACGCGTTCGCGGTTCGCGTGATCTTCGCCGATGCCTTCCTTCAGCACCTGGCCGAACTCGGTCCAGAATGTCGCGTACTTCGCCTTGTCCTCTTCCTTCGCCTCGGCGTCGGTTTGCGCCGCGGCCAGCTCTTCGAGCATCGAGAGCACGCGCTTGGTCACGCCGTCGCGAATCGCCTTCACGTCGCGGCTTTCCTGCAGGATTTCGCGCGAGACATTGAGCGGCAGATCCGCCGAATCGACCACGCCCTTCACGAAGCGCAAATAGTTCGGCAGCAGTTGCTCGGCGTCGTCCATGATGAACACGCGCTTCACGTAGAGCTTGAGGCCGCTCTTGTGGTCGCGGTTCCACATGTCGAACGGCGCATGCGCGGGCACGTACAGCAGCTGCGTGTATTCGCTGCGGCCTTCCACGCGGTTATGCGTCCACGCGAGCGGATTCTCGTGATCGTGCGCGAGGTGCTGATAGAACTGCTGATACTGCTCGTCGCTGATCTCGCTCTTCGAACGCGTCCACAGCGCGCTCGCCTGGTTGATGGTCTCGAAGTCGTCCTTCGTCACCATCTCGCTCTTTTCGGCGTCCCATTCTTCCTGCTTCATTTCGATGGGCAGGCCAACGTGATCCGAATACTTCTGGATGATCGACTTGAGCTTGTACGACGAGAGCAGTTCCTCTTCGCCTTCGCGCAGGTGCAGCGTGATCGTGGTGCCGCGCTGCGCGCGCTCGATCTTGTCGACCGAGAATTCGCCCTCGCCCGCGCTTTCCCAGCGCACGCCTTCGGCAGCCGGCAGACCGGCGCGGCGGCTTTCGACCGTGATCTTGTCCGCGACGATGAAGCCCGAGTAGAAGCCCACGCCGAACTGGCCGATCAGCGCGGCGTCCTTCTTCTGGTCGCCCGAGAGCTTGCCGAAGAATTCCTTCGTGCCCGAGCGCGCGATCGTGCCGAGGTTCTGCACGGCTTCGTCGTGGCTCATGCCAATACCGTTGTCCTCGATCGTGATCGTGCGGGCGGCCTTGTCGTAACCCACGCGAATGCGCAGGTTGGGATCGTTTTCATACAGCGTGCTGTTCTCGATCGCCTCGAAGCGCAGCTTGTCGGCCGCGTCCGATGCGTTCGAGATGAGTTCGCGCAGGAAAATTTCCTTGTTGCTGTACAGCGAATGGATCATCAGGTGCAGAAGCTGTTTCACTTCCGCCTGGAAGCTCATGGTTTCTTGTGCCATGCTCGGGAGTCCTCTTTCGTTGCAATGCGGGTGAGTCTGATTGCGCGGCCGCGCGGGTTGGCCGATGTCCCGCCGCCAGGCGCGGAGACTTCCGCGCACCGGCATATCGACATATCGGCCGTCTTGCCCGTTTTACCGGTTTCGCGGCGCATTGCCCGCCCATATGGGAGCGGGCCGCGGTTTTTCAAGGGCCGGCTCGCCGGTTTCGCTTCATTTCGGCGCGCGCGCGACGCGCTCCAGATAATCGCCGAGCAGCGCGGGCAAGGCCGGATCGCCGCAATTGGCGATATTGAAGCGCATCCACGTGGTCGGCGACTGGTGCGGAGAGAACAGGCTGCCGGGAGCGAGCAAAAAGCCCGCCTCGTGGCCGGCGGCCGTGAGCGCGTCGGCGTCCACGCCCGTGTCGACCCACAGGAACATGCCCGCGCCCTGCGCCAGAAAGAGCCGGCAGCCCGCCCGCTCCAGCATGCGCGCGGCCTTGTCGCGCACCGTGTCGAGCCGCGCGCGCAGCCGCTCCACGTGACGCCGGTAGTGCCCTTCCGTGAGCACGCGGTACAGCACGCGCTCGTTCAGCTCGGGACTCGTCATGCCGACCAGCATCTTCTGGTCGGCCACGGCCTGCGCCACATCGGCCGCGCACGCGATATAGCCCACGCGCAGGTTCGGCGCGAGCGTCTTCGAAAAGCTGCCCAGATAGATCACGCGGCGCAGCTGGTCGAGGCTCGCGAGGCGCGTGGCCGGATAACCGGTCGGGCACAGGTCGCCGTAGATGTCGTCCTCGACGACGATGAAATCGTATTGCTCGGCGAGCCGCAGGATGCGAAACGCCTGCGCGGCCGTGAGCGAGGTGCCGGTGGGGTTTTGCAGCACCGAGTTGATGACGAGCATCTTCGGCCGCCAGGTCTCGACCAGCGCCTCGAGCGCGTCGAGGTCCGGGCCGTCGGGCGTGTACGGCATGCCCACGAGCCGCGCGCCCTGCGAGGCGAAGCGCCCGAACATCTGGAACCACGCCGGGTCGCCGACGATCACCGTGTCGCCGGGCTGCACGTAAAGCCGCGCGAGCAGGTCGATGGCCTGCGTGATGCCGGAGACGAGCACGATCTGCTCGGGCGTCGCGCCGATCTCGAGTTCCGCGAGCCGCGTTTGCAGTTGCTGGCGCAGCGGCAGAAAGCCCTGCGGCGAGCCGAAGCCGAGCCACTGCGTGCCGCTCTGGCGGCCGAGCGAGCGCATCGCGCCCGTCAGCAGTTCGCCGTCGAGCCAGCGCGGCGGCAGATAGCCGAGGCCCGGCCCTTTTTCCGGGCGCGTGGAGGTGTGCAGCATGTTGCGCAGCAGCCAGACCACGTCGATGGTGGTCGGCGCGGGCGTGCCGGCATTGGCCTGCGCGCCCGCGTTCAGCGGCCGCTCGCCGCTCGGCACGATCGCGAGCCGTTCGCGCACGTAGAACCCCGAACCGCGCCGCGAATCCAGATAGCCCTGCGCGACCAGCCGTTCATACGCCTCGACCACGGTGAAGCGCGACACGCCTTTGTCGAGCGCGAGCTTGCGGATGGACGGCATGCGCATGCCGGGCCGGAACACGCGTTCCTCGATCCGGCGGCGGCCCCACTGCACGAGCTGATCGACGAGCGTGAGCGTGGCCGCGTCGTGCGGCGCGGGAATCTGGTCGAGCGGAACGGACGACATGACTTCTCCTGGTCCTGAACGGGCACCGGTCGCAGCAAAAAACTGTACCGAGCACTATCGGCCCGATTGTACCGTTACTGTCAGCGACCATACCGGTACATTTGATCGCATGCGTACCGGTATGGATTCGGTCATGCGCGCTTTTGCGCGGTGTTCCTGCCCGAATTCCCGCCCCGCCCGCGGCCCCGTTGCCGCGCGGCGCCGGTACTTCACCGTCACCGTTTTCCCGTTCCCGCCATGAAAGCACGCGAAACCCAGGGCATGCTGCTCGGTCTCGTCGGCGTGATGATCTTCAGTCTCACGCTGCCGATGACGCGCATCGTCGTCGCCGAATTCAATCCGCTCCTGAACGGCCTCGGGCGCGCGCTCGCCGCCGCCGTGCCGGCCGCGCTGCTGCTCGCGATCCGTCGTGAAAAGCGCCCCACGTGGCGCCAGGTGAAGAGCCTCGCCGTGGTGTCGCTGGGCGTGATCGTCGCGTATCCGGTGTTTTCCGCCTGGGCGATGAAGAGCGTGCCCGCCTCGCATGGCGCCATCGTCAACGGGTTGCAGCCGCTCGCCGTGGCGATCTACGCGGCGTGGCTCTCGCACGAGCGGCCGTCGAAGGCGTTCTGGGCGAGCGCGCTGATTGGCAGCGCGCTGGTCGTGGCGTTCGCGCTGCACGCCGGCGGCGGCGCCCTGCACGCGGGCGACGGCTGGATGCTCGTGGCGGTCGGCATCGGCGCGCTCGGTTACGCAGAAGGCGCGCGCGTCGCCCGCGAACTGGGCGGCTGGCAGGTGATCTGCTGGGCGCTCGTGCTCTCGGCGCCGTTCCTCGCGCTGCCGGTGGGCTGGCTCGCGTGGGCGCATCACGTGGCGCATCCAGGCCCGGTCGCGCTCAAGACCTGGCTCGCGTTCGGCTACGTCACGCTGTTCTCGCAGTTCCTCGGCTTCTTCGCGTGGTACGCGGGGCTCGCCATGGGCGGCACGGCGCGCGTTGGCCAGGTGCAACTGCTGCAGATTTTCTTCACGATGGCGTTCTCGGCGCTCTGCTTCGGCGAAGCGGTCGCCCCCTCGGCATGGCTCTACGCGGCCGCCGTGATCGCCACGGTGATGATCGGCCGGCGCGCCGCGATCCGCACGGCGCCCGTGCCGGTGCGCGCTTGACACGGTTTCACGTCATAATTGACGGTTTTCGGCGGCAGGCGTAACGCGCTTCGCGTTTCTCGATTCCCCTTTCGTGTTTCGCCCAACCCCGATCGCGCCCCGTTATAGCGGGCCGCGTCGGCGCGAACCCTCCGCCGCCCCGCATTCGATTCACTCGCCCGACCCTACAAGGAGACCCCATGGACCAGAGCGATATCAAGGCCGCGCCCGCGTGGCAACTGTCCGAGCGCGCCATCAAGCTGACCAGCTCGGCGATTCGCGAGATCCTGAAGGTCACCGAACGCCCGGAAGTCATTTCGTTCGCGGGCGGCCTGCCCGCGCCGGCGAGCTTTCCCGTCGAGGAAATGCGCGCCGCCGCCGACCGCATCCTGCGCGACGAGGCCATCGGCGCACTTCAGTACAGCGCGACGGAAGGCTATATGCCGCTGCGCGAATGGATCGCCGCGCGCCACTCGGGCAACGGCGTGACCATCCGCCCCTCGCAGGTGCTCATCACCACGGGCTCGCAGCAGGCGCTCGACCTGATCGGCAAGGTGCTGGTCTCGCCGGGCAAGCCCATTCTCGTGGAAACGCCCACCTATCTGGGCGCGCTGCAGTCGTTCTCGCTCTATGAGCCGAGCTACGTGCAAGTGCCCACGGATGAATCCGGCCTGATCCCCGAAGCGCTCACGCCCGAACTCACGGCCGGCGCGCGTCTGCTTTACGCGATCCCGAACTTCCAGAATCCCACGGGCCGCCGCCTGCCGCTCGAACGCCGCAAGGCGCTCGCCGCGTTCGCGCAGAGCGCACCGTTCCCGGTGATCGAAGACGATCCCTACGGCGCGCTCGACTACGCGGGCCAGCCGCTGCCCACGCTGCTCTCCATGGCGCCCGAGCACATCGTGCATCTCGGCTCGTTCTCGAAGGTGCTGGCGCCGGGTCTGCGCGTGGGCTACATCATCGCCCCCGAAGATCTGCACTTCAAGCTCGTGCAGGCCAAGCAGGCCACCGACCTGCACACGCCGAGCTTCACGCAGCGCATCGTCTACGAGGTCGTCAAGAACGGCTTCCTCGACACGCATATCCCGAAGGTGCGCGCGCTCTATCGCGACCAGTGCGACGCGATGCTCGACTCGCTCAAGCGCAACATGCCCGAAGGCGTGAGCTGGAATCGCCCCGAAGGCGGCATGTTCGTGTGGGTGACGCTGCCCGCGAACGTCGACAGCATGAAGCTGCTCGAAGAAGCCGTTGCGCAGAACGTGGCCTTCGTGCCCGGCGCGCCGTTCTTCGCGGAAGAGCCGCAGCACAACAAGCTGCGCCTCTCGTTCGTGACGGTGCCGCCCGCGAAGATCGAGGAAGGCGTCTCGAAGCTGGCCGCGCTGATTCGCGCGCGCCTCTGAGACGCGCTGGCGGCGTCACGATACCCGCGTGACGCCGCGTTGCTTCAGGAAGCCGGTCGATCCGGCTTTCGTCGATTGATCCATCATCCGCACGAGGAAAACTGACATGGCTGACACGAACGTCTACGACCGTCTCAAGGCGCTCGGCATCGAGCTGCCGCAAGCCGGCGCGCCCGCTGCCGCCTACGTGATGAGCGCGCAAAGCGGCAACACGGTGTACCTCTCGGGCCACATCGCGAAGAAGGACGGCAAGGTCTGGGCCGGCAAGCTCGGCGAGTCGCTCACGACCGAAGACGGCAAGGCCGCGGCGCGCGGCGTCGCGATCGACCTGCTCGCCACGCTGCACGCGCACGTGGGCGACCTCAACAAGGTCAAGCGCATCGTCAAACTCATGAGCCTCGTGAACTCGACGCTCACGTTCACGGAACAGCACGTGGTGACGAACGGCGCGTCGGAACTGATCGCCGATGTGTTCGGCGAGAAGGGCAAGCATGCGCGCTCGGCGTTCGGCGTCGCGCAGATTCCGCTCGGCGCGTGCGTCGAGATCGAGTTGATCGCCGAAGTCGAATAACGTTGTCTGGCGCTTCACCGCCGCGCATCGCGGCGCGGCGGCGCTCATAGTCGGTCACGACAGCGCGGGCTCTTGTCGATTTCGTCAAAGTCCGCGCGACCTTCGATTGCGCATTCGCGCGGTCCCGCGCATTCTCCCGCGCTTCGCGCCCCCTTCCTTCGATCCGCCATGACCCAGTCCAGCGTCCGTTTCAAGCAGGTCGACGTATTCACGTCCGTGCCCTTCAAGGGCAATCCGCTCGCCGTGGTGTTCGACGCCGACGCCTTGAGCGGCGACGCGATGCAGGCCATCGCGCGCTGGACCAATCTCTCCGAAACCGCGTTCCTGCTCGCGCCCACGAACCCGAGCGCCGACTATCGCGTGCGCATCTTCACCACCAAAGGCGAGTTGCCGTTCGCGGGCCATCCGACACTCGGCACGGCGCACGCCTTTCTCGAAAGCGGCCGCGCGCCGCGCACACCCGGCCGGCTCGTGCAGGAATGCGGCGCGGGTCTCGTCGAACTCGCGCAGAGCGAGCCGGCGCACCAGGGCGCCTGGTCGTTCGCCGCGCCGCCCGCGCGCATGACGCCCCTCGCCACCGCGCACCACGACGCGTTGCGCGCGGCGCTGCGCTCGGACGCCATCGACTTCACGGCCACGCCCACGGGCGTCGACAACGGTGCGCCGTGGCTCGTCGTGCGGCTCGACTCGGCGCACGCGGTGCTCGCGCTCGACGTCGACTACGACGCGCTCGCGACGATCGCCGAAACGGTGGGCGCGCACGGGCTCGCGGCCTATGCGCCGCACGACGCGAACGGCCCCGCGACCTTCGAGGTGCGGTGCCTGATGACAGGCCTCGGCAAAGGCGAGGACCCGGTGACGGGCAGCGCGAACGCGGCCATCGCCATGCTGCTCGCGCAGCAGAATGCGCGTCCGGGCACCGGCTACACGGTGCGCCAGGGCACCGCGCTCGGCCGCGACGGCCGCGTGCACGTTGCCTACGACGACGCGGCGGGCAAGATCTGGATCGGCGGCGAGGCGGTGACGATCGTCGACGGAACCTGCCGGCTCGCCTAATGCACGACGCGTAACGCGTCACCCATAGCGATGCCGCATGCACGCGGCATCGACCTGCCGACACGACGACACGCCGACGCATCGAATCGGTTTATCGCGTGCCCGAAGTGTGCGGAGTGCGCGGCACATGACAGCGGCGAGTCATGTCACGCTCGTTCGCCCACGAGCGCCAAATCAGCGCGATGCGAGATCGCGCGTCTATGCACCGTAGATGGGCAGCGGCCCGCAAAAGGCGTCGCAGAAGGGCTGCGAGGAACGCGCTCGCGTATACCCGAGAGGGCATTGCTTCCTTAATCATGCCCCAACCAGTAATATCGAAACATTGGGCGCGGGGTGCGCCCGATTGTCATTCGTCCGCGCCGCGTTGCGCCTCTTCCTCAGCCGTCCCGTACTCGATGCCGCCGATCCCTCCGAGCGCTCCGTTGCCATGCCGGCTGCCGCAACCGCGGCACGGCGCGCCGCTGGCCGCATCGCGCGTCACCGCACCGCCAGGGCTGCCGCGATGAACCCGCCACGCGGCCCCTTCTCGCGCGAAACCGCGCTGCGCGGCACGACCGGTCCGGCCTACACGCGCCCGCGCGCGCTGCTCGCCATCCCCCTGCTCGGCGTGCTCGTGCTCATCCTGTTGTGGGCGGTGATCTTCACGCGTCTTTCCGTCGAGAAAGAAGCGACCATGCGCGAGGCATCGGCGTCGGCGGCCATTCTTTCGGCGGCGCTCGAACAGCACACGGTGAAGGCGATCCATCAGGTCGACCAGATCACGCGCTTCGTGAAATACGAATTCGAAAAGTCGCCGGAAAACTTCAATCTGTCGAGCACGGTCGAGAAAGGCGTGGTACAGAGCGATTCGCTCGTGCAGGTCTCGCTGATCGACGAGCACGGCAAGCTCATCGCCAATACCGCCGACCCGAAACCGAAGCCCATCGATCTGTCGGATCGCGAGCACTTCAAGGTTCACGAGCACGAGAACGACGACCAGCTCTACATCAGCAAGCCGGTGCTCGGGCGGGTCTCGGGTCACTGGACCTTGCAGATGACGCGCCGCCTCAATCACGCGGACGGCTCGTTCGCGGGCGTCGTGGTGGTCTCCGAAGACCCGAGTTATTTCACGAGCGACTTCTACAACAACGCGGCCATCGGCCGTGACGGCGTGATCGCCGTGATCTCGGACACGGGCGCCGTGCTCGCGCGCCGCACCGGCAGCGCCGACCACGTGGACGGCGCGTTCTCGGCGAGCGGCACCTATCCGATCTCGGAGCACGTTTCGGGCACCTACGCCGACCCGATCGATCACGTCACGCGCATCGTGTCGTACCGGCATATCGACGGCTATCCGCTCGCGGTGCTGGTCGGTCTTTCGCAGGCCGAAGAATTCGCCGACTACAACCACACGCGCGACGTCTACCTGATGATGGCGACGTTCATCTCGCTCGCCATGCTGTCGTTCTTCGCCGTGGCCACGGGCTTGATCGGCAAGCTGCTCGGGCGCGAGCGCGAGATGTCGCAACTCGTGCAGTACGACCTGCTCACGGGGCTGCCCAATCGTTACGCCACGCTGCAAAGGCTGCGCCACGAAGTCTCGCAGCCCGGCAATCTCGGGCGCCTCGCGATTCTCTTCATCGACCTCGACAACTTCAAGACCGTCAACGACACGCTCGGCCACAACGCCGGCGACATCGTGCTGCAAATGAGCGCCGCGCGGCTCGCCGACGCCGTGGGCGGCGCGGGCACGCTCGCGCGCATCGGCGGCGACGAGTTCGTGGTGATCGTGAAAGGCGACGACATCGAGAAGCGCGCCATCGCGCTGGCCGAGGCCACCAACGCCGCCTTCACGCATCCGTTCGACGTGCGCGGCAGCGCGTTCGTGCTGCACGCGAGCACCGGCATCGCGCTGTTCGCCGTGGCGCACGAAAGCGAAATCGACCTGCTCAAGAAGGCCGACCTCGCGATGTACGCCGCGAAGGAAGCGGGCCGCAACTGCTTCCGCTTCTACTCGCCGCAACTCGCGCATCGCGCCGACCATTTGATGAAATGGGAGCAGCAGCTCCGCGTGGCGCTGGCCGAGAACCAGCTCTTTCTCGCCTATCAGCCGAAGATCGATTTGCGCCGCCGCTGCATCACGGGCTTCGAGGCGCTGGTGCGCTGGAATCATCCGCAATACGGTCTGATTCCCGCGGGCGAGTTCATTCCCGTGGCCGAATCCACCGGCCTGATCGTGCCCGTGGGCGACTTCGTGATCCGCACGGCGTGCGCGCAACTCGCGCAGTGGCAGCAACAAGGCTACGAAACCCTCACGCTCGCGATCAATATTTCAGCGGTGCAGTTCTGGCGCGGCGACCTCTACGAAACCATCGCGCTCGCGATCGAGGAAACCGGCATTGCCGCGCACCGGCTCGAACTGGAGATCACCGAAACGGCGATGATGGAGTACCCGGAACTCGTGTCCGAGAAGATCTTCGCGTTGAAGCGGCTGGGCGTGCGCGTCGCGCTCGACGACTTTGGCACCGGCTATTCTTCGCTTTCATATCTGAACCGCTTCGCCGTGGATACGCTCAAGGTCGACCGCTCGTTCGTGCAGGCCATTCCCGCCGACCGCAGTGTCTGCGTGATGGTCTCGGCCATCGTCAATCTCGCGCGCTCGCTCGGGCTCACGGTGGTCGTGGAAGGCACGGAAACCGAGGAGCAGATCGCGTGGCTTTCCGCACTCGGGCCGATCGAGGCGCAGGGCTTCCTGTTCTCGCGCCCCGTGCCCGTGGAAGGCGTGGCCGCGCTGATCGAGCGCTTCGGCGTATGCAGCGGCGCGCCCGCCGCCCCCACCAGCACGCTCAACGACCGCAACGAACGCCTGAGCGACGCGCCGCATTCGCGCTGAACCTGCGCGCGCAACGCCGGGAGCGACGGTTCGAACCGCGGCTCCCGGCATCGGCGTCAAACGTCAGCGCGCCTGCGAGCGAGGGCGTGCAAAACCACTGAAGAACGCGCGCGCGTTCGCTTCGAGACTGTCCAGGTGGTAACCGCCTTCCTGCACGATCACCGAAGGCAGATCGAGCGCGCCGATCTTTTCGCCCAGCCGCCCGAAGCCTTCGGTGCTCACGGCCACCTTCGACTGCGGATCGTCCTTGTAGATGTCGAAGCCGAGCGCGAGCACGAGCGCGTCGGGCTGGAAGCGCCTGAGCACGCGCAGCGCCGCGTCCACGTTGTCGAAGAACACCGCCTCGCTCGAACCGTGCGGCATCGGCAAGTTGACGTTGTAGCCTTCGCCCTCGCCCGCGCCGCGCTCTTCCTCGTAGCCCGCCACCACGGGATAGAAGTTGGTCGGGTCGCCGTGGATCGAGACATAGAGCACGTCGTCGCGGCCGTAGAAAATTTCCTGCACGCCCTGGCCGTGATGCATGTCGGTGTCGAGAATCGCCACACGCGGGAAACGGCTGCGCAGCGACTGCGCTGCGATGGCCGCGTTGTTCAGATAGCAGAACCCGCCTGCCGCGTCGCGCCGCGCGTGATGGCCGGGCGGCCGGCTCAGCGCATACGATTCGCGCTCGCCCGCGTTCACGCACGCCGCCGCCGCGAGCGCGCTTTGCGCCGACCAGTAGGCCGCGCGCCACGTGTTCGCGCCCACCGGGCAGCTGCCGTCCGCGAGATAGCGCGCCGCCTGCGCGAGCACGCCGCGCAGCGGATTCGGCTCGCGCACGAACACGTTCGACATCACTTCGTCGCCCCAGTCGTCGGGCATGCGCTTCCACTGCGCGTGCGCCTCCTCGAGAAAGCGCAGATAGTTCATGTCGTGCACGGCGGCGAGCGGCGCGGTGCCGAAGTCGGCGGGCGCGTTCACGGCGAAACCGAGCGACTGCGCGGCCTTGACGAGGCGCGCGGCGCGCTCGGGCACCTCCTGCGGTTCGCGCATCTGGCCGCGCGACAGATAGCTGCGCGGGTGATGCAGCAATTGCTCGGGATGGAACCACGTCTTCATGTTTCGTTCTCCTTCGAATGCGGGGTTACGCGTGCGCGGGCGCCGCGACGTACGCGCCCGCGCGCGCCGCGACGGCGTTGAGCAGCACGTTCGCGCCCGCGGTGACGTCGGCGGGCAAGGCGTCCTCGGCTTCGTTGTGCGAGAGCCCGTCCACGCAAGGGATGAACACCATCGCCGTGGGGCAATAACGCGCGAGATGGATGGCGTCGTGGCCCGCGCCGCTCACGATGCGTTCGTGCGGGTAGCCAAAGCGCTGCGTGGCCTGTTCGACGAGCGCGACGCACTGCGTATCGAACGGCGTGGCCGGGCTGCTCCAGACCTGCGTGACCGTCGCGTTCAGTTCGCGCGATGCGGCCGCGGCCGCGCACACGGCGCGCAAATCTTGCTCCATCGCGTCGAGTTGCGCGTCGTCGGGATGACGCAAGTCGACGGTGAACGTGAGGTTCGCGGCGATCGTGTTGCGCGACGAATTGGCGATCTGCGCCTGGCCGATCGTCACGAGGCCGAGCGGCGCGTAGCGCGCCATCGCGCGTTCGAGATCGAGCGACATCTGCGCCGCGCCGAACCACGCGTCCTTGCGATAACGCATGGGCGTCGTGCCCGCGTGCGCGGCCACGCCCGTCACGTTGACGTCGAACCAGCGGATCGCCTGGCCGCCCGTGACCACGCCGATGGTGTTCCGGTTCGCCTCCAGAATGGGGCCTTGCTCGATGTGCGCCTCGAAGTACGCATCCACCTGCACGCCTTGCACGGCGCGCGTGCCGGTCATGGCGTTCGCGCCGCTCGTGTCGAGCGCTTGCGCCAGCGTCACGCCGTCGGCGTCGGTGCGCGCGAGCGCGTCGTCGAGCGTCATCGCGCCCGCGAACACCGCCGAGCCGAGCATCGCGGGCGTGAAGCGCGCGCCCTCTTCGTTGGTCCACGAACAGATTTCGATCGGCTTCGCCGTGCGCGCGTTGGCGTCGTTCAGCGCGCGCACGACTTCGAGCGCGGCGAGCACGCCGTACACGCCGTCGAAGCGGCCGCCTTCGGGCTGTGTGTCGAGATGGCTGCCCATCATCACGGGCGCGGCGTGCGCGTCGTCGCCTTCGCGGCGCGCGAACAGATTGCCCACTTCGTCGGTCCACGTCGTCATGCCCGCTTCGTGGCACCAGCGCGCGAACAGTTCGCGGCCGCGCCGGTCTTCCTCGGTGAGCGCGAGGCGGCGCACGCCGCCGCCCGCCGTCGCGCCAATGCGCGCCATTTCCATGAGGCTCGCCCACAGGCGCGGGCCGTCGATCTGCAACAGGTCTTTCATCGTCGATTCCATTTCCAAGGTCAGGTGCGAACCACGTCGGCGGCGGCTTCGTCGCGGGCATGCAGATGGCGGCGCGCATCGAGCGCGACGATGCACACGAGCGAGACGCCCGCGAGACACGTGTAGAACACCGCGAGCGGCCACCACTGCCCCGCGTAGCGATGCGCGAGCCACGTGCCGACGAGCGGCGTCAGGCCGCCCGCGATCGCGCCGCACACCTGGTACGCGAGCGAGATCGCCGAATAACGCACGCGCGTGGGGAACACGCCCGACACGAAGCCCGCGATCACCGAATAGAAGCTCGCCATGCAGACCACGGCGATGGCGATGCCGATCACCATCGGCACGACCTTGCCGCTTTGCACGAGCACGAACATGGGATACGGCGAGAGCATCGCGGCCACCGCGGCGCACTTGAGGAAGCGCGCGCCGCCCATGCGTTCGGCGAGCCATGCCGCGAGCGGCTGCGCGAGGAACTGGATGATGGCGACGGCAAACAGGCAGTCGAGAATCAGCGAGCGCGTGATGCCGACGTACTGCGTCGTGTACGCGATCATGAAGGTGTTGGTGAAGTACACGCCCGCGATGCCGATGGTGTTCGCGCCGATACACAGCAGCACGAGACCCCACGCCGAGCTGAACACTTCGGCGATCGGCAGCTTGGCCGTGCGGCGCTGATCCTTGAGGCGCTCGAATTCGGGCGACTCGTTCACGCCCAGCCGGATCAGGATGCCCACCACGAGCAGCAGCGCCGAAACGAGGAACGGCAGGCGCCAGCCCCACGCGAGAAAGTCGGCTTTGTCGAGCGAGGTGACGGAGCGGAACGCGATCAGCGAGAGGATCAGGCCCGCGGGCGAGCCGAGCTGCGCGAACGAGGCGAAGAACGTGCGGCGGCCTTCGGGCGCGTGTTCGCCCGCCATCAGCACGGCACCGCCCCACTCGCCGCCCACGGCGATGCCCTGCACCACGCGCAGCAGCACGAGCAGCACCGGCGCGAGCATGCCCACGCTCGCGTACGACGGCAGCAAGCCAACGCAAACGGTGGCCACGCCCATCATCATCAGCGTGGTCATGAGCGCTTTCTTGCGGCCGATGCGGTCGCCGAGATGGCCGAAGATCAGGCCGCCCAGCGGACGCGCGAAGAACCCCACCGCGAAGGTCGCGAACGAGGCCATCGTGCTGACGAAACGGTCCTCGGACGGAAAGTACAACTCGCCGAACACGAGCGCGGCGGCCGTGGCGTAGATATAGAAGTCGTACCACTCGATCATGGTGCCGATAAACGCCGCGGCGGCGGCGCGTACCGGCTGCCGCGCGCTCGCGGGCGCGGTTCGATTGGGGGTCATGTGTCGGTCTCCTTCGGGCGCGGTCGCTGGTGCACCGGCCGTGGCGATATGCGCCGGATTGCGCAATCTGCTTGCAAGCTTTATCGCCAGCCAGAAAACATTAGTCAAATTTCGCGTTATTATTCAGCGCATAAATTCAACTTATACCTTGGCCGGAATGCCGCGCCGGGTCACTCGTCATGCGCGCCGATACCACCCGCTTTCTCAACGACCGACTCGACTGGAACCTGCTGCGCACCTACCTCGCGATCATGCAGGAGCGCAGCCTGAGCCGCGCCGCCGCTCGCCTCTTCGTCACGCAACCGGCCGTGAGCCAGGCGCTCAGGCGGCTCGAGGAATCGCTGGGCCGCAAGCTCATCGAACGGCGCGGCGCGCTGTTCGTCCCCACCCAGGCGGGCGAGGAGGTGTATCGCATCGCGCGCGACATCTACGGGACGATTTCGCAACTGGAAACGGGCCTCGACGAGCGCACCGCCGACATCACCGGGTCGATCCGGCTGCTCACGGTAAGCCGTATCGAGTCGCGCGTGTACGACGAATTCCTCGCGGAGTTTCATGCCGCGTATCCGCGCATCGACCTGCAGATCGAGGTGATGCGCTCCTCGGACATCATCTCGTCGCTCCAGCAGAAAACGGCCACGGCGGGGCTGAGCCTGTGCCGCACGCCCGTCGACAAACTGGAGATGCGCTGCTTTTTGCGCCAGCGCTACGCGATCTACTGCGGCCGTCACCACCGGCTGTTCGGGTTGTCGCAACTGACGATGGACGATCTGCTCGCCGAGAACTTCGTGTCGTTCACGAGCGACCAGATCGGCGACAGCCTTTCGCCGCTCACGGTGTTTCGCGATCAGCGCGGCTTTACGGGCAGGATCGTGGCGTCGTCGCCGAGTCTCGACGAAGTGCGGCGGTTGATTTACGCGGGCTACGGCATCGGCTGCCTGCCCGAGCACACGGTTCGGGACGATCTGGCGCGGCAACGCCTGTGGCAGTTGCCGCCGGAGGAAGGGCTCGTGGACGTGGACATCCACTTGCTCTGGCATCGGGAGAGAAAACGCAACGCGGCCGAAGAGGCGTTCTTCGACGCGATGGAGCGTTGCATGCAGCGCCACGCGCTCGCGGAGCGGCTATGACGCGCAGATTCAGCGCGGCGGCTTCAGCGCCGATGAAGCGACTCGGAAGCGCCGATAAAACAACGCGCGCCGAACGTTGCGGCTGCAACGAACCCGGCGCGCGAACCAGGCGTCAATTACGCGTCAACGATGACGTCAACTATGACGTCAACGACGCGCGAACGACGCAATACGCGAAATATCGACGCTCAAAACCCGCGCGCCAGCGCCGCGACGCCGATCGTCACGATGCCGAGCACCAGATTGATGACGACGAGACGGCGCATCGTGCCCACGGCGCGCGCGCCGTCGGGCCACTTTTGCGCCTGCACCGCGCGGCGAATGCGTGCGAACACGGCAAAGCGGATGTGGCCGAAGATCAGCATCATGATCACGCCGAGCCCCGCCATGGCGTGCAGTTGCCACGTGGCGTGACCGCCGCCGAACTGCATCAGCAGGAACCCGCCCGTGAGCAGGATCACGATGATCGAGGCGCCCACCCAGTTGAAGAAGCGGCTGAACACCGACTCGATCAGCGGCAGACGCAGTTGCGGCGAGAGATCTTCGAGCGCCGGGCGCAGGCAGAAGTGCGCGAACACCATGCCGCCCACCCACACGGCAACGGCGAGCAAATGCAGAAAAAGCGCGATTTCGATCGCGTGACCCATGCTGGAATGTCCTTGTCGATGAAGCGGTTCGGCGCGAACCGGATTGCGCGGCATTATTTCATGCCGTGCAACCGTTCGCGCCGGAGTTGCGCCTTTTTTAGCGCAAGATGCGTGCGCGGCGGCTTTTCGTGGTTTTTTCGCCGCTAGCGCGCGGGGCGCGCCCCGCTCATTCCGGCAGCACCGGACGCATGCCCGTGATCACCTTGAGCTTCGAGTCCGGCGCGCGGCCCTTGCGCGCCCGCTTGCCGATCTGCGGCGCGAGCACCGGCCCGGACATCTTGTCCTCGCCCGGCTTGCCGCCGCGTCCCGTGCCCTCGAGCACCACGCCCGCCGCGTTGATCGCGAGCGCCTGCACCAGCGTTTCCTTCTCTTCGAGCTGCATCAGCGTGACGCCGCGGCCGCCGCCGGACAAGGTCTTCATCTCGTCGAGACCGAACACGAGCAGACGCCCGCCCGACGACAGACACGCCACCTGCAGCGCGTTGGGCAGCATCGGCATGGGCGCGAGCGGCGCGCAGCCTTCGTCGATCGTCATGAACGACTTGCCCGCCTTCACGCGGCTCACCATGTCGCCGATCTTCGCAATGAAGCCGAAGCCGTTGCTCGACGCGAGCAGGAGCGGCTGGTCCGCGCTCGCCGCGTAGTAGTGCAGGAGATGCGTGCCCGCCTCGAGTTCGATCAGCGAAGTGACCGGCACGCCGTCGCCGCGCCCGCCGGGCAACTGCGCGACCGCGACCGAATACACGCGGCCCTTGCTGCCCCACGCGATGAGCGTGTCGGGCGTGCGGCACTGGAACGCCGCGTAGAGACCGTCGCCGGCCTTGAACGTGAAGCTTTGGCTGTCGAGGCCGTGGCCCTTGAGCGCGCGCACCCAGCCCTTCTGCGAGACGACCACCGTGACCGGCTCGTCCACCACGCGCGCTTCGAACGTTGCGCGCTTTTCCTGCTGGATGAGCGTGCGGCGGTCGTCGCCGTACTGCTTCGCGTCGGCTTCGATTTCCTTGACGATGAGCCGCTTCATCGACGACTCGTTCGCGAGCAGTTCTTCGAGCTTCGCCTTTTCCTCGCGCAGTTCCGCGAGTTCCTTCTCGATCTTGATCTTTTCGAGCCGCGCCAATTGACGCAGACGAATTTCGAGGATGTCCTCGGCCTGGCGCTCGGAAAGCCCGAACGCGCTCATCAGCGCGGCCTTCGGCTCGTCCGACTCGCGGATGATGCGGATGACTTCGTCGATATTGAGGAAGACGATCATCCGCCCTTCGAGGATGTGGATGCGGTCGTCGACCTTGGTCAGGCGATGCTGCGTGCGGCGCGTGACCGTGGCGAAGCGGAAACCGATCCACTCGCCCAGAATCTCGCTGATGCCCTTCTGGCGCGGCCGGCCGTCGGCGCCGATCATCACCAGATTCAGCGACGCGTTCGATTCCAGGCTCGTGTTGGCGAGCAGCACGTTGACGAACTCGCCCTGATCGATCTTGCTCGTCTTCGGCTCGAACACGAGGCGCACGGGCGCGTCCTTGCCCGACTCGTCGCGCACCGCGTCGAGCAGGCCGAGCATGGTCTGCTTGCTCTGCAACTGCTCGGGCGTGAGCGTTTTCTTGCCGAGCTTGAGCTTGGGATTGGTCAGCTCCTCGATCTCTTCGAGCACCTTCTGGCCCGAGGTATTGGGCGGCAGTTCGGTGACCACGAGTTGCCACTGGCCGCGCGCGAGTTCCTCGATCTTCCAGCGCGCGCGCACCTTGAGACTGCCGCGGCCCGTTTCATAGGCCGCCGCGATTTCGGCTTCGCTCGAAATGATCTGGCCGCCGCCGGGAAAGTCGGGGCCGGGCACCTTCTCCATGATCTCGGCGTGCGAGAGCTTGGGATTGCGGATGAGCGCCACGGCCGCGCTCGCGACTTCGCGCAGGTTGTGCGAGGGAATTTCCGTCGCCATGCCGACCGCGATACCCGAAGCGCCGTTGAGCAGCAGCATGGGCAGGCGCGCGGGCAACTGCTTCGGCTCCTGGAACGCGCCGTCGTAGTTCGGCATGAAGTCGACGGTGCCCATGTCGATTTCGTCGAGCAGGAGCTTGGCGAGCGGCGTGAGGCGCGCTTCGGTGTAGCGCATGGCCGCCGCGCCGTCGCCGTCGCGCGAGCCGAAATTGCCCTGACCGTCGATGAGCGGATAGCGCATCGAGAAGTCCTGCGCGAGACGCACGAGCGCGTCGTACGCCGACTGGTCGCCGTGCGGGTGGTACTTGCCGAGCACGTCGCCGACCACGCGCGCCGACTTCACGGGCTTGGCGTTGTCGCCGAGTCCCATTTCGTTCATCGCGTAGAGAATGCGGCGCTGCACCGGCTTCTGGCCGTCGCAGACATCGGGCAGCGCGCGGCTCTTGACCACGCTCACGGCGTAGTCGAGATACGCGCGTTCCGCGTAGTGGCCGAGCGTGAGCGTGTCGCCAGCGGGGGCGCCAGTCACATCAGCAAAAAGATCGTCCATGTTTCAATCGGTCCGTATTCGTGTGAGGCGTGCGTAGGAAACGTGCGCGTCAGATGTCCGCTTCGACTTCGTTGCCCTTCTCTTCGAGCCACGAACGGCGCGAAGACGCTTCGCCCTTGCCCATCAGCATGGTCATGCGCGCGACCGTGGCCTCGTAGTCGAGTTCGCCGAGCGCGACCGGCGAGAGGCGCCGCGTGTCGGGGTTCATGGTCGTGTCCCAGAGCTGCTCGGCGCTCATTTCGCCCAGGCCCTTGAAGCGGCTGATCGACCATTGCGTGTCGCGCACGCCGTCCTTGCGCAGCTTGTCGAGGATCGCCTCGAGTTCGCCGTCGTCGAGCGCGTAGAGCTTCTGCGCGGGCTTCTTGCCGCGCGCCGGCGCATCCACGCGGAACAGCGGCGGACGCGCTACGCACACGTGGCCGCGCTCGATCAGTTGCGGGAAGTGCTTGAAGAACAGCGTGAGCAGCAGCACCTGGATGTGCGAGCCGTCCACGTCGGCATCCGAAAGAATGCAGATCTTGCCGTAGCGCAGGTTCGAGAGGTCGACGCTGTCGTCGGGGCTATGCGGGTCCACGCCGATCGCCACCGAAATGTCGTGCACTTCGTTGTTCGCGAACAGGCGGTCGCGCTCGGTTTCCCACGTGTTGAGCACCTTGCCGCGCAGCGGCAGGATGGCCTGGTATTCCTTGTCGCGGCCCATTTTCGCGGAGCCGCCCGCCGAATCGCCCTCGACGAGGAAGAGTTCGTTGCGCGCCAGGTCGGTGGATTCGCAGTCGGTCAGCTTGCCCGGCAGCACGGCCACGCCCGAACTCTTGCGCTTCTCGACCTTCTGGCCCGCACGCGTGCGCGCCTGCGCCTGCTTGATGACGAGGTCGGCGAGCTTCTTGCCGTGCTCGACGTGCTGGTTGAGCCACAGTTCGAGCGCGGGACGCGAGAACGACGAGACGAGCTTGACGGCGTCGCGGCTGTTCAGACGCTCCTTGATCTGCCCCTGGAACTGCGGGTCGAGCACTTTCGCCGAGAGCACGAACGAGACGCGCGCGAACACGTCCTCGGGCAGCAGCTTCACGCCCTTCGGTTGCAGGTTGTGCAACTCGACGAAGCTCTTCACCGCCTGGAACAGGCCGTCGCGCAGGCCGCTTTCGTGCGTGCCGCCGGCGGGCGTGGGGATCAGGTTGACGTAGGACTCGCGCGTGAGCGCGCCTTCCTCGCTCCACGCGACCACCCATGCGGCGCCCTCGCCTTCGGCGAAGGTGTCGTCGGTCGTGCGCGCGTCGGCGTAGCGCTCGCCTTCGAACAGCGGAATCAGCAGGTCTGCGCCGCCCATGCCTTCGAGCAGGTAGCCGCGCAGGCCGTCTTCGTACTTCCACGCGAGGCGCTCGCCGGTTTTCTCGTTGACGAGTTCGACTTCGACGCCGGGCAGCAGCACCGCTTTCGAGCGCAGCAGACGCTGGAGTTCGCCGAGCGGCAGGTTGGCGGAATCGAAATATTTCGGGTCGGCCCAGGCGCGCACGCGCGTGCCGTTCTTCTTTTCGCCGCGCTCGGCCGCGCGCGTGGTGAGCGGCTTGACGACGTCGCCATCGGCAAAACCGAGTTCGGCGACCTTGCCGTCGCGCCAGACGGTCACGTCCAGACGTTTGGAAAGCGCGTTGGTAACCGAGACGCCCACGCCGTGCAGGCCGCCCGAGAACGTGTAGGCGCCGCCGGCGGCCTTGTCGAACTTGCCGCCCGCGTGCAGGCGCGTGAACACGATTTCGACGACGGGCACTTTCTCGTCGGGGTGCAGGCCGAACGGAATGCCGCGGCCGTCGTCCTCGACGGAAACCGACTGGTCCGCGTGCAGCGTCACGGTGATGCGTTTGCCGTAGCCGCCGAGCGCTTCGTCCGAAGCGTTGTCGATGACTTCCTGAAAAATATGCAGCGGATTCTCGGTGCGCGTGTACATGCCCGGCCGCTGCCGGACGGGCTCGAGGCCCTTGAGCACCTTGATCGACGCTTCGCTGTAGCCAGCGTTTGCAGCGTTTGACTTCTTCGTAGACATGGTGGTCCGCAAGGGTCGTCCGCGCTTATCCACAGCTTGTGTGGACATCTGCGTGGACAACGCGTTGAGTGTTCAAAAAAAACGAAACGAAACAACGAGGTGAACGGGCTGCGCGACGCGCTGGCAGACAGTGCCGCGCGCGTGCAGTCCGTCGGATTCGCGAGGTATTGTACTGATTTGGGCTCGCGGGGCAATTTGGACGGGGGTTGGCCGTTCGGATGAGGGGTTGCGGAAGGCGCGCGTCGCGTAGAATGAAGCGCCAGACGTGATTGAATTTTCGAAACGCTTTTGCCCCGTTCCGGAGCGTAAAACCGTCATGAGACCATCCGAAGCGTTGCGCGCCCATCGCGCGGAAATCAGGGACATCGTCGCAAGCCACCGTGCGCAGAATGCGCGCGTGTTCGGGTCGTCGGCGCGCGGCGAAGACGACGAGGATAGCGACCTGGATTTGCTGGTCGATCCCACGCCGGAAACCACACTGTTCGATCTCGCGCGAATCCAGTTGCGCCTGGAAGCTTTGCTGGGTGTGCGCGTGGATGTGCGCACGCCCGGAGACCTGCCCCCTCGCTTCCGTGGAACGGTCGTGAGCGAAGCGGTCCCGGTATGAGGAAAAAAGACCTGCGTACCGTCGACTACGTCGAGCATATGCTCGAAGCGATCCGGCGAATCTTTGAATACACGGCTACGCTTTCCTGGGCGCAGTTCGAAGCAACATCGATTGTGATCGACGCCGTCGTCCGCAATTTCGAAGTCATCGGCGAAGCAGCACGAAATGTGATGCTAGAGGATCCCGAATTCGTTGCAGCCCACCCCGAGATTCCATGGCAAACCGTATACGGCACGCGCAACCGGATCTCGCATGGCTACTATGCCATCAACACGGAGGTGATCTGGCAAACGATCCAGCATGACCTGCACGAGCTTCAAAGCGCGCTCCTGCAACTGAAGCCATAAAAAAGCGGCCTTGTGCCTTGTGGCCGCTTCTCATCGCAGCATCCCTACTTCCGCTTCGCCTCCAACTCCTCCCAGCGCTCCAGCGCGGCCATCAACGCCTCGTCGATTTCCGCATAGCGCGCCGTGAGCCGCGTGCCTTCCTGCGCGTCCTTCGCGAAAATCGAGCCGTCTTCGAGCTGCGCGCCGATGGTCTTCTGCTCGGCTTCCAGCGACTCGATCCGCTTGGGCAATTCCTCCAGCTCGCGCTGCTCCTTGAACGACAGCTTCACGCTGCGCTGCGCGTTGCGGCCCGCGGCGCTGTCCTTCGGCGCGGCGCTCGGGCTCGCGGTTTCCTTCGGCGCGCGCGACTCGGCGATCTCCTGCGAACGCGCGCTCTGCGTCTGCCAGTCGGTGAAGCCGCCCACGTATTCGCGCCACTTGCCCTCGCCTTCCGACGCGATCACCGAGGTGACCACGTTGTCGAGGAACGCGCGATCGTGCGACACGAGCAGCACGGTGCCGTCGTAGTCGGCGAGCAGTTCTTCGAGTAGTTCGAGCGTGGGAATGTCGAGGTCGTTGGTCGGTTCGTCGAGCACCAGCACGTTCGCGGGACGCGCGAACAGGCGCGCGAGCAGCAGACGGTTGCGCTCGCCGCCCGAGAGCGACTTCACCGGCGAACGCGCGCGTTCCGGCGCGAACAGGAAGTCGCCGAGATAACTCATCACGTGCTTCTTCGCGCCGTTGATCTCGACCCAGTCGCTGCCGGGGCTGATCGTATCGGCGAGACTCTTTTCGAGGTCGAGCTGCGCGCGCATCTGGTCGAAATACGCGACCTGCAGATTCGTGCCGACGCGCACCGTGCCTTCGTCGGGCTTCAGTTCGCCGAGAATCAGCTTGAGCAGCGTGGTCTTGCCCGCGCCGTTCGGGCCGACGAAACCGATCTTGTCGCCGCGCATGACCGTGCCCGAGAAGCGATCGACGATCGTGCGGCCCGCGTAGCGCTTCACGACGTCGGTGAGTTCCGCGACGATCTTGCCGGACTTCTCGCCCTGCGCCACGTCGAGCTTCACGTTGCCCTGCACGTTACGGCGCTCGGCGCGGTCGTTGCGCATCTGCACGAGCCGCGCGATACGGCCGACACTGCGCGTGCGGCGCGCTTCCACGCCCTTGCGGATCCACACTTCTTCCTGCGCGAGCAGCTTGTCGAACTTCTCGTTCTCGACGCGCTCCACTTCGAGCTGCTGCGCCTTGCGCTCCTGATACTGCGAGAAGTTGCCCGGATACGACAGCAACTTGCCGCGATCGAGTTCGACAATGCGCGTGGCCACGCGGTCGAGGAACGCGCGGTCGTGGGTGATGAAGAGCAGGCTCGAACGCTGGGCGACCAGCAGTTCCTCGAGCCAGCGGATGCCGTCGAAGTCGAGGTGGTTGGTCGGTTCGTCGAGCAGCAGCACGTCGGGTTGCAGCACGAGGGCGCGCGCCAGCGCGACGCGCTTTTGCATGCCGCCCGAGAGCGCGTCCACGCGCGCGTCGCCTTCGAGGCCGATCTGCGCGAGCGTCGTGGCCACCCGCGTGCGCCAGTTCCAGCCATCCGCCATATCGAGCGACGACTGCAGCACGTTCATGCGCGCGAGCAACGCGTCGTGCTCCGCGCCTTCGGGCGTGTCCGCCAGCCGGTGCGCGACCGTGTCGTATTCGTCGAGCAGCGCGCGCACCTGCGCGAGACCCGAGGCGACCGCGTCGAACACCGTGGCGTTCGCGTCGAACTCGGGCTCCTGCGGCACGTAGACGGTCGAAAGATGCTGCTGGCGCGTGACGAGGCCGTCGTCGGGCTTCGCGAGGTCGGCGACGATCGTGAGCAGCGACGACTTGCCCGCGCCGTTGCGGCCGATCAGCCCGACGCGCTCGCCGGCTTCGAGCGAAAAATCGGCGTGATCGAGCAACGCGACGTGGCCGAACGCGAGTTGCGCCCCGGTGATGGTGTAAAGCGACATGAGTGGAAGACGATGCGTGCGGTGGATCTGAATCGCACATTGTAGCCGGGCGCGCCCGCCGGAACCGGCGCGCAACCCTGCATTCACCCTCAAGTGCGGCGGCATTCGTGCCGTTTTCCGGTAACATCGCGGCTCGTTCGCCGTGACCTCGAAACGCATAAAAAGCGCTTGAAAAGGGCCAGATAACGGCGAAACCGGCATCGAATCGACGAATCCACGCGGAATCAACGCCGAATCAACATCGAACCGGCACCGGATCGAGCATCAACCGAAGCACCAACGAAGGACACGCTGTGAGCGAAGTAATCGAGTACAAAAGCTGGGTCTGCCTGATCTGCGGCTGGATCTACAACGAGGAAGAAGGTTTGCCCGACGAAGGCATCGCCGCCGGCACGCGCTTCGCCGACATCCCGGAAGACTGGCGCTGCCCGCTGTGCGACGTGGGCAAGGCCGAATTCGCCGTGGTCGAGTTTTAAGGCGCGGATTCGCGCCGCAAACGGCGTCATGGATCGGCCGATTCGGGGCGCCGCGCTCGCTCGCCGTGCACGGGAGCGCCACGCTGAAGACGCGGGGGCATCACGCCGAAGCGTCATTATCGCGCCCGGACGCCTTTGCTATACTCTTGGCCCTTAGTCGCGAATCGCCCTCGGGCGAGCCTCACGACAGCTCCGCGCCATGACGGGTCACTTGGGAACATGGCGAGCCTGCGGAGCGAGCGCCCGCCTTTTCGCTTCGTGCTCCCTGTAGTTCAATGGATAGAACAAGTGCCTCCTAAGCGCTAGATGCAGGTTCGATTCCTGCCAGGGGGACCAGCCGCGCGATACATGCGACTCATGCGGCGCGGGCCTTGCGCTTCACCCATCGCCATCCCACGCCGTTCTCCATCGCCCTGCGCGCCCCGCTCGCGCTCGTGCGCACCGCCTTACCTTCCGACCCAGGTTTCCCATGGACATCAACAAGCAAGTCGCCGCCCTCACCGCATCCGAACTCCAGACGGCCGGCGCGAGCCAGGCCACCGCAATCGCCGTGAGCGTGCTGCTGCGTCATCTGAATTCGCCGGAACTCGCGCGCCAGTTGAGCGGCGCATTCGAGAACCACCAGGCCGTCATGCTGCAAACGCCCTGGCCCGAGCAGATGCTGCAAGCGTTCGAAGCCACCCGCCGCTTCCTGGAGACCGCCGCCCAGGCGCCGGGCAACGCGCCGCGCGGCGAGCAGGAATAAAAACGGGGCCAACCCGCGAAGCCTTTCGACACAAGGCTCTGCGGCAGTTGGCAATGTTTTCGAAAAATTAGGGTAAGCACCTACTAAAAAGTTTTAAAGGTTGGGAAAAAGGTGCCGTAATGGGTTTTATGGACACCCCGCGTCCCCTCCCCGCTGGCTACCTGATGTCGAACCTGATCGACCAGGACATCACGCACATTCGTCGCGTGATGCCGCTGTCGTTATCGGGTGACCTCGGCGGCCCCATCCTGCCGCCGAGCTACTGGCGTCAGCGTCTCCACCGTTTGCTCGATACCGGCCTCATCAACAAAGGCCAGTTGTGCGAGATCGACAGCTTGCTGTTGATCATCGACCTGCACGAGCTAAACATCGCTTCGGCCGCCGCGGCCGGGAGCAAAAAGGCCGCCATGAGGCGCTCGAGACACGCCTGACCCCGCGTCACGCCCTGTTCCGCGCCGAGGCCAACGACACCGGCGCGGCTTCCCCACGTCTGAACATGTCGATGCCAGTGCGCATCGCGGCGAAAACACGTCTCGAGCCTCGCCAGATACCCTCGGGTAGGTCAAAAGCCCAGCCGTCGATCGGGAATTCCTGGTGCCGCGGGTCGACCATCGGTCATAATGTCCGCAAAAATACCCTAACGAGGACTCCGTGCTCACGGCCCATCCGCGAGACCTGCTCCAGCAGGCACGCAAGCGTTTCACGCAGCAGCAGATCGCCGCGCATGTCGGCAAGGACGTCAAGACGGTGCGGCGCTGGGAAAAAGGCGAAACGCCCTGCCCCGCGATGCTCGAAGCCGCGCTGCGCGAGTTGCTGCACGGCGGCGCGCGCACGGCCGGCACGCCGGCGCGATTCCGCTTCATCGACCTGTTCGCGGGCATTGGCGGCATTCGCAAGGGCTTCGAGGCGCACGGCGGCGAGTGCGTGTTCACGAGCGAGTGGAACCCGTTCTCGCGCAAGACCTATCTCGAGAACTACGGCGAAGATCATCCGTTCGACGGCGACATCACGGCCGTCGACGCCGCCGACGTGCCCGATCACGACGTGCTGCTCGCGGGCTTTCCGTGCCAGCCGTTCTCGATCGCGGGCGTGTCCAAGAAGAATGCGCTCGGCCGTCCGCACGGTTTCGAATGCACGACGCAAGGCACGCTGTTCTTCGACGTCGCGCGCATCATCGCCGAAAAACGCCCTGCCGCCTTCCTGCTCGAAAACGTCAAGAACCTGCTCTCGCACGACCGCGGCCGCACCTTCGACGTGATCCTGCATGTGCTGCGCGACGAACTCGGCTACGACGTCCATTACCGCGTGATCGACGGCCGTCATTTCACGCCGCAGCATCGCGAACGCATCATCATCGTCGGGTTCCGCGAGCCGAGCGCGTTTTCGTGGGACGCGCTCGCGCTGCCCGAGGACGGCCCGCGGCTCGCCTCCATCCTGCATCGCACCGACGGCAGCGAACCGCTGCTGCCCTGGGACGGCGAGCGCTTTTTCGACCACGGCGCGCGCCAGGTGCAGCCGAAGTACACGCTCACGCCGGGACTCTGGGCTTACTTGCAGCAATACGCCGAAAAACATCGCGCGGCCGGCAACGGTTTCGGCTTCGGCATGGCGTTTCCGGGCAGCGTCACGCGCACGCTCTCGGCGCGGTATCACAAGGACGGCAGCGAGATCCTCGTGCATCAGGGCGAAGGCGTGCGCCCGCGCCGCCTCACGCCGCGCGAGTGCGCGCGCCTGATGGGCTTTCCCGACACGTTCCGCATTCCCGTGAGCGACACGCAGGCGTACCGCCAGTTCGGCAACAGCGTGGTCATGCCGGTGATGCGCGAAGTGGCGCGCACGATGATGCCGCATCTCGACGCGCTGCTCGCCGCGCAGATCGCGCCCGCGGCGCTCGTTGCGCAAGCCGCCGCCGAGCACGCCGTTTGCGCGACGGTGGGCGTTGCCTTGCGCTGAAACCGGCGCTGAAACCGGCGCTGAAACCGGCGCTGAAACTGGCGCTGAAACTGGCGAAAAGCCCGCAGCGAAGACCCGCCACCCCACCGGGAGTTGCCTGACGATGGTCGACGTCGTCGACAGCGCGACGCGTAGCCGGATGATGTCCGGCATACGCGGGCGCAACACGAAACCCGAGATCCTGATCCGCAGCCTGCTGCACCGGCGCGGCTTCCGGTTTCGCATCGACGTGCGCGAGCTGCCGGGCCGCCCCGACATCGTCCTGCCCGGCCGCCGCGCGGTGATTTTCGTGCACGGCTGCTTCTGGCACGGCCACTCGTGCGCATTGTTCAAATGGCCGCAAACCCGCCCCGAGTTCTGGCGCGAGAAGATCGCGCGCAACCGCCTGAACGACGCCAGAGCGCTCGCCGCGCTCGCGGCGCAGGGCTGGCGCGTGGCCGTGATCTGGGAATGCGCGTTGCGCGGCGCGCAGCAGGATCCGAACGCCGTGGTCGAGCGGCTCGCGGCGTGGCTCGACGACGCAAACTCGGCGTGGTTCGAGGCGCGCGCGTGACGCGCGCCGGGTTAAGCCGGGTTGAGTGGAACGCCTGTGCCAGGCCGCTTTGCCACGGCGCGGCCGCGCGCGCTGACGCCCACGCGCCCGGTGATACACTCGATCGGCTTATCCGCGCGTACTCGCAGGCGATTCCAGCAACCTCTCGCGCGCAAAAATTCCCCGTGAAGGAGGCATCCGATGGCTGATTTCCGACTCTGGTCCGATGATTTTCCCAGCAACGGTTTCATGCCGAAGGCGCAGGAGTTCGACGACCGCGCCTTCGGCGTGGACGGCGACAATCTTTCGCCCGCGCTCCAGTGGGACGACCCGCCCGCCGACACGCAAAGCTTCGCGCTCACGGTCTACGACCCCGACGCGCCCACGGGCAGCGGCTTCTGGCACTGGGTCGTCGTCAACATTCCCGCCGACGTGCGCTCGCTCGCGCGCAACGCCGGCAAGCCCGACGGCAGCCTGCTGCCGCAAGGCGCCATTCAGTTACGCAACGACTACGGCACGGTCGGTTTCGGCGGCGCGGCGCCTCCGCGCGGCGACCGGCCGCATCGCTACATCTTCCGCGTGCATGCGCTGAAAGCCGCGCAATTGCCGGTCACGCCCGACACGACCAACGCGGTGGCGCGCTTCATGACGCATCTGAACGAAATGGACTCGACGACTTACGTGGGCCTGTACGAGTTGAAGTAGTGGGAGTCGCGCGGTGCCCGCCCGCGCCCCGTAGCCACGCAGTGATAAACCGAACCTCGCGGCGCGCGCACGGCGCCGCGTCGCCATCACCCCACCTCAACCGCCACCATGGACCGCCGCGCCGGCTTTGCAACGCGCGGCGTTTTCGTCGATGTCCACCTCCACGCACTCCGCCGCTCCCGCGCCGTCCGCCCCTGCCAACGAAGCGGACGACATCGAAACCGGCCTGCCGTTTCCGCAGCGTTATTACGCGGTCGCCGTGCTCGCGCTCGGCATCACGCTCGCCGTGCTCGACGGCTCGATCGCCAATGTCGCGCTGCCGACCATCGCCCGGCATCTGCACGCAAGCGCGGCCAGCTCGATCTGGATCGTCAACGCCTACCAGCTCTCCGTCACGATCTCCCTGCTGCCGCTTTCCTCGCTCGGCGACCGCATCGGCTACCGGCGCGTGTATCTGGGCGGCCTCGCGCTGTTCACGGTCGCCTCGCTGTTCTGCGCGCTCGCGACCACACTGCCCGAACTCGCCATCGCGCGCGTGGTACAGGGGTTCGGCGGCGCGGGCATCATGTGCGTGAACACGGCGCTCGTGCGTTTGATCTATCCGCGCTCGCGGCTCGGCCGCGGCGTCGCCATCAACGCGATGGTGGTCGCGGTCGCCTCGGTGGTCGGCCCCACGCTCGCCTCGGGCGTGCTCGCCATTGCCGCGTGGCCGTGGCTGTTCGCGATCAACGTGCCGATCGGCATTGCGGCGGTCGCGCTCGGCCTGCGCGCGCTGCCCATGAACGAGCGGCATCCCGCGCCCTACGATTACCTGAGCGCGCTGCTCAACGCGGTCGTGTTCGGCCTGCTGATTTTTGCCGTCGATGGCATGGGCCACGGCGAGAACACGCCGTGGGTGGCGGGCGAACTCGTGCTCGCGGTCGGGGTTGGCTGGTATTTCGTGCGACGTCAGCTCACGCAGCCCGCGCCGCTCTTGCCCGTCGACCTGCTGGCCAATCCCGTGTTCGCGCTCTCGATCAGCACCTCGGTCTGCTCGTTCACCGCGCAGATGCTCGCGTTCGTCGCGCTGCCGTTCCTGCTGCAGGACACGCTCGGCTTCTCGCAGGTCGCCACCGGTTTTCTGATGACGCCCTGGCCGCTCGTCATCGTCGGCGCGGCGCCGCTCGCGGGTGCGCTCTCCGACCGCTATCCGGCCGGCATCCTCGGCGGCATCGGGCTCGCGCTGTTCGCGCTCGGCCTGCTCGCGCTCGCCACGCTCGGCGCGCATCCGTCCATCGTCGACATTTGCTGGCGCATGGCGTTGTGCGGCGCGGGCTTCGGCATTTTCCAGTCGCCCAACAATCGCCAGATTCTGTCTTCGGCGCCGCGCGAGCGCAGCGGCGGCGCGAGCGGCATGCTCGGCACCGCGCGCCTCACGGGGCAAACGCTCGGCGCGGCGCTGGTCGCGCTGATCTTCAGCGTCGCGCCACGGCATGGGCCGTCGGTCGCGCTGCTCGTCGCCACGGGCTTCGCGGCCGCCGCCTCCGTGGTCAGCCTGATGCGCCTCGTGCCGCGTACCGCTTCGCCCCGCTCATCGGCGTGAGGTGATCGTCGACATCGGCATCGACATAAACATCGACGTGTTGCCTCGCCGCCAGCCTCATCGCGATCGCGTGGCGCATGCATAAAAAAACGCGGCGACCCGAAGGCCGCCGCGTTCTGTCACGCCATGGCTGACTCGCGCGGGCGTTACAGTGTGCCGCGCGCCTCGCGCTTCGGCGCCGGTGCAGACTGGGCCGGCGCGGCAGGTTTCGCCGATGCCACCGTTGCCGGCGTGCTGCGCGCCTTCGCCGTGACCGAAGCCGCGGTGGCCACGCTGCGCAGATCGGCGAGGAACGTATCGCGCCACACCGAAAGATTGTTCTCGCGCAACTGCGCCATCATGTCGTTGTAGCGCGAGACCCGCTCGGCGTGCGGCATCGAGAGCGCACGTTCGAGCGCTTCGGCCGTCTGGTTCAGGTCGTACGGATTCACGACCAGCGCGCCCGGCAACTGCTCCGCCGCGCCCGCGAACTGCGACAGCACCAGCACGCCCGGATCCTCGGGGTTCTGCGACGCCACGTATTCCTTGGCCACGAGGTTCATGCCGTCGCGCAACGGCGCGACATAGCCCACCTGCGCCTGACGGAACAACGCCATCAGCAGATTGCGCTCGTATTTGCGGTTGAGATACTGAATAGGCGTCCAGTCGAGTTGCGCGAATCGACCGTTGATGCGGCCCGCCTCGCCTTCGAGATTGCGGCGAATCGTCTGATAGGTCTGCACGTCGGAGCGCGTCGGCGGCGCGATCTGCAGCAGCGAGACGCGGCCGTGCCAGCCCGGGCCGTTTTGCAGCAGCCGCTCGAACGCCTGGAAGCGCTCGGCGAGACCCTTCGAGTAATCGAGACGATCGACGCTCATGATGAGCTTGCGGCCGCGCATGGCGTCGCGCAGGCTGCGCACGGGCTTGCGGTCCGTGAACTGCGACGCCGATTTCGCGATCGCGTCCGGATAGATGCCGATCGGATACGCGCCCACCTTGAGGAAGCGATCCCACGCGTGGACCATGCCGTCCTCGCTCGACTGGCCGTGGCCGCCGCGCTCGATGTAGTCGAGGAACGCCTGGCGGTCGGCGTCGGTCTGGAAGCCCACCACGTCGTAATGGCACAGGAACTTCATCAGCTCTTCGTGCGGCGGAATCGAGCGCATGACTTCCGGCACGGGCAACGGAATGTGCAGGAAGAAGCCGATGGGATTCTTCACGCCGAGGTCGCGCAGGCAGCGCGCGAACGGAATCAGGTGATAGTCGTGAATCCAGATGATGTCGTCGGGCTCGATCAACGGCTGAAGCTGGCGCGCGAGCGTCACGTTCACCCGCAGATAACCGCCGTACTCCTGACGCTCGTAGCGCGCGAGATCGTTCCGGTAGTGGAACGTCGGCCAGAGCGTCGTGTTCGAGAAGCCCTTGTAGTACTGGTCATAGTCACGCTTGGTCAGACCGACGGTCGCGTAAGTGACGCTGCCCTGTTGCTCGATGACCGCTTCGGCCGGTTCCGCGACGGTTTCGCCGCTCCAGCCGAACCACACACCGCCTGTTTCCTTGAGCGCGTCCAGCACGCCGACTGCGAGGCCCCCGGCTGCGGGACGGCCTTCCTGCGTCGGCGCTACGCGATTCGATACCACGATCAGTCTGCCCATTGCGGCTATACCTCCTGTTTCGGTGGGTCCGATGACGATGCATGAAAACATGCATGCAAGACCCGTGCCGGTAAACCGGGGCCAAAGCAAAAACATTTTCCGCAAACGGGTGGCGCGAGCGAAATTTGCGCTCACGGCCGCGCTGTGCGGAAAAGCTTTTTGATCCTTTTCGAGGCGCTTCCCGGTCCGCATTCGCCGCGCGATTTCAGCGCCGAAATCGGCATATGACGCACCGCGGAAATCGTCGACGAAACTGGTCGCAAGTCCGGCATGCCGCAACGCAACAATCAGGCGTCCTGTTCCGACCCCAGATCACGCTGATAGTCGATGCCTTCGGCACGCGCGCCACCCTGGTTGTGCTCGCCATCGGGCGGCACGCCGGGCGCCGGGCGATTTTGCGCGGCGGGGTCGGCCGAGGCCGAAGACGTCGGTTCGCCGCGTGCGTCGCCCGTGACCGCTCCTGCTCCGCCGTTCTGAAAAGCCGCCCCGGCGGACTCGGCATGACCTTGCGGATCGGGCGGCAGCGGCGCGCTCGAATTGGCGTTGGGATTGGCGCTCGAATCGCGCGGACCGCGCTTGCCCGAGTAGCGGGCGGAACGGCGCAAGGCAGGGTGTCTCATGTCGATGCCTCCAGCGGAAGGCGGCCACGCGAGGTGGCGATTCTTTTAGTCAGTCTAGGGGGTGCGCCGCCGTTTTGCCGGTAAATATGGCGACGCATTTTGTAACTCATACATAACTCATGCATCGCGCGCGTCAGCGTCGGCCAACGCCACCGCCCGCGCCCGCCAAAGTGCGCGTGCCGATCGTCCAGCTGATCCAGCGCGCCCAGCGCGTGAGCGCGGCGTTGCCGGCTTCGGCGCTCGCCTGCGCGGCGCCGTGTGCGCAGACAGCGCGACGGCGCGGCGCGACTTCACCGAACGCGGCACTTCGCCGGGTTGCGGCGGCGGGTCGCCAACCGGCGGCACGTCGGGCTGCGTGGGTTGATCGGGGGGAACGTCGGGTTGCGGCGTGTGCGCGAGCCAAGGCTCGGCAACGGATTGCGTGCGGGAGGGATCGGTGATTTTGCGGCTTGTCATGATTCGCTCCTTCCTGGTGAGGCCTGGGTGGATGCGAAACATCGAACGCAAGCGCCGTACCGTCTGCGCGGCCGGCGCGCGCGCCCGCATGGCGCGGGCGCACGATTGACTACCGGGTTACATCAGGCGCCGCTGGCGGCGCGCGCGGGCGCGTCGCCCTTGCCGCCGCTCTCGTTGCCGTACTCGACGAGACGGTTATAGAGCGTCTTCAGGCTGATGCCGAGGATTTCCGCCGCGCGCGTCTTCACGCCGCCGCATTGTTCCAGCGTCGCGAGAATCAGCTGGCGATCCGCGTCGGCGAGCGAGGTGCCGAACGGAATCGTCACCGCCGTGCCCGCCTGCGGCTTCGAGAGCGAAATCTGCAACGGCACCGCCGCCGTCATATCGCCGTCGTTGCCCGACATGATGTGCGCGCGCTGCACATAGTTCTTCAGCTCGCGCACGTTGCCCGGCCACGGATACGCCGCCAGCATCTCGCGCACGGCGTTCGGGAACTGCTTCTTCGTGCCGTGGCGCTCGTTCAGCTCTTCGAGGAATGCCTGCGCGAGCAGTTCGACGTCCTTGCCGCGCTCGCGCAGCGGCGGCAGGTTGATCGGGAACACGTTCAGGCGGTGATACAGGTCCAGACGCAGCTTGCCTTCGGCCACGGCCTGTTCCGGGTCGCGGTTGGTCGCCGCGATCAGACGCACGTCGGTTTCGAATTCCTTCGTCGTGCCCACGCGCATGAACATGCCGGTTTCGAGCACGCGCAGCAGCTTGACCTGCAGCTCGATCGGCATTTCGGTGATTTCGTCGAGGAACAGCGTGCCGCCGTTCGCGCGCTCGAAATAGCCCTTGTGCTGACGATCGGCGCCCGTGAACGAGCCGCGCTCGTGGCCGAACATTTCCGATTCGATCAGGTTCGGCGAGATCGCACCGCAGTTGACCGCGAGGAATTCGTGCTTGCGACGCAGGCTCAGCTGGTGAATGGTCTGCGCGGCCACTTCCTTGCCGGTGCCCGATTCGCCGACCAGCATGACCGAGGCGGGCGTGGGCGCCACGCGGCTGATCTGGTCGTACACCTCCTGCATGGCCGGCGAGTTGCCGAGCATGAGACCGAAGCGGCCCATGCGGCGCAGTTCGCCGCGCAGCGTGCCGATTTCGGCCTTGAGGTCGCCCGCGCGCGGCAGGCGATTGAGAATCGACTTCACGCGCTGCAGGTTGATCGGCTTGACGAGGTAGTCGATCGCCCCCGACTTGAGCGCGTCGACGGCCGTTTCCACCGTCGCGTGTCCCGTGATGACCACGAGTTCCACGCCCGAGCGCGGATCGAGATCTTCGAACAGATCGGTGCCGCTGCCGTCGGGCAGTTTCAGGTCGGTGAAGACCACGTCCGGCATTTGCCGGATCAGCTGGATGCGCGCTTCGCGCAGATCGCCCGCCTGCGCAGTGGTGAGCCCGTCTTCGCCCACCACGGCTGCGAGCGCCTCGCGGGTCTCTGCGTCGTCATCGACAATCAATACATGTGGCATCGCGTCTCGTCAGCCTTGAGGGTAATGACCGCAACGCAAGCACGCCGCGCCTTCGCGACGGCGCCGGACAGGTTCGCCCGGCACCGCGAAAGTCGCGGCGCAGGAGTTGCGCTGCAATGGAGTACGAAACGGTCGGGTGCGCGCCACCGAACTTCCCGAGTGGCGGCCGCTTTCATGCGTGATGCACGCGGTTAAGCGCGATTTTGCTAGATGAACGCAACAATACCGCCAGCTGCGCGCAGCCCTAACGTCGATTGTTGTGAATATGACTATTATAGACTTATTCGAGATGAGCGGGCACGCCTCTCGCGAAGCGTGCCCGCTCATCGGGTGCTGCCTGACCGCGGGTTCCGGCCGGTCAGCTATGCGGAAACGGCCACGGCGAACCCGCCGCGCCATTCGACGACGCGCCGTTCATGCCACCGCCGCTGCCATTGCTATTGCCGCGTCTCGTGGCGCCGCTGTCGCGGCTACGCGCCGCCGCGCTTTCGGCGGTCTCGACGAGCGAACCACCCTCGCCTTCCCAGCGGCTCAGTTCGCGATGCACGGGTTGCCCCATGCGATTGCGCTGCGCCACACGCCACGCGAGCATGCCGGCCGCGCCGATCAAGCTCATTCTCAACAACGTTCCTAGCAAGCTGCTGTTCTTCGCCATGTCGTTCTCTCCCAGATGCGCCTCGTGAACAGGGAACACGCGAACGGCGTCGCACGAGGCCTCGTCGCGGCGCCGCCCTGATAAGGTGACGGCGCGCGCCGGTCGGAGTTCCGGAGCACGTGGCGTGCCAGGGTCCGTAAATTGCTGCACTGCCAGCGAAGACGACTCGGGCTCGCAGCGCGACGCAGCGGCAATACAGGGGTAAGGCGTTGTGCGCGCTGAGAATTTCCCCCCGCGTGGCGCGCGAAACCTGACCCCGCATGCCGCGCCGCCGCGTAACTTCCGCGCGCGTTCCGCCCGGGTCCATTGCTCACCTATGCGCGAGAGTGGTTAAATGTTACGAGATGAAAACCTCGCGGCCGTCGGCGCGGCACCGTCCGCGCCAGTCCTGGACGGCCAGCCTTCGGATCGCCGGGCCGTTTCGCCGTCGCCGCGCGCCCGCGCGCAGCGCCCCACGCCCGCACTACCTTTGCAGGACGAAATCCTTATGGCGTCAATCGAGCCGGGCTCGCCCGCCGCCAACAAAAAATCCGGCAACGCCGGCAAACCGCCCGCCGACGTGCGCGTCGCCGGTCTGGAGTCGTACGGTTTGCTGTACGGTTCGTCGGTGGTCATGCAGGACTTGTATGCGCAGATCGAACGCGTGTCCGTGACCGAGGCCACTGCGCTCATCGTCGGCGAATCCGGTACGGGCAAGGAACTGATCGCCCGCACCATCCACGCGCACAGCGAGCGCCGCGACGGGCCGTTCGTCGCCGTGAACTGCGGCGCGATCCCCGACGAGCTGATCGAAGCCGAACTCTTCGGCCACGAGAAAGGCAGCTTCACAGGCGCCGTGCAGGCGCGCGACGGCCACTTCGAGCACGCCCGCGGCGGCACGCTGTTTCTCGACGAAATCACCGAAATGTCGCTGCTGCATCAGGTGAAACTGCTGCGCGCGCTCGAGACCGGCGAATACTTTCCCGTGGGCGGCAATCAGGCGATCCAGGGCGACGTGCGCATCATCGCCGCGACCAATCGCGATCCCGTCACGGCCGTGAAGGACAACGCACTGCGCGAAGACCTGATGTATCGCCTCGCCGTGTTTCCGCTGCGCGCGCCGCCGTTGCGCGAGCGCGAGCGCGACCGCGAAATGCTCGCCCAGCACTTCCTCAACGAGCTGAACGCGCAGGAACGCACGCAAAAGGTCTTCAGCAAGCGCGCGCTCGAAACCGTGCGCAACTGGTCGTGGCCCGGCAACGTGCGCGAGCTGAAGAACGCCGTGTACCGCGCGTTCATCCTCGCGGAGAAGCAGGTCGAGATCGCGCATCCGCAGCTCGTGCCGAAGGTGAAGAAGCCCGTTACGCAGGGCGACGCGATGAGCGTCTGGATCGGCACGCCGCTCGCCGACGCGCAAAAGCAGATCATCCTCGGCACGCTCAAGTACTGCGGCGGCGACAAACGGCTCGCCGCGCGCACGCTCGGCGTGAGCCTCAAGACGCTTTATAACCGGCTCGGCAGCTACGGCGCCGACGACGGCGAAGGTGGCGAAATCAGCGGCGATCTCGGCGACGCCGGTGCGGACCTCGCCGGCGACATCGACACGCCCGACGAATCCTGACAGTCGCCTGACGTCGCGCGGTGCGGCGTAAGCCTTTATGCACCGCGCCGCGCGTGAAAAGCGCGTGCGCCAATCAGATAACCCTGAGCGGCGCACGCGCTTTTGCAATTTCTTGCACTTCTCCTCTGCACGTTAACAATCGCATGCTGCACAATCCGCAGCACGTGAGCGCGGCCATCGCGCTTTGAACGTCCGTCTAACGCGGCCAAACGCGCGCAACCGGCAGGAATTGGCGGCAGCATCAGCAGCAGGAAACCATCATGCAAGAACGAAGTGCCCGGGCGCCCGGTGCGCCTTCGCCGGCGCGCGGGATCGCCGCAACGATCGCCACGCCGTCCCTCTCCGCACCCCAACCGTCCGCAGCACCGCGCCGACGACGCACGCTGTCGCTCACGCTGCTCGCGGCGGCCGCGAGCCTCGCGTGTTCCGCCTGTAGCTCGCTCTACTCCGAAGGCGCGCAAACGGCGGCCGGTATCGGCGGTGCCGCCATCGCCTCGAAAGTAACGAGCAACGCCGCCGTCGCCACCGGCATCGGCCTCGGCGCCGTGGCCGCTGCCAAGGCGGGCGTGCAGTACTCCGAGCGCGTCGTGCACACCAACACGCAGGACAGCATCGCCAAAGTGGCCGGTCCGCTGGACGTGGGCGCCGTCGCGCCGTGGTCGATCACGCATTCGTTCAAGATCGAGGACGACGAGCATGGCCGCGTGACCGTGAGCCGCGCGATCAGCACGGGCGCGCTCGACTGCAAGGAAATCGTGTTCTCCGTCGATCACGACGCGACCAAGGACAAGGCGGCGTCGAGCGCGTTCTACGTGGCTTCGGTGTGCCGCGACGGCGAAACGTGGAAGTGGGCGTCGGCCGAACCCGCCACCGCGCGCTGGGGCGCCCTGCAATGAGCACCGCCACGGTTGAACCGCAGGAGCCGCGCGCGCGCGGGCCGCGTTCGCGCGCGCCCACGCTGCTCGCGCTCGCCGCGCTGTGCGCGGGCGTCGCGTTCGCGACCAGCGGCTGCTCGTCGATCGGCGCGGCCAGCGGCGCGGCTGCCGCCGCCGCGACCGGCATCGCCACGGCCAATCCCGCCGTGGGGATCGGCGTGGGCATCGCCGTGCAGGCCGCCACCGACGAAGCCGTCGCTCGCTTCATGAAGAGCATGCACGCCGACCAGCAGGAATTGATCGCCGAAACGGCCGGACGCCTGCCCGTGGGCGGCACCGACTCGTGGCGCATCAAGCACACGCTGCCGGTCGAGAACGGCCATGGCGAGGTGCGTGTGACGCGCGCGTTCTCGTCGGCGCTCGCGCTGTGCAAGGAGTTCGTGTTCTCGGTGCAGGATGGCGACAAGCCCGACTCGCCCTCGCAATGGTTCTCGGCGAGCACGTGCCAGGATCAGTCGGGCTGGAAATGGGCGACGGCCGAACCCGCCGTGGAGCGCTGGGGCACGCTGCAATAAGCGTAGCTTTTGCCGATATGAAAAACGGTCGCCGCGGCGACCGTTTTCTTTGGCACTGACGATAACGCCGATAAAACAACGCGCGATCAGCTTTCCACGTCTTCGAGACTGAAGATTTCCGACTGGTCGTTGTACGAGAAGATCTCGCCGTAGCGGCCCCAGTCGATCACCGTGTCGAGCGTTTCTTCCGCGGCGCCGTCGGAGAGGAAGTCTTCGAGTTCCTGCTCGAAGCGCACGCGCGGCGCGCGATGCCCCGGCCGCTCGTTGAGCACCTTCTTGATCCGCGCGGCGAGCGGCACGTGGCGCAGCAGATGTTCCGCGAACATCATCTTGCGCTCCTGCGTGCCGAACTCCGCGAACACGCGCGCGGGCGGCGTGAGCAGCACGTCGCCCTCGCGCACGTCGGCGAAACCGAGGTTCTGCAGCACTTCGGCGATCGGGAACAGTTCGTCCACTTCCAGATGCAGCGAGCGCGCGATTTCCGGCATGTCGGCGCGGCCGTGGTACGGCGCGGCGGCCAGCGTTTCGATCAGACCCGCCATCAGGTTGGTCGAGACGCGCGGCAGCCAGCTGCCGAGTTCGAGACCCTTCTTGGTCGACTCGCCCGTCTGACGCGCGGTCATCTTCGCGTAGATGTCGTCCACGAGCTTGCGGAACGCCGTGTCCAAACGGTTACGCGGATGCTTGAACGGCACCTTGATCTCGGCCACGACGCGGCCCGGGTTCGACGACAGCACGAGAATGCGGTCGCACATGAACACGGCTTCCTCGATGTTGTGCGTGACGATCAACACCGACTTGATCGGCAGACGGCCTTGCGTCCACAGATCGAGCAGGTCGGTACGCAGCGTTTCGGCGGTCAGCACGTCGAGCGCCGAAAACGGTTCGTCCATCAGCATCAGCATCGGGTCGACCACCAGCGCGCGCGCGAAGCCCACGCGCTGGCGCATGCCGCCGGAGAGCTCGCGCGGGTAGGCGTTTTCGAAGCCGTCCAGACCGATCAGGTCGATGGCCGCCAGCGCGCGCTCGCGGCGCTCGCGCGCCGCCACGCCTTGCGCCTCGAGCCCCGCCTCCACGTTTTGCAGCACCGTGAGCCACGGGAACAGCGCGAAGGTCTGGAACACCATCGCCACGCCTTCGGCCGGCCCGTCGAGCGGCTTGCCGCGCCAGGTGACGTCGCCCGATGTAGGCGAAATCAGCCCGGCGATGATGCGCAGCAACGTGGACTTGCCCGAGCCCGAGCGGCCGAGCAGCCCGACGATCTCGCCTTCGCGCAGCTGGAGGTTGGCGTCGTCGAGCACCAGCAGCTCGCCCTGCGACTTGTTGAAGCCGCGGCACACGTCCTTCACGTTCAGGATTTCGTCGCCGAGGCGCGGCGGGTTCGGAGCCGTTTGCACGTCGCCGTGCGCCGCGGTCAGCGTCTTGGGGTTTTGCATCGCGTTACCTTCGATCCTTCGGTTTCATCAGTCGAGCCGCAGACGCGACTCGGCGTACGTGTAGAGCGGACGCCACAGCAGGCGGTTGAACAGCGTGACGAACAGCGACATCACGGCGATGCCGAGAATGATCTTCGGATAGTCGCCGGCGGCGGTCATCTGCGCGATATACGCGCCGAGCCCGTGCGCGACCACCCTGGTGTCGCCCCACTGCACGAATTCGGCGACGATGCTCGCGTTCCAGGCGCCGCCCGAAGCCGTGATCGCCCCCGTCACGTAGTACGGGAAGATGCCGGGCAGCATGGCCTGACGCCACCATTGCCAGCCGCGAATGCGGAAGTTCTTCGCCGCCTCGCGGTAGTCGTTCGGATAGGCGCTCGCCCCGGCGATCACGTTGAACAGGATATACCACTGCGTCCCGAGCACGATCAGCGGTGACAGCCAGATGTCGGGATTGAGGCCGAAGCGCACGATCACGATCACGAACACGGGAAACAGCAGGTTGGCCGGGAACGCCGCGAGAAACTGCGCGAGCGGCTGGATCTTCTCGGCGAGCGCGGGGCGCAGGCCGATCAAGACGCCGAGCGGCACCCAGATCACCGAGGCGATGGCGATCAACACCACCACGCGCAGCAGCGTGATGAGGCCGAGCACGAGCACGTGGCCCACTTCGTCGAGCGTCACGCCCGTGCGCACGAAACTCACGACGCGCCAGAGCACGAACAGCGTGAGCGCGATCACGCAGGCGGCCCAGACGATGTCGCCCAGACGCGAGCGTTTGCTCGCGGCGGTCACCACGGGCAGCGATTTCGGCAGTCGCACGCGCAGCGGCAGGCGCGCGGCCGTGGCGATGAACCAGCCCATCGGCACGAGCAGCTGGTGGATCAGGTGCGTGCGGCGCACGAGATCGAGCAGCCAGGACTCGGGCGCGTCGCCGGAACTCGTGTTCTCCATGCGGAACTTGTCGGCCCACGCCACGAGCGGGCGGAACAGAAACTGGTCGTACGCCAGGATCACCACGACCATGGCCAGAATCACCCAGCCGATCGCGTGCAGGTTCTTTTCGGCAATGGCCTGCGCCAGGTACGCGCCGATACCCGGCAGCGTGATCGTGTTGTTACCCACGGTGATGGCTTCCGAAGCCACCACGAAGAACCAGCCGCCCGACATCGACATCATCATGTTCCAGATGAGGCCCGGCATCGAGAACGGCACTTCGAGCTTCCAGAAACGCTGCCAGCCCGTGAGGTGGAAACCGCGCGAGACTTCGTCCAGATCGCGCGGCACCGTGCGCAGCGACTGGTAAAAGCTGAACGTCATGTTCCACGCCTGGCTCGTGAAGATCGCGAAGATCGCGGCCAACTCGGCGCCCAGCACGCGCGACGGGAACAGCGCGAGGAAGAACGTGACCGTGAACGAGATGTAGCCGAGCACCGGCACCGACTGCAGGATGTCGAGAATCGGTACGAGCACCACGGCCGCGCGGCGGCTCTTCGCGGCGAGCGTGCCGTAGACGAGCGTGAACACGAGCGACGCGACCATGGCCGCGAGCATGCGCAGCGTGGTGCGCATCGCGTATTCGGGCAGATGCGCGGGATCGAGCGAGATTGGCTGCGCCTTGAGCACGGCGATGGGCGCCATCGTCTCGTGAAAGCCCACCGCCGCCATCGCGATCAGGCAGATGATGAGCGGAAACGCGACGAAGTCCCAGCGATTGGGCAGCACGCGCCACGCCGAAACGTTGGCCGTGCGATTCAGGTTGAAGCCGAAGTCCATTTAGACGCGCTCCGCACGGGAACCTGCACTGCAGCGCCGGGGCGCGGGAGGCACGAAGGCCGCGAAGCTCGCGAAACACGGAGCGGAGAAGGCAAGACGCATGGACAGAAAATTCGTTGGCGTTGATGACACGACAGCGGCGCTCGCACGCCACCGCCGCTCCCGCAGGCTTGCCTGAAAGAATTGCCCTGGAAGAAAACGGCACGACACTACTACAACCTTCGTGACAGATACAACCACGCGCCGGGCGCCTGGCGCCGTCTTGCGCAAAACCGTGAAAACCCCGCCACACGGGCTTTCTAGCCGCTTTCGGACGCCTTCGAGACGGCTTGTCGGCGGCTTTCTCGCCAGCGCGCGTCCATACGCGAACGACCGCCTGCACCGGACGCGCGCACGTCATCGTGGTGACGCATCGGTGACAACTTGATGAAGCCAGCGCGAACGCCGCCGCCAATCACAGCATCGAGCGTCGCGCGCGCGCCACAATTCCCAAGCTAAGCGCGCGCCTATAACACCCACTGTGTCACGCCGTCGAAACCCGCCTGGCCCCGTAAAAACGGCACAGCGCTTGCAGACCCGCTCCCCTGCCGCACCTGCGGCGCGCCGCTTCGCCTTGCCACGCGGCGCGCGCCCGCAGTAACGCCAGGATCGCCGGCGCGTTTCGGGGGGTAAAATCGTCACGCGCCTTACCTGGCGCACGGCTTCGCGATTCGCTGGCGAAGCGTGCCCGTTGCGCGTGCGTTGCGCATCCCCAACGCCCACTCTCGACTCAGAAGGCCGATGAACAGGAGACTCTTGCGTCAGGCAGCCGGACCCATCGGGGTCGTGGTGGTCACGCTCGTCTGCTGGATGGCGGCAGGCTGGATCGCCGACCGCCAGGTGCGCCAGGAACTGAACGCCGCGCTCGGCGCGCAGCGGCAGATCACGCGCTCGGTCGTCGACAACATGGCCGAGGTGATCGCGAGCGATCTGGCCATGTCGCGCGCCATTCCCGCAACGATGGCCGAAACCCGCGTCGTGCAACAGGCCCTCACCGAGGCCGGCGATTATGCCGCGTCGCACGGCGTCACGGAACTGGCGCGACGCAATGCGTTGCAGGCCGTGCCCGATCTGGCCGCGGTCAACCGTTTCCTGCACGACGCCCAGGGCTTCTCGGGCCTCGACGCCATCTGGCTCGTCAACGCGAACGGCATCTGCATCGCCTCGAGCAACGCGCTCGAAAAAATCTCCTACGTGGGCATCGACATGCGCCCGCGCGCCTATCTGAACGACACGCTGCTCGGCGCCTTCTCCGAAAACTACGGCGTCGGTACCGCGAGCGGGGAGCCCGGCATCTTCGTGGCCGCGCCCGCCTACGACAACGGCCTGCTGGTCGGCGCCGTGGTGGCCAAGGTCGGCATCGCGCGGCTGCGCCACTGGGTCGCGCATCCGGGCACCTTCGTCGCCGACAACAACGGCGTGGTCATCATGGCCCACGACAGCGCGCTCGAAGGGCTCGCGCTGCCCGGCTCGCACGTCGCCGAAATGAACGCGGTGGATCGCGTGAACACCTACCTGCGCGAGCGCTTCTCGGAATTGTCGCTGCGTTCGGCGGCGCGGTCCGCGACCAGCGACGCGCCCTGGATGCCCGCCGCCGAAGCCGCGCGCATGGTCGATCTGCCGGGACAACAGGGGCCCGCCCTGTACGAGGAGCGCGGCGGCCTCAATTCCGGGCTATCCGCGCATCTCGTCGATCCGCTCAACGCGTGGCCCGAACTGCTGGCGAATCATCGGCGCGACCAGTTGCTGATTTTTCTGACGCTCGAAGGCATCGCGGCGCTGGCCGCCGTGGTTTCGGTGTCGTGGGTTCGCGAGAAGCGCCTGCACCGCGCGAGCCGCGACCTCGCCGAACAGTTGCAGGCCGCGAACGCGCTACTCGCCGCCGAGGCGCGCCACGACGCGCTCACGGGCGCCCTTTCGCGGCGTTACTTTCTCGACCTGCTGCGCCGCGAGATCGACACGGCCTATGCGGCGCACCAGCCGCTGTGCATGGCTATCGCCGATCTCGATTACTTCAAGCAGATCAACGACCGCTTCGGGCATCCGGCCGGCGACCGCGCGCTTCAGCATTTCGTGGAAACCTGCCGCGCCGAACTGCGCGCCGACGACGCCGTGGGCCGCCTGGGCGGCGAGGAGTTCGGCATTCTGCTGCCCGGCACCGCGCTCGCCACGGGCCACGCCGTGATCGACCGCCTGCGCGAGCAGGTGGCGCGGCGCGCCTGCGCGGACCTGCCCGCCGACGCGGCGCTGAGCGTGAGCATCGGCATTACCGAACTGGCCGCCGAAAACGATCAACCCGAACGCCTCATGAGCCGCGCCGATCTCGCGCTCTACATGGCCAAGGCGGGCGGCCGCGACCGCAGCGAGGCGATGACGGCCGAGGGCGCCGTGCCGCCGCGCGCCGCCGCGCCCACGTGGTGAACGCCGGGCCCGAAAACGGCGGATACGCGGTCGTTCCTCTCCGCCCGTTCTGTGCGGCAAGTCTCGTTGTGGCCCTTCGATGTGTCAGCCTTGGCGCGGGGGATCGGGCCGGGCGCGGTATCATGGGGCAGACGGTGTGCGCCGCGCGATGCGGCGCACATGAACCAAACCGCGCCATATCGGTGTACCGCTCATATCTGGAGGCATGCATGAAGGGAAATCTGGTCATTGTCTGCCGCGATCAGGATGCGCTCGCGTTCGACCAGCTGATGGTCGAATACGGTGCGTTCCAGACGCGCCTGTCATCGACCGCGTGGTACCTGAAGCTCGAGGCCGCGCCCGAGTTGATTCAGGAAGAGATTCTTGCCCGCCTCGGCAAGTACACGACGCACTACATCTTCGAAGCCGACAGCGTGACCTACAACACGGTCGACAACGAAGCGGCCGGCGCGCTCGACACGCTGTTCTCGGCGTAAGGCTGATCGACGCGAGTGTTATCGGCGTGACGGTGTTCGAGCCGGGCGTCGATCATCGCCAGCCCAAGACGTTGGCACCGGATTCAGCCTCCGGTTTAGCTTGAAAGGCGCCGCGACTGCGGCGCCGTGTGTGCCAACTCCGGCGGGAGCGCCGGTCCACCTCTCCCGCCTCCATCCCACTTTTATTCTGCTTCTCGCCGCGGGATGTGCAACTCGCCGCCGGGTTAGTGCGCGCCCGCGGCCTGCCAGACCTGGGCGGCCTCGGAGATATTGCGCGCGACCACGTCGAACGCGAACGTCATCTGCACGGCCAGACCGCCGCTCGCGCCGTTGCCGATCTTGAGTTCGCCGCCCGCGCGCCGCACGAGCCGCTCGACGATGGCGAGCCCGAGCCCGCTATGACCGTTGCCGCCGCGCGCCGGATCGAGCCGCACGAACGGCCGGCTCGCCTGCACCAGATCCTGGTCGGAGATGCCCGTGCCGTGGTCGCGCACCGTGAGCACGAAGCCCTGCGCGCCCCGCGAGGTTTCGATCACCACGGGCGGCGCGCCGTACGCGTGGGCGTTGTCGAGCAGATTCGACACGAGGCGTTCGAGCGTGGCCGCCGGCAAGCGAAAGTCCGGGCCCGCGTGCAGCTGGGTTTCGATCGCCATGGCCTCGGCGCCCATGGTGGCCAGATTCGCCCGATAGTTGCGTGCGATGCGCGCGCATTGCTCGTCGACGTCGACCGGTTCGCTGCCGTCGGCGCCGTCGTGCGCGAACACGAGGAATTGATCGACGATATGCGCCATCGACTCGACGTCGCGCACCACGCCGTCACGCATGCGCGCTTCGTCCATCATTTCGGCGCGCAGGCGCAGGCGCGCGAGCGGCGTTTTGAGATCGTGCGCGACGCCCGCCAGCATGACCGCGCGGTCTTTTTCCGTGCGCTCGACTTCCGTGACCATGGTGTTGAAGCCGCGCGTGAGCTGGCGCAGCTCGCGCGGCCCGCGCTCGGGCACCGGCGGCACCGGCTGGCCGCGGCCGAAGCGGCCCACGGCCTGAGCCAGCAGGCGCAGCGGCTGTTGCAGCATCCACGCGGCCACCAGCGCCGCGATCAGCGCCGCCGAGAAAATGATGACGAACCACGGGATCAGACGGTCGAGCGGACGCATGGGACGCAGCGGCTGCACCGGCACGACGATCCAGCGCGCGTCCTGCGGACCGCGCACCCAGAGCGTGGGCGGACGGCCCGGCGGCCCGATGCGCACGTCGGCGCCGGGCGGCATGCGGTCGCGCACGTCTTCGATGAAGCGCACGAGCGGTTCGGGCAGCCTGGCCGGCATGACCGGCACCTCGCCGTTCGCCGGATCGACCAGTTGCACGCGCGAGGGCAGCGGCTGGTCGGGCTCGCGCTGGATGTGCTGACGCACGGCGTCGACGAGGAAGACGGCTTCCTCGACCGCGTAGCGCGTTTGCATCTGGTTGTGTTCGAGCCGGATCAGCGAGAACCAGGCGACATGCGAGATCAGCAGAACGCCGATAAAGAGCAGCGCCAGCCGCCCGAACAGCGAATCAACCGGCCGGCGCATGGTTGCCCTGCTCGCCGTCGGGCACGAAGACATAGCCGCGCCCGCGCACGGTCTGGATGAAACGCGGCGTGGACGGGTCGGATTCGAGAATGCGCCGCAGACGCCACACCTGCACGTCGATACCGCGGTCGGTGCCGTCGTACTCGGGACCGTGCAGCAGTTCGAGCAGCCGCTCGCGCGTGAGCGTGCGCATGGGGTGATTGACGAAAATCTTCAGGAGCGCGAATTCGCTGCCCGACAGCATGATGGGCTTGCCTTCCTGCTGGAGCGTGCGCGACTGGAAGTCGAGCGTGAAGCGGCCGAACGAATACGGTTCGCGCTGCTCGGGCGCGGCCGCCGAAGGCAGCGTGCGGCGGCGGCGCAGCACCGCCTGCACGCGCGCCAGCAGCTCGCGCGGGTTGAACGGCTTGCCGAGGTAGTCGTCGGCGCCCAGTTCGAGGCCGACGATGCGGTCGACGTCGTCGGCGCGCGCCGTCAGCATGATCACGGGGATGTCGTCGCCCGACGCGCGCAGCTTGCGCAGCGCGGTGAGGCCGTCGACGCCCGGCATCATCAGGTCGAGCACGATCAGGTCGGGGCGCTCGCGCTCGAGCCGCCGTTCCAGCGAGCCCGCGTCGTGCAGCACCGACACTTCCATACCTTGGCGCGCCAGATAGTCGCGCAGAAGGTCGCGTAGTTCGAGGTCGTCGTCGACGACCAGAATTTGAGTAGCCATGGGACGCAGTGTAACGCGCGCGAGCTAGCCGTTTGCTTACAGCGCCGCGTCCAGGGTTACGAGGTGTTACTGCGAAAGGCGTGCGTAATGTCGCGTAATGACACGGCGAGCCCGCGTAACACGAGGCCGCCGGGCGCTCGATACGCTAGGGACACCGGTTGCGGCAACCCTTACACAGCACCGCGACAGACCGGATAAAACCCTCATGGATTTGTCAGGAGCATCACCATGTACAAGACGACTTCGCGCCTTCTCGCCATTGCAGCGGCCTCGCTCGCCCTCACCGTGGGCGTCGCCACCACCGCCGACGCGCAAATGCCCCCGCCGCCCCCGGGCGGCCCGGGCATGATGCACGGCGGCCCCCACGGCGGTCCCGGCGGCCCGGGCTTCATGTTCGGCGCCAAAAAGCTGCACGACAAGCTGAACCTGAACGCCGCGCAGGAAAAGCAGTGGCAAGCCGCGCTCGACACGATGAAGCAGAACGGCGAAGCCATGCACAAGAGCCACGAGCAGATGAAGCAGCAGTTCGACGCAATGAAGAACCAGCCGATTCTCGACCTGAACGCGATGCACGCGGCGCGCGAGCAAGCCGAGCAGCAGAATCACCAGCTGCGCGAGCAGACCGAGCAGGCATGGCTCGACTTCTACAACGGCCTGAACGACCAGCAGAAGACGACCGTCAGCACGGCGCTCAAGGAGCATTTCGCGAAGATGGAACAGCGTCACGAGAAGATGCGTCAGCGCTGGGAACAGCACCGCAAGGGCGCCAAGCCGGGCGCCGCTTCGGCACCGGCCGCGCAGTAATCGCGGTAATGGCAGTCGCCGCTGTCACGTAGTCCAGGCAGCAAAATCGCGCCGATCCGGCCTCCTGGAGGCCGATCCTGGCGAAAAACGCCGCGGAGCGTCAGGCTCCGCGGCGTTTTCGTCGTTTACCGCTTGCCGCCTGGCCGCTACGCGGGCGAGCGGCGGGCGGCGAGCGGCGGACCGTGCTCAGGCGAGATCGAACAGCAGCACCTCTGCGGCCGCGCCGTGCGCGAGCGTCACGGCCGGCTCGGCTTCGAGCATCGCGGCGTCGCCGGCTTCGAGGCGCTGGCCGTTCATCTCCAGCGCGCCGCGCGCCACGTGCAGATACACGCGGCGGCCCGGCGGCACGGCGTAATCCACGCGTTCCTCGCCGTCGAGGAGCGCCGCGTAGATCGAGGCGTCGGACTGCACCGTCACCGCGCCGTCGCGGCCGTCCGGCGAGGCGATCAGGCGCAATTGCCCGCGCTTGTCGGCATCGGCGAAACGCTTTTCCTCGTAGCCGGGCGCCCCGCCCCGCGCGCGCGGCAGCAGCCAGATCTGCAGCAAATGCGCCTCCTCTTCCTTCGAGGCGTTGAATTCGCTGTGCATCACGCCCGTGCCGGCGCTCATGCGCTGCACGTCGCCAGGACGGATGGTCGAGCCGTTGCCCATGCTGTCGCGGTGCGCGAGGCCGCCCGCGAGCACGTAGGTGACGATTTCCATGTCGCGGTGGCCGTGCGCGCCAAAGCCGCCGCCGCCCGCGATACGGTCGTCGTTGAGCACGCGCAGCGCGCCGTAATGCACGTGCGCTTCGTCGTAGTAATCGGCAAACGAAAAGCTGTGGAAGCTGTCGAGCCAGCCGTGGTTGGCGTGGCCGCGTTCGTCGGCGCGTCGGATGGCGAACATGCGATTCTCCTGTGGGTTCCGGCGGTGATTCCGGAGATTTTTGTCGATGTCCGAAGGTAAGGGCGACGGGCCGCGCGCACAACCTGGCGGCCCCGCACCGCAGCGTTTCACCAGCGGCACCAATGGGCTGGCGGGCCGCACCACGACGGCGCGGCCCTCACGTCGCCACGACGTGGCTAACGTGGCGATCCCGTTGCGATCCCATTGCCACCGCGTCTCCATTGAGCGCCCGCGCAACAGCCGATTTCCGACAGACTGGCGCCCCCCCGCGCTTCGGGTAAAATACCGCGCTTTTCGGCCAGCGTACGTGGCCGGCGCAGTACCGCCGCCGACGCGGCCGCGCGACACCCGCGCCGGCACCGCACGGCACGAGGCGCCTCGCGTCTTACGACCCGCATTTTTGATCGCCTAGAATGGCGGCCACCGGCCACGAACCGGACCGCAGGAGCGCCGGCCGCGCTACCCCAAGCGCCGCGCGCCGACAGGAGAAAGATGAAGAAGTTTGCAGTGTGCGTGGCACTCGCCCTGATCGCGGGCGGCGCCGCCGCGAAAGACTGGAAGACCGTGCGCATCGGCGTGGACGCGAGCTATCCGCCGTTCGAGTCGAAAGCGCGCGACGGCCGCATCGTCGGCTTCGACGTCGACCTCACGAAAGCGCTCTGCGCACGCATGAACGTGCAGTGCGTGTGGGTCGAAAGCGATCTCGACGGCATCATCGGTGCCTTGAAGGCGCGCAAGTTCGACGCGATCGTCTCGTCGCTGACGATCACGCCGGCGCGCCGCCAGCAGATCGATTACTCCGACAAAATGTTCGACGCGCCCGCGCGCATGCTCGCGCGCGCCGGTTCGCCGCTGCGGCCCACGCCCGCTTCGCTCAAGGGCAAGCAGGTGGGCGTCGAGCAGGGTTCAACGCAGGAAGCCTACGCGCAGGCGCACTGGGCGCCGCAGGGCGTGAACGTGATCTCGTACCAGAACCAGGATCAGGTGTATCAGGACCTGATCTCGGGCCGGCTCGACGCCACGCTGCAAGACGAGGTCCAGGCCGACTACGGCTTCCTCAAGACGCCGCGCGGCAAGGGCTTCGCCTGGGCGGGCCCGGAAGTCGAGGATCCCGCAACGATCGGCGAAGGCACCGCGATCGGCCTGCGCAAGCAGGACGCCGACCTCAAGGCGAAGTTCAATGCCGCGCTCGCCTCGATCCACGCGGACGGCACCTTCGAGCGCATCGCGAAGCAGTACTTCGACTTCGACATCGACAAGCGCAAATGAGAAGGCCAATGGGACGAGCGGCAAGCGCCGCGGCCCCCGGGGCGAGCCCCGATGGACCCGCCCGGGCCTTCGTATAGAGTCACAGGCGCGCGAGAGCGCCCGCTGCACGGTTTTCGCAGCTACCGTCTCGCAGTGAAATCGCAGCAAGCATCGATCTCACCCTTCGATGTCACGACCGCGCGCGGGTTTTCGCGAATCGCGCGCGCAGGAACGGATTTGAACCGCGGCAGTTTTGCGCCGCACCCTTTTCGCGGAGCGCGCAGGCGCCCCGTCAAGGACTCGCCCATGTTTCTTCAAGGCTACGGCCCGCTGATCCTCGCCGGCACCTGGCAGACCGTCAAGCTCGCGGTGCTGTCGCTCGTGCTCTCGTTCGTGCTCGGGCTGATCGGCGCGGCGGCCAAGCTCTCCAAAAACCGCGCGGCGCACGGCGCGGGCACGCTCTACACCACGCTGATCCGCGGCGTGCCGGATCTCGTGCTGATGCTGCTGCTGTTCTACAGCATCCAGATCTGGCTGAACGATCTCACCGACATGCTCGGCTGGGATCAGATCGACATCGACCCGTTCCTCGCGGGCGTGGTCGTGCTCGGCTTCATCTACGGCGCGTATTTCACCGAGACCTTCCGCGGCGCGTTTCTCGCGGTGCCGCGCGGCCAGCTCGAAGCGGGCCACGCCTATGGCATGACCAACTGGCAGGTGTTCACGCGCATCATGTTTCCGCAGATGATGCGTTTCGCGCTGCCCGGCATCGGCAACAACTGGCAGGTGCTCGTGAAGTCCACGGCGCTCGTCTCGATCATCGGTCTCGCCGACGTCGTGAAGGCCAGCCAGGACGCCGGCAAGGGCACGCTGCGGTTCTTCTTCTTCACGCTGCTCGCCGGCGCGATCTATCTCGTCATCACCACGGTCTCGAACTTCGTGCTGATGTATCTCGACAAGCGCTACTCCACCGGTGTGCGCAAGGCGGATCTATAAGAATCGCGCGAGGCCAAGACCATGCAAGACCTTGTCAATCTGATCCAGCAGTACTGGCGTAACTACCTCTACACCGACGGCTACCACTTCACGGGCGTCGCCATCACGCTGTGGCTGCTCGTGGTGTCGATCGGGCTCGGCTTCTGCCTTTCGGTGCCGCTCGCGGTCGCGCGCGTCTCGAAGAAGAAGTGGCTCGCCGGGCTCGTGTGGCTCTACACGTACATCTTCCGCGGCACGCCGCTCTACGTGCAGCTGCTGCTCTGCTACACGGGCCTCTATAGCCTCGACATCATCCGCAATCACGAAGTCACGAGCCTGTTCTTTCGCAGCGGCATGAACTGCACGCTGCTCGCGTTCACGCTCAACACCTGCGCATACACGACCGAGATCTTCGCGGGCGCCATCAAGGCCACGCCCTACGGCGAGATCGAAGCGGCGCGCGCCTACGGGATGTCGCCGTTCACGCTGTACCGGCGCGTGATCCTGCCTTCGGCCCTGCGCCGCGCGCTGCCCTACTACAGCAACGAAGTCATCCTGATGCTGCACGCGACAACCGTGGCGTTCACGGCCACCGTGCCCGACATCCTGAAGATCGCGCGCGACGTGAATTCGGCCACGTACCAGTCGTTCGGCGCGTTCGGCATCGCCGCCGTGCTGTATCTGATCATTTCGTTCACGCTCGTGTGGCTGTTCCGCCAGGCCGAGCGCCGCTGGCTCGCGTACCTGCGACCGCAAGGCAAGTAAGCCCGCAAGAGGTCCATTGATGAATTCCCAGAAGCAGAAACTCTTCGTCGACAGCATCCACAAGCAGTACGGCGACAACGAAGTGCTCAAAGGCGTCTCGCTGAAGGCGAACGCCGGCGACGTGATCAGCGTGATCGGCTCGTCGGGTTCGGGCAAGAGCACGATGCTGCGTTGCATTAACTTTCTCGAGCAGCCCAACTCGGGGCGCATCTTCGTCGACGGCGAGGAAGTCGTCACGAAAGCCGACAAGCGCACGGGCGCGCTGCAAGCCGCCGACGTGAAGCAGCTCCAGCGCGTGCGCACCAAGCTCGCGATGGTGTTCCAGCACTTCAACCTGTGGTCGCACATGTCGGTGCTCGAAAACGTGATCGAGGCGCCCGTGCACGTGCTCGGCCTCGCGCGCAAGGAAGCGGAAGACCGCGCGCGCGAGTATCTGGAGAAGGTCGGCCTCGCGCCGCGCGTGGAAAAGCAGTATCCCTCGCACCTTTCCGGCGGTCAGCAGCAGCGCGTGGCCATTGCGCGCGCGCTGGCGATGCACCCCGACGTGATGCTGTTCGACGAACCGACTTCCGCGCTCGACCCCGAACTCGTGGGCGAAGTGCTCAAGGTCATGCAGAAGCTCGCCGAAGAAGGCCGCACGATGATCGTCGTCACCCACGAAATGGGTTTCGCGCGCAACGTTTCCAATCACGTGATGTTCCTGCATCAGGGCCGCGTGGAAGAGGAAGGCGAGCCCACCGAGGTGTTCGCCAACCCGAAAAGCGACCGTCTGCGGCAATTTTTGTCGGGCAGCCTCAAGTAGCCCGGGCATCGATCGCAAAACGATCGCAACAGCACGGTCCGCTCTGACGGATGTAGTAAAAGTAGTATTTCAAGGCGCTTTCAGCGCCTTTTCTTTTTGCCTTCGTCACACGACTTTTCGGCCTCGAAAAGCGCGTTTTTCGCATTACTCCTCGCCTTTTCCGCCGTCAATAGTGGCAATCCTGAACTTAGGTGCGCGAGTAACGTGAGTCCCTTGATGCATAAGGCTTTGAGCCATTTTGCACGGCCTCCCTGACCACCATCCAGGATGCCCATATTGCAATTTGGCGACATCCCGCCGCGCCGTCGCGAATTAGTTCGCCAGCGCGAACCTTTTTTGCTAAATTAGTAACCAAAGTAGCAAAACAAAGTTCGATAAAAGTAGTTTCACTTCAAAAAGAACGGGAGATGCCAGTCAACCAGGGGATCTGCAAGATGACCGTCCAAGGTCATGCAGCGGCATCAAACCGTACGCCGGTCCTCGGGGCAATTCTCCCTCGCGACGATTTCTGTTCGCAGCGCCTGAGCGGCGCCCGGACGTCTTTCGCAGTACTAAGAATGTTGACTCTTTGACAGGGTATGGAGGAGAAAATGAAGAAAGCTTTGCTCGCCGCAGCATTGATGTCGGCTGGCGTGATCGCGCATGCGCAAAGCAGCGTGACGCTGTACGGCCGCCTCGACGCTGGCATTGCCTACATGAATGGCATCGGCGCTGGTGGCACCTCGACGGGTCCGGCTACCCATGGTTCGAGCCAGGTCCAGCTTGAAAGCGGCTACTGGGGCACCAGCCTCTGGGGTATGAAGGGCGTCGAAGACATCGGCGGCGGCAACAAGGTTCTGTTCCACCTCGAAGGCAGCTTCAGCACGGCGACCGGTTCGCTCGGCTCGGCAGGCTCGATCTGGAATCGCTGGGCGACGGTCGGTATGTCGAACGATCAGTTCGGTACGCTGCTGCTCGGTCGCGAACTGTTCATCTCGAACGGCATTTGGGACTTCGACCCGTTCGGTCAATCGAACTGGTCGTCGGCTTCGATGGTCCGTGGTCGTAACTGGCCGCAATCGAGCAACAACATTTCGTACCAATCGCCGAACTGGTACGGCTTCGACGTGTACGGTCAGTACTCGTTCTCGAACTCGACGCAATGGAACGCTGGCCGTGAAGACGGTGTCCAGCTGACCTACACGAACTCGCTGTTCCAGATCCGCGGTCTGTACGACGAAATCCGCAACGCGAACGGCCAGCTCGGCGGCGCGTACACGGGTGCAATCAACGCCGGCAACACGGGTCAAGGCGTGTTCGCGTTCTCGCGCGACTACATGGCCATGGTCAACGTGTTCCTCGGTCCGTTCAAGATCCAGGGCGGCTACGAAGCCCTGCGCACGTCGGGCATGAACGGCGTGCCGGTCGGTCTGCCGACCACGCTCGATCACGAATGGGGCGGCGTGACGTGGCAAATGACGCCGGCGGCAGCGCTGATCGCCGCGGCTTACCACGTGAACGCGAACAACGGCGGCGGCAACGCTACGCTCTACACGGTTGGTGGTTCGTACAACCTGTCGAAGCGCACGCTGCTCGACTTCCAGGTCGCCACGGTGCAGAACAGCAAGGCAGCCAACTTCGGCCTGAACGCCAACAACTACGGCACGTCGGCTTCGACGGGCAACCCGCTGCTGGGTCACAGCCAGTCGGGCGTGTACGCGGGCATTCAGCACTCGTTCTAATTTGAACCGGGTGTAGACAAGAACAGCTACATCAAAGTTTTCACGCTGCTGCGAGAGGCGCGTATCGGTGCGGTGTCCGAAAGGGTATCGCACCGTTTTTTATTGCTGGGACGGCCGTTGCGCCGTCCCTTTTGTTTTGGGTGATGCCGGGTGTTGCGTGGCTGATCGCGCGGCTCACACCGCCGCTTCGTTTTCCTCGCCCGTGCGAATGCGGATCACGCGCTCGACTTCGGTGACGAAAATCTTGCCGTCGCCGATCTTGCCCGTGCGCGCGGCGCCGATGATCGCGTCGATGACCTGATCGGTCTGCTCGTTCGCGACCACCACTTCGATCTTCACCTTCGGCAGGAAGTCGACCACGTATTCGGCGCCGCGATACAGCTCCGTGTGGCCCTTCTGGCGGCCGAAGCCCTTGACTTCGGTGACGGTCAGGCCGGTGAGGCCGACTTCGGCGAGCGCCTCGCGCACTTCGTCGAGCTTGAAGGGTTTGATGACGGCAGTAATGCGTTTCATGGCGATCCTCGTCTCGTAATTGGATTGATCCGGTTTAGCGGAAAACTGGCGAAAAATTCAGAACGTAAGGTGATTTTACGCTGCGGGAGGCGCGGCCGCCGCAGCGGGCGCCGCAGTGGGTGCCATTTCGGGTACGCCGTCCAGCTCCGCGAGCCAGACCGTCGACTCGGAATCGCTCGGCGCGCGCCAGTCGCCGCGCGGCGAGAGCGAGCCGCCCGTGCCCACCTTCGGCGCGTTCGGAATGCAGCTGCGCTTGAACTGGCTCTGGCGGAAAAAGCGGTCGAGGAAAATGCGCAGATTGCGCTTGATGGCCGTGAGATCGTAGGCGTTGCGCGCCACCCTGGCGTTTTCCGGCCACGCGCCCTGCTCGCGGTCGCCCCACGCGTGATGCGCGAGGAACGCGACCTTCGAAGGCGCAAAGCCGAAGCGCAGCGTGTAGTAGAGGTTGAAGTCCTGCAATTCGTACGGGCCGATGGTGCTTTCGGTCTTCTGCTCCGGCGCGCCGTCCGATTTGCCCGGAATCAGCTCCGGGCTGATGTCGGTGGCGAGAATCGCCTCGAGCACGTCGCTGCCGCTCTCGCCGTTCTGGCCGATCTGGCCGGTTTCCGCGACCCAGCGCACGAGGTGCGTGATAAGCGTTTTCGGCACGCTCGCGTTCACGTTGTAATGCGACATGTGATCGCCCACGCCATACGTGCACCAGCCGAGCGCCAGTTCGGACAGATCGCCCGTGCCGATCACGATCGCGTGATTGAAGTTCGCGAGCCGGAACAGGTGATTCGTGCGCTCGCCGGCCTGCACGTTCTCGAAGGTGATGTCGTAGGTTTCCTGGCCTTGCGCGTACGGATGGCCGAGATCGGCGAGCATCTGGCGGCAGCTTTCGCGTATGTCGATCTCGCGCGCCGTGCAGCCCACCAGCGCCATCAGTTCGCGCGCCTGGCGCAGCGTGCGCTCGCTGGTGGCGAAACCGGGCATGGTGTACGCGAGGATGTTGGCGCGCGGCAGCTTGAGCCGGTCCATCGCCTTTGCGCACACCAGGAGCGCGTGCGTGGAATCGAGCCCGCCCGAGACGCCGATCACCACCTTCTTGAGGTTCGCCTGCGACAGCCGCTGCACGAGCGCCTGCACCTGAATGTTGTAGACCTCGTTGCAGCGCTCGTCGCGCCGCTTCGGGTCGGCGGGCACGTAGGGGAAACGCTCCACGCGGCGCGACAGCGCAAGCGTCTCGCGCGTCCACGCGCCCGTTTGCGGCAACTCGCACGTCACCACGCGGAACTTCGCGATTTCGCTGGCATGACGGCGGATCGAGTCGCCGAACGTGGTCTGGCGAATGCGCTCCTGTTGAAGCCGCGCGACGTCGACATCGGCATAAATGAGGTGCGAGTCGTCGAGAAAACGTTCGGACTGCACGAGCAGTTCGCCGTTCTCGCACACCAGCGCCTGGCCGTCCCACGCGAGATCCGTGCTCGATTCGCCCTGGCCCGCCGAGGTGTAGAGGTACGCGGCGAGGCAGCGCGCCGACTGCTGCGAGACGAGTTGCTGCCGATACCCCGCCTTGCCGACCACGACATTCGACGCGGAGAGATTCACCAGCACCGAAGCGCCCGCGAGCGCCGCGAACGACGAAGGCGGGATGGGCACCCAGACGTCTTCGCAGATTTCCACGTGAAAGCGCAGCCCCGCGACCTGCGGCACGTCGAACAGCAGCGCGGCGCCGAACGGCACATCCGCGCCCGCGAGGCGCACGCTCGTGACGCTCGCCGGGTCGGCGCAAGCGGCCGGACTGAACTGGCGCGCTTCGTAGAATTCGCCGTAGTTCGGCAGATAGCTCTTCGGCACGACGCCCGCCACGCGCCCGCCCGCGACCACCGCCGCGCAGTTGAAGAGCGAATGCCCCACGCGCACCGGCAAGCCGACGAGCAGCGCGAGCGGCAGCGTGGCCGAGGCTTCGACGATTTGCGCGAGCGCCTGTTCGCACGCGTCGAGCAGCGCCTGCTGATGGAACAGGTCGTCGCAGGTGTAGGCCGAAAGCCCGAGTTCGGGAAAGGCCACGAGCACCGCGCCCTGCGCCGCCGCCTCGCGCGCGAGCGCGAGCGTGGCGTTCGCGTTGAAGGCGGGATCGGCCACCCGGCAGCGCGGCACGCCGACAGCCACGCGCGCGAAACCGTGCGTATAGAGATTGAAGAAGCGCTCTTTCATTTCGATAACCGGTGACGACGGATGACGACCGTTGGTCTGGAGGGCGGGCGGCGCGGACATTGCGCGGCACGGCGCGCGCGTAGCGTTTGCTTTACCATGACCGCTTGCCGCAAGCGCCGGCGTCGCCGATCCACCGAAAGGCCGATGCCGGGATGCCGCCTTCACGCCAACGGGCACGCATGAATCAGGAACCTATCGATTATCGCACGGGCATTCTCGCCTCACCGTCCGAGGTCGACGCCGCCGAATGGAACGCGTTGCTCGCCAGCCAGGCGCAGCCCACGCCGTTCCTGCGCCACGAATTTCTCGCGGCGCTCGACGCCACGCGCTGCGCCGCGCCCGACGCGGGCTGGGGCGCGCAGTTCGTCACGCTCACCAACGCGCGCACGGGCCGCCTCGCCGCCGCCGCGCCGGTCTATCTCAAAGGCCATTCGTACGGCGAGTACGTGTTCGACTGGGCCTGGGCCGACGCCTACAAGCGCAACGGCCTCGAGTACTACCCGAAGCTGCTGTGCGCCGTGCCGTTCACGCCCGTGCAGGGCACGCGCCTCATGGCCGAAAACGCCCACGCGCGCCGCCATCTCGCGGCCACGCTGCTCGCGTTCGCGGAACAGGCGGATGTCTCCTCGCTGCACGTGCTGTTTCCGACCGAAGAAGACGCCGCCACGCTCACCGACCTCGGCATGATGGAGCGCGAAGGCGTGCAGTTCCACTGGCTCAACAACGGCTATCGCGACTTCGACGAGTTTCTCGCCACGCTCGAACAGAAGAAGCGCAAGAATATTCGCGCCGAACGCCGCAAGGTGCGGGAAGCCGGCGTGACGATGCGGCGCGTGCGCGGCGAGGAGATCAGCGACGCCGAGTGGCGCTTCTTCAGCAAGTGCTATCGGCAAACGTACCGCGAGCACTTTTCGTCGCCGTATCTGAATCTCGACTTCTTTCGCCGGATCGGCGAAACGATGCCCGAGAACCTGCTGCTCGTGATCGCCGAATACGAAGGCAAGCCCATCGCGAGTTCGCTCGTGGTCTGGCAGCGCGGCCCCGGCGGCAAGGGCGGCACGCTTTACGGCCGCTACTGGGGCGCCATTGAACACGTGCCCTGCCTGCACTTCGAGACCGCGTATTACCAGCCGCTCGAATTCTGCATCGAGGAAAAACTCGACGTGTTCGAAGGCGGCGCGCAGGGCGAGCACAAGATGGCGCGCGGCTTTCTGCCCACGGTCACGCGCTCGGCGCACTGGCTCGCGCACCCCGCGTTCGCCGACGCCGTGGCGCGTTTTCTCGAAAGCGAGACGAACCACATCCACGCCTACGTGCACGAGCTGAACGAGCGTAATCCGTTCCGTTGAGCCGGGGCGCAAGCGGCGTTGAGATTGCGTCGATGCGGGCGGCGCGCCGTGCGAGGCACGCCGCCCGTCATCGTCGCGCGCTCACTGCCTGAACAAGCGATGCGACACGTTATCGACGATCATCTTCGCGTGCGCGTCGGTTTTCGCCTTCATCTCCGCCAGCTCGGCGGGCGTCATGCTCGCGTTGCCGCACGCGCTCCGATAGTCGGCGTACTTCATGCCGCACGTGAGCGCGAGCTGCTTGCCGCGCTGCACCTCGCCCGTGTCGCGATAGAACGCGATCATGTCGGGCCACGTCTTCGGCGCCTCGCCGAAATACGCGAACTGGCTTTCGAGGAAACTGCGCGCCTGCGCGCGGTTGCTCGTCTGCATGGCCTCGGCGAGCGTCACCTGCAAGCGCCATGAGCGTTCCGGCGACTTGAGGTTGCGTGCGAGCACCTGCGCGGGCGCCTCGTTCGAGCGGGCGTGCGCGAGCGACTGCGCGTTGGCGAGATAGAAGTCCGGCGCGGCGTCGTTGGCGGTGGAACCCGAAGCGGCCTTCTGCGCGAGCTTGTACGCCTCCGGATAGCGGCGCTGCGCCTCGAGCATGTCGATGTCGCTCAGCATTGCGTAGTGCGCGAGCACCTCCTTCGTGTGCCGCTGGTTGCGCGCGGCGTCCCACGGCGCGGTGGTCGCGTCGGGGCGCTTGCCCGCGGTCAGGCTCGCGACCGCCTTGCTCAGATCGTCCTCGCGCGCCGCGCCCTCGGGGTGCGTGTCGCGCAACGAAGCCATGCCCTTCGCCACCGCCTGGTCGAGCATGCGCTGCGCGTCGAAGGCGCCGGTATTCAGGCTCACCTGCCCTTGCGCGACGCCCGCGTTGAGCTTCGCGAGCGCCTCGTCGATACCCTGAAACGCCTGCGCGATGCTCGACGGCTGTTGCGGCGCGGCGGCACCGCTCGCGGCCACCGGAGCCTGCGCCACCGTGGCCGACGCCCCGCTCGCGGGCGTGGCCGAAGCCGCCGCCAGCGCCTGCGCCTGGTTCTTCGGCAGCTTCGCGATGGTGTCGGCGCGGATCTTCGCGCGCGCCGCGTCGTCCTGCGCCTGTTGCAGCTTCTGGTCGCGCTCCTTCGCGGCGGTGTCGTAGCTGTCGATGCGTTCGAGAAACGCCTTGAAGCCGTAGAAGTACGAGTAGCCGCAGCGCAGGCTCACCGTCGCGCCGAACAGGTCGGCCTGTTCCTCGATACTGCGCTGCCAGGCCGGAATCAGCACCGAGGTGCCGATGCTCTGCACGAGTGCGATCTTGTCGAGACCGTTCCAGCCGCGATCGACCACGTGGCGATTCACCACCGACCACGTCACGCTCGCGAGTATCGCCGAGGCGTCGCCCGCATTGCGCACGTCGTACACGGCGTAGTGATTCAGATAGATATGGCCGTACTCGTGCGAGAGGATCGCGAAAATCTCGTCTTCCGATTCCGCCGACATGATCCAGCCGAGCGACACGTAGATGTGGCCCGCCGCCGTCGAGCTGCCGTTGAGCGCGGTGTCCGAGGTCACGTGCACGCTCACGGGCCAGTCGGTCGTGCCGGTGGCCACCTGGATCTTGTGCAGCAGGCCGTTGAGGTACTGCTCCATCTCGGGCATCGCCACGAGGCCCCAGCCGTCGGCGCGATGATCGTTGAGATCCTGCTTCGCGTCGGGCCACGTATGCGGCGGAGGCGGCGGCAGCTCGCCCGCCGTCTTCACCACGGGCTTGTCCGGACCGCCGCTGAGCGACGAAGACAGCGAAGAGATCGACGAAAGCGAATTGGGCATCGTCGCGCACGACGACAGCGCCAGCGCGACGGCGCCCGCGAGCACGGCGGTCGCGGCGCGCAGCAACGGCGGCCGGCCCTGCCTTGCCCGGCGCTCGCCCGGGCGTTGTGCGCGCGCGCTCATTGGCAGCGGTTCGTCGACGCCCCGAGATCGGCCGCGTTGATCGCGCCGCCCGCCGACTTCTCGCACTTCGCCTTGACCGCGCGGCTCAGATGCACGCTCATGCCGTCGACCCAATAGTTTTTGCCGTCGAGCTTCACGCGGAAGAACTGCTTCTGCGATTCGAGCACGTCCCACGGCAGGCCGGCCACGTGCGTCGTGGTCACGGGCTGCGCGTCGCCGGGCGCGGCGTACAGCGGCAGCGGATCGCTCTTCGCGCTCGTGATCTGCACGGTCTCCGCGGGGTTCGACGTGACGGTGGCCGCGGCCGCATCGCGCGCGCCGAGCGTGGCCGTCGCGCCGAGCAGCGCGAGCGCGAGCGGCAGCGCAACAGTCGCGCCGCGGCGCAGGCGTGTCGACAGCGGCTTCGTGGTGTGGCGAGTCTTCATGGTCATTCCCCGGTTGCTGGCTCAGTGGTGGTGGTCGTCGCAATGGACGCCGGTTCGTCGTGCGCCTTCGCTGGCTCGCGGGCGCGCGTTTTGTTCGTGTGCGGGTGCGCTTTTTTCAGGCGCGTTCCTGGTTCGCTTCCTGGTGCGCTGCTTTTTTGTTCGAGGCTGCTGTATTCGGGTTTTCGTCCGCGTCGTTTCGCGCTTCGTCTTCCGGCCCGAGCAGCCAGTCGACGAGCTTCTCGTTCCATTCGAACCATTCGGCCGCGAGCGCGAACACCGCGATATCGACCACGCTCAGAAAGCCGATGTTGAACACCGATTGCCCGATGGCGAGCAGGATGCCGACGAGCGCGATCGACGCAACGATTTCGATCAGGCTCATGCCAACCCAGACGATCGCTTCGCGCGTGCGCTGTCCGGCCCATGGCCAGCTCAATTCGAAGCGATCGCGCTCGCGCCGCTCTTCGTTACGCAGGCAGTTTTTCGCCACGCGCACCAGCACCACGGCAAGCAGCCCGCCGAACACGAGCACGAACAGGCTGCGGTGATCGCGGTCCAGGCTCGGCGCGAGCGCGGCCACGTGCTTGTACTGGTCGCCGAACGTGTCCAGGTTGTCGAGCGCCATCGCGTGCAGATACACGCCGGGAATGCGCCCGTGGATTGGTGAATTGACGTAGTCGTTCGAATAGCTGCGCGCGGTGCCGATCATGACCACACGGTTCGTGAGCGCGCGCTTGAGCATCGCTTCGCCTTCGTCGTCATCGTTGGCGAGGTCGTAGGCGTAGACGGTTTCGTGGAAAACACAGACGGGTTTTTCGGCGTCGTGGAAAAGCCATTGATGCGGCCCAAACGGCAGGATCTCCGCGAAACCGTGGTCGGTGCGGCAATACGGTTCGGCGGCTTCGGGCGCGCCGTCCTCGTTCGCCGCATTGGCTTCGCCGCCTTCCGCGGGCGCCTTGGGCGCGGGCGCCGCATCGCTCTCGCGCGCCTCCGGTTGCGCGAGCAGGCGCAGGCCGTCGGCGGCGGGCTCGAGGCCCCAGAGCAGCGCCATCGGCGTGCGGGCATCGGCGAGCGGCCGCTTCGCGAAATCGTCGTGGATGGCGAGCGCCGCGCTGCGTTGCGCCGGCCCCTCGCCCGTGCGTTGTTCGAGCGGATAGCTCCACGCGAGTTTGTCGATTTCGTCGGGCGAGTACGACACGGCCACGAGATCGAAGCAGCGCCCCGCGTATTGCGCGAGGCCGTCGCGTACGCGAAGCTTGCCGTGCGCATCGGGCGTGGCCGCGAGATAGACGCGCGTGCCGGCCTCGCGCAGCGCGCATAGCCCCTGAACGAACGGCGCCAGCGCGGGATCGGGCCGCGCGTCCTTGAACACGATGTCGAAGAACACCGCGCGCGGGTGATAGCTCTGCATCCCGCGCAACAGGCGCGCGTAGTAGCCATAGCTCGCGGGCCAGGTCTGCCCGGCCTGCGAGAGCGCGGCGTCGTCGATCAGCATCACGGAGATACCGTCGCGCGAGCCTGTGCCGTAAATCTGGCCGGCGACCGGCGCATAGACGCGCGCCGCCTTGCGCGTGGCGAATTCTTCGCCGAACACATGCGGCAACACGAGCGCCGCCACGATGCCCAGCACGATCGCGAGCAAGGCCTGCAGAATCGTGCGCTTCGACAGCGCTGCGCCGAGCTTGCGCTTGCGCTTGCGCGTGGCCCCGGACGCACCCCGTATACGTGCATTCATTATTCGTTCTTGTCGCTTTTACCGCGCCTGGTCCGTGCTCGTTACGGGCTCGGTCCGCGCTTGTTCTATGCAGATTGCATGTCGATACGGGCCGTTATGTGCTGAAGCCGGCGCGCTGCATATCTCATGGCTTTCGTCGGCTTAACGGCGGCTTTCATGCAAACTTGAGACCCTAATTTGCATACCATGCGCGGTCTGTGCGGGACTTAGCACAACAGGCGTCTTGTGGGACACTCACGCACGCGCTTCCCGCGCGCCCTGTTCGCCCTGTTCGCCCTGCAACGATCGCCTCATGCCCTGGTTTCTCTATCTGCTCGAATGCGCCGACGGCAGCGTCTACACCGGCATTGCCGTGGATGTCGATGCGCGCTTCGCCCAGCACGCGAGCGGCACGGGCGCGCGCTACACGCGCTCGCGCAAGCCGCTGCGCGTGCTCGCGCAATTCGAGCTGAGCGATCGCGCCAGCGCCTCGCGCGCCGAGTACTGGGTCAAACGCCTCACGCCGCGCGGCAAACGCGCGCTGGCGGCCGGCGAACGTACGCTCGAATCGGTCTTGCCCGCGCCCGCCGATACAGCGCCCGCTGAAGACGTCGCCGCCGAATAATGCGCGCCGCATCGCCGGAAGTCCGCGCGGCAAGCCTGCGCGAAATCATGCCGAATCCGCGCTAAAGCCCCCTGCCGCCACGCCGTTATTGCGCTCAACACGCCGCCTCCCCTGACGCGGCACACCGCCCCCGGTGAAGCGCATGAGACCCATTACCACGGAGACGACTGGCCATACCCCCGAGCCGCATCGCGCGCGACGCACCACCGTCGTGTTGCTGCCGCTCTGGCTGCTGGCGGCCGTGATGGCCGCGATCGCCTCGATCAGCGTGGCGATCATGGCGATCCTGCTCGCCTATGTGGCCGGCGAAAGCGACTGGTCGAAGGGCCAGAAGGACGCCGTGCACGCGCTCGAACGCTACGCGCGCACGGGCGCCGACGCCGACTGGCGCGCCTTCGAGGCGGGCATCGCGATTCCGCTCGGCGACCTCGCGGCCAAGCGCGAAATGAATCGCCCCACGCCCGACGACGTGGCCATGCGGCGCGGCTTCGCGCAAGGCCGCGTCGCGCCCGCCGACATCGACGGCATGATCTGGGGTTACCGCACGCTCAAGAACACGCCGTGGATGCGGCCCGCCATCGCGTTCTGGGACACGGGCGACACCTATATCCTGCGGCTCGCCGAAACGGGCGCGCGCCTGCACGCGCTCGCCGGCGCGGGCCGTCTCGGCACGCCCGAAGCCGCCGCGCTCGTGCGCGAAATGCAGGCGATCGACAGCGAGCTCGCGCCGATCGAAAGCGGCTTTTCGCGCGCGCTCGACGACGCGGCGCGCAACACGCGCTCGACGCTGATGCTCGTGCTGGCGTTCGCGGCGTGCGTGCTGCTCGGCGTGTTCACGCATTTCATCCGCCGCGCGCTCGCGCGCAGCGACCGTCTCGAAGCCGAAGTGCGCAAGAACGAGGAGCGCCTGACACTCGGCTTCGAAGGCATCAACGCGGGGCTCTGGGACTGGGAAATCGCGCGCCGCCAGTGCTACTTCTCCGACTGGCTCTATGCGCAACTCGGCTACGACGCGAACACGCCGTTCGACACCGCAACGGGCCTCGAGCCGCTCGTGCACGCCGACGACCTGCCGCGCGTGCAGCACGCGCTGCGCCGCCATCTGTCACGCGCGACGGCGTTCGACGTCGAATTCCGCCTGCGCACGCTCGCGGGCGGCTACCGCTGGTGCCGCGCACGCGGCCAGGCGCTGCGGGACGCGCGCGGACGCGCCGTGCGCATGGTCGGCTGCCTGTTCGACATCTCCGAGCTGAAGAGCGCCGAAGCGATGGCCTGCAACGAGCGCGAACTCGCCGAAGTCACGCTCGCCTCGATCGGCGAAGCCGTGATCCGCACCGACGCCGCCGCGCGCGTGACCTACTGCAACGCCGTGGCCGAACGCATGCTCGGGCGCCGCGCGGACAGCATGCTCGGCCAGCCGTTCGACGCGATCTGCGCCCTCTATTGCGACGGCGGCAGCGGCGGGAATGCCGGGAACGGCGGCAACGTCCATCACGGCGAGCATGGCGATTGGGGCGACCCTGGCGGCGAGGAAGGCGCGGCACGGCGCAACGCGCGGCGCGTCGACGTGTTCTCGGGCACGCACGCGGCGGGCAACGACGCGGCCGCCGATCTCCACGTCGTGCGTCCGGACGGCTCGCGCCTCGCGGTGGATTACTCGGTGTCGAATCTGACCGACGCGCGCGGCCAGCGTGGGCGTCCCGGCGCCGATCACGCGCAGGCGCGCGACAGCATCGGCCGCGTCGTCGTGCTCTACGACGTGAGCGCGCTGCGCGAGCACGCCGCGCGTCTCGCGTATCAGGCCACGCACGACGAACTCACCGACATCTACAACCGCCGCGAATTCGAGCGCCGGCTCGCCGCGCTGATCGACGAAGGCACGCGCGCGCCGTGCGAGATCGCCGCACATGGCGACGCGACGGGCCGCTGCGGCCATTCGGTCATGTTCCTCGATCTCGACCAGTTCAAGGTCGTCAACGACACCTGCGGCCACTCGACCGGCGACGAACTGATCCGCCAGGTCTGCGCCGCGTTGAAGAGCACGCTGCGCCCCGGCGACATCGTCGCGCGGCTCGGCGGCGACGAATTCGCCGTGGTGCTGCCGCACTGCGGCGGCGCGCTCGCATGGCGGCTCGCGGAGAATCTGCGCGAGGCGATCGCCGCGATCCGCTTCACGGGCGCGGGCCGCGTGGTGCAGACGAGCGTGAGCATCGGGCTCGTTGGCGACGCGGCGGGACTCGCCTCGGTCAAGGAAGTGATGAAGGCCGCCGACGTGGCCTGCTACATGGCGAAGGAAAAGGGCCGCAACCGCGTGCACCGCTTCCGTTTCGACGACGAGGAACTCTCGCAGACCCACACGCAGATGTCGTGGGTCGCCGACATCAAGGCCGCGCTCGAAAACGACCAGTTCTGCCTGTACGGCCAGCAGATTCTCGCGCTCGCGGGCCAACGCACGCGCGCCGTGCATACCCACGCGCATGACGCCGAAGCCGTGCACGTCGAACTGCTGCTGCGCATGCGCTCGGCCTCGGGCGCGCTCGTGCCGCCTTCGGCGTTCATCGGCGCGGCCGAACGCTTCGACCTGATGCCCGCGATCGACCGCTGGGTGATCGCGCGCGCATTCGCGCTGATCGCCACGGGCACGCATCGCTTCGAAACCTGGGCGATCAATCTCTCGGGCGCCTCGCTCGGCGACGAGCGGCTCGCCGACTACATCGAGGAACAGCAGCGCCGTTTCGCGATCCCGTTCGCGCGCGTGTGCTTCGAGATCACCGAAACGGCCGCGATCACCAACCTGCGCGGCGCGATCGCGCTGATCGAGCGGCTGCGCGCGCAAGGCTGCCGCTTCGCGCTCGACGACTTCGGCGCGGGCATGTCGTCGCTCAATTATCTGAAGCATCTCAACGTCGATTACCTGAAGATCGACGGCAGCTTCATTCGCGGCATTCTCGACAACCCGCTCGACCAGGCCATCGTGCGCGCGATCAACCAGGTCGCTCACGCGGCGGGCAAGCTCACGATCGCCGAGTTCGTGGAAAACGCGGCCATCGTCGACTGCATGATCGCGATGGGCGTGGATTTCGCGCAGGGTTACGGCGTCGGCCTGCCCGTGCCGCTCGACGAACTCGACACGGCCGAGGGCGCCAGAACGCCGCCGCACGCGCGCGCCGACGCCATCGCCATCGACGTAACCTGATTCACCGCACTCGGGCAGGCATGAAAAAACCGCACGGGCCTCGCGGCGCGTGCGGTTCTCGTGCGGCGGGAAACCGGCTTACTTCTTCGCGTTCGCGAAGCCTTCCGTGATTTCCTTGTGCGCGGCTTCGATGCCGACCCAGCCTTCGACCTTGACCCACTTGCCCTTTTCGAGCGCCTTGTAGTTCTCGAAGAAGTGCTTGATCTGGTCCTTGAGGTACTCGGGCACGTCGTCGAGCGACTTGATGTTCGCCGTCATCGGGCAAACCTTGTCGTGCGGCACGGCGATCAGCTTGGCGTCGACGCCCGACTCGTCGGTCATCTGCAGCATGCCGAGCGCGCGCGAACGGACGACCGAGCCGGCCAGCAGCGGGAACGGCGTGATCACGAGCACGTCGACGGGGTCGCCGTCGCCGGAGAGCGTTTGCGGAATGAAACCGTAGTTCACCGGATAACGCATGCCCGTGCCGACGAAACGGTCGACGACGAGCACGCCCATTTCCTTGTCGGCTTCGTATTTCACCGGATCGCTTTGCGCGGGAATCTCGATGATCACGTTGAAGTCGTGCGGCAGATCCTTGCCGGCGGGGACGTTTGCAAAGCTCATGAGCGCTCTCTGTTGAGAAGGGAAAAACGACGGCCGCGCGCTTGAGGCCAACCGCGCGCGAAACCGGACGATGGAGGATGGTCGCCATTATAGCCAATCGGTCGCGGGGTTCCGCCGGGAGGCCGCCGCGCCGATCCCACCCTTTGAAGCGTCTCCTGAAATCGCGCGCGCGGGCGTGAAACGGCGCGATAATGATTTGCGGCGGGCTTCGGGCGACCGGCTTCGGGCCTCGGGCGACCGGCTTCGGGCGACCGGCTGCGGGCATCGGGCATCGGGCAACCGGCTTGGCGTTGCCCCGGCCACGAGCGTCACACGCCGTGCCGCGTCTGACCTCTGCTGTTAGTAGCGTAAGTAGCGATTCGTCTTGCATTCCCCTTCCCTCGTTTCACCCAACTTTACGAGGCGCATGCATGGAAGAAGCGAAGCACTTCATCGACGGCGAGTGGTGCCCGCCCGCCAGCGGCGAGACGATCGCCGCGATCGATCCCTCCACCGGCCAGCCTTTCGCGCAACTCGCGCGCGGCAACGCCGCCGACATCGACGCGGCCGTGCACGCCGCCCGCCGCGCCTGTGAAGGCGCATGGGGCGCGACGAGCGCCGCCGAACGCGGGCGCCTGCTGCTCAGGCTCGCCAATCTCGTGAGCGCGCATCAGGAGGAACTCGCGCAATACGAGGCGCAGGACACGGGCAAGCCGCTCAAGCAGGCGCGCGCGGATGCCGCCGCGCTCGCGCGCTACTTCGAGTTCTACGGCGGCGCCGCCGACAAGCTGCACGGCGAAACCCTGCCCTACCAGAACGGCTACACGGTGCTCACGCTGCGCGAGCCGCACGGCGTGACGGGCCATATCGTGCCGTGGAATTATCCGATGCAGATCTTCGGGCGCAGCGTGGGCGCGGCGCTCGCCACGGGCAACGCGTGCGTGGTGAAACCGGCCGAGGACGCCTGCGTCTCGCTGCTGCGCGTGGCCGAACTCGCGCGCGAGGCGGGCCTGCCGCCGGGCGCGCTCAATCTCGTCACGGGCTTGGGCGAGGAAGCGGGCGCGGCGCTCGCCGATCACCCCGGCATCGACCACATCTCGTTCACGGGCTCGCCGCAAACCGGCAAGCTCGTCGCGCAACTGGCCAACGAACACCACGTGCCCGTCACGCTCGAACTCGGCGGCAAGTCGCCGCAAATCGTCTTCGCCGATGCCGATCTCGACGCCGCGCTGCCCGTGCTCGTGGCCGCGATCGTGCAGAACGCCGGGCAGACCTGCTCGGCGGGCAGCCGCGTGCTGATCGAGCGCGGCATCTACGAACCGTTGCTCGACCGGCTCGCCACGGCGTTCGGCAAGCTGCGCGTGGGTCCCGCGCAAGCCGACCTCGACTGCGGCCCGCTCATCAGCGAAAAACAGCGGCGGCGCGTGCGCGGCTTTCTCGACGAAGCGGCCCAAGCCGGCATTGCCACCGCCGCGCGCGGCCAGCTCGCCGCCGAAGCCCCCGAAGGCGGCTTCTACGAACTGCCCACGTTACTGCGCGACGTGCCGCCGCAAAGCCGTCTCGCCCAGGAAGAAGTGTTCGGGCCGGTGCTCGCCGCCATGCCTTTCGACGACGAAGCGCAGGCGCTCGCCCTCGCCAACGGCACGCCCTACGGGCTTGTCGCGGGCATCTGGACACGCGACGGCGCGCGCCAGTTGCGGCTCGCGCGGCGCGTGCGCGCGGGCCAGGTGTTCGTCAACAACTACGGCGCGGGCGGCGGCGTGGAACTGCCTTTCGGCGGCACGCGGCAGTCGGGGCACGGGCGCGAGAAAGGCTTCGAGGCGCTCTACGGCTTCACCGTGCTGAAGACCATCGCGATACGTCACGGCTGAGCGAGCGGCAAGGCTCATCGGCAAAAACAGCGGCAAAAACAGCGGCAAAAGCAGCGGCAAACACAGCGACAAACACAACAACGGAGACAGCATGCGACTCACCGGCAAGACGGCCGTCGTCACGGGCGCGGGCTCGGGCTTCGGCGAAGGCATCGCCAGAACCTATGCGCGCGAGGGCGCCAACGTCGTGATCAACGACCTGAACGGCGACGCCGCCGAGCGCGTCGCAAGCGAGATCGCGCACGCGGGCGGCAAGGCCATCGCCGTGCAAGGCGACATCACGCGCGAAGCCGACTGGCAGGCGCTGCGCGAAGCGGCCATCGCGGGCTTCGGCAGCGTGGAGGTCGTCGTCAACAACGCGGGCACCACGCATCGCAACAAACCCGTGATGGACGTCACCGAAGCGGAGTTCGACCGCGTCTACGCCGTCAACGTGAAAGGGCTCTACTGGAGCGTGCGCGCGTTCGTGCCGCATTTTCGCGCGCAAGGCGGCGGCGTGTTCGTCAATATCGCCTCCACGGCGGGCATCCGGCCGCGCCCCGGACTCGTCTGGTACAACGGCAGCAAGGGCGCGATGATCGTCGCGAGCAAGGCGCTCGCCGCCGAACTCGGCCCCGACCAGATTCGCGTGAACTGCGTGAATCCCGTGATCGGCGACACGGGTCTCACCGCCGACTTCATGGGCGTGCCGGATACGCCCGAGAATCGCCAGCGCTTTATCGCCACCATTCCGCTCGGGCGATTTTCCACGCCACAGGACATCGCCAACGCGTGCCTCTATCTCGCCTCCGACGAAGCGAAATTCATCACGGGCGCGTGTCTCGAAGTGGATGGCGGGCGCTGCGTCTAGGCGCTAGTCGCACGCACCTAAGTCATTGAAGCACTGGTGTTTTCCCCGATCGATACGCGCCGCCGCGGCCGGGCGGCGCGGTTAGAATGAGCGGACTGCTTACGGGCAGCTTCCTGCAAAAAATCAGAAACGATTCAGGAGACACCATGGCCAGTCCAGCGAATCACTTGCCGCAGGCGGGCGCGGGCGCGCCGCCCTCGGCCTTCGAGGAAGCCACGTATCGCAAGGTCGCGTGGCGGCTCATTCCGCTCTTGATGCTCTGCTACGTGGTCGCGTATCTCGACCGCGTGAACGTGGGCTTCGCGAAGCTGCAAATGAGCACGGCGCTCAATCTGTCCGATGCCGTCTACGGCTTCGGCGCGGGCATTTTCTTCGTCGGCTATTTTTTGTTCGAAGTCCCAAGCAATGTGATCCTGCACCGCGTGGGCGCGCGCGTGTGGATCGCGCGCATCATGGTCACGTGGGGCCTGGTGTCCATGCTGACGATGTTCGTCACCACGCCCACCATGTTCTACGTGATGCGCTTTTTGCTCGGCCTGTGCGAGGCGGGCTTCTTCCCCGGCATCATCCTCTATCTCACCTACTGGTATCCGGCGCAGCGGCGCGGCCGCATGACCACCTGGTTCATGACGGCCATCGCGCTCTCGGGCGTGATCGGCGGGCCGGTGTCGGGCTGGATCCTCAAGTCCTTCGACGGCGCGAACGGCTGGCAAGGCTGGCAGTGGCTGTTCCTGCTCGAAGGGCTGCCTTCGGTGATCGTGGGCGTGCTGGTGTTCTTCCGGCTCGACGACCGCATCGGCAACGCGCAATGGCTCACGGCCGAAGAACGCGCGCTGCTCGAACGCAACATCGCCGCCGAGGACGCCACCAAGGAAGACCCGCCGCTCATGACCGTGCTCACGAGCCCGCGCGTGCTGCTGATGAGCCTCACCTACTTCTCGTTCGTGATGGGCCTCTACGGCGTGAGCTTCTGGCTGCCGACCATCATCAAATCCACAGGCGTGAAGGACGCGCTCGCGATCGGCCTGCTTTCCGCCATTCCGTTCGCGGCGGCCGTGGTGGGCATGGTGCTGGTGGCGAAAAGCGCCGACCGCACGCGCGAACGGCGCTGGCATATCGCGATTCCGGCGGCGATCGGCGCCATCGGGCTCGTGCTCTCGGTCACCTGGGCGCACGACACCACGCTGGCCATGACGGCGCTCACCATCGCCACCTTCGGCATTCTCACCACGCTGCCGCTGTTCTGGAGCCTGCCCACCTCGTGGCTCGCGGGCGCGGGCGCGGCGGCCGGCATCGCGCTCATCAACTCCATCGGCAATCTCGCGGGCTTCCTGAGCCCCTATATGGTGGGCTGGCTCAAGCAGGTCACCTCGGCCAACGACTCGGGCATGTACATGCTCGCGGCGTTCATGATTCTGGGCGGTTTGCTCGCGCTCTCCGCGCCCGCGAAGCAGGTGAATCGCTGAGCGCTTCTTGCCGGATCGCCGCCCCAAAAGCAAACGGCCGCTCTTTCGAAGCGGCCGTTTTTTCATGTCGATGCGCGGAGTTGGCGCAATCCACGCGCCATCGACGCATCAGATCACCGGCATCACACCACGTTCATCGCCAGCGCGCTTTCGCGGTAATGCGTGGCGGCTTTCTCGCCGTCGCCGAGCTGCTCGTGCAGACGCGCGAGCGCGCGATGCGAGCGGATCTTGAGCGGTTCGTTGTCGTGCGCCTGCGCCGACTTGACGGCCGCTTCGAGGAACGACTGCGCCTTGCCCCACAGCTGTTGCTTGAGGCACAAACGGCCGAGCGCGAACAGCAGGTCGCCGTCTTCGGGGCGTTCCTTGCGCCACGCTTCCGCCTTCTGGATGAGCGGCAAGGCGTCGGGGCCCGCGGTGTCGGGATAGCGGCGCAGCAGGCGCGCGTCCCAGTTCTGCGCGAGCGCTTCTTCCACGATCTTGCGCGCGTCGGCCTGGCGTTCGAGCGCGACGAGCAGCTCGGCGGCGCAGTCGGCGAGACGCGGCGAATGGCGCTCGACCGGCGAGAGCGTGCCCCACAGTTCGAGCAGCGCGTCGGCGTTGTGACGGCGCTCGCGCAGCAGGTTTTCCGCCGCGAGCTGACGCAGGCGCACGGCCACGGCCGGGTGCAGCGCCTCGCGCTTTTCGAGCGTCTTCACGAGCTTGAGCACTTCGCCCCAGTTCTTGAGCTGCTGCTGCGCGCGCAGCGCGATCTGCTGCGCGTGAATGCGGCGGCCGCCTTGCGTGCGCATTTCGGTGAGCGCGGCGAGCGCGCCGTCGGCGTCGCGGCCGTCGGCGCGCATGTCGGCGGTCGCCATCAAGCGCGCTTCCTGCAGGTCGGCGTCATCCACCTGCGCGAGCCATTCGTCGCGGCGCGCATATTCATGCAGACGATGCGCGGCGTTCGCGGCGATCAGGCCGGCGGCGCCCTGATTTTTCTCGTCGGCGAGCGAATCGCGCGCGGCTTTTTCAGCGCGCGAGAAGCGGCCCGCATAGAGATTGCCCACGGCGTCGCGCAGCGCCGAGTTGGCCTTTTCCGTGCGCATGCGCGCGCGATAGGCGGCCACACGGCGCGGCATCGTCACGATATTGCGCACGAAACGCAGGATCGCGTAGAGCAGCAAAAACGCCACGACGATCCCCACCACGAACAGGTTCAGCGAAACGTCCACGCGATACGGCGGATAGACGAGCAGCACCTGCCCCGCGTCGAAGCGGCCGACCGTCGCGAGCGCGACGGCAATCACGAAGAGGAGCGCGAGCCAGAGAAGTCCACGGATCGCCATGTCTTACCCCCGGCTCCGGAATTGCTGGATCGCCTGCAGGCTCGTGTCGAGCGTGGGCAGCGCGACGGCAGCGGAGCCGGCGTCGACTTCCTTGAGCAGTTCGCGCACGGTCTGCACGTTCTTCGAGTTGGCGTCGAAGTAGCGCGCGAGCGTGGCGTCGGCGGTGGCGAGATCGGACTTGAGCGTGGCTTCGTTGCGCGAGAGCAGCGAGAGGCGCGCGGAAAGCAGGCGCAGCTTCAGGTTCTCGCGCACGAAGTAGCCCTGGTCGGGCGAGACGAGCATGGCGTCGGCGTTGTCGATGCGGCGCACCTGCACGAGGCTCGCGACCTGCTGGCCCACGCCCGCGACGAAGGTGTTCAGCCACGCTTTCCACTTCGGCTCGTTGGCGGCGGCGGCCGTCTTGCCGATGTCGGCGGGCTGCGGCGCTTCGGGCTTCGTGTGCGCGACGATGGCCTCGCCGGCAAGCGGCAGCGCGTCGATCTGGCCGAGCGCGGTGTCGAGCTTGATGGCCATGCCCGAGAGGTCGGTGGACGGCGCGGCCTTGAGCTTGTCGATGTCCTGCGCGATGGCCTTGCGCACGGCCAGCGCCTGCGGCGCGCTCGAGGCGGCGAGACGCGTGTCGGCGCTTTGCAGCGCGAACAGCGCGAGCTGCGTGTTGCCCGTGAGTTGCAGTTGCTCGCTCGCGCTGGACAGCATCTGGCCGACTTCGGCGAGCGACCAGTCGTCGCGATTCTTGGCGAGATCGGCGTACTGCTGCGAGAGCGCCTGCTGCGAGGTCTGCGCGTCGGCGATCTTGCCTTCGAGTTGCGCCATCTGCTTGTCGAGCTGCTGCGCGCCCTGGGCGGCCTGATCGGCACGCGCGCGCAACGCGGCGGTCTGCTGATCCGCCGCCTGCTGGCGCTGCACCAGTTGCGTGTCGAGCCGGTCGAGCTTGCGGTTGATCACGTAGCCGCCCGCGCCCGCGCCGGCCGCGACCAGCACCACGACGAGCCACAAGAGCGCCGTGCCCGCGCCGCCGCGGCGCGCGCCGGTGTTGTTCGGCGTGAGATTGCCGGTGCCGCCCGACGACGCGTATGTGGGCCGCGACGCCGCGCTGGCGCTCGCGCCGCTGCTGGCGTTACCGGCCGTGCCGGCCGAAGCGGCCGCGCTGCCGCCGCTGTTTTCCGGGGCGGCCGTGACGGCGCCTGAACGGGTCGTGCTGCTGGAATTGTTCGAATCAGTCATGCGAGAGTGAACCGGCGTTGCGGCCGGAGTGTTCTGAACCGGTTGAACAACGGGATCTGCGGCGGGACGGACCTGCGAGGAAACGAGACCCAGCAGCGTCTCGACGATGCGTTCGTCGCCCGCGCCGGACACCGTCATCCTATCAAAACCCATTGAGCGCGCCGTCTCGGCGATCCGCGGATGCGGCGCCACGAGCGGCGCGTGATGCAGCTCGACGACTTCGCCCGCCGTGAGATGCTCGCGCGCCAACTCGTCGAGATTGCGCACGCCTTCGGAACTGGTGACGAGCCACGCGTGCGGCGCGCCCTCGAGCAGCGCATGCACGCGCGTCCACGCGGCGATGGGCGGCTCCGGCACGACGCGCCGGTAGGCCGCGACGGTGTCGATTTCGGCGCCCGCTTCGCGCAGACGCTCGGCGAGCCATTCGCGCCCGCCGTCGCCGCGCACGATCAGCACGCGCTGGTCGGCGAAGCCGTTCGCGCCAAAGTGCGCTTCGAGCGCCGCGTAGAGCGATTCGGAGTCGAACCGCGCCGGTTCTTCATCGGCGGCGCCGGTCGGGCTGATCACCGTGTGGCCCGGCGTGGCGACGCCGTGGCGCGCGAGCGCGGCCACGCTGGCCGGGCCGACCACGGCCACCGGCAGCGCGGGCGGCCAGATCGACGAGATCGACGTATAGGCGGCGAAAGCGCGGTCCACGGCGTTCGGCGAGACGAACACCACGAACGCATAGCGTTCGAGCGCGTTCAGCGCGGCGCGCAGCGGCGCTTCGTCGGCGACCGGTGCAATGGCGATGAGCGGGAAGTCGAGCGTGGCGACGCCCGCCTGCGCGAGTTGCGCCGCGAGCGCTTCCGACTGACCGGCCGGTCGCGTGATGACGACGGTGAACGGCGCATTCGCGGACGCGCCCTGCGACGCGTCGGCGGGACCGCCCCACTCGTCGGGCTGCGCCTTGCCACCGGCGCGCGGCTGCCAGGGGGGCGTCATTGCAGCGAAGCCGGGTCGCCGCCCGGACGTGGTGCGGCATGGTTTTCGGCCGCTGCGCCGGCCGCGCCCGTGCGACCCGGCGCGACGTTCGGGCCTTCCGTGGCCGCGGCTTCGGCGAGCGCGCGCACGATCTCCAGCGCGCCCTGCGCGATCAGGTCGTCCGCGACGCGGCGGCCGAGCGCCACGGCTTCATCGACAGTCGATGCCGCCGTGACTTCCTGCGCGGCGAGCACGCGGCTCGCGTCGGGCGTGGCGATCGTGCCGCGCAGCGCGAGCTTGCCGTCCTGCCAGTGCGCGTAGGCCGCGAGCGGCACCGTGCAGCTGCCGCCGAGCGCGCGCGAGACCATGCGTTCGGCTTCCACGGCCTTCGCGGTGGCGTCGTCGTGCAGCGGCGCGAGCCATGCGGCGAGATCGGCGCGATCGCTGCGAATCTCGATGCCGAGCGCGCCCTGACCCGCCGCCGGCAGGCTGTCGGCCGGTTCGAGCAGCGCGCGGATGCGTGCGCCCAAACCCAGGCGCTTCAAACCCGCCGCCGCGAGGATGATGGCCGCGTAGTCGCCGCGATCGAGCTTGGACAGACGCGTGTCGAGGTTGCCGCGCAACGGCTTCACGTCGAGGTGCGGATAGCGCGCGCGAATCATCGACTCGCGGCGCAGGCTCGAAGTGCCGACCACCGCGCCCGCGGGCAACGCGGCGAGCGAGTCGTAGTCGTTCGACACGAACGCGTCGCGCGGATCTTCGCGCTCCATGATGGCCGAGAGCGTGAAACCCTCGGGCAATTCCATCGGCACGTCCTTGAGCGAATGCACGGCGAGGTCGGCGCGGCCTTCGGCGAGCGCCTGCTCCAGTTCCTTCACGAACAGCCCCTTGCCGCCGACCTTCGAGAGCGTGCGATCGAGAATTTGATCGCCGCGCGTCGTCATTCCGAGGATTTTCACCTCGCAGGATGGATATAATTTGTGCAGCGCAGCTTGCACATGCTCCGCCTGCCACATCGCAAGGCGGCTTTCCCGCGAAGCGATCACGAGTGTGCGGGGCATGGGCGCGGATAACGTCTCGGAGTTCATGGCAAGGACATCGAATGACGGGATGAAAAGCAGAATCGGATAACAGGCAATGTTAGCACGCGCCCCTTTTACGGCCCTTCCGGGCGTCGGCGGGGAGCGCGTGCGGCGGCAAGGAAGAGACCCGGGGCCGGCGGCGGCCTGGCATCGCGCCAGTTGGCAACGGCATGGTCCGGCTCGGTCCGTATACGTCATATGGATGAGCGTCATACGGACGAGGGGCCAGCGGCGACGTTCGCAGCAGCGACCGATCGCCCGCGTTGACCATGATTCGCCGCTCGCGGCGGCGACTTCCTTAGCAAGACCTGCACCCGGCGCTCCGCTTACGGCGGCACGCGCACGAACCGGGTGGCACGCGCGCACGAGGCGGCAGATCGGCGCGATGTGACACCTTCCGCCCTCTCGCGGTTGCACTGCGCTCAGGCCCGGCTCGCGCCGCGGCCACGCAGTTTCGTGCTGTTTGGCAGTTCCGATCAACATGCCCTCGCGGCTTGCTTTAAGGAAATCACCGTGAAGTCTTCAGGCTCGGCGCGCGCAGAGCGCCGCAACAACGCATCGCAGAACGCTGTTTCGAAGGCCGTCGACAAGACGTCCGCACCGTCCGCGAAACCGGCCAAAAAACCGCAGGCCACGAAGACCACGATAGCCTCGACGATCGAATCGACCGGGTTCGTTGCGCACTCGGGCGCGGACGTCGCCGCGAGCGGGCTGCTGGGCACGGCGCCGGTGGCCGCCGCCGATGCCGGGGCGAAGCCCGCGAAGGCCGCGAAGGTGGGCAACCCGGCCAAGGCGGCAAAGCCGTCCAAGGCCGAAAAGACGGAAAAGGCCGCGAAGTCGGACAAACCCACCAAGGCCGATAAAGCCGCGAAGCCCGCCAAACTCGAGAAAGCCGACAAGGCCGGCAAGCCCGTGAAAGCGCAGAAAGCCGCCAAGGCCGCGAAGGCCGGGCAAGCCGCCGCCGTCGACGAGACACCGCACACCGAAACGGCCGCGAAGCCGGTTAAAACCGCCAAGGCCACCCGGCCCGCGAAAGCCGCCGCCCGCGACGACAAGGATCAGCCGCTCTTCGAAGACATCCGCTATCTCGGCCGGCTGCTCGGCGACGTGGTGCGCGAGCAGGAAGGCGACGCCGTGTTCGAGGTGGTCGAGACCATCCGCCAGACGGCCGTGCGCTTTCGCCGCGAAGACGACAACGCCGCCGCGCTCGCGCTGGAGAAGCAGTTGCGCGCGCTCTCGCCCGAGCAGACCGTGAGCGTCGTGCGCGCGTTCAGCTACTTCTCGCATCTCGCGAACATCGCCGAAGACCGCCATCGCAACCGCCGCCGCCGCATCCACGATCTGGCCGGCTCGGCGCCGCAGGCGGGCACCATCGCGCATTCGCTCGAACGCCTCGCGCAAGCGGGCGCGGCCGCGACGCCCGTGCTGCAGCAGTTCTTCAACGACGCGCTGATCGTGCCCGTGCTCACCGCGCACCCGACCGAAGTGCAGCGCAAGAGCACGCTCGACTCGCAGCACGACGTGGCGCGCCTGCTCGCCGAACGCGACCAGCCGCTCACGCATCGCGAGCTGGAGCACAACGAAGCGCTGCTGCGCGCGCGCGTGACCTCGCTCTGGCAAACGCGCATGCTGCGCGACGCGCGCCTCACCGTGGGCGATGAAATCGAAAACGCGCTGTCGTACTATCACACGACCTTCCTGAGCGAGATTCCCGCGCTTTACGGCGAGATCGAAACCTCGCTGAAGGAGCACGGCATTTCGGCGCGCCTGCCCGCGTTCTTCCAGATGGGCAGCTGGATCGGCGGCGACCGCGACGGCAATCCGAACGTGACCGCCGCGACGCTCGAAGAAGCCAGCGAGCGCCAGGCGCAGGTGATTCTTCAGCATTATCTCGATCAGGTGCACCGTCTGGGCGCGGAGCTTTCCGTGTCGAACCTGCTCGCGGGCGCGAGCGACGAACTCAAGGCGCTCGCCGAAGCGTCGCCCGATCAATCGCCGCATCGCGTGGACGAGCCGTACCGGCGCGCCTTGATCGGCGTGTACACGCGGCTCGCCGCGAGCGCGCGCGTGCGGCTGGGCGAAGGCGTGGTCGCCGTGCGCAGCGCGGGCCGCAACGCCGCGCCCGTGCGCGCCCAGCCTTATGCCGATGCGGGCGAGTTCTCGCGCGATCTGCATGTCCTGCTCGATTCGCTCGGCGCGCATCACGGCGCCTCGCTGGCCACGCCGCGCCTCGCGCCGCTGTTGCGCGCGGTGGAAGTGTTCGGCTTCCATCTCGCGAGCATCGACTTGCGCCAAAGCTCGGACATTCACGAAGCCGTGATCGGCGAACTCCTTGCTCGCGCGGGCGTGCACGCCGACTACGCCGCGCTCTCCGAGGAAGCGAAGCAAAGCGTGCTGCTCGCGCAACTCGCCGATCCGCGCGCGCTGCGCTCGCCGTATCTCGACTACTCCGCGCTCGTGCAGAGCGAGCTGGGCGTGCTGGAGATGGCGCGCGTGACGCGTGAGAAGTTTGGCGCGCGCGCGGTGCGCAACTACATCATCTCGCACACGGAAACCGTGTCCGATCTGCTCGAAGTGATGCTGCTGCAGAAGGAAACGGGCTTGCTCGCGGGCCGCCTCGGTCCCGCCGACGATCCCGCGCAAGCCGCGCTCATGGTGATCCCGCTGTTCGAGACGATTCCCGACTTGCGCAACGCGCCGCACATCATGCGCGACCTGCTCGCGCTGCCGGGCATCGACAGCATCGTCGAGCATCAGGGCAACGAGCAGGAAATCATGCTCGGCTACTCGGACAGCAACAAGGACGGCGGCTTCCTCACGTCGAACTGGGAGCTGTATCGCGCGGAACTCGCGCTGGTCGCGCTGCATCGCGAACGCGGCATCACGCTGCGCCTCTTCCACGGCCGCGGCGGCACGGTCGGCCGCGGCGGCGGTCCGACCTACAACGCGATCCTGTCGCAGCCGCCGGGCACCGTCGACGGTCAGATCCGCCTGACCGAGCAAGGCGAGGTGATCGCCAGCAAGTTCGGCAATCCCGAGATCGGCCGGCGCAATCTGGAAACCGTGATCGCGGCGACGCTCGAAGCCACGCTGCTGCCGATGGGCCAGGCCGCGGGCAACGTGCCCGCCGAACTGCCGGAGTTCGAAGCGGCGATGCAAACGCTCTCGGACGGCGCGATGGCCGCGTATCGCTCGCTCGTGTACGAAACGCCGGGCTTCACCGACTACTTCTTCGCCTCGACGCCGATCACGGAAATCGCCGAACTCAACATCGGCAGCCGGCCGGCCTCGCGCAAGCTGCAAGACCCGAAGAACCGCAAGATCGACGACCTGCGCGCGATTCCCTGGGGCTTTTCGTGGGGCCAGTGCCGTCTGCTGCTCACCGGCTGGTACGGCTTCGGCAGCGCCGTGGCGGCGTATCTCGACGAAGCGGGCAGCGACGCCGAGCGCACGCGCCGTCTCGCGATGTTCCGCAAGATGTACAAGACCTGGCCGTTCTTCTCGAACCTGCTCTCGAACATGGACATGACGCTCGCGAAGACGGACCTCGCGGTGGCGTCGCGCTATGCGCAACTGGTGGCCGACAAGAAGCTGCGCAAGCATGTGTTCGAACGCATCGTGGCCGAGTGGGAGCGCACGACGCGCGTGCTCGACGAGATTACCGGTTCGAACGGCCGTCTCGCCGACAACCCGCTCCTCGCGCGTTCGATCAAGAACCGCTTCCCGTATCTCGATCCGCTCAATCACTTGCAGGTGGAACTGATCAAGCGGTATCGCGCGGGCGACCCGAGTCCGCGTGTGCGGCGCGGGATTCATCTGACGATCAACGGGATCGCGGCGGGGTTGCGCAATACGGGGTGAGGGTTTTGATGCACTGTTGACGCGTTTGCGTTGACGAAAACGGCGTCGTGTCTTCGGACACCGACGCCGTTTTTTATTTCGCTATTTTGTTCGAAAGCTAAGCGTTCACGCTGAAATTCGCCTTGATGTCGAAGGTGCCAGTGACGACGCCTTTGCTGCCGCCGAGTGCATTCTGCACGATGTACTCCTGCTTCACCTTCGCAAACGAGAGCCGGACCTGTTCATAGCTCGCCGACATTTCGACCGATGTCACGATCACATCGGACATCGTGATGCGCAGGAAATCGAGCGGCACGCCACCTGCCTTGCGCATCGTGAGCACGGCTTGTGAAACGTGCTTGCCGGTCAGGCAATACGACATCAGATTCGGGCTGGCGCGGTCCACCTCGTGAAAGAACACGAGGTCCTCGACCGTTGCCTTGGCCGCGCCGCCGCCGGCTCCGGACATCATTGCAGCGCGTTGCGACATTTTCCAGTTCCAGTTCACGACCTGAATTTCGCCGGGATGCGCGGCGTCCTCGGATTCGCCGGTGATGCCGTCGATTTTGATGAAGACGTCATTGGACATGGAGAGGCTTCCTTCGGTGGCGTTTCAAAAGCGCATTGGCAAGCGCAACCATCGCCAGTGCGAGGAGCAACGAAACCAGCAATACGGAATCGACGAGCGCATCGCCCGGTTCGCCGTCGCGGTCAAGTCCGACCCAGAACGCGGCGCGCGCAACGGCAGTCGCAACAGGCTCGATAAAAATCAATCGTCCGACCGGATACACCAGCGCAAGGAACAGCAGGATCGATGCGGCAGCGTTCACGAAGGCCTTTCTCATTGGACTTCCACGGTGCCGTAGGCAAACCCTTTCCCGCCTGGCAGCGCGATCGTCGGCGCGTGCAGCAGGCGTTTTCTCAGGCGATCGAAAGCAGCGGGATCGGCGAGTGTGATACAGCCTTCACTCACATTCGCGCGGCCATGCGGATGAAGCCGAAAGTGGCCGCGACCGACCCCGTTGACGAAGGTCCAGTCGTCGATCTCGCCATCGTCGCGATACAGCGCAAACCATTGCTCGCGATCGGTGTCGTTGACGAGATCCATGAGGCGATCGCGGATGTGCGTGAAAAGGCCGCCCGAGCCGCGATCGACGATGAAATAGCGGCCCGGCGGCAACGGCCCCGCATTGGGAATCGCCACGGCGGCGGGATCGTTTCGCAACCGATCCCTGCCTGAGAAAGCCGCGAAATCGCCCACTCCTTCGCAATACAAAACGGACATGGGCCGATGATTGAGACGAAATGTGCACTGAACAGGCATATCGATCGGGGGGGGATTCGATTGAAGCCTGTATCAGTACCACGCGCCCCATTCCTCCGGGTTGCGGCACGTCAATCTCATCGACGCCCGCGCGGGTAAGCCCTCACCCCCGCCGCGTCCCCTCCAGCATCAGCGCGTCCAGCTTGAAAGACAAATCGCTTTGCACGTCGAAGTATTGGCGCACTTCGTCGGGCGCGCGCTCCCACATCGAGCGGATCGCCGTCACGCGTTCGGGCGGCGTGCGCATGCGCGCGACCCACGAGTCGAAGTCCAGCGTGATGCGCCAGCGTTCGCTCACCTTCGCGTCGATACCCGCGGCGTCGAGCATCGCGAGCCATTCGTCGGCGCGATAGTCGCGAATATGCGAGGCGTCGCGCAACAGTTCGATCGCCTGAATATGCGTGTCGTAGAGCGGATCGTCGATGCCCGCGATATCGATGAACTTGATGCGGCCGCCCGGCTTGAGCACGCGCTGCACCTCGGCGAGCGCGCGCGGCACGTCGCGCCAGTGATGCGCGCTCATGCGGGTCACGACCCAGTTGAAGCTCGCGTCGGCGAACGGCAAGGTTTCGGCGGCGCCCTGCTGCGTGCGCACCGTCGCGAGCCCGCGCTCCTTCGCGGCGGCCTCGACCGTGGCGAGCATCTGCGGGGCGATGTCGTAGGCGACCACTTCGCGCACGTGCGGCGCGACGGCAAAGCTCGCGTGGCCCGCGCCGCAACCCATGTCCAGCACCGTCGCATTGCCGCAGGTGGCCGCGAAGGTCGCGGCGAGGTTCTCCAGGTCCGCGCCGCTCGCGTGGACCTGACTCGTGAGATAGGCGGCGGCGGTCGAGCCGAATGCGTCGGCGACCTGATCGTGATGCTTCATCGCGTGCTCCTTGTGCGGCGTTCGTGGGGAAAAGCTTCGTGTTCGTGGCGTTCGACGCGCGGGAACGGCCGCGTCTGCCGCTACAATAGAGGCCCGCTTGTACCAGTACAAGTTAAGCAATTATTCTGGTATCGCCAGCACCAGCCCACGTCCCATGCGCCACGATTCCGCCGATTCCAGCGAGACCACCCTCGACGCCACGCCCGCGCGCGCGCTCGGCGACTTCATCCGCGCGCATCGCGAACGGCTTTCGCCGCAGGAAGTCGGCCTGCCGCCCGGCCCGCGCCGCCGCACGCCGGGGCTGCGCCGCGAGGAAGTCGCGCAGCTGTGCGGCGTGAGCCCGACCTGGTACACGTGGATCGAACAGGGCCGGCCCGTTTCGGCCTCGGCGGACGCGCTCGCGCGCATCGCCGTCGCGCTGCGGCTCTCGCGCGCCGAACGCGCCTACCTGTTCGAACTGGCCGCGCAGCGCGACCCGGCCGAACCCGATCCCACCGCCGCCGACGCGCCCGCCACGCTGCTGCAAACCGTGCAGCTCGTGAACGCGCCCGCCTACGTGCTCGACCGCCAGTGGACCGCGCTCGCCTGGAACGAACCCGCCGCCGATCTCTTCACGGGCTGGCTCGACGGCGATCACGACCGCAATCTGCTGCGCTTCACCTTCACGGAGCCGCTCGGGCGCGAGTTGATCGTCGACTGGGAAACCCGCGCGCGCCGTCTCGCGGCCGAATTTCGCGCCGACTCGATCCGGCACCTGAGCGACGCGCCCACCCGCACGCTGATCGACTCGCTGATCGCCTCGAGCGACGAATTCGCGCGTTTCTGGGCCTCGCAGGACGTCTTCGAGCGCGAAGGCGGCCGCCGCGAGTTCCATCATCCGCGCCACGGCCGCATTGCTTACGACCAGATCACCTTCAAGCCCGCGCATCGCGAGGATCTGAAGCTGGTCGTGCTCGTGCGCCTTTGAGCGCCGGCGGTCCCTCGCCTGACGGGCGACGAGGAGCCGCGCCGGGCGCGGGTGGTAAAATCGTCAACTTTCTTGCCGCGCCGGCCCGCGCCAACGCGCCCGCGCGCGGCCCGCTTTCCATCGCCCACGGCCCATCATCATGACGTCCCAACTGCACAAAAAAGGCGAAGCCTGGTCGGCTCGCTTCTCCGAGCCCATGTCGGAGCTGGTCAAACGCTATACGTCGTCGGTGTTCTTCGACAAGCGTCTCGCGCTCGTCGACATCGAAGGCTCGCTCGCGCACGCGTCGATGCTGGCCGCACAAAAGATCATCTCCGCCGACGACCTCGCCGCCATCCAGGGCGGCATGGCACAGATCCAGGGCGAAATCGAGCGCGGCGAGTTCGAGTGGCAACTCGACCTCGAAGACGTGCACCTGAACATCGAAGCGCGCCTGACCGCGCTGATCGGCGACGCGGGCAAACGCCTGCACACGGGCCGCTCGCGCAACGACCAGGTCGCGACCGACATCCGCCTGTGGTTGCGCGGCGAAATCGACCGCATCGGCGGCCTGCTCGGCGACCTGCGCGGCGCGCTGCTCGACCTCGCGGAACAGCACGCGGGCACCATCATGCCGGGCTTCACGCACCTGCAGGTGGCGCAGCCCGTCACCTTCGGCCATCACCTGCTCGCCTACGTGGAAATGTTCTCGCGCGATGCCGAGCGCATGGCCGACTGCCGCAAGCGCGTGAACCGTCTGCCGCTCGGCGCCGCCGCGCTCGCGGGCACGAGCTACCCGATCGACCGTTTCGCCGTGGCGAAAACGCTGGGCTTCGACGGCATCTGCGCGAACTCGCTCGACGCCGTCTCCGACCGCGACTTCGCGATCGAATTCACGGCCGCCGCCGCGCTCGTGATGACGCACGTCTCGCGCTTCTCGGAAGAACTCGTGCTGTGGGTCAGCCCGCGCGTGGGCTTTATCGACATCGCCGACCGCTTCTGCACCGGCTCGTCGATCATGCCGCAGAAGAAGAACCCCGACGTGCCCGAACTCGCGCGCGGCAAGACCGGCCGCGTGAACGGCCATCTGATGGGCCTGCTCACGCTCATGAAGGGCCAGCCGCTCGCGTACAACAAGGACAACCAGGAAGACAAGGAGCCGCTGTTCGACACCGTCGATACGGTCGCGGACACGCTGCGCATCTTCGCGGAAATGGTCGCCGGCATCACGGTCAAGGCCGAGGCGATGCGCGCAGCCGCGCTGCAAGGCTTCTCCACCGCCACCGACCTCGCCGACTACCTCGTGAAGAAGGGCCTGCCGTTCCGCGACGCGCACGAAGCCGTGGCGCACGCGGTGCGGATCTGCGTGGACCGCAACTGCGATCTCGCCGACCTCTCGCTCGACGAAATGCGCGCGGAACTGCCGGCGGTCGCGCATCTGCTGGCCGAAGACGTGTTCGCAGTGCTAACGCTCGAAGGTTCGGTGTCGGCGCGTAACCATCCGGGCGGCACCGCGCCCGAGCAGGTTCGTGCAGCCATCGCGGCGGCGCGTGCGGCGCTGAAGTAACGGCACCGGCAGCCGGGCGGCGGCAATTTCGGCATAGCGGGAAGACGCCACCGCCCATCGGCACAAAAAAACAGTGCGATAGAAAGCGCGCGACGTTCCTCACGTCGCGCGCTTTTTCTTTTCGCCGATGCCGTGCGCCGCGCGTGCGGCCCGCGCGGCCTGGGCGGCCTCGGCGCGCCGCGCTGTATCCGCCGCGAAATGCCGCAGCTGTGCGCCCGCCCGACTCGCGCCATCGTCTACGATCTCGCGCGATACTGACGGAATGTCCTGTCGGTGTCCGGCGCCAGGCTGAGTTTGCCGACTCGTCTTGCCGCGCCGCCGCGTTTTTTGCTCACGCCCACGCTCCAGACCGTTCGCCCCGATGATCGTCCGCCCCCATCTCCACTGGTTCCGCATGCTGCTCGCGTGGCGCGGTTCCGTGCTGCCGCAACTGCTGCCGCGCCTCTTTCTCGTGCTGTGCCTCTCGCTCGTGGCCGTGGCCGCGCACGATCACATCTTCCGCGTCACGGTGAGTCTGAGCACCGTGCCGTTCTCGCTGATCGGCATCGCGCTCGCCGTGTTTCTCGGCTTTCGCAACAGCGCGAGCTACGACCGCTACTGGGAAGGCCGCAAGCTCTGGGGCGCGCTGCTCAACGACTCGCGCTCGCTCGCCCGCGAGGCGCTCACGTTGCCGCGCCCGGCTGCCGGTACCGCCGATGCCGCTGCCGATGCCGATGACGGCGACGGGCGCGCCGCGCATGAACGCGCCCGCGCCTTCGTGCAACTGCTGTGCGCACTGCCGCACGCGCTGCGCCATCAACTGCGCAACACCGACCCGCACAGCGATCTCGCCGCGCGCCTGCCCGCCCCAGTGCTCGAACGCGTGATGGCCTCGCGCTACCGCTCCGCCACGCTCATGCTGTGCGCGGGCGAATGGGTGCGGCGCGAGGCGCGCGAAGGCCGTCTCGACGGCTACGGCGTGCTCGCCTTCGAGCGCAATCTAAACGGCATTTCGGACGTGATCGGCGGTTGCGAGCGCATCGTCTCCACGCCGCTGCCGTTCGCCTACACGGTGATGATCCATCGCACCGTGTACTTCTTCTGCGCGTTGCTGCCGTTCGGGCTCGTCGACAGCATCGGCTGGCTCACGCCGATCTTCGCCGTGTTCGTGGCCTACGCGTTCATGGCGCACGAGGCGATCGCCTCGCAGATCGAGGATCCGTTCGGCACCGAGGACAACGACCTTGCGCTCAACGCGATGTCGGTGAGCATCGAAACCGCGCTGCGCGACCTGCTCGGCGAACCGACCTCGCTGCCCGCTCGCGCGCCGGAGCAGTTCATTCTCGACTGACGCCGCTCGAGGGACGCACAAAGCAAAACAGGCGCGAAGTTCGCGCCTGTTTCGTTTCGACATCGACATCGACAGAATTCGCCGCTGCCGAAGCTCAGCGGTTGTTCACCGTTTCGGCGAGCCGCTTCAAGGTGGCGAGCCGCGCGCCGAGCAGATCGAGCCGCGCATGATCGTCGATCAGCGGCGTGGTCGCGTCGCGATACGCGCGCCACGCGCTTTGCGCGCGCGACACCGTGAGGCGCGCGTGCCTGGGCATGCGCGCATACAGCTGGCGATAGTAGCGGTTGAGGTCGTAACTCACGTGCTCGCAACGCGCGTCGGCGCTGCACGCGCGGCCGCGCGGCAGCTTGCCGCCATTGTTGCCGGCGTAGCGGGTGGCCTCGTTGCGCAGCGCGAGCGCGCGGTCGCGCACGGGTTGCAGCCGCATGTCGGCTTCGTAAAGCTGATACTGGCTGCCGCTCGTGGTCGCGAACGCCGCGCCGAGCATGGTGTCCTCGGCGTCGCGCCACGCCACCCACTTCTGCTGGCTCAGGCGCCAGCGCTTTTGCTGCGCCGCCGGCACCTTCGCGAGCAGTTGCGTGAACGCCGCGTCGGCGGCGCTGCGCCACGCCGTGCGCGACTCGTCCATGCACTGGATCTGCCCCGCCGTCGACGACCGGTCGGCGCGCGCGAGACAGGTGCGCATGGCCGTGTCGATGGGGTCCGCCGCCGCGACTTCGGCGCGCGCGGGCGCACCGGCCGCCAGCATCAGCACGGCCGCCGCCGATAGCGCCGCCCTGCTTGCGAACCCGCGCAGACTCCGCACCGTCATACCGGCCGCCCCCACGCTCAGCCGCGCACGCAATCCACGAAATACTCGACGCGGCCGTTGATCATCTCGCCGACGAGTCCGTGGATATCGGTGTGGAAGCCCGGGAAGCGCTCGTTGAATTCGCGCGCGAACTTGAGGTAGTTCACGATCGTCTTGTTGAAGCGCTCGCCCGGAATCAGCAGCGGAATGCCCGGCGGGTACGGCGTGAGCAGGATCGACGTGACACGGCCTTCGAGTTCGTCGATAGGCACGCGGTCGATCTCGCGGTGCGCGAGCTTGGCGAACGCGTCGGACGGCTTCATGGCCGGTTCCATCGTCGACAGATACATCTCGGTCGTGAGACGCGCGATGTCGTTGGCGCGGTAGACGCTGTGGATCTGCTGGCACAGATCGCGCAGGCCCATGCGCTCGTACATCGGGTGCTGCGCGACGAACTCGGGCAGCACGCGCCACAGCGGCTGGTTGTTGTCGTAGTCGTCCTTGAACTGCTGGAGTTCGGTGACCATCGAGTTCCAGCGGCCCTTGGTGATGCCGATCGTGAACATGATGAAGAACGAGTACAGGCCCGTCTTCTCCACGATGATGCCGTGCTCGGCCAGGTACTTCGTGACGATGGCGGCCGGAATGCCCGAGTCGCCGAACTCGCCGTCCACGTCCAGACCCGGCGTGACGATGGTCGCCTTGATCGGGTCCAGCATGTTGAAGTTCTCGGCCAGCGCGCCGAAACCGTGCCAGTGATCGTTCGGGCGCAGCATCCAGTCGTCGCGCGAACCGATGCCTTCCTCGGCCAGCTCGTCCGGGCCCCACACCTGGAAGAACCAGTCTTCGCCGTATTCGGCGTCGACCTTGCGCATGGCGCGGCGGAAGTCGAGCGCTTCGGCGATCGATTCTTCCACGAGCGCGGGGCCGCCCGGCGCTTCCATCATCGCCGCGGCCACGTCGCACGACGCGATGATCGCGTACTGCGGCGAGGTGGACGTGTGCATCAGGTACGCCTCGTTGAAACGATGGCGGTCGAACACGCTGTCTTCGCTGTCCTGCACGACGATCTGCGAGGCCTGCGAAATGCCGGCGAGCAGCTTGTGCGTGGAGTGCGTGGCGAACACGAGCGCCTTGGTGCGCGGCCGGCCCGCGCCGATCGCGTGCATGTCCTGGTAGAACTCGTGGAACTCGGCGTGCGGCAGCCAGGCTTCGTCGAAATGCAGCGTGTCGAGCATGTCGCCGAGCAGGTCCTTGATCATCTCGACGTTGTAGACCACGCCGTCGTAGGTGCTCTGCGTGATCGTGAGAATGCGCGGCTTGAGGTTCGGATTCTTCGCGAGCGCTTCACGGGCGAACGGGTTCGCCTCGATCTTCTTGCGGATGTTCTCCGGCTTGAACTCGTCGCGCGGAATCGGGCCGATGATGCCGAAGTTGTTGCGCGTGGGCGTGAGGAACACGGGAATCGCGCCCGTCATCGTGATCGCGTGCAGGATCGACTTGTGGCAGTTGCGGTCCACCAGCACGATGTCGCCCGGCGCCACGGTGGCGTGCCAGACGATCTTGTTCGACGTGGAGGTGCCGTTGGTCACGAAGAACACGTGGTCCGCGCTGAAAATGCGCGCCGCGTTGCGCTCCGAAGCCGCGACCGGGCCGGTGTGATCGAGCAGCTGGCCGAGTTCTTCCACGGCGTTGCACACGTCCGCGCGCAGCATGTTCTCGCCGAAGAATTGGTGGAACATCTGGCCGAGCGGGTTCTTCAGGAACGCCACGCCGCCCGAGTGGCCGGGGCAGTGCCACGAGTACGAGCCTTCGTCGGCGTATTGCACCAGTTCCTTGAAGAACGGCGGCGCGAGCGCGTCCAGATACACCTTCGCTTCGCGAATCACGTGACGCGCGACGAACTCCGGCGTGTCCTCGAACATGTGGATGAAGCCGTGCAGTTCGCGCAGGATGTCGTTCGGCAAGTGGCGCGAGGTGCGCGTTTCGCCGTACAGGAAGATGGGGATGTCGGCGTTGCGCTTGCGCACCGCTTCCATGAACGCGCGCAGCGCGACGATGGCGGGCGCGTGCTCGGGCGCGTCGCCGTCGGTGCCTTCCACGTAGGGCAGCAGCTCGTCGTCGTCGATCGAGAGAATGAAGCAGGAGGCGCGGCTCGACTGCTGCGCGAACGACGTGAGATCGCCGTAGCTCGTCAGTCCGAGGACTTCCGCGCCCTCTTTCTCAATGGCTTCGGCGAGCGCCCGGATGCCGGAACCCGAGATGTTCTCGGAGCGAAAATCTTCGTCGATGATGACGACGGGAAAGCGAAACTTCATGGGCGAATCTCCAAAAGAAACGACCGCTGCATGTAACGCGCAGCGGTCCCCGTATGTCTTGAATCCAGTGGGTTAAGTGCGCTCGAACGTCAGGTCTTCGGCAAGGTCACGCCGTGCTGACCTTGATACTTGCCGCCGCGATCGGCGTAAGACACTTCGCAAATCTCGTCGCTCTCGAAGAACAACACCTGCGCGACGCCCTCGTTCGCGTAGATTTTCGCAGGCAAAGGTGTCGTATTCGAGAATTCGAGCGTCACGTAGCCTTCCCACTCGGGTTCGAACGGCGTCACGTTGACGATGATCCCGCAGCGCGCGTACGTGGACTTGCCGAGGCAGACGGTCAGCACGTTGCGCGGAATGCGGAAATATTCGACCGTGCGCGCGAGCGCGAACGAGTTGGGCGGGATGATGCAGACGTCGCCCTTGAAGTCGACAAACGACTTCTCGTCGAAGTTCTTCGGATCGACGATCGTCGAGTTGATGTTCGTGAAGATCTTGAATTCGTCGGCGCAGCGAATGTCGTAGCCGTAGCTCGAGGTGCCGTAGCTGACGATCTTGCGGCCGTCTTCCGAGGTGCGGACCTGGTCGCGCACGAACGGCTCGATCATCTTGTGTCCTTCGGCCATGCGCCGGATCCACTTGTCGGATTTGATTGCCATGTGTCGCTGCTAACGAAAAAAACGGGTCGGGAAAGCCGGCGGCAACGCGCCGCCGCTTGCGAAAGGCGCCTATTTTACGCGATTACGCGCGGGGGATCGCAGGTGTGCAAGGAACGCCAGCCACGGCGGCCGTGGAACGCCTCACTGGGCGCGAATCTGCCCGCAGGCGATGGCCGGGCCGGTGCCGCGCTGCGGGTAGGCGTACGGGTCGATGGCGTCGCGATGCACGACCACGGCGCGTTGCAGCACGGAGCGCACGCCGTCGAGCGAGACGTCGGGGGCAACGAGAAAGCCGGTGGCCACGCCGTTGGCGTCCGCGTGAATATTGCCGATGTCGCCTTCCACGCGCGCACCGTGCTTGAGGTGCTCGGCGGCGGGCGCGAACACGGCGCCGGCGCTGGACGCGTCGGTCGCGTAGCAGTCGCCGCGCTCGTGAATCTGCAGGGCGTGATCGCTGTCGGGCGGCAGGCCCGCGAGGTTGTAGCTCACCTGCACGCCGTCAGAGTGCTCGACGAACGACACGGTACCGCGCACCTGGCTGCCCACGGTGGGCTGGAGTTGCGCGCTGGCGCGCTTGTCCTGCTGGCCCATGAAACTCGTGCAGCCCGCGAGCAGCACCAGGCCGGCGAGCGCCAGCGCGCCCGCGCCATGCCCCACCCCGCGCGCGATCTGCCAATTCCCCGCTTGCCTGCCGTGTCCTCTTTCCATGCGATCCTCTTGCCAACCCGTCCCCGCCCGCTGCGGCCGCCGGGCCAGACCCGATGAAGCCCACATGATACCGCGCACGCGGCGCAGGGCGCGGCTATCTGTCCCCAAGCGCATGACGGGCTTCGAGCGGCTCCGGCCGGGATTCGCGGTGGCGTTCACCGTGCCTCAGCGCGTATCGAGACATCGGCACCGCGCGACAGGCGCGAGGAGACTCGCGACGGGACGCAGACCGCATGCCCGCCGCCGGGATGCCCGCTGCGGGCGGCCCCGCGCGCCTGCGCTGCGCAGACGACTCAGGTGTTCTGCACGACGATGGTCGGGAATTTCGACGTCATGTCGCGCGCGCGCTCGGCGATCTGGATCGCCACGCGGCGCGCGACCGCGCGATAAATGTCCGCCACGGGGCTGTCCGGCGCGGCGGCCACGGTGGGCTTGCCCGAGTCGGCCTGCTCGCGAATCGCGATGTCGAGCGGCAGGCTGCCGAGCACTTCCACGCCGTATTCCTTCGCCATGCGCTCGCCGCCGCCCGCGCCGAATACATGCTCGGCATGACCGCAGTGCGAACAGATGTGCACCGCCATGTTCTCGACGATGCCCAGGATCGGAATGCCCACCTTCTCGAACATCTTGAGACCTTTCTTCGCGTCGAGCAGCGCGATGTCCTGCGGCGTCGTGACGATCACGGCGCCCGTGACCGGCACGCGCTGCGAGAGCGTGAGCTGGATGTCGCCCGTGCCCGGCGGCATGTCGACGACGAGGTAGTCCAGCTCGCGCCAGTTGGTCTGGCGCAGCAACTGTTCGAGCGCCGAGGTCGCCATCGGGCCGCGCCACACCATCGGGTTGTCCTGCTCGACCAGAAAGCCGATCGAATTCGCCTGCACGCCGTGGCCTTCGAGCGGATTCATCGACTGGCCGTCGGGCGACTCGGGGCGGCCTTCGATGCCGAGCATCATGGGCAGCGAGGGACCGTAGATGTCGGCGTCCAGAATGCCAACCGAAGCGCCTTCCGCCGCGAGCGCGAGCGCCAGATTCACGGCGGTCGTGCTCTTGCCCACGCCGCCCTTGCCCGACGCCACGGCGACGATATTTTTCACGTTAGGCAAGAGTTTCACGCCGCGTTGCACGGTATGCGCGGCGATCTCGCTCTTCACGTCGACCCGGCTCGCGGCCACGCCCGGCACCGCGGCGAGCGCCGCCTCGACCTGCGCGCGCACGGCGGCGAACTGGCTTTTCGCCGGATAGCCGAGCACGATCTCGACGCCCACCGTCGCGCCGTCGATCGTGACGTTGCGCACGCCCTTGGCCGCCGCGTACGGCCGGCCCGTATTCGGATCCGTCAAGGCCGCGAGCGCGGCATCGACCGTAGACCGATCTATGCTCATTGAGACTCCGTGGGGAGATCCCGGCGGCACGCGCGGTTCCCGAAAGCCGGGGCCGGTCGCGCTAACGCCGGAAATCGAAAGAAATTGTTAAGCTGGATTGCGTAAAAGGGTCCAGCAAGGCACGCTTTGCGCCGATGCCGCGTCGACCGCCTGCGTCGACACCAAGACGTCAGGCGACACGCGCACGATTCATGCTGATGGCACCACGCTGTACGCCGTCATTGTAGTAGCTGCCGCCGCGCACCGTCCGAAGACCCTGAGATCAGTCGGCAGAATCGACACCCCAGGGCGATTTCGAACTCGCGCGCGCCGTCCGTTCCACTCAAGAGAGGAAAGCAAATGAACACAAGAATCCTGACCCGTCTGTCCGTCTTCGCCGTGGCCGGCGCACTCGTCGCCGGTTGCGCCACGCAACAAGGCACCAACACGGCCGTCGGCACGGGCGTGGGCGCGGGCACCGGCGCCGCGCTGGGCGCGATCTTCGGCGGCGGCAAGGGCGCGGCGATCGGCGCCGGCGCGGGCGCGCTGGTGGGCGGTATCACCGGTTACAACTGGCAAGCCATCCACAACAAGCTCTCGGGCGCCACCAAGGGCACGGGCACGCAGATCACGGAGCAGCCGGACGGCTCGCTCAAGCTCAACATCCCGAGCAACGTGACGTTCGATACGAACAGCTACGCGATCAAGCCGTCGTTCGCGCCGGTGCTCGACCAGGTCGCGCAGACGCTCCAGCAGAACCCGGAAGTCGTCGCCCAGGTCGTGGGCCATACGGATAACACCGGCCAGCCGGCCTACAACCAGACGCTGTCGGTCAACCGCGCCCAGAGCGTGGTGAACTACCTGGCGAGCCGCGGCATCCCGATGCAGCGCATGGCCGCCGAAGGCCGCGGCGACACCCAGCCGATCGCCGACAACAGCACGGAAGCGGGCCGCACCGCCAACCGTCGCGTGGAAATTTACCTGCGCGCCACGGCACAGCACGCACAGTAATAGCGTCTGACCTGCAACGACGCAGCGAGTGACGAAATTGCAGGAAGAAGGCGCCGGATCGCGTAGATTCGGCGCCGGATCGGCCGTGAAGGCGCACAGCGTGGATGCGAAACGGGTGACAAAACGGGTGGCAAAACGGTGAAAGCGCGGGCTGGATACAGTCCGAAACCCTGCCCGGCACCGGCTTTCGAAAGAATCGAAAAAATTTTCGAACTCTCCGAAAAAGCTGCTGTCTGTCTTTACGGTACGTGGCTGGCGATGCCGCCGCGTCACCATTCTCCTCTTGTCGTTGTTGCTCCGGGGCCATCTTCTTGCCCCGGTTTTTTTTGCCTGGCGATTGTGCATTGCAGCATGCATGTGCCACGCATTTGCCACATGCATTTGCCACATGCCGCGGCAACTAGCATTCGCGGTTCTCGCGGCGCAGCGCGTGCCGGCTCCTGCGCGCCCGCGTGCCGCCGCGCATTCGCGCCTCCATCCCCTGGCCGGGCGACGGGCCAGGCGCCCTGTTAAAATCGCGCTTTCGACCTCCCGCAACACCGGAACCCCCACTCTATGTCAGCACCCGCCACCGACCTCGTTGCCGCCGGCGCGTCTGCCGTCAACAGCGGCCGCCGCCAGATCCTCGTCACGTCTGCCCTGCCCTACGCCAACGGGCAAATCCACATCGGCCATCTGGTCGAGTACATCCAGACGGACATCTGGGTTCGCGCGCTGCGAATGCACGGTCACGAGGTCTACTACGTCGGCGCCGACGACACCCACGGCACGCCCGTCATGCTGCGCGCCGAGAAAGAAGGCCTCACGCCGCAGCAGTTGATCGCGCGCGTCTGGCAGGAACACAAGCGCGACTTCGACAGCTTCGGCGTGTCGTTCGACAATTACTACTCGACCGATTCCGACGAAAACCGCGTGCTCTCCGAGTCGGTGTATCTGGCGCTCAAGGAAGCGGGTTTCATCGAAACGCGCGACATCGAGCAGGCCTACGATCCGGTCAAGAACATGTTCCTGCCGGACCGCTTCATCAAGGGCGAGTGCCCGAAGTGCGGCGCGAAGGACCAGTACGGCGACAGCTGCGAAGTGTGCGGCTCGACCTACGCGCCCACGGACCTGAAGAATCCGTACTCGGTGGTCTCGGGCGCCACGCCCATCCGCAAGACCTCGACGCATTACTTCTTCCGCCTCTCCGACCCGCGTTGCGAGCAGTTCCTGCGCGGCTGGGTGGCCGGCCTCGCGCAGCCCGAGGCAACCAACAAGATGCGCGAATGGCTCGGCGACTCGGGCGAATCGAAGCTCGCCGACTGGGACATCTCGCGCGACGCGCCGTACTTCGGCTTCGAGATTCCGGGCGCGCCGGGCAAGTACTTCTACGTGTGGCTCGACGCGCCGGTGGGTTACTACGCGAGCTTCAAGAACCTGTGCGAGAAGCGCGGCCTGAACTTCGAAGACTGGGTGAAGGCCGGCTCGAAAACGGAGCAGTACCACTTCATCGGCAAGGACATCCTGTATTTCCACACGCTGTTCTGGCCGGCCATGCTCGAATTCTCGGGCCATCGCACGCCCACCAACGTGTTCGCGCACGGCTTCCTCACGGTGGACGGCGCGAAGATGTCGAAGTCGCGCGGTACCTTCATCACGGCCGAAAGCTACGTGACGACGGGCCTGAATCCCGAGTGGCTGCGCTACTACTTCGCCGCCAAGCTCAACAGCACGATGGAAGACCTCGACCTCAACCTCGAAGACTTCCAGGCGCGCGTGAACAGCGACCTCGTCGGCAAGTACATCAACATCGCGAGCCGTGCGGCGGGCTTCCTCATCAAGCGCTTCGACGGCCGCGTGCAGGACAGCGCGATGAAGCACCCGTTGCTGGAGCAGCTGCGCGCCGCCATTCCGCAGATCGCCGCGCATTACGAGGCGCGCGAATACAGCCGCGCGCTGCGTACGACGATGGAACTCGCCGACGCCGTGAACGGTTATGTCGATACGGCCAAGCCGTGGGAACAGGCGAAAGACGCGGCCAACGCGGTCGCGCTGCACGAAACCTGCAGCGTGAGCCTCGAAGCGTTCCGCCTGCTCTCGCTCGCGCTCAAGCCGGTGCTGCCGCAACTCGCGGAAGGCGTCGAGCAGTTCCTCGCGATCGAGCCGCTCACGTGGGCCGACGCGAATAACGCAATCTCGTCGCAACGTCCGATCAACGCGTACAAGCACTTGATGACGCGCGTGGACCCGAAGCAGATCGAAGCGCTGCTGGCCGCGAACCGCGACTCGCTGCAAGCCACGGCGGAAGCCCCCGCCGCCGAGGCGAACACGAAGTCGAAGGCCGCGAAGGAAGCGAAGAAGGCGGCCGCCGTGGACGAAACGCCGGGCGTGATTTCCATCGACGACTTCGCGAAGATCGACCTGCGCATCGCGCTGATCGTCGACTGCACTATCGTCGAAGGCTCGGACAAGCTGCTGCAACTCACGCTCGACGTGGGCGAGGAAAAGACCCGCAACGTGTTCTCGGGCATCCGCTCGGCGTACAAGCCGGAGGACCTGAAGGGCAAGTACACGGTAATGGTCGCGAACCTCGCGCCGCGCAAGATGAAGTTCGGCATGTCGGAGGGCATGGTGCTCGCGGCCTCTTCGGCAAACGAAAAAGCCGAACCCGGCCTCTACATCCTCGAACCGCATAGCGGCGCGAAGCCGGGCATGCGCGTGCGCTAAGCTTCTTCGCCGCGTTCGGCGCCAGTCAAAAAGCACACCCCCGGGTGTGCTTTTTTTTCGCCGACGCTACGGCGCGCGCGCCGCCGGCCCGCGCTCTCGCGCTACCAGCGAATGCGGTCGAAGCGCCGCGTGTAGAGAATGTCGGCGCCGTAGAACGTGCCGCCGTACGTGGCCACCGACCAGTAGCGCGAGAGGTTGAGCGTGGCCTTGATCGCGTTCGACGCGGATTGCAAGCCCTGCTCGTAGCCGATCACCAGCCGCTCGTTGATGGCCTTGGAGAGCATCACCACCTGCGGGTCGGTCAAGCCCACCTCGCTGCGCCCGATCGAGAATTCGTCGAGCCCGATGGACTGCGCGATGCGTTTGCCGCTCGTGCTGCCGAGCAGCGCGAGCGCCGTGGTCATGGCGCTCTGCTGCCCGAGGTTGTTGCCCTGGTCGGTGCCGTGACCGAACAGCAGCCACGAGAGCTTTTCGTTGTCGGGCACGTTCGGCTCGGAAATGAGCTTCGCAACCGGCGCCTGCACCGTGCCCGTGACCTGCACGCCCGCCTCGACCTGCTGGTTGCGGCGCATGGCGAGAATGTTGATGCCCGGGTTGCCCACCGGCCCGTTGAACGTGAAGAAGCCATTCTCGATGTTGAGCTTGCGGCCGAACGCCGAGTACGACGAGCCTTCCGTCACGCGCACGTTGCCCACCGCGCGCAGCGGCGTGTCGGGCGCGCTGGTCGCGGTGATGGTGCCCGCGAGGCCTAGGTCCGCGCCCTGGCCACGGAAGCGGAAGTCGCGGCCCAGATTGATGTCGATGTTGGCGCGCGGCGCGAATTTCGGCGCCGGTTTGGTCGACGCCGTTTCCTCGATGGGCGGCGGCACCCCGCCGCTCGTCGTGCCGTCCGGGCGCACGATCACCACGTCGTCGCCGAGCGAAGGCGCGGCCGACTCCGGCATGTCGAACAGCGCGTGATCGACGGTGAACTTGCCGTCGATCTGCATGCCGCCGAGCTTGCCGCCGTTCGCCACGCTCGCGCTGCCCGAGAGCGACAGGCGCCGGTCGGGCGAGGCGAACAGCTCGAGCTTGTCCGCGACGATGCTCGCCGTGAGGTCGGGCTCGTCGTTGTCGAGCCGCACGCGGCCCTGCGCGCGCAGCGTGCCGCTCGTCGCGCCGTGGAACTCGACCTGCTGGAAGTCGACGAGATTCTGCGAGAGCGCGATGCGGATCACGCCGTCTTTCAGCTGCACGCCCTGATCGACCATGGTGGCCGAAATACCGTCGCCGATCACCGAGCCCGTGAGGTTCGGCTTCGCGACCGTGCCGCCCAGCGCGAGGTTGAGCGCGATATGGCCGTCGAGCAGATAAGTCGGCCCGAGCAGCCCGCCCGTGGTACGCAGCGACGGCACGTTCGCCTTGATGGTGCCGCCGAGCGGCGATTCGTCCGCCACGGTGAGCATGCCGTCGCGCGGCGCGAGCGTGGTGTTCGCGTCGACATCGAGCACGCCCACGCGGCTCGCCTGCGCGTGCGCCGTGAGCGTGAGGCGATTGCCGTTGCTGAACGCCGCGCGCGCGTCGAGCGCGGAGATGCCGAGCGAGGCGAGACCGCGGCCGATTTCCGTGGTGATGTCGCCCGAGCGGCGCTTGATCTGCGCGTAGCCGGTGGCGGTCTGGCCCAGGGAGAAGTTCCAGTCGCCGTCGAAGATCAGGTCGGTGCGCAGCGTGGACGGCTCGCCCGTGAACTGCTGGCGCACCTGCATGAGGCGCGCGACCGAGACATTGGTGAGCGCGCCCGCCGACTGGATGCGGCCGTGATCGAGATCGAACGATTTCAGGTCGAGCGACATGCCTTCGGCCACGAGCCGCGTCGCGCCGAGCGTGACCTTGCCCGCGCCCGCGCTGACCTTGAGCGGCGCTTCGAGCTTCAGGTCCGGCGTGCCGCGATTCTCCAGTTGCGTGACGGTGCCGTCCCAGCGCGAGCCCTCGCGCGTGTCGGCGAGACCGCCGTTCGCGGCCACGGCGAAGTCGATCGGCTGGCCCTGCACCTTGCCCTTCGCGTTGGCCGTGAGCGTATGTTTCGCGCGCGTGCCGTTCAGACGCGCCGTGAGCGTGGCGATCTCGACGCCGCCCGCGGCGATGCCGCTCGCGTCGGTGCTGAAGGCGAGCGCGCCGTTCGCGCCGTCGCGCGCGAGCGCATGGCCTTCCGCGTGACCGACGCGGTTCTCGCCGAACGCCACGTGGTCCGCCTTGTAGTCGAGTTCGACGTTGGGATGCGCGAACGAGCCGGTCACGTCGCCGTTCGCCGCGAGCAGGCCCGCGACGCCGAAGCCGAGCCGGTCGAGTTGCGGCGCATCCACACGGAACCGCAGCCGGTCGCCCGGCGCGCCGAAGCTGCCTTGCAGATCGACGACGTTGCCCGCCACGGAAAGATTCGCGCGGCTCGGCAGGATGCGCGAACCGGCGAGCTGGATCAGCCCCTGCCCCGTGAGCGGCAGGTCGTCGTAGACGCTCGGGCCGAGCTTGAACTCGGCCTTCGTCGTCAAGGTGGGCGCGAGCATGCCGCTCGCGCTGAGCGTGCCGTTCACGCGCGCCTCGATGCGGCGCGCGGGCGCGGCCTTCGGCTTGGCGCGCGGCGGCGGCGCGGCGCTCGACTCGGTCTGCTTCGCGGTTTCGACACGCTTTTGCGCCTGCGCCTGCTCGCCCGTTTGCGCCGGGTTGAGCGACGGATTCAGCGCCGGATTGAGCGCGAGATTGCGTTTGGGATTGAGCGCGTCGCTGGTCGCCGCGTTGGACGTGCTCGCGCGCGGCGGCGTTTTGCGTGCGGGCCGGGACGTGGCCGAAGCAGCCGCAGCGGCAGGCTTCTTCTCGATCAGCTGCGAGGTGAGCGACAGCGGATCGAAGTTCGTCAGCGCCGCCTTCAACGTATAGGTGGAATTGGCGTCGTGCTTGAGCGCACCGGAAAGGTCGATGCGGCCCGCGCCCGAGGTCACGCGCACGTCGTTGAACGAGAGCCGCGCGGGGTCTTGCGTGACCTTGCCCTGCACGCGCAGCGCGGCTTTCGGATCGGCGAGGTCGAGCGTGACGCTTTGCACGTCGCCGTTCAGACGCACGCCGATCGGCCCCGCGAACTGCGTCGCGCGCACGCTCGACTGAATGGCGTTGAGGTCGAGCGCCGCCACGTGCAGGTCGAAGCGGCCGTCGTGTCCGCTGATCGTGCCGCCACCCGTGACCGTGGCGTTTTTCACGAGCCGCACGGCGAGCTTCGGGATGCGCTGGGTTTTGGCGTCGAGCACGACGTCGGCGTGAGCGTCCACGAGCGGCAGCAGTTTGTCGTCGATACGGCCCGGCTTCGCGTTGACGATCGAGACGTTGCCGGCCACGGTGAAGCCGGCCGCGTCGCTGTGCGCGGTGGCGGCGTTCGCGGTCTTCGCGGCCGACGCCGGGGACGCGCCCGAGGCCGCCGATGAAGCCGAAGCCATCGACGCAACCGCAACGGGCGCCGAAGCCGCCGCAGCCGCCGATCGCCTCGAAGCGGAAGCCGCCGAAGCCACGGGAACCACGGAAGACGCCGAAGCCGCCAGCGCCGCCGATGCGCCCGAAGCCGCCGCGGCCAGCGCCGCCGGCACGCCCGCCGCGCCGCCCGGCACGGGCTGCAACTGCGCACGCACGGCGAGATCGGCGAACGGCGCGCCCGGCGCGAACGCCTGCGGATTGACGTGATCGAACGCGAGCGTGGCGCGCTGCAACGGCACCGCGGCGAACGGCGTGGCTTCCACATGCGCGCGGCCCGTGAGCTTCATGCCGCTCGCGTCGATGTCGGCCGTGAGCGCTTCGAGCGAACCGCCCAGGGTGCCGTTCACCTGCACGCTCTCGCCGTTGACCTTGCCCGCGTAGCCGAGATTGCCCGCCAGCGCGAACGGCCGCACGCCGTCGAGCTTCGCCTGTGCGCTCACCGCGCCGAACGGCGTGTCGAGCCGCTCGACGGCGGCCTCGTGGTGCCGCCCGTCGCTGCGGCCATGGAACAGCAGGCGCGAAAACTCCGTGACCGACGTACCTTGATGCAGCGTGAGCTTGTCCACCTGCAAGTCGCGAATCTCGAGGCCGAGCGGCAATTGCAGGTTCCCGGGCAACGTCATGGGCTTGGACGGCGCGTTCGACGGCACGGCGCGCACATCGACATCGCCGATATGCAGATAGTCGACCACGAAGCGCCACGGCGCTTTGCCGAAGCCTTGCAGCGCCCACTGCCCGCTCACGCGGTCGACCTTGACCGTGGTGCCGTCCGAACCGCGCCAGCTCACGTCGCGAAAACGCACGCCAGTGGCGAGCGCGCCGCCTTCGAGCTTGCCCGCGAGCTGGCCGCCGAGCAGCTTGACCGCCGCCTGCCACGCGTACGCGGTGCCGCGCCCGGTCGTGAGCACGCCGTACAGCGCGCCGCCGGCGAGCACGACGAGCAGCACGAGCACGGCGGCGAGCCACGCGAACGCCTTGAGCCACCGATGACGGCGGCGCGGCGGCGGCGTACGGCCTTCGCCGCGCTCGTTGTCGCCGGCATTGCCACCGTCGTTGCCACGCCCGCCGCCATCGTTGGAAGACGCGCCCGGCGAGGCCTCGGGCGGCACGGCATGCGCACACGCCCACGACATCGGCGAAACGAAACGGAGAAAAGCGCGCGTGCCCATCAGAAAGCGATCCCGAGAGTCAGATACGGCCGCACGCTATGGTTGCGGAAGCCATAGGCGAGATCGACGTTGACGGGGCCGACCGGGCTGCGCCAGCGCGCCCCGATGCCCGCGCCCGGATCGAACTGCTTTTCGCCCCAGGTGTCGGTGGCGGTGCCCACGTCGAAGAACGCCGCGCCGCCCCAGTCGTGGCTGAACCAGTGCTGATACTCGGCCGAACCGGTCACGAGGTATTTGGTGGGCAAGATCGAGCCCGCGACATTGTTGCCGATGCTCTCGAAGCCGTAGCCGCGCACCGAGTTCGAACCGCCCGCGCGGAACAGCAGCGAGGCCGGAATCTCCGACGACGACCCGCTCGTGAACACGCCGCCCAGTTCGGCGCGGAACAGCATGATGTCGCTGCGCCCGATCGGCAGATATTGCTGGCCGCGCGCGTAACCGCGCACGAAGGTCTGGTCGGAGCCCGCGCCCTTCACGCCGAAACCGGCCTCCACGCGAATCAGGTTGCCGGAGCGCGGGAACAGCGGGTCGTCCACGTTGCGGCGCGTCCATGACCACGACGGCACGAGCGCATGCGCGCGCGTTGCCTCGCCGACGTTCTGCGTGATGCGGTCGTCGTAGAACATCAGCGAATAGGCGTAGTCGATGTTCTGCGAGGTGCGCGTGCGCTGCACGCCCACACGGGCGCTGTAGATGGTGGTGTCGGACACGTCCGTGGTGGTGTACGACGCGAGCACGCTGTTGGTCCACGCGCGCGGGCCCGGCGGCATCGACAACTGCACCTGGCCGTACTTCTGGATCTGGTCGAGGCGGCCCTGCATCTGGAACGGCCACGCCTTGCCGAAGGTGTCGAGATACGTGTAGCCGCCCTGCACGTGCGCGCCGGTGTCGGTCGAATAGCCCACGCCGCCGCGGAAGTTGTTGTACGGATACTCGCTCACCTTCACGTGCACGGGCGTTTCGTTCGGTTTTTGCGTGTTGTCGTCGATGTCGGTCGCCACGCTCGCGTAGTACGGCGTGTTCTGCAACTGGCGCTGCAGTTCGGTCACGCGGTTCACGTCGTAGATTTCGCCTTCGGTGAGCGGGTTGACGTTGTCGACGATCCACGCCGGATAGCGCCGCGTGCCCGACACGTCGAGCTTGCCCATCGTGAAGGTCGGGCCGCTGTCGAACGTTACGGAAAGTTGCGCCTCGTGCTTGAGCGGATCGACGCGCGCCTCGGAACGCGCGATTTTCGCGCCCAGATAACGGCGCGCCTGCAGCGCGCGCAGCGCGGCGCTCTTGGCGTCGTCCCAGCCCGATTGCGTGAACGCGTCGCCGTCGTGCAGCGAGAACGCGAAGCGCGCGGCGTTTTCCTGCGCGCGATCTTCGGTGAGCACGGGGCCGCGGAACGTGAGCTGCACCGAGGCGATCTGCGTGCGCGGTCCGGCGTCCACGCTCACCTTGACGTGGCGCTTGCCGTCGACGGTCTGCACGTCGGTACGCACGACCGGCGAAAAATAGCCGTCCGTCGAGGCGAGATCGCGCACCTGCTGGGGCGTGGCGGTCACGAGAAAGTCGAACTGGTCTTCGCTGACGTCGGCGCGCGTGGCGAAGCGCGCGATGTCGAGATGCGCCTCCAGCAGCTTGCGCAACTCGCGCGGCTCCGTGGCGATCTCGACGTTGTAGTAGGTCTTGGCGTGCGACCACGGCCAGAGGCTCGACAGGTCGGCGTGCGCGGGCGTGGCGGCGACCAGCCCGAACAGCGGCCCGGCGACGCAGCTCAGGAGAAGCGTGGAAACAAGGCGGCCGCGCGCGCCGGCAGCCGCTGGCTCGCGGTGCTCGAGGAACCCGGGACGGCCCGCGGTTGCGGCGTGCCGTGGCCGCGCCGCACGCGTGGTGCGGCGCCATGCGCGCAACGCTTCGATCACCCATCCCGCCAAACAAGACCTCCGGCTGTCGTAGAACTGGTTTCGCCGAAGGCGCCGGCGTCATCGGCTGGCGCGCAAGGCGGCGGCGAGCGAGGACACGGGCGCGCACGAGCGCAAACGCGATATTTCACCACATCATCGCGTGATTACCCCAGGACGCTGCGCAAAGTTGAGGACGATGCCGACGCGGGCGCCGGTGCGGCCGCCCGCTGTGGCCACCCTGCGTCACCGGAATGTCATGCGCGCGCAACCGGGTCGTAAGCCCGGCGCGGCGCTTGCGGCGCTTGCGGCGCGAGTCCGGCGCGAGTCCGGCGCGGAGCCACCGTGGACGCGGTGCCTATCGCGCCCGGAATCAGACTGGAGCCCGCCCGGATCGATTCCGGATCGATCCCGGAGCAATCGGGGCGCGATTGACCGACGGCCGTGTTGCACGGCCCCGCCCGCGCGGATGTTCCGCCGCCTTGCCTTGCGGTAAAATTGCCGCCGACAGAATTCGCGGCGCGGCGCCAGCCCGCGCGCCGTCTCACCAACCGGACGTCAGCCATGTATCAGTCGGACATCACGCAATTCATCGCCCAGCTCAAGCAGCAGAAGCCGCAGCTCGAAGAGCAGCAACGCAAGGGCCGCTCGCTTCTGTGGGACAAGCAGCCGATCGACCTCGACGAACGCGAGCGCCAGCAGGCGTCGCGCGTGAACCAGACGTCCTACGTCTACTACCAGAACTTCTGATGGCCGAGGCCGACGGAGCCGGCGCGCCGCCGCAAGGCGAGCACGCGGCGGGTCCCGCCAGAGCCGCCGGGCCGACGCCCGGCGAGGCTCTGACCACGCCCGCCACCGACTCGACGCCCGACACCGTCGACGGCGTGGCCTTCGCACGCCTGTACGGCGAGCCGCTCTTCAAGCTGCCGCAGGATCTGTACATCCCGCCGGACGCGCTCGAAGTCTTTCTCGAGACCTTCGAAGGGCCGCTCGACTTGCTGCTGTACCTCATCCGCAAGCAGAACTTCAACGTCCTCGACATCCCGATGGCCGAGGTCACGAACCAGTATCTCGGCTACGTCGAGCAACTGCGCAAGACCAATCTCGAACTCGCCGCCGAATATCTGCTGATGGCGGCCATGCTTATCGAGATCAAGTCGCGCATGCTGCTGCCGGTCAAGAAGGCCGACACCGGCGAGGAAGCCGAGGACCCGCGCGCCGAACTCGTGCGCCGCCTGCTGGAATACGAGCAGATGAAGCTCGCCGCCCAGCGCCTCGACCAGTTGCCGCAGCTCGGCCGCGACTTTCTGCGCGCCGAGGTCTTTATCGAGCAGAGCATCACGCCGCGCTTCCCCGACGTGGACAGCATCGACCTGCGCGCCGCGTGGGCCGACGTCATCAAGCGCGCGAAGCTCGTGCAGCATCACAAGATCTCGCGCGAGGAACTCTCGGTGCGCGAGCACATGAGCACGATCCTGCGGCGGCTGCAGGGCGAGCGCTTCATGGAGTTCTCGGAACTCTTCGACGTCACGCGCGGTGTGCCGGTCGTGATCGTGAACTTCATCGCCATGCTCGAGCTGTCGCGCGAATCGCTGATCGAAATTACCCAGGCCGAACCGTTCGCGCCAATCTACGTGCGCCTCGCCTATCTGCCGGCCTGAACGCGCCGGCGCCTGTCTATTCGTTCCACATCGCCACGAACCGGCGGCGATCCGCACAGCGGAACCTCGGGATAAACCCCCACCCGACACGGCTGCGCCACGCTCACAAATCCACTACAATCGCCGCGCCTGCCCGGCTAGAGCGCGTCACGCGCGGCCGGGCGCGCCCCGTCCGCACGCCGCCCACACGGGATGTTCCCCGGAATTCGCGCCTGCGGCCGAGCAACCGGCTCGCCGGTTGCTGCAACCTTAGTCTTGCGATTTTGCGAGACATCAAGCATCCGATCATGAAAGTCATCAGCTCGATTCAGGAATTGCGCGACCAGTTGCGCGGCCAAAACCGCACCGCGTTCGTGCCGACCATGGGCAACCTGCACGAAGGCCATCTCTCGCTGATGCGCCTCGCGCGCCAGCACGGCGACCCGGTCGTGGCGAGCATCTTCGTGAACCGCCTGCAGTTCGGCCCGAACGAGGACTTCGACAAATATCCGCGCACGCTCCAGGACGACATCGAGAAGCTGCAAAAGGAAAACGTCTACGTGCTGTTCGCGCCAACCGAACAGGAGCTGTACCCGCAGCCGCAGGAGTACCGCGTGCGCCCGCCGCACGATCTCGGCGACATTCTCGAAGGCGAGTTCCGCCCCGGATTCTTCGAGGGCGTGTGCACCGTCGTCATGAAGCTGATGTCGTGCGTGCAGCCGCGCGTGGCCGTGTTCGGCAAGAAGGATTACCAGCAGCTGATGATCGTGCGCGCGATGTGCCAGCAGTTCGCGCTGCCGACCGAGGTGATCGCCGCCGAAACCGTGCGCGATGAAGACGGCCTCGCGCTCAGCTCGCGCAACCGCTATCTTTCCGCGCCCGAGCGCGCCGAGGCGCCGCAACTGGCGGGCGCGCTGCGCGAGATTCGCGAGGCCGTGCTCGCGGGCCGCCGCGACTTCCAGCAGCTCGAACTCGAAGCGATGGCAAAGCTCGCCCAGCGCGGCTGGAAACCCGACTACATCGCGATCCGCAAGCGCGTGAACCTGCTGCCGCCCGCGCCGGGCTCCGACGCCGACGCCCAGGCGCCGCTCGTGGTGGTGGCCGCCGCGAAGCTCGGCGCCACGCGCCTCATCGACAATCTCGAGATCTGAGCGCGCGCCGATCGCCGCTTTTGCCTCCGTTTTTGCCGCCGCTTTTACCTCTTTCGCCGCGTGCTGGCCGCCGACTGCGCGGCCGCCGGTCACGCCGCCTTACCGTATTGAAGCGCCACGCGCCGCCGGCCCCGCCGCGCGCGTTGCGCAAAAGGAGAACGCCATGCAACGCCATATGCTCAAGTCGAAGATCCACCGCGCCGCCGTCACGCACTGCGAGCTGCATTACGAAGGTTCGTGCGCCATCGACGAAAACCTGCTCGAAGCCGCCAATATCGTGGAAAACGAGCGCATCGACATCTGGAACATCAACAACGGCGAGCGCTTCTCGACCTATGCGATCAAGGGCGAGCGCGGCAGCGGCATGATCTCGCTGAACGGCTCGGCGGCACGCCGCGCGCAACTGGGCGACCTCGTGATCATCGCGGCGTTCGCCAACGTGGAAGAAGAAGAACTGAAGGCCGGCTGGAAGCCCGACCTCGTGTTCGTCGACGAAAACAACCGCATCAAGGGCAGCCGCGACCACGTGCCGACGCAAAGCTGGACCTGAGCGCTCGCGCAGCCCGACGGCGGCTTCGTCTCACGGCGCGCGCCGTATTGCGCGACGCGCGCCGCCACGAGCCAGCGGGGTTTTTTACTGATTTCCCGCGGGAGCGTCGCGCGTTTCCCGCTTACTTCTCGTTAAGCCAGTCGATGATCGACTGCCACTGATCGAGATCCTTCTCCACGCGGCTCTTCGCCACGTCCCAGAGCGTGAGGCCGTGCGCCGCGAGCTGCACGTAATTCTGCGTGTCGCGCAGCCAGCCCAGCACGGGCAGGTCGAGCCCTTCCACGAAGCGCTGCAACTGCTCGGCCGAGCGCGTGCGGGCATCCACGCGCATGCCCACCACGCCCACCTTGATCGCGCCCTTGCGCACCGCCTTTTCCTTCGCCAGACGGTCGAGGAAGTCCTTGGTCGCGAGAATGTCGAACATCGATGGCTGGAGCGGCACGACCACGCGGTCGGCCAGCTCGATGATCGCGCCGAGGCGATTGCCGTGCAGGCCCGCCGGCGTGTCGATGACGGCGTGCTCGAGGCCCTTGGGCGGCTTCACCGGATTGTCCAGATCGACCTTCCAGCTTTCGATGGGCGGCAGCGTTGCGGGCCGCATGTCGAGCCACGCGTGCGCCGACTGCTGCCGGTCGAGGTCAGCGAGCGCGACCCACTCGCCTTGCGCGGCGAAATAGCCCGCCAGATTGGTGGACAGCGTGCTCTTCCCCACGCCGCCTTTGGGATTCGCCACCACGATTACCGTCATGAATGCTCCCGTCAGGATGGCTGGCGCTCGGCCAGCCGGATTGCCGTGTTCTTGATGCCAGGTGTTGCTCGATGCTTCGTGTTGCTCGATGCCTGGTGTTGCTGACCGACCGACGCCCTTCGCGCGGTTTCCCTTCGGAGTTCGAAGCGCGATTCCGCCGGATTTCGCACCCGGGATCCTGCATACGAGCCGGCGCCAGGCATCGACCGTCCGATATTATCGGCGAATCGCGCGAGATCGCAGCGCAATCATCCCCAACGACGACAAGGAGATCCCCGACCATGAGCACGTTACGCACCGACGTCACGATCGAAACGCTGCTGGAGCGCCAGCGCGGCCGCCTGCCCGACCTGCTCGGGCTGCGCCCCATCGCCCTCGAACAGGGCCAGTTGCGCGCCGAACTCGACATACGCAGCGAACTGCTCGCGCCCAACGGCTTCCTGCACGCGGCCACCGTAATCGGCCTCGCGGATACTGCCTGCGGCTACGCCTGCCTCGCGCATCTGCCGCCCAACGCGAAGAATTTCACGACCATCGAGATCAAGAGCAACCATCTCGGCACCGCGCGCGAAGGCACGATTTCGGCCGTCGCCACGGGCGTGCATCTCGGCCGCAGCACGCAGGTCTGGGACGCCACCGTGACGGGCCCGGACGGCAAGACCATCGCCCTGTTCCGTTGCACGCAGATGGTGTTGTACTAACGTACTAACGCCGCAGGGCCACGCGGCACCGAACGCGCCCGGGCGCAAGCGGCCAACGGCCGGCGCGCATCCATAACCCGCCACACTCAGCCGCGCGCCTCGCGAATCGCGCCGAACAAGCGCGGCAGGTCGAGGCTGGCCGCCAACGTGTCGGCGAGTCGGTCCAGCGAGGCTTCGCGCAGCGCCGGGTAGTCGACCGCGGTGGCACCCGCCAGCCCCGCCCAGCGCAGCAGCGCCGCGCAGGCTTCGGGCGTGTCGAACAACCCGTGCACGTAGGTCGCGAGAATCTGTCCGTCCGCCGAACGCGCGCCGTCGGCACGGCGGTCATTGCGCCGTTCGCCCGGGTTATCGGCAAGACCCGGGGTATCGGCGAGATACAGCGCGGGTGTTGCCAGCGCCGGCCCGCGCGTTTCGCCCATGTGAATCTCGTAGCCGCTCACGCGCGCCGCGCCCCCGCCTTCCGCCGAAGCGTCCAGGGCGAGCGCGCCCGTAACGTTTTTCAGCGTTTTCTCGCGCGTGAGCTCGGTCTCGTAGTCGAGCCAGCCGAAGCCCGCCACCGCGCCGGGCTCGCCCTCCACGCCGTGCGGGTCGGTAATCGAGCGCCCCAGCATCTGCATGCCGCCGCAAATGCCGATCACACGGCCGCCGTAGCGCAGGTGCCGCGCGAGCGCCGCTTCCCAGCCCTGCGCGCGCAGCCAGGCAAGGTCGTCGCGCACGTTCTTCGAGCCGGGCAGGATCACGAGGTCGGCGGCGGGCGGCGTCTCGCCCGTGCGCACGTAGCGGAAATCGACCTGCGCGTGCGCCCGCAGCGCGTCGAAATCGGTGTGATTGCTGATGTGCGGCAGCGCGGGCACCACCACGCGCAGGATCTCGCCCGCGGCGCACGCGCCGCTGTGCGCGACGCCGGGCAGCATGTCCTCGGCGTCGAGCGTGAGGCCGTGCAGGTACGGCACGACGCCGAGCACGGGCTTGCCCGTTTGCGCTTCGAGCCAGTCGAGGCCGGGCTTGAGCAGCGCGGGGTCGCCGCGAAACCGGTTGATGACAAAACCCGCCACGCGCGCGCGCTCGCTTTCCGAAAGACACGCGAGCGTGCCGAGCAGATGCGCGAACACGCCGCCCCGGTCGATGTCGGCGACCAGCACGACGGGGCAATCCACGGCTTCGGCAAAACCCATGTTGGCAATGTCGTTGGCGCGCAGATTGATCTCGGCGGGACTGCCCGCACCCTCCACGAACACGGTTTCGTAGCGCGCGCGAAGCCGCCCGTACGATTCGAGCACGGCCACGCGCGCGAGCGGCTTGTAGTCCTGATAGGCACGCGCGTTGAGATTCATGCGCGCCTTGCCGTGGATGATGACCTGCGAGCCGAGGTCGCTATTGGGCTTGAGCAGCACCGGGTTGAGGTCGGTGTGCGCCTCGATGCCCGCCGCGATGGCCTGCAGCGCCTGGGCACGGCCGATCTCGCCGCCGTCCACGGTCACGGCGCTGTTGAGCGCCATGTTCTGCGGCTTGAACGGCGCGACGCGCACGCCCGCGCGGCGCGCGAGCCGGCACAGCCCGGCGACGAGCGTGCTCTTGCCCGCGTCGGACGTGGTGCCCTGGATCATCAGCGCGCCCCGGGGAACGGCGGGGATCGAGGCCGAGGCAGGAGCAGGCGCGGCAGTTGGCGTGGCGGTCATGAAGCGCGAAACCCGGTGAATACGAGTGCGCATTATCCCATTGCCCGGCGCGGCTTCGTGGCACGCGGCGCGAACGTTAGCCGTCCGGATAAGGCCCATTCGCGCGCGATCCGCACGCGGCGCGGGCCGGATCGGCTTGTCATCCACGGGGTTTCAACGGGTATTCCACGCACGAACGCGACGAGATCGGCCCGCGATAGCGGCGCCAGCGACCCGCGAACGACATCCCGCAGCCGTTACAATCACGCGATGATTTCGCGCGATCTCACCTTCATCGTCGGCGGCGCGCGCTCGGGCAAGAGCGCTTACGCCGAGCGCCTCGCGGCCGAAAGCGGCCTCGCCGTCACCTACGTCGCCACGGCACGCACGAGCGACGACGCCGAATTCGCCGCGCGCATCGCTCATCATCGCGCGCGCCGGCCCGCGCAATGGGGCTTCGCGGCCGCGCCGCTCGACCTCGCGGGCGCGCTCGACGCGGCCGCCGCGCCCGGCCGCTGCGTGCTGATCGACTGCCTCACGCTCTGGCTCGCCAACCTGCTCTGCGCGCCCGATTCCGTCGATGGCGCGACGCCGCTGCCCGACTGGCGCGAGCGTATCGACGCCTTCGCCGCCGCCTGCGAGCGCGCGCGCGGCACCGTGCTCGTGGTGAGCAACGAGATCGGCATGGGCGTCGTGCCGATGGGCGCGGCCACGCGGCTTTATGTCGACGAACTCGGCCGCCTGAACCAGCGCATCGCCGCGCTCGCCGACCGCGCCATGCTCGTGGCCGCCGGGCTGCCGCTGGTGCTCAAGGCGCCGCTCAAGGATTCCTGATGCTTTCGCTGACTGTCACCGCCGCGCTCGCCGTGGCCGGCTTCGCGGCGGACCGCCGCTTCGGCGAGCCGCGCCGCGCGCATCCGCTGATCGCGTTCGGCCAGTTCGCCAACCGCGTCGAGGCGCGTTTGAACACGGGCCGCCGCGGCCGTCCGCTCGGCCTGCTCGCGTGGTTCGCCGTGGTCGGGCCGCCGGTGCTGCTCGCCGCGCTGCTGTGCGCGCTGCTGCCCTGGCCGCTCGCGTGGGCGCTGCACGTCGCGCTGCTGTGGTTCGCGCTCGGCGCGCGCAGCCTCGCCGAACACATCGCCCCGATCGGCGCGGCGCTCGCGCGGCGCGATCTCGCCGCCGCGCGCACGCTGACCGCGCGCATCGTCTCGCGCGACACCGCCGAGGCCGACGCCACCGCGCTCTCGCGCGCCGCCGTCGAGTCGGCGCTCGAAAACGGCAACGACGCGATCTTCGGCGCGCTGTTCTGGTTCGCCATCGCGGGCGGCCCCGGCGCGCTCGCGTTCCGCCTCGCCAACACGCTCGACGCGATGTGGGGCTACCGCACGCCGCGCTTCCTGCGCTTCGGCTGGGCGGCCGCGCGTATCGACGACGTGCTCAACTGGATTCCCGCGCGCCTCACGGCCGCGAGCTATGCGCTGCTCGGCGACACGCGCTGCGCGCTGCGCTGCTGGCGCGATCAGGCGCGCCGCTGGGACAGCCCCAACGCCGGCCCGGTGATGGCGGCGGGCGCGGGCAGTCTCAACGTGCTGCTCGGCGGCGCGGCCGTCTACCACGGCGCGATCGAGGAGCGCCCGACGCTCGGCGCGGGCGCGCCGCCGCGCGCGCAGGACGTGGACGCCGCGCTGCGGCTGGTCGAGCGCACCACCATTCTCTGGCTCGCCGCGCTGCTGGCGCTGGCTTTCGTGAGCGTAGCGACGCATGGCTGAATCGACGCACCGCAACCCGCACGCGCTCGTCGCGCACGGCGGCAACCTGCACGAGGCGGCAGAGCGCTACGGCATCGCGTGGGACGACTGGATCGATCTCTCGACCGGCATCAATCCGCACGGCTATCCGGTGCCGCCGGTGCCCGCGGCGGCATGGCGGCGCCTGCCCGACGAAGGCGACGGTTTCGCCGCGTGCGCCGCGCGCTACTACGGCGCCCCCGACGCGCGGCACGTGCTGCCGGTCGCGGGCAGTCAGGCGGCGATCCGCGCGTTGCCCGTGCTGCTGCCGCGCGCGCGCGTGGCGATCGCGCCGCTCACCTACGGCGAGTACGCGCCCGCGTTCGCGCAGGCCGGGCACGAGGTCGTGTCGCTCGATCTGGCCGATGAAGCGTTCGCCGAGGCCTTGCCCGACACCGTCACGCATGCCGTCGTCGTCAATCCGAACAATCCGACCGCCACGCGCCTCGACGCCGCGCGGCTGCGGCGCTGGCATGCGCAACTCGCGGCGCGCGGCGGCAGCTTGATCGTCGACGAAACCTTCGCCGATGCCTTCGAGACCTCGCCGGATCGGCACGACGCGACGCTCGCCGCCGCCACGCATCTGGCCGGGCTCGTGGTGCTGCGCTCGCCCGGCAAGTTCTTCGGCCTCGCGGGGGCGCGCTGCGGCTTCGCGCTCGCCGCGCCCGGCTGGCTCGCCACGTTGCGCGCGCAACTGGGCGCGTGGACCGTGAGCGGCCCCGCGCGTCACGCGGTCACGCACGCGTTCGGCGACGTGGCATGGCAAGCCGCCATGCGCACGCGTCTCGCCGCCGAAAGCGCGCGCCTCGCCGCGCTGCTGCAGGCGAACGGCTTCGCGCCGCACGCCACGCCGCTGTTCGCGTGGATCGTCGATGCGCGCGCGAGCGCCTTGCAGGACGCGCTCGCGCGCCAGGGCATCTGGACGCGCCGCTTCAGCGCGCCCGAGAGCCTGCGTTTCGGCCTGCCCGCTTCGGCGCCCGAATGGCAGCGCTTCGAACACGCGCTCACGCAAGCAATCCAGGAGATCGGCTGATGCGTCCTGCGGCACTCACGCGTGCGGTGTCGGCCCCGGTCGTATCGGTGCTCGTAGCCGCGTTCGTGGCGAGTTTCGCGGGCGCGGCCAACGCCACGGTTTCCGCCGTCGACGACACGGGCCAGACCGTCACGCTCGCCGCGCCCGCGCAGCGCGTGATCAGCCTCGCGCCGCACGTGGCCGAATTACTCTACGCGGCGGGCGGCGGCGCGAAACTCGTCGGCGCGGTGAGCTATAGCGACTACCCGCCACCCGCGCAAAACGTGCCGCGCGTGGGCGACAACCGCGCGCTCGACCTCGAACGCATCGTCGCGATGAAGCCCGATCTCATCGTGGTCTGGCGTCACGGCAATGCGCAGCAGCAACTCGACCGGCTGCGCGCGCTGCACATTCCGCTGTTCTTCAGCGAGCCGCGCCAGCTCGACGACGTGGCGACCTCGCTCACGCGTCTGGGCACGCTGCTCGGCACCGAACCCGCCGCGCAGGCCGCGGCCAACGCGTATCGGCACGACATCGCGCAACTGCGCGCGACCTACGCGCAACGTACGAGCGTGAGCGTGTTTTACGAAGTGTGGGATCAGCCGCTGATGACGATCAACGGCACGCACATGATCAGCGACGCGATCGCGCTGTGCGGCGGCCGCAACGTGTTCGCCGCGCTCGATCCGCTCGTGCCGACAATCTCGACCGAAGCCGTGCTCGCCGCGAATCCCGACGCGATCGTCACGACCTCGCAAGGCGCCACGGCGCCGGATCGTCCTTTGCCAAGCCTCGAGCGCTGGCGCGCGTGGCCCGCGCTGCATGCGGTCGCGCGCGGCAACCTGTTCGCCATCGACGGCGATCTGCTCACTCGGCCGGCGCCACGGCTCGCGCAAGGCGCGGCGCAACTGTGCAAGGATCTCGATCTTGCGCGCACGCGCGACGCGGCCGCGCGCTAAACCACGTCAAACGTTCCAGCGCGCGAGCAGCCATTGCGCGCTCGCGAAGTCGTAACGCAGCCAGACAATCGCCGCCATTTCCAGCGGCCAGCGCACGCAGTTCGCGAGCGGCAAGCCCAGCGCGCGCGCCGCGATCGCGCGGATCACGCCCGCATGCGCGACGGCCCACGTCGTGGTTTTTTCATCGGCGGCTTTCATGTCGAGCGTCGCGAACCACGCGCTCACACGCGCATCGAACTGCGCGACGCTCTCGCCGCCATGTTCGCGCGCATGCTCGAAATTCGCGGCCCAGGCGTCGATCTGCGCGCGCTCGATTGCCTCCCAGCGCTGCATTTCCCACGCGCCGAAATCCATCTCCGCGAGACGCGCATCGACCGAAGCCTGCTGCCGATGTCGCGCCGCGAGCGCATCGGCAATGCTCGCGCAACGCGACAGCGGACTCGTGAAGATGCGTTGCGGCGCGCGCACCTGCAAGGCCTCGAGCCGCGCGGCGATCGACGCGGCTTCGTGCGCGGCATCGCCCTGCAACGCGACATCGCTCGCGCCGTAACACACGCCCGCCTCCACGGCCACGGCGGCATGACGAATCAGTACGAGATCCACGCGAGCCCCACGAGATAGAGGGCGATTTCGAAAACCTGCTGCGCGAAGCCGAGGCAATCGCCCGTATAACCGCCAATACGCCGCACGAAGTAACGCCCGAGCGCGAAGCGCAGCACGGCGAGCACCGCGAGCATCGTGGCGCCCAGCCGCCAGTCGGCTGCGCCCTGCCACGTGGGCCAGAACAGCCACGGCAAGCCGAACACGCACGCGCACAACCAGGCGCCCACGCTCATGCGTTGCGCGACGGGCTTCGCCTTGCCCTCGGCGCGCACGTAGTCGAGCGTGACGAGATAGCTGATGGCCGCGGCGCGGCTCGCGGCGTGGCCCGCGATCATCAGCAGCGCGGCGCGCGCGGGCGGCAGCGCGGCGAGCGTCTGCCACTTGAGCGCGAGCGCCACGACCAGCGCGATCGCGCCGAATGCGCCAATACGCGAGTCGTGCATGATGCGCAGCACGTCCTCGCGCTGGTACGCGCCGCCGAAGGCATCGCAGCAATCGGCGAGACCGTCTTCATGGAACGCGCCCGTTGCGAGCAGCGTGACCGCCATCGACAGCAACACGGCCACGCCCGCTGGAAACACGTGCAGCGCGGCAACATAGACGAGCGCCGCAAGCGCGCCGATCAACGCACCGACGAGCGGAAAATAGCGCGCCGCCGCGTTGAGCCACGCGGGATCGAAACCGACCCAGCGCGGCACCGGCACGCGCGTGAAATAGCCGAGCGCCGTGAAGAAGTAACGCAGTTCCGCGAGCGGATTCATGGGCGATGTGCGGTGAGCTTCACGCGTGGCGAGGTTGATCGCCGCTGGCGCGATCGTCCACGCCCGCCTGCTCGAAGCTCGCCATCTCGTTCACGAACGCGGCGGCCGCGCGCAGCAGCGGCACCGCGAGCGCCGCGCCCGTGCCTTCGCCGAGACGCAGATCGAGCGCGAGCAACTCGCGCGCGCCGAAATACTCGAGCATGCGCCGATGCCCCGCCTCGTTCGACGCGTGCGCGAACACGCAGTACTCGCGCACGTTCGGCGCAAGCGCGTGCGCGACGAGCAGCGCGGACGTGGCGATGAAACCGTCGACGAGAATCGTCATGCGCGAGCGCGCCGCCTGAAGGAACGCGCCCGCCATCATCGCGATCTCGAAGCCGCCGAACGCGGCCAGCACGTCGAGCGGTTCGCGCGCGTCGGCGTGCAACGCGAGCGCGGCCGCGAGCACGGCGCGCTTCTTCGCGAGGCCCGCGTCGTCGAGGCCGGTGCCGCGCCCGACGCATTCGTCGATCGGCACGTCGCACAGGCGGCTCATGAGGCACGCCGCCGCCGAGGTATTGGCGATCCCCATCTCGCCGAAGCCGATCACGTTGGTGCCGAGCGCCGCGTGATGACGCACGCGCGCCGCGCCCGCTTCGAGCGCGGCCAGCGCTTCGTCGCGCGTCATGGCGCGCTCGCGCGCGAAGTTGCGCGTGCCGCGCGCGACGGGCACGTCGACCAACGCGTTCGACGGCGGCAACGGCGTCGCCACGCCCGCGTTGACGATTTCGAGCGTGAGCCCGGCCACGCCGCTGAACGCGTTGATGGCCGCGCCGCCCGCGAGGAAGTTGGCGACCATCTGCGCGGTCACCGCTTGCGGGTACGGGCTCACGCCTTCGGCGGCAATGCCGTGATCGCCCGCGAACACGATCATCACGGGACGCTCGACGCGCACTTGCGTGCCGCGCTGGATCAGCCCGAGTTGCAGCGCGAGCGCTTCGAGACGGCCGAGGCTGCCGGGCGGCTTCGTCTTCGTGTCGATGAGATGTTGCAGCGTGTCGCGCAACGCCAGATCGAGCGGGTCGACGGTGAACAGGTCGGAAAGCGGTGACGTCATGATGATTTCGATTCGATAGGAAGCAGGTAACGGCGCGCGAAGTATCGCATTAGCGCGCCGTATCGGCGGACAGCGCGGGCACGAGCGCCTCATGCGCGCCCTCGCGGATCAGCACGAGCGGATGACCGAGGGCGGCGCTCGCGCGCTCGGGCGTGAGCACCTCGCGCACGCGACCCGCGTGATGACCGCCGCGGCCGTCGAGCAGGAGCGCATGCGTGGCGTAACGGCGCGCGAGATTGAGATCGTGGCACGAGAACACGATCGCGCGCCGTGCGGCTTCGGCTTCGGCGCGAACCCATTGCGTGAGCGCTTCGAGGCACGCAATCTGATGATGCAGATCGAGATGCGCGAGCGGTTCGTCGAGCAGCAACAGCGGCGCGGCCTGGCACAGCGCGGCCGCGAGCGCGACCCGCTGGCGTTCGCCGCCCGAGAGCGAAAGCACGTCGCGCGCGGCGAACGCTTCGAGGCCCAGCGTCGCGAGCGCGGCGTGCGCGGCGGCGCGGTCGTCGGCGCCTTCCCAGCCCCAGCCCGAAAGATGCGGATAGCGGTTGAGCAGCACGGTGTCGAGCACGCTCGCGCTGAACGCGTCGCGCACGTCTTGCGGCATGAGCGCGCGACGCCGCGCGAGTTGCACGGGCGACCAGTCGCGCAGCTCCACGCCATCGACCTCGACCTGTCCCGCCGCGCCCGCATGCAGACCCGCGAGCGCGCCGATCAGCGTGGTCTTGCCCGCGCCGTTCGCGCCTGCCACGCACCAGATCTCGCCCGCGTGAACACGGTGCGTGAGCGAATCGACGAGCGTGCGCGCGCCCGCTTTCAACGTGAGCGCGCGGGTGGCGATGAGCGGCGGATTTCGTGAGTCCGGCTTCATCGCGCGCGCCTGCCGAGCAGCATCCACAGGAACACGGGCACGCCCGCGAGCGCCGTCACGACGCCCACCGGCAATTGCGCGGGCGCGGCCACGGTGCGCGCGGCGAGATCGGCGGCCATCACCGCGACGCCGCCCGCGAGCGCGGAGGCCGGCACGAGCATGCGCTGATCGTTGCCGAACGCGAGCCGCAACATGTGCGGCACGACCAGCCCGACGAAGCCGATGGTGCCGCCCGTCGTCACGGCGGCGGCGGCGGCGAGCGAGGCCGCGAGATAGATGCCCACGCGCAGGCGCAGCACCGGCACGCCGAGCGCGTGCGCGGCGGCGTCGCCACGCAGCAGCACGTTGAGCATGGGCGCGATGGGCACGACGCCCGCGAGCACGAACGCCAGCGCGGCCAGCGCGGGCCACGGCATGGCCGCGCCGTTGAGGTCGCCGGTGAGCCAGAACAACATGCCGCGCAGGCGCGTGTCGGGCGCGAGCGTGAGCAGCAGCGTGATGAGCGCGCCCCAGCCCGCCGCCGTGACCGCGCCGGTGAGCAAGAGGCGCGGCGAGCTGTCCTGCGGTTCGCCGCGCCAGAGTTCGCGGCGCGCGAGACCGAGCACGAGCAGGATCGAGACGAACGCGCCCGCGCAGGCGCTCGCCTGCACGCCCCACCACGCGACGCCCGCGATCATCGCCACGAGCGCGAACGCGGCCGCGCCGCCGGAGACGCCGAGCACGTAGGGTTCCGCGAGCGGATTGCGCAGCAGCACTTGCAGCAACGCGCCCGCGAGCGCGAGCAGTCCACCGCAAGCGAAGCCCGCGAGCGCGCGCGGCAGGCGCAATGTACGCACGATTTCGGTGGCCATGTCGCTCGCGCCGTGCGCGGGCACGAGCGCATGCAGCGCCTGCGCGAGCGTCACGCTCACACTGCCGCTCGCGAGCGACGCGACGAACACGACGAATGCGGCGCCCGCCAGCACGGCCCAGATCGCACTCGCGCGACGCGCGTTCATCGAACGGCGCGGCACGCCGTGCGTCTCGCGCACGTCGTGGCGTTCATCGCGGCTTGCGGCGCGCATCGCGGCAACGCACGAGGCGCGGCATCGGCAAAGAGAAGGACATAGCGCTGAAAATACGAGAGATTCGTGGAATGCGAGATGTTATAACGCGCGGCCCGCTTGCGGATTTCGCACGCGGCGCGCGGGCGGCAAATTGCGTTCCCGCCGCGCGATATTGCGTTTTGCAACCTGCCGATGACATTCGCGTTGAAGCCGGCATTCGGAAAGCCCGCAATAACGCACACGAAGCGCACACGAAGCCGGGTTGTTACGTCTGGAAACGACACAATTACCTAAATACGTCGTAATCCGCGCTAGAATGCCTGTCTTTAGAGGACGCAGCCCATGCTCAACGAACTCGAAACACTCTCACAGAATATCGGGCGGCTGATCGAGATCAATCAGCGCCAACACGAAGCGCGCCTCGCACTCGAAGAGCAACTTGCGCAACTGCGTACGCAATGCAGCGCCACGCAAACGGACCTCGACCAGATGCGCGAGGAACGCAACGCGCTGCAAGCGGAACGTGACGCGCTCTCGGCCAAGATCGACGACGCCCAGGTGCGCCTGAACGCCATCCTCGAAAAGCTGCCGCGTGCTCGCGCCAACGCCGAACGCGACAACCAGCTCGATCTGCTCGAACCGTCGCCCGCCAGCGACGACGACAGCAACGCGGCCCGCCACGGAGAAAATGCATGACCACCAAGCAGATCGAAGCGACGATACTCGGCCAGACCTATCGCCTCGTCTGTTCGCCGGAAACGGAGCAGGCGTTGCTCGACGCGGTCGCGCGCGTCGACAACGAAATGACCAGGATCCGCGACCACAGCAACGTGCGCGGCACCGATCGCATCGCGGTCATGGCGGCGCTCTCGCTCGCTTCGGAACTGCTGCGTTTGCAGACGAGCGTGCGTCATGGGGAAGCATTCCCAGCGGAAGAAATCCGTCGTACAATGCGCCAAATGAACGAACAACTCGGCACCGTCATCCAGCAGTACGGCGTGCAGTGAGCGAGCGGTTCGAGGAAATGCAGTGAGGCGTGAATGATTCCGCTCCAGCGTTTCCAAACGAGTTAAGTTAAAGCGATTTACGTACAAGTTAAGTCAGCTTCCCTGCCTGGTTCGCCAAGGTCATATATTCCTTGAACCAATGCCATGTGCACGGTTGCGGAAATTTGTAGCACGGGTGTGCGCGTCACTAGTCTGATGTACCCGAAGTGCTGCTAACTGCGACCAATTCTGAACCTTCGGTTCAGGATGCCGGCCTAGCGGCTAAGGCGGGGACCTATACCAAAACGGCATCGGACCAACGTCCGGTGCCGTTTTCCATTTGGGGCGGCGTTCACGCGCTTTGCACGCGTTTTGCACTGATCGTGCGCGCCACGCCGCTCCCCTACCGCGTCATCTTCGACTCATGCGCTACTGGCTGATGAAGTCCGAACCCGACGAAGCAAGCATCGACGATCTCTCGAAGGCGCCGCATCGCACCTTGCCGTGGACCGGCGTGCGCAACTATCAGGCGCGCAACTTCATGCGCGACATCATGCAGATCGGCGACGGCGTGCTCTTCTATCATTCGAGCTGTCCCGAACCGGGCATCGCGGGGCTCGCGCAGGTGTCGTCCACGGCGTATCCCGATCCCACGCAGTTCGACGCCAAGAGCCCGTACTACGACGCGAAATCGACGCAGGAGAATCCGCGCTGGATGCTCGTCGATGTCGTGTTCGAGAAGAAATGCCCGCTGATCCCGCTTGCGGCGTTGCGCGAGCATGAAGAACTTGCCGATATGCGCGTGCTCGCCAAAGGCAATCGTCTTTCGATCACGCCGGTCACGCCGGCCGAGTGGAACTTCATCACGAAGCAACTCATGTGATACGCGCACATCGCGAGCGTCTGGATGCGTGATGCGATGCGCGCGAGTTTCACAACACCTTACAGATGCGGGAACCATCCGCGCGGCACGCCCGCCTAAAGGGCACGCGCGCGACGTCATGGCGAAGCCCGTTCGCGCGCGAATCCCGTTCTGCAAGGAGCCACAATGAACAAGAAGACCGCCGTCACGCTCGCTGCCGCGACCGCCACCGCCATTGCCGCCGCCGTGCCGCTCGCCCTGGCCGTCGCGCCGCAAGCCGCTTTCGCGCAGAGCGACTCGCACTATCAGCCCGCGGGCGTGCTTTCGCTTTCCGCGCAGGCGAGCGCCGAGGTACCGCAGGACGTCGTCACGATCACGCTGTTCTACGAGCAGGAGGCCAACGATCCGGCCACGCTCACGAACACGCTCAACCAGCGCGCCGACGCCGCGTTGCAAAAGGCGCGCGGCACCTCGGGCGTGACCACGCGCTCGGGCCAGTTCTCGATCTATCCGTCCACCGACCGCGACGGCCGCATTTCCGCCTGGCGCGGTCGCACGGAGATCGTGCTCGAATCGCACGATTTCGCGGCGGCCTCGAAGCTCGCGGGCGATCTGTCTTCGGTGATGCAGGTCGGCAACGTGCAGTTCTCGCTCTCGCCCGAAGCGCAGCGTGCCGCCGAACAGAAGCTCTCGGGCCAGGCGATCGCCTCGTTCCGCGATCAGGCCACGGCCGCCGCGCGCGCGTTCGGCTACAGCAGCTATTCGATCCGCGACGTCAGCGTGGGCCACTCGGGCGTGCCGCCGCGTCCGATGATGATGATGGCCGCGCGCGCCTCGGTGGACGCGAAAATGTCCGCGCCGGTCGCGCTCGAAGGCGGCACGTCCACGGTCACCGTCAACGTGTCGGGTTCGGTGCAGATGAAGTAACGCGGCCAACGCGCCGCGGGCCGCGCTTCATGCGGCACCGCTCTCCATCGACGCCAAACAAAAAGGCCACGGTATTCGCCGTGGCCTTTTTCATGCGGGGCGCGACACCGCGCGGCCGCGGGTTCAGCTCTTGACGCCCGCTACCTGCGCGTCGCCGTTGCCGTTCTTGCTGCCCTTCTTCGCGCGGCGATACGACCATGCCATCAGGCCGATCCCGGCGATGATCATCGGCAGCGAGAGCCATTGACCCATGGAAAGACCGAGCGCGAGCAGGCCGAGGAAGTCGTCGGGTTCGCGCGCGAATTCCACCGTGAAACGCGCGAGACCGTAGCCGATCAGGAACATCGCCGAGATCGCGCCCACCGGACGCGGCTTGCGCGAGAACAGGATCAGCACGAGGAACAGCGTGATGCCTTCGAGCGCGATTTCATACAGCTCGGACGGATGGCGCGGCAGCAGGTGATACTGCGCGAACACTTCGTTGAGATGCCATTGCGCGGCGAGCTGCGGATGCGCGACGAGCCACGCGGCGTCGTCGTTGGCGGCGCCCGGGAACAGCATCGCCCACGGCGAGTCGGGCGAGGTCACGCGGCCCCAGAGTTCGCCGTTGATGAAGTTGCCGAGGCGGCCGGCGGCGAGGCCCGTGGGCACCATCGGCGCGACGAAGTCGGTGACTTGCAGCCACGTGCGGCCTCGCTGCCACGCGAACAGCACCATCGCGAAGGTCACGCCGAGGAAGCCGCCGTGGAACGACATGCCGCCTTCCCACACCTTGAAGATGTCGAGCGGGTGCGCGAAGTACCAGCTCGCCTTGTAGAACAGCACGTAGCCCAGGCGGCCGCCCAGGATGGTGCCGAGCACGCCGTAGAACAGCATGTCGTCGATGTCCTTCGCGGTCCAGCCTTGCGCGGCGACGTAGGGCAGGCGCAAGCGCAGGCGGCCGATCACGATCGCGAGAATGAAGCCGACGAGATACATGAGACCGTACCAGCGCACGGCGAGCGGCCCCAGATGAATGGCGACGGGGTCGAAGTTCGGGTGGATGAGCATCGTTCGTGGAAGTGAGTCGTAGCGGCGATGGGGTGAAATCGAATGAAATCGGCGTGTCATCGACAACGCCTCGGGGGCGTCGTGGCGTGACATTATCGCCGACGCGCGGGCCCGCGAGCCAAAACGCACCGAAATGCCTTGTTTTCGCGCGCTCGAGCCGGGCCGCCGGCGGGGTTGGCGGCCGGGTTGCTGCCCGCCCGGCCGCCGCAGTCTAACGGTGCCAGATGAAACGCCGCTTTACCGGCGCTACCGGCGCGTCACGGCGCTGTCCGGCGGCGCCACGTTGACCGCATGCGCGCGCACGATCTCGATGAACGCCGCGAGCACCGGGCTCACCTCCTCCGTGCGCCACACGAGCCCCGTTTCGACGGCGCGCACCGCTTCGGCGAGCGGCCGGTAGCTCACGCCGGTGCGGCGCAGATGCGTGAGCGACTGGGGCACGAGCGCCACGCCCATGCCCGCGGAGACGAGACTCACGATCGTCTGCATCTGGATCGCCTCCTGGCCGATCTGCGGCACGAGCCCGGCCGCGCCGTAGCAATCCATGATGGTGTCGTAGAAACCCGGCGCGAGCTGGCGTGGAAACACGATCAGCGGCACGCCGGCGAGTTCGCGCAGGCTGACGGGGCGCGCGTCCCGATCGGCGTCGGCCTCGAAATCGGCGCCGCTCGCGGGCGTGCCCAGGCGCGCCGCGAGTGCGCCCGGCATGGCGATCACGAGCGGCTCGCGCGCGATCGGCAAATACGCGAGCTGCGCGGCATGGCGCGGCGGCAAGGGCGCGATCACGAGGCCCGCGTCGATGCGCCCCGCGATCAGCTCGTCCACCTGCACGTCGCTGGTGGCCTCGGTCAGCTGCAAGCGCACGCGCGGATACCGGGCGCCGAAGTCGCGCAGCAACAGCGGCAGCAGCCCGTAGTCGGCCGTGGACACGAACGCGAGCGCGAGCACGCCCGCCTCGCCGCGCGCGAGGCTCTGCGCCAGCGGGCGCAGCGCTTCTGCGCCCGCCAGCAGGCGCCGCACCTCGGGCAGCAGGTCCGCGCCCACGGGCGTCAACTCCACCGAACGGCGCGTGCGCGCGAAGAGCGCCACGCCGAGCGTGTCTTCCAGCGCGCGGATCGCCTGCGAGAGCGGCGGCTGCGTCATCGAGAGGCGCGCGGCGGCGCGGCCGAAATGCCGTTCCTCGGCGACGGTCACGAAATAGCGCAGCTGGCGCAAGTCGGGCATCGACGAACTCATGCGGCCCCTCCCGAGTGACGGATTGATATGTTTTTCGACTCAATAAGCCACGAATAATATATTGGACATTCGCTTCGCAGGCTCGCATTCTGTGCCGACATGCCGGCACGTTCGCGCAGAAAAACTTCCAGGCCCGGCATCGAGACAAATCCCCACGGAGGTCCCATGCCCCACAACCGTCGTTCGAAGCACATCACGCAAGGCATCGCCCGCTCGCCGAATCGCTCGATGTATTACGCGCTCGGCTACGAGAAGGCCGACTTCGACAAGCCGATGATCGGCATCGCCAACGGTCACTCCACCATCACGCCGTGCAACGCGGGCCTGCAGCGCCTCGCCGACGCCGCCGTGACCGCCGTCAAGCGCGCCGACGCGAATCCGCAGACCTTCGGCACGCCGACGATCTCCGACGGCATGTCGATGGGCACCGAAGGCATGAAGTACTCGCTCGTCTCGCGCGAAGTGATCGCTGACTGCATCGAGACCTGCGTGCAGGGCCAGTGGATGGACGGCGTGGTCGTGATCGGCGGCTGCGACAAGAACATGCCCGGCGGCATGATCGCGCTCGCGCGCATCAACGTGCCCGGCATTTACGTGTACGGCGGCACGATCCGCCCCGGCAACTGGAAGGGCACGGACCTCACGATTGTTTCGGCGTTCGAGGCCGTGGGCGAATTCACGGCCGGGCGCATGAGCGAAGAGGACTTCGAGGGCGTGGAGAAGAACGCGTGCCCGTCCACGGGTTCGTGCGGCGGCATGTACACGGCGAACACGATGAGCTCGTCGTTCGAGGCGCTCGGCATGTCGCTGCTCTATTCGTCGACGATGGCGAACCCCGACGAGGAAAAGGTCGACTCGGCGGCCGAGTCGGCGCGCGTGCTCGTCGAAGCCGTGAAGCAGGACCTGAAGCCGCGCGACATCATCACGAAGCAGTCGATCGAGAACGCCGTGGCGCTCATCATGGCGACGGGCGGCTCGACCAACGCCGTGCTCCACTATCTGGCCATCGCGCACGCGGCCGAGATCGAATGGAGCATCGACGACTTCGAGCGCATCCGCAGGAAGGTGCCGGTGATCTGCGACCTGAAGCCGTCGGGCCATTACGTGGCGACCGATCTGCACAAGGCCGGCGGCATTCCGCAGGTGCTGAAGATTCTGCTCGACGCGGGCCTGCTGCACGGCGACTGCCTCACCATCACCGGTAAAACGCTTGCCGAGGAACTCAAGGACGTGCCGTCGAAGCCGCGCGCCGACCAGAAGGTGATTTTCCCGATCGACCAGGCGCTGTACAAGCAAGGCCATCTCGCGATCCTCAAGGGCAATCTCGCGCGCGACGGCGCCGTGGCCAAGATCACGGGCCTGAAGAATCCGGTGATCACAGGCCCGGCGCGCGTGTTCGACGACGAGCAGAGCGCGATGGAAGCGATCCTCGCCGACCGGATCCGTGCGGGCGACGTGGTCGTGCTGCGCTATCTCGGGCCGAAGGGCGGACCGGGCATGCCGGAAATGCTCGCGCCCACTTCGGCCATCATCGGCAAGGGGCTGGGCGAGTCGGTGGGTCTCATCACCGACGGGCGCTTCTCGGGCGGCACGTGGGGCATGGTGGTCGGCCACGTGGCGCCGGAAGCGTACGAAGGCGGCACGATCGCGCTCGTGCAGGAAGGCGATTCGATCACCATCGACGCGCACAAGCTGCTGCTGCAACTGAACGTGGACGACGCCGAACTCGCGCGCCGCCGTGCCGCGTGGCAACAGCCGGCGCCGCGCTACACGCGCGGCGTGATGGCGAAATACGCCACGCTCGCGCGGCCCGCGAACGAAGGCGCGGTGACGGGCTGAAGCCGGAGCCCGGCCACTCGCCGGGTGACCGGGTTAGGTGCGGGTTGCGTGCGGGTTGCGTGCGGGTTGCGTAGGGGTTCCGGCGCGCACGCTCGCACGTTACGTGCGCCGCCGCACCCGCCGCACCAAAGCCAAAGGGCGCACGGCAAGCCGTTGCGCCCTTTGCTCTTATAATGCGTCGACATACAGCCGGCGCCCACGCTGGCGGAGACCAGCATGAAACGGAAGTCGCAAGCGAACAACAAGACAGCGACGCTCACCGTGGCACGCCTCGTCCTCGCGACGATCGGCGCGGCCGCCTTGAGCACCGCGCAGGCGCAGAACCCGCAGAACGCACCGGGCGCCGCCAACGCCGCCAGCAGCGGCCTCGCGCTCGCCCAGCAGCAAAACTGCATGAGTTGCCACTCGGTCACGCGCACCTTCATGGGCCCGGCCTTCCACGACGTGGCCGCGAAATACGCGGGCAAGCCCGAGGCGCAGAGCTATCTCACGCGCAAGATTCTCGAAGGCAGCACCGGCGTGTGGGGCATGGTGCCCATGCCGGCCAACACCCAGCTCAACCCGGCGCAGGCGGCCTTGCTGGCAAGCTGGGTGCTGTCGCTGAAATAACGCTCGAGTCGAACTGGAATGAAGCCTGGATAACGCGGCTCACGCCGATGGCGCCTGACCCGCGCGCGCGGCGAGTTCCTCGCGCACCGCCGACTTGACCCACGTCTTCAATTCCGTTTCGAGCGCGAGACCGATCTCGCGCGAGACCTGGCCCACGAGCCAGTTCGAATGCTCCTGCATCGCGGCGGCGCAGCGCGCCTCGATCACGGCGCGGCCTTCCCCCGTCAGCCAGTTCAGGCAACGTCCGCGCAGGCGCTCCACGAGCGCGTCGGCGTCGTGCGCGTACAACCCTTCCGGCTCCGAGACGGCGGCCATCACGGCGGCGGCCGTGACGCTCCTGGCCTGCGCGCCGTCGTGACCGTGCAGCGGATTGCCCGGCTTGAGCACGTCGCTCAGAACCGGAATCGAAGTATCTTCGTCATGCAAGCTCGACATTACGACCTCCCGTCGATCGACAGCGGCAGGAACGCAGGCGCGCGCCGAGGCTAGGCCCCGGCGCACGACCGGCTCTAGCCGCCCTGCTTGTAGTTGTTGAGCGCGTAACCGCGGTCGCGGTAGAAGCGATAACGCTCGCGGCCCGCGGCGAGTTCCTCGGGCGCATTGCCGATCACCTCGAGCAGGCGCTCGAAGCGCGCGAACTGCGGCGGCACGCTCGCGCCCAGATTGAGCAGCACGCGATGATGCGGCGTACGTTCGAGACTCGCCGCAAGCACGATGGGCGTTTCGCCCGCGTGCGCGCTTTCGGCCATGCAATGCGGCACGAAGTCGAGCGGCGAGAACGTCCACAGCATCTCGTCGAACGCGCGCAGGCGCGCGGCCTCGGCCAGCACGACCGCCTGCTGGCCCGCCTGATACGCCTTGCGCACGAGGCGGCACGCGTACAGCAGCGAGTCGCCGACGTTGGTGTGAAAGTCGATGCGCGTCATGCCCGCACCACCGCGAACGGCTTGCGCATCATGCGCTGGCGCGGTCGATCAGGAACTGCGCGAGCAGCGGCACGGGACGGCCCGTTGCGCCCTTCGCCGCGCCGCTCTTCCACGCGGTGCCCGCGATGTCGAGGTGCGCCCACGGGTAGCTTTCCGTGAAGCGCGACAGGAAGCACGCGGCCGTCACGCTGCCCGCCGGACGCCCGCCGATATTGGCGAGATCGGCGAAATTCGACTTGAGCTGATCCTGATACTCGTCGTCGAGCGGCAGGCGCCAGGCCGGGTCGCCCGCTTCGCGCGAGGCGTCGAGCAACTCGCCCGCGAGCGCGTCGTCTTTCGAGAACAGGCCACTGTTGTGATGGCCGAGCGCGATGATGCAGGCGCCCGTGAGCGTGGCGATGTCGATCACGGCGGCCGGCTTGAAGCGTTCGGCGTAGGTGAGCGCGTCGCACAGGATCAGGCGGCCTTCGGCGTCCGTGTTCAGCACTTCGACCGTGAGGCCGGCCATGGTCGTGACGACGTCGCCCGGTTTCGTGGCGTTGCCCGACGGCATGTTCTCGCAGGTCGGGATGATGCCGATGACGTTGAGCTTGAGCCCCATTTCGGCAACCGCGCGCAGCGTGCCGAGCACCGAGCCCGCGCCGCACATGTCGTACTTCATCTCGTCCATGCCCTCGCCCGGCTTGAGCGAGATGCCGCCCGTGTCGAACGTGATGCCCTTGCCGACCAGCACGATGGGCGCGGCCTTGGCGCTGCCGCCCTGATAGTGCAGCACGATGAATTGCGGCGGCTCGACCGAGCCTTTTGTTACAGAAAGAAACGATCCCATCTTGAGCGCTTCGATCTGACGCTGGCCCAGCACTTCGGCCTTGAGCTTCCAGTCGCGCGCGAGCTTCTTGGCGGTGGCGGCGAGGTAGGTGGGCGTGCAGACATTGCCCGGCAGATTGCCGAGGTCGCGCGTGAGGTCCATGCCGTTGGCGAGCGCGACAGCCTGCTTCGCGGCGAGCTTCGCGGGCTTGTCGTCGGCGGCGTCGACGCTGAACACGACGCGCTTGAGCGCGCGCGGCGTGACGTCGGGCTTGCTCTTCATCTGCGTGAAGCGATAGGTCTCGTTGCGCAGCGCGAGGATCGCGGCGCGCACGCCCCAGTCGCTCGTGCGCTCCTTGACCGGCAGTTGCGCGAGCGAGAACGTTACTTGCGCAATGCGCGTGCCGAGAATGGCGCGCCACACCGCGCGCACCGCGTCGCCATAGGCCTTCTGGCCGAACGCATCCTGCTTGCCGAGTCCCACGAGCAGCACGCGCGAAGCGCCGATTCCGGTGACTTCCGGCAGGAACAGCGTGGAACCCGCCTTGCCGTCCATGTCGCCGGCCTTGACGACGCGCGCGATGGCGCCGCCGATGGCGTTGTCGATTGCAAACGCCGCGCCGGAGAGGGTTTGCGCCTCGAACACGCCGACCACGACGCAGTCCGATTTGCCGGTCAGGAAGGAGCCCTCCCCGCCTTTGCTCCAATCACAGGCTTTTATGCTAAAGTCCATCGCGCTTGTCCTCGGATAAAATCAGGGCTTAGGATGAAAGCCGCAATTATCCGCTATTTTTCCCGCGGCGGCTCCAGGGCGGATGCGCGAGGCGCGCGCCCGCCGGCACAGGCCGCCCGCCCTGCCCATCTAGAATGATCTTCGAACGTTCCCTGCAGCGCGAACTCGCGTACACGGCCGGCGCCGTGTTCATGGTTCTGCTCACGATCATGCTGACGACGATGATGATCCGCATCGTCGGTTTCGCCGCGTCGGGCCAGGTCGACCCGCGCGACGTGCTGGTGCTGATCGGGCTCACCGTGATCGGCTACATGGCCGTGATGCTCATCGTCACGCTGTTCGTGTCGATCCTGTTCGTGCTCACGCGCTGGTACAAGGATTCCGAAATGGTCGTGTGGCTCGCCTCCGGCGTGAGCCAGACGCGCCTCATCAAGCCCATCGGCCTGTTCGCGGCGCCCATCATCATCCTGATCGTGTTCTTCGCCTTCGTCGGCTGGCCGTGGTCGAACGCGCAGAGCAAGCTGATTCGCGCGCGCTTCCAGCAGCGCGATGAAGTGTCGCTGCTCGCGCCCGGCCAGTTCCGCGAATCGCCCACCACGCACCGCGTGTTCTTCATCGAAAGCATGAGCCCCGACCAGGGGCGCGTGGAGAACGTGTTCGTCACGAGCACGGAAAACGGCAAGGTCAACGTGATCGTGTCGAAAACCGGCCACACGGAAACAATGAAAGGCGGCGACCGCTTCGTCGTGCTCGAAAACGGCCGCCGCTACGACGGCGAGCCCGGCCACCCCGACTTCCGTATCAGCGAATTCGCGCGCTACGGCGTGAAGATCACGAGCCAGCCCGTGGTGAACACGCCCACCTCGAGCACCACGTCCACGCCGGGTCTGCTGCGCAACCCGACCAACGACAATCTCGGCGAACTCGCGTGGCGCGCCGGCCTGCCGCTCATCGCGATCAACCTGATGCTGCTCGGCATTCCGCTCGCGTACCAGAACCCGCGCCGCAGCCGCACCATCAATCTGGTGATGGCGGTGCTGATCTATCTGACCTACTCGAACCTGCTCAACGTGGTGCAGTCGCAGATCGAGCAAGGCAAGATGTCGTTCGGTGTCGGCCTCGTTTCGCTGCACATCGTGGTGTTCGCGCTCGTGGTGTTCATCTTCTGGCTGCGCGTGCGCAACCGCCCGCTCTTTTCGCGCGCGATGTTCCAGCGCGCCTCTCAAAGCCGCTGAGAGGACCCCTGACCGATGCGCATCTACGAAAAATATTTCGCTCGCCAGGTTTACCTGACGTTCATCTTCATCCTGTTCGCCTTCTCCGGCCTGTTCTTCTTCTTCGACCTCATCAACGAGCTGAATTCGGTCGGCCACGGCAACTACAAGTTCCAGTACGCGGTGCTGCGCGTGGCCCTGCAGGCGCCCTCGCGGCTCTACGAAATCATTCCGGTCGCGGCGCTGATCGCGGCCATCTACGTGTTCGCGCAAATGGCCGCGAACTCGGAATACACGATCTTTCGCGTCTCGGGTCTCGCGACCAACCAGGCGCTGCGCTCGCTGCTCAAGATCGGCGTGCCGCTCGTGCTGCTCACCTATCTGATCGGCGAAGTGATCGGGCCTTACACGGACCAGCTTTCCGAGCGCGTGCGGCTGGAGGCGCTCGGCTCGGCCGTGTCGTCGAACTTCCAGTCGGGCGTGTGGGTGAAGGACACGCTCACGGCGCGCGCGGACGGCGAACAGGTCACGCGCTTCGTCAACGTGGGCGAGCTGGCGCCGGACGCGACCATCACGAACGTGCGCATCTACGAGTTCGACTCGCAGTTCCGCCTCTCGAACGTGCGGCTCGCCAAAAGCGGCAAATACCAGCCGCCGGGCCACTGGCTGCTCAAGGACGTGACGGACACCGAGCTCATCAGCGTGCCTCCGCCGCAGAACCAGCCCGCCGACGCGCTCAACCCGGTCTATCGCGCGCAGCAGAGTTCCGCGCCCGAATATTCGCTGCGCTCCGAACTCACGCCGCAGATTCTCTCGGTGCTGCTGGTTTCGCCGGACCGGATGTCGATGTTCAACCTGTTCCGCTACATCCAGCATTTGACCGAGAACCATCAGGACACGCAGCGCTATGAAATCGCGCTGTGGCGCAAGCTGCTCTACCCGTTCGCGGTGTTCGTGATGCTGGTGCTCTCGCTGCCGTTCGCGTATCTGCATACGCGCGCGGGCGTGGTGGGCGTGAAGGTGTTCGGCGGCATCATGCTCGGCATGAGCTTCCAGCTCGTGAACACGCTGTTCTCGCACGTGGGCAACCTGAACACCTGGCCCGCGCCGCTCACGGCGGCAACCCCGGGGCTCATCTATCTGGCGCTCGGGCTCATCGGCCTCAAGTGGGTCGACCGGCACTGACGCCGCCCGGTCCAGTCATACGCGGGAGATCGCACGCATGGGCACGCACGGCATGATTCTGTTCGGCCACGGCGCGCGCGACGCGCGCTGGCAGGAGCCGTTCCAGCGGCTCGCCGCGAAGCTCGGCGCCGCCCGCGGCAATGCCGGTCCGGTCAGCCTCGCGTTTCTCGAACTCATGACGCCGAGCCTGCCCGACGCCATCGACGCGCAGATCGCCGGCGGCTGCACGGCCATCACGGTCATTCCCGTGTTCTTCGGCCAGGGCGGCCACGTGCGGCGCGACCTGCCCGCGCTCATCGACGCCTGCCAGGCGCGGCATCCCGGCGTGACGCTGCGTTGCGCGGGCGCCGTGGGCGAGGACGACGCGGTGCTCGACGCCGTCGTGCAGTTCTGTCTGAGGAATGACGCCGATTAAGCACGGCAGTACGCGCTACCCGCACCGCAAAGCAAAAAGGCCGCTGACTCGAAATCAGCGGCCTTTTGCTTTTGGCGAATTTTCGTCGACAGATTCCGTGGATAAAACCGGTCGATACCCGCGCGGCGTTCAGGCCGCCGCGCGTCGCGTGGTTCCCTCTTCATCGCTCGAAGCCTGCCCCGCTCGCTCGGCGAACGCGTCGCCGATCATCAGCAGGCTCGGCTGCGCCGGATCGAGCCAGGCCTGCGCCTCGCCCGCCGCCAGACCCGCCAGCGTGAGCGTGAGCGTGCGTTCGCGCGCGGTGCTGCATGCCTCGACGATCGCCACCGAGGTCGCGCCCGCGCGGCCCGCGTCGATCAATTGCCGCGCGATCTCGGGCGCGCTGTCGCGGCCCATGTAGAACACCAGCGAGTCGGCGTTCACCTGCTCGCGGATCGCCTCGGTGTCCGGCGCGCGCGACCAGGTGGCGAGCGCGACGCTGCGCGACACGCCGCGCAGCGTGAGCGAGCGTTGCAGCGTGGCGGCGCTCGCGAGCGCCGCCGTGATACCCGGCACCACTTCGAACGCGATGCCGGCCGCTTCGAGCGCGCGCATTTCCTCGTCGGCGCGGCCGAACAGCATCGGATCGCCGCCCTTCAGGCGCACGACCACGGCGTGTTCGCGCGCCGCGTCCACGAGTTGCTTGTTGATGAAGTGCTGCGCCGTGGAACGCTGGCCGCAACGCTTGCCGACCGCGATGAACTTCGCGTCTTTCGGCGCGTAGTCGAGCATCGCGGGCTCGACGAGCGCGTCGTGCAGCACGACGTCGGCGCGCTCGAGCAACCGTGCGCCGCGAACCGTGATGAGGTCCGCCGCGCCCGGTCCGGCGCCGATCAGATAAACCTTGCCCATGTGTTTCCGAATCCCTGTTGCCGGCGCGCCCGGCCTGCCCATCAACTTCAGGCCGGGAACGCGCGGATCATGCCCGCGGCCACCGTGTGATGCGTTGCTTCGTCGATGAGAACGAACGCGCCGGTGCCCGGATTCGCATCATACAGGTCCGCGACGAGCGGCTTCTGCAGCGAAAGCGTCACGCGGCCGATATCGTTCATCGCGAGGTCGTGGCGGTCGGTCGCGTGCGAAAGCGTATGCACGTCGAGCACTTCCTTGATCGCGCCGATCTTCGCGAACACCGTGCTCGTGGTCTGCTTGAGCAGATACTTGCGCTGCGGCGAGAGCGGCTCGTCGTCGAACCAGCAGAGGTCGGCTTCGATCTTCTTCGCCGGTTGCGCGGCATCCGCCGCCGGCACGAAGGTGTCGCCGCGCGAAACGTCGACGTCTTCCGTGAGGCGGATCGTGACCGTCTGGCCCGCGAACGCGCGGTCGACCTGCGCCGTGCCGCCCGGCACCGGCGCGATGATTTCCGCGACCGTGGCTTTGCGGCCCGCCGGCAGCACCGTGATGGCGTCGCCGACCTTCACTTCGCCCGACTCCACGCGGCCCATGTAGCCGCGGAAGTCGTCGGCGCTCGAACCGTCCTGACGCGCGACCCACTGCACCGGGAAGCGCAACGCTTCCGCGGTGGCCTGCGCGACCGGCAGTTGCTCCAGCACGTCGAGCAGCGGCTCGCCCGCGTACCACGGCATGCGCTCGCTTGCCGAGACGATGTTGTCGCCCTTGAGCGCCGAAACCGGCACGAAACGCACGTCCTGCAAACCGAGCTGGCGCGCGAGTTCGACATACGCCTTGCGGATCAGGTCGAAGGTCGCTTCGCTGTAATCGACCAGATCCATCTTGTTGATGGCGACGATCACGTGCTGCAGGCCGAGCAGCTTGACGATGGCGCTGTGGCGCTTGGTTTGCGGCAGCAGCTGCGTCACGCCGTTCTCGACCGTCACGCGCGTGGGGTCGATCAGGATGATCGCGGCATGCGCCGTGGAAGCGCCCGTGACCATGTTGCGCGTGTACTGCTCGTGGCCCGGGGTATCGGCGATGATGAACTTGCGCTTGGCCGTGGCGAAATAGCGGTACGCCACGTCGATCGTGATGCCCTGCTCGCGCTCGGCTTCGAGGCCGTCGGTGAGCAGCGAAAGGTCGATTTCGTCGCCCACGGTGCGCTTGTTCTTCGCGCGCGAGAGCGCCGAAAGCTGGTCGCTCAGCACCGCCTTGCTGTCGTACAGCAGGCGGCCGATCAGCGTGCTCTTGCCGTCGTCCACGCTGCCCGCGGTGATGAAGCGCAGCACGCCGAGGTCTTCAGGTTGGTGCGCAGTTGCGTCGATGCTAACCATGTTCAATCTTTCCTCTGCGTGCTCTTTAGAAATAACCTTGCTTCTTGCGCTGTTCCATCGCGGCCTCGGACGTCTGGTCGTCCATGCGCGTGGCGCCGCGTTCCGTGATTTCCGTCACGGCGGTTTCGGCGATGATCTTCTCGACGTTGTCGGCATCGCTTTCCACCGGGCAGGTGCAGCTGATGTCGCCCACCGTGCGGAACCGCACGAGCGCCATTTCGCTGACATCGCCATCCTTCTTCGGCGTGAGCGGCGTGACCGGCACGAGCAAGCCGTTGCGGCGCACGATCTCGCGCTGGTGCGCGTAGTAGATCGACGGCAGTTCGAGCTTCTCGCGCTCGATGTATTGCCACACGTCGAGTTCGGTCCAGTTCGAGATCGGGAACACGCGCAGGTGTTCGCCGTTGTGCAGGCGCGCGTTGTACAGGCTCCAGAGTTCCGGGCGCTGCGCCTTGGGATCCCACTGGCCGAATTCGTCGCGGAACGAGAAGATGCGCTCCTTCGCGCGGGCCTTCTCTTCGTCGCGGCGCGCCCCGCCGATCATGGCCGTGTAGCCGTATTGCTCGATGGTTTCGAGCAGCGTGACCGCTTGCGCGGCGTTGCGCGAATCGGTTTCGCGGCGCAGGCGCACGGTGCCGCGCTTGATCGAATCTTCCACGTGACCGACCACGAGTTCCGCGCCGATTTCCTTCGCGCGGCGATCGCGGAAGTCGATCACTTCGTCGTAGTTGTGGCCCGTGTCGATGTGCACGAGCGGGAACGGCAGCGAGGTCTTGCGGTTCGCGCCCAGGCCGAACGCCTTCAGTGCGAGCGCGAGCACGACCACCGAATCCTTGCCGCCCGAGAACAGCAGCGCGGGCTTGCTGCATTCGGCGACCAGTTCGCGCAGGATATGGATCGACTCGGCTTCGAGCCAGTCGAGATGGTCCATGCGGTTGGCGGTGACCTTGAGCGGTGCGTTCACTGCGGTATCGAGCGTGGTGCTCATGTTCGGATCCTTCGTTGATTCGCGCCCCGGGAGGCGCGGTACTCGGTATTCGATGCGTGCCCGCCTTGAGCGAACACGCCAGACTTCAGGCCGGCTTCTGGCCGATGGGCGACGACAACGCCGACGCTTCCACCACCGGAATCGCCGACACCGACGTGATGTGCAGACCGCACTCCTTCGTGTCGCGCGACTCCCACCACCAGCGGCCGGCGCGGCTGTCTTCGCCGGGGCGAATCGCGCGCGTGCACGGCTCGCAGCCGATGCTCGGATAACCGCGCGCATGCAGCGGATTCACCGGCACGTCGAACGCGCCCAGGTACGCCCAGACGTCGGCTTCGGTCCAGTCCGCGAGCGGATTGAACTTGTCGATGCCGCGCGCTTCGTCGCGTTCCTCTTCGTGCAGCTCCGCGCGCGTGACCGACTGCTCGCGGCGCTGGCCCGTGACCCACGCCGACACACCCGAGAGCGCGCGGTTGAGCGGCTCGACCTTGCGAATTTCGCAGCAGCGCTTGCGCAGGTCGACGCTCTCGTAGAACGCGTTCAGGCCGTGCTTTTCGACGTATTCGTCCACCGCATCCTGCTGCGGAAGGAACTGCTCGATCGCATAGCCGTAACGCTCGCGCACCGTGTCGATCATGCCCACGGTTTCCGCGTGCAGACGGCCCGTGTTCAGCGAGAAGATGCCGATTTGCACGTTGCGCGACAGGATCGCGTGCGTGAGCAGCATGTCCTCGGCGGCGAGGCTGCTGGCTAGCTTCACCGCGGCGTGACGTGCGGCGATCGAATCGAGCAGCGCGTCGAGGCGCTCGATCTTCGCCTGCAGGTCGGCCGTGATTTCGCTGGCTACGTTGGGCGTGCTCATGCGGCGGCCTGGGCAGCGCGGCGGCGGAACAGCGGCGACGGCTCGTCGTACGCGCCCTGATATTGGACCGTGAACTCGGTGAACGCCTTGAGCGCGTCGTCGAGATCTTTATCGGCGCGCACGGCGTACGAGTCGAACCCGCAGCGCTCGTAAAAGCGCAGCTGGTCGCGCAGCACGTCGCCGATCGCGCGCAGTTCGCCCTTGTAGCCGAAGCGCTCGCGCAGCAGGCGCGCGCTCGAATAACCGCGGCCGTCGCGGAACACGGGGAAGTCGATGCCGATCAGCGCGAGCTTCTCGAAGTCGGCGGCCAGTTCGGCCGGTTCGCTGTCCGGCGCGAGCCACACGCCGAGTTCGGCCTTGGCGCGCGAGGCGACCAGCGCGTCGCGGTGGACTTGCCACAGCGCGAGCGGCACCAGCACCTTGCCGGCCGGCAGCGCGTCCAGTTCGGGCAGCGAGCCGTCTTCGGCGGCGCGCACGACGTGCCAGGTGTCCTCGACGATTGCGCGTTTCCTGATGATCAAAGAAGCCATGTTTGCTTAACTCTCGTATCTCGTTGCGGACTCAGGCGTGGGCCGGCTGGCGCGAGGCGTACACGCGCTCCTTGAACGGGGCCATGCCGATGCGGTCGTAGGTGTCGATGAAACGCTCGCCGTCGATGCGATGCTCGACGAACGTGTCGATCACCTTCTGTACGACGTCCGGCATTTCCTCGGCCGAGAACGACGGTCCAATCACGCGGCCAAGGCGCGCGCCGTTGGCGCCGGTGCCCTGCTCGCCGCCGAGCGTGACCTGGTACCACTCCGAACCGTCCTTATCCACGCCCAGCACGCCGATATTGCCGACATGGTGATGACCGCACGCATTGATGCAGCCCGAGATGTTGAACGTCAGGTCGCCGAGATCGAACACGAAGTCGAGGTTGTCGAAACGCTCCTGGATCGCCAGCGCGATGGGGATCGACTTCGCATTCGCGAGCGAGCAGAAGTCGCCGCCCGGGCACGCGATGATGTCGGTCAGCAAGCCGATGTTGGCCGTGGCGAAACCTTGCGCCTTCGCCTTTTCCCACAGCGCGAACAGGTCGCGCTTCTTGACGTCGGCGAGAATCAGGTTCTGCTCGTGCGAGACGCGGATCTGACCGAACGAGTATTCGTCGGCCCAGTCGGCCACGGCTTCCATCTGCGCGTCGGTGGCGTCGCCCGGCGCGATGTCGCGCGGCTTGAGCGAGAGCGTGACCGAGGCGTAGCCCGTCACGCGGTGCGGGCGCACGTTGCGCTGGACCCAGCGCGCGAACGCACGGTTTTCCAGCAGATGCTTTTCGTAGGACGCGTCGGTGTCGGCGAGCTTCTCATAGGCCGGCGGCGCGAAGTACTGCGAGACGCGATCCACTTCGGCCTGGGTCAGCGTCGAAGGACCGTCCTTCAGGTGCTGCCATTCTTCCTCGACCTGCTCGGCGAACTTCGCCGGCGAGAGCGCCTTCACGAGAATCTTGATGCGCGCCTTGTAGAGGTTGTCGCGGCGGCCGTAGCGGTTGTACACGCGCAGGACGGCTTCGCAATAGGTCAGCAGATGCTGCCACGGCAGATCGCGCTTGATGATGGCGCCGACGATCGGCGTACGGCCGAGACCGCCGCCCGCGAGAATGCTCGCGACGACTTCGCCCTGCTCGTTGCGCTCGAGATACACGCCCAGATCGTGGATCTGCACGGCCGCACGGTCTTCCTTCGAACCCGACACGGCGATCTTGAACTTGCGCGGCAGCCACGCGAATTCGGGGTGGAACGTGGACCATTGACGCATGATCTCGGCCCACGGACGCGGGTCGATCACTTCGTCGGGCGCGACGCCCGCGAACTGGTCGGCGGTGATGTTGCGGATGCAATTGCCCGACGTCTGGATGCCGTGCATCTGCACCGACGCGAGCTTGCGCAGGATTTCCGGCGTTTCTTCGAGCTTGATCCAGTTGTACTGGATGTTCGAGCGCGTCGAGAAATGGCCGTAGCCGCGGTCGTGCTCGCGCGCGATCTGGCCGAGCATGCGGAGTTGGTCGCTGCGCAGATTGCCGTACGGAATCGCGATGCGGTGCATATAGGCGTGGCGCTGGTAGTACAGGCCGTTTTGCAGACGCAGCGGACGGAATTCTTCTTCGCTCAATTCGCCCGACAGGCGGCGGCGAACCTGGTCGCTGTATTGCGCGACGCGTTCGTCGACGATGGTCTGGTCGTACTGATCGTATTGGTACATTCGGGGACCCCAGGGTTGGTTCATCGCGGCGTTCCGGTTACGCCGCGCTCCGACTACTTCGCACTCTTCTGACTACGCACTTCCTGTTCCGGCCTGCCTGACAGACCCGCGGCCTTCAACCCGCCGGTCATTTGCTAATGACCAAAACAGATATCCATATTGGAAAACTTGCTGGAATGGTAATAAACTCGCTATATATTTCAAACGACTCAAAAATCAGGTCGATATGCAAACAGGTTATAAGGATTTTCCATGAACCTGCACCAGTTCCGGTTCGTGCGCGAGGCCGTGCGCCAGAACTTCAATCTGACGGAAGCGGCTAAAGCGCTGTATACGAGCCAGCCGGGCGTCTCGAAAGCGATCATCGAGCTGGAAGACGAGCTTGGGGTCGAAATCTTTACTCGACACGGCAAGCGCGTGCGCTCGCTCACGGAGCCGGGCCGCATCATCCTCGCTTCGGTCGAACGCATTCTCCAGGAAGTGGAGAGCCTGAAGCGGGTGGGCAAGGACTACGCGGCGCAGGATCAGGGCAATCTCGTGATCGCCGCCACGCACACGCAGGCGCGCTACTCGCTGCCGGGCGCCATCGCCGAATTCAAGCGGCGCTTTCCGAAGGTGCATCTGTCGATCCTGCAGGGCAGCCCCACGCAGGTCGCGGAAATGGTGCTCCATGATCAGGCCGATCTCGCCATCGCCACGGAAGCTATCTCTAATTATAAAGAGCTAGTCTCGCTGCCGTGCTTCACCTGGCATCACCTCGCCGTGATGCTGCCCGACAATCCGCTGCTCGAACGCAAGCCGCTCTCGCTCGACGATCTGGCCCAGGTGCCGCTCATCACCTACGACGCCGCGTTCGCGGGTCGCAGCAAGATCAACGAAGCGTTCCGCCTGCGCGGTCTTTCGCCGGACATCGTGCTCGAAGCCATCGACGCCGACGTCATCAAAACCTACGTGGAACTGGGCATGGGCGTGGGCATCATGGCCGACATCGCCTTCAACGCCGAGCGCGACCGGCACCTGCGCGCGCTGCCCGTGGGGCATCTGTTCGGCAGCAACGTGACGCGCGTGGCGCTCAAGCAAGGCGCGTATCTGCGCAGCTATGTGTATACGCTCGTCGAACTGCTTTCGCCGAGCCTGAACCGCAAGCTGATCGAGCAGGCGCTCAAGGGCGAGCACGAATCTTACGAGCTGTAAATTACGCGCAGTCCATCACGAGCAGAAGCGCGGCGCGTGCCGCGCGGCCGCCCGGTTGTCGTAAACAAGCAAGAACGAAGAACGAACGCATCACAACAATCACTTCCCGCGTTACTTTTTGCCTGGAGACTCATCGGATGAAGCCGTCGTTTGTGTTCACTCGCTTTGGGCGCGCGTGGCGCCCGCTCGCCACCTCGGCCGCGGCCGCGCTCGCGTTCGCCGCGTTCGCGCCCGCCGCGCACGCCGACCTCAAGGTCGGGATCGACCTGTCCGGCACGGGGCCGGCCGCCGCCATCGGCATCACGAGCAAGAACGCCATGCTGATGTGGCCCGCGACCATCGCCGGGCAAAAGGCCGATTACATCTTTCTCGACGACGGCTCCGATCCGGGCGCTGCCGTGCGCAATATCCGCAAGCTCATCAACGAAGACCACGTGGACGTGATCGTCGGGCCGAACGTCACGCCGGCGGCGCTCGCCGCGCTCGACGCCGTGGCCGAAAGCAAGACGCCGATGATCTCGCTCGTGGGCTCCGGCTCCGTGGTCGAACCGCAGCAAGGCGCGCGCGTGTGGGCGTTCAAGATGGCGCAGACCGACGCCGCCATGGCCGACGTGCTCACGCGCTATATGGCCGCGCACGGCGTGAAGACGGTGGGCTTCATCGGTTTCGCGGACAGCTACGGCGACAGCTGGCTCAACGAATTCACGAAATTCGCGAAGGAACGCAACATTCAGATCGTCGCCACCGAGCGCTTCAACCGCACCGACGCGAGCGTGACGGGCCAGGCGCTCAAGCTGATCGCCGCCAAACCCGACGCCGTGCTGATCGCGGGCGCGGGCACGCCGACCGTGCTGCCGCAGCGCACGCTGGTCGAGCGCGGCTACAAGGGCGCGATCTACCAGACGCACGGCATCGCCACGCCGGAATTCATCAAGCTCGGCGGCAAGGACGTGGAAGGCACGCTGTTCCCCACGCAACCCGTGGTGGTGGCGCGCACGCTGCCCGCCGACCAGCCCTCGCAGAAGGCGGCACTCGCGTTCGTGGACGACTACGAGGCGAAGTACGGCGCGGGCACGGTCACGCAGTTCGCGGGCGACGCGGCCGGTGTGTACCCGCGCCTCGCCGACGCCGTGGCGCGCGCGCTCAAAACCGCGCAGCCGGGCACCGAAGCGTTCCGCGTGGCACTGCGCAGCGAGCTCGAGCACGCGCACGAAGTGGTCGTGCCCAACGGCGTGGTCAACACCACACCGCAGGACCACGTGGGCCTCGACCAGCGCGCGAGCGTGATGGGCACCGTGCGCGGCGGCAAGTTCGTGTATCTGGGGCAGTGAGGCCGGGCCAACGCAACTAGCGCTATTCGATCCTGCGCGGCCAGCGGCGGGCGCCGTGCAGAATGCGCAGGATCGTAAGCGCGGCGTCACCCCAGGACGCCTTCAGCCGATAGACGACGATGAACGGCGTGCCCTCCACCCGGCCAACGTGGCCGAGTTCGGGAAACGCCGTCAACGCCCGATCTCCCGCCACGCCCCATTCGCCGCGCTACTCGCCAGCACGGCTTCGATAAAGCGCAAACCCTCCACGCCGTCGTCGACCGTCGTCAGCAAGCGGCTCTCGGGCGGGACCGGTTCGCCCGCGTCCCGCGCGCGGATCTGCGCGGCCGCATCGCGATACAGCTGCGCGAACGCCTCGAGATACCCCTCCGGGTGCCCGGCCGGCACGCGCGTCGCATCGCGCGCCGCCGCGCCGTTCACGCGTGCGCGCGTGAGACGCAGGGCCTCGCCGCCTTGCGGCGTGAACCACAACTCGTTGGGCGCTTCCTGGTCGAACGCCAGCGACGCCTTCGTGCCGTACACGCGCAACCGCAGCGCGTTTTCCGCGCCGCTCGCCACCTGGCTCGCCCACAGCATGCCGCGCGCGCCGTTCGCGTAACGCAGCATCGCCTGCACGTGATCGTCCACGCGCCGCCCCGGTACGAAGGTGTGCACTTCCGCGGCGAGCGCCTGTGGCACGTGCCCGCTCACGAAGGCCGCCAGCTGATACGCGTGCGTGCCGATATCGCCGAGACAACCCGCCGGGCCCGCCAGCGCGGGATCGGTGCGCCAGTTCGCCTGGCGGTTCGCGCCGTCCTGCTCCACGGGCAGCGCGAGCCAGTCCTGCGCATACTCGACCTGCACGACGCGCACCTCGCCGATCTCGCCCGCCGCAACCATCTCGCGCGCGTGCCGCACGAGCGGATAGCCCGAATACGTGTGCGTGAGCGCGAACACGCGTTGCGTTTCGCGCGCGCGCCGTGCGAGCGCCTCGCTCTCCGCCAGCGACACCGCGAGCGGCTTGTCGCAAATGATGTGGATGCCCGCGTCCATGAACGCGTGCGCGACGCTCGCATGCAGATGATTGGGCGTGACGATCGCCACGGCGTCGATGCCCTCTTCGAGCGCGCCTTCCACGCGCGCCATCTCGCGCCAGTCATCGTAGCTGCGCGCGAGGCCCAGCGCCTCGGCGCTCGACCGCGCGCGCAAGGCGTCGGACGAAAGCGCGCCCGCCACGAGTTCGAACGCGTCGTCGAGCCGCGCGGCGATCCGGTGCACCGCGCCGATAAACGCGCCCTCGCCGCCGCCGACCATGCCGAGCCGCAATCTCCGTGTCATGTCGATGTCCTCGTGCGTAGCATCGTGAGTTATCGCGACAAACCCAGCACGCGCTCGACCTGCGCCGCGTCCACGCCGCTGCCCGCGAAGTCGTCGAACGCATGCTCGGCCACGCGAATCAAGTGCCGCTTGATGAATTCGGCGCCCTCGCGCGCGCCGTCGTGCGGATGCTTGAGCGCGCATTCCCACTCCAGCACGGCCCAGCCCGGATAGTCGTACTGCGTGAGCTTCGAGAAGATCGCGCCGAAGTCGATCTGGCCGTCGCCGAGCGAGCGAAAGCGCCCCGCGCGCTCGACCCAGCCGCTGTAACCGCCGTACACGCCCTGCTTGCCCGTGGGGCGGAACTCGGCATCCTTCACGTGAAAGGCCTTGATACGCGCGTGATAGATGTCGATGAACGCGAGGTAGTCGAGCTGTTGCAGCACGAAGTGGCTCGGGTCGTAGAGGATGTTGGCGCGCGGATGATCGCTCACGGCCGCGAGAAAACGCTCGAACGTCACGCCGTCGTGCAGGTCCTCGCCCGGATGCAGCTCGTAGCAGACGTCCACGCCCGCCGCGTCGAACGCGTCGAGAATGGGCCGCCAGCGCTTCGCGAGTTCGTCGAACGCCGCCTCGACGAGACCCGCCGGCCGCTGCGGCCACGGGTACACGTACGGCCACGCGAGCGCGCCCGAAAACGTCACGTGCGTGTTCAAGCCGAGGTTCTTCGAGGCGCGCGCCGCCAGCATCAACTGCTCGACGGCCCACGCCGTGCGCGCCTCGCGGTCGTTGCGCACGTGCGGCGGCGCGAAGCCGTCGAACAGCGTGTCGTACGCGGGATGCACGGCCACGAGCTGCCCTTGCAGATGCGTGGACAGCTCGGTGATCGTCACGCCCGCGTCGTCGGCCTGCTGGCGCAGGTCGTCGCAATACGCCACGCTCGACGCGGCTTGCGCGAGATCGATCAGCCGCGCGTCGGTGGGCACCTGGATGCCTTTGTAGCCGAGCTGCGCGGCCCATTCGGCCATGTGCGCGAAGCTGTCGAACGGCGCGTCCTCGCCGAGGAACTGCGCGAGAAAAATCGCCGGACCCTTGATCGTTTTCATCGGCTCTTGCCTCCCGGTGCGCTGGCTATGAACAGGTTTCGATCAGAACGGCGAATCCGGGAAATAGAACTGCTTCGCGTTGTCCTTCGTGATGAGCACCGAAGGAATGATCGTCGTCGCGGGCAGCGGCTTGCCCTGCAGGCGCGCTTCGGCCGTGAGCTTGATCGCGTCGTAGATGAACTTCGGCGAATACGACACATCGGCCTTCACGAGCGGATCGCCGTCCATCACGCGCTTGACCATGTCTTTCGAGCCCGCGCCGCCGAACACGATCTTGACGTCGGTGCGTTTGGCCTGGTCGATGGCCTTCATCACGCCCACGGCCATGTCGTCGTCGGCGGCCCACACGGCGTCGATATGCTTGAAGCGCGTGAGGTAATCCTGCATGGTGCGGAACGCGTCGTCGCGATTCCAGTTCGCGTACTTCGCGTCGAGAATCTTGATGTTCGGATAACCCTTCAACACGTTCGTGAACGCGGTCCAGCGCTCGTTGTCGAGCGTGGTGGGAATGCCGCGCAGCGCGACGATATCGCCTTTGCCGTTCAGCTGCTTCGCGAGATATTCGGCTGGAATCTTGCCGAACGCCGTGTTGTCGCCGGCTACGTAGGCATCTTGCGCGCTGGTGTCGGTCAGGCCGCGATCGACCACGGTCACGTACACGCCCTTCTTCTTGACCTGCGCCACCGGCTGCGTGAGCGAAGCCGATTCGAACGGGAAGATCACGAGCGCGTTGATCTTGTTCACCGTCACGAGATCCTGCAACTGGTTCGCCTGGTCGGGCGCGTTGGCGGCCGTCTTGACGATCACCTTGAGGTCCGGGTGCGCCTTCTCCAGTTCCTTCTTCGCCTCGTTGGCCCACCACACGATACCGCCCGTGAAGCCGTGATCGGCGGTGGGAATCGCCACGCCGAGCGTGACCTTCTCGTCCGCGCGCGCCACGCCCGCACCGAAGGTTGCCGCCACGCCGAGCGCCAGCGCGCCCGCACTCATTGCCCGCAGTACCGTCTTGATCGTCGTCTTCATGATGCCGTCTCCTTGCCGCTTTCGCGTTGATTGTGGGTCATGCGAGGTTATTTCGTCATCCGAATCAAAAGCCGAACTGCCATCGAATCCTTACCGCCTGCCACGCTGCAGGAACGCCACGGCGATGATCGCCACGCCCTGCACCGCCGCATTCAGATACACGCTGATGATGCTCGTGAGATTGAGGATATTGGCGATCACCGAGAGCAGCACCGCGCCCACCACCGTGCCCGCCACGCGCCCCTCGCCGCCCTTGAGCGCCGTGCCGCCCACCACCACGGCCGCGATCGCTTCGAGTTCCCAGAGCAGCCCGGTCGTGGGCGTGGCGGAACCGAGGCGCGGCACGTAGAGCACGGTCGCCACGCCCACGCACATGCCTAGCAGCACGTAGGTCGCGCACTTCACGCGATCGACGCGGATGGCCGCATAACGCGCCACGAGTTCGTTCGAACCGATCGCCTGCACGTGCCGCCCGAACGCCGTGCGATTGAGGATGAGCGCGCCGCCCGCCGCCGTGAGCGCGAACACCCACACGGGCACCGGAATGCCGAACAGGCTCGCGTAATACACGGGCCCGTACAGATCGGCGAGATGGTTCTGCAGCGTGAGCGCGCCGCCGTCGGCGAGCCACGTGAGCACCGAGCGGAAGATGCCGAGCGTGCCCAGCGTGACAATGAACGGTTCGATGCGCCCGCGCGTGATGAGCAAGCCGTGCGCGAGGCCGAACACGGCGCCCAGCACCAGCGCGATGACGATGCCGAGCGCGACGATCGCGAACGGCGCCAGCGCATTGGCGTTGGCGAGCGTGTTCATCGTCCAGATCATCACGCCCGCGATGAGCGCGGCCATCGAGCCCACCGAGAGATCGATGCCGCCCGAGATGATCACGAAGGTCATGCCCACCGCGATGATGCCGATGAACGAGGTGCGCGTGAGCACGTTGAGCAGGTTGTCGACGGTCGCGAAGTCGCGGTTGAGCAACGTGCCGAGCACGCAGAGCAGGATCAGGCCGATGAGCGGCCCGATGCTCGCGAGCCGGTGGACGAAGCGCGCGGCGGCGGCGCGCGCCCCGCGCGCTTCGGGCGTCGCTTCAGTGGGTGCCGGTTGCATGGGCGATCAGCTCCTCTTCGTTCAGGTGCTCGCGGCCGAGCGTGGCGACGAGCGTGCCCGCGCGCATCACGGCCACGCGGTGCGCGAGGCCGATCAATTCGATCAGCTCGGACGAAATCACGACGACCGCGCGCCCCGAGGCCGCGAGCCGCTGGATCAGGAAATAGATGTCGCGTTTCGCGCCCACGTCCACGCCGCGCGTGGGTTCGTCGAGCACGATCACGCGCGGGTCCGGTTGCAGGAACTTGGCGAGCGCGAGCTTCTGCTGGTTGCCGCCCGAGAGCATGCGCGCGCGGGCGTCGAGGTTGCCCGTGCGAATGCCGAAGTCGCGCACCGCTTTTTCGAGCGCGCGGCGCGCGGCCTTGAGGTCGAGCAGCGGGCGCCCGTAGTGTTCGAGCGTCATGAGCGTGAGGTTGTCCTGCAGGCTCAGGTTCATGTGCAGGCCGCGCCCCTTGCGGTCCTCGCTCAGATACGTGAGGCCGTGGCGCATGGCGTCGCGCGGGTGGCGCAGCGTCACCGCGCGCCCCTCGATTTCGATCTCGCCCGCGAGCTTGCGCCGCAACCCGACGATCGCCTCGAACGCCTCGCTGCGCCCCGCGCCCACGAGTCCCGCGAAGCCGAGAATCTCGCCCGCGCGCACCTCGAAGCTGAGATCCTCCACCCAGTCGGGCACCGAGAGCTGCTTCACGCGTAGCGCCACGGGCGCGCTCGCGCTCACCTCGGTTTTGTCGGGGAACATGTCGGAGACGTCGCGGCCCACCATCAAGTTGGCCATCTGCTGCCGCGCGAGCCCGGCGGTCGCGCTCGCGGCCACGAAGCGGCCGTCGCGCATCACGATCACGTCGTCGGTGATGCGCTCGACTTCGTCGAGCTTGTGCGAGATGTAGACGAGCGTGGTGCCGCCCGCGCGCAGCTTCGTCATCAACGCGAACAGGCGCGCGGTTTCGGACGGCGTGAGCGTGGCCGTGGGCTCGTCCATGATGAGCAGGCGCGCGTGCCGCGAGAGCGCCTTGGCGATTTCCACGAGCTGCTTTTCAGCGACGATCAGCTCGCGCACCTTCGTGTCGGGGTCGCGCGCGAGGCCGACTTGCGCGAGCAGCTCGCGCGCTTCGCGGCGCATCGCCGTATCGTCGACGAGCAAGCCTTTGCGCTTCTCGTGACCGAGAAAGATGTTCTGCGCGATGCTCAGGTGCTCGGCGAGATTGAACTCCTGATGGATCAGCACGATGCCCGCGGCTTCGGCGGCGCGCGAACCCTCGAAGTCGCGCGCCACGCCGTCGACGAGACACTCGCCCGCGCTCGCGCGCTCGTAGCCCGCGAGGATCTTCATGAGCGTGGACTTGCCCGCGCCGTTCTCGCCGAGCAAACCGTGGATGCGGCCGGGCGCGAGCTCGAAGCTCACGCCGTGCAGTACGCGCACGGGACCGAAGTCCTTGCGGATGTCGTTGAACTTCACGGCGACGCTCATGGGCGTGCGCTCCTCCTCGAAGTTGTCGGCTAGCAGTGCGAGGCGGATGGCTCGCCGGCCACCCGCCCTGCCACACCACGGGTCTCCACCGCTAATTCACCTGCTCCTTCACCTGCTTCTTCATTCACCTTCGTCATCGCCTTCCTCAGCCGCTCGCGCGCACCACGAGCCGATGCGGCAGCAGCACGCCCGGCACCCTGGCGCGCGGCTCGGCGAAGCGCCGCAGCAAGAGCCGCGCGGCCGTCTCGCCGAGTTCGCGCATGGGCTGCGCGATGGTCGTGAGCGGCGGATCGATCTGCGCGGCCAGCGCGAGGTCGTCGAAACCCACCACGGCCACGTCGTGCGGCACGCGCCGGCCCACGCCGCGCAGGCCGTTGAGCACTCCCACGGCGAGCGTGTCCGAGACCGCGAAGATCGCGTCGGGTGCCTCGGTCGCGGGCAACTGCATGAGCGCGGCGGCCGCCTGCGCGCCCGCGTCGTAGTCGAGACAGTTCACGTTCACGCGCCACGCGTCGCGCGCGGCGATGCCCGCTTCGGCGAGCGCGTCGCGCCAGCCGTCGCGGCGCTGCTGCGCGTACCCATAGTGTTCGTCGGAATTGATGAGCGCGACGCGGCGACGCCCCCGCGCGATCAAGTGCCGCACGGCGTCGTGCGCGGCGCGGTAATTGTCGATGCCCACATACGGCACGCCCATTGCCGGGTCGTACTCGCAGCACGCGACCCACGGCAGCGCCGTGGATTCGGCCGCGAGCGCGTGCTGGACCGTGGCCGGATCGAGACAGATCGCGCCGTCCGCGCGATGGCGGCGCAGCAGGTCGAAGTAGCTGCGCTCGCGGCCCGCGTCGGCGCCGGTGTCGCACAGCAACATGAAATAGCCGTGCTGACGCGCGACGCTGTCGATGCCGCGCACGATCTCGGCGTAAAACGGATTGCCGAAGTCGGGCACCATCGTCAGCAACAGGCGGCTTTCGGCCGTGCGCAGGTTGCGCGCGAGTTCGTTGATGCGGTAGCCGCTCGCCTCCACTTCGGCGAGCACGCGGGCGCGGGTGGCGTCGCGCACGTTGGCGTGGCCGTTGAGCACGCGCGAGACCGTCGCCACCGAAACGCCCACGCGCTGCGCGACCGCCGCGATGGAGTCGGCGCGCACCGCGCCCTCCCCGGCGGCCTCGGGCGTATGGTCTGACGATTGCGGCGATGACAGCGGCATGTCGGCGATCGAAGCCTCGGATGTAATCGATTACATTTTTGGTGCTTCCTGCGCAAAACCGCAAGGCGTTCGTGGCCAGGATAAACACCGAGTCGGCGCCTTGGCGACATCGGCAAACCGCGTCCGAGGCGAATCCGGCCCCAACCCGCCGCCGCAGGTCATGGAATCCGCTCATTTGCCCTGTTAGCGGCAAGGCGCGGCCCAAAGCCGGTTTGCTACAATTCTGCGGTTGCCCGGCGGCGTTCCGCATGCCGCGCCGGGCGCCGGAATCCCCGCTCTCGAACCGATTCGAACCATAACGCCGAGTGACCATGAACATCGAACAAGCGCGTTTCAACATGATCGAACAGCAGATTCGCCCCTGGGACGTGCTCGACCAGGACGTGCTGAACCTGCTTTCCATCGTCAAGCGTGAGCATTTCGTTCCCGCGGCCTATACCGAGATTGCGTTCGCCGACCTCGAACTGCCGCTGCCCAACGGCCAGCACATGCTGGCGCCGCGCGTCGAGGCCCGCGTGCTGCAGGAACTCGCCGTGAAGAAGCACGAAAGCGTGCTCGAGATCGGCGCGGGTTCCGGCTACATGGCCGCGCTGCTCGCGCACCGCGCGCAGAAGGTGCTGACGGTGGAGATCGACACGGAACTCGCCGAGTTCGCGCGCGCCAACTTCGTGAAGAACGGCGTGCTGAACGCCGAAGTCGTGGCCGGCGACGGCGCGCGCGGCTGGGCCACGAACGCGCCCTACGACGTGATCTGCGTCTCGGGCGGCCTGCCCGTGGTGCCGCAGGAACTGCTGGAACAACTCAAGGTGGGCGGCCGGCTCGCCGCGTTCGTGGGCGGCGCGCCGGTCATGGAAGCGCAGATCATCACGCGCATCGACGAAAAACAGTTCCGCATTGCCGCCGTGTTCGAAACGTATGTCGAGGCGCTGCAAAACGCCGTGCAACTGCCGCGCTTCAAGTTCTAATCTTTCGCCTGACTTCATCGACCGAGTTTGCCATGCAGAATCTGACCGCCCCCGCCCTCGCCGAATGGCTCGCCGATTCGTCCCGTCCCGCGCCCGTCCTGCTCGACGTGCGCGAGCCCTGGGAAATCGAAACGGCGAAGATCGAAGGCAGCGTCTCGATCCCGATGCGCGAGATTCCCGCGCGCAGCGAAGAACTCGACGACGAAGCGCAGATCGTGTGCGTCTGCCACCATGGCGCGCGCAGCGCCCAGGTCGCGATGTTCCTGGACTCGCGTGGCTTCACGAAGGTGTTCAATCTGCAAGGCGGCATTGACGCGTGGTCGAAACAGGTCGACCCGAAGGTGCCCACCTACTGATCGTCGCCAACAAGCTGATCGGCGGGACGTTGCGCCCGCAACGAACACGCTGATTGAGTCCGACTAAGCGCAGGGCGCGGTTTCACGACCGCGCCCTGCGTCATTTCTACGCCCATCCAATCGCAAGCCTCGCCGCGCGCCGCATGCACAACGATGCAGCGCGCGCTCGCGCGCCGCTTGCGCCCACGCGCCATCCTTGCGCGCCCATTACGCACTGAGACGAGGCAACGCGCCCGAACATGCGTCGCCCTGCACCACGATCGCACCGCCTTCGTGCGACGGCGCATGCTCGCCGCATCGCTTGACGCCTGATGGGGCAAGCGCGGCCCCTTGCGTGTGAACTGGCATCAAGCTTGCAGAAGAGGACGCGCAAGACTGGCCATACCAACGGGCGGCGCGCGACTTCCGGCTTCCAGGCGGCGCGCCCAGACCCACGACTGAATACTTCCACGCAAGGGGCAGATACATGAAACGTCGCAGTCTGTTGAAACTCGGAACGATGTCGGGCGCACTCGCGGTGGCGGGACGCGTGCCGTTCGCGCAGGCCGCGGACGCCGGCACCGGCCCGATCAAGGTCGGCATTTTGCATTCGCTCTCGGGGACCATGGCCATCTCCGAGACGTCGCTCAAGGACACGGCGCTCATGACGATCGCCGAAATCAACAAAAACGGCGGCGTGATGGGCCGCCAGCTCGAACCGGTCGTGGTCGATCCGGCTTCGAACTGGCCGCTGTTCGCCGAAAAGGCGCGTCAGCTCATCACCCAGGACAAGGTCGCGGTGGTGTTCGGCTGCTGGACCTCCGTCTCGCGCAAGTCGGTGCTGCCCGTGTTCGAGGAACTCAACGGTCTGCTGTTCTACCCGGTGCAGTACGAAGGCGAGGAAATGTCGCGCAACGTGTTCTACACGGGCGCCGCGCCGAACCAGCAGGCGCTGCCCGCCACCGAATATCTGATGAGCGCCGAAGGCGGCGGCGCCAAGCGCTTCTTCCTGCTCGGCACCGACTATGTGTATCCGCGCACGACCAACAAGATCCTGCGCGCGTTCCTGCACTCGAAGGGCGTGCAGGACGCCGATATTCAGGAGGTCTACACGCCGTTCGGTCATAGCGACTATCAGACCATCGTCGCGAACATCAAGACCTTCGCGCAGGGCGGCAAGACCTGCGTGATCTCGACCGTGAACGGCGACTCGAACGTGCCGTTCTACAAGGAACTCGGCAACCAGGGCGTGAAGGCGACCGACGTGCCCGTGGTCGCGTTTTCGGTGGGCGAAGAGGAGTTGCGCGGTATCGACACGAAGCCGCTCGTGGGCAACCTCGCGGCGTGGAACTACTTCATGTCGCTGCGCAATCCCGAGAACACGAAATTCAAGGCGATGTTCGCCGACTGGGTGAAGAAGAACAATCTGCCCGGCGGCTCGAAGCGCGTCACCAACGACCCGATGGAAGCGACCTTCGTTGGCATGCACATGTGGAAGCAGGCCGTGGAGAAGGCGAAGAGCACCGAGGTGGACAAGGTGCGCGTGGCGATGATCGGCCAGAAGTTCGCCGCGCCTTCGGGCTTCACGCTGGAGATGGACGGCAACCACCATCTGCACAAACCGGTGATGATCGGCGAAGTGCGCGCCGACGGCCAGTTCAACGTCGTGTGGCGCACCAAGACCACGATTCGCGCGCAGCCGTGGAGCCCGTACATTCCGGGCAACCAGGGCAAGCCGGACGTCGTGAGCTCGATTCCCGAGTTCCTGCGCCGCCGCCGCGTGGCGTAACGCGCACGCCGGAAAAGCCGGGCACGGTTTCATGGGCCGTGTGCGGCTTTCCGGCACCGCAGTTTCATCGCAGGTCTGACACTGAAGTACTACCGGCTTCGAACATGACACTACGCCACTGCCTGCGCGCCTTATGCGCGAGCGCGCTGCTCGCCTGCCTCAGCTCGACGGCGTTCGCGCTCGATGCCGCCGATGTCGCGCCGCTCGGCGCCGACGACTTCGACGCGAAGTCCGCCGCCATCGACAAGCTCATCGCCACGCACGACGCCGCCTCGCTCGCGCTGTTGAAGGCGCTCTCCGAAGAGAACGTCACCGCCACCGATTCCGGCGAAGTGCTGGTGCAGGACGGCGACACCGCGAAAGACGCAGCGACCGGCAAACCCGTTTCCGCCGATGTCGCCTCCAGCGCGCAACCCATCACGCTCAACAACCTGCTGCGCTCGAAAGTGGCCGGCGCGCTCTCGGGCCTGCAACTCGGCTCGCCCGATCTGGAAACGCGCCGCGCGGCCGTGGCGGCGCTGCTGAAGAATCCCGATCCGTCGATGAAACCGCTGATCGACGCCGCCCGCGCGAAGGAAACCGACGCCGCGCTCAAGCGCCGCCTCGACACGCTCTGGGCCATGACCGCGCTGCGCGACCCCAACGCCGACACGCGACTCGAAGCCACGCAACTCGTGGCCGCGCGCCACGATCTCGACATGTACGAGCTGCTGCGTCCGCTCGTCGCGAAGAACGCGAGCGGCGCGTTCAACGAACCCGACGCGCGCGTGCGCGCCGCCGCGCAAGCCGGCATCGATTCGCTCGACTCCATCCAGCGCCGCAGCGAGATCGCGGGCACGCTGTTCGCCGGTCTCTCGCTCGGCAGCGTGCTGCTGCTCGCCGCGCTCGGCCTCGCCATCACCTACGGTTTGATCGGCGTGATCAACATGGCGCACGGCGAGTTTCTGATGATCGGCGCGTACGCCACCTACGTCGTGCAAACGCTCGTGCAACGCTATGCGCCGGGCGCGTTCGACTGGTATCCGCTGTTCGCGATTCCCGCCTCGTTCGTGGCCGCCGCGCTGGTGGGCGCCGTGATCGAGCGGCTCGTGATTCGCCATCTCTACGGCCGCCCGCTCGAAACGCTGCTCACGACCTTCGGCATCAGCCTGATCCTGATTCAGGCCACGCGCATGATCTTCGGCGCGCAGAACGTGCAGGTGCAAAACCCTTCATGGATGAGCGGCGGTCTCACCGTGCTGCCCAACCTGATCCTGCCGTACAACCGCCTCGCGATTCTCGCGTTCGCGCTGATCGTCGTGGCGATCGCGTGGGGCGTGCTCACCAAAACGCGCCTCGGCCTGTTCGTGCGCGCCGTCACGCAGAACCGCCGCATGGCCGCCTGCGTGGGCGTGCGCACGGCGCGCGTGGATGCGTGGGCGTTCGCGTTCGGCGCGGGCATCGCCGGTCTCGGCGGCTGCGCGCTCTCGCAGATCGGCAACGTCGGACCCGACCTCGGCCAGAGCTACATCATCGACTCGTTCATGGCCGTGGTGCTCGGCGGTGTGGGCCAGATCGCGGGTACGGTGATCGGCGGCTTCGGCCTCGGGCTCGTTTCCAAGGCGATCGAGCCGTTCTGGGGCGCGGTGCTCGCGAAGATCGCCGTGCTCGTGCTGATCGTGCTGTTCATCCAGAAGCGTCCGCAGGGCCTGTTCGCCCTCAAGGGCCGTAGCGCGGAGGCTTGATGATGACGCTCGCGACTTCCACTTCTCCCGCGCGTCACGCGCCCGACGGCGCCCCCGACGATCGCGCGGAAACCTTCGCGCTCGGCCTGCCCGCGCGCCCCGCCCTGCTCTCGCCGCGCGCGTGGCTCGCGCTGATCGTGCTGATGCTCGTGATGGCGATCGGCGTGCCGCTGTGCGCGCTGGTGCTGCCGCAATCGAGCGCGCTGCATCTTTCCGCCTACGCGATGACGCTCGGCGGCAAGTTCATGTGCTACGCGATCGCCGCCCTCGCGCTCGATCTGGTGTGGGGCTACTGCGGCATCCTGAGCCTCGGCCACGGCCTGTTCTTCGCGCTGGGCGGCTACGCGATCGGCATGTATCTGATGCGCGCGATCGGCCACGAAGGCGTGTACGGCAGCAATCTGCCCGACTTCATGGTGTTCCTGAACTGGCACAGCCTGCCGTGGTATTGGGAAGGCACCGACCATCTCGCGTATGCCTTGCTGCTGGTCGTGCTGGTGCCTGCCGTGGTCGCGTGGGTGTTCGGCTTCTTCACGTTCCGCTCGCGCGTGAAAGGCGTGTATCTGTCGATCATCACGCAGGCCATGACGTTCGCGGCCATGCTGCTGTTCTACCGCAACGAAACCGGCTTCGGCGGCAACAACGGCTTCACGGACTTCAAGCGCATCGCCGGCATGCCCATCACGCATCCGGGCACGCGCGCGACGCTGTTCCTGCTGACCTTCGCCGTGCTCGTGGCGGCGTTTCTCGCGGCGCGCGCGATCGTCACGTCCAAGCTCGGCCGCGTGGTCACCGCCGTGCGCGACGGCGAAACGCGCCTCATGTTCCTCGGCTACAGCCCGCTCGGCTACAAGCTGTTCGTGTGGACGCTTTCGGCGGTGCTGTGCGGCATCGCGGGCGCGCTTTACGTGCCGCAAGTGGGCATCATCAACCCGAGCGAGATGTCGCCCGCGAACTCGATCGAAATGGCGATCTGGGTGGCCGTGGGCGGACGCGGCACGCTGATCGGGCCGATCATCGGCGCATTCGCCGTGAACGGCGCGAAGAGCTTCTTCACCGCCTACTTCGCCGAATACTGGCTGTTCTTCTTAGGCCTCATGTTCGTGCTCGTGCCGCTCCTGTTGCCCAACGGCATCATGGGATTGTTCGAACTCCTCAAGCGCCGCCGGAGCCCACGCCAATGAACGGCCATTCGATCCTCAACGATCCGCTCAACCACAATCCGTTCGACAACGCGGATAACGCCGAAGACGGCGAAGCGCTCACGCTCTCGGGCGTGGCGGGTCTCGGCCACGTGGTCGAGCCCGGCGCCATCGACATCTCGCATGGCACGATCCTCTACCTCGAAGACGTGACCGTGAGCTTCGACGGTTTTCGCGCGCTCAACCAGCTTTCGCTCACGATCGACGTGGGCGAGCTGCGCTGCATCATCGGCCCGAACGGCGCAGGCAAGACCACGATGATGGACGTGATCACGGGCAAGACCTCGCCCGATTCGGGCAAGGTGTTTCTCGGCCAGACGCTCGACCTCACGCGCATGAACGAACCGTCGATCGCGCGCGCGGGCATTGGCCGCAAGTTCCAGAAGCCCACCGTGTTCGAGCAGCACCCTGTGTGGGAAAACCTCGAACTGGCGATGAAGGCCGACAAAGGCTGGTTCGCCACCTTGCGCGCGCGCCTCGGCCGCGAAGCGCAGGCGAAGATCGAGGAGACGCTCGAAGTGATCCGGCTCGAGAGCGACGCGCGGCGGCTCGCGGGCGAACTCTCGCACGGCCAGAAGCAGCGCCTCGAGATCGGCATGCTGCTGATGCAGAAGCCGCAACTGCTGTTGCTCGACGAACCCGCCGCGGGCATGACCGACGACGAGACGATGGAACTCGCCACGCTGCTCAACCGCCTGCGCGGCAGTTGCTCGATGATGGTGGTCGAGCACGACATGGAGTTCGTGGCGGCGCTCGCGGGCGAGACGGGCCGCGTGACCGTGATGGCCGAAGGCAGCGTGCTCGCGCACGGCACGCTCGACGAGGTGAAGCGCGACGAAACCGTGATCGAATCGTATCTGGGCCGCTAGCCCCCTCTTGCCACTTATTTCGCCATGCTAACCATCGAATCGCTGAATCAATACTATGGCGGCAGCCACATCCTGCGCAATGTCTCGATGACGGTGCCCGAAGGCGAACTGACCGTGCTGCTCGGCCGCAACGGCGTGGGCAAGACCACGCTGCTGCGCTGCCTGATGGGCGTCGTGCCGACGAAGAACGGCGCGATCGCGTGGCGCGGCGAGACGCTCACGAAGCTGCCCACGCATGCGCGCGTCGCGCACGGCCTCGCCTACGTGCCGCAGGGCCGCGACATCTTCCCGCGCCTCACGGTGGAAGAAAACCTGCTGGTGGGCGCGGCGAGCAAGAAGCGCATGCCCTCGGGCGTGCCCGCGCACATCTACGAACTCTTTCCCGTGCTCAAGGACATGAAGTCGCGGCGCGGCGGCGATCTCTCGGGCGGCCAGCAGCAGCAACTGGCGATCGGCCGCGCGCTCATGAGCGACCCCACGCTGCTGATTCTCGACGAGCCGACCGAAGGCATCCAGCCGTCGATCATCCAGGACATTGGCCGCACGCTGCGCCGCCTCGTGGAAGAGATGCAGATGACGGTGCTGCTCGTCGAGCAGTACTACGACTTCGCGAAAGCCATTGCGGACCGCTACTGGGTGATGAGCCGCGGCGAGATCGTGGCGGGCGGCACGGGCGCGAGCATGGACACCGACGGCGTGCGCGAGATGATCGCGGTGTAACGCACGAGCGGCGTTTTTTCGCGTGGTATTCTCCCGGCCACGAATCGCTCCGCCCACACTGCCCGCATGTCGCTTCACGAAGATCACGCCGCACTCGCCCGCACGACCGCGGCTGGCACGCCTCGAACGGCGGCTCAACCCGAATGGGCCGCGAAGCTCGAACTCGGTTTCGAGCAGCAGGCGAGCGGGCGCAGCGCGCTCACGCACAAGCGGCACGTGGGGCCGCTGCGCGTGCAACGCCCGCTCTACCCCGAAGGCGACGCGATCTGCCATACGGTGATCGTGCATCCGCCGGCGGGCATCGCGGGCGGCGACCGGCTCGACCTCGACGTGAAGGTGGGCGAGCGCGCGCATGCCGTGCTCACCACGCCCGGCGCGACCAAGTGGTACAAGTCCAACGGCCGCGTGGCGCGCCAGCGCATTCATATTCACGTGGGCGAGAACGCGAAACTCGACTGGCTGCCGCAGAACAATCTCGTGTTCGATCACGCGCACGCGGAACTCGAATTCGCGCTCACGCTGGCCGAAGGCGCGACCGCCATCGGCTGGGACGCCACGCAACTGGGCCGCCAGGCCGCGGGCGAGCGCTGGTCGGCGGGCATGATGCGGGCCGTCACACGCGTGATGCGCGCGGCATCGAATAACGAAGACGCTACCGACCTCCTCTGGTTCGAACGCGCGCTGATCGACGCCGCCGACCCGCTGCGCGACGCGCCGCAAGGTCTCGCGGGCTATCCGTCGTTCGGCGTGCTGTGGGCGATCGGCCCCGCTTGCACGGATGCGCTCGCGCAGGATCTCGCGGCCACGCTGCCCTTCGACGACGCGTTGCGCTCCGGCGCGAGTTGCGTGGCGCCGGGCGTGCTGCTCGTGCGCGTGGTGGCGCGTTCGATGGAACCGTTGCAGCACACGCTCACGCAATGCTGGTCGCAACTGCGGCCGTTCGTGCATGGCGCGAAGGCCGCGCCGCTGCGGCTGTGGAATACCTGACAAGGCGCGATCACGCACCAACACAAGGCGCGCACGCACCACGTTGCGCCGCAGCATGTTCGCCATGGCGCATGACCTGCACGAACACGGTGCACATCAAGCCACTTCCCCTACTGTCCCCATCATTGGCATATAGCTTGCTGTGAGCTTGCACGCGCGAGCACCGCGAATGCACGCTCGCGCGCGCCCGAAATGCGTCCGTAAATTGGCTCCGCTATGCTGGGCCGATCGTCTCCCACCGACACCACACGATGAAGCTCACGCCACGCGAGAAAGACAAGCTCCTGATCTTCACCGCCGCGCTGCTCGCCGAAAGGCGCCGCGCGCGCGGCCTCAAGCTCAACTACCCGGAAGCGGTCGCCTTTATCAGCGCCGCGCTGATGGAAGCGGCGCGCGACGGCAAGACCGTCGCCGAGGTCATGCACTACGGCACCACGCTGCTCGCGCGCGAAGACGTGATGGAAGGCGTGCCCGAGATGATCCCCGACATTCAGGTGGAAGCGACCTTCCCCGACGGCACCAAGCTCGTCACCGTCCATCACCCGATTCCGTGAACAGGCAACGCACCCGACCATGATCCCCGGCGAAATGCTCATCGACGATGGCGAAATCGAACTCAACGCGGGCCGCGAAACCGTTAGCGTGACGGTCGCGAACACGGGCGACCGCCCCGTGCAGATCGGTTCGCACTACCACTTCTACGAAGTCAACGAAGCACTCGCGTTCGACCGCGAAGCCGCGCGCGGCTTCCGCCTGAACATCGCGGCGGGCACGGCCGTGCGCTTCGAGCCCGGCCAGGAGCGCACGGTCGAACTCGTCGCGCTCGCGGGCGATCGTGCCGTCTACGGCTTCAACGGCAAGGTGATGGGTCCGCTCTAGGCGGCCGCCTTGCGCCCACGCTTCGAATTCATCAGGAATCCGACATGACATTGAAGATCGGCCGCCGCGCCTACGCGGAGATGTTCGGCCCCACGACCGGCGACCGCGTGCGTCTCGCCGACACCGAGCTCCTCATCGAAATCGAGCGCGACTACACCGTGTACGGCGACGAAGTGAAGTTCGGCGGCGGCAAGGTGATCCGCGACGGCATGGGCCAGTCGCAGCGCGTGCACGCCGAAGTCGCCGATACCGTGGTCACGAACGCCGTGATCGTCGATCACTGGGGCATCGTGAAGGCCGACATCGGCATCAAGGACGGCCGCGTCTGGAAGATCGGCAAGGCCGGCAATCCCGACGTGCAACCGGGCGTGACGATTCCCATCGGCGCGGCGACCGAAGTGATCGCGGGCGAAGGCCAGATCGTCACGGCGGGCGGCATCGACACGCACATCCACTTCATCAGCCCGCAGCAGATCGACGAGGCGCTCGCCTCGGGCGTGACCACCATGCTCGGCGGCGGCACCGGTCCCGCCACCGGCACCAACGCCACGACCTGCACGCCGGGACCGTGGCACATGGAGCGCATGCTGCAAGCCGCCGACGGCTGGCCGATCAACCTGGGCTTTCTCGGCAAGGGCAACGTGAGCCTGCCGAAGCCCGCCGAGGAACAGATCGCCGCGGGCGCGATCGGCCTGAAGCTGCACGAAGACTGGGGCTCGACGCCCGCCGCGATCGACAACTGCCTCACGGTGGCCGACGCCACCGACACGCAGGTGGCCATCCACACCGACACGCTCAACGAAGCGGGCTTTCTCGAAGCCACCGTCGGCGCGTTCAAGGGCCGCACGATCCACACGTATCACACCGAGGGCGCGGGCGGCGGCCATGCGCCCGACATCATCGCGGTGTGCGGCGAGCCAAACGTGCTGCCCTCCTCGACCAATCCCACGCGCCCGTACACCGTCAACACGCTCGACGAACATCTCGACATGCTGATGGTGTGCCATCACCTCGATCCGTCGATTGCCGAAGACATCGCGTTCGCGGAGTCGCGCATTCGCCGCGAAACCATCGCCGCCGAGGACATCCTGCACGATCTCGGCGCGCTTTCGATGCTTTCTTCGGATTCCCAGGCAATGGGCCGCGTGGGCGAAGTCATCATCCGCACGTGGCAGACCGCGCACAAGATGAAGGTGCAGCGCGGCGCCCTGCCCGAAGACAGCGGGCGTCACGACAACTTCCGCGTGAAGCGCTACGTGGCGAAGTACACGATCAATCCCGCGCTCACGCACGGCATCGCGCACGAAGTGGGCTCGATCGAGCCGGGCAAATGGGCCGACCTCGTGTTCTGGGATCCGGCGTTCTTCGGCATCAAGCCTTCGCTGATCCTCAAGGGCGGCATGATCGCGCTCGCGCAGATGGGCGACCCCAACGCGTCGATTCCCACGCCGCAGCCCGTGCACTATCGCGAGATGTTCGCCACGCGCGGCCGCGCGCTCGCGCAGACCTCGCTCACGTTCGTCTCGCAGCTCGCGCTCGACAAGCGTGTGACCGAGCGCTACGGGCTGCAAAAGCGCGTGGTCGCGGTGCGCAACTGCCGCAACGTGACGAAGGCCGACATGATCCACAACGCGTGGCAACCCAATATTCGCGTCGATCCGGAAACGTATCAGGTCGTTGCCGACGGGCAGTTGCTCACGTGCGAGCCCGCCACCGTTCTGCCGATGGCGCAACGTTACTTTTTGTTCTGATGGTTTGATATGCGCACGATCGACAAACGACTCAACGCCAGGCTCGCGGACGTGCTCGTCAAGCGCGCGCCCACGCTCACGCTGGCGTACGACGCGCGCTGCAAGAGCCGCTTCGCGGCCACGCTCGACAGTGGCGAGGAAGTGGGTGTCGTGCTGCCGCGCGGCACGGTGCTGCGCGACGGCGACGTGCTCGTGGCCGACGACGGCGGCCTCGTGCGCGTGATCGCGGCGGCCGAAAGCGTGCTGCTCGTGCGCGCGCCCGATCGCCTCACGCTCATGCGCGCCGCGTATCACCTCGGCAATCGCCACACGCCCGTGGAAGTGGGCGTGGACGCGCTCAAGCTCGAAGCCGATCCCGTGCTCGAAGACATGCTCAAGCGCCTCGGCGCGCAGGTCGAACGCGCCGAGCTGCCGTTCCAGCCCGAAGCGGGCGCTTATGGCGGCGGGCATCGGCATGGTCACGACGCAACCTTCGCGGAAGACTACGCGCTCGCGCAAAGCGTGTACGACGAGCATCACGGGCATGCGCATTCGCACGATCATGGTCATGCTCATGCGCATGACCACGGACATTCGCACGACCACGCGCACGCGCACGCTCACGATCACAATCACGACGATCACGACCACCATGATCACGAATGCGGTCACGACCACGGCCATTGCGACGGTCACGCGCACGACCACAGCCATGAACATCGCTGAACTCACGGCGCTGCTGCACCTCGCTTCGCCGGCGCTGCCGATTGGCGCGTTCAGCTACTCGCAGGGACTCGAAGCGGCCATCGAAGCGAACCTGATCGCCAACGCCGAAGACGCTTCACGCTGGATCGCCGCCGGTCTCGACACCGTGCTCGCGCCCGGCGAACTGCCGTTTCTCGCGCATCAGCTCGAACGCTGGCGCGCGCACGACGCCGCGGCGCTGATCGAGGCGAACGCGGAATTCGTCGCGAGCCGCGAATCGGCGGAACTGCGCCGCGAAACTTCGCAGATGGGCTGGTCGTTGCGCCAGCTATGCGCGCAGCTCGAATGGGGCGATACCGAACGCCGCGCCACGCTCGATCGCATGACGCCCGTGGCGCAGCCCACGGCGTTCGCGTTCGCGGCCTTCGCGCACGACGCCGCCGCCGATGCCACGCTCGCCGCCTACGCGTTCAGCTGGGTCGAGAACCAGACCGCCGCCGCGCTCAAGGCCGTGCCGCTCGGTCAGGTCGCCGGGCAGCGCATTCTCGTCGCGCTGCGGCCCGCGATCGAACGCGCCGTGGCGCGCGCGCTCGCCACCCCGCCCGACTCGCTCAACACGTTCGCGCCGCAGCTCGGCATTTTGTCGTCGCGGCACGAATCGCAGTACTCCCGACTGTTCCGCTCCTGAATCGCTTCGCCACTGACACACCATGAATTCGCACGCACCCAGCAAACGAACCAAGAAACTGCCGCCGCTGCGCGTCGGCGTCGGCGGCCCGGTCGGCTCCGGCAAGACCACGCTGCTCGAAATGCTCTGCAAGGCGATGCGCGAGCGCTACGACCTCGTCGCCATCACCAACGACATCTACACCAAGGAAGATCAGCGCTTGCTGACGGTGGCGGGCGCGCTGCCCGCCGAGCGCATCATGGGCGTGGAAACGGGCGGCTGCCCGCACACGGCCATTCGCGAAGATGCGTCGATCAACCTCGAGGCTGTCGACCAGATGCTCACGCGTTTCCCCGACGCCGACATCGTGTTCATCGAGTCGGGCGGCGACAATCTCGCGGCCACCTTCAGCCCGGAGTTGTCGGACCTCACCATCTACGTGATCGACGTGGCGGGCGGCGAGAAGATTCCGCGCAAGGGCGGCCCCGGCATCACGAAGTCGGACCTGCTCGTCATCAACAAGACCGACCTCGCGCCGCTCGTGGGCGCGAATCTCGACATCATGGCGTCGGACGCGAAGAAGATGCGCGGCGAGCGGCCCTTCGTGATGTGCAACCTGAAGGCGCTCGACGGGCTCGATCAGGTGATGGGCTTCATCGAAAAGAAAGGGTTGCTGGTCGGCTGAGTTTTTTTCCGCCGATTGAGTCGAGATTTCGGCGAGATTTCGTCGATAACGCGCGGCACGCAAGCCTGCGTGCCGCCGTTTCAGATCAGCGCGGAGAGCACGTCCACCGTGCGCGCGGTCGCGCCGCGATGGCGTGCCGCGAAGGCCGCCGCCGCCGCGCCCATGGCGACGCGGCGCGACTTGTCCTCGAACAGTTCGCGCAAGGCGCGCGCGAGGTCGGCCGGGTCCTGCACCTGTTCGCAGGCACCGGCCGCTTTGGCGTCGGCGGTGGCTTGCGTGAAGTTGAACACGTGCGGGCCGATGAGCACCGGCACGCCCACCGCGCACGCTTCGATCAGGTTCTGGCCGCCCAACGGCAGCAAGCTTCCGCCGATGAACGCGAGATCGGCGGCGGCGTAGTACGCGCCCATTTCGCCCATCGAATCGCCGAGCAATATGTTCACGTCGTGCGGCAAGGCGTTGAGCGCCGCCGACGCCGCTACGGATACCGCCGATGCCTGTGACGAGCCGCCTTGCGCGTTCTTGCCCGGCGCCGCCGGTGCCCATTTCGAGCGCCGCGCGAGCTTCAAGCCCTTGCGTTCGACCAGCGCCGCCACTTCGTCGAAGCGCTGCGGATGGCGCGGCACGAGAATCAGCAGGGCGTCCGGCATCTTCAGCGCCTCGAACGCCTGCAACACGAGTTCTTCTTCGCCCTCGCGGGTGCTGGCCGCGACCCACACGGGCCGCGTGCCGATTGCGCGACGCCAGTCGCGGCCGCGTGCGATCAGCGCGGGCGGGCTCGCCATGTCGAACTTGAGATTGCCGAGCACGGCCACGTTGCGCGCGCCGAGCGCGCTCAGGCGTTCGGCGTCGGAAGGACTTTGCGCGAGCACGCGCGTGAAGCCGCCGAATACCTCGCGCGCGCCCGCGCCGAACTTCGCCGCGCGCTTCGCCGAACGGGCCGACATGCGCGCGTTGGTGAGCACGAGCGGCACGTCGGCGTGCTTGCATTCGTCGATGAGCGTGGGCCACACCTCGGTTTCCATCACCAGGCCGAGCGAGGGGCGCCACGCGCGCAGAAAGCGCCGCACCGCGTGCGGCATGTCGTAGGGCAGATAGCAGCGCAGCACGCGGTCGCCGAACAGCTGCTCGCCGGTGGCGCGGCCGCCCGGCGTCATGTGCGTGAGCAGGATGCGCGCGTCGGGGCGTGCGGCCAGCAGCGCGTCGACGAGCGGTTGCGCCGCGCGCGTCTCGCCCACGGACACGGCGTGCACCCAGATCAGCGGCGTGTCGTCCTCGGGCAGGCGCCCCGCCGAATAGCCGAAACGTTCGCCGATATGCTCGCGATAACCGCGCTCGCGCCGCGAACGGATGTAGAGCCGCAGCACCGCGAGCGGCGCGATCAGCCACCAGGCCGCGCGATAGATCGCTCTCAGCATCGGGCCTCCGCGCGCGCGGCGGCAATGGCAGGAGCGGCGGCATCGACATCGACGACATCGACATCGACATCGACGTAAAAAATCGGCGCCGCCGCGCGAACGGCGGCGGCCATCGTCACGCGCGCGCTCAAACCAGTTCCTTGCCTTTGAGGCGTTCGAGAATGCCGAGCGGCGCCCATTGCGGATGCACCATGTCTTTCGCGGGCAGGAAGAAGGTCTGTTCCATCATGAACTGCCCGGACATCACGGCGTGCGAGGTGTGATCGGAGAAGCAAACCCACACGCTGCCCGGCGGAAACCCGATGGTCTCCTGCGGGCACACCTTCTGATAGTCGAGGTCGGCCTTCATGCCGTCGTGCAGGTTCAGCATGAGATGGTCGTACTCGCTGCGCGCCGACTTGGTGATGTGCAGCAGATGCTGGAGCCACGCGGAGCCCGGCAACTGCGGCTTGATGTTGGGCAGGAAGCGCTTCGCCATGTCTTCGAACGGCTCGCCCACGCGCCACACGCGCGGCACGCCGTGCGGGTTCACGTTGGTGAAGACGCGCAGGATGCGCTCGCCGTAGTTGGGCCGCGACGGAAACGCATCCACGTGCAGACGCGAATCGTCCTTGCGCCACGAGGTCTGGCGCGTTTCCACCTGATGCAGACGCAGGCTCGTGGGCGCCACGCGCAGCTTGCCCGTGTACTCGGGAAAGAGGCCGTCCACCAGCGTGCGCGCGTTGGTCTGGTAACGCGCGATCAGCGCGCGCACGGCGGCCTGCGCGTTGGCGTCGCCGAGCACGCCGTGCAGCGCGCCGCCGTTCGGGTCGAGGCTGATGTTCTTGCGCTTGGGATCGGCGATAGCCGGGTCGAGCAGCGCGCGCTCATGACCTTCGATCGCGAAGGCCAGGTTCGGGAAGTACAGCACCTTGCCCTGCTCGACGGCGTCGAGGAGCGTCTCGCGCGGCTGCGAAAGCTGCTGGCCGTGCCAGTCGCCGGAAGTGATTTCGATGATCTGGGATTCGTTCATGGTCGCCCCTGGAAGCGATGGACCGGCATGGGTCCGCTTTGATCTGTGATCTGAATGCACGCGTGGCGCGTCGGCCTCGGGGCACAACGTGCCGTGTTGCGTCGTTGCGTGTTGCCTCGGCGCGTGTTGCGTCGTTGGCTACGCGCTGACTCGCGTGCGCGAGCCGATTTTTATACCCGCAGGTTCCGTGCGCCGCCTTGATACTTCGCAGCCGGTTTCGTCGCCGAAGCCGCCGCCGGTCAAGGCGCGCGCGATTCCCGCCGGTCAGAGCAGGCCGAAGCCCGCGAGCGCGCCCTTCACCTGCGCGAGCGTCGGCGGCTGGCCGGCCGTGCCCAGATTGACCACGTTCGGCGACCAGTAGCCGCCCGTGCGCCAGGCGGTCGCGAAATTGTACAACTCGACGGTCGGCCGCTTGAGCGCCGCCGCAATGTGCACGAGGCCCGTGTCCACGCCCACGGTGGCCGCCGCGCCCTCGATCAGCCCGACCACGGCGGGCAGCGACAGCCTCGGCGGCACGATTGCCGCTTCGCCGAATTCGCGCGCGAGCCGCTCGCTCGTCGCGCGCTCGGCCTCGCTGCCCCACGGCAGCACCAGCGAGGCGCCGCGCCGCACGAGCGCCTGCCCCAGCTCGATCCAGTTGGCGTCGGGCCATTGCTTGTCGGCGCGCGAGGTCGCGTGCACGAACACCACGTAAGGCACCGGCAGATTCAGCCCGACGCCCGCGAGCGCCTGCGCCGCGCGGAACGTGTCGATACCGAAGTCGATCTCGTCGCCGGGCGTGGGCGCCGGCAATTCCAGCGCGCCCGCCACCAGCTGGCGCGTGCGCTCGACCACGTGCGTGCGCGGCTCGATGCGGATCGCGCGGTCGTAGAAGAAGCGCACCGGCCACTCGTAGCCCGCGCCGTCGGTGCGATTGCCGAGGCCGACCAGCGGCCCGCGCGCCCAGCTCGCGACCCACGCGGTCTTGATGAGCCCCTGGCAGTCGATCACGAGGTCGTAGTTTTCGGCGGCCAGCGCCCGGCGAAACCCGCCAATCTCGCGCCAGTTCGCGCCCGAGAGCAGGCCCTTGCGCCAGCGGCGCAGCGAAAACGGAATCGCGCGGCGCACGCCGTGCACCAGCTCGACGAGCGACTGGAAGCTCTCTTCGACGAGCCAGTCGATCTGCGCGTCGGGATAGCGCCGGCGGATGTCGGCGATGGCGGGCATGTTGTGGACGACGTCGCCTAACGACGACACGCGCACGATGAGAATCTTTTGCACGCTCAAGCTCAAGGGGCGGACAGAGGAAAAAGGTCCGCAATTTTAGCGCGCCGGGCGCAGGCGCCGCAGGGAAAAGACGGAATGCGGCGAAAAGCGCGACGAAATGCGCGGTATTGGCAGCGAATTCACGCGTGAAAGCGGGCGAATTGCGTGCAGGATCGGCGCCCGGATGAAAAAACGGCGCCGCGCGAGCGGTGTCGCGCGGCGCCGTTTGATCCACGGATCAGCCGCCGGGCAGTGCAAAACGCGGCGGCAAACCCGGTGGCGAACGCCCTTAGAACGGCAGCTTCGCGTCCGGCTTTTCGGCGAGAATCACGCGCTTGAAGTCGGCCTGGATGCGCGCGAGCGCGGCGTCGTTGTCGGCTTCGAAGCGCATGACCACGACCGGCGTGGTGTTCGACGAACGCGCGAGGCCAAAGCCGTCCGGGTATTCCACGCGCAGACCGTCGATGGTGATGACTTCGTCGGCGCCCGTGAACTGGGCGTTCTTCTGCAGCTTGCCGATCAGCTCGAAGTTCTCGCCTTCTTCGAGCTTCAGTTGCAGTTCCGGCGTGGCGTGCGAGTTCGGCAGATCGTTGAGCAACTGGCTCGGATCCGGCACGCGCGAGAGGATTTCAAGCAGACGCGCGCCCGTGTACAGGCCGTCGTCGAAACCGTACCAGCGGTCCTTGAAGAACACGTGGCCGCTCATTTCGCCCGCCAGCGGCGCGCCGGTTTCGCGCAGCTTCGCCTTCACGAGCGAGTGGCCCGTCTTCCACATCAGCGGCTCGCCGCCCTTTTCCTTCACCCACTTCGCGAGGTTACGCGTGCACTTCACGTCGTAAATGATCTGCTTGCCCGGATTGCGCGAGAGCACTTCCTCGGCGAACAGCATGAGCTGGCGATCCGGGTAGATGATCTGGCCGTCCTTCGTGACGACGCCCAGGCGGTCGCCGTCGCCGTCGAACGCGAAGCCCACTTCGGTGTCCGCGTTGTCTTGCAGCGCGCGAATCACGTCCTGGAGGTTTTCCGGGTGCGCCGGGTCCGGGTGATGGTTCGGGAAGGTGCCGTCGACTTCGGTGAAGAGTTCGACGAGGTCGCAGCCGAGCGCCTTGAACAGACGCGGCGCGAGACCGCCCGCCACGCCGTTGCCCGTGTCGACGACGATCTTCATCGGGCGCGCGAGCTTCACGTCGCCAACGATGCGATCGACGTAGGCGTCGACGATGTCGTACTGCGTGTAACTGCCCTCGCCCGCGTCGAAGCGCTCGGCCACGATGCGTTCGTAGAGCGCCTGGATCTGCTCGCCGTAAATGGCCTTGCCGCGCAGGACCATCTTGAAGCCGTTGTAGTCGGGCGGGTTATGGCTGCCCGTCACGACGATGCACGAGTCGACGTTGCGCTCGCCGCCCGCGAGCTTGAGCGGCACGCTCGCCGCGAAGTAGCCCACGGGCGTGGGCACCATGCCAACGTCGACCACGTCGACGCCCGCTTCGCACAGGCCGTCGGCGAGCGCGTGCGAGAGTTCGGGGCCCGAGAGACGTCCGTCGCGCGCGATCACCACCGCGTCGCCGCCCTGTGCACGCACCTCGCTGCCGAATGCGCGGCCGATGGCGCGCGCCGTATCCGCGTCGAGCGTCTTGCCGATCACGCCGCGAATGTCATATGCCTTGAAAATCGATCTGGAAGTCATGTTGAGGCTCACCGTGCAGATGGAGGGATTCGAATTCGGGGTCTATTCGTAACACAGCCGCGTGACGCAACCTGCCTGCCGTTACGAAAAGTGGGATCCGTTACAAACTATAATTGCGGTCTTTCGGCCGTGGTATGTACCTATTTTAATGCGTCGCCGCCCCCTTTCATCGCCATTTTGTCCGCCAAACGGGGCGGAGATAGCACGCACGCCGCGTGCCCGGGATTTTTTATGCGCGACGCTTCGTCAGGCGCCTCACGAGGCGCAATGCTGAGCCTCAAACGCTTCACCAACCCCGACGTCGCGCGCGCGTTCGCGAACATCGTGTGGCTCGGGCTCGAACGTCTCACGCAGATCGCGGTGGCCATCGTCATCAGCGGGGTGCTCGCGCGCTATTTCGGCCCCGATGTGTTCGGCAAATGGCAGTACGCCAACACGCTGCTGCTGGTGCTCTCGCCCATCACCTGGGTATGCGGCGCCGAGATTCTCGTGCCAACCATCGTCAACCGGCCGCCGCAGGAACTCGGCACCGTGCTCGGCAGCGCGTTCGCGTTGCGCATCGGTGTCTCGGCGGCGGCGCTCGTGCTCACGTGGATCGGCATTGCGCTCGGCGCGACCGACCCGCTCGTGGGCGCCATGCTGGCCGGGCTTGTCGTGACGATGCTGTTCCGCGAGCCGTTCGTGGGCGTCATCAACGCGTGGCTGCAGAGCATGACGTACAGCAAGCCGCAATTGCTCGCGAGCATGACCACGGCCGCGATCAAGGCGTTGCTCGTGTTCCTGCTCGCGCGTGCCGCGTTCGCACCGGCGGCGTTCGGCTGGCTCTGGGCGCTCGAATCGGCGGCCATCGGCGCGGTGCTGCTGCTGTATTTCCGGCGCCGTCACGGCGGCAAGCTAGGCTGGCATGTGGACCGCGCGCTGTTCAGGCATTTCGCCACGGCGGGCACGGTGTTCTGGCTCGGCCTGATCTGCATGTACCTCTTTCTCAAGCTCGACCGGCTGATGCTCGAGCGCACCATTTCGTTCGCCGATCTCGGCCGCTACTCGGCCGCGCAGCAGCTCAACGAAAACTGGATCACGCTCGCGCTGATGCTCTCGCAGACCATTGCGCCCGCCTTCGTGTATCGCGTGCAAGAGACCGCGCAACTGCGCCGCAATCTCGTGCGCCTCTTCGCGCTCACGGCGCTCGTGATGGTCGCGGGCGCGCTGCTGCTCGACGCGCTCGCGGGCTTTATCATCGGCCGCGTGTTCGGACCGGCGTACGAAGGCGCGATCGGCATATTCCGCTGGGCCGTGTGGCTTTCGGTGCCTGCGGGGCTCGAAGCGATCGGTAATCTCGTCGTGCTCAAATATCAGGCGAAGTACGTGCTGCTCGCGAAATGGCTGCTCGCGCTCGCGGTGGCGTTCGCCGTCAATCTCGTGGCGATCGCGCGCTTCGGCGCCTATGGCGCGCTGCTGGGCCTCGCCGCCGGTTATCTCGCGGCGGCCTGCGTGAACCTCTACTACATCCGCTTCAAGCTCGCTTCATGACGAATTCCGTTGCTGGGTCGCCTCCTCAGATGTTTGCCCAGGTGTCCGGCCGCCAAGGCGCGCTCGCCGACGTTGCCGTGCTCATGCCCGCCTACAACGGTCAGGCCGATGTCGAGCGCACGCTTGCTTCGTTCGCGGAAGACGCGCCCCTCTACGCGCTGATCGTCGACGACGGCAGCGCGCCGCCGATCGTCGCGCCGAACGTGCCGGGCATGCAGGTGGAAGTCGTGCGGATGGCGCAAAACGGCGGCATCGAGCGCGCATTGCAGGCCGGCATCGAGGCGCTGGCCGCGCGCGGCTTTCAGTACGCGGCGCGTATCGACGCGGGCGATCTGGCCGTGCCGCACCGGCTCGCGAAGCAGCGCGCGCGCATGGAAGCCGAGCCCAGACTCGCGGCACTCGGCACCTGGACGCAGGTCGTAAATCAGGCGGGCGAGCCGCTATTCATGCTGCGCCCCGCCGCCGACGCGCTCACATTGCGCCGCACGCGCCTGCTCATCGCGCCGCTCGTGCATCCTTCGGTGATGCTGCGTGTGGCGGCCGTGATCGACGTGGGCAACTATCGCGTGCAGTATCCGGCCGCGGAAGACCTCGACCTGTTCCTGCGCCTCATGGAGCGCTACGACTGCGGGAATCTGCCAGAACTCGGGCTTTATTACGAGTTGAACGAAGGCGGGATCAGCGCGACGAAGCGGCGCAAGCAGATTACGTCGACGTTGCGGTTGCAACTGCGTTACTGGAATGTGCTGAACTGGCGGGATTGGGCTGGCATCGCGAAGACCTTGCTGCACTTCGTGACGCCGTATCGGATGTTGCAGAAGGTGAAGCGGGCGTGGTTCGGGCGGGGCGTTTAGGCTGAAACGTTCAAGCGCATCGAGCCACTCTTGCGGCTTACCAACTTCGTGTCCGGCGTCGAGGTGTTCGAGCCGCGCGACTGCAACGCGGCCGCCTACGCGAGCGCTCGCCGATAGCGACGCAGGTACGCAGCCGCGATCAAGGTTTCGTCGTCGCGTGGGCGTCGTGCGTAAAGCGCCCGTTCAAGTGCATCCGGAACGAAGCCCTGGTCATCGAACGGCTGACTCGCCAACCGACGATACGGCGAGCGAACACATCGATCACGAAAGCCACATACGACCCGCCCGGCTACGTCGAAACGTAGGTGAAATCCGAAACCCAGAGCGGGTTCGGCCGTGCCGTCTTCTCGGGCCGTGTTACGAGCCGAACCAAGGTGGTACCGCTAAAAAATCAAGCCCCGCCCTGCCACTCCGTAATACTTTGCGTGATTGGCGCCTGCCGCATTCCCTGTTGCCTGCGCTCGAAAACCACGACGCTGTCATAGCACACGATCGAATCAGTCGATTTCGTAAAATTCGAGATCGGCACCGCGCCTCTTGAATGAATTGCATTTAATTCATCCATTTTATTTTTTGTAAATTCCATAAAACTTCCCGGCTCGCGAAGACCACCTTGATATTCCGGCCAGTAACACGTATGCGTGTCCTCGACAATATAAACGCCATTCCGATCGACTCTTTCGTACATCAAATCGAATGAAGTTGTCATATGCCGCATCATATGGCTTCCATCATCCAGAACAATATCGACATGTGGATATTTTTTGAATATCTGGTTGATGAGATCCGGATCATCTTGGCTTCCAATAAAAATCTCGATGCCTTCCGCTTCATGGGCCTTGCAATCGGGATTGATATCAATCCCGATTATTTTACAATCCTGCCCGAAAAACTCCTTCCACATGGCAAGCGACCCTCCTCCGAAAACACCTATCTCGATCATGACCGGCGCCTTACCTCTGAAACGAGCTAAATGTCGCTCATAAATATCAAAATAATGAACCCATTTATGAAGTCGTTTATGGGAATTATTCAGAAAGTATTTATGCAGAAACCCGTCAGTCATGCACGTCACCTTTATCAAAGATAGCCAGTGGAGTGTTTAAACGACAAGAACCATCATATACCATGCTTCGCGATCGAAGCGTTTTAACCAAGGCCCGGCTCGCTCAACGCCTCGAAAGAACAGGCGTCACCTTCATTGAGGTTGCCACGGGTTTCGTGTATCTGCCTGCCATTCTCGCTGCCTGCAGCCGGAATACCCGGCTATGCCGTCTCCCAGCGGATTGACACTGGCTTACGCTCGCTGCGTTGAGTGCTGCGAGGCACGACGTATCCTCCAATCAACTGAAATGACTCTGACCGCGCCGTTCAGCCTCTGGGGTTCACTCCACTTACGTATCTGCGTTCTGTTGACTCGCATACGGTGACACGCCCGACGCGTCACCGTATGCAGCATTCATCTCATTGGGACACCATGATCGTTTGTTTGGCCGCGCAAACGAATCCTTGATTTCCAGACTGAACGATAACGCTGATCCCATACTGCCCGGGAGTCAACGAGCTAAGGTTCGTACGTGCCTCATAGCCGGCGTCGGCAAGCGTGGACGGCAACTTCAGGCCCTCGGGTATATCCGGCCGATAAAGTCCAAGCTTTGCGTTTGCGAAATATGACTTGCCGTTTGAGGATTCGAGTCGAATGAAAACCGCGTCCGGCAAACGCACGTTCTTTGCGTCGATGGCCCAGCCGGTCAGCGATATCGTATCCCGCGTCGAGACGGTGGGCACGCCCACGTAGCCCCGATTGTTAAGCATGTCAATGCTGCAAATTCCGGGACTCTCTGTCTGCGCCATCGTGAAACCCGTTGGCACTTGCGCCGAGGCGGGTGCGGGCGGCAAATATCGCTGGCAGTCGACGAGCGACTTGCAACTGGTCTTGACAGGGAATACCACGCCACTGATTTGGCCTACCACATCTTTTCGCGCGTACACGGTATAGAAGTAGTTTCCCAGGTCCGCGAAGGTGCGGTCGAAGATTTTGACCGGCACGTAGTCAGGGCTGTAGTTGTACGGCGTCATTGGCGTGGTGCCAGGCGCGTTCTCGAGAATCACGATCTCGGGATGATATTTCTCGAGCAGCGGCGCAGACTCGTACTTTCTATTCAGGAACGATGCGTCATACACATATCGATGTGAAAAATACGCAGGGTTGCCCCACATCGTGAGAACCCGGAAGGAAGGCGGAGTATGCTCCGCCACCCATTTACCCGCATCGGTTCGATCTCGCTCTTGATATGCCAGGAACAACTTGTAATCTTGAGCACGAGCCATTTGCGGCTTAACCTGAATACCCACTGTCAGCAGCAACATCAGCGCGACCAGTATGGCCGCGGGAAATGCCGCCGGACGGCGCTGCCACCGGCTGAACGCGTTGGCGATTTCCGCTACGCCCACGCTTCCAAGCAGGAAGAGCGTGTAGAGCGACGGCATGCTGTACCAATCGTACGGTTCGAACGGATGTTTCGCCGTGTACGCAATGACATGCGTCACGAGAGTGCCGAGCGCAAAGATCGTCAAAGACGCGCGCTGCCGTCCACACCGCAGTATCCCGAAAGCGGCGAACGCCGTGACTATCCAGTGGCCGGTCCCCCAAAGAACCAACTTCGAGAACCAGCCCGTGCCGATGATTTGCGGCATGTCCTCTTGATGGAGCGCTTTGGTCAGAAAAGAGTTGGGGACCGGTGCGCCGAAATAGATCCACGCGAACAGATACCAGGCGAGCGCGATAATGGCCGCGATTACGAGCGACCGAACGGGTATGCGCAGCCGTTGATTCTGGAGAGCGTGCGCGATAATAAGCAGTGCACCGAGGGGAATAAGGTCCAGCTTGTGAATCATTAGCAAGCCGGCCGAGATGCCTACGGCTACATCACCACGCCGATTGAGAATGCAGTCCAGCGCCAACGTCATGAGCGCGAAGGTCAGCGGCGTCTCAAGTCCGTTTCCCGCGTAGAACATCGCGCTGGAATCCAACGCGAAAAAAACGACGAATGCCGTGGCCGCCACCCAATCTAACCGTCTCAGCAGCAACGTCGACGTGTAAGCGAGACTCACTACTGACAGCGCCACGCTGCCCGCGACGAGTGCAACGGTAGGCTCGACGCCCAGTCGAATCGGCAACGCGAGAAGCAGAGCGAAAAACGGTGCGCTGGCTCCCCAGATTGGCTTTTCACCCGGATTCCAGACCCAAAACTCACCGTGGGCCATGTTTTCCGCGTATCGCAGGAAAAAGGCCGCGTCATCGGGAATCTCAACGCCCAGGCGTATTTTTATGGCGAATAGAAATATCGCGGCCACGGCCACAAAGAAAATCACGTCCCGCCTGGTGTGGCTTTGAATATCCACGTTTGAGCCCCTCTGATCGATTCTGGAGAAGATGAAATTTTTGCGGCGCATTGGGCGCTACGACGGGTAGCGGCGCGGGTCGCCCGTAAGATTTCCCGCGCTACCCGAAAACGGACCACGGCATTATACGGTAGCGAAATGGTGCATCCCGCGCCGGGCACGCGATGGGCTTCAGGCCACCAGGCCGCTGAAAATGGACGGCGGGACGATGTCGCGGATTCAACTGCATAGCCTCTCCTGACGATCGGCCAAGAGGGCCAACTCAAGGGGAAGCTTCGTAACCGGGGCGCGCTTCCCCCGCGCCTGGCAATTCATCGCCGCGCTTGTCGATTCGCGGTGCGCAACGTTTCATGAGCGCTCGATAAAGCGCGAATCGTGCGCAAGCTATTACCGGCGTGGCATCGGAGTGGCGACCCGCGCCACGCCCATTTTGGACGGAAACGCCTCCCGCCTCGTCTTCGGATCGAAGGCCCCCTCAGTCGCTGGAGACGCGGCAGAACCGTCCGGTGCGATAGACGAATGCCTGAAGTCCGTGCGCTCCGGGCCGCGCGAAACCAATCCAGCCGCTCTCCGACCCCGAGCCCTTCATGATGGCCGCCACGTCCGGGCGCTTACGGCCAACCAGCCCGTAGCCTACGGTTTTGCCGCTGCCGTCCGTCAAAACGATCAGGGTGTCGCGTTTCGCGAGGACCCAACCGGACGCCACCTGGACGCCATCCGCATCGGTCGTCGATCGATCGAAGTGGCCCACGCAATCGGTCGCGAGCTTCTGCGGATCGAACCGTACGACACCCGCGTCTTGCAGCCATGCCTGGCTAAAGATTCCGAATCGGTGCGCCGCAGCCCACTTCGTATAGTCGACAAAGCGGGTTCGCCACGGCTCCGCTTGCGGGAACGAGAGCAGCAGATACCCCTCGCGGTCCAGACCGATCTTGTTGCTCAGCAGCCCCAGTTTGCGCTCGTAAATATACGAATTGTCGGCGAACGCGCCTTTTTGCGAGACCGCCGTCACGGCGGCCAGAAGCAGCATGAGCACTGTCACAATGCGTCGCGGCCGCAGCGGCAGCACATCATAGGCCAGCATGGCGAACGCGAACCAGACCAGCAGCGAGCCCGTGGCGTAGCGGCTCAGCACCGCTTGAGAGTAGCCGCCGCCCGAACGGCCGAGCGTCACCATCACCACGCACGCCACGGCAAAAAGCCAGACGCCGATCAGAAAACCGCGGTACCAGGTGACCCGCTTCCTCAACCAGAGCCACGCCACCAATACGAGGCTCGCGACAAACGTCATGGCGCCGACCAGCATGCTCACCGAGATTGCCGCGTTAATCTGGCAGAGCGGGTTTCCCAGTGTCAACGCGAAAAATTTCAGCAAAAACAGCAGATGCGAACCCGCTTCCGATTCCGGCCGCGGGCCGTCGGCGGGCGCCAGGTGATAGAAGTACGGCGGAATGGTGACGACAGCGATGAGCAGCGCCGCAAGGCCCTCCTTCAATGGACGTCGCAATACCACTGTCAGCGCCAGTAGAACGAGCGGTACGCCGAGACCGTTTCCCATCGACAATTCGGAAAGGATCGACATGACCAGCGCAATGCCGAATCGCCTGTATGCAGACCATTCTTCGCGCGTAAAAGCGTATATCGACCAGACAGCGAAAAAATACGCCGACGTAACCTGAAAAACAAAACCCCAGGTCAGCGATTCCGATTGCGACCAGGAATACAGCAATGCGGCGCCAAGGCCGATTGCCAGCACGCGAGCGGCACCGGCACTCCGTTTAGCGATGAAATACACGACGCCGCCCAGTGTGACCAGTTCACCGATAAACAGAATGGCATGGCTGCCGTGAAACAACGTGATATCCAGCCATGCGAGCACGCGCGTCGTGAAAATGCGGTGCTGAACGTGATTCTCGAACCACGGGCTGACGCCACCCACTTCGTGAATGCGGCGATAGAAGCCGAGGTAGCCGTCCCACTCGTCCCAGAAAATGGTGGCCGAGCCGAAACGCCAGACGCCCACACAGGTCGTCACCGTGACGAATGCCCCGAGTAACAGGGCGAAAAGTGTGATCGTCCGATCGATGCCGACGCCGTTTTTTGCTTGAGTCATCTTGTTCCCACGAAAGGCGGAACGATAACACGCCCTATCTGCCGCTTTGGCGAACGCGGCTTGCGAATCTGGAGCGCCGCGCGGCCCGGCCTTGAGCGAACGAAGCACGCGTTACGCAGGAATCCACTACCGCGCCGAACCCGACATGGCCGCAGGCGAGGCACTTTCCGTGCGCTCCCCGGGTACCCGCATTTTCAGGAACGGATATTCAACGAAACGATACGTCACGGCGGACAACCCGATCACCACGACGGCAACGCTACCGGTAATGACCCAGAACACGTGGACAGGCAAAGTCTGCACATCCCGGAAGTGATTGACCAGCCGGAACGTGAGATACAAAAGATAGTTGTGCGTCAGATAAACGCTATAACTGATCATCCCGAGAACACGCGCAGCCCGCGAAGTGAGAATGCCAAAGAACGAATTCCCGGATGCGACCACGAGAAAAATGCCAAAGAATAGCGGTGCATATCTGGGATCATAAGCCGTTGGTGTTTCATGCAGAATCGCCGCACTCATTACGACAATGAGCAATGAACCCACTACGCCGCGCAAGACATTCTTGATTTGCGGAAACTGAAAGAGCAGCGTTGCGGTCAGCGCGCCATAGAGGAAATACCACTCGACGTTATTGACCGAATGCCAGGCGATCAGCAACGCCGAAACCACAAAGAGAATCCAGCTTCCTCGACGGTTCGCGAAGAACATCATCAACGGAAAAAGCAGATAGAAGTCCCACTCGTACACCAGCGACCAGTACACCGTGTTGATGTATTTTGTGTTCACCATGCCGTTCACATCGGGTTGCCCCGGAAGCGTGAACAGCAGCCAGGACGTGATATCCCTGAAAAGCTGCATCAGCGGGTAATTCAGGCGGAAATGCGTGAGCGCCAACGCCGTGACGATCAATGCACCCGACGACACCACGTACATCGGCACCATGCGGGTAATGCGCGACCAGAAGAACCGCCGCAGATCCATGCGGCCTTGCGCCTTGAGCGCGCGCGTCCAGAACAGCAACGCCGTCACCATGAAGAACATCGCGACGGCGCCTTGACCGAGCAAGGTGCCGAGTCTCGAAGGAGGCACGTCCCAACGGCCGGTCGCATAGTAAAAATAAGTGATCACCGCGTGGTGATACATGACGGCAATCGCCAGGAATCCGCGCAGTCCGTCGATGGAATGAAAGCGCGTGGCCGACAACTCCTCGTCGACCTGTTGCCGATAAAACGACGATCTTCTATCAATGACTTTCGCGATCAGAAACAGGAGCGCCGTGACAATCAGCGTGGGCAAGACGAGCCCAGGAAAACCGGCAAGAGGCATCGATTCCTCAGAATGAATAGGGCAGCAGACAGGTAGCGCACTTCGAACGCGCAGACCGACGTAACAGGCGAGACGCGCGGGCTACGGCCGACCCTTTGTTTCAGAGGCGGCCGCGCGCGAGGGGTTCAGCACGCCAACGTCACGCGCGAGACAAACCCGGGAGAACCATCGCGACAGGCGTATCGAAGCGGATTCGACAGGCAGAAATGCGATGGCGCCCAGAAGACAAAGCGGCACGGTTGCCATGACCACATAGTTGGCCGCCGCCTGCTTGCCGAGACCATGCGACTCGAGGGTCAAGAAGAACCATGACGTGAAGCTCAGCAACACAAACATGTGCGTCAGGTAAAGCGGAAAGGAAATATGTCCGAGGGAGCGCGATATCGGCCACTCGAACACACGCCGGGCTGGCGCGCAGAACGAGACGGACAGTACCGAGAACGCCGCTAGCATCGAAAGAAAACGCGCGTCGCGGGGATAAGGCGTGTAGATCGATGCGGCGACACAGCCGATCAACGTGAGCACGGCGAGATACGGTGCGACCGACTCCAGCACGGAACGCAACCGGCTGCGCGCGTGATACGTGTCCGCAATCACAATGCCAAACACAAAGGCGAGCAACGGACTGTTGATCAGCGCGCAAACCAGCGCGGCGCCCAGATAGGCAATCACACGGTTCGACACACCGAATACGGCGAGCAGACCGACCACCAGCATCGAACCATACAGCTCGATACTCATCGTCCAGAGCACGCCGTTATACGAATGCTGCGGATCGTAGTTGAAGAACACGTCGAACAGCGCGAACTTCAGGCAATCGACAAAAGACGCAGTGAAGCCGTAGGCCGAATCGAGCCACGGACTATTGACCGCCGCCGCCGCCGCGTGATTGAACATGAGCCCCGAGCGCCACACGAGAAAGCCGATCAGTGACGATGCGAGAATCGGCAGCGTCAAGCGCGGATAGCGCTTTACCGCCAGCGACGTGAGTGATTTGACGCTTTTCGTCGAAAAGTATTGCCAGGACAGGGCAAAACCCGACACCACGAAAAAAACGTACACGGCGAAGTCGCCGTCGGTCGGAAACAGCAAAAACGGCTTGTTCAACGCGGGCGCCGCCGTGGATGCCACGCCTCGAATCAGATGCGCCAGCAGAACCATGATCGCAGCCCAACCGCGCAAGCCATCCAGGAAGCCATTTCTCTGCGTGGTCGGGCCGTTCATCTCGGACACATTGAGTCACCTTTCTGGACGAAGCGGACATCATAACCGCTCGTCCTTGGCGGGTCGGCAGTTTCGAGGAGCAGCGGCCGCTGAGACGATGCCAACCTGTTTTCAAGCGCGCCCTCAAATCCACCGCAACAGCACGGGCAGCAACACGGGCACGACGAACGCCGTGAACACGCCGTTCAGCCCCATGCCGAGCCCCGAGAACGCGCCCATTTCCTCGCTGACCTGAAACGCGCGCGCGGTGCCAATGCCGTGCGACGCCACGCCGATCGCGAAACCGCGCACCTCGGTTTCTTTCACGCGAATCGCGTTGAGAATCCAGCGCGCGGTGACCGCGCCGAACACGCCCGTCGAGATCACCAGCACCGCCGTGAGCGAGGGAATGCCCCCCACTTTTTCGGCAACCGCCATGGCGATGGGCGTGGTCACCGACTTCGGCGCGAGCGAGGCCAGCGTCTGATGCGAGGCGCCGAACAGCTTCGCCACGGCCACCGCCGAAACGATGGCCGTGAGCGAACCCGCCACGAGCCCGCCGAGCAAGGGCAGCGCGCCGCGCTTCAGCTTGTCCCACTGGCGATACAGCGGCAACGCAAGCGCGACCGTCGCCGGGCCGAGCAGAAAGTGCACGAACTGCGCGCCTTCGAAGTAGGTGCGATACGGCGTGTCGGTGAGTTTGAGTGCCGCCACGACGAGCGCCACCGCGATCAGCACCGGATTCGCGAGCGGATTGTGCTTCGCGCGCGCATAGACGTTGATGGCGACGAGGTACGCGACCAGCGTGAGCGTGAGCCCGAGCAGCGGGGACGCGGCGAGATAAACCCAGATGGCGTCGAGTTTCGTCAGCGGCAGATTCACGATGCGCTCTCCACGTCGGTCATGCCGCGCCGTTGACGGCGCAACAGCGCACGCGTGACGAGCGCCGTCACGGCGATACCGAGCGTCGTGCTGACCACGAGGCTCGCGATCACGGCCAGCGCCTCGCCGCGCAGCGCCTGCGCCGACACCATGATGCCCACGCCCGCCGGAATGAACAGCAGCGAAAGGTGGCGCAACAATTCGAGCGCGGTCGGCTCGATGGCCTCGGCGGCGGCGGGCCGCATCATCGCGAAGGCGAACAACAGCAGCATGCCGATCACGGGACCGGGCACGGGCAGCGAGAACACGTAGGACACGCTCTCGCCGAGGCACTGGAAAATCAGCAGGGCGGCAAGGGAACGAAGCATCGGCGGAAAAAGGCTGCGATTCAAAAAAGGGGCGCGGGCAGTGTAGCCGAGACACGCTGCCCGTGCAGCCCGACATCTTACGCCGCGAGCCGGGGCCGCCAATGCAGTGCAGGAACGGCGTCCAAGCCGCAACGGGCCGCCCGAGCGGCCGCGCGCGCGTGGCCGTCGGCTAAAATGTGCGCCCGGCCCGACCCGCCGCGCCTTGTTCGCGCCGCACGACCCGGCTTCCCGTAACGACGACGCCCTGCCCTTTCGTGAACTCATCGCCCGACCGCACCGCCGCCGCGCCTGCCTCCCGTCACTCGCCGCTGCACATCGCCCTCGTATGCAACACCGCGTGGGCGATCTACACCTACCGGCGTGGCCTGCTGCGCGCACTCACCCAGGCGGGCGCGCGGGTCACCGTGATCGCGCCGCGCGACCGCACGTTCGAGCCGCTCACGGAAATGGGCTGCCGCTGCGTGGCATTGCCCGTGGCCTCGAAAAGCACCAATCCGCTCGACGATCTGCGCACGCTGCGCGATCTGCTCAAGCATTACCGCGCGCTCCGGCCCAACGTGGTGTTCCATTACACGATCAAGCCCAATATTTACGGCTCGATCGCGGCGTGGCTCGCGCGCACGCCTTCGGTCGCGGTCACCACGGGCCTCGGCTACGTGTTCATCCAGAAGAGCCGCGCCGCGCAGATCGCCAAGCGGCTCTACCGCTTCGCGTTCCGCTTCCCGCGCGAAATCTGGTTTCTCAATCGCGACGACGAAACCGCGTTCCGCGAAGAAAACCTGCTCGCGCATCCCGAACGCGCGCGCCTCTTGCACGGCGAAGGCGTCGATCTCGACGACTTCCCGTTCACGCCGCTGCCCGCGCGCGACTCGTTTACCTTCGTGCTGATCGGCCGGCTGCTGTGGGACAAGGGCGTGGGCGAATACGTCGAAGCCGCGCGCGCGCTGCGGGCGCGCTATCCGCACGCGCGCTTCCAGTTGCTCGGCCCGGTGGGCGTCGATAACCCGAGCGCGATCTCGCGCGACGAAGTCGCCGCATGGGAACGCGAAGGTGTGATCGAATACCTGGGCGAAACCGCCGACGTGCGCCCCTATATCGCCGCCGCCGACTGCGTCGTGCTGCCCTCGTACCGCGAAGGCGTGCCGCGCACGCTGATGGAAGCGAGCGCGATGGGCCGCCCGATCGTCGCCACCGACGTGCCGGGCTGCCGGGAAGTGGTCGCCGAGGGCGTGAACGGCCTGCTCTGCGCGGCACGCGACGCGGCTTCACTCACCGATGCGCTCGCGCGCATGCTCAACCTCGGCAACGCCGAACGGGCGGCTATGGCCGGGCGCGGACGAAAAAAAATCGAAAAAGAATTCGATGAACGCGTTGTGGTACAACGCTACCGGGAACTGATCCAGGGCATTGCCGGATCGACGTTTTAATGCTTCCAACGTTTGCACGGGACCATCGCATGAGCGCAACGAATACGAAAAGCACGAAAGGCACCATTCTCGTCACCGGCGGTGCGGGCTTTATCGGCTCGCATACCTGCGTCGAGCTGCTGAACGACGGCTACGACGTGATCGCCGTCGACAACCTCGTCAACAGCCGCAGCGAGTCGCTCAAGCGCGTGGAGCGCATCGCAGGCAAGGCCGTCACGTTCTATCAGACCGACGTGCGCGACGCTGCGGCGCTCTCGAAAATATTCACCACGCATCAAATCGACGGCGTGATCCACTTCGCGGCGCTCAAGGCCGTGGGCGAATCCGTCGCGAAGCCGATCGAGTATTACCTCAACAATCTCGACGGCCTGCTCGTCGTGCTCGACGTGATGCGCAAGCACGACGTGAAGCAGTTCGTGTTCAGTTCGTCGGCCACGGTATATGGCGTGCCGCAAAGCTCGCCCATCGACGAAAACTTCCCGCTTTCGGCGACCAACCCCTACGGCCAGTCCAAGCTGATCGCCGAGCAGATCCTGCGCGACGTCGCGATCTCGGACCCGTCGTGGCGCATTGCCGTGCTGCGCTACTTCAACCCGGTGGGCGCGCACGAAAGCGGGCTGATCGGCGAAGATCCGGCCGGCGTGCCGAACAATCTCATGCCGTACGTCGCGCAAGTGGCCGTGGGCAAACTCGAGAAGCTGCGCGTGTTCGGCGGCGATTACCCGACCGTGGACGGCACGGGCGTGCGCGACTACATCCACGTGGTCGACCTCGCCAAGGGCCACCTGAAGGCGCTCGACGCGCTCGCGGCGCGCGGCGAAGGCTTCATCGTCAATCTCGGCACGGGGCGCGGCTACAGCGTGTTGGAAGTCGTGAAGGCGTTCGAAGCGGCGTCGGGCCGGCCGGTGCCGTACGAGATCGTGGCGCGGCGCCCCGGCGACATCGCCGAGTGCTACGCGAATCCGGCCACGGCGGAAAAACTGATCGGCTGGAAGGCGCAGTACGGGATCGAGCGCATGTGCGTGGATCACTGGCGCTGGCAGGAGCAGAATCCGCGCGGATTCGAGTAACGCCCCTCTAACGGCACAGGACGGTTTTCGGGCCGTCCTGTGGCGCGCATCGCACGCATCGCCGCACATCGCCACATAACGCGTTTTGCGCAAAAAATCAGGGCCGCATTGCCGTTTCGCGCGCCCGTAAGGGATTCAATCCACGACGGCGGTCGATCGCCCGGCTCACGGGCCCCAGCGCGAAAAACCGCGCCAACCGTCATCCGCGGCACCGTTCGGGCGAGCCACATACAGTATGATTGCCGGTCTCCCCTTTCCGGCACCGCCCACTTCACGATGCTTTTCGCCACCACCCGGCTCGCGACTGTCTATGCCGTGCTCGCGCTCATCGCGACCGCGGCCAATATCGGCGCGCAGGATCTCTTTGTGCGCGCGTGGTCCGGTCCGTACGCCATTGCGCTTTCGGTGATCGTCGGCACAGGTGTCGGGCTTGTCGTGAAGTACGTGCTCGACAAGCGCTATATCTTCCGCTTTCGCGCGAACAATGCGGCGCACGACCTCCAGACGTTCTTTCTCTACACGGTGATGGGACTGGTCACGACCGTCATCTTCTGGGGCTTCGAATTCGGCTTCGAGCATCTGTTCCACACCAGCACGATGCGCTATGTCGGCGGCATCATCGGTCTCGCGTTCGGCTATGTCGCGAAGTATCACCTCGACAAGCGCTTCGTTTTCGGGGCGCGCGCCGCATGAGACCCGTCAACTCGTGGGGACGCCTGAGCGCCGACGCGCACGACGTCATCCCGCTCACCGACCTGAACAGCGCGCCCGTTGCCCTGCGCGGCGAGCCCGGGCGCGATCCGCACGATCCGAACGCGGCGCGCGGTCTCGCCCACGGCATGGGCCGCAGCTACGGCGACGCCTGCCTGAATCCCGGCGGCGTGCTCTGGACGACCACCGGGCTCGACCACCTGATCGCATTCGACGCCGAAACCGGTCGTCTTGTCTGCGAAGCGGGCGTGTTGTTACGCGATATCCAGCGGCTATTTATCGCGCGCGGCTGGATGCTGCCGGTCACGCCCGGCACGCAACTGGTGACGGTCGGCGGCGCGATCGCCAACGACGTGCACGGCAAGAACCATCACGCCGTGGGTTCGTTCGGCGACCACGTGCTGCGCCTCACGCTCGCGCGCACGAACGGCGAGCTCATCGAATGCGGCCCCGACCTGAACCGCGAGTGGTTCGCGGCAACGGTAGGCGGACTCGGGCTGACGGGTGTGATCCTCAAGGCGGAACTGCAATTGCGCCGCACCGCCGGTCCCTGGCTCGACACTGAAACGCTGCCCTTTGCCAGCCTCGCTGAATTCTTTCCGCTCGCCGATGCCTCCGAGGCCGATTGGGAACACACCGTGGCATGGATCGACTGCGTGGGCAGCGCGGCGGGACGCGGCCTTTTCATGCGCGCGAATACGGCTGCGGTGCAGGCGACCGAGCGGCGCGTCGAACCGCGCGCGAAAAATCTGCCGATGCCGCTCGTGCCGCCGGTTTCGCTCGTCAACCGGCTGACGCTGCCGCCCTTCAACGCCGCGTACTTTCATTTGAAGAAGTGGCGCGCCGGACGGGCACTCGCGCATTACGAACCGTTCTTCTATCCGCTCGACAGCATCAGCGACTGGAACCGCATGTACGGCCCGAAGGGCTTCTATCAGTATCAGAGCGTCGTGCCGCGCGCGGCCGGTTTCGAAGCCACCCAGGCCATGCTCGGCGAAATCGCGAAAAGCGGCAACGGCTCGTTTCTCGCGGTGCTGAAAACGTTCGGCAACCGCTATCCGGTCGGCATGCTGAGCTTTCCGCAGCCGGGCGTGACGCTCGCGCTCGACTTTCCGAATCAAGGCGCGAGCACGCTTGCGCTGTTCGAGCGGCTCGACGCCATCGTGCGCGAAGCCGGCGGCCGCATCTATCCCGCCAAAGACGCGCGCATGCCGCGAGACCTCTTCGAAGCAGGCTATCCGGCACTCGCCGATTTTTCGACATTCCGCGACCCCGGCATCAGTTCCGGGCTGTCGCGACGCCTCATGGGGAGCTAACTTGAGCGGCAAGAAAATAGTCATCGTCGGGGCAACGTCCTCGATCGCCCAACATTGCGCGCGCGCGTGGCTCGCCGCCGGCGCGGCGGAACTCGTGCTGCTCGGCCGCGACGCCGCCCGACTCGAACGGGTTGCCGCCGACCTCGCGGTGCGTGCGCCGCAAGCCGCCATCCGCGTGGCCACCACCGATTTCGTCGATCCGGCCGCCATTCAGGCGACGGTGGACGGTATCGCGGCGGCCGGCCTGCCCGACATCGTGCTGATCGCGCACGGCTCGCTGCCCGACCAGTCCACCTGCCAGAACGACCTGCAGGCCAGCCGCGAAGCGCTCGAAGTCAACGCGATCTCGCCCGTGCTCTATGCGGAAGCATTCGTGCAGCACATGGCGCGCGCGAACCGCGGGACGATCGCCGTGATCGGCTCGGTGGCCGGCGATCGCGGCCGCAAGTCGAACTACGTCTATGGTTCGGCGAAGGGTCTGGTCACGCGCTACGTGCAAGGCTTGCAGCATCGGCTCGCCGGTACGGGCGTGGCCGTGTGCCTCATCAAGCCCGGCCCGACCGACACACCCATGACCGCGCACATGAAGGGCACGGGCGCCAAGCTCGCCCCGGTGGAACAGGTGGCCACGCAGATCGTGAGCGCCGTGGACCGCAAGCGGCCCGTGGCTTATGTGCCGGGCAAGTGGGCGATCATCATGATGATCATCCGGCATTTGCCTGCGTTCGTTTTCAACAAGATGAATATTTGAGTTGGGCGGCCTCTGGCGGAATTTGCCGCGCCCCGTACGGCTGCACCGTCAAGGCCAACCGCGCGTGAACGGATCGAGCAGCGCGCGCAGCTTCTGGCGACGAGATTAGATCGCCGCCCAGAAGACCAGGCCGCACAGCGCAACCACCGCGAGACTCACGCGGTCGCGCGCCGCGAACACGATGGGATCGTCATGCATCTGGCCGCGGTGCGCGATGATCCACGTGCGGCTCACCCAGTAAAGCAGCAGCGGGCACGCGAGCCAGATGACCTGGGTGTGACGATAAAGCTTCGCCGTGGCGCCGTCCTGGATGTACATCGCGAGCACCAGTACCGCCAGATAGCCGGCCGCCGTGCCGAGCGACGAGATCAGCGGCAGATCGTCGGCGAGATAACCGCGACCGCGCGTCTTGACCTGGCCGCGCGCCTGCATCGAATGCAGTTCCGCGTAGCGCTTCACGAGCGCGAGGCTCAGGAAGATGAACATCGAGAACGCCAGCAGCCAGAACGTGAGATGCGCGCCGATCGCCGCAGTGCCTGCCACGATGCGGATCGTGTAAAGCATCGCGAGCACCACGACATCGACCATCACCTGGCGCTTCAAAAACATCGAATAGGCCAGCGTGAGCGCGTAATAGCCGAGCAGCACGATGCCGAACCGCACGGGTAGATACAGCACGGTCAGCGCGAAGGCCGCGAGCAGCAGCACCGGAAAGATGCCGATCCCCCACGTCAGCGGCAACGCCCCCGAAGCGAGCGGACGCCGGCGTTTGGTCGGATGGTGGCGATCGTCTTCGAGATCGAGCAAGTCGTTGAGCAGATAGACGCTCGACGCACACAGCCCGAACGCGAAAAACGCGAGCAGCGCCATCACGATGAGGGCGGGATCGGTGATCCGGTGCGCAGCCAGCAGCGGCACGAAAATCAGCAGATTCTTGAGCCATTGATGCAGCCGCAACGACTTCATCCACGTCTTGAGCGTGGGCGGCCGCGTCTCGATCACACGCTCGACGTTGCCGAGCTTGCGCGCCGCGCGCTCCACGCCGCTGTCCGGATTGACGACATAGGCCCGCCCCGCCGCTTCCCAGACCGCGACGTCGTCGCGCGAGTTGCCGGCGTAGTCGAAATTCTTCTCGCCGAATTCGGCTACGAGCTTGTCGCGCTTGCGGCGCGCGGAGAGATTCACGCCGTCGGCGGTCGCGAAAGTGGCGTCGAACAGACCCAGGTGGTCGGCGATCGCATGCGCGTAACGTTCATGGCTGGCCGTCGCGAGTACGATCTCGCGCCCCGCCGCCCGCTCCTCCTTGAGCCATTCGACGACCGTCGCGTCATACGGAAGCACGGTGACGTCGACGTTCGTGTGTTCGGCGAGGCCCGCCTTGAGCGCGGGCTTGCCGCCGCGCGCAAGCCACAGAAACGGCTTGTAGAAGCTGAGCGGCGCCGATTTCAGGAACGCGAATCCCGATTCGACCAGCACGTCGGAACGGATCAAAGTACCGTCGAGGTCGACAACGAGCGGATTTCGACGCATGGTTTGGACAGCAGAGACCAAAGTGATGAATTAACCGGGCAGGAAGGTGCGCCAATGGCAAGGCGCCACTTTACAGTTTATGGATTGTGCCCACAACCGCGGCACGGCCGGAACGGCGCGGGCATGGACCGCGAGTTCCGCTACCCGCTGCAATGAGGAACGCCCGGAAGCGGGATCTGTGCGAAGAAGCCAGCGTTAATCGTGTGAACATTTGAGGAAATGTCTAACGCCTGGCTTCCCGCCCACTTCACGCTCAGTTCATGGGCGCCTTTTTGCTCAAGGCCTGCTTGACCTTGCGAATTGGCGCGGTGATACGCCAACTGGTCGATTCTCTAAGATCCGCTATCGACGCATTCAAATGGCGCTCTTTCTCGCGGCTTTCGGCCACTTCGCGCTGCAACGCGAGCCGCTCGGAACGCGCGTAACTGGCCGCGCGTTCGGTTTCGCCGAGCTGGGCCTGGAGCGCGCTCACCTGGGCACGAAGTTCGTTGGACTCGCGCTGTAGCTGCGCCAGCGCGTCGGCGTCGGCGCTACCGGCATCGCGGCCGGCCTGCACCATGCGCTCGACCTGCTGCTGATCGAGCCCGCCCAGCAGGTGGCCGATTTTCGACGTCTGCGCGGCTTCCTCGAGCACGCGGTGCAGCAAACGCTCGCGTATTGCCGGGTAGTCGGCCGGCCGCGCATCTTCGACACTCCGCAACCGGCGCAGATGAACAAAGATATCCACGCCCGGCGAGTGATAGATCTCGACGACTTCGAAGGGAATGAGCCCGAGCCACGCACTGTCGCGCAGAAGCAATTCGAGCGAGGCCGGCGTGAAGACCGAGCAATGCGCGTCGTGGTATTCCGCGTCGTTCGCTTTCAAACGATCGCGCCACATCGCGAAGTCTTCCTCGAACGTCATGGCCGCCGTAATGAGTGCCGGGTCGGCGCCCTGGAAGAAACTGCCGTAGGGCACGCCGTGATGATCGTAACTGGCCCGCACCCAGCGCTCGTCGAAGGATTGCGCATAGGTGGGTCTATGCCGATCGGTCAACCATGCGTCGAGCCAGTCGGCGAGCCGCGTCACCGGGCGAAAATAATCGTAGCAGGCGCGCCGATCGGGAATCGCCATCGAAATGATCCCCTCGGGCTTCAGCACTCTTGCGCAGCCCTGCAGGAATCGCAGCGGATTGGGGAGATGTTCGAAATTGTGTGAGGAAACGATGTAATCGAACTCGCCGAGACGGCCTTCGCGCTCGATGACGTCGTCGATCAGCGTGCTGGAACCCACGAGGTCGATGTCCTCGATGCCCGCCAGAACCTCGGCGGTGAAGGTCGGGTTCTCCGCCGCCCGCGCCCTCGTGGTCGCCGTATCGAATACGTCCATGACGAGGCACCGGTAGCCGTCGCGCTTGGGCGTGAGCGGCCAGCAGTACGGGCCGATCTCGATACCGAGCTGTTCTTTCCCGATGTATTTCAAAATCTGATCGCGTCGATCCATTTTGCATCTCATCCCAAGGAACGTGACGCCCATCATATAACGCATTGGAATTTCAATAATGCGAACTGCATCAGGGTCGAAATAATGTGAGCGATTGTTCCAATGTAAACAACGGCTCGCGGGCAGTTGTTGCGGTTTATTTCAGAAAGGTGTCAGCTTGCCGATTGAAGCTAGAATGAAAAATCAAACCGATTTTTTGCGTCGCTCGCGGGGATTTTTCAATGGAAATGCGAACTGGCGTCGTGGTGTGGATGACGGGTATGTCGGGTGCCGGCAAGTCGACCATTGCGCGTGAACTGGTCGTCAAATTGCAGAACGAAGGTGTGCGCGCCATCGCGCTCGACGGCGATGTGCTTCGGGCCGGACTCAATTCGGATCTGGGTTTCAGCGCGGCGGACCGCAGTGAAAATCTGCGTCGTGTCGCGCACGTCGCCGCGCTCTTTTGCGATGAAGGATACGCCGTCATTACGGCCACCATTTCTCCCGAGCCCGAACATCGGCAAAATGCGCGGCGCATTGCGGGTAGCAAAAGATTTATTGAAGTTTTTGTCGACACACCGCTGTTCATCTGCGAAAGCCGCGATCCGAAGGGGCTCTATAAACGTGCGCGCGGTGGCAGTATCGCCGGCTTCACCGGCATCGACTCACCCTATCGCGCGCCCACGAACCCCGACATCGTGCTTCGCACCGCCGACCGCAGCGCCGAGGAATGCGTGCAACAACTCTACGCGGCGCTCCCGCTCCAACGCTGCCTTGCCCAGGTTGAACGATCGCCATGCTAGCCGCAACCGCCCCTTTTCCCGCCCTCGCCACGCGCACGCTGATCATCGTGCTGGGAATGCACCGCAGCGGCACGAGTGTGGCAACGCGAATGATGGAAGCCATGGGCGCGAGCCTCGGCAACACGCTCTGGCCCGCCGGCCCCGACAACCCGAAAGGCTTTTTCGAAGACAGCGACATCATCCGGTTGAATATGGAGCTGATGGAGGCAGCGGGCGTGGATTGGCAGGCGCTGCCTTCGCCGCACCTCGATCGTTTGAGCCGAGACCAGCTCGGCGCTTTCGAGCAACGCGCGCTCGCGCTGCTCCAGGCCAAATGCGCGAACGGCACGTTTGCGTTGAAAGATCCGCGTATCGGCCGCCTGCTGCCATTCTGGCAGCGCGTGTTCGACCGCTTCGGCGCGAGCATGCGCTACGTCGTGCCCTTCCGCCATCCGCTCAGCGTGGCGGACTCGCTGGCCAGCCGTAATAAGATCCCGCGCGGCAAATCGCACATGCTTTGGCTCGCGCACGTGGTGCCCGCGCTGCGCTTTACCGAGGCGCAACCGCGTGTGCTGCTAGACTACGACCGGTTGATGGAAGCTCCGGGCGCCGAATTGCGCAAACTCGCGCAAACGTTTGCTCTACCGGTGGACCCGGCCAAAGCGCAAATCTTCGAGCAGGACTTCCTGGAACAGGGCCTACGTCACTCCGCTTACGGAATCGACGATCTCGAGCAGGACGACGCCGCGCCCGCGCCGATGAAAACGCTTTTTTCGGCCATGGTGGCGGCCGCTCGAACGCCAACGCCGGTTCGCCGGGCGGCGCTCACGGAAGCGCTGGATATCGCGGAACGGTTCTTGCTCAGCTCCGAGGCTTTGCTTACTTATGGCTGGGACCTCGAGCTCGATATCCGCAAACTGCACGTTGCGCTGGACATCGAGCACAAGCAGTCCGTTGCCTTCGAGCAAGCCGTGCTCAACGCCGCTAACCGCGAAGCGCAACTGCACGCCGAACTCGAGCAAGCGAACGCGCGCAGCGCGGCGGTGGCCGAAACGCACGCGCGGGAAATCGCCGCGCGCGATGCCGCCATGCAACGCAGTCAAGCAACGATTCGCGAGTACGAAACCCGGCTCACGACCTGTGGCAGTGAACTGGCTTCCCGCGAAGATCAAATCGCGCAGCTCAACTCACAGGTGACGGCTCGCGACGCGGAAATCAGCTCGTTCGTCAACTCCACATCATGGCGCGTGACGGCGCCGCTGAGGTTCGCGCGCCGGTGTTTTCGCCGCTAGCCGTGCGATCGTCGTGGAAAGCAGTACGTTTAATGGAAGTCAAAAATGAATCTCGTGCAAAATGGTTTGACCTCGACGCAGCAGTGCGGCGCAAAGCGCCCGCGGTCAGCCTCGCACCTCAATCTGTCCCCATGGGCGCACCGATTTGTCCGCATGGCGCCACGCCACAGCGGCCGATCCGCCTGAACGCTCCGGATACCTAATGGAATCTCAATACGCCACGCAATCGCGCCCCAACGACGTTCTCGCGCCGCGCACGGGACGGCCGGCTTCGCAGCGCACGTTTCTGGTGACGGGTAGCACGGGCTTTCTGGGCCGGGCATTGATCGCGCGCCTTTTGTCTGAGGGACACACCATTCGGACCGCAGGGCGCCCGGTGGACGCGGCCAACGCCAGCGCATCGGCCTCGATCCGTCTCGACGCGAGCGTTGAAGAGTGGCGCGATGCGATCGATGGCTGCTCCGGCATCTTCCATTTCGCCTGGTCTACCGTGCCCGGCACGGCCAACGCCGACCCGCTCGGCGATCTGGACACCAACATGATGGGCACGGTGCGCTTGCTGGAAGCGCTTCGTTCCTCGCCGCAAGTGCCGGTCGTGTTCGCCTCGTCGGGCGGCACGGTCTACGGCGCGGCGGAGACGCTGCCCATCGCCGAACACCATCCGCTGCGCCCGCTCACCGCTTACGGCGCATCGAAAGTGGCGGCGGAGCAATACATGCTGCTCTATCGGCGCACGTGGGGTGTGGACGCGCGCATCGTTCGTCTGAGCAATCCCTTTGGCCCCGGCCAAAACACCAATGGCCAGCTGGGTGCCGCCTCCATTTTCGCGGCGCGTGCGCTCAATAACCAACCCATCGAGATTTGGGGAGACGGCAGCGCGATTCGCGATTACATCTATATCGACGATGCCATCGCGGGATTCCTGGCGGCCATGCAGGCGCCGCGCAGCCGCTTCGGCGTTATCGAACCCATCATCAATATCGGTGCGGGGCGCGGCATCTCGTTGCGAGAAATCGTGAGCTTTTTGAGCCATATTCTCGAACGGCCGGCAAACGTTTCGTTCACGCCGGGCCGAGGCTTCGACGTACCCGCCAGCGTGCTCGACATCACGCGCGCGCGCAGTATTCTCGGCTGGTCGCCCACCGTTAGCTTCGAAGAAGGCATGTCGCGTTACATCACGTATCTCAAGGAACTGCCCGGAATACGCGGGGAATGGTGACGCGTTACGCGGTTCGCTGGCGAGTAAGCAAGCGAACCGCGATAGCGAGGGTTACCGGGTGAATTCCGGCAGGTAGGTCGTTGCGATTCCATACCCGGCATGCACGACCGCGCAGGGAATCAGCCGTTCGATTGCGTGCAGGATCGTGCCGTCGGTGGGCACCGGCTCCTCGGGATAATCCTCGTCGGACAGTCCAAGCGCCAGCAAGTCGCGCAAAGCCTGAGGACGCGCCCAGAACATCGTTCCAACCGGGAAATCCAGCGTAGCCGGCAGCGGCGACTGCCAGCCCATCTTCGCCGCAAGCTCTGCCGCGACTTCCGTATTCTCTTCCCAGCCGATCAAATGCGGGTCTTCCGGAAACACGAGACCCAAACGCGAATCGTCGGCAAACGCATGCATGACGTGATCGATCATCGGTGCGCTGTCGCCGATCAGATGCTGCCAGAGGAACGTGCGCCAGCGTTCACCAAAATCGGAGGCCACGTTTTCCGTCGTCAGGCTTCGCTTGCCGTGCACGTGGCCAATCACGTCATATTGATCGCCGATTTCGCTCAACACCTTCAGGAACGGCCCCACGTCGCGCCCGCGATTGGCGACCACCTTCACGTCAGCGGGCACGCCGTATCGTTCGGTCAGCAAATTGATTTCCGCCGCCTTTTCCAGCGAGTCGGTCGTGAGAATGAGGCGACAAGGCTGCGCATTCGCGGCCACGGCATCCAGCAACTCGCTCACCAGCTCGGTGTAGAAAATATGCGCGTGCAACGCGACCTTCAGTGCGGTCGCCGGGCGTTTCGTTTTTGCGTCTTCCGCTGACGCGTCCACGCGAATGACCGGATGCGCCCAGGCTCCCGCCGGCTTTCCCGAGCGCAGCCAGCGCGCGAACGGCTCGCCGCGCTCTCGCTCGCCGGCCGCGACGCCAGCGCGCCCGTACGTGTAAGGGTTGAAGCCCGCGGCCGGCCGGCGCGTGTACGCGCCCGATACGGGCAAAGCCGCATAGTCGAGCTTCGCCGCCTGCGCGACGTATCGGCGTACCGCCCGCTCGAGCGGCACCTGGCTCGCGCTCGCGCCGAGGAACTGCGGCGCGTCGAAGGCGCCTGATTCGAGAATGGTCTGGACGTCGGCTTCCGCCTGCTCCATCGCCGAACGTGCGCCGCTCCCCAGCGCATCGATCGATTGGACGTAGCGCTCCATGTCGAAGCGCTCGCGCGCCAGCGTTTGCACCGCGTCGCCAAGCGCCTGCAACTGGTTGCGGTCTTCCGCGAGCCTCGCGATGACATCGGCCGCGGCGCCCGCGTCGAGGTGAGGGACCACGAGCGAGCGCGTGGTTTCCGAAGCGGCGAGGATTTCGGCCGTACCGCTCGCATCGGCGAAACAGACGACGGGAATGCCGCGCAATGCCGCGTCGATCGAAACGTTGGGCAGCGGATCGAGACGCGAACTCAGGAACAAAACGTCGGCCTGTTCGTAGATGTCTTCGACGTTCTCCACCGCATCCACGAACGCGAAGCGATTTCCCACGCCCGAGCGTTCGACCTGCTCCGCCAGATACGACGCGATATCCAGTGCGTCGGACACCTTGAAGCCGTGCCCCACCCAGACGAAACGCACGTTCGCACGGGGGTAGCGACCCACCAGCGAAGTGAGCGCGCCCACGAAAAGATCCACGCCCTTCCGCCAGTCGACGAACCCCATGCCCACGACGAGCAAGGCTTCTTCCGCACCCGGCGGACGCAGCCTGGCTCGCACGTCGACAACCTTCGACGCCGACGCGGTCTTCGTTTTTTTCACCGCGGCCTTGGGGACTTCGGAAGGCCCTTGAGGCAGCACGTGCGCGTGACGCAACCGCAGGATCGGATAGTCGGCCTCTGACGAGCGGCGCACGATGTCCGCGGGAAACACGACTTCGGCCGCATGTTCGTAGAGCGCCTGCAGGCTGCCGACCGGTTTGGTATAACCCGAAAACTCATGGACGAGCGCCACCGTGGGCACACCGCGATCGGCAAGCCCCGGCACGAGCGAACGGGTTTCGACGCTGTTGGCGATCACATAGCGCAGCCCGTACACCTCGGCGAGGCGGGCTCCGAAATGAAACCCGTCAATGGCATTGAACAGGTCCACCTTTTTTTCGCCGGCCACCGAGCCCACCACGACGTTCGCCACCTCGGCGAACGACGACTCCAGCGCGCCGCCGGGTCGCAGCACCACCGCCACCACATTGAAGCGCTGCTTCAGCACTCGCACGATATTCCAGCCGAGAATCGGCGCGCCCGTGCGAGAAGCTTCGTGCACGACGACCGCCACCGTCGGCCTGGCCGGGTCGATGTTGTCGACGGGCATCGGAATGGTCGCGGTCAGGGACATGCCGTCACGACCTTCGGTGCGGCCTCGCTCTATGTAGTGGCCAAGCCGGTTGCCGCCCCACGCCACGATGTCCGGATAGCGGTCGCCGTAATAGCCGGGATCGAAGCGGTCCGAGGGGGCGAGGCCCTGCGCTTCTCCGTACAGAACGTAGTGCAGCGCCGGCTCGATGCCGCTCGCACTGGCACCGCTGAGCGCGTCGTAGCGCGCTTCGTCGAAATATTCGCTATGCCGGATAACCTGCGCGAGACGCAATTGTTCGGGACTCGCCTTCGGCGCGCCAACACGGGCCGGCGGGTTGATCGCCGCGCTATTCGGGCTTTCCTGCTTCACCGGCTCCGCGACGGTCTCGACCGCGCGCGCATCGAGCGCGCTGCGCTGCGCCAGGATGCGCCGTTGCGCGTTGCGCCACGGCGTAAGCGTGCGCCAACCGAAGCGCGCCGTGCGGCTCAAGCCGCTGCGCAGATCCGCAGGCAGCGCGCGGCCGATCACGCGCAACGGAGCACTGACGCGCCAGCTCATCGACGAGTAGACGAGTTGCACTTGCGCGCGCGCATCCGCGAGTTGCACCGACGCTTCGCGCAGCGCTCTCGACAGTTCGCGCCCGCGTGCGTCTTCGCCCGATGCCTGGTCCGAACGCAGCTTGAGAAGCGCTTCGTTGGCGCGCCGCGTGTCGTCGCTCATCGCCACGTTTTCAAGCCGCAAGCGGGCGACTTCGCGCTCGACATCGGCCAGACTTTCCTGCTTGCGGTGGAGGTCGCCCTGAAGCTGACCCACGTGCTGTTCGAGTTGCGCAACGTGCTTCGCGCGGCTCGCGACTTCGTCGCGCAACGAATGCGCTTCCCGCTCGACATCTTCGACGCGCTGATGCTCGGCTTCGTAACGCGCCGACGATTCGCGCAGAATCGAATCGCGTTCGTTGAGCGCCTCGCTAATGCGTTCGAGGTTGGATTCGAGCCGGCGGTCGGCGTCTGTATCAACGGCTGAGCCAACGGCTTGCGACAGCTCGGCGCGCACCGCGTCGAGCGCCTCCTGCGCGGCGCGATCGTCGGGATTCCTCACCAGGGCGAGCGCCGCCCGCCACGCGCGGCTCGCCAGTTCGCCCAGCTTATCGTCGCCGTGTGGCTCGAACGCATCGGAGGCTCGCGAACGCGCGCCCAGCAATACGCGCGCGGCCATGGCGTGCTTCGCTTCGTCGATGGGCGGAAACGGCACATCGAGTCGCGTTGCGATAGCACGCAGCGGCGCCTGCCAGTCGGCGAGCAGATCGTGATGGCGCACCCACACGCGCGGACGGCCACGCGACGCCAACTCGGCGCTCAGCAACGCATCGAGCCACACCGCAAGCGCCAACGGACGCGCTAGCGCGTCGCGCAGCCAGCACGAGGTGAGCGTGTCTTCGGGATGTCGCAGCGCGATGACGGTGAGCGTATCGCTGTGCAGCAGCTGCGCCGCCTTGTACCAGAGCGGCAAGGTTCGGGCGAGTCCCGCTTGTTCGACGACCTGCGTTCCGCCTCTTGCCGTCTCGACGAGCAGGGTCTGCACAGCGCGCGGAAATGTTGCGCTTTCTGCCGTTCTTTCGAAACGGATTGCCGGAATCGGACGCGGATCGTCCCATGACGAGTCGAGCGCAGCGAACATATGACGCTGGAAAACCTCGGACTCGCCGGCATTCGATCCCACTGACACATCGTCCAGTGCTCCGGAATCCGGGGACGCTGTCACGAGCCTGAGCAGACTCGCCAACTCTTTATTTCCACCTCGCGGCGGCCCCGCCACCAGAATGAGAATCCGATGTTGTTCCGGTAAGTTCATAAGCCTCTTGCTCAGGGAATTGTCTGGATAGAGAGTACGTTCGCTCGAGCCTGACTCGACTCGACGACCCGCGCGTCATCACGTACCCGGTTGACCCGAATCACAGCAGTATAAATGCGCCCTGGCGGCGGCAGGCCCAAGGCGTGCGAAACGCGGATACACAGCGAGCGCCAATGCAGGGCGCGCGGGCCGTGCGCAACGCCAGTAACGGACTTCGACACACCAACGGGATGACGTGCCCCAAACGCAGGCAAACCTACCTGTTGTGCTATATTTTTTTACCACCTGCTTCACGGCAGCGCGTCTTGCCGCATCGACACTCTCACGACATCTTCATCGATCGCCGCTCGCAGTCGTAGCCCATTCCCGGTTCATTCAAGGCGAGCAATCAAGGACTGCCATGACGATCAACACCTATCGCTTTCGCGACCCGCTTTCGTATCCGCACATCAGCGCAAACGCGCTCGCGAGCGGCGAAGAAGGCGTCTGGATCGAGCCGCCCGGCACGCCGTCGACGCGACTTCGCATTCCGCCGGTCTTCCACGACGTGCCCGCGGCGCCGAGCATCTTTCCCGATCTCAGCACGCGCCCGCCTATTGTCTATCCGCCGGTGTTTGCGCTGGCGCGCAACGCGGTCACGCTCACCGGGTATCGCACGGTACTCGGTCCGGACGGCACCTTCTGCTCGGACGTGGCTTTCGTCGATGACCGGACCCGCGTCAACGCCTTGGAGCGCCTCGCCTCGCCCGACGATTTCCACAACGAATCGACCGGCCTCGTGCGAGTAGAAGGCAGCAGCGACGAATTCCGCTTCGAGCCGCGCGAGCGCCCCGTGATCGCTCATAACGAGCCCGTCGCGATTCTCTCTTCGACCGAGCCGTCGAACTATGGCTCGTTTTTGTTTCGCGCGCTGCCCAAGCTTCGCTCGCTGCAGGAAGCGGGCCTCGATCTTCCCGTGCTCGCGCCGGTGTACGCGAAGTCCATGCAGGATCTGCTCGTGCTCGCCGGCATCGATCCGTCACGAATCATTCCGCACTACGCCAACGCCATTTACCACCTCGACCGCGCCGTCATCCTGAGCCTGCGCAATCACGAAGGTTTTCTCGACGACGCCACCCTCGCCTTCTACGCCGAGATGCGCGCGAAACACGGCGTTGCGTCTCAAGGCCGGCGCCTGTACATCACGCGCCGGAACATGGACCGTCCTTCGATGGCGGCAGGCGGGCGCCGCATGCGCAACGAGGAAGAACTCATTCACGCGCTGGAGGCGCACGGCTTCGAAATCGTCGAACCGTCGAGAATGACCGCGGTGGAACAGATTCGACTTTTCTCGTCGGCCGGCACGATTGTCGGCCCGTCGGGTTCCGCGATGTTCAACGCCGTGTTCTGCCATCCCGGCACCACGCTCGTCGACATTGAATCCGAGCCGCACTGGATTCACGCGCATATGTCGCTGTTCGGCTCGCTGGGACTGCGCTATGGCATCTTCGAAGCCAGCGCCGACGACCGCGATTTTCGCGCCGCGCACAAGCCGTTCACGGTGGATGTCGAAGCGCTCATGGAGCGCGTTCTCGCGCGGGAGCCGCAGTCGGCCCAGTGATATCGCCGTGACGCAAGACACGGCCGGCGCACTGCGCCGCGCCGTCTTCAGCCTGCTGCCCGCCCTACCTCGGGAACACTTTGCAGAACCGGCACCGTGGCCGGGCTGTAGTCGGGCACCCAGCGTCGCAAGTCACGCCGCACTTCGTCGTCGCCGGGAATGCGGTGCTGCATCAGCCAGGGCAGCAATTCGTCGAGAAGATTGTTGGGCACTTCGCGCGCGCGCGCGATGCGCAACTTCGGATGCGGCGTGCGCGTGGTCGTTTCGTCGTCCGCGAGCAATTCTTCGTAGAGCTTTTCGCCAGGCCGAAGCCCCGTGAAGGCAATGTGAATCTGATCTTCGTTGAAGCCATACAGGCGGATCAGATCGCGCGCGAGGTCGACGATCTTCACGGGCTGCCCCATGTCCAGAATAAAGATCTCGCCGCCGTGCCCCATGCTCGAAGCCTGCAACACGAGTTGCGACGCCTCCGGAATGGTCATGAAGAAGCGCGTGATTTCCGGGTGCGTGACCGTTACCGGCCCGCCCTTCGCGATCTGCTGCTGGAACTTCGGGATCACACTTCCGGCGCTGCCCAGCACGTTGCCGAAGCGGACCGTCTCGAAATGCGTATGGTCATTCGTCTGCTGTAATGCCTGGCACGCCATTTCCGCGAGGCGCTTGCTCGCGCCCATCACGTTCGTCGGGTTGACGGCCTTGTCGGTCGAAATCAGGACGAAGTGGCGGACCTTATGTTTGATCGCCGCGCGCGCCACGCGATACGTGCCCAGGACGTTGTTGCGAACCGCCTGCCACGCATTCAGTTCCTCCATGAGCGGGACGTGCTTGTAGGCCGCCGCATGAAACACGATGTGCGGCGTGTAGCGCGCCATGACCTGGTCGAGCAACAGCGCGTCTTTGGCATCGCCCACCACGGGCACCAGCGAAAGCTCGGGGAAGCGCTCCCGAATTTCTTCGGTGAGCTTGTACATGGAATATTCGGAAAGATCGAGCGCCACGAGCTGCGCGGGCGCGAAGCGGAGAATCTGGCGGCACAGTTCGGAGCCGATCGAGCCGCCGGCACCCGTCACCATGACCACGCGGCCACGCAACAGCGCTTCGACGTGCGGCGTGTCGATCTTGACCGCGTCGCGGCCGAGCAAGTCCTCGAGGTCGATGTTGCGCACCTGCGAGAGAAAGCCCGCTCCCGGCAAGAGCTCTTTCAATGCGGGCAGGACGAGCGCCTTGACGCCCGCGCGCACACACTGGGTGGCCGCGCGGCGCTGCGCTTCGGCCGATGCCGACGGTATCGCGATAATGGCGAAGTCGCACCGGAGCGCCTGCGCCCAGTGCGCGACGTCGCCGATCGCGCCCAATACCTTGTAGCCGTAAATCTCGCGCCCTTGCTTGGCCGGGTCGTCGTCGAGCAAGCCGACAAGACGCCACTCGGCGGAGCGCGACAGTTCGCGCGCCAGGCTCGCACCGGCGCCGCCGGCGCCGATCACGATCACGGGCTTACCTTGCGCAACCAATGCGCCGTACAGGTAAAACTCCTTGGTCGCGCGATAAAGCGCCCGGGAGCCGCCCATGATGAAGAAAACGAGGAGCGGCGAGACGATCAACACGGAGCGCGGAATGATCGGGGTCGGTTGCAGCATGACCGACACGATCATGGACAGCAGCGCGGCCGAAGCAATCGCTTTGGTAATGCGCATCAGGTCGGGCAGGCTCGCGAACACCCACATGCCGCGATACAAGCCGAAGCAGCGGAACATGACCGCGTAGATGGGCAGCACCCAACGCAGCGTGTCGATTGCGCCACGCCAGAAGTCCGTGGGAACCGAGGCGTTGAAGCGCAGCAGATAGGCGACCAGCCACGCAGCGGCCACCGCGCTGATGTCGAATAGAAACGCGCCGAACGATAGCCATCCGGCCTTATTACGGAGCATCAGCATTCACCTCACGTTGTCTTGCTGGGGATTGAAAACTCCGCCAGCGAACGTCAATTGCCAAGCCCATCACCACAAGGATGGCTACCCAAGCCCCGACGATTGCCCACTGCAGAGCGGGCGAACGCCCAAGAGACCAGACAGCAAGCGCCGTGCCCAGTCCCATCACCACGTACCATATCAGCGCCGTGGCGGCATGGCCAGTGCCGGAGCGGACCATACGCTGATAATAGTGTTCGCGATGGGCCTGCCAAAATTTTTCGCCACGCGCGAGACGCTTCAACAGCGTGGCGGAGGCGTCGGCGATGAACGGCGAAAACACCAGCGCCGGGAACCAGATCGCCCAGACGCCGGTACGCCACCCCCAATAGCCGAGTGCTCCGGCCAGAAAACCCGTGGGAATGGAGCCGGCGTCGCCGAGAAATACTTTGGCCGGATGGAAGTTGAACAGCAGAAATCCCGCCGCCGAGCCCGCGATCGCGGCGGCGGCCCAGCCTAGCGCGGGAAGCGGATGCGGCCCGGCGAGCGCCGCGAGCGCGTAACCGCCGAAGCCGAAGAGCGCCATGCCTCCCGCGAGGCCGTCCGAGCCGTCCATGAAGTTGTAGAGATTGACGAGCCACAGCATCAGGAACGCCACCACGGCGGCGCACCACCATGGCACCGGCGCGGGATACACCAGGACCAGCGCGCCCACGGCGACGAAATGCGCGGCGAAGCGCACGCGCGCAGGCAAACCGCGGCGGTCGTCGATTTGCGAAATACCCATCAGCAGCAGCGTGCCGAGCGCGATCAGCCAGAGCGACGGCGCCAGCAGAAGGATCGCGGCGACGGCGACGGGCATCATGCCCCAGCCGCCCACGCGCGGCGTTGGCCGAACGTGCAGCGACCGGTCATTGGGGATGTCGGTCGCGAGCCGCCACGCCAGCCCGCTTTTCAGCAGAACGGCGAGAATGGCCGCGCATAACGAAGCGCAAACCAGGGCGATCAATACGGCAACTGCCGGTATGGAAACATGCATGGTCGTTACGTGTGTGAATGGCGCGTCGCTTGCGTCTCACGATACCAGCGCGCGGTTTTCGCAAGTCCCTCTTTGGCCGTGAACGGCGGCTGCCAATCCAGCTTCTCGCGAATCAGCGAGGTGTCGAGCCGCAAGTCGGACGTCAGCCGCTGGATCTGCGCCGAGCGCCCCGTCAACCTGCCCGCCACGCTCAGCAGACCAGGCGGAACCGGAATCAGGCGCGCGGGTTTGGCCAGGTCGTCGGCGAGTACGCGCAGCAATTGGGAGACCGAAAGATCGTCGGTATCGGCCACATGGAAGCACGCGTTCGCGGCGCGGGCGTCGGTCGCGCATCGCATGAGCGCATCGGCGAGATTCTCCGCGTAGACCATGCTGCGCCGCGCGTCGATGGCGCCGAGCGGCAGCGGCATACCGCGCCACAATGCACTCATCATCTGCAAGAAGTTCGCGCGCACGCCCGGTCCGTACACGAGCGGCGGTCGCACGACCACGATCTCCAGCGAAGTCTGGGCGCCCAGCGCCCAGAGCGCGTCTTCCGCCTCGCGCTTCGAGCGGCCGTACGGGTCGAGCCAACCGGGCGCCGCCGACTCGGCGAGCGGCGTTCCGCCGTCCGTCTCGCCAACCGCCTTGATGCTGCTCGCGAACACCAGCCTTCGCACGCCGCGCGCGTGAGCGGCGCGCGCCACGCGCAACGTCCCTTCGACGTTCGTGGCATGGAACGCCTTCCCGGGATCGGGCGACTCGTCGCGCATCACGTGCACGCGCGCGGCAAGATGAACGACGCAATCGGGCGTCAGGTCGTCAGGCCAGGCTTCGAGCAGGCCAGCGAAGTCGGGCGCATCGTGGCGCCATTCGCGCACGCCCGCCATACCCAGCGTGCCGCGCCGCACCAACGCCGTGACATCGTGGCCATGACGCACCAGCGTTTCGCACAATGCGCGGCCCACGAAGCCGTTCGCGCCCGTCACCAATATCCCGCTCACAGCCACTTCCATCCAAACCGGTTATAAAACTTGCACGCGGACGAAAGGAACATCCGGATATGCGCGAAGCCCTTGCGCGCGGCGCCGCCGCCGTGATGCAGCACCCGCACGGAGGGCATGTAGACGACGCGCGCCAGTTCATGCGCGCGCAGGCTGAGATCGTAGTCCTCGAAATAGAGGAAATAGCGGTCGTCGAAGCCGCCGAGCTTTTTGAGCACCGCGGTCTGGAACAACATGAAACAGCCACTGATGATCGGCGGGTCCCACAACGTATCGCGCTCGTTGATCTGCGCGCGCATTTCATAGCGCGCCAGCCGCCGGTCGAAAAGACGCCGCGCCGCACGCGGGAGAAAGCCGCGCACGAACAGGTCGACCAGCGTCGGATACTGACGGCACAAATACTGCAACCGCCCACGGTCGTCGACGATAGCGGGCGCCAGCAATCCGGCTTCCGGATGCTGGTCGAGAAACGAGATCGCCTCGATCATCGCGCGCGGTTCGAGGTCGACGTCGGGATTGAGCACCAGGTGATACCGGCTTTGCGCCTGCTGGATCGCGAGATTGTGTCCGCGCCCGTACCCGACATTGCCGTGACCGCTGATCACGGTGTACGCGATGCCCGCGGCCGACAACATGGCAAGGTCGCGCCGCAAGTCGGGCATGCCGCCGTTATCGACGAGATAAAGGCTTGTTGAGGCGCCTGGACGCTCACGCGCCAGTTCCACGGCCGCCCGCGCCAGGCTCTCGAAGGTGCGGGAAAGCAACGCCGCATCGGGATAAAAAAACACGACCGATACGGACAACGTGCCGTGATCCATGCCAGCTTCCGCACTCGAGGTCATAGAGGAATCGAAACGATCCGGCGCCGATATCAAGCGATCTGCTGAAATCGGGGCCGATGGGTTAGTGTGCAAAAAATGCGCCGCGCCGGCAATCAGGTTTGCGCTTTGTTACCCGGGGGTCGGGTCGTCGTTACGACGAACACCGACGAATCCGGCGTGCTGCCTTTCCGCGCCTTTCACGCCATTACGAAGCCTTCCTCAGCTCCGGTTCGCGTGCCGCGGTGCCGGTGAGAAAATCGGCAAGCGCCGCGCGATCGATGGCGTAGCCCGTGCAGTAGTTGCGCTCGGGCCACGCCACGCAGCTCAGCGAATTGCAAGGCGAGCAATTGACGATCGGCCCGAGATTCAGGCAGGGGTTTTCCTGATCCTGAAACCAGCGCTTGGAACTCACATGAACGGGATTCGTCGATCCGTACAGGCAGATCTGCGGGGTATCCAGAATCGCGCCAAAGTGCGAAGTCCAAGAGTCCACGCCAACCAGCGCGCGACCGAGCGCCAGAATCGCCCGCCACTGCGACGGCATGAAGTTCTGCAGAATCGCACCGTCCGTGTGCTCGACGCGGCGGTCGTTCGCGGCGCCGATCTGGACGAGCTTGAACCCGGCGCCGCGCATCTCGTGCGCGAGTTCCGCCATGATGTGAGGCGGAATGGACTTGAGATGCCAGCCGCCCAGCGGATGAACGAAGACAATCTTTCCGCCGATCGCGTCCACCAGTTCGCGCGCGATGCGGCGCTGCTCGTCGCTGCTCTCGGGCCGAAGATTCGCCAGCCGCGTGTCGGGCGGCAAGCCGACCTCTTCCAGCATGTAGTCGACGAGATTGCGCCCCGTCTCGGAAAGGCTGCGACTCGGATGACAGCGGGCGATGCGCGGCGCGCCATCGCTGCGCAAGCACACGTACTGGTAAGCATCGAGCAAGACGGGATAGGTGTCCTGCGCCGCCGCGACCGGCACGGGAACGGCGTGGACCTCGATACCGCCGCCGAACTCCTGCGCCCAGGCGACCAGCGCTTGCGCCACATGCAAACGGACGCGCTTGCCGGCCGACGCCGCGCGCGCGGCGACCTGAACCGCGAGGATCACGTCGCCGCGATGGAACGGGCACACGATATCGATGAGTTCGGACGCGTCATCCGGCAGCGCCGGGACCGGCTCATCGAGGCGCCGCAAATCGTGAATCGCCTCCCATGCGGGACCGCCGTCGGTCAGCCGGTGGAGTATCGACCGCGAGAACGCGATACCGCTGCGCACTATGGGCACGCCCCGCCGCCCGAGCCGTCTCGACCATTCCGTGACGGACAGGTTCGTGATCAAGCGCGTATCGAATCCGCAGGCGCTTTCATCCAGCAAACCGGTTCGCGGGCCGCCGAATATGCCTTCGGCAAATTCGCTCACCGCCTCGCTGGGCGGCAGCGCGCCGCGGCGCACGGTGGTGGCGCGCACGGCGGCCGCGAGCAACGCCTCGCTCTGTTCCCGCCGAAGAACGACAGGCTCAAGACCCGCCCGATCGAGCGCGCCGATCTCGACGTGCCGCACGCTGGCGTCCGGCGCGGCCGTGCCCGACACCACGATCACGTCGCCCGTGTGCGCCAGCAGGGTCTTGAAAAGCGCGCTGAAGCAGCCGGCGAGCGGCACGTCGTAACGCCCGACCGTCCACAGATAGCGCCCGGTGGCTTCGCGCCAGCCGGTCATGTTCGCGTCCGCGTAACGGAGATCTTGCCGCGCGTAGGGGACGACCTTGAAGCGCGTGAGCGGCAGCAGGCGCTTCCAGGTTTCGACATGATCGCGGATCGCGACGAGCCGTGGCGTTTCCGACGTGGCATCGACGATCACCAGTTCGGCGACGGCGAGCTTCTCGGCCCGCAACGCTTCCACGAGCGCGAGGACGTTATCGAACGGCGCATGTCCCACCACGACCACCGACGACTGCGCGGCGACTTCGGCCACGCGCGCCGCGTCGATCGGCTCGCGGGCGTCGAACGCGTGTTGCGCCTGGCGGATTCGCCCCAGCAGATTGCCGAACCGGGCGGCGTCGAATGCGGCCTCGCCCGGCTGCCCGCGCAACGCGAGGCTCAGGCGGTTCGCAAGACCCGGCGCCGCGCGCCGGACGATGCGCTTCAAGGCGCGTTTCGCGGTCGCTTTCATGCTGCGCCCTCCCCTGCGGTCTTCCACGGCCTGGCCGCCCGCGGCGGAAACGCCAATGCGTAGTTCTCGCCCGCGATCGTCAGATTGGGGCTGTAAAACGGATCGTGCGCGATGACTTCGGGCCAGCGCGCCAGCATGTAGGCGCGCTCGTGCGCATCGCGTTCGATCTGCGCGGCCGAAAGATTCGCACCGCGCGAAATCGATTCGAGGTGGTACAGCTCGGCGAACGGCGTGTAGACGATGTCGTAGCCCGCTTCGCGAATCTTCAGGCACAGGTCGACGTCGTTGTAGCCCACCGTCAGATTGACTTCGTCGTAACCGCCGATCTGCTCGAACACGTCTTTACGCACCAGCATGCAGGCCGCCGTCACGGCGGACATGTTCTGCACCAGCATGGGCCGGCCGAAATAACCGATCGTGTTGCGCGGAAAATGCCGGTGCGGGTGCGCCGCCACGCCATAGAGGCCGAGCACCACGCCCGCGTGCTGGATCGTTTCGTTGGCGTAGTAGAGCTTCGCGCCCACCGCGCCGACATTGGGCTGCGCGAGCTGCGTGACCATCTCGAGCAGCCAGTCGGGATGAATGATCTCGATGTCGTTGTTGATGAAGCCGATCACCGAGCCGCTGGCGATCTCCACCGCGGCGTTGTTCAGCGCGGAGAAGTTGAACGGCGCGCGGATCGTCAGGACCTTGACGCGCGGATCCCGCTGGATCTGCGCGAAATAGTCGAGCGTTTCGGCTTCCTGGCTGTCGTTGTCGACAACGATGATCTCCAGGTTGTCATAGTCGGTGGCGTGCATCAAACCATCGACGGCCGCGCGCAGCACGTCCACCCGGTCCCGCGTGGGCACGACGAGCGACACGCGCGGCAGCAGCGCCGGCGGCTGACGCTTGATGCGCCACCAGCCGGGGAATTGGTCGATGCCCACCACCTGCGACGTGGGCTCCACCGCGGCGAAATATTCGACCATCGCGCGGCGCGCCGTATCCACGGAAGCATCGGGATTGTCGGTCGAGAAGCTGGCGACGCCCGGGAAAATGCGCCAGTGGTAAAGCACGTGCGGAATGTGGCGGATCCGGCTGCCGTCCGTGTGCTGGAGAAAGCGCAAGGCAAAATCGTAGTCCTGACTACCTTCGAAGCCCACGCGAAATCCGCCGATCGCGCGCACGATGGAAGTGCGGTACACGCCCAGATGCGCGATGAAATTCTGCGAATAGAACAGTTCGCGATTCCAGTCGGTTTTGAAATGCGGATCGTGACGCTGATCGTTTTCGTCGACCTTGTCCTCGTCCGTGTAGATCAGATCGACGTCGGGATGGCGGTTGATTTCGGCGGCGATCAGGTAGAGCGCATGCGCGGGCATCGCGTCGTCGTGATCCATCAGCGCGACGAATTCGCCCTTGACGATCTCAAGCGCGGAATTACTCGCCGCCGAGATATGCCCGTTCGTTTCCCGGAACACCACGCGAATCCGCGCATCCTTGCGCAGGTACTCTTCGAGCACCGCGCGGATTTCCGGGTTCGGCGACTTGTCGTCGGCGATGCACAGTTCCCAGTGCGGGTAGGTCTGCGCGATCACGCTGTCGAGCGCCTTGCGCAGGTACCTGGGTCGCGTGTTGTAGACCGGCATCACGACCGAGATGAGCGGCGTGTTCGGCAACGCGTCGCCCAGTTCGCGCAAGCGCGCGAGGTCGTCGGGCGTGAGCGTGTCGTACGCTTCCACCCACGCGCGATATTCGCCCATGTCGTATTTGCCGACGATGCCCGAGCGCACGAGCGTCTTCGCGAGGCGTAGCCTGCCGCGCAGCAACGCGCGCCACACTTCCGCGCGTTGCGCGGGGGCGAGCGCGGCGTAGCCTTCGCGCACGAGGCCCAGTCGCCCCACATTGCGAACGCTCACGGCGTTGAGCCGGAAGCGGACGTCGCGACGGTCGGTCGGGTCGAAGCGCAGCGAACGGACGTCGGGCGGCAGCACGATCAAGCGCTTCTCGCGCCCCTTGCCGTAGCCGGGCATCGTATAGGACGACACCTGTGCGCCGTCGTCGCCGTGAAAGGCGTACAGCGTCGGGTTCAGACTCGCTTCGTCCGAATCCATGTCGACGGTGAACACCGCCCAGCCAGGACGCAGACCGGACCAATGCGGCGCGACCGTCATCTGCGGATCGGCGCCGGTGGAAATGAAACCGCCGCCCGGCGCCGGCGCGAGGTCTTGCGTCGGCGCGAAGGTCGGCGCGGAACCCGAGCGCGCCATGGCACGAAGGCCGCGCGCGAGGCGCCGTGCGACACGCGCGGCGCGCCCGGCGATGCGCACGGGCGCCGTGATTTTCCAGCTCAGCGACGAGCGATACGCATGCACGGCGGCATTCAGTTGCGCGACCGACGCGCCGAGCCGGGACAGCGAATTTTCGAGTTCCTGCTTTTCGGTCTCGAGCCGCTTCGAAGCCAGCCGGTTCGCCTGCGCCGCTTGACGCAGCGCGTCGAGTTCCGCCTTCTGCGCCTCGACCTGCGCCAACGCCGCCTCGAGCGCCTTCGGCGCTTCGCCCAACCCGACCAGGCCGTGATCGCGCGCGGCGATCGTCTCGGCAAGGGTCTCCTTGAGACGGACCACGGTTTCCGCTTCGTCGATGCTGGTTTCGAACACGCCCGAGCACAGCACGGGCAGCGCGCCATCCGAAGCAACCGCGATCACATACATCGGCGCGACGAGACCGGCGCCGCGCTCGATGCCCGCTTCGGTCTTGCGGAAACTCGCCACGCGCGCGGCTTCCTCGGCGAGCAATGCCGACGCATAGACCACGCCCTGCCCGTAGATCGCCACGTTGCGAAACGAACCGCGGATCAGGCTTTCGAACTCGGGCCGCGACAGTTCCTTCACGTGCCAAGGATTCTGAAAACCAGTCAGTTCCGAGTAGACGCGGCGGTCCGGGCTGGACATGATGAGCACGCCGTCCGGGCGCAGCACCCGGCGGATCTCGGCCATCATCTGCGCGTGCTGATCGTGATGCTCGATCGTTTCGAAACTCACCACGACGTCGACCGATGCGTCGTCGAGCGGGATCGTTTGCGCGGAACCCTGGCGAAACTGAAGATTCGCGGCGGTGTGATGCCGCGCCGCATGCTCGATCGTCTCCGGCGAAATGTCGACGCCGATCACCGAGGCCGCCTCGTCCGCGAGCAGCGCGGAACCGTATCCCTCGCCACAGGCGATATCGAGCACGTCCTTGTTCGCGCACACTTCAGCCGCGCAGCGATACCGATGCACGTGTTCGAGCTCGATACCGCCTGTCTGATCGGGCAAAAAGCGTTCGCCGGTAAATTTCATCATGGGTACGTTATTGGAGTTCCGCTAATCGGGTTCTAGTCGAACTGACCTATGCGTGGAGAACTCGCCAGGCTGAAAAATCGTCCTCCCTCGATCTCGAGGTTGGGATTGTGCGAAGGATCGCGAAAGAGCCGCTCACCCCAGCGCTGCCGCATCCACGCCGCCTCGCGGGCGAGGCGCGCCGCGCGCTCCCCGCTCATATCCGAGCCGCGCGAAGCGGACTCATGATGGTAAAGATTCGCGTACGGCACGTACAGGTTGCAATATCCCGCGGCGTTCAGCTTCAGGCACAGATCGACATCGTTATAGGCAACGCCGAGATGTTGTTCGTCCAGGCCGCCCACCTGCTCGTAAAGCGATTTCCGTACCACGAGGCACGCGCCCGTGACGGCCGCGACTTGCTGCGCCAGCAACGCGCGGCCGAAGTAGCCCGCTTCCTCGCGTCCGATCATATGGTGAAGGTGACCCGCCACCGCTTCGCCCGCCAGCGCAATGCCGCCGTGCTGCAAGCGTTCGCTGCCATACCAGAGCGCCGCACCAGCGGCGCCGCTTTCCGGCTGCAATGCGTAGCCGACCAGAATCGAGAGCCACGCGGGATCGCGAACTTCGATGTCGTTGTTGAGCAGGCACAGCACGCTGCCGCGCGCCAACGCCGCCGCCCGGTTGTTGAGCGCCGAGTAGTTGAACGGCGAGTCGTCGCGAATCACACGGATTCTGTCCGTTGCGCGCAACGAAGCCAGCAGTTCGAGCGCGCGCGGATCAGTCGAACCGTTATCGACGATCAGGATTTCGAAGTTTTCGTACGACGTATGGCGCATCACACTATGGATGCATTGCGCCAGCAGTTCGGGCTTGTCGCGCGTGGGCACGAGAATCGACACGAGCGGCGCCGGCGCGGGCACGTCGAACACCACGCGCAGCATCGACGACGTTTCGCGCAGCGGTTCGACGCGCGCCGCGCGGCCCGTTCTCGCGAGATGCTCCGTCACGGCGCGCACGGCCGCCTCGCGCACATAAGGCTTGGCCGCCACCTCGCGCGACGTGCTTTGCGCACCGATCCGCCAGTGATAGAGAACGTGCGGGATATGCACGATGTCTTCGCGCGCGACTTTTTCCGCGCAACGCAGTACGAGATCCAGATCCTGGCTACCCTCGAATCCCACGCGAAAGCCACCCACCGCGAGCACGAGATCCCGCGCCAGCACGCCGAGGTGCGAAAACACGTTCTGACCGAGCATCAGCAGCGGATCCCAGTCCGGCTTGAAGTACGGCTCGACGCGCTCGCCCTGCGGCGTGAGCTTGTCTTCGTCGCTGTACAGCAGCTGCGCCGTGGGGTGACGTTCGAGATACTGCGCGACGATCAGAAGCGCCTGTTCGGGCAACACGTCGTCGTGATCGAGCAAGGCGATGAACTCGCCCGTCGCCAAGGCGAGCGCGTCGTTACTGGCCGCGCAGATATGGCCGTTGGTCTCGCGCCGCACGGTCTTGATGCGCGCATCGCGACGCGCGTATTCGGCGAGGATTTCGCCCACATGCGCCTGCGTCGAGGCGTCGTCGCACAGACACAGTTCCCACTCCGGGTAGAGTTGCGCGCACACCGAGTCGAGCATCGCGCGAAAGTCGGACGCCGGCGGATTGAACACGGGCACGACGATCGAGATGCGCGGCCGGCGCGTCAGCGCGGCGAGTTTGCCGCGTAGCGCCTCGCGACGCGGGCCGTCGATCGTGTCGAATTTGAGCCGCCACGCGGGGTAATCGTCGGCGTTGACGGCGCGCTGGAACAGCCCGCGCACGCCACCGAGTCCCTGGCGGCGCACGATCGCCAGCACGGCGCGCGCGACCGGCAACACACCGCCCCTGGCGTGGATCGTCTGGCGGGCCGCCAGCCACGCCCGACGCGCGGATCCGGCCAACGACCTTGCCCGCATCTCAGCCAACCTGCGCTTCGTACGCCGCGACGACTTCCTCGACAGGACCGAATGCGCGCACGCAGCCGCCGTCCATCCACAGCGCCTTGTTGCACACGCGGCGAATTTCCGAATTCGCGTGCATGGCCAGCACAACGATCTCGGCGCGGCTGTGCAGATCGTGCAGACGCTCCTGCGCCTTGTGCATGAAGGAGGCGTCGCCCACGCCCATCACCTCGTCGAGCAGCAGGATTTCCGCATCCACGGCCGTCGACACCGCGAACGCGAGACGCACGCGCATCCCGCTCGAATAGGTCCGCAGCGGCAGGTCGAGGTAATCGCCCAGCTCGCAAAATTCCACGATGCTTTGCGTCTTCTCCTTGATCTCGGCGTCCGTCATGCCGAGCAGCAGGCCGCGAAGACGAATGTTCTGCATGCCCGTGGAGTTGTCGTCCATGCCGAGGCTGATATCGAGCAGCGGCACGATCTTGCCTTCGCTTTCCACCGAGCCGAGCGTGGGCGTATAGATGCCGGCCATGGTGCGCAGCAGCGTGGACTTGCCCGCGCCATTGCGGCCGATCAGGCCGATGCGGTCGCCCGCCTCGAAGCGCAGATCGACGTTATTGAGCGCGCGCACGACGATCACGCCCTCGCTGTCTTCGGCGATGGTGTTGCGGCGGCCCATGCGAAGCACCTGCTTCTTGAGCGAGCGGCCCTGCACGTCGTAAATCGGCAGGTCGAGAGTCGCACCTTTGAGTTCAATGTACGCCACGGTGCTCTCCTAGACCCAGTAAGGAATACGTTTGAGAAAACGGCCCGTCATGGCCAGCGCCAGCGTCCAGCCAACCACGGCGAGGCCGAGCGAGACGAGCCAGGTCGTCATGGACGGCATCTGGCCGATCAGCGGCGAGCGAACCAGCTCGATCAGATGCGCGAGCGGGTTGAAGTCGACGATGAAGGAAAAACGCTTGAGCGCGTCCGGCCGATAAATGATGGGCGTGACGTAGAACGCCACCTGGATGAGCGCCGAAATGATCTGCGGCAAGTCGCGGAACCGCGCGGACAGCAGCGCCGCGATCATCGCGATCCACATGGCGTTGAGCAGATACAGCACCAGCGCGGGCACGAAAACCGCCAACGCCAGCCAGTTCTTCACGCCGAAAATGACGATCAGCGCGAGGACGATGATGAAATTGTGCGCAAGGATGACGAGATTGCGCCAGACCACTTGCAGGATATAGATCAGCTTCGGCGTGGCGGCCTGGCGAATGTAGGTCGCACTGTTGATGTACGCGAGACTGCCTTCCTGAACGGTCTGCGAGAACATCGTCCACATCACGAGGCTGATCGACAGAAACGGCAGGTAGTCGCTCATCTTCATGCCGAAGAGCGAACCGTACACAATGCCGATCGACCCGATCATCACGCCCATGCTGATGGTCAGCCAGAACGGACCGACTCGCGAACGCGCGTAACGCTGTCTGATTTCGAGCCAGCCGAGCAAGGTCCACAAGCGCCAGGAGACGGCGCTCTGCTTCAGGTCTGAAAATATCAAGTTGAACATATCTGTTTTCGACGATTTGCAATACGCGTCAGAGCCCGTTGGCTCCAACGCGTGCCTTTTCAATGGACAGCGGTCAGCGGGCCACCCCGACCCATCAAACCATGCCAGATGCCGAGGAACGCCATCTGGAGATGACGCCGCCGCGGCTTGAGCCAGATGCCATAGATCGCGAGACGAAACGGCATCTTCAGCAGCTCGTTCGCCTTCCACTGCCACGGCACATAGGACCTTTTCATCAACGCCACCGCGTTTCGGAAGAGGTAGTAGTGCCGCAGCGGCGAATGGCCAGGATACGTGCGCCCGAGAAACTTCACGGGCTCGCCCCCGAGTTCGTGCGTGAGCCGCAGCCACGGCACGCCCGCCACGCGAAAGCCTGCGGCGCGAGCCCGCACGCACCATTCGAGATCGACGAAGTCGATGAACAGCGCGTCGTCCATCGGGCCGATTGTCGCCCAGGCGCCCAGGTTCACGCAGGAACCCGAGGTGATCAAAAAATCGACATCGATCAGTTGCGAGCCTTCGGGCGCGATGCGCTGCAAGGCCGGAAACCCGAACCGCACGAACGCCGCGGTGCCGCCCAGCCGGCCGTCCTCGTAGGCGGGACCGATCAGCGCGAAGTGACGGCCCGCGTCGATCTCGCGGCGCATCGTTGCCGGCAGATCGCGCAGCAGGACCTCGCCGGGCTCGCTATCCTGGTCGAACAGCAGCGCGACGCGGCAATCCGCGCGCAGCAGTATCTCCACGCCCTGGTTGAGCGCGGTTGCGATCCCGCGGTTCTCGCCGTTCGCCACATAGGTGATGGCCGCGTCGAGCGCCGGTTGCACGTTGTGCGCCGCGGCGCGCTCGCGCTCCGTGTTGTCGATCACGACACAGTGCCCGAAGGCCGCGAGCCGGTTGGCGCGCGCCACGCACGCTTCGTCCGGCCGATAAAACACCACGACGATGCCGGTATCGACGTGACCCTGGCTGGCAAGCGGCACGTTATTTCGCCAACCAGCGGACGTAACGATCCACGCCTTCCTGAACCGTCAGGAACGGCGCGTCGTAGCCCGCCGCGCGCAGCTTGCTCTGGTCCGCCTGCGTGAAGCACTGGTACTTGCCGCGCAGCGCGTCCGGGAACGGGATGTACTCGATCAGGCCTTCCTTCACCTGTTCTTCCAGCGAAAGCGCGCCTTTGCCTTCCATCGCGCGCAGCGTGTTGACCACGCTCGTGGCAATGTCGTTGAACGGCTGGGCGCGGCCGCTGCCCAGATTGAAGATGCCGCTCTTCTCCGGATGATCGAAGAAGAACAGGTTGACCTTCACCACGTCTTCGACCGAAACGAAATCGCGCGTCTGCTCGCCCGGCGCGTAGCCGTTGTACTCGCCGAACAGCTTGACCTTGCCTTCGGCGCGGAACTGGTTGAAGTTGTGGAACGCCACCGAAGCCATGCGCGCCTTGTGCGTCTCGCGCTGGCCGTACACGTTGAAGTAGCGAAAGCCCGCGATCTGGCTCTTCGCCGTGGGCAGCACGCGGCGGATCACCTGGTCGAACAGGAACTTCGAATAGCCGTACACATTGAGCGGCGCTTCCACTTCGCGGTCTTCGACAAAGCGGCTCGAGCCGCCATAGATCGCCGCCGACGACGCGTAGAGAAACTGCACGCCTTGCGCGAGGCACGTGTCGAGCACGGCGCGGCTATAGCGGAAGTTGTTGTCCATCATGTAGCGGCCGTCGGTTTCCATCGTGTCCGAGCAGGCGCCTTCATGAAAGATCGCGCGGACCTTGCCGAAGTCGCCGCGCGCGAAGCGTTCGACGAACTCGGTCTTGTCGATGTAATCGTCGATCTCGCAATCGACGAGATTACGGAATTTATCCGCGCGGGTGAGATTGTCGACGGCGATGATGCGGTCTTCGCCGCGTTCGTTGAGCGCCTTGACGATATTGCTGCCGATGAAGCCGGCCGCGCCGGTGACGATGAGGGTCATGATGTTCGAGTTTGCGTGCCGCCAACGGCGTCACACGGACTGCATGCACAGACGCAACGCGTCTTTCCAGTTCGGCGCCCGCACGCCAAATACCTTGGCGAGCTTGTCGTTCGAGATGCGCGAATTGGCGGGCCGCTTCGCGGGCGTGGGCCACGCCGAGGCGGATATCGGCTTCACCACGGGCTTGTTCTCCAGCGCGGCGAACTCGAAGATCGCTTCGGCGAAGCCATGCCACGAAGTCGAGCCGTCCGCCGTCAGGTGATAAACGCCCGAATGCTCGGCCCACCATTGCGCGGCATCCGTCGCACCGGCCGCTTGCGCGAGCACGTTCGAGGTCAACGCGGCAATCGTGTTCGACCAGGTCGGCGCGCCGATCTGGTCGGCGACCACGCTCAACTCCGGACGCTCGGCACCGAGCCGCAGCATGGTGCGCATGAAGTTGTTGCCGCGCGCGCCGTACACCCAGCTCGTACGGAAGATCAGGTGCGCGCAGCCCGACGCCTCGATCGCCTGCTCGCCCGCGAGCTTGCTCCGGCCGTACACGTTTTGCGGATTGGTCGCGTCGGTTTCGAGATACACGCCGTCTTTGGCGCCGTCGAACACGTAGTCGGTCGAGTAATGCACGAGGCCCGCGCCAAGCTGCTTCGCCGCTTCGGCCAGCGTGGCCGGCAGCTCCGCGTTCAGGCGCATCGCGAGGTCAGGTTCGCTCTCGGCCTTGTCAACCGCCGTGTGCGCCGCCGGATTCACGATCAGTTGCGGTCCGACCTCGCGTACGACGCGGCGCACTTCGTCGAGATTCGACAGATCGAGCGCGCTGCGGTCGAGCGCGACGACCTTGCCGAGCCCCTGAAGCGTGCGGGCGAGTTCGAAACCAACCTGCCCCGTCACGCCAGTCAGCAAGATCGTGGGTTGCGTGTGGGATGTCATCGCGCCCTCACGCATAGACTTCGGCTTCGTTCAGCCGCTTGCCCGCGGCATCTTTCGCGGCCAGCACCGGCTCGAAGTCGACAGGCCATTCAATGCCGATATCCGCGTCGTTCCAGACAATGCTGCGCTCGTGCTCGGGGAACCAGTAGTCGGTCGTCTTGTAGAGGAATTGCGCCGACTCCGACAACACGACGAAGCCGTGCGCGAAGCCCGGCGGGATCCACAACTGGCGATGGTCGTCGGCGGAAAGATGCACGCCCACCCATTTGCCGAAGTTCGGCGAGCTGCGGCGGATATCCACGGCGACGTCGAAAACCTCGCCCTCCACCACACGCACGAGCTTGCCCTGCGCGTGCTCGACCTGGTAATGCAGGCCGCGCAGCACGCCTTTCGCCGAGCGCGAATGGTTGTCCTGGACGAAGTCGATGTTCTCGCCCACGAGTTCGCCGAACTCACGAGCGTTGAAGCTTTCGAAGAAGAAGCCGCGGGCATCGCCGAACACCTTCGGCTCGATGAGCTTGACTTCGGGCAGCGCCGTAGCAGTTACCGTGATGGCCATGCAACTTGATCCGTCAAAAGGTTCTTCAAATACTTGCCGTAGCCGTTCTTCGCGAGCGGCGCGGCGAGCTTTTCGAGTTGCTCGGCGCTGATCCACTTGCAGCGGAACGCGATTTCCTCGGGGCAAGCCACCACCAGACCCTGGCGCTTTTGCAGCGTGGCGATGAACGTGGCCGCTTCGATCAGCGAATCGTGCGTGCCGGTATCGAGCCATGCATAGCCGCGGCCCATGATCTCGACATTCAAGGCGCCGTCGCGCAGATAGCGCGAATTGACGTCGGTGATTTCCAGCTCGCCGCGCGGCGAAGGCTTGATGTCCGCGGCAATGTCGCAAACCTGGTTGTCGTAGAAGTAGAGGCCCGTCACCGCGTAGTTCGAGCGCGGCTTCGCGGGCTTTTCCTCGATCGACAGCGCGCGGAAGCCCTGGTCGAATTCGACCACGCCGTAGCGCTCCGGATCGTGCACGTGATACGCGAACACCGTCGCCCCCGACTCTTGCGAGTTGGCGCGCTCGAGCTGCTTCGCGAGGTCGTGGCCGTAGAAAATGTTGTCGCCGAGCACGAGCGCGGAAGGATCGTTGCCCACGAACTCCTTGCCGATGATGAAGGCCTGCGCGAGACCGTCGGGCGAAGGCTGCACCGCGTACTGGATGTTCATCCCCCACTGGCTGCCGTCGCCGAGCATGGCTTCGAAGCGCGGCGTGTCCTGCGGCGTCGAGATGATGAGCACGTCGCGAATGCCCGCGATCATCAGCGTCGAAAGCGGGTAGTAGATCATCGGCTTGTCGTACACGGGCAGCAGCTGCTTCGACACCGCATGCGTGATCGGATAGAGCCGCGTGCCGGAACCGCCCGCGAGAATAATGCCTTTACGTGCCATGTCAGCCGCCTTTACGTACGCGTCGCGTAGTTGGTCTCGACCCACTTGCGATAGTCGCCCGAGGCCACTTCGTCCGACCATGCCTGGTTGTCCAGGTACCACTGCACCGTCTTCGCCAGACCCGTCTCGAAGGTTTCAGCGGGCTTCCAGCCCAGCTCGCGCTCGAGCTTGCGCGCGTCGATCGCGTAACGGCGATCGTGGCCCGGGCGGTCGGTCACATAGGTGATCTGATCGCGATACGAGCCAGCGGCCTTCGGGCGGAATTCGTCGAGCAGGTCGCACAGCGTGTGCACGACTTCCAGGTTCTTCTTCTCGTTCCAGCCACCGACGTTGTACGTCTCGCCAGCCTGACCGCGCGCGAGCACTTCGCGAATCGCGCTGCAGTGATCGCCCACGTACAGCCAGTCGCGCACGTTCTGGCCATCGCCATAAACGGGCAGCGGCTTGCCGGCGAGCGCGTTCGCGATCATCAGCGGAATGAGCTTTTCGGGGAACTGGTACGGGCCGTAGTTATTCGAGCAATTCGTGGTCAGGACGGGCAGACCATACGTGTGGTGATACGCGCGCACGAGATGATCGGAACCGGCCTTGGTCGCCGAATACGGGCTGTTCGGCGCGTAAGGCGTGGTTTCCGAGAATTGCGGATCCGTTGCCGAGAGCGAGCCGAACACTTCGTCCGTGGAAACGTGCAGGAAGCGGAAGGCGGCCTTTTTTTCGGCGCCCAGGGCGTTCCAGTACTGGCGCGTGGCTTCGAGCAGCGTGAACGTGCCGACCACATTGGTCTGAACAAAGTCGGCGGGACCGTGGATCGAGCGGTCGACATGGCTTTCGGCCGCGAAGTGCAGAATCGCGCGCGGCTTGTGCTCGGCCAGCAGCGCGTCGAGCGCTGCACGATCGCAGATGTCCACCTGAGCGAAGATATGGCGCGAATCGCCCTTGAGCGACTGCAGCGTACCGAGATTGCCCGCGTAGGTGAGCTTGTCGACGTTCACGACGGGCTCGTCCGATTGACGCAGCCAGTCAAGCACAAAGTTGGCGCCGATAAAGCCGGCACCGCCCGTAACCAGGATCATGGAACTCCTCTTTGGCGCGAGTGATGTATTAGCAAACCTGGCGATGTGAATCCCCGAAGCCAGTTTGCTCTGGAAGCGTACCGTGAGTCGCTTCCGTGGGAAAAAAGCGTCCGTTTTATCTGACTAGCATAGTCCGGCGCGGATTTTGTACCGAGAGATTATAAGGATAGCCGGAGCGAAAGCTATCCCCCTAACATCTTGAAACAGCTTGACAAAATCCCGCATCGCATCTTTCGTGCCAATTCCACGAGTCGGGCGCGGGTCAAGGTCATGGCGAAACCGCTCTACCGCGCCGCACCACGATCGCCGTCCTGTGATAACTTCACACCCCAACTCTGCGCCGTACACCGAACTCATTTCAACCCGATGAAGAAGCAAGCGTCGTTCCCGGCCCCGCTCGCCTTCGGCGATCTGCAAGGCTGCCTCACCCCGTTTCGCCAGTTGCTCGCCAAGGCGGCGCCCTCGCCCGACGCGCCGCTGTGGTTCGCCGGCGACCTCATCAACCGCGGCCCGGCCTCGCTCGAGACGCTGCGCGAAGTGATCGCGCTCGGCGAGCGCGGCGTTGCCGTGCTGGGCAATCACGATTTGCATCTGCTGTCGGTTTCCGCGGGCATTCGCAAGTCGAAAAAGGGCGACACCATCGACGACATCCTCAACGCGCCCGACGCCGAGGATCTCCTGCACTGGGTGCGCCACCGGCCGATCGCGCACTTTGAAAACAACCTGCTGATGGTCCATGCGGGCGTGCTGCCGCAATGGGACGCCGACATGACGATGGAACTCGCGCACGATCTTGAGAAAGCGTTACGGCGCGACGACTGGAAGACGACGCTCGCGGGTCTCTACGGCAACGAGCCGAACCGCTGGTCGGACGATCTGAAGGGAATCGACCGCCTGCGCGTCACGTGCAGCGCGCTCACGCGCATGCGCTTTTGCAACGCCGAAGGCGTGATGGATTTCACGACGAGCGGCGGCCTCGATTCCGCGCCCGCGGGCTATATGCCGTGGTTCGACGTGCCGGGCCGCAAAACCGGGAACGTCACCGTGGTGTTCGGCCATTGGGCCGCGCTCGGCCTCACGTTGCGCAAGAATCTGATCGGACTCGATTCGGGATGCGTGTGGGGCGAACGGCTCTCCTGCGTGCAGCTCGAAGCCGACCCGTGGCAGCGCGTGTTGACCCAGGTGCCCTGCGAAAGCTGCCGCGCGACGAGCCACTGACCGCCTTAGCCAGAATTCAGGTCAAGCCTGAGCGCCCTGTGCGCCAGGCAACTCCCCCGACACGACCGGCACCTCGCCCGTCACGCCCGCCACCACCGGCCCGCGCATCGCCTCCAGCGCCCCATTCACCGCTTCCTGCGCGCGCGCCGCCAACGTGCGGCGATCTTCCGCCACGATCGGCTCGCCCACGTACACGTGCGCCGTGATCGCGCCCGCCCCGAGCATCGCGTCGAGCGACTGCTTGAGCGAGAGATCGTCGATATACGCGGGCGCCGTGGTCTGCCGCCCCTGCGCGTCTTCGTAGTAAATGCACAGCGGCTGCACCGGCTTGCCCGCCGCCACCGCCGCCTGGAACATGTTCGAATGGAACGGCAAGAGCGCCACGCCGCTCGACGTCGTGCCTTCCGGGAACACGCACATCAGTTCGCCGCGCTCGAGCCGCGAGGAGAGTTCGTTCATGATGCGGCGCGCGTCGCTGCGTTTCTCGCGCTCGATGAACACCGTGTCGAGATGCTTCGCGAACCAGCCGATCAGCGGCCAGTTGCGGATCTCGGCCTTCGAGACGAACGGCGTCGGGCGCCACGCATTGATCACGTAGATGTCGATCCACGAGATGTGATTGCTCACCACGAGCGCGCCCGCGTCGAGCCGCGCCGAATCGTTGTGCACGACGAGCTTCATGCCGCACAACTGGAGCATCTTGAGGGACCACGCGCGGTTCAGCGCGTGTCGCACGTCGACGCTGGCGCGCGGAAAGCGCGTGGCGACGATCCAGGCGCCGCGCAGCAGATGCGCGAACAAACGGGTCTTGCGGATGAAAAGGCTCATTGTCGACGTCAGGCTGAATCGGCGGATGCTAGCAAAGTTACATGACACAAATCTGTCACGCGTGCTGATGCGCGCGCTCGAAACCCACGCGCCCCGCCACGAGCGTCGCGCGCACCACGGCGGGCAGTTCGTAACCGAGGAACGGCGTGTTGTGGCCCTGACTGCGCAGCGCGCGCGGTTCCACCCGCCAGTGCGCGTTGGCGTCGAACACGCACAGGTCCGCGTTCGCGCCCACGGCGAGGCGCCCCGCGTCTTTTTGCACGATCGCCGCCGGCGCCGCGCTCACGAGCGCGAGCGCCTTTGCGAGCGGCACGCCCGCGTCCTGCGCCCATTTCACCGTGAGCGACAGGAACAGCTCCAGCCCGGTCGCGCCCGGCGTGGCTTCGGCGAACGGCAGCAGTTTTTCGTCGTCGTCCACGGGCGTGTGCTGCGAGCAGATCGCGTCGATGGTGCCGTCGAGCAGCCCCGCGCGTATCGCCTCGCGGTCGCGCTGCTGGCGCAACGGCGGATCGAGCCGGAACTGCGCGTCGAAATAGCCGATGTCCATGTCGATCAGATGCAGATGGTTGATCGTCACGTCGCAGGTCACGGGCAAGCCCTCGGCCTTCGCGGCGCGCATCAGCGTCACACCCGCCGCCGACGACACGTGCTGGATATGCACGCGCGCGCCGGTCACGCGCATCAGCTCGAACAGCGTGTGCAGCGCGATGGTTTCCGCGCTCACCGGCACGCCCGAAAGCCCCAGCCGCGACGCCAGCGCGCCGCTCGCGGCCACGCCGCCCTTCGAGAGATACGCGTCCTGCGGACGCAGCCACACCGCGTAGCCGTAGGTGCTCGCGTATTGCAGCGCGCGCAGCATCACCTGGGTGTCGGCGATGGGCGTATCGGCCTGCGTGAAACCGATGCAGCCCGCTTCCGTGAGCGACACCATCTCCGTGATCACCTGCCCTTTCAGGCCGACCGTGAGCGCGCCGAGCGGATGCACGTTGGCGCGCGCGAGCTTGCTCACGCGATGCTGCAGCATCTCGACGAGACCCGCCTCGTCCAGCACGGGATCGGTGTCGGGCGGGCACACGAGGCTCGTCACGCCGCCCGCGAGCGCCGCGTGCATTTCCGAGTCGAGCGTCGCCTTGTGCTCGTAGCCCGGCTCGCGCAGTCGCGCGCTCAGATCGACGAGACCGGGCGCGACCGTCAAGCCACGCGCGTCGAGGGTTTTGTCGGCGTGAAAACCGGCGGGCGCCGCGCCGATGGCCGCGATCTTGCCCGCTTCGATAAACACGTCCTGCCGGATTTCGGTGCCCGCCGCCGGATCGATCAGCGTGCCGCCTTGAATGTGGATCTTCATGCTCATGCTGTTCCGCGTTAGTCGTGGTTGTCGGCGTTATTGCCCGCGACGATGCCCATCACCGCCATGCGCACGGCAATGCCGAAGCTCACCTGATTGAGGATCACCGACTGCGGGCCGTCCGCGACCTGCGAGTCGATTTCGACGCCGCGATTCATCGGCCCCGGATGCATGACGATGGCGTCGGGCGCGGCGAGCGCGAGACGCTCGGGCGTGAGGCCCCAGCTCTTGAAATACTCCTGTGCCGAGGGCAGCAGCGCGCCGCTCATGCGCTCGTTCTGCAGGCGCAGCATGATGATGACGTCCACGTCCTTCAACCCTTCGTCGAGGTTGTGGAACACGCGCACGCCCATCTGTTCGAGGCCGCCCGGCAGCAGCGTGCGCGGGCCGATCGCGCGCACTTCGGGCACGCCGAGCGTGGTGAGCGCGTGGATGTCGGAGCGCGCGACACGCGAATGCAGAATGTCGCCCACGATCGCCACGCGCAGATTCGTGAAGTCGCGCTTGTAGTGGCGGATCGTGTACATGTCGAGCAGCCCCTGCGTGGGGTGCGCGTGACGACCGTCGCCCGCGTTGATCACGTGCACGTGCGGCGCGCAATGCTCGGCGATCAGATACGGCGCGCCGCTCGACGCGTGACGCACCACGAACATGTCGGCATGCATCGCCGAGAGATTGCCGATGGTGTCGAGCAGCGACTCGCCCTTGCTCGTGGACGAAGCGTTGATGTTCAGATTCAGCACGTCGGCCGAAAGCCGCGTTGCCGCGATCTCGAAGGTCGTGCGCGTGCGCGTGGAGTTCTCGAAGAACAGGTTGAACACCGACTTGCCGCGCAGGAGCGGCACCTTCTTCACTTCGCGGTCGGTGACGCTCACGAACTGCTCGGCCGTGTCGAGAATGTGCGTGACGATCGACCTCGGCAAGCCTTCGATCGACAGCAGATGCTTCAGCTCGCCGTTTTTCGTGAGCTGCGGGTTGCCTTTGAGAAAGCCGTAGCGAAAGCGCGCATCGTCGCGCGCGGCGTTCAGCGGCGCGTCGGGCGTGGACTGTGTGTTCATCGCGTGAATCCTGGAGATAAAGCCGGGGCAAAGCGTGAGGCGCGGCGCGGTTCGCTCACCGTGGGTTGGCAAATGACGGGCGATTCCATGTGGACTCGCTGTCGATTTACCGGCGAGCGCCGCGCGCGTCAGGCGTTGCCGCGCGGCTCGAGATGAAAGGCGAAGCGGCCGTCGTCGCCGCGTGCGAGCACGAGATTGGCGTCGTCGGGCAGGCTCACCGCGCCGCCCGCGAAGCGCGCCGCGACCGGCAGTTCGCGGCCGCCGCGATCGGCGAGTACGGCGAGTTCCACCGCGGCCGGGCGGCCGTAATCGTAGAGTTCGTTGAGCGCCGCGCGCACCGTGCGGCCCGTGGAGAGCACGTCGTCGACGAGCAGGATGCGGCGCCCCGCCACTTCGAACGGCAAGGAGGTGGGCCGCGCCTGGCTGTGCAAGCCCTTCTTCGCGTAGTCGTCGCGATGCAGCGCCACGTTGGCCACGCCCCATTGCGCGGCGTCGAGGTCCTGCGCGAGCCGCTCGGCCACCCACGCGCCGCCGCTATGAATGCCGACGATGGCGATGCCTTCGGGCGCGCTGAACGCGTCCGCCGCATAGCCCGCGCGGATCTGGTCGAGGACGGCGCGATAGAGCGCTTCGGCGTCGGGTGTGCTCATGGGAGTTCGTCGAGATATTGCTGCAGGATCACCGAGGCGGCTTCGGCATCGACATGCACGTCGCGCCCCGTGCGTTCGCCGCGCTCGCGCATGCGCGCTTCGGCATCGACGGAAGAATAGCGCTCGTCGACCCACACGACCGGCAGATTGAAGCGCCCGTTCAGCTGATTGCCGAAGCGCTGCGCCTGTTGCGTCATGGCGTGCGGCGTGCCGTCCGGATGACACGGCAAACCGACCACGAGCACATTGGGCTGCCATTCGCGCAGCAAGTCGCCGATGGCTTCGAAGCGATAGTCGCGGCTTTTATTGGCGATGACCGTGAGCGCGCGCGCACTGCGCGTGAGCACGTTGCCGAGCGCCACGCCAATGCGTTTTTCGCCGTAATCGAACGCCAGCAGGGTGGCGTCGCCGGTCAGGGCGCGGCTCACCGCGCCTGCCGTCTGACCGTGGCCGGACTGCCCCTGGCCTTGGCCCTGACCCGCCACGCTCATGCGTGGCCCGCCTCGCCCGACAACATGGACGACGAAATGCCGAGCAGCGCGAGCGCCGCTTCGAGGCGATCCTCGGCGGGCACGTCGAACACGATCTTCGGGTCGGCTTCGACCGTGAGCCAGCCGTTCTTCGAGATTTCCTCTTCGAGCTGGCCCGCGCCCCAGCCCGCGTGGCCGAGCGTGAGCAGGAAGCGCTCGGGACCGCTGCCGTTGGCGACGGCTTCGAGCACGTCCTTCGAGGTGGTCATTTCGAGGCCGCCCGGCACCGACATGGACGAGGTGTAGTTCGTGCCTTCGGCGGGCGCGTGCAGCACGAAGCCGCGCTCGGTCTGCACCGGGCCGCCGAAGTAGACGGGCACGTGCAGCAGCGGTTCGATTTCGAGCTTGAGGTCGATGCGCGAGAACAGCGCTTCGAGGTCGATGTCGGTGGGACGATTGATAACGAGACCGAGCGCGCCGCGCTCCGAATGATCGCAAAGGTAAACCACCGTTCCCGAAAACGTGGGGTCCGCCATGCTGGGCATGGCGATCAGGAACTGGTTCGTGAGATTGATGCGATCGGTACTCTTGGACATGGTCTGAATTCTAGCAAAGGCGATGCGCGGCGGCGGCGCGCGGGCAAAACGGCTGCGGCCGCCGTATCGCGCATGGCAGGGGAATGACTCACTCTAACACGCGCGCGCCCAGGGGCTGCACGGCGTGCGGCCGCGATTCGCGTCACATGGCGATTTGGCCGATAAAAGGCGCCAAATCGCGTATTGGCGCGCTGTTGAGACGCACCAACATGCTGCATTCGCAGGCAAAAGCGATACCCGGCCGATGCCCGCTTTCGCCGATCGAGTTCGCCGCGCCCACCGCACTTCGCATTGCCGCACTTCGCATTGCCGCGCTTCACTTCGCGCAGCGTCAAGCCTTCAATGCAGCACGCTGCCCGCGATCGCCGTGCCGAGCGCGCGCACGGCGGGCGTGGCATCGGGTTGCGCGACCCCGGCCGCGACCTTGTGCAGCATCGCGCGCAGCGCCTCGCTCGCTTCCTCGATCGCCTCCGCGCCGGGCGCGGCAACATTCGGCGCGACCTGATCGGCGTGCGACACCTCCGCGTGCGCGCCGAGCGTCGCGGCGTGCGCGGTGCGACGCCAGGCGAGGCCGAGCGCGTCGGCGAGCAAGCCCACGTGGCCGAGGCCGAGCGCCCATGCCGCCGCGCCGATGCGGTACGCGGCGTTGGCCGCCACCAGCGCCTCGGCCGGATCGGCGTGCCCGCCTTCGCCGCGCGCGGCGAGCGTGCGCGAATGCGCGCCGATGGCGAGCATCGACGCGTCGGCGGTCTGCAAAAAGTCTTCGTACGCGTTGCCGTTGACGACCAGCGCACCGAGATCGCGCGAGTGCGCCACGCGCGACGCCGCCGCGCTGGCCTCTTCGCTTGCGGCTTCCCAGAGCGCCTCGGACGCCTGCGTACCGGCCACGTGCCAGTCGACGGTCAAGCCATAGTCGTGCAGCAGTTCCACGTCGTCGGTGTCTTCGGCCGCCGCGCCGAACAGCGCGTAGTCACGCCAGAGCTGCGCGAGCGTCGAGCGCACCAGCGATTGCGGCGCAAAGCGCAGGCCGCGCGCGTGTTCGCCGATCAGCAGATTGCAGCGCGCGTAGAAGCGCCGCACGCCCTCGTCGCCCCACGAGTCCACGCCCCGCCGCAACACGCGGCCGCAGGCGGCGGCAAGCCGCCAGAAGTCGTAGGGATCCGCGCTCGCGAGTTCGCTCATGCAGGCGTCCATGTCGTCGAAGGCGGCCAGCGCGAACGCGTCGCCGGAGCCGCCGTTGCTCAGCCGCGCCTTGAGCGCGGGCAGCAGCGCCGCCTCGTAACGCGCGCGCACCTGGCCGAAGCGCTGCGCCGGCTGCGCGCGCAGCGTGGCGGGCGCGAGCGGCCGGCCGTGCAACGCGACTTCGTCGTAGGCGAGCGCGACGCCGGGCATGTGCTCGCCGAGCGCCGCGACGAGCGCGTGCTGGCGCGCGTAGAGCGCCGGTGAACACGCGAGTTCGCGCAGATTGTGGCGGTCGAGCGCGGCGACGAGCGCTTCGAGCGCGTCGCGAAACGCGTCGCGGACTTCGGCGCCTTCGGGCTCCTCCTGCGCGTGCAACGGCCGCGCGGGCAAGCCCGGCGGCGGCGCGACGGGCACCGGCGCGGCGAGCGCGAGCGGCGAGGCGAGCAGGAGCGTGTCGGCGAAACGCGCGGCGGCGAGCCAGCCGGCGTCGCGCAGCGTGCGCGCGGCCTGGCGCAGCGGGCGGGCGACGTCGCGCTGGTCGTCGAGCGCGGCAAGCGCCTGGGCGAGCGCGCCGTGCGCGAACGGCACCTGGCCACCACGCGGGTTGGGCAACGCTTCGAAACGGGGAGACAGATTCATGGGCAGCGCCGGAAACGATTGCGGGCCGACCTCGCCGGGAAACCGCGACGTCGGCGCAACAGCGGCACCGGGTCTGCGACGGCGGGCGGAGCGAAAGATAGCGGCGTGCCGGACGATGGCCGCACGTGAACGCCGCGCGCGTCACGCAAATGGTGGCACGCCGATGCGCATTCCAGCATCGAAAGCGACATCGCGCCGTGCGCGACAGCACAGTCCGGGATCGAGCGTTGTGCGCGGAGGCGCCCGGTGCACGACATCTGCGCGAATTAAAGAGGCTGACAGCAGCGGCTGACAGCAACGCTGGCGCAGTGAAAACCGCTTCGAAGGGCGCGCAATTCTGGTGCCTGTCGATGCCGACCGGTCACGCACCCCGGTTGCTTCAATCAAGCCAATCGACGAAACCAGCGGAAAAAACAGCGCCGGCGCGCGAGCGCGCCGGCGTTGGGATCATCGACACATAGTCAGCCGGTTGCGTTGGCCACCCGAGAGTGGAAATGGCTACCGGCCTCCACGGCCTCAGATCTGGACCATCTCGAAGTCTTCCTTGCGCGCGCCGCACTCGGGGCACGTCCAGTTGATGGGCACATCCTCCCAGCGCGTGCCGGGGGCGATGCCTTCGTCCGGCAAACCGGCTTCTTCGTCGTAGATCCAGCCGCAGATCAGGCACATCCAGCTTCTATATTCCATTCTTATGCCGCGTGAAAAAGTCAAAAGCAGTGGGGAGAAACGAGAGCCATGATGGTACCGTGTTGGCGTTTTTATGCCTAGCGCGCCGGCCCGCGAAACGCCCGCCGCGCCGCTCTGGCGCAGGTCGGATAATGAAATGGCGCGAATGAACGTGGCGCGTTGCGCAAAAATCCGCACCGCGCGCGAGCCATCCGTCCCCGGAAGACGCATAATTGGCATCTGATGCAGCGCGGGTGCAGCAGTTCGCGCCCGCTCGACGTTCCTCTTCTTTCGCTACGTTCATGCCCAGCGACACCCCTCCCATCGTCCTGACCTTCGGCCTTTCCGATCCGACCGGCGGCGGCGGCCTGCAAGCCGACCTGCTCACGCTCGCCAGCATGGGCTGCCACGGCGTTTCGGCGCTCACCGGCTACACCGTGCGCGACTCCGCGGGTTGCGACGAAGTCACCGGCCTCGACCCCGAAACCGTCGCGACCCAGGCGCGCATGCTGCTCGAAGACATGCCTATTGCCGCCTTCAAGGTGGGCGCGGGCGCGCGCGCCGAAGTCGTGAGCGCGATCGCCGAAGTAGTCGCCGACTACGACGACGTGCCGCTCATTCTCGCGCCCGACTTCACGCTCGACGACGAACACGTGCTCGCCGCCGACGAACTGCGCGAGGCCATGGCCGACCTGCTCGTGCCGCAAACCACGCTGCTGGTGGCCGACGTCTCCACGCTCATCGCGCTCGCGCAACCCGACGGCGACGCCGACGCGCCCGGCGTGGACGCGGCCATCGCGCACCTGCTCTCCACCGGCTGCGAGTACATCCTCGCGATGGAAACGGGCTCGCACCGCATCGTCAACACGCTCTACAGCGAAGACGGCCAGGTGCGCCAGGATCTGTGGGACCGCAATCCGCAAGCGATGATGGGCGTGACCGACACGCTCGGCGCGGCCATCGCGGCCTTGCTCGCCAACGGGCAGGAGCCGCCCGAAGCCGTGCGCGAGGCGCAGGAATATCTGTATCAGGCCGTGCAGAGCGCGTTTCGGCCGGGCATGGGCGCGTGGCTGCCCGACCGGTTTTTCTGGGCGCGCAGCAACGACACCGAGGAAGACGGCGAAACGCCGCCGGGCGCCGGTGCCGCCGAGCACCTGCCGCCGCCGGGCGAAGCCAAGCATTGACGCCGCTTTGAACTGATCACCGCGCCGTGCGCGCGGTGTATCGACAAAACGTACAGACGAAAAAAAACCCGCATCGCTGCGGGTTTTTTCTTTTCGGGCGATGGAAACACGCCGCGAGGCGTATCTCCATCAGCACTTCGATGTAACTCGCGGCGTAAGCCGAGATTACATGTCCATGCCCATGCCGCCCATGCCGCCGGGCATGCCGCCGGGCATCGGTGCATCTTCCTTCGGCACTTCGACAACCGCTGCGTCCGTCGTCAGCAGCAGGCCTGCGACCGAAGCTGCGTTTTGCAGCGCCGTGCGCGTGACCTTCGTCGGGTCGACCACACCGGCTTCGACCATGTCGACGTACTCGCCCGTGGCTGCGTTGTAGCCGTAGTTGCCCGAACCTTGAGCAACCGCTGCCACCACGACCGACGCTTCTTCGCCACCGTTCGTGACGATCTGGCGCAGCGGTTCTTCCATGGCGCGCAGAACGATCTTGATACCAGCGTCTTGATCGGCGTTAGCGCCCTTCAGGCCCGTGACGGCAACGCGAGCGCGGATCAGAGCAACACCGCCGCCGGGGACGATGCCTTCTTCAACGGCAGCGCGCGTAGCGTGCAGCGCGTCTTCCACGCGTGCCTTCTTTTCCTTCATTTCGACTTCGGTCGCAGCGCCGACCTTGATCACTGCCACGCCGCCTGCCAGCTTGGCAACGCGCTCTTGCAGCTTTTCACGGTCGTAGTCCGACGTTGCTTCTTCGATCTGCGTGCGGATTTGCTTCACGCGCGCTTCGATGCCCGTGGCTTCGCCTGCGCCGTCGATGATCGTCGTGTTTTCCTTGCCCACTTCGATACGCTTCGCTTGACCGAGTTCGTTCAGCGTTGCCTTTTCGAGCGTGAGGCCCGTTTCTTCAGCGATGACCTGGCCGCCGGTCAGGATCGCGATGTCTTCGAGCATGGCCTTGCGACGGTCGCCGAAGCCCGGAGCCTTGACGGCGACGGTCTTCAGGATGCCACGGATGTTGTTGACGACCAGCGTAGCCAGGGCTTCGCCTTCGACGTCTTCAGCGATGATCAGCAGCGGACGGCCAGCCTTCGCGACTTGTTCCAGAACCGGCAGCAGATCACGGATGTTCGAGATCTTCTTGTCGAACAACAGGACGAACGGGTTGTCGAGAACGGCAACTTGCTTGTCCGGGTTGTTGATGAAGTACGGCGAGAGGTAGCCGCGGTCGAACTGCATACCTTCGACGACTTCGAGCTCGTCTTGCAGCGACTTGCCGTCTTCGACGGTGATGACGCCTTCCTTGCCGACCTTGTCCATCGCTTCAGCGATACGGTCGCCGATCGACGAATCGCTGTTCGCCGAGATCGAGCCGACTTGCGCGATTTCCTTGTTGGTCGTGCAGGGCTTGCTCAGCTTGCGCAGTTCTTCGATGGCTGCGCCCACTGCCTTGTCGATGCCGCGCTTCAGGTCCATCGGGTTCATGCCCGATGCGACGTACTTCATGCCTTCGCGAACGATGGATTGCGCGAGGACGGTTGCCGTCGTCGTGCCGTCGCCTGCGTTGTCGCTGGTCTTGGAAGCCACTTCCTTGACCATTTGCGCGCCCATGTTCTGGAGCTTGTCTTTCAGCTCGATTTCCTTCGCGACCGAGACACCGTCCTTGGTGACCGTCGGGCCGCCGAACGAGCGCTCGAGGACCACGTTGCGGCCCTTCGGACCCAGCGTGACCTTCACTGCGTTGGCGAGAATGTTCACGCCTTCAACCATCTTGGAACGGGCGGAATCGCCGAACACGACGTCTTTAGCTGCCATCTTCTAACTCCTTGGGATTCTTGATGAATGTGCGGTGGGCGAAGCTTACTTCTGCACCACGGCCATGATGTCTTCTTCGCGCATCACGAGCAGTTCGTTGCCATCGACCTTGACGGTCTGGCCAGCGTACTTGCCGAACAGGACGCGATCGCCAACCTTGACGTCGAGGGCGATTTGCGCGCCCTTGTCGTCGCGCTTGCCCGGGCCGACTGCCAGGACTTCGCCTTGATCCGGCTTTTCAGCCGCTGCGTCCGGGATCACGATGCCCGAAGCGGTCTTGGTTTCTTGATCCAGGCGCTTGACGATCACGCGATCATGCAAAGGACGAAGGTTCATGGATAGATCCTCTATCTTGATTGGGACTTGAGAAGAGACTCAAGAAAACCTGGCTGCCGACAACCGTCAGCCAGAGGTATGGTTGCACCGAGCGTTGTTAGCACTCTCATGCGGTGAGTGCTAATTATATGGACGGGGAATGACAAATTCAAGAACCGGGACAGATGGGATTTTGCGCACGGAGTTCCCCGGGACGGGATGCGTCGTGCATGAAATTCAAGGCGATGGGATGTCGACTCGCGCACTCGATCGAAGATCGACCATCCTGAATATAGCTAGAAAAATCAAATAATTAAGATGCACATCGCGATCCCGAAAATGCGTCACGGAGCGATTCCCGCCACAATTTCAGTAACGTCACGACACGCCAATTAAAGCTGTCGTTCGACATTAGGGGTAAACACTCGTTACATCCCAGTTGATTGATCGCGCCCCGGAAAACCGCTGCAACGGGTGACCCAAACCGGGCTCGCCGTGCCTATCGGCTCGTTTCTCCCTTTCCTCACGCAATCTGATTCCGATTCGATCGACGCGGATCCCCCGGACGCTGCGCCGCGAACCGGTAGTTCTGACCCTTCAGCGCGCCGTAGCGGTAAGTTGTGCGGAGTGAGTGACGGCGAACATTCGCGGCAAATCGCATCGGCCAAACTGCCGCGCATATGGCTGGCGTCGCGCGGTATTCGGCTCGGCGCAGCCCGCACTGCAACCAGCACGGCATTGGCCGGGTCGCGGCACTCGCCGCCCTGCGGCTTTCGAAATCTTTGTCGATATTTCCTGCGTCTGGAGTCGATCCATGTTGACCCGTACCGTCCCTGGCACGTCCCATACGCAATGGGGCACCGTCGATTCGTTCACCGCGTCCTGCGCCGCGCTCCACAAGCAGCCGTTCGCGGCGCAACATCCGCTCGCCGGCCATCCGCTGTTTTCGATCGAGGCGTTGACGAAGGTGGCCGAGGCGGCCTCGAAGCGCGAGGGCGACGTGTATGTCGACGCGGGCGATCTCAGTCTGGCCGACAAGTGGGGCACCACGCCCAAACCGAACATGACGATCCCCGAGATCATCGACCGGATCGAAACGGCGGGCGCCTGGCTCGTGATGAAACACGTCGAACTCGACCCGGCCTACAAGGCGCTGCTCGACGAGTACGAGGCCTTCGTGCGCGAGCTGGCCGGCCCGGAAGGATCGCGCCTGCTGAGCAACGCGGAAATGCTCGTTTTCATTACGTCGCCGGGCCGCAAGACGCCCTATCACTTCGACGCCGAGGTGAATTTCCTCGTGCAGATTCAAGGCTCGAAAGACCTGTGGGTGTGCGACCCGATGGACCGCAGCGTGACCACCGAGGAAGAAATCGAGGAGTACTACTCAGTGTCGATCACGGCGGGCACTTACAAGCCGCATGCGGAAACCGTGGCCCGCAAGTTCACGCTGCATCCGGGCGACGCTGTGCACATTCCCACGCACGCGGCGCATTGGGTACAGAACCACGACAACGTGTCGATCTCGCTCAGCCTGAACATGGAATTCCCGCGCCGCTACGGCGACGTCTATCGCGCGAATCACAAGCTGAGAAAGCTGGGGCTCGTGCCGCGGCCGCCGCAGCCGCCGGGAGCGCCGGCATTCGTCGATAGCTCGAAGGTGGCGGCGCTCAGCGGATTCCGGCGTGTGAAGTCCCTGATCTCGCGATAGTGCCGATCGCCCCCAGCCACGCTATTGATCGGCGCCGCTCCGTGCCGGAAACCGTGTCTCTGGAAACGCCATGAAGAACGTTCTGAAAGCCATGTTCATGCACAGCCAGGTCGGCAGCTGGGTCGGCAAGATTCCGGGCGTGCCGCAGTTCTATGCGCGGACGGTCTGGTCCAAACGCATGAATCCCTTCTTCGGTCTGTACGGCAGTTTCGAAGACGCCGAGCGCGCCGCGACCGACCTCAATCATGTCGGCTGGAACGACGAAGGCATTGCCAGGGTGCTCGTGCACGAAGAGACCCATGAAGCGCCGCAGCCGTTTCAGACTTCGCAGTTCGCCGTGCTGCTCTGGCTGAGCAAACTGCTCAAGTCCGGCAGTACCGTGCTGGATATCGGCGGCGCCGGCGGCATCTTCTATGAAATCTGCACCCGTTACGACCTGCTCTCCATGCCGTTGCGCTGGCACGTGGTGGATATGCCGGAAACGGTGAAGCGCGGCATCGCGCGTCACGAGGAACTGAAGTCGACGATGATCACGTTCGGCACCGATCTCGCCGAGGCGCCGATGTCGAGCATCATGCTGATGCTGGGCGTCATACAGTATCTGCCCGACCCGTTGGGCGAGAAAGGGCCGGGCGTACTCGAAAGCGTCGAGACGCTGCCGTCGCACATCTTCGTCAACAAGGTGTCGCTCACCGACGACGGCGAAATCTGGACGATCCAGAACTACATCACCACGGCCACGCCGTATCGATTCTTCAGCCGCAAGAAGTTCATGGCGTATTTCGAGTCGCACGGTTATCGGCTGCGCGACCGCTGGCTGGTGCCGGAAATCAGCGTGTCGATTCCGTTTCACCCGGAGCGAACGCTCTCGTGTCTCGAAGGGTTTTATTTCGAGCGTCAACCGGAAGCGCAGACGCAATGAGACCGTGGGATCGGGATCGGGACCCCATCGAATGGGCCGCTTTCGAGCAGGCGTAGACGCGCTTTAAGGCGTCCTGTCGTCACGCCCGGATCGATGGGTTGGTGCGATTGCGCACGGTTCACGCGTTGCGCACGCCGTAGTGTGTTGCCATGGATGACGGGGGGGGCACGAGGCACAAGCGTGCTGCCCCCAACGCGAGGAGACTCCTATGCGCCTGTACGTCGCCCGAACGGTCGATGCGCACGACCCCACGCCTCGTGGGCCGCGTGCCGCTATTGCGCTAGCGACGACTCACTGTCACGCCGCGCACGGCGCAATCCACTCCCAGACACGCCTTTTCCGCGAACGTCGCACCGCAACCGGGCGACGACGCCGCCCACTTCACATCGGCATGACGCACTGATTTTTCGCGCGTTGCGTGAAAGTCGGGCTCACGCTGGCTGGCACCGTCATCGGCTCTCGCGCTGCGGGTGAGACTGGTGCATTTTTCCTCTCTGTCGGAGCATGGTTATGCAAACGCAGATCAGACTACGGGACATGCAAATCGTCTCGGCAGCCAAGCTTTTTCGGGTATTCGGTAGAACGCAATACGGGCGCCGCGTGATCGAAGGAACCGGTCGCACACGCTTCGGCGCGACCCTCGTCGGCTGGATGCTGGGTTACCGTCGCAGCTTCCGCACGCTCGGCGAAGCCGAAAGCGCGGTCCGGCCGTTCGCGAAAGGCGGCCACGAGAATCCCGCCAATGCCGCCTGGCATCTCGATCGCGCGGCCGGCACCAGCGACTACGCCGCGTTTTATTACCTGCGAGATCGGCTGAGCGGCGTGCGCAAGATCTTCGACATGGGTGGCAATGTCGGAAATCTCTACTACTGCTACCGCAATTACCTGCCTTTGCGCGACGACGTCACCTGGACCGTCTACGATCTGCCCGAGAATATTTCGCGAGGCCGCACGCTGGCGAGCGATCGCGACGCGCGCAATCTCTCGTTCACCGACGACTTCAGCAACATTGGCGAAGTCGATCTGTTCATTGCGAGCGGCTCGCTTCATTATTTCAGCAAGCCTTTGCCGGAGTTAATTGCAAGCATCGCGCATCGCCCGCAATACATACTCATCAATCGCACCCCGCTCATCGACGGCAGCGACTTCGCCGTGGTGCAGGACGTCGGGCATATCCGGGTTGCGTGCATGCTTTACAACCGCGCCAAGCTTATCGACGACTTCAGGCGTCTCGGCTACGGCGTACTCGGCGAATGGCGCGCGCCGGAGTTCGGCATTCCCGTGCCCGACCATCCTTCCGCCAATGTGATCGCGTACACGGGACTGTGGCTCGAGCGGCTGCAATAGCTGCGCAACACCGTTCGCGCCCACGGCGCAGCGGGCACGTTCGCGCGTGCCTCGCTGCCTGTCTCCTCCTGCCGTGATCGCAATCGCTGTCGTCATTGGGCGTCCACTCGTCTTGTCCGAACGATGTCTGTCTGCGAAATTGCTGCGTATGCGCAGTGCAGTGCAATGTGGGCCAATCGTAAGCGACGTTCCGAAAGCGATCTGTGGGGTTGATAACAAACCGGCGCGTATTGCTAAGTAGAATCGCCTGGTAGATCGAAACATCGATCGATCCCAGCTAGATAGTCCGCTTTCACTCGCCCACGCCCGCCATGCCATCGTCCCTTCTCGCGCCGCCCGCTCCGCACGTTGTGCACGTGTGGCAGTGGGATCTGGACGACCACGCCAGCGAGCGTGAGATCGACCAGTACTGGGCGACGCTTTCCCCCGAAGAACGCGAGCGCGCCGGCAAATTCCGTTTCGACATCCATCGCCGCCGCTACGTGGCGGGACGCGGCGCAGCGCGCAGCCTTCTCGCGCGCTATCTCGCGCTGCCGCCGCACGCGGTGGCCATCGATTACGGTCCGGAAGGCAAACCGCGCTGCGCGACGCAGGCGGCGCACTGGACACTCCACTTCAATCTCAGCCACAGCGAACACATCGCGGCGCTCGCGGTGGCGAACGGATTTGAAATTGGTATCGACGTGGAAAACGTGCGCGTGATCGAAGAGAGTTTGCCGACGCAAGTCTTCTCGTGGCGCGAACTCGCGGCCTTCGACGCATTGCCGCACGCCGAACGCGAAGCGGTGTTCTTCGAAACGTGGGCGCGCAAGGAAGCGTGTCTGAAAGCGCTCGGCACCGGCTTCATTCTGCCGCCCGATCATTTCGAATTCGATCTCGGCGCCCATGGCGACACCACGCCGCGCTACGTGGGCGGCGACGCGCAGGAAGCGGCGCAGTGGCGCATTCGCGCCCTGGCCGTGAACCCGGCGTGCGCGGGCGCGGTGGCCGCGCGGCGCACGGACTGGTCCATCGTCCGCATGAATGGCGTCAGTGGCCTGAACTGAGCGCCAATCGTCACGCGCGCAGCGTGAGATGTTTCATAACTGAATCGCATCGTCCCCGTTTTACCCGCCGCTTTTCGGCCTCGAAACGGCCGGGAACGCGTTCGCGGTTTTTTCACGACCCGCGCCCCGCCTTGCTCTGCGCCCCGTTATGCCATTTGTGCAATGTGCAGTTGATTTCCCCGTGTGTGCGTAGGCGAACGGACAACCCATCCGCCAAAACTTAAATTTCACTTACAGGAAATTACCGCGGTGGCCACACCACCACCACGGCGCACCGGGGGACGAGTCGATGAATCTAGCTGCGCTCATGAGCGGCCTTGACCGGCGTTCAGCTCAATCCGAACCAGACATCGTGTCCCGCCTTCCTTTTGGCTACCTGCGTACCTCGATAAGCGTGGCGTGGATCGCCCGCCCGGCATGACCCGTACGAGGCCATTACCAAAACGATCGGAGAGCGACAGATGTCACTCATAGAGGGGTTTTCAGGAGACACGCCTGAATCGATGCATCACGCGGCCGGCGTGATCGCTCGCTTCGAGGCCACGGTCGCGCAGTTCGGCGATCGCATTGCCGCCGTCGACGCCACGGGTGAAGACACCTACGCCTCGCTCGACGCGCGTTCGGCGCGCCTCGCGCACGTGCTGGCCGAGCGCGGTCTCGCGGCCGGCGAGCGCTGCGCGATCATGGTCCCGCGCAGCCGCGACACGCTCGCGCTGATCCTCGCGATCCTGCGCGCGGGCGCTGTCTACGTGCCGCTCGATCCCGCGTATCCGAAAGCGCAGCTCGACTTCATCGTGGCCGATTGCGCGCCGAAGCTGATCGTCGCCGATAGCGCGGCGCTCGCCAGCATCGGCGATCTCGAAGGCAACGTAATCGATCTCGCCGATCTGCTGGCCGCGTCCGCGCACGCCGACGCCGCTGCAACGCAAGCGCGCCACGGCGACGACGCGGCGTACATCATGTACACCTCGGGCTCGACGGGCAAGCCGAAGGGCGTGATCGTGCCGCACCGCGCGATCTCGCGTCTCGTGCACGGCCAGACGTTCACCGAACTCGCGCCGCACACGCGCTTCCTGAATCTCGCGCCGCTCGCCTTCGACGCCAGCACGCTCGAAATCTGGGGCCCGCTGCTCAACGGCGGCTGCGCCGCGATCATCGGCGACGTGCAACCCTCGCTCGACGTCATCGCCGCCGAAATCGCGCGCCTGAACGCGACCACCGCGTGGTTCACGGCCGGTCTCTTCAACGCGCTCGCCGACTACCGGATCGAAGCGTTCGCGCCGCTCAAGGAAGCGCTCACGGGCGGCGATGTGCTCTCGCCCGTGCACGTGCGCAAGGCGATGGACGCGCATCCCGCGCTGCAGATCGTGAACGGCTACGGCCCGACCGAGAACACGACCTTCACGTGCTGCTACCGCGTCGTGCGCGGCAGCGAAGCGCTCGCGAACGGCGAGGCGATTCCGGTGGGCTACGCGATCGCGGGCACGACCGTGCATATCGTCGATGAGAAACTCGCGCCGGTCGCCGCAGGCGAAGTGGGCGAACTCGTCGCGGGCGGCGCGGGCGTGGCGCTCGGCTACCTCAATCGCCCCGAACTGAGCGCCGAGAAGTTCGTCGACGATCCGTTCGCGCCGGGCGGCAAGCTCTACCGCACCGGCGACCTCGTGCGCCGCCGCGCCGACGGCGCGATCGAGTTCCTCGGCCGCAACGACCGCCAGATCAAGATCGCGGGCAAGCGCATCGAACTCGACGAGATCGAGCACGCGCTGCGCGTCGCGCCCGGCGTGGCCGACGCCGCCGTGGCCGCGTTCGAGAACGCGCGCGGCAAGGCCATCGCCGGCTTTGTCAAATCCAGCGCCGCAAACGTTACCGCTGCCGCCGCAGCGATCCGCGCGCATCTCAAGGCCGCGCTGCCCGACTACATGATGCCGACGGAACTGCGCGTGTTGCCGGACTTTCCGCTCACGCCCAACGGCAAGATCGATCGTAAAGCGCTGCTCGCGAGCCTGAATAAAACTGATTCGCATACCGAAGCATCGACCCCGGCCGGCACCGACATCGCCGCGAAACTCGCCGCCGTGTTCGAACAGCTGCTCGGCAAACCTGTCGATCGCCACGCGAACTTCTTCGATTTGGGCCTGCGCTCGCTCGACCTGATGCGCGCGCACGCGATCATCGCGCGCGACGTGACGGCCGGGCTCGCGCTCGTCGACCTGTTCCGCCATCCGAACGTGGCAGCGCTGGCCGCGCAGCTGCACGAGGCGAACGACGCGGCGCCGGGCGAATCGCTCCCGCGCCGCGCCGCGACCTCGAGCGGCGCGATCGCCGTGGTCGGCATGTCGGGCCGCTTCCCGGGCGCGCGCAACGTGGGCGAGCTGTGGGCGAACATTCTCGCGGGCCGCGACTGCGTCACGCATTTCGACGTGACCGAACTCGAAGACAGCTTCGACGACAAGTCGCGCCGCGACGCGAGCTACGTGAAGGCGCGGCCGATCCTGCCCGACGTCGATCGCTTCGACGCGGGCTTCTTCGGCATGCTCGCGCGCGAAGCCGCGCTCACCGACCCGCAGCAGCGCCTGTTCCTCGAAATCGCGTGGGAAGCGTTCGAAGACGCGGGCTACGATCCGGCGGCCATCTCGGGCGCGGTGGGCGTGTTCGCGGGCACCTCGATGAACACGTACTTCCTCAAGCACGTGTTGACGGACCGCGCCGTGATCGACGAATTCACGAGCCAGTTCCAGATCGGCGAATATCAGAAGCTCGTGGGCGCGGGCGATTTCGTCGCCACGCGCACCGCCTACAAGCTCGGCCTGACCGGCCCGGCGGTGTCCGTGCAAACGGCGTGCTCGACCTCGCTCACGGCCATCGGCCTCGCGGTCGAGAACCTGCGCGCGGGACGCTGCGAGATGGCGCTCGCGGGCGGCGTGTCGATCACGTTCCCGCAAAAGCGCGGCTACTTCTACCAGGAAGGCGGCATGGGCGCGCCCGACGGCGTGTGCCGGCCGTTCGACGCGAACGCGCAAGGCACCGTGTTCGGCAGCGGCGCGGGCGTGGTCCTGCTCAAGCGCCTCGAAGACGCCATCGCCGACGCCGATCCGATCTACGCCGTGATCCGCGGCGTGGGCATCAACAACGACGGCGCCGACAAGGTCGGCTTCACCGCGCCGAGCGTCGACGCCCAGGCGCGCGCCGTGGCCATCGCCCATGCCGAAGCGGGCATCGACCCGGCCTCGATCGGCTATATCGAAGCGCACGGCACGGCCACGCCGCTCGGCGACCCGATCGAATTCGCGGGCCTCGTGCAGGCGTTCCGGCTGGGCGGCGTGGATGGCGGCCAGCGCGGCCAGTTCTGCGCGCTCGGCTCGGCCAAGGCCAACGTGGGCCATCTCGACGCGGCCGCGGGCGTGACCGGTTTGATCGCCGCGTCGCTGGCGCTGCGCCATCGCACGCTGCCGCCGCTCACGCACTTCAGCGCGCCGAACCCCGCCATCGAACTCGCGAACAGCCCGTTCTTCTTCAACGTGGCCGCGCGCGCGTGGCAAGCGGGCGAGGCACCGCGCCGCGCGGGCGTGAGTTCGCTGGGCGTGGGCGGCACCAACGTGCACGTCGTGCTCGAAGAAGCGCCGGAGTACACGAGTGCGAATGCCGCGAACGATGCGGACGAAGCGCACGATGCCGATAACGCGCCGCAAATCCTGCCGGTTTCGGCCCGCAGCGCCGCCGCGCTCGAACGCGCGAAAGCGAATCTCGCCGCGCACCTGAGCACGCATGCCGACGCCGCGCTCGCCGACGTGGCCGCCACGCTGCAAACGGGCCGCCGCGCGTTCACGCATCGCGCGGTGGTGGTAGCCGAGAACACGGAGCAAGCGCAGGCCAAGCTCGCGAAGGGCGCACTCGAAGCGCAGGCGCCGCAAGCCGCGCCGCCCGTCGTGTTCATGTTCCCCGGCCAGGGTTCGCAATATCCGGGCATGGGCGACGCGCTCTATCGCACGCAGCCCGTGTATCGGCAGTGGATCGACAAGGGCGCCGAAGTGCTCGCGCCGCATCTCGGTCTCGACATCCGCACGCTGATGTTCAGCGCCGCGCCCGAAGGCGATGACACCCCGCACCCGATCCGCTCCACGATCTACGCGCAGCCCGCGCTGTTCCTCGTGGAATACGCGCTCGCGCAACTGTGGATCGCGCGCGGCATCAAGCCCACGGCGATGATCGGCCATAGCGTGGGCGAACTGGTCGCGGCCTGCGTGGCCGAGGCGATCGCCTTCGAAGACGCGCTGTATCTGATCGCGCAACGCGGCGCGCTGATGCAGGCCGCCGAGCCGGGCGCGATGCTGGTCGTGCGTCTGCCCGAAGCCGAACTCACGCCGATCCTGCCCGCCGACGTCGATCTCGCCGCGCTCAACGCGCCCTCGCTGAGCGTCGTGGCCGGGCCGTTCGCGGCCATCGAGGCATTCGAGGCCACGCTCAAGGCCAGCGACATCGAACATCGCCGCCTGCATACGTCGCATGCGTTCCACTCGCGCATGATGTCGGGCGTGGTGGACGAACTCGCCAAGGTCGCCGACACGCTCACGTTCGCACTGCCGAAGATTCCGTACGTGTCGTCGGTGACGGGCGAATGGGCGTCCGCGCAAACGCCCGTGACGGGCCACTACTGGGCGACCCACTGCCGCAACGTCGTGCGCTTCGGCGACGCGCTCGCCACGGCCACCGCCAGCGCGGACAGCAAGCCGCTGCTGCTCGAGATCGGCCCCGGCCGCACGCTCGCGACGTTCGCCACGCAAGGTTTGGCGAAGGATCGTTATCAGGCCGCCATCGCCTCGCTGCCCGACTTCTCGCTGCGCGAGCGCGAACTGGCGCTCTTCGCGGAAGCCACGGGCCGCCTCTGGCTCAACGGCGTCACGCCCGACTGGAAAGCCGTTCAACCGCATGCCGCCCGGCGCGTGTCACTGCCGACCTATCCGTTCGAACCCGAACGGCACTGGATCGACGCGCCCGCCGCCGCCTCTTCCGTTCCGAACCCGCTCACGATCACAACGACGACCACGACGACGCAAGCCGCGACGCTCGCCAGCGCCAGCGCCGCACCTGCATCGACCGACGCCAACAACGACATTCCTCAGACCGCCATGGACCAAATCGCTCAAATCGACCGCAAACCGCGTCTCATTGCCGAACTGGCTGCGCTGCTCGCCGAAATGTCCGGCGAAGCGCCCGACACGTCGAACCCCGACGTGACCTTCTGGGATCTCGGCTATGACTCGCTCTTCATGGGTCAGGTCTCGCGCCAGCTGCGCCGCCGCTACGACGTCACGATCAGCTTCCGCCAGATCATGAGCGACTACCCGACGCTGCCCGCGCTCGCCGGTTTCCTCGACGGTCAGTTGCCGCCCGACCCGGCACCGGTGGCTGCGCCTGCGCCGGTTGAAGCGGCCGCACCGGCCGCCGCTGCGACTCCGGCTGCCACACCTGCCGCGGCCGTGGTGACCGCGGTCGTCGCACCGGTCGCTGCCGCACCGCTTGCCGTGCCGTTCGCCGTCGCGCCGGCCACGGGCGACCTGCAATCGGTGATTCGCGATCAGCTCGCCGCGATGCAAATGGTGATGGCGCGTCAGCTCGACGTGCTGCAAGGCGTGCCGCTCGCCGCCGCGCAACCGGCCGTGGCCGTGCAGGCGCTTGCCGCGCCGGTTGTCGCACCGCTTGCCGCGCCGGTCGCCGCAGCCGCCGTGGCCGCACCGGCACCGGCCGCTGCGCCCGCCCACGCCGCCGGTCCCGAGATCAAGTTCGAGGAAAACCGTCCGTCGCGCTTCACGGCCTACAAGCCCGGCGTCACGCCTTCGGCGCAAACCACCGACGCGCAAACGGCCTTCATCGCCGACTTCGCGAAGCGCTACTCGGCCAAGTCGCCCACCTCGAAGTCGCGCACGCAAACCTACCGCGCCGTGCTCGCCGACCCGCGCACCGCGAGCGGCTTCCGCGAAGAGTGGAAGGAACTCGTCTACCCGATCGTCGCGCAACGCTCGAAGGGCTCGAAAATCTGGGACATCGACGGTAACGAATACGTCGACGTCGTGAACGGCTACGGCCAGACCGCGTTCGGCCACACGCCCGACTTCGTCGTGGACGCCGTCAAGGCGCAGATGGACGAAGGCTTCGCGATCGGGCCGCAGTCGCCGCTCGCCGGTGAAGTCGCGCAAATGTTCGCCGACATGACCGGCCATCAGCGCGTGACGTTCTGCAACACGGGCTCGGAAGCGGTGATGGCGGCCATGCGTCTCGCGCGCACCGTCACGGGCAAGGACAAGGTGGTCTGCTTCGACGGCGACTACCACGGCCAGTTCGACGAAGTGCTCGTGAAGCCGGGCAGCGAAGCGGGCGTGCCGCGCGCGTTCCCGCTCGCCCCCGGCATCCCCTCGCAGTCGGTCGGCAACATGGTCGTGCTGCCCTACGCGAAGGCCGAAAGCCTCGAATGGATCAAGGCCAATATCGATGATATCGCCGCCGTGCTGATCGAGCCGGTGCAGTCGCGTCACCCGAACCTGCGTCCGAAGGAGTTCGTGCAGCAACTGCGCGAAGTCACGGCCGCGAACGAGTCCGCGCTGATCTTCGACGAAGTGGTCACGGGCTTCCGCGTGCACCCGGCCGGCATGCAGGGCTACTGGGGCATCCAGGGCGACATGGCGACCTACGGCAAGGTCGTGGGCGGCGGCCTGCCGATCGGCGTGCTCGCGGGCACCGCGCAATACATGGACGCGCTCGACGGCGGCCAATGGCAATTCGGCGATGCCTCGGTGCCCGAAGTCCCGCCCACGTTCTTCGCGGGCACCTTCGTGCGCCACCCGGTCGTGCTCTCGGCGATGAAGGCCGTGCTGCTGCATCTGAAGGAAGCCGGCCCGGCGCTGCAGGAAAAACTCGGCGCGCGCATGGAAGGCCTCGTGCAGCGCATCAACGCGCACCTGGAGAAGGTCGGCATCGCCACGCGCGCCGAAACCTTCTCGAGCTGGTTCTACGTGAACCTCGCCGGTGAAGATCGCCTCGGCAGCCTGTTCTATCCGTACATGCGCTATCTGGGCGTGCACATCATGGAAGGCTTCCCCTGCTTCCTGACCACGAGCCATAGCGACGAAGACATCCGCAAGATCGGCGACGCCTTCATCGAGGCCATCGACGCGCTGCAACGCGTGGGCATCTTCGGCGGCAAGGTCGAAGCGGCGCAAACGCCCGCGCTCGCCCCGGCTGTTGCGCAACTCACGCAGGCGCCGCTGACCGAGCCGCAGAAGGAAATCTGGATGTCGGCGCAGCAAAGCCACGAAGCCTCGTGCGCGTTCAACGAATCGTTCACGCTCGAACTCTCGGGCAACCTGAACGAAGCGGCGTTCGAGCGCGCCTTTGCGGCCACGGTCGCCCGTCACGACGCGCTGCGCGTGCACTTCTCGCGCGTGGGCGACACGATGATCGTCGATCCGGCCACCACGGTGCCGCTCGTCACCATCGACCTCGCCGGTCACGCGGACGCGGCGGGCGAACTCGCGGCGATCGTCGACGGCGAAGCGCGCGCGGTGTTCGATCTCACGCGCGCCCCGCTGGTGCGCGCCGCGCTGATCCGCCTCGAAAGCCAGAAGTGGGCCTTCGTGTTCACGGGCCATCACATCGTCTGCGACGGCTGGTCGATCAACATCATCCTGCGCGATCTCGCGGCGCTCTACGAAGCCGACGTCTCGGGCAAACCCGCCGAACTCGACGAAGTACAGAGCTTCCTCGCCTATGCGAAAGAACAGCACGACCTGGGCGTGGATGCCGAAACGCGCGACTTCTGGCTCAATCTGCATCGCGAACCCGCGCCGCAACCGGAATTGCCCGGCGACCGCGCGCGTCCCGAGATCAAGAGCTTCAACGGCGCCTCGACCACGCGTCACCTGAGCGCCGACCTGCTCAAGCAGGTGAAGACGGCTTCGTCGAAGCAAGGCTGCTCGCTGTTCGCCACGCTGTTCGGCGCCGCGCAAGTGCTGTTCGGCCGCCTCGCCAACAACGACGACGTGGTGATCGCCGCGCCGATGGCCGGTCAGTCGCAAGCGGGCGAAGCGCTGCTCGCGGGCCACTGCGTGAACTTCCTGCCGCTGCGCGTGAAGTTCGACCGTCAGCAACCGTTCGCCACGCACATGAAGGCCGTGCGCGACCACGTGTACGACGCCGGCGATCGCCAGAACTACACCTACGGCGCGCTGGTGCGCGACCTCGGCATCAAGCGCGACTTCAGCCGCCTGCCGCTCACCGACCTGCAGTTCAACCTGGAAAAGGTCGATGGCGAACTCGACATGGCCGGCGTCACCACGCGTTTCGCGCCGAACGCCAAGGCCTATAGCAACTTCGATCTGTTCCTGAACGTGATCGAGTCGGCGCAAGGTCTGCGTCTGGATTGCGACTTCATCACCGATGTCTACGACGAAGCCACCGTGCAGCGCTGGCTCGGCCACTACGAGACGCTGCTCGCCGCCATCGCCGCCGACGCCGACACGCCGATCGCCGCCCTGCCGCTCCTGAGCGACGCCGAGATCCACCATCTGCGCGACGAACTGAACGCCTCGCAGCGCGATTTCGACCTCACGCAGACGACGCCCGCACTGATCGCCGCGCAAGCGCAACAGACGCCGGACGCGCCCGCCGTGGCCGACGCCGCCACGCGCCTCAGCTACGCCCAGCTCGACGCGTGCGCCAACCAGATCGCCCGCGCCCTGGTGGCGGCCGGTGTGACGCCGCGCTCGCGCGTGGCGGTGGCCATGAGCCGCGGCGCCATCACGGTGGCCGCGATGATCGGCGTGTGGCGCGCGGGTTGCGCCTACGTGCCGCTCGACATGACGATGCCGGCCGCCCGCCTCACGCAGATCCTCGACAACGCCGGTATCGCCGCGATCTTGAGCGACGGCGCGAGCCGCGCCGTGCTCGAAGCGGGCACGCACCGCGTGCTGGAAGTCGAGGCGCTGCTCGCCGCCGACACCGCCGCAACCACGCTGCCCGCGGTGGCGGATGCCGATTCGGCCTACGTGATCTTCACCTCGGGCTCGACCGGTCAACCGAAGGGCGTGGAAATCGGCCATCGCGCGCTGAGCAACTTCCTGCTCTCCGTGGCGCAGGCGCCGGGCTTCACGGCCAGCGACCGCATCGTCGCCGTCACCACGTTCTCGTTCGATATCTCCGGTCTGGAGCTGTTCCTGCCGCTGATCGCGGGCGGCCAGACCTTCGTGGCCGGCCACGAGGAAGTGCGCACGGGCTTCGAGCTGGTCACGCGTCTGCACGACGAAGCCGCCACGGTGCTGCAAGCCACGCCTTCGCTGTGGCGCATGCTGCTCGAAGCGGGCTTCAAGGCGCCGCAAGGCTTCAAGATCCTGTGCGGCGGCGAACCGCTGCCGCGCGATCTCGCCGATGACCTGCTCGCCACCGGCGCCGACGTGTGGAATCTCTACGGTCCGACCGAAACGACGATCTGGTCGTCGGCGTCGCGGGTGGCCGCCAGCGGTCCGATCGTGATCGGCGCGCCGCTCGCCAACACAGACCTGCACGTCCTCACCGAGGACCTGCGCCTCGCGCCGGTGGGCGTGACGGGCGAACTGTGGATCGGCGGCGAAGGCCTCGCGAAGGGCTACTTCAACGGGCTCGTGCTGACCAACGCCGCGTTCCAGACCGTCGCGATCGAAGGCGCCGCGCCGCGCCGCCTCTATCGCACGGGCGACCTCGCGAAGCGTCTTGCCGATGGCTCGCTCCAGCATCTCGGCCGGCGCGACCAGCAGATCAAGCTGCGCGGCTTCCGCATCGAGATCGAGGACATCGAAGCCGCGCTGCGCAAGTCGCCGGGCGTCACGGCCGCCGCTGTGGCGCTGCACACGGTGAACGGCAGCGCGCGTCTCACGGGCTATCTCGTGGGCACGGTCGATCAGGGCGCGGTGGCCGCGCAACTGGCCGAACGCCTGCCGGCCTACATGGTGCCGACGCTGTGGATGACGCTCGACGCGCTGCCGCAAACGAGCAACGGCAAGCTCGACCGCAAGGCGCTGCCGGTGCCCACCGCCGAGATGGTGGCCGCGCCGGTGCGGCACGCACAACCTACGCTGAAGGCGGTGGAAACGGTTGCGGCGGTTGAACCGGTTGCAGCGGTCGAGGCCGTCGAGGCGGTCGAGCCCGGGCAAGCCAGCGCGACGGAAGCGGTGGCAACGGTGGCGGCAGCTGAAGTCGCGCCGACGGCAACCGAAGCCACGCTCGCCGCAATCTGGGGCGAAGTACTCGGCCTCCAGCACGTGGGCACCGACCAGAAGTTCTTCAGCCTCGGCGCGGACAGCCTGCAACTCTTCCGCATCGTCGCCCGCATGAACGAACGCGGCTTGAGCGTGGATGCGCGTCAGCTGATGAAGAACGTCACGATCGCCGAACTCGCCGCGACGCTGGACGGCAAGGCGGCGCAGGCCCCGGCCGAAGCCGCTCCCGCGGCCCGTCCGTCGATCCTGAACTTCAAGCGCAGAGTGGCCGAAGGAGTTTGAGCATGAACGGAATAGCCCTGAAGCTCGCCACGTTCGACGACCGCGAAGACGGCGCCGCGAACGAGGCGATCGAAGCGAGCCACGCCCTCTTCCCGGCAACCGCGTGCCAGACGCGGTTCTGGAACGAGCAGGCGGCGTCGCCGAACGCATCGGCCCTCAACATCGCGTTCCGGCTGCAGCTGTCCGGGCCGCTCGACACCGCGAGCCTCGAGCAGGTGCTCGGCGCCCTGGTCGCGCGGCATGAAGTGCTGCGCACCGGCTTCCTGATGACGGGCGCGGGCCTGCGTCAGCAAGTCTGGAGCCGCGTGCCGTTTCGGCTCGACGTGGTCGACCTGAGCGGCCTCGACGAGCCCGCCGCGCGGGCCGAGGCCGAACGCGTGGGCGGCCAGCAGGCGCGCACGCCGTTCGCCCTGACCTCGCCCGCGTTCTTCCGCGCGGTGTGGTTGCCGCGCTCGGCGACGCAAGGCGAGTTGCAGCTCACCTTCCATTCGCTCGTGATGGATGGCTGGTCGTTCGCGATACTCGTGCGCGAACTGGTGCAGGGGCTGGCCGCGCGCCATGCGGGCGTCGAAGCCGGCTACGCCGAAGTCGACCTGCATCACGGCGACTACGCGATGTGGAAGGGCGAATTCCTCGCAAGCGGCGCGCTCGACCGCGCGCGGGCGCACTGGCGCGGCGAGCTGCGCGATTTCAGCCGCTTCGACGTGCCCGGCGATCGTCCGCGCCCGCAGGCGCGCGGCTTCCAGGGCGCGATCCGCTCGATCCTGCTGCCGTCTGCCCTGAGCGACCGTCTGATCGCCGCGGCCAAGGCGCAAGGCGTGACGCTCTTCAGCGTCGCGGCGGCGGGTCTCGCGATGGCGCTCAACAAGGCCACGGGCGCGAGCCGCGTGGCGCTCGGCACGCAGATGTCGGTGCGCGACCAGCAGGAACTCGAAGGCGTGGTCGGGCCGCTCATCAACACGGTGATCCTGCGCCTCGACGTGCAGCCGGGCAGCACGCTCGCCGACGTCACCGCGCAATGCGGCGCGAAGCTCAGCGACGCGATCGAGCATCTGCACGTGCCGTTCGAAGAGATGATGACGATGGCCGGTGAGCCGGCCAGCGCGAACCGGCCGCCGCTGTGCTCGGTGAACTTCGCGTTGCAGCAGAGCTTCGTGGGCGGCGGCGACGAAGTGCGGCGCGACGCCTTTGCCGCGACGACCTCGCCGTCGTTCAACGCGGGCGCGCTCTACGACCTCAACTTCTTCATGGTGCATCGCCCGGACGGCTGGCGCATCTCGTGTGAAGGCGACACCGATCTTTACGACGTCGCCACCATCGACGCGCATCTGGCGACCTGGCGCGACGTGCTGGAAACGGCCGAGATCGCGCCGGCCCGCGCCGCCGCGCCCGTGGCGCAACTCGCCGCGGTCATGTCGCTCGCGTCGGTTGCGTCGATCGCGGACGCACGCAGCGCCGCCACGGCCGCCGGTAACTCGGCCGCCGCCGCGCAGAAAGCCTGCGCGCCGGGCGTGGGCGTGAGCGGCTTCATGAGCGCCGCCGACCTCGCCGCGCAGGCGGACAACATCGTGCAGTTCAACGAGGACGCGCCGGGCACGCCCATCATCGTGCTCAACAACACGGCCGTGTTCTACGAGCTGGCGAAACAGGTGGGCACGGCGCGCCCCATCATCGACATTCCGATGGTGCCGCGCGGCGAGCCGCGCACGTTTCCCGACCGCGCCTACCAGGATATCGCCGCCGACGCCGTGCGCCTGATTCGCATGGCGCGCCCGCACGGTCCGTACATCCTGATGGGCCACTGCGTGCTGGGCGCGCTCGCGCTCGAAGCCGCGCATCAGCTGCGCCGCGAAGGCGAAACGGTGGAGCTCGTCGTGCTCAACGACTCGTGGTGCCCGGGCTACCGCGAGTCGATGCCGCTGTTCGACAAGCTCATGCGCAAGGTGCGCGTGCGCGCGTACGACATTCCGCGCGACTTCCGCGCGGCGCGCCGCCGCGAGACCTCGATGAAGGTGTTCCTCAAACAGTTCCGCACCGTGCGCGCGCTGCGCCTGCTGCCGCTCGCCACGCGGCTCGGCCTGTTCAAGAACGACGGCCCGAACAACGAACTGGCTGAAAACCTCTGGTATATCGGCCATCTGCGTGAACAGCAGGTTCGCTATCGCGCCGCGCCCTATGACGGCGACGTGCAGATTTTCCGCAGCGCCCAGGTGCTCAAGGGACGCCAGTTCGCGTGGGATCTCGGCTGGGACAAGGTCGTGACGGGCAAGCTCGTGGTCACGCCGGTGCCGGGCATGCACGACGCGATGTTCCGCGCCGAGAGCGCGGCGGTCATCGGCAAGCAGTTGCACGAGCGTCTGGGCGGGATCGAGGCGCGCGTGGCTCACGAGGCGAGCGGCGCGACGGCCATGGCGGACGGCGCGGCGGGTGCGGAAGGCGCGAATGCCGCCACGCCCACGTTCCTGAGGCACGCCAGCGCGTAACGCGCGGCATGCTCGGCCGATGCTGCGGACTCGTCACGTGTTGCTGATCGCGTTGGGCGGCGTGCTGATCGTCGCCGGTTTCATGTGCGCGAAACTCGCCCTGCCCGGCCTGTTTCGCCGCATGCCGGCGGCGCTCGCCGCCGAAGCGCCCGCGCCGGACAAGATCCGGCTCGCCGTACTCGGCGACTCGGACAGCCAGTCGTACCACGACACGCTCATGCTCGGCGACCCCGGCGCGCGCGGCGGCCCGTGGCGCGCGACCACATGGCAGTGGACCGAGGTGCTCGCGCAACTGCGCGGCGGCCAGATCGATCTCGGCGCGTGGGGCGCATGGGGCAGCGGCAAGTATCGCGCGTATATCGAGGAAGCCGCCGGCGCTTCCGCGCGTACGCCGCGCAAGCAGGACTATCGCTACGACTACGCGGTGAGCGGCTCGAACTGCAGCCAGTTGATGGGGCGCTCGCAGCGCCAGGCGATTCGCCTCGTCGAGCTGATGGACGCCGATCCGCAAGGGTGGCGCGGCAGCGTCGTGCTGATTCGCATGGGCGTCAACGATATCGGCGCGCACGACGTGCTCGACGAGCTGTCGCGCGATCCGCACGCGGCGCGTCCGCTCGCGATCATCGACGCCTGCGTGAAAGCGATCGGCGACACCGTCACGCTGATCCGCAAGTCGCACCCCGACACCCGCGTCGCCTTGATCGGCATCCTCAGCAACGCCGACTGGTCGACGGAATTCGACAGCTGGCAATCGGGCCGCGCGATCGCCAATATCGACGCCGGGCTGGATCGCTACGACAACGGCCTGCGCCAGATCGCCGCCAACGATCCCCACGTGGCGTTCTTCGACGACCGCGCGTGGTTCCGCGGCCTGTGGGGCGCGCGCGACGACCATGGCCGCCCCGTGTACAAGACCGTGACGCTGGGGCCGGGTGTGGGCTCAACTGCGGGGTCAACCGCGGGATCAACTGCGGGCTGGGCCGTCACCAACACCTCCGGCGACGACCCGCACAACGCCGTGCTCAACGACGGCCACGCAGGCGTGGTCTGGAACGCGTTATGGGCCCAGCATCTCGTGGCCTCGCTCGACAGCGCCTTCGGCCTGCACATCGCGCCCATCACCGACGCCGAAGTCGTGCGCTTCTTGCAGCCGAGCTTTCGCGACGTGCCGAAGTAGCGCGAGGCTAGCGTTTGACGAGCCGCTTCACGGCGCGAAGCGGCGACTTCAGCCGGTTCATCGGCGCGAACACGATGTCGGCGTAGGTTGCGACGTATGCGCGTGCAACGCAAACGCGCAGGTGTGATCTCACACCTGCGCGCAATCGCCCGAATACCCCGCCTCAGCCGATCTTTTCGATCAAGGCGCGCCAGCTCGCGAGAATGGGTTCGCGCGCGAAGTGGCGCAGATGTCCGCGCGCCTGGGCGAGCCGGCGCGCGCGCTCGGTGCCGGACAAACCGGCGAGCGCATGCAGTCCCGCGGCGATCGAGTCGATATCGAGCGGGTCCGCGTCGAGCATCGCCGCGCCGCCCACCTCGGTCAAAATGCTGGAGCGCGACACGAGGCACGGCAAGTCGTATTCGATCGCCTCGATCACGGGCATGCCGAAGCCTTCGAGCAGGCTCATCAGCACGAAGCCGGACGCGTTGCGATACAGCCAGCGCAATTCGTCGTCGGTGGTATAGCCCGGCATGACGACGCCGGGCGTGGCCTTCGCGAGTTGAATGGCGGCGTCGGCGCCAGGCTCGCGCCCGCCCACGATCACGTATTGCCAGCCTTGCTCGGCGAGCCGGCTCGCGGCGAACGCTTCGATCGAACGCACCTGGTTCTTGCGGTCGCCCACGCTGCCGACCGTGAGCAGGAAACGCGCAGCGATACCGTCCACGGCGCGCCCGGCGCCGTCTTTCACGCCCAGCCGGGTGGGAATGTAGATCACATCCGAAGACGGGAACGCGTCGCCATAAAGCTTGTGGAATTCCTGCTGCGAGGTTTTGCTGACGAACACCATATGCGGCTTGATGCGCTGGATCTGGTCATACGCACGCACGTACATCTGCTCCACGCCGGGCGCGAAATACTGCGGATGCGTGATCGGCCCGACGTCGTGACACAGCACGATGTCTCGCGGCTCCAGCCGGTGCCGCACGACGCTGAGTGGATCGAGATGCAGCGTGGCGCGCGGATCGCGAATGACCGGCAGCAAGGCCGCCGCGCGATGCCGGTGGACCCGCGCGAGCGTTTCCTTGTGCGTCAGGCGGCCCACCACGCGACGCATGAAATCATGGCGCGGGAATTCGTGGAACCGCCCATAGCGCACGCGCGACACGCGATTGCCGAGCGACGAGATGATGTCCTTGCCGAGAAACAGCTTGCCGGTACGGTCGTTCAATGCCAGTGAAAAGTCGATGTCGATAGACATGGCGCGGTCCGCAATGTTGCAGGTGAAATTAGCCGTTCACGGCCTTGACGATGTCGCACAGCCGGTGCGCGGCTTGCTGCCACGTGAATTCGCCGGCCTGGCGACGCCCGGCTTCGACGAGCGTCTCGCGCGTGGCGGGGTCGTCGATTGCCTCGAGCAGGGCCGAACGCCATGCCTCCGGGCTGAACGGGTCGGCATAGAGCGCCGCGTTGCCGCACACTTCCGGCAGCGCGCCGAACGGCGCCGCGACGACCGGGCAGCCCAGCGCCATCGCCTCGAGCGGCGGCAGGCCGAAGCCTTCGGTAAGCGACGGGAAAGCCAGCGCACCGGCGTGGGTCATCAAGCCCACGAGTTCGGGGTCGCTCACGCGGCCCGCGAAGCGCACGTTGCGCGGCACAGCGTGGCCGAGCTGCTCGAAGTCGGCGCGCGTCGCGCCGCCGAACAGCACCAGTTCGACGTTCTCGAGTTCCTTGCCCGCGAATGCCTTGAGCAGCACGCCGATATTCTTGTGCTTTTGCGTGTTCGCGAGCGCGAGCACGTAGCGCGCGGGCTTGAGATTCAACGCGGCGAGCGGGCTCGTGTCGGGCAGGATCTGCAACACGTGATCGCAGCCGTTATGCACCACGAAAATCTTGTCGGCGCTCGCAATGCCGTAGCGAACGATTTCCTGTTTGGAAAACTCCGAGACCGTGAAGATGATCTTGTGACGTTTGCCGATGAAGAAGAACAGAAACTTGTACCAGAGCCGGAATCCCCGCGAGTACGATTCGGGCGCGGAATACACCTGCGCGTCGTGAATCATCGTCGCGGAATCGCGGTGCAAGAGCGGCCCGAGATTGCAGAGATTGAGGATGAAATCCTTTCTGCGGCTAAAGGGAAAGTAAACCTGTTCCCACGCGATCCGGTGCATCCTGCGCACGCGCGGGCTTTCCCGCACGCAGGCAATCGCGCGAAACGGCGGCACCTTCACGCAATCTCGCACCACCACCGCGTAATCGGCTTCTTCGGCGGCCGCGCGCCCGGCCAGCAGCGCGTCGGTGGCGGCCATCAGTTGCTCGGCCACGCGATGCACGCCCGTCGGCGCCGCGCCGAAAAACTTGCCGTTGAATGCTATCGTCTTCATGGCTCTCTCGCGTCGTCGCGAACTCACTCGTCAATCGTGCGGCTACGGTAGCCGTTCGCCTCGGGCGGCACTGCTGGCTAACGAACCAATGAGTGCAAGAGAGTGCAAGAGAGCGCAAAAGAACGCCATGCGCCGCGAAACTTCGGCAACCCGCGCGCCTGCGCGAGCTATGCCGGGCGTTTCGGAACGAATTGCCGACTGCGCACGGAAAGGCCTTCGAATCCGGTAATCAAGCAGCCCCGAATGCGTGCGGCTACGCACAAACGCTCCAGATCGCCTCGGCCAGAATGTACGGGACGCGCACCGGACCTTCCCATGACCGCAAAACCCAGCCTGAAACGCAGTGCCACGTTCAATTTCGTCGGTGGCTTTCTGCCTATGGTGGTCGCATTCGCGACGACCCCTATCTATCTCCATCACATTGGCGCGGCGCGTTATGGCGTGCTCGCCATCGTCTGGATGGTGCAGGGCTATTTCGGTTTTCTCGATCTGGGGCTTTCGTCGGCCACATCCAACCGCATCGCGCAACTCGGCGAGGCACCGCACCACGAGCGCGAGGCCGTGCTGTGGACGGCGCTGATCCTCAACGCCATGCTCGGGCTCGCCGGCGGCGTCGCGCTATTCGCGGTCATGCACGTGTTGCTCGCGTATTTCGACATGGGCGCGTCGCTGCGCACCGAGTTGCTGCCCGCGCTGCCGTTCGTGGCGTGCCTCGTGCCGCTCTCGAATCTCATCAGCGTATTGAATGGCACCTTGATCGGGCGCGAACGCTTCGGCACGCTCAATGCCGTGTCGTTTCCCGTCACGCTCATGTATCAGCTCGTGCCGCTCGGCGCGGCCCTGCTGTTCGGGCCGGATCTGTTCTATCTCGTGTGCGGCACGCTCGTGGCCGGCATTGCCGCGCTCACGCTGACCGCCGTGGTGGTGTGGCGCGCTTTCCCGCTCACGTTCAAAAGCGGCCCGCGCCGCGAACTGGTGCGGCCGCTGTTCTCGTACGGCGCGTGGATCAGCGTGACCACGCTCGCGCAGCCGCTGCTCGAAACCGCCGACCGCCTGATGATCGGTCACGCGCTCGGGCCGCAGGCGGTCACTTACTACCAGGTGCCGTTCAATCTCGCGGGCCGCGTGCGCCTGCTGCCCGCCGTGATCGTGCGCGCGCTATTCCCGCGGCTCTCCTCGCTCGACAGCGCGAGCGCCGCCACGCTTTCCGCCGACAGCATGCGCGGCCTCGCCGCCGGCCTCACGCCGATGATGGTGTTCGGCATCTTCCTCATGCAGCCCTTTCTCACCTTGTGGCTGGGCGCGGAATTCGCCACGCGCGCGGCCTCGGTTGGCGAAACCATTCTGGTGGGCATCTGGTTCAACTCGATCGCGATGATTCCCACCTGCCATTTGCAGGCCACGGGACGCCCCGGCATCGTCGCGCGTTTTCAGACCTACGAGATGCTGCCGTTCTTCGCCTTCCTCTGGTGGATGATGCAGGACTTCGGCGTGTTCGGCGCCGCGCTCGCGTGGAGCGCGCGCTGCCTCGTGGACGGCATCCTGCTGATTTACGTGGCCCGTCTCGACGCCCGGCCCGCCCGCATGCTCGCCGCGCCCGCGCTGATCCTCATGGCCGCGTACGCCGCCACGCTCGTCTTCGCGCCGCTCTCGTGGCAAAGCATTGCCGCGTGTATTGGCACGACCGCCGTTTCGCTCGCCTGGAGCGCACGGGCCCAGCCACGCGCATGGTCGCGCGTGCGCGACCTCTTCACGTCGATGCGCAATTACACGCGACGCTGGGCACAGAGCCAGTAACGGCCGCCCCTCCCATCCTCCGAAAAAAAGAAACGCGGCAGGCACACCAAAAAAACACCACGCAGCCGCAGCGCTCATAACAACAGCAATTCGCAGTCGTTCATAAAACTTACTACACGATTCAGCCTATGTTTGCGAACCAGGGTATTAGCCGCGCATTTCCCGTCACCCGCCATGTCGGCCCGGCCGCCGCGATGCGGCAGTTCTGCACCGACCGACATTGTCGAACCATGAGACTGCGACCTCTCGATGAACAAGCTACGCTCGCTCACCGTGCTGCGCGCCATCGCCGCAACCACGGTCATCGTCTTTCACATCTTCACGAACACGCCGCGCACCTTCGGTGAGTTCGGCGTCGACATCTTCTTCGTTCTCAGCGGCTTCGTTATCGCGCTCGTGCTGGAGAATCGCGAGATCACCGCCCGGCGCTTCCTCGCCGACCGCATCGCCCGCATCGTCCCCCTGTACTGGTTGTTGACCGGCTGCGTATTCGCCGCCACGCTCGTCGTGCCCGCGCTGTTCAATTCGACGACCGCCGACCTCGGCAATCTCCTCAAGTCGCTCCTGTTCATTCCGTATCGCAAGGAAAGCGGCCAGCTCTTTCCCATGCTGTTCGTCGGCTGGACCTTGAACTACGAGATGATGTTCTATCTCGTGGTCGCGCTCTCGCTCGTCGTCATGCGGCGCTATCGGCTGCTGTTCGCTTCGGCCGCGATTCTCGTGGTGTACGGCGTCGCGAAGATGAGCGGCTCGAATGGCGTGTTCGCCGCGTTCTACGCCTATCAGCGCGTGTTCGAATTTCCACTCGGCTTCTTCGTGTGGTGGCTATGGCGGCGCGGTTTTCGCATTCGCCCCGCGCTCGCCGTGCCCATGATGATCGGCGCTTACTTGACGATGGCCTGGCTCGACTGGCACGTGCTGGCGCAAATGCAGCTGCTGTGCTTCGGCCTTCCCGCGGTCCTGATGGTGCTCGGCGCGCTGAGTCTCGAAACGTCGCTGGGCAACGGGCCGCTCGCGCGCGGCCTGATCTTCGTCGGCGACGCGAGCTATGCGGTGTATCTGAGTCATCCTTATTGCGTCGAAGCCGCGCGCAAACTGCTGCCCCGCCTGCTGCCCGGTTTCGAGGCCACCACGCCCGCGGGCGCGGTGGTGATCGTCGTGATCGCCACGGCCGTGGGCGGCGTGCTGTATCAGTTCGTCGACCGGCCGCTGCACCGGCGCGCGCGTGCGCTCTTTCAGGCGTCGAAACGCAGGACGGGCGGCGCAACGGAGGGCGGCGTGCCGATCGAGCGCAACGTGAGTTGAGTGGGCTGCGCGGTAAAAGAAAAACGGGCGCGAGGCCCGTTTTTCTTGCTCGCCGCGACCGGCATTCAGGTGCCCGCCGCCGCGCCGCCTTCGGCCACGGCCGGCTTGGTGAGCCAGCCGCGCAGCACGCGCCGGCCGAGCCGCATGGTCGGCACTTCGAACTTGCGGTACGAGAGGATCGAGAGCCCCACCGCGGCCGGAATGAAGATCGCGAAGAACACCACGGGCCGCAGCGCGGGATTCATCGGCAGATGATTCACCGCGAGCGAGGTAGCGCGCATGACGAACAGATGCGTGAGATAGAGGCTGTACGACGCATCGCCGATCAGCAGCAGCAGCTTCGGGTACGCCGCTTCGCGCCGGCCCAGCACGACACCCGCGAAGATCAGCGCGGCGGGCGGTCCCCAGACCAGACCGCGCAGGTCGAATTCGCCGTGGATCGGCAAACCCGTGAGCAGCCAGCCCGCCACGCCCGCCGTGAGGAGCGCGAGTTGCACCGGCAAGCCCACGCGAACGCCCGAGAGCCGCAATTGCGCGAACAGCACGCCGAACATGAATTCGAGAATGATCGTATGCGTCCAGCTCTTGAGCACCACGCTCTCGGGTTGCAGCACCATGCCGAGCGCGACGAGCGCGACGAATACCGCGATCAGCGCGAGATACACGCGCCGGATGCCGAGCAGCAGCACGCACGAAATGACGACGTAAAAGAACATCTCGTAGTTGAGCGTCCAGCCAAGGCCGAGCACGGGCTCGGGCGCCCCCGTCATCGGGTTGCTCGACGGCACGAAGAACATCGAGCGCAACACGTAGGGCAGCGTAACGAAGCTCTTGTGCTTGAGCGCGGGCACCACCACGCCCACGGCCACCGAGAGCAGCGTGGCGACCCAGTACAGCGGCACCACGCGCACGATGCGCTCGCTGATGAACCACGTGGCGCTCGTGCCGCCCGAGCGCTGGCCCGAGATGATGTACATCATCACGAAGCCGCTCACGACGAAGAAAATATCGACGCCGAACTGCCCTTTCGCGTTCACGAGCAGCCACCAGTGCGAGGCGGACGCGGAGGTGCCCACGTCGACCTCGGTGGCCGCGTGGCAGACCATCACCAGCAACGCGGCCACCGCGCGCAGCGCCTGAATCGAGTCCAGTCTCTTCATTGCCTTGCTCCTCGATGCCGATGCGGATAACCGCGCGCGCCGGCGTTCATAGCCGCGCCGCGCGCTCGGGCGTGAGCCGCCCGCGCACGAAATCCCACAGGCCGATCAGGTTGCCGCCCAGCCGCCCGCGCCGGTCGATCCACGGTTCCGGCGCGAAGCTCTTCAAGACGTTGCTCGCCACGTTGCGCATGACGTGGTCGAGCGCGTCGCGCATCGGCATGGTCTTCTTGCTGACGAGATAAAGCGGATTGATGACCTGCGAGTAGCCGAGCTTGCGGCCCGACACGCGGCCGCGCTTCACGCCGAGATGCACGCCGAGCGCCGTGTTGATGCGCACGACGCGGTCGCCGCGATTCCAGATCTGGCCGCCGAAATCGCGGTCTTCCTGCCAGCCGTAGAGCACGAGGCGCTCGTCGAAACGCAGGCCCGCGATGCTGCGCGCGCGAAACGCCATGTTGCAGCCGTAGGGGCCGCCCGTCGACGTGATGTTCATGTGCGGCGGCACGTCGCGCGTGCGCGCGAGGATCGCGCGGCCTTCCTCCACCGAGTAGCCGGGGCCGTGAATGCCGTCGGCGACCACGGTGCCCGTGACGCAGGCGATCGACGGGTCGGCGTCGAACGCCTTCACCACTTCGGCGATCCACGTGGGATGCATCAGGAAGTCGTCGTCGAGAATGATCACCACGTCGATGTCGGCGGGCACGTGGTCGAACGCGTGATTGCGCTGCACGGTGCTGCCGGGCGCGCCCTGGATCACGAGCAGACCGGGGCGGCGCGCGAGGCCCGCAACGTCCTCGTCGGAAACGCAGGACACGATGATCAGCTCGGGCTTGACGGTCTGCATGTCGACGAAGTCGACGACATGCGCGAGCACGGCGGCGCGGCCTCGCGTGGGAAAGATCACGCAGACTTTGGCCGGTTTCCCCAACAGTGGCGTTTGGTTTTCTTTCGTCATGGTCACTCGTGAATACCCGCTCGAATCCATCCATCGCCTCGCCGGCCTCGCGCCCCGATCCTCTCGAATCCGCGTCCTCAGCCGCCTTTTAATCGCTTACCGGAAGGCATCTTATCGATACGTAAAACCCGCGAATGCTGGCTGCCCCACGCAAGCACGGCATCTCGCGTTCGCGCGTCATTCCTGCACGCGCTGCGGCACCCACACCTCGCGCGCGGGCACGCGGCGCGGCGAACGCGCGGGCAACGCGCCGGCCGCCGCCGCCAGCAAATAGAAGCACGAACCCAGCTCGAACACGCCCGCCGAGATCGACGCCACGATCAGCGTGGCGATCATGCCGTGGCGCGCGGCGTAGCACACGGCGCGTTCCGTGAACGGATAGTGCTCGGCCACCGAAGAGAACATCGACTTGCCGAGAAAGAGCGCGTAACACACCACGCCCACGATGCCGAGATTCGCGAGCAGCACCACGAGAAAGCTCGAGGTGCGAATGCTGCCGAGTCCCACGCCAATCCCGTAGGTGTCGAAAAAATTGGTCACGCCCTGCGTGTTCCAGCTCATGCGCTCGACACCCGAGGAGCTGTCGGCCTTGCCGAACACCGTCGTGTTGACGAAGTCGGTGAGCACGTTCGCCACCACCGGCAGGAACAGCACGACGTAGAGCGAGCCGAGCAGCCCCGCGCACCCCGCGATGATCCACATGCGGCGCTTGCGCGGACCGGCGTCGGACGAAACGCGGCCCGGGCGGCTGAACAGCTGCACGAACATGTAGGCGCCGAGGCCCACGTAGGCGGTGCCCGAGGTCGACAACAGCAGCAGCGCCCCCGCGCCCAGCGCGATCGCGCCGGACAGTTTCGGCCGATAGCCGACCAGCCAGAGATTGAGGCAGAACACGAACAGCGGCAGCGTGAAGGTCGAGAACGCCGAGGTCTCCGGAAAGGTGCCCGTGATACGCACGAGCCCGCCCATTTCCTCGCCGCTCAGGTCGGCGTATTGCGCGGTCTTGATGACCGACATCACGTCGAGGCCAACCGCGTGCGTGCCGATGTCGATAATGCCGGCGGACACGTCGAGGGCCGCGAGCAGCAGCACGGCGCTCGCGAGCGCGCGATACGCGCCGCGATACTTGAGCAGCGCGTACATGCACGCATACACGACCACGTCGCCCACACAGTAGAACGCCTGCGAGAGATTGCCCGAGACCGGGCCGAGCGGCTGTAGCAGAACCGAGCCGCCCATGTCGTGGTCGACGGGAAACACGAGCGTCGAGCCGCGCAACAGGCGCGGCAGCAGGATCGCGCCGAACACGCCCCAGATGCAGGTGCAGAGCAGCCAGAAGCCGGGCTTGTCGAGCGAGAACGCGTCGGCGATGCGCTTGCCGCCCGCGAGATTGAACGCGCGCACCGCGAAGAACGCGAGAAAGAGCTGCGCCGGCATGATGCCGATGCCGCCGAGTCCCAGCGCGAGCGTCGCGCCGAACAGGCAGCACGCGGCCATGGCGTACACGGCGCCGCGATACGAGGTATAGAGCGTGGCCAGTCCGATAACGAAGACGGCCACGCCGAATAGCGATAGTTGCATCTGGCTTCACCCCCAGCCGCTGCGCGCACGGTCCTGCGCGGGCGGCGTTTCGTGACCGGGCCGTAAGCTCGGCCCTCGTTGCTCGCTGGCCGTATCAGGCCGAACGCCAGCGGCGCACTTCCGGCCCGGCTTCGGCCGTGACATCGAGATCGACGTCGACAGGCTCGCGCGCCGCATCCACGGCCCGTTCCACCACGCCGATGAATTCGCGCTTGAAGCGCTCCGCCGTGAAGCGCAGCGCGTTGCGGCGGCACACCTCCGCGCGAAACGCCGGCGCCTGCTCGAAACGCTCCACCGCGTCGATGATCGCTTCCACGCTCTGCTCGTGGAAAAAGAGGCCGGTCGCGCGTTCGGGATCGGCCGACTCCACGACGATCTCGCGCACGCCGCCGCGCCCGAGCGCCACGACCGGCGTGCCGCACGCCTGCGCCTCGACCACCGAAATGCCGAAATCCTCTTCCGCCGCGAACACGAAGGCGCGCGCGCGCTGCATCCAGTCCACCAGCACCGCGTCCGGCTGGAAGCCGAGCAAGGTGACGTTGGGCGCCGCGATCGCCTGGCAGCGCGCGAGATCCGGGCCGTCGCCGATCACCACGAGGCGGCGCTGCGGCATCTTCGCGAAGGCCTCGACGATCAGCGGAATGCGCTTGTACGGCACCATGCGCGACGCGATCAGATAGACGTCCTCGCGTTGCGTGCCGAGCTGAAAGCGTTCGACGTCGACGGGCGGATACACCACGGTCGCGTCGCTGCCGTATGCCTTGTGGATGCGCCGGCCCACGAACGCCGAGTTGGCGATAAACGCGTCCACGCCGTGCGCCGTGCGCTGATCCCAGATGCGCATGTAGTGCAGCAGCGCGCGCACGATCCAGCTTTTCGGGCCGCGCCGCATGCCGGCTTCGGCCAGATACTGATGCTGGAGATCCCATGCGTAGCGGATCGGCGAATGCACGTAGCTCACGTGCACCTGATGCGGCCCGGTCAGCACGCCCTTCGCCACCGCGTGATTCGACGAAATCACCAGATCGTAGGACGACAGATCGAACTGCTCGATTGCGAGCGGCATCAGGGGCAGGTACGCGCGAAACGATTTGCGCGCGCGCGGCAGATGCTGGATGAACGAGGTGCGGGCGCGTTTGCCGCCCAGCACGCTGCGCTGCTCGTCGGGGAAAAAGTCGACGACGCTGTAGAGGTCGGCGTCGGGGAACAGTTGCAGGATCTGCTCGACAACTTTCTCCGACCCCGCGTAAGTCGCGAGCCATTCGTGCACCACCGCCACGCGGCCGAAGCGGCGCGTGTCGAAGGCGGGCGGCACCGGCACGACCGACGCGACGGCCACCGGAGCAACCGGCGCCACGGGGGCGACCGGCGCCACGGGCACCACGGGCGCGGCGGACGTTACCGGCGTTACTGCAAGCGTTACATTAGCCACGGCGAGATCTCCTCGATCAATCTGGCAGCGGTCGCGCGCCAGGTGAGTTCTTCTGTACGTGCGCGGCCACGCTCGCGAAGGCGCGCGCGCAGCGCGGCGTCCGCGGTGATTTGCTGGAGCAGTTGCGCCAGTTCGGCGGGATTGTCGGGCGAGGTGTAGAGCGCGGCGTCGCCGCACGCTTCCTGCACCGCCGGCAAGCGCGATGCGATCACGGGGCAGCCGAGCGCGAGCGCTTCCACCGGCGGCAGCCCGAAGCCCTCGTAGCGCGACGGATAGACGAAACACGCGGCGCGCCGGTAGAGCGCGGCCAGTTCGCCGTCGCTCACGTAGCCGAGATGCTTCACGAACGCCGGCAGCGCGTCCTTGCCCGTGCCGTACACGCGCGCGTCGCCGCCGCCCACGACCACGATGTCGAACTGCGCATCGCCGATCTGGCGCGCCGCGTCCGCGACGAGCTGAAAATTCTTGTGACGATTCAGGCTGCCCACGGCGAGCACGAACGGCCGCCCGTTGAGCTTGGGCGCCACGGCCGCTTCGTCGGCCTGCACGCGCAGCATGTGCTCGCCGCTTTCCGACACCACGCCGATCTTGGCGTGCGGAATGCGGTAGGCGTCGCTGATCTCGCGCCGCGAAAACTCCGAGACCGTGATCACGCGTTGCGAGACGCGGCCGATCTGCGGCGCCATCAGCCGGTACCACGCGACGAACGAACGGCTGTAGCTGTCGGGCACGCGCGTGGGCGCGGCGTCGTGCAGCACCGTCACCTGGCGCCGGTACATCAGCGGGCCGGAATTGCAGAGGTTGAGCAGGAGGCGGCCGCGCGCGGCCTGCGGCAAACCGAGCTGCTCCCACCGCACGCCGCCGCCTTTGCCGCTCGCGCGCAGGCTCACGTGCCGGAACGGATTCGCGATGCTCGCCATCGCCTCGGGCACGACGATCTCGCCGCGCAGACCGGCGACGAGCGGATCGCGCATTTCGATGAGTTGATCGAGCGCGCGAATGGTCTCGAACGCGAAGCGATCGACGCCGGTCGCGCGCCGGCCGAGAAAGCGGCCGTTAATCAGCAGATTGGGAGCTTGCACGTGTTTCATCGATCGGGTCCAGGGCGGTGCTCATGCGCTGGCCCCGTACGCGCGGCGGCACCGCAACGCACGTTCTGATCCGAGAGGCCGCACATCTGTTTTCGTATGACATCGAGTGTGGGCGAACTTCCCCATGGCGAATGTTCGCCGTCGCTCATGCCATGCGAAATCGCGCGAATGCCCCTTGTTTCATGCAGCAAAAGCAAAAAGGCCGTCGCGCGCTTTCACGCACGACGGCCTGCTTCCACGACGCCCGAAGATCGGGCCGCGCGAACTTATTGCTGCGCCACCTTCGCGTCCTTGGCGAAGCCGTAGCTCGTATAGCCGTAGGCCGCGTAGTCGCTGCCGTAACGGCCGGGGCGCGAGGTCATGTCGTTGAAGATCACGCCGCGGATCGGCACGCCGACCTGCTCGAAACGGCGCACGGACTCGCGCAGCTCGGCCACGCTCGTGGCGCCCTGGCGCGCGACCATGAACACCGTGCCCGCGACCTGGCCGATGATGCCCGCATCGGCGACCGGCAGGACCGGCGGCGCGTCGATCAGCACGAGGTCGTACACGCTGTTGGCCCAGTCGACGAAGTCGGAGAACGTGTGCGCGCGCAGCAGTTCGCTCGCGTTGGTCACGTAACCGCCCGTGGCGACGAAGTCGACGCCCGGCATCACGTCCTGATGCACGATCTCGCTGTACTCGAGGTCGCCCGCGACGATGTTCGTCACGCCCGGCGTGCTGGGCACGCTCACGTGGCGATTGAGCGTGCCGCGGCGCAGGTCGGCGTCGATCAGCAGCACGCGCTTGCCCGCCGCGCCGAACACGGCCGCGAGATTGACCGAGACGAACGACTTGCCCACCATCGGCGTCGGGCCCGCGAGCAGCACGACGCGATTGTTGGCGTCTTCGAGCGCATGTTCGAGCGCGCTGCGGAAGCTGCGCAGGCTTTCCACCGCCGCGTCGAACACGGCCGTGTGCGCGAGCACCGTGTTCGTGCCCATGGGCTGCTGCGGCAGGCGGCGCGTCATGGTCTGCTGGATGCGGCTGCGCGGCACGGCGGCGAACACGGCGAGACCCGTACCCACTTCGATCTCGTCCACCAGCGTGACGCCGCGGTTCAGACGCTGGCGCAGCAGCACGATCGCGATGCCGATAAAGAGGCCCGTGAAGAGCGCGGCCACCACGAGCACGGCGCGCTTCGGACGCACCGGGCTTTCCGCGGGCACGGCCGCGTCGATCATGCGCACGTTCGACACGCGGCCCGCTTTCAGCAAGCGCAGCTGTTCGCGATTGTTGAGCAGGTTCGTGTAGATGTTGGTGTCGACCGTCACTTCGCGTTGCAGGCGCACGAGGCCTTGCTCGATCGGCGGCAGCGCGCGCGTTTGCGCCGAAAGCTGGCCGAGCGCCTTCTGCGCTTCGCCAAGCTCGCCGTCCACGGCCACGAGCGCCGGGTTGTCGGGCGTGAAGCGCGCCATCAACTGCGCGCGCTGCTGGCGCAACTCGGCAATACGCTGCTGCGCGGTGGACGAACTCTGCAACAGCGCGGCCGCTTCGGCGCCCAGATTCACGGCGCCATGCGCGGAACGGAACGTGTTGTATTCGTTCTCGGCCTTTTCGAGCTGCGCCTTGAGCACGGGCAGTTGCTTGTCGAGGAACGCGATCGACTTTTCGGCTTCTTCCTGCGTGCGTTGCGCGTTCTGCCGCACGTATTCATTGCCGATGGCGTTGAGAATGGTGGCTGTCAGCACCGGTTCGGCGCCGTCCAGCGACACGCCGATCACGTCCGACTCCTTGCCCTTCTCCGAGATCATCAGCGAAGCCTGCAGCGCCTGGATCGCGCTCAGTTCCGAATCGCGCGCGATGTCGAAGCGCACGCCCGGTTGCCCGTCGATATGATTCACGAGCAGGTCGATCGCGCCGCCCGCCACCTGTTCGTGCAGCGTTTCGCCCACATGACCGTCGACCTTCAGGCCGTTGCCTTCGAGCGTATAGAGGCCTTCGCCGTGCCAGGTCAGCACGAACGGCTTGCCGTGCAGGCGCTCCGGCACGTCGAACTGCGTCACGTCGATGGCCTCGTCGCCCCACGCGTAACCGCCCTTGCCCGACCAGCTCGCGAGCCCGAGATGATGCGCGACCCAGCGCCCGATCACCGGCAGATAGCGCGGCGCCGTGCGGATATACAGTTTGGTCGCGCTCACCGCCGACGACACCACGAGCCGCGAGCGCAGCACTTCGATTTCCGCCGAAGCGCCGGTCTTGATGGCGAACTGCGACGACATTTCAGCAAGCGCCGTCTTGGCGGGATTCGGGCTTTCCTCCACCTGGATCAGCATGTCCGATTCGTACACCGGACGGGCGAGGCTCGCGTACAGCACGCCGATCAGCGTGGCGACCGCCGTGGCGATCAGGATCGTCTTGCGTCCCGCGTACAGCGTGTCGAGCAGACTGCTCATGTGCCCGCCTTCGGTGGAAGGCGAGAGCGGTATCACCGTCTCCGCCGGGCCCTCGAGCAAAAATTCGCGCTGCTTCATCTTGTCCTCTCTCGCTGGTAGTCGTGCCGCTCGTTGCGGCTAATAGACGTGCTGGCCTCAGTAACCCACTGCGCGGCTGGCCGCCGCTGCCTGGGTCGTCGGCAAAATCAGGCTGATGACACGGCTCCATTTCACGAGAGAAGACGTATCGACGAACACGACGTCGTTGGGCTTCAGCTCGAACGAGTCGGCGGTCGCCATCGCGGAAGCATTGCTCGCGTCCAGATGGAACACGGTCGGCTTGGCCGTGTCCTGGCCGCGCACGACGTACACCTGCGAGGCGTCGCCCGACGCCTGGCTGATGCCGCCCGCGTTGCCGAGCGCCTGGTTGAGCGACATGCGGCCGTTGTTGAACATCACGCCGCCGGGGCGCTCCACTTCGCCCACCACGAATACCTTGCTGTCGGCCTGCGCGAACACGCGCACGAGATCGCCGTCGTGCAGGATGATGCGGTCGGGGTTGTAGCCCTTGCGGATCATCTCCGGCATGTCGATCACGACCGTCGAGTCGCCACGCGTGACCGCGACCTGCGAGCGGTCGGCCGTGCTCGTGAAGCCACCCGCGCGGTTGATCGCTTCCGGCAGCGTCATGGGGCGGTCGTTGAGCACTTCCACGCCCGGCGTCTTCACTTCGCCGTCCAGATACACGCGCTTGCTGCGATACGTCACGATGCGCACGGTCACCTGCGGCTGCCGCACGTACTTCGCGAGCTTGTCCGCCAGCACGTCGCGCACGCCCATCTCCGACATGCCTTCGACCTTCAACGGGCCGATATACGCGTACTGGATGAAGCCGTTGGTGTCGACGGTATAGCCCGAGGACACCGAGGTCGAACCCGACTGCTGGTCGGTCTGGGTCACGTTGCCCATGGACGGCATGTTGAGTTCGGGGTGATCCCACACCACGATGCTCAGAATGTCGCCCGGCCCGATCTGATACGGCGCCGGCGTGCCGAACAGCTTCTGGATCTGCGGCGAGATGCCCGTCGGGCGGTCCGCGCGCTCCTTCGCCACCAGTTCGCTCGTGATCTCCACGAGCTGGCCCGCACCGGCGCCATAGCCCTTGGCCGTGAGGCTGTCGGGCACGACCGCGCCCGAGGCGCCGTCCGCCGACGCGGCGGTGGTGGCGGCCGTGGCCGCGGCCGTCGCGTTGCCCTGCTGGGCGTTCTTGTCGCCGCCGGCGAACGACATGCCCGGCGCGAGCGCGCAACCGCTCAACGCCGCCACGGCAACGCAGGCGATGCCCGCCACCGCGCGGCGCCAGCCGCTCCACGCGCGCTCGCGCGCTCCCTGTGCCGGCGTCGCTTCGGTCAAGCCGCCGGCTCCGTTTTGCGAATTCGTTTCCATTGCCCTACCCCCATCCGGTTACATGCGTTCCAGGCCATTACGTGTGGCGCGGATACAAGGTCTGTCATATGCAGTGCAACCCCTGTCCCATCCTGTCAATACGCACCGCTGCCGCGAATCACCACGAAAAACGTCTTGAAGAGAATTCCCATGTCGCGCCGGAAGGTCCAGTTCATCACGTAAGTGACGTCGAGCAGGACGCGCGTCGCGTAGTCGATGTCGTTGCGCCCGCTCACCTGCCACAGGCCCGTGATGCCCGGCGTCGCCATCAGGTAGTACTTGCTGTCCTCGCCGTAGCGCTCCAGTTCCTTGTCGACGATGGGACGCGGGCCGACGAAGCTCATTTCGCCGCGCAGCACGTTCCAGATCTGCGGCAGTTCGTCGAGACTCGACTTGCGCAGGAAGCGGCCGATGCGCGTGATCCGCACGTCGTTCTTGAGCTTGAACTCGCGGTCCCACTCGGCGCGCGCTTCGGGGTCGCGGGCGAGCAGCTCGGCCAGCACCTGCTCCGAATTCACCACCATCGAGCGGAACTTCAGGCAGCGGAAAGTCTTGCCGTGCCGCCCCACGCGCTTGTGGCCGTAAAGGATCGGGCCGCCGTCACGGCGCACCATCAGCGCGACGCAGAGCAGCACCGGCGAAAGGATCACGAGCGCGCACACGGCGGCGACGATGTCGAAGCCGCGCTTGAGCGCATGACCGACCACCGCATTGCGCACGGCGCTGCGCGGCTCGACGTCGAGCGGCTCGCGATGCAGCCAGGCGCGCGTGAGACGCAGCACGCTGAACTCGGAGAAGAACAGCGTGTGCGAGCCCAGCAGCGAAATACCGGTGGTGAGCGTCCAGTAGATGAACCACGGCAGTTGCAGCAGATGGTCGTGGTGAATCGCGTAGAGCAGCACGAGGCCGCAAAGCTGCACGCAGAGCCAGGCCACGGCCGTGCGGCCGGCCACGCCGAACAGCGAGCGGTTCTTGCGCGAGCCATACGCGCCGAACGCGGGAAACACCGACAACGCCAGCGCGGCGCAAAACGCCACCAGCGTGGGATCGGGATGATGCGGCTGGCCGATCTGTGAATTCAGATTCAGGTGCACGGCGCAAATCGCGCCCAGCACGATCAGCGCGATGTCGGTGACACGCTGGATCAGCGCAGTATCGGTTGCACGCTGTGTTAACTCGGACATTTCCCTACCCCATTGCGTGTAGCGGTCGGCGATTTTCGTTTGATTGGCGAGGTGTGCTGCTGAGAGCGCAGGCGGCAATCGCGCGATCGCCGTCTGCGCCTCGAAACTCCACGTCGACAGATTACGAAGCGGGCGACAAAGGGTCCGTGCGCAATCCCACAAAGTTCTCGCGATCCCTGCCTCGCAACGCGTCATGCGTGCGATATCGATCGCGCCGTCGCGCGCAAAAACGCTGACGTCATGGGGGATTACGTCTTATGAACTGAAGGAAGGCGCCAATGTGCGGTGGCTCACGTGCGCAATGTAGTCGCGCGCACGCCGCCGATCTGTGGGTCGTCGCACACACGCCGCACGTCGTGGCACGTCAGAATTGCGCAGCATCGAGAGACGTTCCGCGACGCCGGGTTGGGCGAGGCAACCGGAACCGCTGGCCGCCCATGCGAGGAATGTGCTGTGGAATACGCTGTTGATCTCACCGGGAAGTGGAAGACGGCGCGCACGCAAACGCGCGCGCGGCAACGTACGACGAAGCGCGGGACGAAGCCGTCGATAGCCGCGCGGCTCGCGCTCGGCCTGTGCGCCGCCGCGCTCGCCACGGCCGCGCAAGCCGCGCAAGCCGCCGACGCCGTGCGCGCGATGCCCGCCGACGCCTTCATCGACACGCTCGCCGTCAACACGCACATCAACTATCTCGACGGCGCGTACGCGAATCTCCACAACGTCGCCGACGATCTCGCCTGGCTCGGCATTCATCACGTGCGCGAATTCACGCCCGGCAACGCCGCGCCGCTCTCGAGCTACGTATTTCTCGCGCAGCGCGGCATCAAGTTCAATCTGGTGATGCACCAGGACGTCGAGGCCGCGGTGAAGGAAGCCGCGCGGCTGGGCGCGGCCGCGCCGGGCAGCGTCGCGGCGCTCGAAGGCTACAACGAGATCGATCACTGGCCCGTCACCTATGGCGGTCAGACCGGCATGGCGGGCGGCCTCGCCTCGCAGCGCGCCGCCTTCACACAGGTGCGCGCGAGCCCGGCGCTCGCCGGCGTGGCCGTGTACGACCTCACGGGCTACGATCCGAAAACCATCGCCACACGCGCGGATTCCGCCGACTACGTGAATCTGCACGTGTATCCGCAGAACGGCGAGCAACCCACCTGGAACGCGAACGGCGACAAGTGGATGCCGCCCGCCATCGAAACGTTCAAGAAGTACGGCCTGCCCGCCGTGATCACCGAGTTCGGCTATTTCTCGCTGCCGCAGGCGGGCTGGTACATGCTCGGCGTGGACGAAGCCACCCAGGCCAAGGGCGTGCTCAACGGCTATATGGATGCCGCCGCCGCGGGCGTGAAGCGGACCTACGTCTACGAACTGCTCGACGAAAAGCCAGACCCGGAAGGCAAGAACAACGAGATGCACTACGGCATGTTCCGGATCGACAACAGCCCGAAGCGCGTCGCCCAGGCCATCCGCAATCTCACCTCGATCCTGAATGCGGGCGGCGCGGCGCCCGTGAATCGCGCGGCGCACGGCGCGCTCGGCTACACGCTCACCGATCTGCCGCCCTCGGCGAACCGTCTGCTGCTGCAGAAGAAGGACGGCCGCTTCGTGCTGGTGCTCTGGAACGAAACGCCGATCTGGAATCGCGAGAAAGGCACGCCGCTCGAAAGCGCGCCCGCGCCCGTGCAACTCGATTTCGGCGCGCTGGCGAGCCGCGTGGACATCTACGACCCGCTGGTCGCCGACACGCCGCGCGCGAGTCACCGCAACGTGCGCCAGCTCGAGGTGGCCATGCCCGACCATCCGCTGCTGATCGAGGTGACGCTCGCCGCCGCGCCGCGCGCCTGACCTGCCGCCTCGCCCCGCTCCGAACCCGCCACCGCGCCTTTGTATAATCCCGCATTCCCTCTTCTGGTCGCGGTCGCTCGTTCATGCTCAGTTTCGCACTCGGCTTTCTCGTCTCTTTGCTGGTCACGCTGCTGATCGTGCGTTACGCGCATCTGCATGAACGGTTTTCCGTCGACTCCGACCTCGAAGGCGTGCAGAAATTCCACGCGCGGCCCGTGCCGCGCATTGGCGGCACCGGCATTCTCGCCGGGCTGCTGGTGGGCGCGGTGCAGTTGCACGGCACCTATCCGGCCGTCTCGAACGGCATTCTCGGCATCGTGGCGTGCGGCATTCCGGCATTCGCCTCGGGCCTCGTGGAAGATCTGACGAAAAAGGTCTCGCCGCTCGCGCGCCTCGTCTGCACCATGGCGGCCGCCGCACTCGCTTACTTCATTCTGGGCATCGCGGTCACGCGCATCAGCGTGCCGGTGCTCGACGTGCTGCTCTCCTACGCCGTCGTCTCGTGCGTGATCACCGTGCTCGCGGTGGCGGCGCTCGCCAACGCGGTCAACATCATCGACGGCTTCAACGGCCTCGCCTCGATGGTCGCGCTCATGATGTTCGCCTCGCTCGCCTACGTGGCGTTCCAGGTGCACGACCCGGTCGTGCTCTCGGCGTCGTTCATCATGATGGGCGGCGTGCTCGGCTTTTTCCTCTGGAACTTCCCCGCCGGGTTGATCTTCCTCGGCGACGGCGGCGCGTACTTCATCGGCTTCATGCTGGCCGAACTGTCGATCCTGCTCGTCATGCGCAACCGCGACGTTTCCGCGTGGTATCCGGTGCTGCTGTTCATGTACCCGATCTTCGAAACCTGCTTCTCGATCTACCGGAAGAAGTTCGTGCGCGGCATGTCGCCCGGCATTCCCGACGGCGTCCACCTGCACATGCTCGTCTACAAGCGGCTGATGCGCTGGGCCGTGGGCGCGCGCACCGCCCGCGAACTCACGCGCCGCAATTCGCTCACTTCGCCGTATTTGTGGCTGCTGTGCCTGATCGCCGTGATTCCCGCCACGCTGTTCTGGCGCCACACGCTGCACCTGTTCTGCTTCGTGGTGGTGTTCGCGCTGACTTATGTGTGGCTCTACGTGAGCATCGTGCGGTTCCGCTCGCCGAAATGGCTCGTGGTGCGCAAGTCGCACCGGCGTAGCTGACGGCTTTTCTTGCAACGATCACGCCCGCTTCCTGACTTGCCACGAATCGAAAGCCATACGAAAGATCGGCGCGCTGCGCATACGACGTGCCCGCTCGCCTCGCAGTGCGGCTACACTGCGTATCGCGGTGCCGCATCGGCCCGCGTGCGATTGATCTTTTCGAATGAGGAAGCGTCGATATGAGCCGTTATCTTGCCATCGCATGTGCACTGTTCACCCTGTCGCTTGCCGCGTGCAACACCATCGCGGGCGCGGGCGAGGACATCTCGAAGGGCGGCAACGCCATTTCGAACACGGCTGAAAAAGCCAAGTAACACCCGCAATATGTAGCAACCGTAGCGACGATCAAAGCAAAGGGCGGCCTCGGCCGCCCTTTTTCATTGGCGCGCGCGTCGTCGGGAAGCGCGGCGCCGGTTTCATGCCGATGCCGGTTCGCCCACGGCTTTCAGCCGCGCCACTTCCGCCTCCAGTTCGCGAATGCGCGCGTCGCGCTCGTCCAGCGCCGCCTTCACGTCCGCCGCCTCGAAACGCTGCGGAATGTGCTGCGGGCAGTTCAGGTCCCACGCGTCCACGGTGAACACGATCGCCCGCTCGGCGCGCGCCTTGTAGCCTGGCGCCATCAGCCGGTCGATCAGTTCGGGATCGTCGTCGACAACGCGCGCGCGGCCCCAGATCTTCACGCGCCGGCGCCGCGCGTAATCGATCAGAAACAGCTGCGCGCGCGGGTTCTCGCTGAGATTGCCGAGCGTGATGTATTGCTGATTGCCGATGAAATCGGCGAACGCGATGGTGCGGTCGTCGAGCACGCGCAGGAAACCGGGCGCGCCGCCGCGATGCTGCACGTAGGGCTGGCCGTCGGCGCTCGCGGTGGCGAGAAATGCGCTGATCTGCGCTTCGACGAACGCCTCGATATCGGGTTCGAGCGCGACGCCCCAGCCATGCTCGCGCTCCACGCGCCCATACAGCTCGCGCGAACCGAAGCGCGTCTGCATCGCCTTCACGGCCGGCGAAAACGCGACATCGCTGGGATAGCGGCGGGTGGGCCAGTCAGGGGACGAGTTCATGGCGAGCTCCGTGAAAAGGCGGGGAGCTTCCAGATTAGGCTTTCCGCAGGAAAAGAGAATTGCCCGAATGCGGGAATCATCCTCCCGAAAAACGGGAAGCACGGCGAATGCGCCAGGCGCGGCACATGCGGACTCGGCCCCAACGCGCCACCGTGCCGGTCTGCGTGCAAGCTCGAGTGCAAGCCGAAGTGCAGGAAGGAGTGCAGGAAGGAATGCAAGCGGGAATGCAAAACGGGGCGCAAATCCGCGCGCGAACCGCGCCGGCACGTTCGCGCGCCGCGCGCCGCGATCGCGCTACCCTTGGGGCTCACGCCGCGTGGCGCGAGTCCATTCGATCCCGGGAGGAACCATGTCGAAAACGATCTGGATTGTCGTCGCCAATCGCGTGACCGCGCGCATCTTCGCCGCCGAAAGCCCGCTGGGCGCCATCGACGAGATCGAAACGCTGCTGCATCCGCAGGGCCGCGTGCCCGACGAGGACCTCGTCACCGACAAACCGGGACGCACCTACGACCGCGTGGGCCCCGGCCGCAGCGCATCCGATCCCGACACCACGCAGCACGAGCACGAAGCCACCGTATTCGCGGGCGAAATCGCGCAGATGCTCACGAAGTCGCGCAACGAGCAGCGCTACGGCACGCTCGTGCTCGCCGCGCCGCCCGCATTTCTGGGCGCGCTGCGCAAGGCCATCGACGCGCAAACGCGCAGCCTCGTCACGCTCGAACTCGACAAGGACCTCGCGCAGTTCGACGCCCGCGCGCTGCGTGCGCATCTGCCCGAGCGGCTCGTGCGCGCCGAGGCCTGACGCGCCGCGCGGGCGCGGCCACGCGCGGTTGCGTTGCGCGCCGCACGCCGCACAGTCGTCGCCCATTCATCGCACGCCGCGCCCTAGCCCGCCAGGTGCGCGACACAGGCGCGGATAAAGCCGATCGCGTTCTCGCCCGCGAGCATGCCGAGCAGGCCGACGAGCGCGATCGTCGGCGGCGCGGGCGAGCGCACCTGCACGAGGTGATAGATCAGCCCGACCAGCGCGCCCACCGCGAACGACACCAGATACGCCTTCATCGTTTGTCTCCTCGCTCGTCCGCTTATTCCATGTCGATGACGACGCGCCCGCGCGTGCCCGCCGCGACCGCCTCGTAGGCTTCGCGCGCGTGCGCCAGCGGATAGTGCTCCGCCACGACCGGCGCCTCGAAACGTCCCGCGTCGAAGGCCTCGGCGATCGCGCGCATCAGCGGCGCCGACTCGGCCACGCCGAGCTTCGCGCTGTCCGCGCCGAGCAGCTGCGTTTCGTTGTGATAGAAGTCGATGAGGTCGAACTCCACGCGGCGCTTGCCCGTGGCGCTGATCTCCACCACGCGGCCGCGCCGTTTGACCAGCGAGAGCGCGAGTTCGAACGCCACGCCGCCCACGGCGTCGTAGACCACGTCCACGCCCGCGCCTGCGGTGAGTTCGCGCACGCGCGCGGCGGTGTGCTCGTCCATCGGCACGAAAGCGTCGATCAGGCGCGCGGCCGGCGAGCCTTCTGCGGGTGCGTCGCGGCCCACGCCAATCACGCGCGCGCCGCGCGCCTTCGCGATCTGCGTGACGGCGCCGCCCACGCCACCCGAAACGCCGATCACGGCGATCGTTTCGCCCTCGCTCAGGCGCGCGTAGTCGACGGTGCCGAGCCACGCCACCACGAAGTTCACGCCGATCGACGCGGCCTGCGCGTGCGTGAGCGCGGCGGGCTTGCGTGCAAGCGCGGCCACCGGCACTTCGAGGTATTCGGCGTGCGTGCCGTCGCGCGTGAAGCCGATGTCGCCGCCCGTGCCCCAGACTTCGGCGCCCAGCCATTCGGCCGGACCCGCCGCGACGACGCCGCTGAAGTCGCGGCCCGGCACGCGCGGCGGCACGGTGTGATCGAAATGGCCCGAAACGTTTTTCACGTCGCTGGGGTTCACCGAGGCGCTCACGACCTTCACGAGCGCATGGCCTTCCGCCGGAACGGGCGTGGGCAGGTCGAGATACTGGAGAACCTCGGGTTTGCCGAAGGACTGGAACTGGATGGCTTTCATGCTGGACTCCGTCAGTGTCGGGGAAACATGAACGCAGTCTAGATTGCCGACGTTCCGGCGAGTGGACAGATGCTTTCGAATATCGGACAACCGCAGCCCCAAAAACGCAACCCGCCGGTGCGCGGCGGGTTGTGTTTTTTGCAGGCGGGGAACGGGCTTACAGCGCGTTCAACGGAATCTTCAGATAGCGCACGCCGTTGCTTTCCGGCTCGGGGAAATGCCCCGCGCGAATATTGAGCTGGATCGACGGCAGGATCAGGTTGGGCATGGAGAGCGTGCGGTCGCGCGTGGTGCGCATCGCCACGAATTCGCCCTCGCTCACGCCTTCGTGCAGATGGATGTTGCCGTGGCGCTGCTCGTCCACCGTGGTTTCGAAGCGCGGCGCGCGCGACTCGGGCGGATAGTCGTGGCACACGAACAGGCGCGTCTCGCCCGGCAATTCGAGCAACCGATGCACCGAGCGATACAGCGTGTGCGCGTCGCCGCCCGGAAAGTCGCAGCGCGCCGAGCCCACGTCGGGCATGAACAACGTGTCGCCGACGAACACCGCGTCGCCAATCTGGTACGCGAGGTCGGCGGGCGTGTGGCCCGGCACGTGCAGCGCGCGCGCCTGCAACTCGCCCACGGCGAAGGTCTCGCCGTCGGCGAACAGATGGTCGAACTGGCTGCCGTCCACGGCCAGCGCGGCGCCGAGATTGAACACGTCGCGAAACACGCCCTGCACCGTGCGGATGTGCTCGCCAATAGCGATCGTGCCGCCCAGTTCCGCCTTCAGATACGGCGCCGCCGAAAGATGGTCGGCGTGCGCATGTGTCTCTAGCAGCCATTGCACGGACAAGGCATGCTCGCGCACGAACGCGATCACGCGATCGGCGGAACCGGTGGTGGTGCGGCCGGCCTTGTGGTCGTAGTCGAGCACCGGGTCGACGATCGCGCAGGCCGAGCCGCGCCCCGCGTGAACGACGTACGTGACGGTGAAGGTCGCCGGGTCGAAGAACGGCTCGACGAAGGGGTTGCGGGCGGTTGAGTGCATGGCTGCTGCTTATCAGTAAGAACGACGCAGTGAGAACAACACAGTAACAACGCCGAAAGCGACGTTATATTGAATCACATTTTATGAATAGATATAATGTTTCAACCAACTATTTCGCATCGTTTGCGCGACATATGAACTCACCGCTCACCCCTGAATCGCTTTCGGCGCTGCGCGAATCGGCCGAAAAGTGCTGCGCGCTGCTCAAGGCGCTCGCGCACGAAGACCGCCTGCTGCTGCTCTGCCAGCTCGTCGAGGGCGAGCGCAACGTGGGCGAACTGGAGGCGCTCGTGGGCGTGCATCAGCCGAGTCTGTCGCAGCATCTGGGCGTGCTGCGCGAGGAAGGTCTCGTCGAAACGCGCCGCGAGGGCAAGTACATCTATTACCGCCTCGCGAGCATCGAAGTCATTCAGGTCATGCAGACGCTGTCGAGCCTCTATTGCGGCCGCCTCAAGGCTCAACCGGCAGAAGCAGCTCAAGCGGCACCGGCCACGCAGGCGCCCCAGGCCTGACGCGTCCCACCCTGCTCAATTTTCTTTTCGGGAGTGTTCGAGTCGATGCAACACCAGCAGAACCAGCAAGCGTGGGACGTCGTCGTGATCGGCGGCGGCACGGCCGGCATTGCGGTCACGTCGAGTCTTCTGCGCCGCGCGCCGGGGCTGAAGATCGCCATTGTCGAGCCCAGCGAACATCACGACTATCAGCCCGCGTGGACGCTCGTGGGCGGCGGCGCGTTCGACGTGAAGAAAACGCGCCGGCCGATGGCGAGCGTGATGCCCGCGGGCGCGAAGTGGATTCGCGCGGCGGCGGTACGCGTCGAGACCGCGGAAAACGTCGTGGTACTGGCCAACGGCGAGCGCGTCGCGTATCGCCAGCTCGTGGTCGCGCCGGGGTTGCGGCTCGCGTGGGAGCGCATCGCGGGTCTGGCCGAAACGCTCGGGCAGAACGGCGTGACCTCGAATTATCGCTACGATCTCGCGCCGTACACGTGGCAGCTCGTGCAGCAAACGAAGCGCGGCACCGCGCTCTTCACGCAGCCCGCCATGCCGATCAAATGCGCGGGCGCGCCGCAAAAAGCCATGTATCTCGCGTGCGATCACTGGCTGCGCGCGGGCGTGCTCAAGGACATCGAGGTCGAATTCAACTTGCAGGGCGCGGCGCTGTTCGGCGTGGCGACCTTCGTGCCGCCGCTCATGGCCTACGTCGAGCGCTATAAAGCGAAGCTCGCGTTCACGTCGAATCTCGTCGCCGTGGACGGTCCCGCGAAGCTCGCCACGTTCGAGGTGAAAGACGCGGCGGGCAACGTCGCGCGCGTGCAGAAGCGCTTCGACATGCTGCACGCGGTGCCGCCGCAAGTGGCCCCCGGCTTCATCGCCGAAAGCGGGCTCGCCGACGCCGCGGGCTGGTGCGAAGTCGATCACGCGACGCTCCAGCACACGCGTCACGCCAACGTGTTCTCGCTCGGCGACGTGTGCTCGGCGCCCAACGCCAAGACCGGCGCGGCGGCGCGCAAGCAGGCCGTGATCGTCGCCGAAAACCTGCTGGCCGCGCGCCAGGGCGCAGCGCTCGCGTATCGCTACGACGGCTATGGCTCGTGTCCGCTCACGGTGGAAAAAGGCAAGGTGGTGCTCGCGGAATTCGGCTACGGCGGCAAGCTGCTGCCCACCTTCCCGCTCGATCCCACGCAACCGCGCCGCCTCATGTGGTTCCTGAAAGCCACGGTGCTGCCGAGCTTTTACTGGTGGGGCATGCTCAAGGGCCGCGAGTGGCTCACGCGGGCCTCGCGCGGCTGAGCGTGCCGGCGCGTGCCTGCGCGGGTGAGTTACGTCGATGCGTGGCGCGGTTCGCTGCACGGTGAGTCGCGCCGCCGACCGCGTTAGCCGCGTGGTGAATCGCGCGCTGAATCGCGCCGCTCGATCGCCCGCTGGATTCCGCCGATAAACCGGCGCTTCAGCCTTCGAAGTCGAGCCCGCCGAGCAGCACTTCGGGCTCGGCTTGCGTGCGCGAGGCAAAGTCCACGGGCCGCGCCGTTTCCCATGCGGCAATCTTGCGTTCGAGCGCGTCGAGGTAATGCACGAAGCGCGCTTCGCCGTCCGGCTCCAGCAAACGTTCGATTTCGTCGACGTCCCACGTGAGCGCGACGTTGAGCGCGTACGCATAAGGATGGCGCGGGCTCTCGGGCGCGGCGCGGATCAGCACGCGCGTGGGATGGCCGCGGCCTTCGCAAGGCACGACTTCCACGCGCACGTTCGCGCCGAACTGGCGCGCGAGCGTCGCGGCAATGCGCGGCGCGAAACTTTCCTCGAAGCGATGAACGGCGTCGGTACTCATGCGCTGGGCGCTCCACGATCGGTGGCGCTGGCTGGCGCCAGCGTCGATTGCCTAAGCGCGCATCCTACCGCGCAGCAGGCCGATGAGCCAACGAATGTCGGAGCTTGCCGATAACAGCGGCTCGTCGGCGGTCAGGCATCCGGTCACTCGCCGTGCGCCGCTTGCCGTGCGCCACTCGCCACGCACCACTCGCCACGCACCACTCGCCGTGCGCCACTCGCCGTGCACCTCTCGTCACGCACCACTAGCCGCGCACCACTAGCCGTGCGCCACTCGCCGCTCCCGGGCCGCCACGACGCTGCGCACGCCTTCGAGCGAATACAGCGCGAGCGCGATCCAGATCGCGCCATAGCCGATCGCGCGCACCGCGCCGAACGGCTCGCCGTAGATCACCACCCCGGTGAGCAGTTGCAGCGTGGGCGTCACGTACTGGATCAGCCCCAGCATCGACAAGGGAATGCGCCGCGCGGCCGCGCCGAACAGCAGCAGCGGAATGGCCGTGACCGGCCCGGACAGCACGAGCAGCACTTGCAGGCCGGTCGGCGCCTGCGAGAAGTGGCTCTGGCCCAGGAGCGCGTCGATCGACAGATACACGACCGCCACCGGAAACAGCAGCAGCGTCTCGAGCGTGAGCCCTTCGAGCGCGCCCAACTGCGCGGTCTTGCGCATCAGCCCGTAACCGCCGAAGGTCGCCGCGAGCGCGAGGCTGATCCACGGCGGCGCGCCGTTCTGCCACGTGAGCCACGCCACCGCCCCCGCCGCGATCGCCACGGCCAGCCACTGGAGCGGGCGCAACCGCTCGCCGAGAAACGCATAGCCGAACAGCACGTTGATGAGCGGCGTGATGAAGTAGCCGAGACTCGCCTCGACGATATGCCCCGCGTTCACGGCCCAGATATAGATGCCCCAGTTGCCCGAAAGCAGCGCCGCGCTGCCGATGAAGCGCAGCACCACCCGCCGGTCGCGCAACGTGGCGGCGAGCCAGCGCCAGTGCCGGCGCGCGATCAGCACCGCGACCACGAACAGCAGCGACCACGCCATGCGGTGCGCGAGCATTTCGAGCGCGGGAATCTGGTGGAGCGTCTTGAAGTAGACCGGAAACAGGCCCCAGAGAACGAAGGCCGTGAAAGCGTAGAGAATGCCGGGATTCATGTCGGGTTGGGGTGATGGGCGGCCCGCACCCTGCGTTGGGCCGCCGGTTTTGCGACAATAGCGGATTTTCGCCGCCAGCCAGGGCCGTTGTCCAGCCTGACGCGACGCTTACGGCGCGCGGGTTCGCACTTCACCCGCCGCGCATCGTTCGCGGGCCGACGGCGAGAGCGCTGGCCGCTCGAACACCCGATTTCGTCGATTGCGCTCGATTCCGGTCGATTGCGCTTGCTTGCGCTTGCTTGCGCTTGATTGCACTCGATTCCCGCTTGACCCCGTCACCTGGCACGCGATGTCCCTACCCCATATCGATTGGCTTTACTCCGTCTCCGGCCTGTTCGTCGGCTTTCTGGTCGGCTTGACCGGCGTGGGCGGCGGCTCGCTGATGACGCCGATCCTCGTGCTGGTGTTCAACGTGCATCCGGCCACGGCCGTGGGCACCGACCTGCTCTACGCGGCCGCGACCAAGTCGGCGGGCACGCTCGTGCACGGTCTCAAGGGTTCGGTGGACTGGCGCGTGACGCTGCGCCTCGCGACGGGCAGCGTGCCGGCCGCGACCGTCACGCTGATCCTGCTGCATCGCTACGGCATGGACACGCCGCGCGCGGGGCACCTGATCCAGGCGGTGCTCGGCATCGCGCTGCTGATCACGGCCGTCGCGCTGATGTTCCGGCCGCAACTCGCGGCCTTCGCCTCGCGGCATCGGCATGAAACCGGTGAAGCGCGCACGCTGTTCTTCACCATCCTCACGGGCGCGATTCTGGGCGTGCTGGTGTCGCTCACCTCGGTGGGCGCGGGCGCCATCGGCGTGACGGTGCTGCTGCTGCTCTATCCCGCGCTGCCCACGGTGCGCATCGTCGGTTCGGACGTCGCGCACGCCGTGCCCCTCACCCTGCTCGCGGGCGCGGGCCACTGGCTGCTCGGTTCGATCGACTGGCACATGCTGCTGTCGCTGCTGTGCGGCTCGCTGCCCGGCATCGCGATCGGCAGCATGCTGTCCTCACGCGCGCCCGAACGGCTGCTGCGCGTGTTGCTCGCCGCGACGCTCACGCTCGTGGGCGCGCGGCTCGTGATCGCCTGAGTATCGATACACGTCGCCAGGCTGCGGCTCGACGATCGATTCGCGATCCTTCACGTCGCCAGGCGTGGATATCCGTCGATATCCGTCGATGCCGAATCGATTCGCGCCGAGGAACGTCGATTTGCATCGACAGGCACCGTGGCGCGCGAATCCGCATCGATCCCGCATCGACGAAAAAATCACACGCTCGGCGCCTGACGAAAGAATTTGCCGTTGAGGTCGACTTCGAACTGCCGCAGCCACTGGCCGCGCGGATCGATGCGATACGCCTGCGCCCATTGTCCGCGCCGCACGATGAGAAACTCGCCGTGCTCGGGGTCGTTGGGATCGGGTTCGCCGGTGACGTCGAAGTGGATCGGGGCAAAGCCGTGACGCGCGCAGGCAAGCTCGAACGCGGCACGATCGACGAGAGGCAAGTCGGTATAGGTATGGATGGTCATGGCGTTTTCCTGCAAGCGGGCCATTGGAGCCTACGTGTGTCTGACAGACGCACGTGCAACATCCACGGTACACCCCTTACGAGGCAAAAACTGTGTGTCACGCCACATCTCTTCGCGGCGTGAGCCTGCGGGAAAACGTATGAGGCTCGCGGCAAACCGGGCAATCGCCCGCGCAGCAGGACTTCGCGGCCGATGCGCCAAAACCCCGTGCGCGCAAGACAATGCGCGGCGCCCTTGAAGCGACGAAAAAAAGCCCCGGACGCGCCGGGGCTTTTTCTTTACGGCGTGTGCTGCAAGCGCATAAAACCGCCGCCGCAACCGCGCCGTGCCACTTATTGCTGCATGACCGTCAGCTTGTTGCTGACCGACTTCACGCCCGCCACGCCTCGCGCGACCGAGCCGGCCTTGTCGATCTGACCCTGATCCGGCACCGTGCCGCTCAGCGTGACCGCGCCGGCGCGCGAACGCACCGTGATGTTCGACACGTCGACGCCTTGCGTCTTCGACAGCGCCTTGCGGACCGTGTAGCCGAGCTTGCGGTCGGCCTTTTTCGCGGTGGGCGCCGGCTTGGCCGATGCCGTGGCGGCGGGTGCGCTCGCCGAGTTGTCTTGCGCGTAGGCCGCGCCGCCTGCCACCGTCAGGGCGAGTGCCAAGCCCAGCGTCTTGAGAATAGCGACCGATTTCATATGTTCTCCTTGTTTCTTCGCGTTGTTGCCTTGATAGGACCGCCTTTCCTGCTGCCAGGCGGCGCGAGGGCCGCATGTCAGTCGGGATCTGACGGTTTCGTTACGACTACCGATGGCGGTCGCGCCCAACGCGCCATGCGCGCGCGGACAGCGCTGCCAGGGTCTGGACACGCCTATGCGAGAGGCAAGGATGAGGGACGCGCGTTTGTTGCGTCCCGGCAGGTCTTGAGCCTGCTTGCGAACTGCTTTGATGCTGGTTTTGCTCGTGGTGCTCTTTGTGCTTGCGGTGCTCGTTGCCCACACCGCCGCACTGGTCAGACTATTCACACGCCGATGTCCTGCGCGAGCACCGTCCCGGTGCACCACCGGCGCGGGCCGGATCGCGGCTGAAGCTCAATGCCGATACGGCTCGCCGGGCGTTCCGGCGAACGTCAATTTAGCCTGGCTTCCGGACAAGCGCAAAGAGTTTAGCGCAGGCGCGCCACGCATGCGCTTAAGGCGGGAAGCGCGGGAAAACGCCGCGCGGATGAGCGGCAAGCGGCGGACAAGCGGCGCGCAACCCGGGCGAACCCCGCGCCGCCGCGGCGCCGAATCTCATGTACCATCGGCGCTCTATGTCCCGCGCAGGCGCAGGCCACCGACCGATGCGTCTTCAGCAAGTGCCGAAGTCGAGCGGCGGGGCAAGCGGCATGCGTCCACCCAGGAACCTTCGAGGCCCGCTTTACCCCGATGAAGTCCCCGACCGGCCGCAAACCTCCTCCCCGTCTCGTCGCGCGTTTCGTGGCGATTTCGTGGCGTGACCTGGCGGTCTCGTTCGGCCCGATCCTGCTCGTGAGCGTCGCCGCCATCTGGCTCGCCGTGCGCCTGATCCAGCCCGCGCCGCCCAACACGCTCACCATGAGCGCGGGCCCCAAGGGCAGTACGTTCTGGAACGCCGCGCAGAAGTACAAGGGCATCCTCGCGCGCAACAACATCACGCTCGTCGTGCTCGAGTCCGAAGGCTCGGCGCAGAACCTCGAACGGCTCTCCGATCCGTCCGCCCATGTGGATGTCGCGTTCGTGCAGGACGGGCTCGCCAGCAAGGTGCCGGACGGGCTCGTTTCGCTCGGCAGCGTCTCGTACGTGCCGCTCGCGGTCTTCTATCACAACCCCGTCGCGCTCACGCGGCTCTCGCAGTTCGAAGGCATGCGGCTCGCCATCGGCGCGGAGGGCAGCGGTACGCGCGCGCTCGCGCTCGCCTTGCTGAAGTCGAACGGCATCGAGCCGGGCGGCGCGACCAAACTGCTGCCGCTGTCCGGCGACGACGCCGCGCGCGCGCTCGTGGCCGGCAAGATCGACGCGGCGTTTCTCGCGGGCGACTCCGCGCAGCCGCCCGTGATGGGCCGCCTGCTGCGCATGCCCGGCGTGCGCTTCTTCGACTTCACCCAGGCCGACGCCTACGCGCGCCGCTTCCCGTATCTCACGGCCATCACCATGCCGATGGGCGCGTTCGACCTCGGCCGCAACCTGCCCGCCACGCCGCTGCACATCATCGCGCCCACGGCCGAGCTGGTCGCGCGCGACTCGCTGCATCCCGCGCTCTCCGACCTGCTGATCGAAGCAGCGAAGGAAGTGCACGGCCGCTCGTCGCTGTTGCAGCACGCGGGCGAATTCCCGGCGCCGCGCGCGCAGGACTTCCCCATCAGCGACGACGCCGCGCGCTACTACAAGTCGGGCAAGAGCTTTCTCTACCGCATCCTGCCGTTCTGGCTCGCGAGTCTCGCCGACCGCCTGATCGTGCTGATCGTGCCGATCGTCGTGGTGCTGATTCCGGGCTTGCGTCTCGTGCCTGCGCTCTACGCCTGGCGGGTAAAATCGCGCATCTACCGCTGGTACGGCGCGCTCATCGGCATCGAGCGCGGCGTGATGGCCGATACCTCGCCCGACGAACGGCGCGCGCTCGTGCGCAAGCTCGACTCGATCGAGGAATCGGTGAACGGCATGAAGATGCCGCTCGCCTACGCGGACCAGTTTTACGTGTTGCGCGAACATATCGGCTTCGTGCGCGCGCGGCTCGCGGCGGTGCGCGAAGCGGGCGACGAGACGAAGGACGAGGCGAAGCAGGAAGCGAAGCAGAAAGCGAAAGACGAAGCGCGCGACGATCGGCAGAACGAGCCGAACGCGGCCGCCAGCAGCGACACCCCGCAGCCGGAACGACCGGACGGGCGCACGCGCTGACGCCGCATGAAGTAGCACAAGCGAAGCACAAGAATCTTGAACCGATGACGGGCCGCTCGAAGAACGGCCCGCATGATGCGTAAAAAAGCGGAGGAAACCATGATCGACGGCATCGACGCCAACCAGCCCGCCTGGTTCTACGACTTCGTGTCGCCGTTCTCGTATCTGTTGCTCGAACAGCACGAGAAGTGGCCCGGTTTCGACTTCGTGCCCACGCCCGTCCAGCTCACGGAACTGTATCGCTATTGGGGTCAGCCGCTCGGCGCGGCGGTGCCGGCCAAGCGCATCTTCACGTACCGGCACGCGCTGTTCCGCGCCGAACAACTGGGCATTCCGTTCAAGATGCCGCCCGCGCATCCGTTCGATTCGATCAAGCCGATGCTGCTCGCCATCGCGGCGGGCGGCGAATTCGCCTGCGTGCGCGAGATCTTCCGCTTCATCTGGCGCGAAGGCCGCGACCCGTCGAGCGAGGAAGGCTTCGAGCAGTTGTGCGAGCGCGTGGGCATCGCGCACGGCGAATCGATCATCGAAGAAGAGAGCGTGCGCGCGCAACTGCGCCGCAATACCAACGACGCGATCGCGATGGGCGTGTTCGGCGTGCCCACGTTCTGGATGAACAAGCAGCTGTTCTGGGGCGAGGACGCGCTGCCGATGCTGCTCTACTGCGCACGCAGTCCGAACTGGTTCGAGTCGCGCGAAGTCAAGCGCATCAGCACGCTGCCTTCGGGCATTCTCAAGACCGTGGAAGACTGAGCGCGCCGCCTCGCGAGTTGCCGAGGCACGCGCACGACGCCGTGCGTTATACGCGCCGGGCATATCGACCTGATGCTCGCCATAGCGCGCGGGCTATGGCGGCGGCGCGCGTGGCGGCTTATGGTTACGGCTGAGCGCGTGCGCGCCAGCCTGCCACGCCCCCACGACCGCCCCGCCCCATGGACGACGATTCCGCCCTCACACTCGACATCTGGCTCGTGCGCGTGCTGCGCACGCTGCTGGTCGAGCGCAGCGTGACGCAAGCCGCGCTGCGCCTGAACCAGACGCAGCCGGCCATCAGCACCGCGCTGCGGCGGCTGCGCGAGATACTCGGCGACCCCATCCTCGTACGCGGCAAGGCGGGCATGGTGCCCACCGAATACGGCGAGTCGCTGCTGCAATACGCGCAACGCGTGCTGCGCGACGTCGATTTCGTGGCCACGCCGCACGGCGACTTCGATCCCGAGCGCTCGAAGCGCACCTTCCGGCTCGCCGCGCCCGACTATCTCAACGACTTCTTCATGCCCACGCTGATCGCGCGCTTTCGCGAAGCGGCGCCCGCGGCACGGCTCGAAATTCTTTCGCTTTCGCCCACGCTCGACCATCACGGCGCGCTCGACGCGGGCGAACTCGACCTCGTGATCGGCAACTGGCCGAAACCCGATGCGCGTTTCGCCCGCAGCGACCTGTTCTCCGACAAGATCGTCTGCATGATGCGCGCCGACCATCCGCTCGCGCGCCGCGAACTCACGCGTGAGGCGTATCTCGCCGCGCCGCATCTCGCGCCCACGCCGTACACGGGCGCGCGGGCAAGCGCGATCGATCTGGGGTTCGCGAAGGCGGGCGCCGAGCGCCGTATCGTCGCCACGCTGCCCTACTTCGGGCTGGTGCCGCAGGTGCTGCTGCAATCGGATCTGCTGTTCACGACCACGCGGCGGTTCGCGCAGCACTACGCGAAACTGCTGCCGATTGCCGTGGTCGACACGCCCATCGCGTTTCCGCGCATTCGCTGCTATCAGATGTGGCATCCGCAGCCGGACCGCCCCGGCGACGTGGCGTGGCTGCGTGCGTTGATCGATGAGGTCTCGGGGATGTTGACGGAACGCGGCGCGAAAAGCGCGCGCCCGAAGTCGCGCACGCACGAAGCGTTGCCGGTCGACGCGGCTTGAACGCGGGTTGAACGTGACCCGCGGCCTGGCGCCACGGGGGAATGGATCCGCAAGAAACGGCTAGCCGCGCGCCTGTGCGGCCGATACCGTCTGAAACACCGACGACTATCGGAGTCCGGCCATGCTGCCCCTGCTCTCTTTGCACGACCTCGCGACCTCGCGCGGCGACGGCTTGCGTCCCGAACTTTTGGCGCTGTTCAGGCGCCACGCGCTGGCGAGCGCGGGCCTGAGCGCACAACTGGAAACGCAGGTGTGCGAAGCCTCGCCGCCGGAACATCGTCAGGCGGAAAAAGACGAGGCGAACGCGCCACCGCGCTAGCGCGGCGCCCCCGCATTACGCTCTTGCGTGTTGCCGATCCATCGCGACATCGGCAGCCATCTCCGTCGCGACCGGCGCCGTCATGCGCAGCGGTATGCGCATCTGCATCAACTGCGCGGCCACGGCCACCGCAATCGCCGAAGGCGCCTTGTCGACAATGCCCGTCACGCCGATCGGACACGTCATCTCGTCCATGCGCTCCGCGTCGAAGCCGCGCTCGATCAGCCGCCGCTCGAACTTCACGCGCTTGGTCTTCGAGCCGATCAAGCCGAACCACGCGAAATCGCGCCGCCGCATGATGCGCTCGGTCAGCTCGAAATCGAGCGCGTGATTGTGCGTCATGACGATGAAGTAGGCGCCGGGCGGCGCCTCGTCGACGATCGAGGCGGGCGTGTCGGTGGCTTCGACCTGCACGTTGGCGGGCACTTCGTCGGGGAACAGTTCGTCGCGCTCGTCCACCCATTGCACCACGCACGGCAGCATGCCGAGCAGCGTCACGAGCGCGTGGCCCACGTGGCCCGCGCCGAACAGCACGACGTGCATCGGCCCGTATTGCGGCACCGGCGTGCTGCGCCGGCCGATCACGACGCGGCCACGCTCGTCGACCCGCATGCAATGATTCGGATTGCTCATCATGTCGGGTTCCTCGCTCAGCCGCGTGCCATCGCTTGCACCGCGCGCACGCCCTTGAGGATTTCCTCGGCGGTGGCGGGCGCGTTCATCGGCGGATTGAAGCGGTAGTCGGCCACGCTCGCCACCGCGTCGCGAATCGCGAAGAACACGGAGAACGGCAGCAGCAGCGGCGGCTCGCCCACGGCTTTCGAGCGATGGATGCTGTCCTCGGCGTTGCGGTTCTTGAACAGCTTCACGTTGAACTCGGCGGGCGTGTCGTTCACGGTGGGGATCTTGTACGTGGAAGGCGCGTGCGTCATGAGCTTGCCGTCCGGCTTCCACCACAATTCTTCAGTGGTGAGCCAGCCCATGCCCTGGATGAAGCCGCCTTCGACCTGCCCCACGTCGAGCGCCGGATTCAGCGAGGCACCCACGTCGTGCAGCGCGTCGGCGCGCAGCACGCGCATTTCGCCCGTGAGCGTGTCGATCACCACTTCCGAAACCGCCGCGCCATACGAGTAGTAATAGAACGGCCGGCCGCGCAGCGTCGCCTGATCCCAGTAAAGCTTGGGCGTGGCATAGAAGCCGTCGGACCACAGCTGCACGCGCGCGAGATACGCCTTCGACACGAGCGTTTCGAACGGCACCACGGTTTCGCCTACGACCACGCTCTCGTTCTCGAAGCGCACGTCGGCGGCGCTCACTTCGCCCTTGCCATACGTGGTCGCGGCGAGCGCGGCGAGGCGTTCGCGCAGCTGGCGCGCGGCGTCCTGCGCGGCCTTGCCGTTCAGGTCGCTGCCCGTGGAAGCGGCCGTGGCCGAGGTGTTCGCCACCTTGCTCGTGTCGGTCGCGGTCACGCGCACACGGGCGAATTCGATGCCCAGTTCGTGCGCCACCACCTGCGCGACCTTGGTGTTGAGGCCCTGCCCCATCTCCGTGCCGCCGTGGTTCACGAGCACGGAACCATCGGTATAAATGTGCACGAGCGCGCCGGCCTGATTGAAGTGCGTGACGTTGAACGCAATGCCGAACTTCACCGGCGTGATCGCAATGCCTTTCTTGAGCACGGCGTTGTTCGCGTTGAATTCGCGGATCGCGGCGCGGCGCGCGCGGTAGCCGCTCGTCTCCACGAGTTCGTCCATCAACTCGTGGATCACGTTGTCTTCGATCACCTGACCGTACGGCGTTTCGTTGTTCTGCGTCTTGCCGTAGAGATTGCGGCGGCGCACATCCAGCGAATCGAGGCCGAGCGAGCGCGCCACGTCGTCCATGATGTATTCGATCGCGAATGCGCCTTGCGGGCCGCCAAAGCCGCGAAACGCCGTGTTCGACTGCGTGTTGGTCTTGCCGCAGAAACCGGCGATCGACACGTCGGGCAGCCAGTACGCGTTGTCGAAGTGGCAAACGGCGCGCGTCATCACCGGGCCCGACAGGTCGGCGGAAAACCCGCAGCGCGAGGTCATGTCGACACTCACGCCTTCGATCGTGCCGGCGTCGTCGTAACCCACTTCGTACGTGTAGTGGAAGTCGTGGCGCTTGCCCGTGATCATCATGTCGTCGTCGCGGTCGGGGCGCAGCTTCACGGGGCACAGCAGCTTCCACGCGGCGAGCGCCGCGCAGCACGCGAAGATGCCCGACTGCGATTCCTTGCCGCCGAAGCCGCCGCCCATGCGCCGGCACTCCACGAGCACGTTGTGCGAATGCACGCCCAGCACGTGCGCCACGAGATGCTGCATTTCGCTCGGGTGCTGCGTGGAGCACCACACATGCATGCCGTCGTCGTCTTTCGGCACGGCATAGGCGATCTGCCCTTCCAGGTAGAACTGCTCCTGACCGCCCAGCAGCATTTCGCCTTCGTGGCGATGCGGCGCGCGCGCGGCGCGCGTGGACGCTTCGCCGCGCGCGAGCTTCATCGGCGGCAACACGGATTGGTTGGCGGCGCGCGCCTGCTGCGCCGTGAGCACCGCGGGCAATTCTTCGTACTGCACCTCGGCGCGGCGCGCGGCGAGGCGCGCCGTATCGTGCGAGGTGGCCACGACGATGAACATCGGCTGGCCGACGAACTGCACGACGCCGTCGGCGAGCACGGGATCGTCGTGGAGGATCGGGCCGCAGTCGTTCACGCCGGGAATGTCCTCGGCGGTGAGCACGGCCACGACGCCGGGCGTCGCGCGCACCTTGGCGAGATCCATCGCGACAATGCGCGCATGCGGCTTCTGCGAGAGCCCGAGCGCGGCGTGCAGCGTGCCCGCGACCACGGGAATGTCGTCGGTATAAGTGGCGCGTCCGCTCACGTGCAGATGCGCGGATTCATGCGGCCGCGAGACGTGCACCTGCGCGAACGGCTCATGCGTGGTGACGGCTTCTTCGCGTGCCTTGGCTTCGTCCAGGAACGGTTCGGCTTGCTGGTTCATGGTTCGTTCTCCGTATCTTTTTCGCTTCGTTCTCGTTACGCGCTCAGGCGCTTTCCGCCACCACGGCGCGCACGTTCAGCGCCTGTGGCGCGAGCGGATTCTGCGCGCGCGTTTCGAGCCAGAAGCGATACAGCGTGTTCTTCGCCGCTTCGAGCCGGTAGTCGCTCGTCGCGCGCATGTCCGAGAGCGGCGCGTAGTCCTGGCCGAGCGCGATCATCGCGGCCTGCGCCGTGGCTTCGTGCCACTGCGCGCCGGCGAGCACGGCTTCGGTTTTCTCCGCGCGTTTGGGCGTGGCCGCCATGCCGCCGAACGCGATGCGCGGCTCGCGGATCACGTCGCCGTCGGCGAGATACGAGAACGCGGCGCACACGGCGGAAATGTCGGAGTCGAAGCGCTTCGAGATCTTGTAAGTGCGAAAGCGCAGGTTCGCGCGCGCACCGCTGCGTGTGGGCACCTTGAGCGCGAGCACGAACTCGTGTTCGGCCATGTCCTTCTTCTGGTACGCGAGATAGAGATCTTCGAGCGGCAGTTCGCGCGTGACGTCGCCGCCGCGCAGCACCACGCGCGCGCCGAGCGCGATCAGCCCCGGCATCGAGTCGCCGATGGGCGAACCGTTCGCCACGTTGCCGCCGAGCGTGCCCGCGTTGCGGATCGGCAGCGAGGCGAAGCGCTGCCACATCTCTTCGAGTTCGGGATAATGCTTCGCGAGTTCGGCATAGGCGCGCTCGACGCTCACGGCCGCGCCGATCTCGATGAACGCGTCGCTCACCTCGATCTTGCGCATGGCCTCGATCTGGCCGACATAGACGATGTCGCCCAGCTCGCGCATCTGCTTCGTGACCCACAGCCCGATGTCGGTGCTGCCCGCGAGGATGCGCGTGGCCGGGCGCGCGGCCTTGAGCGCGGCGAGCGCGTCGACGGTGCGCGGCGCGTCGTACTGCTGGCCTTTGTGCTCGTAATGGAAGGTGTCGGCGCGCTCGAGCGTGGCGAGCGTTTGCGCGACGGCCTCGGCGTTCACGGGCCGTTTGGGCGCGTCGGTCTTGAACATCTGCTCGGCGGCGTCGAGGATCGGCCGATACCCCGTGCAGCGGCACAGATTGCCCGTGAGCGCGTTGGCGATCTCGTCGCGCGAGGGCGTGGAGCAGGCGCTCTTGCCCCCGCACGCGTGCCCGCCTTGACCTGCTTGCCCCGCTTGCTCGTGCCCGTGCTTCTCGTAGAGCGCCCACATCGACATGACGAAGCCCGGTGTGCAAAAGCCGCACTGCGAGCCGTGGCAATCCACCATGGCCTGTTGCACCGGGTGCAGCGAGCCGTCGGGCTGGCGCAGGTCTTCTACGGTGAAGAGCGCCTTGCCGTCGAGCGTCGGCAGAAACTGGATGCACGCGTTGACGGCCTTGAAGCTCATGCCGCCCGCGGCGTCGCGCTCGCCGACCACGACCGTGCACGCGCCGCAGTCGCCTTCGGCGCAGCCTTCCTTGGTGCCGGTGCAGTGCGCGTCTTCGCGCAGATACTGAAGGACAGTGCGGGTCACGCCCGCGCCGCTGACTTCGCGAACGGCGTTGCGGTGATAAAAGCGGATCGGCTGGCTCATGTTCTCTGGCTCATCGTTGATGCAGTGGACGATTCGAAAACTATCACCGCCAATATTGGCAACCCATAGGCACAGGAGCATGGGCGACATATCGCTGACGCGATAAAACCGTCTGCCGCGCGGGCCATGCGCTTATTCTGGTGTGGCGGGATTGCCGATTTTTCACGGCGAAAGCGCAAGAATGGCCAGCCGCGCCCGATTTTGCCGATACGCCGTGCGCCACTCGATAAAGCGCCTCGCCGCACTTGCGACCCCAATTCCCGTCATTCCGCTGACAAATCCTGGCAACATCGCGCTTCGCCCATCGCGCGCATACAAACCGTTGTGCGCAACCCACAAGGTGGGAAAAAACGAGTTCCGCTTACCGGAACAGCTTTTCAAAATCTGCAGAAAAACCGGTTCCATGGGACAATCGCGCTTTCCCGCCGTTTTCCATCCTCGTTTTCCCCATGTCCGCTGATTCTGCGCCCGCGCGCAACGGGTTTTCGACGACGCTACAGATCATTCCGGTCGTCTTTTTCACGTTCCTCTGCTACCTGACCATCGGCATTCCGCTCGCGGTGCTGCCCGGTTATGTCCACAACGATCTCGGCTTCAGCACCGTGATGGCGGGCGGCGCGATCAGCGTGCAGTACATCGCCACGCTCTGCTCGCGCGCGCTCGCGGGCCGTTCGGCGGACACGCTCGGCCCCAAGAAAACAGTGAGCCTCGGCCTGATGCTGTGCGGCGCGAGCGGCGTGATGCTGCTGCTCGCCACGCTCGTCGATCACTGGCCCGGCCTCTCCATCGCGCTGCTCGTGTGCAGCCGCCTGTTGCTCGGTTGCGGCGAAAGCCTCTGCGGCACGGGCGCGATTCTCTGGGGCATTGGCCGCGTGGGCACCTCGCACAATGCGCGCGTGATCTCGTGGAACGGCATCGCCACCTATGGCGCGCTCGCGATCGGCGCGCCGCTCGGCGTGGAAATGGTGCACTTCGTGGGCTACTGGACGCTCGGCATTTCGGTCATCGCGCTCGCGGCGCTCGGCTACTGGCTCGCGCGCCCCATCGCCCCGGTGCCCATCGTGCACGGCGAGCGCATGTCGTACCGCAGCGTGTTCACGCGCGTGCTGCCGCACGGCATTGGCCTCGCGCTGGGCTCGGCGGGCTTCGGTTCCATCGCCACGTTCATCACGCTGTTCTACGCGGCGCGCCACTGGCCCAACGCGGCGTTCACGCTCACGCTGTTCGGCCTCATGTTCATCGGCGCGCGTTTGCTGTTCGCCAACACGATCAAGCGCTTCGGCGGCTTCCGCGTGGCCATTGCCTCGTTTTCGTGCGAATGCGCGGGCCTGCTGCTGCTGTGGCTCGCGCCGGTGCCGAACGTGGCGCTCGCGGGCGCGGCGCTCACGGGCTTCGGCTTCGCGCTGGTGTTCCCGGCGCTCGGCGTCGAAGCCGTCGGTCTCGTGCCGCCCGCGAGCCGCGGCGCCGCGCTCTCGGCGTACTCGGTGTTCCTCGATCTGTCGCTCGGCATTACCGGCCCGCTCGCCGGTTACGTGGCGAACGTGTTCGGCTACGGCTCGGTGTTCCTGTTCGCGGCGATCGCGGCGGCGGCCGCCGTGGCGTTGTCGGTGTCGCTGCATCGGCGCAGCGTGCAGGGCGCTCAGTCGGCGCCGGTTGCATCGGCGGCGAATGCTTCGACCGTTCAGCAAACGGAATAGCGCACAGAAGAAAAGCGGACGAAACCGCAAGCACATCGACACAAACCGCCGCGCGCTTCGCGAGAACGACACGGCTTGCGTCACGAAAAAAACGGCGGCCTCGCTTTCACGCGACGCCGCCGTTTTGCATTGATACGCGTAAAGATCGCCGCTACTTCGTGACCTTCTGCTTATCGAGCTTCTTGCCCGTGGCCTCGTTATAGCGCTGCACGTATTCCTCGGTGAGCTTGCGCAACGCGCGGCCGATCTTGCGGTAATCCGACTCGTTGAGATTCGCGAGCGACACGCGCCCCGAAGGATGCGGCGTGCCGAAGCCCTTGCCCGGCAGCAGCACGACGCGCGCTTCGGCCGCGAGGCGGAACAGCAGTTCGTTGGGCTTCAACTGCTTCATGAGCCAGTCGACGAAGTCGCGGCCGTAGAGCTTCTCGCCCATGTATTCCATGTCGAGGATCGTGTAGTAATCGACCTGATTCGGATCGTCCTCGTCGTAGCTCACGCCCATCTCTTCGAACAGCGCGCGCTTGCGGCTGCGAATCAGACGCTTGAGCGCGTTCTTGTACGCGTCGGGCGTGTCCATCAGCGAGAACAGCGAGAACAGCACCATCTGCACTTGCTGAGGCGTGGACAAACCGGCCGTGTGATTGAGCGCGACGGTGCGGCTGTCGGCCACGAGACGGTCGATGAACTTGAGCTTGTCGGGCTCCGTGGTGATCGACTCGTAGCGCTTGTGCAGGATCTGCTTCTGCTCCTTCGGCAATTCGCCGAGCAGCCGGTCGAGCACGTTGTCGCGATGCGTGGCGATCGCGCCCAGCCGCCAGCCCGTCGCGCCGAAGTATTTCGAATACGAGTACACGAGAATGGTGTTCTTCGGCGCGAGCGCGAACAGCGAGACGAAGTTGTCGGCGAAGGTGCCGTACACGTCGTCGGTGAGCAGAATGAGGTCGGGGCGCTCCTTGATGATGTCGGCGACGTGCTCGAGGCTTTCGTCGTCGATCTTCACCGAGGGCGGATTGCTCGGGTTCACGAGGAAGAACGCCTTCACCTTCGGGTCGCGCAGCTTGTCGAGTTCCTTCTTCGAGTATTGCCAGTTGTCCTTGACGTCGGCATTCACGTGCACGACTTTCAGCTGATAGTCGTTGAGTTCGGGAATCTCGATGTACGGCGTGAAGATCGGCATGCCGAGCGCGATGGTGTCGCCCGCCTCGATCAGGAAGTTCTCGCGCATCGTGTTGAAGATGTACGTCATGGCGGCCGTGCCGCCTTCCACCGCGAACACGTCGAACTCGCCCACGAACGGATGCCTGCCGATCATCTCGCGCCGCAAATACTGCCCGACGATGATCTCCGTATTCTTCAGAATGCGGTCCGGCACGGGATAGTTGCACGCGAGAATGGCTTCGCACATCTCGTAGAGAAAGTCCCCCGCCGACAACCCGAGCTGATCGCGCACGTACGAGACCGCGCCCGCGAGAAACGGAATGCCCGCTTGCCCCTTGTTCTCGCGCACGAACAGATCGAAGCGCTCGACAATGCCGTCGCGCTGCGGAAAGCCGCCCACGCCCTCCGGCATGTAGGCGAACGAACGCTCGGACTCGCGCATGGCGAAGAGGCCGAGCTGCCAGAAGCCGTGGCGGGGAATGGTCGCGAGAAAGTTGGGATTGCCGCGCCCCGCGTTCAGCATGGAGAGATTCGCGGGCCGCGCCGCCGCGCCGCCGCCCGCCGCCTTGATGAGCTCGTCCTTCAGTTCGAACGGGCTCAGCGCGGCGAGTCCCGCCGCTTCCTTGTCCTTCTCACCGTTACCCTTTGCTTTCGATGCCATGGTGATCTCCGTTGGAAGACGTGGCGCGGGCCGGCGCATGCGCGGCCCGCCTGCACTTCGAGTCATGCGAGACCGACGACGAGCGGCCCGAGCAGCGTGAGCAGCACGTTGGCGATCGCGTAGGTGATGGCGAACGGCACGGTCGGCACCGCGCTCTCGGCTTTGTCCAGGATGCCGCCGAAGGCCGGGTTCGCGCTGCGCGAACCCGACAGCGCGCCCGCGAGAATGGCCGCGTTGTTGTACTTGAGGACGTAGCGGCCGAACAGCATCGTGAGGAGGAGCGGCACGAGCGTCACGACCACGCCCAGCAGGAAGATCGTGATACCGCTCTGCTTGATCGTCACCACGGCCTGCAAGCCCGAGTTCAGCCCGACCACGGCCACGAAGGCCGCGAGCCCGAAGTCCTTGAGCAGTTGCGAGGCGGCGGGCGGCATGACGCCGTACATCGGATGCTTGCCGCGCATCCAGCCGAACAGCAGACCCGCGAGGAGACACCCGCCGCCCGAGCCGAGCGTGAGCGGAATGCCCGCCACGTTCACGACGATCAAGCCCACCAGCAAGCCGAGCACGAGCCCGACGCCCATGTAGATGAAGTCGGTCTTGTTGCTCCACGCCAGTTCGTAGCCCGCTTCCTGCACGGCGCGTTTGGTGTCGGTGGCGGTGCCGTAGATGGTGATGACGTCGCCGTGCTCCAGCTCCGTTTGCGGCAGCACCGGCACGGGCTGGCCCGCGCGCTCGATCTTCTCGATGTACACGCCGTGGCGCATGTCGTGATCGACGTTCTTGCGCACCTCGGCGATGGTCGTGTGATTCATGCCCTTCTTCGTGAACACGAGCTGGCGCGTCTGCATCACGAGGCTCATGCCGCCCGAGTCGGGCACTTCGGGGCCGATCAGCGCGCCCACTTCGACCATCTGCTCGCGGCGTCCGACCACGAGCACGAGGTCGTCGCGGCTCAGCACGAAGTCGGGCGTGGAGTCGAGGATCTTGCCCTGTCGGCGGATCTTTTCGATGGCGACCAGATCGTTCTCCGACTGCTCCAGTTGCTTGACGGTTTTGCCTGCCGCGATCTCCACGCGAAACACGCGGCCGAACAGTTCGGGCAGCGCGTTCAACTGGCCGGGGCCGCTCGACGCGCCGCCGCCGGACATCTCGCGCTCGGCGTCCATCGACGCGTCCTTGAGGCTGCGGCCCATGAACTTCGGCAGGATGTTCACGCAGACGATGATCGCGCCGAGCGAGCCGAACACGTAGGTCACGGCGTAACCGATGGCCACGTCGGCCTGCATCGCCTTGACCTGATCGGCGGGCAGGCCCAGACGCGCGATGGCGTCGCCGGCCGTGCCGATGATCGCCGACTGCGTCATGCCGCCGGCCGCGAGCCCGGCCGCGAGACCCTTGTTGATATGAAAGACCTTCGCGCAGATCACGACGGTCGCGAGCCCGGCGAGCGCCATGAACACGGCCATGGCGATCTCGCGCAAGGTCTTGCGGTTGAGCGAATTGAAGAAGCCCGGCCCCGAGTCGTAACCCACGGCGTAAATGAACACGGCGAACATCACCGACTTCACGCCGTTGTCGACCGTCACGCCGACCTGGCTGATGACCACGGCCGCGAGCAGCGAACCGCCCACGCCACCCAGTTGAAACTTGCCGAAGTTGATCTGGCCGATCCAGTAACCGATGGCCAGCGAGAGAAAGAGCGCGATCTCCGGAGACTTGTGAAAGATGTCATGTAGCCATTCCATCATGCCCTCGCTTTTGGGAAGGAACCGCAGCCCGTGGTGCTTGCCGTAGTGATGCAGAATCGGCGCCGCGATCGATACGGCATGACGCCGGATCGACACGACACCTGAGCGCGGCCGGGCTCAGCCGCTGCTGTTCATCCGCGTTGGCGGCAAGCTGCGCCGCAAGACGCGTTCAACCGAGCTTCGCCGCGAGCCCGACGACCACGGGCCCCATGAGCGGCAACAGGATGTTCGACAACGCATAGGTGATCGTGTAGCCGATCACGGGTGTGGAATTGCCCGTCACGCCCACGAGCGCGCTGATCGCGGGCGTGCTGCACTGCTGGCCCGCGATGGCGCCGAGCAGCATGGGCGCGTCGAGCTTGAGGAACATGCGGCCGATCCATAGCGAGAGCAGGCCCGGAATCAGCACCATCAAAATGCCCGCGAGCGGCAGCGCGAGGCCGTATTCGCGCACGAGCCGGATCGCATCCGGCCCCGCGGAAAGGCCCACGGCCGCGATGAAGGTCGCGAGCCCGAAGTCCTTGAGCACCTGCGCCGCCGCCGAAGGCAGCGAGCCCACCACCGGAAAATGCGTGCGCGCCCAGCCGAACAACAAGCCCGAGAGCAGACAGCCGCCGCCCGTGCCGAGCACCAGCGAGACGCCGCCCACGTTCACGCCGAAGCGCCCGATCAGCATGCCGATCACCACACCCAGACCCAGATAGACGAAGTCGGTCTTCTGCGTCTGCTGGATCACGTAGCCGAGCCGCTTCGCGCCGCGCGCGACGTCGGCGGGCGCGCCGAGCAGCGTGAGCACGTCGCCGCGATGCACGACCGCGCCGGGCAGCGCGGGCACCGTCGCGTCGAGCCGCGTGATCGCGCCCACGTAGATGCCGCGGCCGTCCTGCGGCGCGGCGCGTTCGCGCATCTGCGCGAGCGTCACGCCGTTGAGGTCGCGCCGCGTGAGCAGCACGTCCACGCGCTGCGCGAGCGCCTTGACGAAGCCGCCGCCCGGCACTTCCTCGCCGAAGCTGCTTGCCGCCTCGATCAGCGACTCGCGGCGCCCCGCGACGAACACGGTGTCGCCGGCCGCCAGCATGAACTGCGCGTCGGTGTCGATCTGCTCGCCGTTGCGCAGCACGCGCTCCACGGTGAGGTTGTTGCCGAAGCGCGCCTCGATCGCCGCCACGGCGCTGCCCGCCGCCGGTCCCGCCATGAACGCGCGCCCGACGAGCGGCGGCAGCGCGAGCCGCTGGCCTTCGTCGAGCACGCCGTCGCCGCCAAGTTCACGCGCGAGCCGCGCGGCTTCTTCGCGCAGGTTCACGCGCAGAATGAGCGGCGCGATCTGGCTCGTGAACAGCACGATCGTGATCAGCCCGAACAGGTAACTCACGCTGTACGCGGTGACGATATGTGCCTGCATCGTGGCGACGTCGGCGTCCGGCACGCCGAGCCGCGTGATGGCTTCCGAAGCCGTGCCGATCACCGCCGACTCCGTGGCCGCGCCCGCGAGCAGCCCCGCCGCCGTGCCCGCGTCGAGCTTCATGAGCACCACCGCGACCATGACGAGCGCCATCACCGAGACGATTTCGACGATCGACAGGAGTCCATAGCGCCAACCGCGCCCGATGTTTGCAAAGAACTGCGGCCCACCCGTGAAGCCGAGCGCGAAGATGAACAGCGCGAACGCGACGTTCTTGAGATCGGGCGCGAGACGTGCGCCGGTTTGCCCGATCACGAGCGCGACGATCAGCGTTCCGCACACGCCGCCCAGCGAGATGGGCCCGAGCCGCACCGAGCCGATCAGATAGCCGAGCGCGAGGCTCACGAACAGCGCGATTTCCGGTTGCGTCTTGAGCAATTCGACGATCATGTCTGGCCTGCGGATTTACCGGCTGAGTGGACACACCAAGCGGACGCAATAACCACGTTATAAATCACGAAACTCGAAAATACATTGGAAAACGCATAAAAAATCGCACTGAAAAAGTTCGTCTTTTATTCGTTTGTTTGCAAATTAATAATCGTCATCATGAAAAACGTTTTTTGCATTGCGCAATACGCCCGCTGGCGCGCGCGGTAGCATAACGCGCTCCCACTTCATGTAAGACACTGAAAATGCAGATGAATCTGTCACGAAACTGGCACATCTGACAGAAAAGCGCGATGCCGCCGATGAGTGCGGCGCCGCTCATCGCCCAGCGCCGCGGGCTAGCCCCCGTTGAAAGCGAAAGCGCGCCTCGCGCATTGCCGACTCAATCCCCATGCCGATTGAGTATTGAATCTTTTACAATCGCGATCTGTTTTGACAATAATTAGATAGATATTGTAATTCGCGAGGACTGTCAATATGATTTTCCTGTGATTAACGCCGCCGGGCATTACGGCGCATTGGCGGGCACGGGCGATCCGCTCCATCGTTGTTCTCGCATACGAGGCGATACCATGAACCAGATCCACGCGATGCGCGTCTTCGTCACGGTGGTCGATTCGCAGAGCTTTCGCCGTGCCGCGCAGCAACTCGACGTGTCCAACGCGCTCGTCACGCGCTCGGTCGCGATGCTCGAAGCGCATCTGCATACGCGGCTCATCAATCGCACCACGCGCAATCTTTCGCTCACGGAAGCGGGCCTGCGGTATCTCGAAGGCTGCCGTTGCGTGCTCGAAGAACTCGATCATCTGGAGTCCACGCTCGCGCAAACCGAAACCGAACCGGGCGGCACGCTGCGCGTGGTCGCCTCGGGAGCGCTCACGCTCGCTTCGCTGACACCGCTCATCGAAGGCTACAAGCGCCGTTATCCGCATGTGCTGGTGCGGCTCACGCTGGCCGAACGCGAAGTGGATCTCGTCGAAGACGGCTTCGACGTGGGCATTGTGGAAACGTGGCCGGAAGGCGCGAGCGACACGCACGACGCGCGCGCCACGCAGGGAACCCACGGCATGCACGGCACCCACGGCATTCGCGGCATGAGCGGTGCGAACCGCAAAAGCGCAGTGGGCGGAATGAACGGCACGAGCGGCTCCCCAGCGCTTGTCGAACGCGCGCTCGGCCGCACGGCGTTCGTGCCTTGCGCGTCGCCCGCGTGGCTCGCGGAGCATGGCGAACCGCGCACGCCCGAGCAACTGGCGCTGCACGCGGCGGTGGCGTTACCGCCCGAGGAACGCAGCGCGACGTGGCGCTTCGCGAGAGCTGGCGAGCCCGCGCAAACGGGCGCCACCGTCACGCTCGAACCCGGCTACGAGGTCAACAATCTGCTGATGGTGCGGCTCGCCGCGCTCGCGGGCATGGGCGTGGCGATCGTCCCTGCGCCGCTCGTGGCCGACGACATCGCTCGCGGCGCACTGCGACGCCTCTTGCCCGACTACGAGATCGACGATCCCGAGGCGCGCACGTCGATCGTGTGGCCGAGCCGCCAGTATCTGCCCGCGAAGACGCGCCGCTTCGTCGACTATGCTCTCGAGCATTTCACGCAACACGAACGCGAACCCGCGATCGATGGCGCAGCGCTGTCCTCGCCCGCGTTACCGGCCGCCAGGCTGGCGATGGACACCGCGCTGCAAGCGATGAGCGGAAGCTGAGCGCGATCCAGCGCGCGACTTGCGAGAGCGCGAGTTATCGAACGTTCGATGCGCGCGCACGCAAACCGCCGCGTCAACAAGACACGCTCAGCGCGGCGCGACCTGCACGCTCTCCCGTCCCGTCTCGCCCGCGCCGCACAGCTCGCGCAGCAGCGGCGCCTCGCGCTCGTGCACTTCCACCGGCAGCCACAACGCGCCCGCCCACGCGAGATAACGCGCGCGATGCTGGCCGTTGCGAAACGCCACCACGCCTTCGTGCGCCATGCCGAGCCAGCCCGCCACGCCCGGCGCGCGCCGCTTGCTGATGGTCACGTAAGGCATTTGCGGCACGCGCTCGTTGCTCGGGTCGAGGAATTCGCGAATGCCGCGCACCTTGCCCGTGTGCCAGTCGTCCACGGGCTTGAGCACGTAGTCGGTGTCGTCGCGGTCGGCGCAAATCAGCAGTTTGTGCAGGTCGACGACCACGACTTCGTGGCGCGTGCCGTCGGTGGTGAAGACGCGCTTGAAGCGCACGTGATCGTAGGTCGGGTGATCGGTCAGCGGCACGGTCCACAACGGACCGCATGCGGAGGGCGAGGACGAGTTGGAGGACGACGAGGCGGCATCCGGAACGGCGGTAAAGCCAGGCATGGACTTCGGCTGCATGCGAGCGGAGAGAAGGAGCGTGTTCTCAAGATTAGAATCGAACTACCCTAAGGGCGAAGCGTGAAAGTTATGTGAAGGTGCGCTGCCCCACCCTCGCGCGAGGAGAAGCGCATGCGGATCGAATCATTCGGCGAGCACGTGCGGATCGAAACGCCCGACGAGATCGGCGCGGCAGCCGGCGAAGGCGCCAACGCCAACGCGCCTGCCGCCGCGCATGTCGCCACTCGCGTCGCCACTCACGTCGCCACTCGAGCCGCCTCCCACGTCGCCACGCTCGTGCTCGACCGTCCCGCGCGCCGCAACGCCATCGACCGCGAAGTGGCCGAAGCGCTTGCCGCCGCGTTCGCGCGTTTCGAATCGAACGACGCGTGGCGCGCGGGCGTGCTGTGGGGCGCGGGCGGCACGTTCTGCGCGGGCGCCGATCTCACCGCGCTCGACGACGACGCGCGCCGCAACGTCATTCACGCCGACGGCAGCGGCCCCGGTCCGCTCGGTCCCACGCGCATGGCGCTCGCCAAACCCGTGATCGCGGCCGTGGCGGGTCACGCCGTGGCGGGCGGCCTCGAACTCGCGCTGCTGTGCGACCTGCGCGTGGTGGAAGAGGACGCCGTGCTCGGCGTGTTCTGCCGGCGTGTGGGCGTGCCGCTCATCGACGGCGGCACGGTGCGCCTGCCGCGTTTGATCGGCCTGTCGCGCGCGCTCGATCTGATCCTCACGGGCCGCGCCGTGACCGCGCACGAAGCGCTGGCGTTCGGGCTCGCCAATCGCGTGGTCGGCCGGGGCGAAGCGCGCGCGGCGGCGGAGCGCCTCGCCGCGCAACTCGCGGCGTTTCCGCAAGCCGCGTTGCGCGCCGACCGGCAATCGGCCATCGAGAACAGCGCGCTCGCCGATTTCGCCGAGGCGTTACGCCGCGAAGGCGCGGGCGGCTATCGCGCGGTGCTCGACGAAGGCATCGCGAACGCGCGGCGCTTCGCCCAGGGCGCGGGACGGCATGGCGGTCCGCTCGATGCCGCGGACGACTGACCGTTGACTGACCGTTTTCCGATCCCGTCTCCGCTTTTCGTGTCACGCAACCAAAAAAGCGTGTTGCTTTCGCGCAGCGCCCGAATGCGTGCCGTATGCGATGCGTCAGCTTTCAGTACAATTCCGTCTTGACTTAAACCTTGGCTTAAATCTTTGCGGTCCGGCGCCTCTCGCGCGGCGGCCCGCTGCCTGCGCCGCCTTCTCGCCCTCCCCGCCCATGCCCTTGCCTCTTCTCGCCCTTGCCGTCGCCGCGTTTGGTATCGGTACCACCGAGTTCGTCATCATGGGCCTGCTGCCCGATGTCGCGCGCGATCTCAGCGTCACCATTCCGGCCGCCGGCATGCTCGTCTCGGCCTACGCGCTCGGCGTGACGATCGGCGCGCCCATCGTCGCCATCGCCATTGTGAACGTACCGCGCAAGCAGGCGCTCATGCGCTTGATCGGCATCTTTATCGTCGGCAATCTGCTGTGCGCGCTCGCGCCGAACTACACGATCCTGATGGCCGCGCGCATTGTCACGGCGTTCTGCCACGGCGCGTTCTTCGGCATCGGTTCGGTGGTGGCGGCGGGTCTGGTCGCGCCGAACCGCCGCGCACAGGCCATCGCGCTCATGTTCACGGGCTTGACGCTCGCCAACGTGCTGGGCGTGCCGCTCGGCACCGCGCTCGGCCAGATCGCGGGTTGGCGCGCGACGTTCTGGGCCGTGACCGGCATTGGCATTCTCGCAGCCGGCGCGCTGCAAGTCTGCCTGCCCGCGAAGATCGAGATGCAGAAGGCGAGCCTCGTGAGCGAATTCGGCGTGATGAAGAATCCGCAGGTGCTGATGGTGCTGTTCATGAGCGTGCTGGCCTCGGCGAGCCTCTTCTCGGTGTTCACCTACATCACGCCGATTCTCGAAGACGTGACCGCGTTCTCGCCGCACGAAGTCACCTTCGTGCTGCTGCTGTTCGGCGTTGGCCTGACCGTGGGCAACACGCTCGGCGGCAAGCTCGCCGACTGGAAGCTGATGCGCTCGCTGCTGGTGTTCCTCGCGCTGCTGGCCGTCACGCTCGTCGTGTTCACGGTGGCGATGCACGACCAGATCGCGGCCATGGCGACGATTTTCGTGTGGGGCGTGCTCGCGTTCGCGATCGTGGCGCCGCTGCAAATCCTGATCGTCGATCGCGCGAGCGAAGCGCCCAATCTGGCCTCCACGCTGAACCAGGGCGCCTTCAACCTGGGCAATGCGGGCGGCGCGTGGCTCGGCGGCGTGGCGATCAGCGCGGGCGCGCCGCTCACGCAACTGCCGTGGGTGGGCGTGCTGCTGGCGCTGGCGTCGCTCGCGCTCACGCTGGTTTCCGCGCAGATCGACCGGCGCGCGCGCCGCCGCGTGAGCGTTTCCGGTTCGCAATCGTGCTGATGCGGCGCTGAAATCGTCGTTATCGGGCAGGCACGCGCCGCGTTGCCAGGGCGGCGTAGTAGCATCTCGCCCGATGAAAACCGTCCTCACCCGCGACTTTCTCGCGCTGATCCTGAGCGTGGCCGTGGTTGGCCTCGGCTCCGGCGCGACGCTCCCGCTCACCGCGCTGGCCTTGACCGACGCCGGCTACGGCAGCGCCATCGTCGGCCTGCTCACGGCCGCGCAGGCGCTCGGCGGCCTCGCCGTGGTGCCGCTCACCGCGTGGTTCGCGGCGCGCTTCGGCTCGCGCGGCGTGATCGTCGTGGCCGTGCTGTGCGTGGCGGCGGCCACGGCGCTCATGCAACTGAGCACCAATCTCTGGCTCTGGGCGCTGTTGCGCATGCTGTGCGGCGCGGCGCTCATGCTGCTCTTCACGATTGGCGAGGCGTGGGTCAACGATCTCGCCGACGACGCCAACCGCGGCCGCGTGGTCGCCATCTACGCCACCACCTTCACGCTGTTCCAGATGTCGGGCCCGGTGCTCGTGAGCCAGATCGCGGGCTTCACCGCGTGGCGTTTCGCGCTGTGCGGCGCGCTCTTCCTGATCGCCCTGCCGATGCTCGCCGCGATCCGCGCCACGCCGCTGCAAGCGCATCACGACGAGCCGCACGGCCGCTGGCGCCACGTGCTGCCGCGCATGCCCGCGCTGATCGTCGCCACGGGTTTCTTCGCGCTGTTCGACACGCTCGCGCTTTCGCTGCTGCCGCTCTTCGCGATGGGGCATCACATCGACCGCGAAACGGCGGTGCTGTTCGCCTCGGTCGTGCTGCTCGGCGACACGACCATGCAGTTCCCCATCGGCTGGCTCGCGGACCGGCTCGGCCGCGAACGCGTGCATGCGCTGATGGGCGTGATCGTCGCCGTGCTGTTGCCGCTGTTGCCGTTCGCGATCGCCACGCCGTGGCTGCGCTGGCCGCTGCTGTTCGTGCTGGGCGCCGCGGCGGGTTCGATCTACACGCTCGCGATCGTGGCGTGCGGCGAGCGCTTCGAAGGCGTCGCGCTGGTTTCGGCGAGCGCTGTGGTGAGCGCGTCGTGGAGCGCGGCGAGCTTTGGCGGCCCGATCGTCACGGGCGCGCTGATGGAGCACGCGGGCCGCGACGCCATGCTCTGGGTGCTGTTCGCGGGCGCGCTGGTGTTTCTCGGCGCGTTGCGCTGGGAACGCGCGCGCGGCATCGCGCGGGCGCGCGCATAAGACGAAAAAGCCGATGCGCTTTCTGCAAGCGCATCGGCTTGTCGGGTCATCGAAGAAGGACGCCGGGCGTTACTTCGCCGCTGGCACAATCTTCCCCGCGCAGGTGCCGAAGCCCACGCGATACCCGTCGCCCTGGCACCAGCCCGCGAGCGTGAGTTCGTCGCCGTCTTCGATAAAACCGCGCGTGCCGCCGCCCTTGAGTTCGAGCGGATTCTTCGCGTTCCACGTGATTTCGAGCAGGCTGCCGAACGAGTCGGGCGTCGGTCCGCTGATCGTGCCCGAACCCATCAGGTCGCCCACGCGCGTGTTGCAGCCCGCCACCGTGTGATGCGCGAGCTGCTGCGCCATCGTCCAGTACATGTGGCGGAAGTTGGTGCGCGAGATCGTGGTGGCTTCGCTCGCGCCTTCGGGGCGCAACAGCACTTCGAGCGAAATGTCGAACGCGTGCTCGCCCGCGTGACGCAGGTAGTCGAGCGGCTGCGGCTCCTGCGCGGGCTGCGCCACGCGGAACGGCTCCAGCGCGTCGAGCGTCACGATCCACGGCGAAATGGTCGTGGCGAAGGTCTTGGCGTTGAACGGCCCGAGCGGCACGTATTCCCATTGCTGGATGTCGCGCGCGCTCCAGTCGTTGAGCAGCACCATGCCGAAGATATGCGCCTCGGCGTCCTCGCACGCCACCGGCTCGCCCAGCGCGTTGCCCTTGCCGATGACGAAGCCCGTCTCCAGTTCGATGTCGAGCTTGCGGCATGCGCCGAACACCGGACGCTCCTGATCGGGCAGCTTCAACTGGCCGTTCGGGCGGCGCACCGGCGTGCCGCTCACCACCACCGAAGACGCCCGCCCGTTGTAGCCGATCGGCATTTCCGACCAGTTCGGCAGCAGCGCATTCTTCGGATCCCGAAACATCGACCCCACATTGGTCGCGTGTTCCTTCGACGAATAGAAGTCGGTGTAGCCGGGAATCTCCACGGGCAGATGCAGCGTGGCATCGGCGAGGAGAACCAGCGCGCGCTCGCGCAACGCGGCGTTGTCGCGCAGCGTGGCGTTAGCGCTTTCGAGCAGCGCGGAAAGCTGCACGCGCACGCTGCGCCACGTTTCCTGGCCGAGCGCGATGAAGCCGTTGAGCGCGCCCTGACGGAACACGTCGCGCGGCGCGCGTTCGGGCAGGCGCAGCAGACCGGCCTCCTGCAACGCGGCGAGATCGATCACCTGATCGCCGATCGCCACGCCCGCGCGCGGCTGCGCGTCGTGCGCCGTGCTGAACACGCCGAACGGCAGGTTCTGGATCGGGAAATCGCATTGCGCCTCGTTCGCGCCCGCGACCCAGCTTTTGCGGCGCGGGTCGAGCGTTGCCTTGAGTTCGCTCGTCATGGTGGGACTCGTGCTGCTCATTGCTTCTCCGGATTGAAGTGTTTCGTGAGGCCTTGCCAGCACTCGTAGTAATGCGCCTGCAACTGGCTCGTTTCGAGCGCATAGCGCGTCGGGCGAATCAGCGTGCGCGTTTCGAACATGAAGGCCATCGTGTCGCCAACCTTGTGCGGCTTGCTCGTGTCGGAATGCGAGGCTTTCTCGAAGGTCTCCGCATCGGGGCCGTGACCCGACATGCAGTTGTGCAGGCTCGCGCCGCCCGGCACGAAGCCCTCGGCCTTCGCGTCGTACACGCCATGCACGAGGCCCATGAACTCGCTCGCCACGTTGCGGTGATACCAGGGCGGCCGGAAGGTGTTCTCGGCCGCGAGCCAGCGCGGCGGGAAGATCACGAAGTCGATCGAATCGACGCCCGGCGTGTCCGTGGGCGCGTGCAGCACGAGGAAAATCGACGGGTCCGGATGATCGAAGCTGATCGAGCCGATCGTGTTGAAGCGGCGCAGATCGTACTTGTACGGCGCGTAGTTGCCGTGCCACGCCACCACGTCGAGCGGCGAATGACCGATATCGGCGCGCCACAACTGGCCGTTGAGCTTGGTGACGAGTTCGAACGCGCCCTCGCGGTCTTCGTACGCGGCCACGGGCGTGAGGAAATCGCGCGGGTTCGCGAGGCCGTTCGAGCCGATCACGCCCAGGTCCGGCAGGCGCAGCAAGGCGCCGAAGTTTTCGCAGATATAACCGCGCGCGTCGCCGTCGGGCAGGTCGACGGTAAAGCGCACGCCGCGCGGGATCACGGCGATCTCGAACGGCTCCACGTCGAGGCGGCCCATTTCCGTGCGGATCGCGAGACGCCCTTGCTGCGGCACGATCAGCAGCTCGCCGTCGGTGTTGTAGAAGAAGCGGTCGACCATGGACCGGTTCGCGGCATAGAGATGGATCGCGCAGCCGCTCATCGACGCCGCCGAGCCGTTGCCCGCCATCGTCACCCAGCCGTCGATGAAGTCGGTGGGTTCGGTGGGCATGGGCAACGCGTCCCAGCGCAGCTGATTGGGCGGCGTGGGCGGCACGTCGCCGAAATCGGCCACGAGACGCGCCGTGCCGCCCGCGCCCGCGTGCCCGTGAACCGGCGCCAGCGGCGTGAACGGCTGATGCACCGCGCCCGGACGAATCCGGTAGAACCACGTGCGGCGGTTGTGCGAACGCGGCGCCGTGAAGGCCGTGCCCGAGAGCTGCTCGGCGTACAGGCCGTACGCACAGCGCTGCGGCGAGTTCTGCCCGGCGGGCAACGCGCCCGCCAGGGCCTCGGTCGCGAATTCGTTGGCGAAGCCGCTCATGTAACCGTGCTGGACTTCGGCGGGGTGCCGCAAAGGTGCATTCATCGCTGTCTCCACTGTTCGATGCCGTTTGCGAACGTCGTGCTTGCGCACATCGTCGCGCGATTTACGAATAGTAAAAGCAATTACGATTAGTGAAATTACGTGTAAACCCTGAACGCGGCCGAAATCCCGCGCGGCGAGGCCGCGAAAACGTCCCGCCAGCGCCGCAGCATCGACAAAAACCGCGCGCCATGATCGATAACGATATGACCAATCAGTCCATCCGGCGCGGCGGCGTGCTGCTACCATCGAGTCATGCGGCCCCGACTCGCGGGCTGTATTTCAACGCCGCGCACCCAACTTCATCATGATCGCTCCGACCATTCCCGAGCTCGTCGCTCGTTCCGCCAGCCATCCGTTCCTCGGCGAGCATCTGGCGATGGGCACCGGCGCGTACAGCCAGCAAGCCGTGGCGCGCCGGCGCGGGCTGGAGTTGTTGAGCGCCTACGAGCCGATCTACGACATCAGCGTGCATGGCGGCGCGCAGTCGCTCACGGCCGATCTGGGCGCGGCCGCGCGATTCGGCGACGAACTCGGCTACCAGGCCGTCACGCTGCGCGAACGCGACGGGCAACTGGCGCCATGCGATCCGTTTGGCGGGTCCTTCGGCGAAGGCCTCGACGACCCCGAACTCGTCGCGCTCGACCGTATGGTGCGCGCCTTGCACACGATCAACTTTCTGGGCGGCCAGCAACACGGTCTGCTGTTTCTGCGCGTGCACGAGCGCCTCCTGAAAAGCGTGAAATACGATCATGGGCGGCATTTTTCGAACGTGCTGGTGTCGTTCGGGCTGAATCCGGGCCGCATCGTGATCGAGTTGCCGGCCGCGGCGGTCGCGCACAAGACTTTCCTCGGCTATCTCACGAAGAGTTATCAGCGCTACGGATTCAAGGTGGCGGGCAATCTGCCCAACGCGGGGCAGATTCTTTCGGTGTCCGACGTACCGCGCCCCGATTTCGTGAAGATGGATGCGGGCGCGGCGCTGCGCGATTCGATGGTGAAGCCGCTCGTGAGCTACGCGGCGCGGCTGCGCATTCCGCTGATCTTCAATCGCGTTGCCGATGTGGCGCAATTCGAGCAGCTTCAGCAGTACGACGTGCGCTTCGTGCAGGGGCCGCTGTTCGCGGCGCAAGACAAGGTGGTGTGACGGCGGCGCGTTGCGCGCCTTGAAAGTGAGGCGGGAAGCGGCCTGAAAAACCGCCCGCCGGTTGCGGGGCGGTTGCCTGCCGATTGCTGGCCGATTGCTGGCCGATTCCCCGCCGATTCCCCGCCGATTCCCCGCCGATTCCCCGCCGATTCCCCGCGCGCCAGATCGCCTCAAAGGCAGACCGGTTCCTGCTCCAGCTCCACGCCGAAACGCGCGAGCACGTCGCTGCGAATCGCCTGCGCGAGTTCCAGAATATCGGCGCCGGTGGCGTTGTCGCGATTCACGAGCACGAGCGCCTGACGGTCGTGCACGGCCGCGCCACGCAGCGCGCGCCCTTTCCAGCCGCACCGGTCGATCATCCAGCCCGCCGCGAGTTTCACGCGGCCATCGGCTTGCGCGTACGAAACGATCTCAGGCTCGCGGGCGCGCAGCGCGTCGAACTGCGCGGCCTCGATCACCGGATTCTTGAAGAAGCTGCCCGCGTTGCCGAGTTCGAGCGGATCGGGCAATTTCGCGCGCCGCACGGCCACCACGGCGTCGAACACGGCGCGCGCGGTGATCGTGTCAGCTGCGGCGTGGCCGCTCTGCGCGGCGTTGCGCGCCAGTTCGCGGGCGAGATCGGCGTACCTGGCGTTGGGCTGCCACGCCTTCGGCAAACGGAACGTGACCGCGGTGATGACGAAGCGATCGCGCCCGGCGCGCTTGAAAAAGCTGTCGCGATAACCGAACTCGCAGGCGGCGGCGTCGAATTCCACGGCCTCGCCCGTGGCCAGTTCGACCGCGCGCACCGTGGCGCAGCGCTCGGCCATCTCCAGCCCGTACGCGCCGATGTTCTGGATGGGCGCCGCGCCCACGGTGCCCGGAATCAGCGCGAGATTTTCGAGGCCCGGCATGCCCGCTTCGAGCGTCCACGCGACGAAATCGTGCCAGTTCTCGCCCGCCGCCGCTTCCACGTACCACGCCTCGCTGTCTTCGCGCACGCAGCGCTTGCCCGCGAGCGACATCAGCAGAACCAGACCGTCGAAGTCGCGCGTGAACACGACATTGCTGCCGCCGCCCAGCACGAGCGTGGCCATGTCCTGCGCGCGCGGGTCGCGCACGGCGTCGAGCAAGTCCGCTTCGCTCGTCACGCGGCAAGCGAGGCGCGCGCGCACGTCGAAACCGAACGTGTTGTGCGCGCGCAGCGGATACGCGGCGGCAAACCACGGAGCGGACGAAGCGGCGGAAATTTCGGGGACGGACATGGAGAACGGCTGACGATGAACGAAGGAGACGGCGGCTGGAGCACGCGGTTTGCTCGGCATTTGCCGGGAATCCGCTTTGAAGCGGCGCGGGCACGACGCGACGGCTTATCGGCGCACAGCGCAACAGGGAGCAACACGGCACAACCCGGCACAACAGGGCGCAAACGCCCGGCAATCTTGGGCAAACAGGACGGCGCCGGTAGAATGGCGTCGGTCCGTGATTATAGCGAGTGCGCGCGCAGGTTCCGCGCGCTCGAACTTTTGGGAGAAAGCAATGCCATCGTTTGACGTCGTCAGCGAAGCCAACATGATCGAAGTGAAGAACGCCATCGAGCAATCGAACAAGGAGATCTCCACGCGCTTCGACTTCAAGGGCTCGGATTCGCGCGTCGAGCAAAAGGAACGCGAGCTGACCGCGTTCGCCGACGACGACTTCAAGCTCGGCCAGGTCAAGGACGTGCTGCTGTCGAAAATGGCCAAGCGCAACGTGGACGTGCGTTTCCTCGACTACGGCAAGATCGAGAAGATCGGCGGCGACAAGGTGAAGCAGGTTATCACCGTGAAGAAAGGTGTCTCCGGCGATCTGGCGAAGAAGATCGTGCGGCTCGTTAAGGACAGCAAGATCAAGGTCCAGGCGAGCATCCAGGGCGACGCCGTGCGCGTGACGGGCACCAAGCGCGACGACCTGCAAAGCGTGATCGCCATGCTGCGCAAGGACGTGACGGACACGCCGCTGGATTTCAATAATTTCCGCGATTGAGTTAGCGCGGTTCGTAGGCGGGATGCAAAAAAGGGCGCTATTGGGCGCCCTTTTTTGTCGATGGCATTACGGCCGGGCGCCGCGCGCGCCCGGTCGTGCGCGATAGCGCAGCCACAGCCCGACGATGGCCCGATAAACGAGGGATGCAACGATCAGGTCGATAACGATCATCGCGACGATATAGAAAAGCTCGAAATCTTCAATGCCGAACGTCGTGGAGATCGCGATCAAGGCGTGCTGCTGCGCGGTCGTCATGGGTAGCGGATAAGTGTGAACGTACCGCCCCGCCAGCAGGAACAATCCGCAAAAGAGCAATGCCTTGACGACCGCTCCAGCGACTTCAGGGGCAAGTCTTTTTCCCATTCGAAATTACCTCGATCCAGCCGAAAGCGCGAATTCCGGAACCACCGGCAAGCGCGGTAGTGGTTTGCAATAACGCCTGGCGAAGCCGATTGAAGTCCGCCCGGCTTTGAAGCGTCACACAACCGAACGAATGCCCACCCCCGCCGCTGGGATGCAATCGAAATTGGCCTCGCCGGACACCGCTTATCCACGTCCAGTCGTCGATAACGCCATCGTCGCGATAAAGGGCAAACCACTCCGCGTGGTTCGTTGGCGCACCCATCAGCGAATTCCATGTGTCCTTCAGCCACGCGGCCGTCCGCGAACCCGCGCCGCCCTCCGGTCGCTGAACGATCCAATATTTTCCGGCCGGCAATGGGCCGAGATTGGCGACGGCAGTACACCCGCTTCGGTTTCGATAAATGTCGTCGCCTGAGAACGCGGGAAACGCCCCTACACCGTCGACGACGAGTCTTGATATTGGCTCGTCATTGACGACAAATCTCGCTGATAACGTCATTTGATGAGAATGTCCTTTTCCGAATAAACCGCACCCCACTTCATTGAAGCGAACGGTTTTAATCGAATCCGGAAAATCCCACATTACCCGCCATCAAACCCGCGGCCGATTATTCGCGCCGCATCGTCACTCCCCCGCCACCAGCGGCATCAACGGCTCCCCCGTCTCCAGCAGCGTCTTGAGATTCGACAGAATGCGCGGCCAGCCGCCCGCCACGGCCTCGATGAACAGCGAATGCGGTTGCGGCAGCTTGTGCGTCACCGTGAGCTTGACCGCCTGCTCGACGGGTTCGATCTCGATCGTGCAGAGCGAGTCGCCTTCGGCATGGAGTTCGGGACGGAACATGTTGCGCCAGCGGATCACGAGCGCGCGCGGCGCGTCGGCCTGCTGAATCGCGCCGGAGTCGGCGATGCGGCCATCGGCGAAACGCAGCGACCACGGCGAGCCCGCCTGCCAGTCGCATTCGTGATGCATGCCGAACCAGTAGCGTTCGGTGTACGCGCGGCTCGTGAGCGCCGTCCACAGGTCGTCGGGTGTGGTGCCGATGAAGGTCACGTAGACGAACACCGACTCCGCCTGAACGGCGGCGTGCTCGTGCTCGTGTTCGTGCTTATCGTGATGCATGTGATGCATGGCTGCCTCCTTGCGCGAGAAGGCCGGCGAGCCAGGCCGTGTCGAAACCGTGTCGAAAAACGGCTGAAAACCGATCGAGCCGCGCGCTTACTCGCCCGCGACCGGCGCCTTTTTCTTATCGCCGATACGGCTTTCCTTGCCCGCCAGCAACTTCGAAATATTCGCGCGATGCCGCCAGAACAGCAACACGCTCATTGCCAGAATCGCGAGCGCGATCACGTGCGGGCCGAACAGGAACACGTCGAAGAGCGGCGCGAACACGGCCGCGGCGAGTGCCGCCAGCGACGAATAGCGCGTGAAGAACGCAACGATCAGCCAGGTCGCGAGCGTCGCCAAGCCGAGCACCGGGTTCACGGCGAGCAGCAGGCCCGCTGCCGTCGCCACGCCCTTGCCGCCCTGGAAGCGGAAAAAGACGGGGTACAGATGGCCGAGGAACACGGCGATCGCGGCCAGCGCCACCGCCGTGTCGCCAAGACCGAAGCGCGGGCCGAACTGCACGACCAGCCAGACGGCGAGCCAGCCCTTGAACGCGTCGCCGATCAGCGTGAGGATCGCGGCCTTCTTGTTGCCGCTGCGCAGCACGTTGGTCGCGCCGGGATTGCCGGAGCCGTAGGAGCGCGGATCGTCGAGGCCCATGGAGGCGCTCACGATCACGGCGAACGAAACCGAACCGATCAGATAGGCGAGAACGGCGACGAACAGGTTGTACATGCACGAAACCCGGTGAAAGTGGAACGAAGCGCGCCTGGGCAGTCGCGAACCGGCCCGAAAACCGGGCCGCCCGGCGCGAAGGCGCTCATTTTACCGAAGCGCGCGTGACCTTCGCCCGCGAAACGGGCGACTTAGGGTATCCGCGAAGAAAACGGCAGTTCGATGCAGGGAACAAGGCGAAAACGCCACACGGCAAAACGCCTTACTCCACGCTCGCGCATTGCACCGGCTTTGCGTCCAGCAGCGTGGTGAGCACGTCGGGCGCGAGGCTCACGAGGTAACCGCGCCGGCCGCCGTTGAGCCAGATGGCGTCGAGTTCGAGGATCGTCGATTCGACATACACGGGCATCGCCTTCTTCGTGCCGAACGGCGAGGTGCCGCCCACGAGATAGCCCGAATGGCGGTTCGCCACTTCGGGCTTGCACGGCTCCACGCGTTTCGCGCCTATCTGCCGCGCGAGATTCTTGGTCGACACCTTGCGGTCGCCGTGCATGAGCACGATCAGCGGCTTCGCGTTTTCATCCTCCATCACGAGCGTTTTGACGACGCTGTGCTCGTCCACGCCGAGCTGGCGCGCCGACTCGCCCGTGCCGCCATGTTCGACGTACTCGTAGGGATGCTCGCTGAAAACGACGCCCGCGCGGCGCAGCATCTGCGTGGCGGGCGTTTCGGACACGTGTTTCGTTTTGCTCATCGGCGAAAGACTGAGGTTAGCTCGAAGCCAAAGCGCGCATTATCCACGCGGATGATGCTTCGCGTGCAGCACGCGCAGGCGCTCGCGCGCGACGTGCGTGTAGATCTGCGTGGTGGAGATGTCGCTGTGGCCGAGCAGCAGTTGCACCACGCGCAGGTCCGCGCCGTGGTTCAGCAGGTGCGTGGCGAACGCATGGCGCATGGTGTGCGGCGAAAGCGGCGCGTGCACGCCGGCGGCCGCCGCGTGGCGCTTGATGAGGTGCCAGAACTGCTGGCGCGTCATGCCTTCGGCGCGCGCGGTCACGAACAGCGCGTCGGCGGTGCGCTGGCCCAGCAGCACCGGGCGCGACTCGCGCAGATAACGCTCGATCCACGCATGCGCTTCTTCGCCGAACGGAATCAGCCGCTCCTTCGAGCCCTTGCCGAGCACGCGCACGACGCCTTCGTTCAGCCCCACTTCCACGGTCTTGAGCGTCACGAGTTCGGTCACGCGCAGGCCGCTCGCGTACATCAGTTCGAGCATCGTGCGGTCGCGCAGGCCGAGCGGCGTGTTCACGTCGGGCGCGCCGAGCAGCGCTTCGACCTGCGCCTCGGTCAGCGTGGACGGAAAGCGCGGCGCCTGTTTCGCCGAGCGGATGCGCACGGTCGGGTCGGCCTGCACGCGCCGCTCGCGCAGCGCCCAGCCGTAATAGCGCCGAAACACCGAAAGCCGCCGGTTCGCCGAGGTCGACTTGTCGTCCTTGCGGCGCGCGCTGTAGGCGAGCAGATCGTCTTCGTGCGTGGTGTCGAGGCCGTGTTCGCGTTCGCGCGCGAGCCATTGCGCGAAGAGGCGCAGGTCGCGGCGGTACGCGTCGAGCGTGTTGCGCGAAAGACCGTGTTCGAGCCACATGGCGTCGCAGAACGTGTCGATGGCGTTCAGGCTCGCGTCGAGCGCCTGAGCGGCCGCGCCCGCGAGCGGTTCGGCTTCGTCGGGCGCGGCGTCGAGCGGCAGGTCGGCGGCAATGGCGGGGTTCATCGTCATCGGATCATTGCAGCTCGAACGGCTGGCTCGACGCTTCGTGCGCGAGCAGCCAGCGTTTCACGTCGAGAAAAAAGCCCGCCTCGCCGTGATGCGCGAAGCCGCCCAGACCGTTCGCGCCGACCACGCGATGGCACGGGATCACGAGCGGAAACGGATTGTCGCCGCAGGCCTGGCCGACCGCGCGCGGGCTCACGGCGCCAATGCGCTTCGCCAGTTCGCCGTAGGTGAGCACGCCGCCCAGCGAGATCGCGCAGATGCCGTCCCACACGCGCCGCTGGAACGGCGTGCCGAGCGCGGCGAGCGGCAGGTCGAAGCCGTCTTCGGGATGCGCGAAGTAGTGCGCGATCTGCGCGGCCGCGCGTTCGGCGAGTTCGCTGTCGGGCGCGACGCCGGGCGTGGCCGCGGGCAGATAGACGATCTCGCGCAGCGCGCCCTCGCCCGTGCGAATGCCGACCTTGCCGAACGGCGCGTCGATCACTGCGTTGTACATGGTTGACTCCTGGTTGCGAGCGCGTGGCTTGCGTGGGTTCGCGCATTTAGGCGCGCGTTGACTCGTAGATTGCCCCGCGTCGATCGTCGTCTCAAGCCGCTTCATGCCGTGTCATTCCTTGCGCGCTTCTCGTGCGCTTGCCGTGCGTTCCCGCGCTCGTTGCGCCCGGTACGCCCGGTGGTGCGCGGAGATGCCCGGTGGTGCATATAGTCCCGCGTTTTCTGTACGCCGATGTGCGCCCTGCGCGTCTCGTGCGCCATCGTGCCTTTCGTGCGCCATCGTGCCTTGTCTCGCGATTGTGCGCTCAAGCCGCTTCCAGCGCCCACAGCACATGCTCGCGCACGACCGCCGATTCGTCGTGCTCCCGCGCGCGCAACGCCGCGACGATGGCCGCGCGTCCGTGTGCATCGCCAGAATGGCTGGAATGGCCGGAATGCGCGGAAGCGCCCGCATTGACGGCGCGCAGCGCATTGCCCATCGCCACGGCGATATTACGCGACCAGCTTTCATAGCCGATCCGGCGAATCGCGCTGCCCTGCATGCGCTCGTCGAATTGCGCGGCGCTCCAGCCGAACAGGTCGACGAGACTCGCGCGGTCGAGCCCGTGACGCACGTCGAAATCGGCGACGGGCGCGGCCTGCGCGAACTTGTTCCAGGGGCACACGAGCTGGCAGTCGTCGCAGCCATATACGCGATTGCCGATGAGTTCGCGCAATTCGAGCGGAATGCTGCCCTTCAGCTCGATCGTGAGATAGGAAATGCAGCGGCGCGCATCCACGCGATACGGCTCGGTGATCGCGCCCGTCGGGCACGCGGTGATGCAGCGCGTGCAGCTGCCGCAATGCGAGCCCGGCGTTTCGGGCGCGGCGGAAGCGGGATCGTCGGCGTCGGTGGGAAGCGGCACATCGACGAAAATCTCGCCGAGAAAAAACAGCGAACCCGCGTCGCGCTGCAACAGCAACGTGTGCTTGCCGCGCCAGCCCACGCCGGCCTTCTGCGCGAGTTCCACTTCGAGCACGGGCGCGGAATCGGTGAACACGCGATAGCCGAAGGCGCCGATCTCGGCCTCGATGCGATCGGCGAGTTGTTGCAGGCGCGCGCGCAGCACCTTGTGATAGTCGCGGCCGCGCGCGTAGATCGAGACCACGGCGGCGTGCGGATCGGCGAGACGCGCGTGCTCGCGCTGGCGCCAGTCGGCATGGACCGGCGCGGGCGCGCTATCGGCATTGCTCATTGCGTGAGCAACGCCTTGCGAAGCACTTTCGGGCGTCTTTCCCGCGGCATTCGGCACGGGCGCGTTGATCATCGTTTCGGCCGGCAAATAGGCCATGCGCGCACTGATCACGCGTCGCGTGCCGGCCACAAGCTCGGCGGGCCTCGCGCGTTTCATCCCATGTTTGGCCATATAATCCATTTCGCCGTGGCAGCCGTCTTCGAGCCACGCGGCAAGGCCCGCCTCGGCATGGGATAGGTCGGTGTCGCTGATACCGATCGCACCGAACCCCAGTTCGCGCCCCCACGTGCGAATGCGCGCCGCCAGCGCGGCGAGCGCCGCTTCATCGAGCGGCCCGGCATGCTTGTCGGCATGCTCATTGGCCGGATCGTGGGCCTGAGCGCGCGCCGCCGCCGTATCGAGCGGCTTCGTCGAATCGGCGCGGTTTGCGTCGTGGCTCGCGTCGCGCCTGGCTTCGCTGTGTGCGCTGTCGCTTGCGGTCTCGCGTGCGCGGTCGGCGGGGAAATGCGGGGGGTTCATCACGACATTTTACGAGAATGCCCGACACGTCCGGTCACGACCACGCTTCTGGAACGCTGCCTGATCACGCAAACGTTCTACTCGAACGCCGCTTCGCGCTTGCCGATGCGGCCGCCACCGACGCCTTCGGCGCGCGTTTCGCGCAGGCGCTCGAGAGCTTTCGCACGAATGAAGCGCACGCGTTCCACGGCCTGCACGTGCAACTGCACGGCGATCTCGGCGCCGGCAAGACCTCGCTCGTGCGCGCCGCGTTGCGCGCGCTCGGCCATGCGGGGCGCGTGCGCAGCCCCACCTACACTCTCGTCGAACCGTACACCGTGGCCCCGGCCAGCGGCACGGGCCGGGAACTCCAACTCTATCACTTCGATCTGTACCGATTCAGCGATCCGGCCGAGTGGGCCGATTCGGGCTTTCGCGATTACTTCGCGCAAGACGCCGTGTGCCTCGTCGAATGGCCGCAACGCGCGGGCGGTCTCCTCGGCGTGCCCGATCTCGTGTTCTCGCTCGAACCGGATGCAAGCGGCGAAGGCCGCGTGCTCACGGCGTACGCATACAGCGCATCAGGAAAGGCATGTCTAGAAAGATGTTAATCAAACCGTTCCGCTCGATCGAATCCGCCGCGACCGCCACGCATAACTGGCGTCGCCGGCAAATTATCAAGGCGGGCGCGTCGACGCTGCTGCTCGGTCTCGCCGTGCCGCGCGTCGCCTTTGCCGCCGCGGTGCTGGGCGTGCGCGTGTGGCCCGCGCGCGACTACACGCGCGTGACCATCGAGTCGGACCAGCCGCTGCAGAACGCGCAGCAACTGCTGCAAGGCCCCGACCGGCTCGTGGTCGACCTGAACGGACTCGATCTCGACGACGCGCTCAAGAATCTCGTCTCCAAGATCACGCCGAACGATCCGCAGATCCAGGCGGTGCGCGTCGGGCAGTATCAGCCGCACGTGGTTCGCATGGTGTTCGACCTCAAAGGCTCCGTGAAGCCGCAGGTGTTCACGCTGCAACCCGTGGGCTCGTACAAATACCGGCTCGTGTTCGACCTGTACCCGGCCGTCGCGCCCGACCCGCTCATGGATCTGCTCGCGCAGACCGAGCGCAAGCAGCAGCAGCTCGACGCGCACGAGGCGATGAAGGACAACGCGCAGCCCGCGCCGCCCTCCACGCTCGCCGGGCCGAACAATGCACCGAACAACGCACCGGCGGGCCACGACAACAGCGACGCGTTCTTCCAGCGCTACGCGCAGAACGACGCGGGCACGTCCCCGGCGCCTTCGGTGCCGGTGCCGCCCGTCGTGACGCCGCGCGCCCCGAAGCCAACGCCGAAGCCGCCTGTGGTCGCCCAACGCGGCAACGACAAGGACGATGACGACGACAACTACGGCTTCACCGCGCCCAAGTCCGGCAAGGGCGGCACCACGCGCCTGCTGACCGTCGCCATCGACCCGGGTCACGGCGGCGAAGATCCGGGCGCGATCGGCAGCGCGGGCACGTACGAGAAGCACATCGCGCTCGACATCGCCAAGAAGCTGCGCGCGAAGATCGACGCGCAGCCCAACATGCGCTCGATGATGACGCGCGACGCCGACTTCTTCGTGCCGCTCAACGTGCGCGTGCAGAAGGCGCGGCGCGTGGGCGCGGACCTGTTCGTGTCGATTCACGCGGATGCCTTCACGACGCCTTCCGCGCGCGGTTCCTCCGTGTTCGCGCTGTCGGAGCACGGCGCGTCGAGCGCGGCCGCGCGCTGGATGGCGAACAAGGAAAACTCGTCGGACCAGATTGGCGGCATCAGCGTGCAGACGGCCGACGCCGCCGTGAATCGCGCGCTGTTCGACATGTCGACCACGGCGCAGATCCGCGACTCCATGCGTTACGGCAACTTCGTGCTCAACGAAGTGGGCGAGATCAACCATCTGCACAAGGGCTCGGTCGAGCAGGCGGGCTTCGCGGTGCTCAAGGCGCCCGACATTCCGTCGATCCTCGTGGAAACGGCGTTCATCAGCAATCCCGAGGAAGAAACGCGCCTGAACGACGACGCCTATCGCGACAAGATGGCCACCGCCATCATGAAGGGCATCAAGCGCTATTTCGCCGCGAATCCGCCGCTGGCGAAGAACCGCATGACGTGACGGCGCGCCATCGACGCAAAGAAAAAAACGCCGCATTCTTGCGGCGTTTTTTCATTCGGGCGATGCGGGCCGAACTTGCGATCAAGAACGCGCGGTCAGGACCGCGCACCCACGAGACGCGCCCTCACCCAGCCGCCGAACACGTTCACGGCCAGCCCCGCCATCACGAGCAGCGCGCCGTAGATTTCCGCTGCCGTGAGTTGCTCGCCCAGCATGAGCGAAGCCGAAGCCAGCCCAACGATGGGCACGAGCAGCGAGAACGGCGCGACCTGGCTCGCGGGATACTTCGAGAGCAGACGGCTCCAGAGGCTGTAACCGATTAGCGTGGCGACGAAGGCGAGATAGACGATCGCGCCGATGGACGTCATGCCGATGCCCGAGAGCGCCGCGCCCATGCGCTGCGGCCCTTCCATGAAGTACGAGAGCACGAAGAACGGCAGCGGCGGCACGAGGCTCGCCCACACCACGAGCCCGACGAGATCGACCTTGCCCACCTTCTTCGTGACGATATTGCCGAGCGCCCACGAACACGCCGCGCACAGCGTGAGCACGAAACCGGCCGCCGTCATGCCGAGCGCGCCGCCGCCCGACGACTGCAAGCCGATCAGCGCCAGGCCACCCGCCGCGATCAGCAAGCCGATCACGTTTTGCGCGCGGAAGCGCTCGTGCAGGAACATCGCCGCGAACACCAGCGTGAAGAACGCCTGGGCCTGCAGCACGACCGAGGCGAGGCCCGCGGGCATGCCCACGTACATGGCCGTGAAGAGGAACGCGAACTGGCCGAACGAAATGGTCGCGCCGTAGGCGAGCAGCCAGCGCAGCGGCATTTTCGGGCGTTTCACGAACAGCACGGCCGGAAACGCCGCCAGCGTGAAGCGCAGCGCGCCCAGCAAAAGCGGCGGCACGCCGTGCAAGCCGACCTTGATCACGACGAAATTCACGCCCCACGCCAGCACCACGACCAGCGCGAGCAACAAGTCCTTCGGCGACATCCCCCGCTCTCCCGTTGTTTTGTCGAATCTGCGAGTGTAGCGCTTACGAAGCCCTGACGCCGCCGCTTTCTGCCTTGACCGCGCGCCGCGTGGCCCGGCGTTAGAATGGGCGCCTGTTTGCGCGGGCCTACGGGTTTTCGCGCGTTCGTGCCGTCCGACCTATCAAGGAAGCGTTCATGTCCTCATCGATCAAAGCGGTACTCAAGCCTCATCAGCGCGACATCGGCAATCTGTATGTGCGGCGCGTGCTGCCCGCGCTCGCCGCGCGTCTCGTGGGCCCGTTCATCTTCTTCGACCACATGGGTCCGGCCGCGCTCGCGCCCGGCGCGGGCGTGGACGTGCGCCCGCATCCGCATATCGGCCTCGCCACAGTTACGTATCTCTACGAAGGCGCGCTCATGCATCGCGACAGCCTCGGCTCCGCGCAGAAGATCCTGCCCGGCGACGTCAACTGGATGACGGCCGGGCGCGGCATCGTCCATTCGGAACGCACGCCCGACGAAGCACGCCAGACCGGCCTCACGATGCACGGCATCCAGACCTGGGTCGCGCTACCGCTCGAACACGAAGACGTGGAACCGTCGTTCTTCCATCACGCCGCCGCCACGCTGCCCGAAGTCGAGCGCAACGGCGTCACGCTGCGCGTGATCGCGGGCACGGCGTTCGGCGCGACATCGCCGGTCGCCACGTTCTCGGGCACGCTCTACGTGGCCGCCGAATTCGCGCCGCAAAGCGTGATCGCGCTGGAGCCGGAGCACGAGGAGCGCGGCGTGTATCTGGTGGAAGGCGATCTCGCCATCGACGGCACGCCGCTCGAGCAGCACAGCATGGCCACGCTCGTGGAAGGCGAAACCGTCACGCTTTCCAGCGAAAACGGGGCACGGGTCATGCTGCTCGGGGGCGAACGGCTCGAGGGCGAGCGCTTCATCGAATGGAATTTCGTCGCCAGCTCGCGCGAGAAGATCGAAGCGGCGAAGCTCGCGTGGACGAATCAGGAAATGGGGAAGGTTCCCGGCGAAACGGAGTGGATCCCGCTGCCGGAGCGCAAGCCGCCGCAGCACTAGGGCCGCGCCCGCCGCGAAGCCCACCCGGCCGCCGCATTGAACCGCGGCGGTTCGTCCCCATCTAGACGCGTACGGACGCACAAGCCCCCAAAACACAGAGGACGCAATGGACACTACGCTTGCCACTTTCGAAAACGACGTAATCGAGGCGTCGGCCAACGCGCCGGTGCTGGTCGACTTCTGGGCGCCGTGGTGCGGCCCGTGCAAGTCGCTCGGGCCGATGCTCGAAAAGCTCGAACACGAGTACGCGGGCAAATGGAAGCTCGTGAAAGTGAACGTCGACGAAAACCAGGAACTCGCCGCGCATTTCGGCGTGCGCAGCATTCCGCACGTCGTGGCGTTCGCCGACCGCCAGGCCGTCGATCAATTCGTGGGCGTGCTGCCCGAAGGCCAGTTGCGCCAGTTTCTCGACAACCTGATTCCCGGCGGTGCCGACGCCGCGCGCGCCGCCGCCCAGGAAGCGCTCGCCGAAGGCCGCCGCGACGACGCCTACGAGGCGCTCAAGGCCGCGCTCGCGTTCGAACCCGGCAACGACGAAGTGCGCATGGACCTGATCGAGATGCTGCTCGCCGACAATCGCGCCGACGAAGCCCGCGACGAAGTCGACCTGCTCTCGCCCAAAACCACGCAAGGTATCGACGCGCGTTTCAACGCGCTCAAGACGCGCCTCGACGCGCTCGACGCCGCCGCCGACCTGCCGCCCACCGACGCGCTGGAAGCCCAGGTCGCCGCGAACCCCGCCGACCTCGAAGCGCGCTTCGACCTCGCCAACGCGCTCATCGCGCGCCGCAAATACGCGGGCGCGCTCGAACATCTGCTGGAAATCGTCAAGCGCGACCGCACGTTCCGCGAGGACGTGGGCCGCAAGACCATGCTGTCGGTGTTCGACCTCGCCGCGCATCAGCCGCAACTGGTGAACGAGTGGCGCCGCAAGCTGAGCGCGACGCTGAACTGAGCCGGAACCGGGCCGCGCTGAAGTCGCGGTCACAGTCGCTTCGGTTTCCATGTCGATACAAAAACGCCGCGCGGTTCGCCCGCGCGGCGTTTTTCGCTCGCGATACGTGACGCCCGACGCTTATTGCACGCGGCCGTACTGATCGTCGAAACGCACGATGTCGTCCTCGCCGAGATAGCCGCCCGACTGCACCTCGATGAGTTCGAGCGGCGTCTTGCCCGGATTCTCCAGACGATGCGTCATGCCGAGCGGAATGTACGTCGATTCGTTCTCGGAGAGCAGCAGCGTTTCCTCGCCGCGCGTCACGAGCGCCGTGCCGCGCACGACGATCCAGTGTTCGGCGCGATGGTGATGCATCTGCAGCGAGAGGCGGCCGCCCGGCTTCACCACGATGCGCTTGACCTGAAAGCGCTCGCCCTGATCGACCGAGTCGTACCAGCCCCACGGACGTTCCACGCGGCGATGCTGGCTCGCGATCCCGTTCTTCTGCGCCTTCAGTTTGCCGACGATAGCCTTCACGTCCTGCACGCGATCCTTCGCGGCCACCAGCACGGCGTCGGCCGTTTCGACCACGACCACGCCATGCACGCCCACGCAGGCCACGAGACGGCCGTCCGAATGCGCGAAGGTGTCGGTGGTGTCTTCGAGCAGCACGCGGCCGCGCGCGACGTTGCCGCTTGCGTCCTTCTGCGAGACCTGCCAGACGGCGTCCCACGCGCCCACGTCGGACCAGCCCGAGCGCAGCGGCACGACCACGCCGGCCGGCGTTTCGTTGAACTGCGCGTCGGCGCCGAGCGATTCCATCACCGCGTAGTCGATGGAGTCGGACGGGCACAGCGCGAGCGCGGCGCGCTCCAGATGCACGGTGCCGTCGGCGTCGACCTTGGCGCCCGTGAACGCGGCCTTGCACTGCGCCGCGATGAGCGGGCGGCTGTTCGTGATGGCCGTGAGCCACACCGAGGCGCGCACCACGAAAATGCCGCTGTTCCAGAGGTAATCGCCCGAGGCGACATAGGCCGCCGCGCGTTCGGCGTCGGGTTTTTCGACGAAGCGTTCGATGGCGCGCGCGCCGCTCGCGCCCAGCGCCTTGCCCGCGCCGATGTAGCCGTAGCCGGTTTCGGCGCGCTGCGGCGGCACGCCGAGCGTGACGATGGCGCCGCGCGCGGCATGCTGCACGGCTTCTTCGAGCGCCGTGGCGAACGCGGCGCAGTCGGCGATGAGGTGATCGGCGGGCATCGCCACGAGAATCGGATCGGCTTCGCCTTGCGCGGCCAGCGCGGCAACGGTGAGCGCGGGCGCCGTGTTGCGCGCCACGGGTTCGAACACGAAGCGCGCGGCCATGCTGCTGCGGCCGAGACGGTCGGCGGTCAGATGGCGCAGGTCTTCGCTGCTCACGACGATCGGCGCGGCCTTGCGCACGGTTTGCGCGGCGGCGGCGTCGGACTGCGCGCTGCTGGCGAAGACACCGCCGATACGACGCACCGTCGCTTCGAGCAACGATTCGCCATCGAGCAGATCGATCAACTGCTTCGGACAGTGTTCGCGCGAAAGCGGCCACAGACGCGTTCCCGATCCGCCAGCCAGCACGACCGGCTGCACGGTGAGCGCGACTTCGCTTTCTTGGGTAGCGGCCATCAAGGCCGCGGGCGACACGACGGTATTCATGCAGGTAACTCCCCGTAGGAATGCGCGGTCTCTTCGACGGTCCGCGTACAGGGAGCATTTGAGCAAGACGCCGCGCGCGACTCTGTACGCGGCGCCACACAGATCGTCATCGCTTCCGTGTCATCGCAGCGGGTGGCACGCAGCCGGTCTTTGCGATCGTCACTATCGGCACAATCGCCTCGAGCGCCCGCCAGACAAGGCTGTGTGCGCTGGCGCACGCGCTATGTGCGGCACCGTACGAAGCCATGTGACAGGCCCGCGTCGTCATGTTTCAGATACGAACGTATTTGCGCGGGCAACGAAAGCGCCATGCCAGAACTGAATCAAAACCACGCTGCACAAACGATGCGGGTACGCAGCGTTCCGGCCCGCGCCGCCGTCATGTTTCAACGAGGACTCATTTTTCGACCCCCGCTTAGCCACCCAAAATAGTCAACCTAATCAATACGTTGCGACGAGTTTTCGTGATGCGCCGCAGGACCCTTGCAACGAGGCCGATGTACAAAACTGAAACAAAAATGCGGCGTTGCGTCGCAGCGAAAATCCCGAACTGCCCGGAGACCCGCATGCTTCCTCGTTTTCCCTGGCGCTGGCATAACCCCTGCTAAAGAGTGCTCGCCTCACCGGCGCCAACGTCGACAGCCCAGATCGCGACACGCCAGTGAGACTCATGGGGCCGCACGACGAACGCATAGCCACTCGGGAACGGCGAATAACAAAAAGTTCGGCGCACGGAATCAGAAAAAACAATGAGGCGGCGAGGGCTGCCTCACACGAGGACCAAATCATGTTGACCCTTCAATCCGATCTGCACGGCAACCATTTGCTGGGCGCACTACCCTCGCACGAGTGGCAGGCGTTGGCTCCGCATCTCGAACTCGTTCATCTGCGCACGGAGCAATTGCTGTGCGATTGCGGTCAGCGCATCCATCACGTCTATTTCCCGACCACCGCCATCATCTCGATGCTTTCGACGATGGAAGACGGCAGCTCGGTGGAGATCGCCGCGGTGGGTCGCGAAGGCATGACCGGTGTGCCGGTGCTGACGGGCGGCGAAACCATGCCGAGCCGCGTGCAGGTCCAGTCCTCGGGTTTCGCGTACCGCATGAGCGCGCAGGCGCTCAAGCAGCAGTTCTCGCGCTCCGACTTCCTGCGCCGCATCATGCTGCTGTACATGCACGCCCTGCTGACGCAAGTCGCGCAAACGGCCGCCTGCAATCGCCATCACTCGCTGAGCAAGCAACTGTGCCGCTGGCTGCTGATCGAAGTGGATCGCGTGGACACGGACGAACTCAGCGTGACGCAGCAACTGATCGCCGACATGCTGGGCGTGCGCCGCGAAGGCATCACGGAAGCCGCCGGCAAGCTGCACGACGAAGGTCTGATCCATCACAGCCGCGGCAAGATTCGCGTGCTCGACCGCAAGGGTCTCGAAGCGCGCGCCTGCGAATGCTACGGCCTCGTGCGCCGCGAATTCGACCGCCTGCTGCCGCGTCTGCGCGAAGCCGAAGCGGTCGTCGAATAACAATAAGCTCGCTAACGTCGGTCAGGCGTCTGACTGCCGGTTCCCCGGAAAATCGCCCTCTCGCAGTCGCCATGAAAAAAGCGTGCCGTTCGCGGCACGCTTTTTCGTTGTCGGGCACGAGATCGATTGCCCACGCGAGCGCGCAATCGACAGACGAATCAGCCCTTGCCTGGCGAGTTCGCCTTGTGCGCGAGCGTGCGCAGCACGTACGCCGCTGCGGCAAAACCGAAGCTCGCCGTCACGCACACGCTCGAACCGAAGCCCGCGCAGTTCAGGCCGATCGGGCCATGATGTCCGGGCGAGGTCGTGACGTGTTCGGCTTCGACGTCGATGTCGCACACGGCCGCTTCCGGGTAGATCAACGGTTCGTCGGAATACACGGCGCTCACCTTGAACTTCGCCTTCGGGCCACGCGGGAAACCGTGCTGCTTGCGCAACTGGCCGCGCACCTTCGAGAGCAGCGGGTCCTGGATCGTGAGCGCGAGATCGTCGATACGAATGCGCGTGGGGTCGAGCTGGCCGCCCGCGCCGCCCACGGTGATGAGCGGCACGCCGTGCTCCACGCACCACGCGATCAGCGCGGTCTTGGTGCGCACGCTGTCGATGGCGTCGATCACGAAGTCGAAGCCGCCGCCGAGCAGCGCGTCGAAATTCGACGGCTCGACGAAATCTTCCACCAGACGCACGTCGCAATCGGGATTGATGAGCTTGATGCGCTCGGCCATCGCCTCGACTTTCGGCTTGCCGTAATTGCCGTCGAGCGCGTGAATCTGCCGGTTGGTGTTGCTCTCGGCGACGTTGTCGAGGTCGATGAGCGTGAGCGTGCCGATCGCGCTGCGCGCGAGCGCCTCGGCGACCCACGAGCCCACGCCGCCAATGCCGATCACGGCCACGTGGGCGCGCTCGAAGGCGTCGAGCGCGGGCGCGCCGTACAGGCGCGCGATGCCGCCGAAACGGCGCGCCCGGTCTGCGACATCGTGGGCGGGGCTCGCGGTAAGATCGGTGGATCCGGCGGCGGGGGAAATCGGAGTGCTGGACATGGGACGGTAACGGGTCGAAAGCGGACCGTTCGCGCGGGCATTCGACGTCGGTCCGGCTAGCCGGTTCGAGTCTGGTTGATCCTGCGCAATGACGATCCTCAGAAGACCCGTATTTTGCCTGATCGCGCCAGGCGGCGAGGCAAGCCCCAAATTTCTCACGATCCATCGGCCTCCACGCCAGCCGGCCGCGCCCGCCCGGCCACGCATTTTTCGCCGCTCCCTTATACTCGCCTCAGATTGAAGTATCCGCATAAAAGATGACGACTCTCGCCGATCTCCGCAAAAACTATTCGCTCGGCTCGCTCGATGCCGCCGATGTCGACGCCGATCCGATCCGCCAGTTCCAGACCTGGTTCGCCCAGGCGCTCGACGCCAAACTGCCCGAGCCGAACGCGATGACGGTCGCCACCGTGGACGCCAACGGCCGCCCCGCCGCGCGCATTCTGCTCATCAAGGGCGTGGACGAGCGCGGTTTCGTGTTCTTCACGAACTACGAGAGCCGCAAAGGTCACGAACTCGCGGCGAACCCGCACGCGGCGCTGCTGTTCCACTGGATCGAGCTCGAGCGCCAGGTGCGTATCGAAGGCACGGTCGAGCTGACGAGCGACGCCGAAAGCGACGCGTATTTCCACTCGCGCCCGCTCGGCTCGCGCATAGGCGCGTGGGCCTCGGAGCAAAGCGCCGTGATCGCGAACCGCGAGGCGCTCGAAGCGCGCGAGCGCGAGATTGGCGCACAGTTCGGCGAGAATCCGCCGCGCCCGCCGCATTGGGGCGGCTACCGGCTCGTGCCGCGGGCGATCGAATTCTGGCAAGGCCGGCCGTCGCGGTTGCACGACCGCATTCGCTATACGCGCGACGGTTCGGGCTGGCGCATCGAGCGTCTGGCGCCTTGAATAGGTGTTGAGTGCGTGAGTGTGCCGCTTCGTTCGAGCGGCTGCTTTAATGGCTTTAACCGCTTGACCTGCTGCACGCCGGCTTCGACCTGCATTGCCCGATTGGTAAGCGCAGTAAGCGCGCGGCGCCGCTGAACGACGCGCCCTAACGCGCCCGCCGCGCCGCCCGTTTTTGTCTCACCGCCGCACGTTCGCCCCAGACGCACCGACGTTTGCGAACGCGCGGCCCGCATTGCCTGATTCGCCGCTTGATTCGATTTCGTCTTTCGCATCGACACAAGGAGAAAAACGCATGTTCTGGGAGAAGAAACTCGCGCAATGGGTGGACGAAGTGCGTGGCAAGGCCAACTTGCCCGCGCGCCTCGTGTTGTGGAGCGGTCAGCAGTTCGACTTCGGGCACTTCGCAGCGCCGCAGGTCACGCTCAAGGTGAACAGCGCGTCGGCGTTGCCGCTGCTGCTGGAGCCGAGCCTCGACAACCTCGGCGAAGCCTATGTGAAGGGCAAGATCGACATCGAGGGCAAGCTCGCCGACATCATCGACATCAGCTATTCGCTCGCGCGCAACACGGTGTCGAGCGCCAGCAAGCTTGCGCGCGTGAAGCGCTATTTCACGCACACGAAGTCGACGGACCAGCGCGCCATTCAGTATCACTACGACGTCTCGAACGAGTTCTACCAACTCTGGCTCGACGAGAACATGGTCTATTCGTGCGCGTACTTCGAGAACGGCGACGAAGACCTCGCCACCGCGCAACTCAAGAAGATCGACCATATCCTCACGAAGATTCAGGTGCAGGAAGGCCAGACGCTGCTCGATATCGGCTGCGGCTGGGGCGCGCTCGTGCTGCGCGCGGCGCAGAAGTTCGGCGCGCGTTGCGTGGGCGTGACGCTCTCGCAGAACCAGTTCGATCTCGCCACGGCGCGCGTGAAAGCGGCGGGCCTGGAAGACCGCATCGAGATTCGTCTGCAGGATTACCGCGACGTGCAGGGCACCTTCGACCGCATCACGAGCGTGGGCATGTTCGAGCACGTGGGCCGCAAGAATCTGCCCGAGTACTTCCGCAAGGTGCACGATCTGCTCGCCGAAGACGGCGTGGCCATGAATCACGGTATTACGTCGTCGGACGCCGATTCGGGCGAAACGGCGCTGGGCGGCGGCGAGTTCATCGACCGCTACGTGTTCCCCGACGGCGAGCTGCCGCATATCGGCCTCGCGCTCGAAGCGGCGCAGCGCGGCGGGCTGGAAGCGGTTGACGTCGAGAGCCTGCGCCGTCACTATGCGCACACGCTCGAAATCTGGGCGGAAAACTTCGAGGCGCGCGCCGCGGAAGCGAAACAGCTCGTGGACGACGAGAAGTTCCGCATCTGGCGCGTCTATCTGGCGGGTTGCGCGTACGCGTTCGAACACGACGACGTGTCGATCTTCCAGATCGTCTGCCGCAAGGCCGGCCGCAGCGCGAAAACGCTGCCGTGGTCGCGCCGTTATATGTACGAGAAGCCGTTGCAATCAGGCGCGCAGTAAGGCGGAATGCGCGGCGGCGCGGGCGAACGGGCGAGGGATTGCGCCTCGCGCCGCGCCGCTCGCGCCCTGCGCTGGCGCGCCGCGAGGATGGGGCACGGCGTTTTAGGATTTCCCGCAAGCGCATGAACGAAAGCGACGACGGCCATCACGATCTTTTCGGCGATCACGCCAGCGAGGCTTCCGGCGAGCTTCATCGCCCGGGCACGCGCCGTACGGCTGCCGCGAAAACCGCCGCGCCCGCGCGCGCCGAGCCGCAGCCAGTCGAGCCCGATCTGTTCGGCTTCACGGCGCCCGAACCCGAGCCCAAGCCCAAATCGAAGGGCCCTGCCCGCGCGTCCCATGCCGATGGTGACGATGGCGATAGCGTAGTCCCATCGACACAATCGGCTGACAAATCCCCCGAAAAACCCGCGCCCAAACGCAAAGGCCGCGGCGTGCTGCCCGCCGTCGCGAGCGAGGACACGCTCGATATTGCCGCCGGGCTGCCCGCCAGCGTGCGGCTCGGCACCTCGTCGTGGTCGTTTCCGGGCTGGCGCGGCATCGTCTATGGCGACGATTACAGCCAGTCGAAGCTCGCGCGCGACGGTTTACAGGCGTACGGCGCGCATCCGCTGCTGCGCTCGGTGAGCATCGACCGCTCGTTCTACGCGCCGCTCACCGTGACCGATTACCTGCGCTACGCGCAACAGGTGCCCGATCACTTCCGCTTCATCGTGAAGGCGCCCGCGCTCATCACCGACGCGAGCGTGCGCGGCGAGCGTGGTGAGCCCGTCGAGGCGAATCCGTGCTTTCTGAACGCGGAGCTGGCCGCGCGCGAGTTCGTCGAGCCGTGTCTCGCGGGCCTGGGCGCGAAAGCGGGCGCGCTCGTGTTCCAGTTTCCGCCGCTACCCGATCAACTGCTCGCCGATCCGGTCGTGTTCGTCGAAAAGCTCGCCGCGTTTCTCGCCGAACTGCCGCCGCTGCCCGCGCCCGCGGAAGGCGCCCCAAGCGGCGACGGTCCGTGCTACGCCGTGGAGATTCGCGATTCGATCCTGCTCACGCCGCGCTTCGTGCGCGCGCTGCGCGCGGCGGGCGTGCGCTATTGCGTCGGCTTGCACGCGCGCATGCCCGATCCACTGCGCCAGGCGGCGGCGCTCGCGCTGATGGACGGCGAAGCGCCCGCCGGGCCGCTGATCGTGCGCTGGAGCCTGCACAGCGGCTTCAAGTACGAGCAGGCGAAAGCGCGCTACGAGCCGTTCGACAAGCTCGTGGACGAAGATCCGCACACGCGCGTGACGCTCGCCGAACTGGCCGCGCGCTACGCGATCGCGGGCCAGCCCGTGCTCATCACGACGAACAACAAGGCGGAAGGCTCGGCGCCGCTCACGTGCGCGAAGCTCGCGCGGGCGATTGCCGAGGAGATGGCGCGGCTGCGCGGGGAAGCGGCGGCCGAAGAAGATGGCGATGACGAACCGGCATCGACGGATGAAGCGGTTGAAACGGTTGATGCGCCTGACGCAACTGACGCGCCGGATGTCGCGACATCATCGAAGGCGGAAGACACCACGCGCGAGGCAGGCTGAACGCCTTCGCCCGCGCGTGGGCACATCCTGCGCGCTTATTCCCGCTTGAGCCGGTGCGCGAACTTCTGGCGGAACTTGGCCACCTTCGGCGCGACCACGAACGAGCAGTAGCCCTGATTCGGGTGCTGTGCGAAGTAGTCCTGGTGATACGCCTCCGCCGGGTAGTAGTTGCCGTCGAGCGGCAGCACCTGCGTGACGATCTTGCCGTCGTACACGCCTTCGGCCGCGAGTTCGCGAATGGCCTGCTCGGCCGTTTCGCGCTGCGCTTCCGAGTGCGTGAAGATCACCGAGCGATACTGCGTGCCCACGTCGTTGCCCTGGCGGTTCAGCGTGGTCGGATCGTGGATCGCGAAAAAGATGTCGAGGATTTCGCGAAAGCCGATCTTCGCCGGATCGAACTGCACGTTCACGACTTCGGCATGGCCCGTTTCGCCGTCGCAGACCTGCTCGTAGCTCGGGTTGTCGACCTGACCGCCCGCATAGCCCGACTCCACCGCTTCCACGCCGTCCACGCGCAGGTACACGGCTTCGAGACACCAGAAACATCCGCCGCCGAGGGTGGCGGTTTCGACTGTTTGACTCATGCTGTTCGCTCCTTGAAAACGTGAAAACGGCGTTGCGGCGTGCCGATTCGTGATCGATGCGTGCTCAATGCACGGTTGATGCGTGCTTGATGCGTTTTGAATCCCGCGCCGCTGCAAAGGGCAATGCGAGCCGCCTGGCAGCGGATTTCGTTAAAATTGGGGCAATTCGCCGAATTTCCACATGATGTCCGACCTGACTTTCCTCTTTGCCGCGCGCCGCGCGTGCCCGCTTTTCGCAGGCGAGCGCCCATGACGCGCCGCGCCAGCCCGCCCAACTTCGACGGCGCCGCGTTCCGCCGCGCGCTCGGCCAGTTCGCCACCGGCGTGACCGTGATCACCACGCGCGCGCCCGACGGCCAGCTGATCGGCATTACGGCCAGCTCGTTCAACTCGGTGTCGCTCACGCCGCCGCTCGTGCTCTGGAGCCTCGCAACGCGCTCGGCCTCCATGCCCGTGTTTCGCACCAACAGCCATTATGTGGTGAATGTGCTCGCGGCGTCGCAGCTCGACCTGTGCAAGCGTTTCGCGACCGTGAAGGGCGACCGCTTCGAAGGCGTCTCGCACGCGGCCGGCGACAGCGGCATGCCCGTGCTCGACGGTGCAATCGCCTGGTTCGAGTGCCATAACCGCAGCCGCTACGACGAAGGCGACCACGTGATTTTCGTGGGCGAAGTGGAACGCTGCGGCGTGCGCGAAGACGGCGACGAAGCCGCGCCGCTCGTGTTCCACGGCGGCGCGTTTCATCAGTTGAGTTCGCTGTAAGGTCGCTTCGAGCGGCGCTCGATAACGCTCAGCGTGCCTCGACCGGCGTGGGCTTCGGCTCGCGCTGCGCGATCAGGTCGACGGGCAGGCCCGCCTCCACCTTCAGCGTGGTCAGCACGATATTCGAGCGAATGTCCATCACGCCCGGCGCCTTGTACAGCTTGTTCAGCACGAAGTCCGAGTAGTGCTTGAGATTGTGGGCGAGCACGCGCAGCAGATAATGCGTCTCGCCCGTCACCACGTACGCGCCCACCACTTCCGGCCAGTCGCGCAACGCCGCGACGAAGCGCTCGTGCCAGCTTTCCTGGTCGTTGCGCATCGACACCTGCACGAAGGCTTCCATCTCGAAGCCGAGAATCTCCCGGTTCAAGCTCGCGCGGTAGCGCTCCACCACACCCTGTTCTTCCAGCAGCCGCAAACGGCGTAGACACGCCGAAGGCGAGAGCGAAATACGCTCCGCCAAATCCAGATTGCTGATCCGCCCCTCGTTCTGCAGCACGGCGAGAATACGGCAATCGGTAGCATCCAGCGAGATTGCGTTCATATTTGGTCTCCATTCCCGTCTTGTTACAAATTATGTGCCAAGAACCGATGTTTGCGGCGTTTTTTTCGCAAGCACATTTCACGTAGGCTTGCCTATCATTCGAAGATCCCCTGTGCAAGAACCACGAGAACCTTTCTTGACATGACTCCGATCTGGGACATTTCCCCGTCGATACAGCCTGAAACGCCCGTCTGGCCGGGCGATACGCCGGTTGGCGTGGAGCGCGTCTGGCGCATGGAAGCCGGCTCGCCCGTGAACGTGGCGCGTGTGACGCTTTCGCCACACACGGGCGCTCACACCGACGCCCCGCTCCACTACGACGCCGAAGGCGCACCGATCGGCGCCGTGCCGCTCGAGACGTATATCGGTGTATGCCGCGTGATTCATTGCATCGGCGCGGCGCCGCTGGTGCTGCCCGAACACGTGGAAAACGCGCTCGACGGCATCCCGCCGCGCATTTTGTTGCGCACTTATGCGAACGTGCCGCAGGACCGCTGGGACAGCGCGTTTTGCGCCGTGGCGCCCGAGACGATCGATTTGCTGGCTTCGCACGGCGTGAAGCTGATCGGTATCGACACGCCCTCGCTCGATCCGCAGGAATCCAAAACGATGGACGCGCATCACCGCATTCGCGCGCATCGCATGGCGATTCTCGAAGGCGTCGTGCTCGATGCGATCGCGCCCGGCGACTACGAACTGATCGCGCTGCCGCTCAAGTTCGCCACGCTCGATGCGAGCCCCGTGCGCGCCGTGCTGCGTGCGTTGCCTTGATTCTTTTTCGACATTTTCGACATCCCTGACGATATCGCTCATGAACGACCGTAACGAAGCTCTCGCGCTCGATAGCGCCGACCCGCTCGCCGCGCTGCGCGAGCAATTCACGCTCGCCGCCGACACGATTTATCTCGACGGCAACTCGCTCGGCGTGCCGCCATCGGCCGCGGCCGCGCGCGCGCAAGCCGTGATTGCCGGCGAATGGGGCGACGGTTTGATCCGCAGCTGGAACAGCGCGGGCTGGTTCGCGATGCCGCGCCGCCTGGGCAACAAGCTGGCGACGCTGATCGGCGCGGAAGACGACGAAGTCGTTGTCACCGATACCATTTCGATCAACCTGTTCAAGGCGCTTTCCGCCGCGCTGCGCGTGCAGAACGCGCGCGACCCGAAGCGCCGCGTGATCGTGTCCGAGCGCTCGAATTTCCCGAGCGATCTGTACATCGCGCAAGGCCTGATCGAGCAACTCGATCGCGGTTATGAACTTCGTCTCGTGGATGACCCTGCGGAACTGCCCGCGGCGATTCGCGACGACGTGGCCGTGGCGATGATCACGCACGTGAACTACCGCACCGGCGAGATGCACGACATGCGCGCGCTCACCGAGCACATTCACGCGCAAGGCGCGCTCGCGCTGTGGGATCTCGCGCATTCGGCGGGCGCGGTGCCCGTGGACCTGAACGGCGCCAACGCGGATTACGCGGTGGGTTGCACGTACAAGTACCTGAATGGCGGTCCGGGTTCGCCGGGTTTCGTGTGGGTGCCCAAGCGCCATCAGAATGCGTTTTCGCAGCCGCTTTCGGGCTGGTGGGGTCACCGCAAGCCGTTCGAGATGAACCCGGAATATCGCCCCGACGACGGCATCGGCCGCTTCCTCTGCGGCACGCAGCCGATCGTTTCGATGGCGCTCGTGGAATGCGGTCTCGACGTGTTTCTGCAAACCGACATGCAGGCCGTGCGCCGCAAGTCGCTCGCGTTGACGGATCTGTTTATCGAACTGGTCGAGACGCGTTGCAAGGAATTCGACCTCACGCTCGTGACGCCGCGCGATCACGCACCGCGCGGCTCGCACGTGAGCTTCGAGCATCCGCACGGTTTCGAGGTGATGCAGGCGTTGATCGCGCGCGGCGTGATCGGCGATTATCGCGAGCCGCGCGTGCTGCGCTTCGGCTTTACGCCGCTGTATCTGCGTTACGTGGATGTGTGGGACGCCGTGGAAACGCTGCGTGACGTGCTCGCGACCGAGCAGTGGCGTAAGCCCGAATTCGCAGCGCGTGGCGCGGTTACCTGAGGAGTTTGTCGATGAACGATCATATGCAAGTTCCGGGGATGCCGGAGTCGAACGGTAACGATGCCGCGCCGCGCGGTGGCTGTCCGTTTGGGCACGGCTCGGCGGCGCCTGCTGCCGCTTCCGCTGCGAGCGAAGCCACCGATGCGGGCGCTGCCGAACAAGGCGATGGCTGGCACGACGCGCAACTCGATTTTTCGAAGTCGATGAGTTATGGCGATTATCTGGCGCTCGAATCGGTGCTGAATGCACAGCATCCGTTATCGCCCGATCACAACGAGATGCTGTTTATCGTGCAGCATCAAACGAGTGAGTTGTGGATGAAGCTCGCGCTTTACGAGCTTCGCGCGGCGCTCGCGAACGTGCACAACGATGCGTTGCCGCCGGCGTTCAAGCAGCTCGCGCGTGTGTCGCGGATCATGGAGCAACTTGTGCAGGCGTGGAATGTGTTGTCGACCATGACACCTTCCGAGTACACGGCGATGCGGCCTTATCTGGGCGCTTCTTCCGGGTTCCAGTCTTATCAGTATCGGCAGATCGAGTTTCTGCTGGGCAACAAGAATGCGCAGATGTTGAAGCCGCATGAGCACCGTGCGGAGATTCATGCGCAGGTTAAGGCGACGTTGGAAGCGCCTTCGTTTTATGACGAAGTGGTGAGGTTGCTGGCGAGACGAGGGTTTGCTATTGCGCCTGAGCGGCTGGCTCGCGATTGGTCGCTGCCGATGGCGCATGATGCTTCGGTTGAGGCGGCGTGGCTCGAGGTGTATCGGAACCCGACGCAGTATTGGGATCTTTATGAAATGGCCGAAGAGCTGGTGGATCTCGAGGATGCATTCAGGCAGTGGCGGTTCAGGCATGTCACTACGGTTGAGCGGATTATTGGGTTCAAGCAGGGGACCGGCGGGACGAATGGCGCGCAGTATCTGAGGAAGATGCTGGATGTGGTGTTGTTTCCGGAGCTTTGGGGGGTTCGGACGGGGTTGTGAGTTGGCCACAGTGCCCCAAATTGCTTGACGTATTTTTGCCGTCGAAGACTTGAGGGGAAACCCAATCAACTTGAAGCGCTCGTAAGACAGATCAAATTAAGTCATATTTATTAAATTACGCTTGATCTCGGCGGCGCAGTTTTTTGAACTGCGCCAATCTCAATAGATTGGAATAAATCCGCTGCCATCAGCCCTTGTAAGAGCGTAATTTTCGACTTTTCACAGCAGAATCACATCACTGTTAAGTCACAGACGGAGTAGGACGGTGTAGCGCCACCGAGCGCTTGAGTAGCGCGATAACCGGTCGCTCGATGTATTCACTAATAACAATTGCGACGCAAACTGCTGCAACGGTAATAGCGAGAATAAAACCCGCACCAGCCAGACCGTGCATATTAAATTTATTAAGAATATCCACGCCAATCGTCTCGTGAATTAGATAAAGGGGATAACTCGTCCTTCCGGCGAGTCCAAAAAATCCTTTGTGGCGGCTAAGGAAATCAGGCGTACGGCCCAGATTTCCCATCAGCATATAAAATGCAGCAACGCACGCAATCATGGCAAAGAAATTAAAAGTGCCAACATCGGGGATGCCTTGTGCTTTCTCAATTGCCCAATAGCATGAGACTGGAAAACTGACAACACACAACAGCCAATGAGAGAGTGCCTTTCGATCGCTATGAGCGATCAGATAGAAAGATGCTCCACCTACGAAAAACGGTGCGTAGCGAAGCACGAACAATTTTTTCAGCAAACTCACGTCAAAGAATATTTGAAAAACGGAAAGTGCCAGCCACAACCACAGGAAGACCGACAAACGTCGCACTCCGATTGTCGCAAAAACTCCCGCCATCATCAGATAAAAAAGCCACTCGACAGTCAGCGACCAATACGCGCCGTTAATGAGTCGTATATTCAAACCCTCGCCCATCATCGTTGCATTAAGAGCGATTTCCTTCAGTGTAAAGTGTGGCATGCCCGAAAATACTGCCACATACACGATAGTGATCACTGAGCAAACAACGAATGCAGGGTAGAGCCGGAAAAGTCTATTTACCAAAAATCGTTGAGGCGAACTGGAAGAAGCAAGGCTAAGCGCGATCACATAGCCGCTGATCATGAAAAAAAGCGGAACACCAAGAAACCCGTATTTTGTGAACGGTGCGGCGGCGGTGACGAACTCCGTTGCCGTGTAATGGAACGACAGCACCCAAAGCGCAGCGGCGAAACGCACTGCGTCCAACGTCGTGATGTGATTGACCTTCATTTTCCCCGAGGCACTCTCAATTTTTGCGCGGCAGTATAGCATCCGGTTGACCATCTCAACGCTCAAATTTCCACACCAAAGTCACACAGGTTTCATCTTCTCCGCGCTGGCGTCGACAGCTAGGTGACGCACTGTGGTGATCCGGCGTTTGCCCACTTTTTCAGGGACTTACCGATCCACCTCCGCACACTCACACTGTTGTGCGCACGCAGTACGGCCCTTGTGTGTCGCCACCGTCGAGGGCAGAATAGCTGCCGCGTAAGAATATTCCGTCAGTCCAGTTTCAAAACGGGGATGTGTATCGACGTCGGATCGGCCTGCTGCCTGGGGATATCTGTCACGAATTTATGCGATACGCAATTTTTTGGCTTAGCGAAGAATAAAATGTCACACGTGAACGCAACAGAGACCGCGCTTCAGCAATTAAAAGACGGTATTGAAGATTCCATCGCGGCTAAAAAGGCGCTGCTTGCAGATGAGCCGACGCTGCGAAAAATCGTTACCGTTGCCGAAGCGATGACGGAAACGTTCAAACGGGGCAATCGCGTTATTTTCGCCGGCAACGGCGGCAGCGCGGCGGACGCGCAGCATTTGGCTGCCGAGTTCGTCAGCCGCTTCGAATTCGACCGTCCCGGGCTCCCCTCGCTTTCGCTGTCGACCGATACGTCGATGCTGACCGCAATCGGTAACGATTACGGCTACGAAAAACTGTTTCGCCGTCAGCTCGAAGCGCAAGCACGTGCCGGCGACATGTTCGTCGGGATCACGACGTCAGGTCGCTCCAAAAACATTCTCGCCGCGTTCGAAGTGTGCAAAGACCTTGGCGTGACGTCTGTCGCGCTCTGCGGTTTGAATGGCGATCTCAACGGTGTCGATCACGTTCTCCGCGCGCCGTCCGCGCATACGCCGCGCATTCAGGAATGCCACATTCTCATCGGCCACATGCTGTGCGCGCACGTTGAACTGGATATTTTCGGCGAGTTCGCTCCGCAATGACATTGAAGAACTCGCAAACCTGCATCGTGCTTGCAGGTGGGCTGGGCACGCGCCTGCGCGGCGTCATTGCCGATCGCCCCAAATGCCTCGCGCCGATTGGCGATAGACCGTTTCTTTCCCTTCTGGTGGAAAAACTCGTCGCGAGTGGCGTGACGGATGTCGTTCTTTCGCTCGGCTTCATGGCGGACAAGATCATCGACATGCTCGACACGTTGAATGTCGGCGCATCGATTCGCTATGTCGTCGAAGAAGAATTGCTCGGTACGGGGGGCGCGATCTTGAATGCTTTCAAGACGCAAGGTCTCGACGAAGCGCTGGTCGTCAACGGCGACAGCTACCTGGAAGGCGACCTGTCAGGCATGCTGCCTTCGCTGAACCGTGCGAACGGCGAACTGTTCCGCATGGCGCTCACGCGCGTGGAAAATCGCGCGCGATTCGGCGGCGTCGACATCGACGCAACGGGAAAGGTGACCGGCTTCCTGGAGAAAGGACAGACGTCTGCGGGCTATATCAATGCCGGTATTTATCGCCTGTGTAGCGATGCGCTTCCTTGGGAGAACACGTCGGCGTTCTCGCTGGAATCCGTGGTTTTGCCCAAGCTTGCCCAGCGCGGCAACCTGACGGGTCTTGCAGTGGAAGGCGAATTCACCGATATCGGCGTACCGGACGACTACTTCCTGTTCAATGCCCGCCATGGAAACCGGTGAAGCGCGGCGAGCGGCCTTCATTGACCGGGACGGCGTCATCAACGCCGAACTCAACTATGTTCACCGCATAGAAGACTTCCATATTTTGCCGGGCGTATTTGACGCCCTCGCCGCGTTGCGTGACGCCGGCTATGCGATTGTCGTTGTGACGAATCAGGCCGGAATCGCAAAAGGCAAATACACCGAAGCACAGTTTCAGCGTCTGACCAGCCACATGCTCGATCTATTCAACGATCGGCAGATCCAAGTCGAGCGCGTGTATCACTGCCCTCATCATCCCGAAGGGACAGTCGCGGAGTACGCAGTGGACTGCCATTGCAGAAAGCCGGGCCCGGGCATGATCGAGCAAGCCGTGCGTGACTTGAATCTGCGCGTTGATCGCTCGGTTCTCATTGGCGACAAGATCTCCGATACGGACGCGGGGCGCGCCGCAGGCGTGGCGACCAACATTCTCGTCGAATCCGGACACGCGCTTCCTGCCGACGCGAACGAGCATGCCGACCATCGCGCCAAAGATCTTCACGAAGCAGTGAACTGGTTTCTGGAGCGGCAATAAAATCTGCCTTAGTCGCGCGCTTGAGCGCGCCATTCAGCCTAGAACAACATGACCAAAAAGATAATTCGTTCGAGAGCGCCTTTGCGCCTCGGACTCGCCGGGGGCGGTACCGACGTCAGCCCATTCAGCGACAGCCACGGGGGCTGTGTACTGAACGCGACGATCGATCTTTACGCACAGGCCATTCTCGAGCCGAGTGACGACGGCCGAGTCGTTTTCTACTCGGAAGATCGCGAAGAAGTCGTCGATCTCGAGGCGTCGGCCGACTTGCCCGATGAAGATCCGTTGCGGCTGCATCGCGGAATTTACCGGCGCATCGTCAAGCAATTCAACGGCGGCCGGCCGCTCTCGCTCAAGCTGACGACGTTCGCCGATGCACCGGCGGGTTCCGGTCTCGGTACGTCGTCCACGATGATCGTGTGTATTCTGCAGGCCTACTCGGAATGGCTGCAACTCGGCTTGGGCGAATATGAAATTGCCCATTTGGCCTTCGAAATCGAGCGAATCGATCTCGGGCTCGCCGGCGGCAAGCAGGATCAATATGCGGCGGCATTCGGCGGCTTCAATTTCATCGAATTCAACGCAAATGATCGAGTGCTCGTCAATCCGCTGCGCGTGAAAGACTGGATCATCAATGAACTGGAAGCTTCCACGGTTCTTTATTACACGGGCCAGTCAAGGTCTTCAGCCTCGATTATTCAACGTCAAATCGACAATACAAACGCAGGCGACACCAAGTCTGTTGGTGCAATGCTTGAACTGAAGCAAGACGCTGTTGAAATGAAAGAGGCCATCCTGCGTGGTGGACTGGATCGCTACGCAACGATCCTGGGCCGTTCGTGGATTGCGAAAAAGCGGTTGGCTCAAGGCATTTCCAATCCCGATATCGACGCCGTTCACGAAGCTGCCCTATCGGCTGGCGCGGTCGCCGGCAAGATCTCCGGCGCTGGCGGCGGCGGTTTCATGATGTTCTTCGTTCCGCCCAAACGCCGCATGTCCGTTTTGCGCGAGCTCGCCAAATTCCCCGGTTCGGTCATGAACTTTCACTTTACCGGCATGGGCGCGCAGTCCTGGACGATAACGAACTGACGCCATGAATAAACAGGCGCGTTGTTGTGGCAGCGAAAAGCGCCTCGCGGCAGTGAAGCCATTGTGCCGATGCGCCTTGCCTGCGAGTGCTCGATGAATAAATGCTTCGTCGTTATCGTGCAGTATGGCGACCGGCATTCATTCGCGGTTCGGAAGTTAGCCCGCCGGCTCGCGGCGCAACATTCGACGCACTGCGAGATTGTCCGCACTGATCAGCCCGAAGCGGCCGCTTTCGTCGCCAACCCGAACGAAGCGATGGAATTCTCGGGATATCAGGAAGGCTTGGGGAAAATCTCGGCAGCAGCGAAGGCTGCCGGACTCGGAGACGACGATACGGCGACGTTCGTCTTCTTGAATGACACGGCGATAAGCAGTCATATCAAATGGCTGTCGCATTTGTCGCTCAATATTCTCTTCGACAATTTGAAGTCGAATTACGGGCAAAGCAACGAGTACATCGGGCTGCGCATGCCGATCAGTTCTGGCATCGAGCAAGTCTCCGGAAAAGACGGTTACCTGTCGACCTGGTTGTTTGCGCTTCGCGCTTCGCTGCGAACACTTAGCAAGGTGAGATTTTACGAAGAGCCAGAAAATTTCGAGAACTTCTCGAAGTCGGTGTTGCCTGGCCTGCCGGCACGCTATCTCGCCGATGTGGATAGCTGGCTCAGACCGACCCATTGGCTCAAAGGTTGGTATCAAGCTATTCCAGGCCGTGAGTTGGATCGCGATACCCGAAACCGGAAGCTAATGAGCATCTACCTGGAACATCGTCTTCCCGCGCGGCTTCGTCAGTTGGATTTCATTGTGGCAGACATCTCCGTTTCGGCTTCGGAAGCGCAAAAAGCGCGTCTATCCAAGCTACGCGTTGCGGATCGGCTCAACACAAATTTCATAAAACTTAGGCTCAGAGCGCCACATTTCCTTAAGAAAATACTTCTTAAGCCGTTTAACAGATAGAGCGCAGAACCTCAGTAACCGCAACCAAGGCTGAAAAGTAATGTCGACGATTTCCGGCAACCTGCTCGAATCCGCTATTACGCGACCGAGCGTAGGCATCGCTGCTGCGACCCCACAAAAGCCGCGCGTTTTGATGGTCTGTACCCGGCGTATTCCCAAGCTTGCCGGAAGCGGCCGGGAGCGAACGATGGCGTTCATCCTGAACAGCCTCGAAGCCAGAGGTGATGTCCATCAACTGCATTTGCCTTCGTTGCTCGAGCGGCGCTCGCTGCGCGCCATTGCTCGGACATCGCTGTGGGCGGCTCGCCAGATGATGAAAGGTCAAATGGTGCCGCTGCAAAGCATGCTGTTCAGAGGTCCTTCGTCGCTCCAGAAAATCTCGCAAGCCGTGCAGGAGCTGAATCCCGAGACTGTCTATTTCGACGGCGTGCGGTCCGGAGGCGACGCGGTGGCTTTGCGCCGCCGCTTCCCTAACCTGCGAATCGTCTGCGACTTCGACGATCTCATGTCCCGCCGCACCGAAGCCTTGGCGCGCGAGCGCGAGCCGATTTCGATGGGATACCTTAAGCAGCTTGTGCCCGCGTGGTTTCAGCGCTACGTTCTAGATGGTCTCGTCGCCCGTTCGATTCAAGCGTATGAGTATCGCGCTCTCCGGCGCGAAGAACAGCGGATCTGCAAGGTGAGCGATAGCGTCGTGCTGGTTTCGTCAGTAGATGCCGCTCATTTGATCGAGCACTGCCCCAATGCGCCCGTTGAAACCATTCCGCCGTACATGGACGCGATCGAAGCGCCCGCGGCACTCGGGAAATTTCAGCGCTTTATTTTTATTGGCTCGGATAGCTTGCTGCAAAACCGCAAGTCGATCGAGTATCTGCTAGCGCTGTGGTCGAATCTGAAACCCGATGCGGAATTGCATATCTACGGCAAGCAACACGGTCAGTACGGCACGGTGAATAACGTTACGTTCCACGGCTTCGTCGCCGATATCGCCGACGCCTATCTGCCGGGGAGCATTTTGCTTGCTCCTTCGTTCGTCAGCGGCGGGGTAAAGACCAAGGTCCTTGAAGCGATGTCGTTCGGCGTGTTGCCTTTGGGCACACAGATCACGTTCGAGGGCGTCGACGCCGACTGCGCAAGTTTGACGTGTACCAGCGAAGAACTTGTCAATCTCGTGCAAAATCCGCACGTCGAATATTCACGTCGCGTGCACGCGGGTCTCGAAGTCATCAAGCACGTTGCGAAAAATCACTCTGCGCGGCATCTTGCTCATCGGTGGTGCAACGTCGTTTGGAATTAACACGACGGGAAAATATTGCTTGGCATAGCCACATCAGGCACAGCGGCTTCTCGTTTTCACAAAATATTTGATCGCTGTGTCAAGTTCGTTGCACTACATATGTCGTCGCCGCAAAACGAAAGATAAGAGGCACTCCGATCATATGAATATCTTTCAGGATCGGCTGTAGCGCCTCCAAACGCCCTCTAGCGGCGATACTGCTCTAATAGCTGCTTCGCATAATTTCTGTAAATCGCCACGGCGTTAGCGCCATTGGGAAGATTCTTTTTTGCAATTGCTGTACTGCGGTAGAATGCCATGGCCATAGCCAAATAAAGGCCAAGCCATCCATCTTTATAGCCTTTAAGAATTAAAAATCTGCCAACCAACTCTCGAGTTACGTGATAGATGATTCGAAATAAAAGCGGCTTCCCGTAATTGTACTTTTGAGATTCCACCTCAAAATCAGTATAATTATCCAATTTTCTGATAAAATGCTTTACATCGTTATAATTAAAATGAACGATTGAAACATTTTCCCCAATTATTTTTATAATTCTACAGCCATCTTCGATTTTAACAAAATCGTGAACACGCTTTTCATAGTTTAGTTTTCCTTTTTTGAAAAATCGCGGAATTACCTGATTTTTATATCCCCAACCCGAACCTAGAATTTCACGACCAAAAAAGAAATTTCTAAAAGAAATTCTCGCAACATCGCATAAATCACGTGCCGCAATTTCCTTTAATTTGATCGATAAGTCGTAAGGCACTATCTCATCCGAATCTATTGCCAAGACCCACTGATGCGAGCATTTCGAAAGGCCAAATGCACGTGCTGGATCAGCAAATCCAACATTCTCGTGAAAGTAAATTTTCGCCCCGTGCCTGCTCGCAATCTCAACGGTTTCGTCAGTGCTGTGCATGTCAACAATGACAATTTCAGAGCACCAGTTGACGCTGCTAAGACAGGCGTCAAGATATTGCGCTGAATTATAAGTGTGAATAACGCAAGAAATATTGCTCACAAGCTTCTCTTTTTAAATTTATCGAATTAAAATGCGATATTTATTTAATTACCCACAAACCACTAAAAATTTCAAATTAAATAAATACGCAAAAAAAACACTCAATTCATTCTAATCCGAAGAGTGAACGTTATCCTCGAATTTGACATTCATCCCAAATAGTCGTGAATATCCGCCCAAAATCGTTCCGACTATTAATAGAATATATGTTTGAGCATATCCGGCAATATTATAGGTGAACCATAAGATCACACTCGAAAATATCCAAGGATAAAATACTATAGCCCAGCTCTTACCGACCTTAAATCCAGACCAGGCGAATCCGGAAATTAGTCCAATTACAAAAAAATACAGCAACGAGAAGACACCAATGGCCTGGAACACGTATCCATAAGCAGTTAACCAATTGAGACTCCAGTCAAGGCCTGCTCCCTCAACTGCGTCGTGCTCATTCATAACGATTTCGTAATAACTCCAATCGTGCTTGAACGACGACATAATATAGTAGGAACTAGGGACGTTAATGTCAATTCGCCCAGCCAAGACGGCTGCAAGGCGATTGAACGACGCTGGACCATAATTGTAAAGCGCTTCAAACCCTTGACCACCTCTTGCGACTGCGATCAACACGAACAAGCCTACCAAAGCTGAGATAGCCGCAAAAATTGCGACGTGATTGACGCTTCCTTTTTTAATGTAGCGAGCACGTACACGCAGTACTCCAATGCACATTAGGAAAGGGATTAAGACATACCTTGCCAAAATTAATAGAGAAACGGTAACTGTGAGAATACACATAAACCAATACATATAGCGCACCAGGTTGGTCGCTTTTTCATCATAGACTTCTTTTGAAGCCCATAAAGTTATTGCAATATGCGAATATAAAACATAAAAAAATATGGGATCAACTTCCAGACTTCCCTTGATATCCGTATTTGCGACACTTTCCAGAAACAAAACGAACAGATTATTCGACTCGATTAATGCAACGCCAACGTAAATTGTTGCGCAGCAGGAAATCAGCATCGGAATCAGATAAAAAGTTCGCCTCGATATTGAAAAATGAATGCCGATTAATGAGATTCTAGGGAATCGAAATTTTGTTGCAACAGACACCCCTGCTGAATAAGCTAGGATACAGGCAATTACGTATGTCAGCACTCGCCAATTCAGGAACATCAAATTTGGCTCACCAACAATATCCGTATAATTATACGCCGTAAACGTCGTGAAAATTACACATATAATGAATGAGTACACCGCCGCGTTGTTCGGAGAAATAAGGGAAAATCCGAGATCGCGGGAGGGTAGAATCTTCATAAAGCGACTCTGACAGGTGGAAAAATACGCACTCTTAAAATAGTCACATTAACTACCAAATTAGATCAGCATGTTGTTTGAATTTAATGTCGATCATTGCTTGATGCATTTATCATGCATTTCAAATATTCATGCGCAATAATAGGCGTTAAAAATTATTTTCTCTTTAATTTTTAAATTGGCCGAAATTTCCGCGATAATAATCGATAATTCCGCGAATCATATAACCGAAATCGGCTCGTCGATTTTCACTAAAAAGCATTATTTCGATAAAATTTTTCGAAAATTTCATAATCTCCGACACAACAAAAATCGGATGCTTCCAAAAATGCTTCCGCCAATAATATAAGGCATTTCTCGTCATATAATACCGACGAAGTGGGGAATGCACTGATATCGAACGACGAAATCCAATGAAGGAAATTTCTTTCGTAGTTCCCAACTTATGATCTAGCATCACATCATTGATCTGAAACACAGTGAATTTTGAATTTTTCAGACGCAGACAAAAATCATAATCAACTGCATCGATGAATAGCTTCTCTTCAAATCCACTCACACATGTAAAAGCGTGAAGGTTCAATATATTTCCCGACGTCATAACGACAGGGCGCACCTCTAGTCCTTTTACTCCCTTATCGTTATGCGAGGGAGAAAGAATACCAATTTCATCATGTCGCGATCTAAGTGCCTCAAAGGCATCTAGAAATTTTTCAAGCTCGGCTGCGCGAAATGTACTATCTTGGTCCATCGTCAACAGCCATTGCGCCCCATTTTTTATTGCTTCACGAGCGCCAATGTTTAAAGCTAGTGCAACGCCTTTGTTTTCGTATTCACCAATATAAGTACTCTGCGGCAGGAGACTTAAACGCGAAAAAACTTGCTCATTCCGCCTCTCGGAGTTATCGATAATGTACAGATGTCCGAGACACTGCCTATAAGACTCAATAGCATCGATTACTTCTACGCCCGGGTTATACAGCACGACAACCCCATGTAGCTTGCGGTTTACCACGATAACTCTCTCCAAAGAGGCAACCCTGACGAATTTCGCCAAAGAAATCGATACTTTAGATTTTTATTACTTTATCAAACCGCCACAAATTTCAGCACGGCTTACTTATTGATTTTTTAACAATCACTATCAATCTAAGCTTCGCTTCAGTTTCTGTACGAAAAATCCCATCAAGAATGCAATAAGAAATTCAATTACGAGGAGCGAAATAGCCGTTCCCAATCCACTAAAAAATTTGGATAATAAAAAGCACAACGGTATATTGACAACACCTGCGATAAGCAATATTCCAAAATATTGCTTATCGAAACCAGTGTTGAGCATTACCTGCACACCATAGATGTTGTTCACCATAATAAATATAGGAACAACAATGATTATCTTCAGTATCTCTGACGCACCGACGTCGGAATTATATAAAAGATTAATAATATGATCGGCGAGAAAAAAAATCGGAGCAATGACGATGATTTGCAATGCAATTGCGATGAGCAAAATTCCGTCCAATTTTTTTAGCATTCGGCTTGGATTCGCCTTTATATTTCTTGCAACATGTGGAAACAAAACTGTCGTCAAAGGTGTGCCCAAAAAAGCTATAGCGCGCATGATTTTTTCGGCAGAGGAGAAATAGCCCACGGCCAACGGGCCACTCACAACACCCAGAATCACTGAGTTTGAGTTACTAAACAGTGAAATATTCACCTGCGACAAAAAGAGATACCAACCGCCGCGAAAGCTTTGCTTTATTGACCGAGCATCCGGCAAAGTCATTCTGATATCAAATTTATATCGCAAGAGGATAGCCGCTGTTATTACTGTAGCCGCGCCTGCGATCGCAGATAATCCGGGAACCCATAAATAATCGTCTCGCGAGTGGACGAAAAAGAATGTCAACGCCGACGGTATAATCCTCGAGATGGCACTTAAATAAACAGCGGCTGACATTTGTTCTACACCTTGGAAAAACCATCCAGGAAGAAAGGTCTGTCCCAACATAGCTATAAATGTCAAAAAATAAAGCGTATGCATATCCCACATGTATGGGAGTGCGCGCACAATGCATAAAAATACCAAGAGACAAGCTACAACTAGAATAATTTTTACATAAAAAACGGTTGCGCATATATGATTTATGCGCGACGGCTCACTACGATTGATTGAAATTTCGCGAACAGCGGAAAGATTAAATCCGTAGTCTATTATAATTCCGAAATACGCAACAAACGCCGTAGCTAAAGACAATGATCCGAATCGCTCAATACCAATCACGTGGATTAGGTACGGCATTGTTATTAAAGGCGCAGCATTTGCTGCATTTATAAATCCAACGGAAACGAAATTTTTAATAAATTTGTTCAATTTACGCAACCGTCAGAATTCAAAACAAAATGCCACTATCGATATGTGTATCTTCAACACTATTTTCAAACGCCGATTTTATTTAGCAAACGCGGCGACTGGATAAGCTTATCTTTCTCAGATTTTTCACTTGCCAGCTTCCAACTGTGATCTTGATGAACGAGCGGGTCGCCACGCGTCGACCACTCGCGATAAATCATCGCGAAAAGCCGATTCCCGGGCCGCAATGGCTTTCGAGAATGCAATCAACAATCCGAGCACTACACCCAAAAAACTTCCCGCTAAAATAATAAGCGCCCGATGAGGGGCTGACTTCTTTTCAGGGGGGATTGCCGAATCTATCTGTTGAACTAAAGGACCTTCCTTCGCTTCATCAACTTTAGCTAGTTCTAATTGCTGCCGAAACTGATCAAGAACGGCTTCTTCATACTTCACCTCGCGGAAAGCACGGATATTCGCCAGTGCAGCGGTATCGTCTTTGCCAGTTCCACTGCTGCTGGACGCTCCGCCCTCCAAGCTGGCTAGTTGCTCTCGCATCGCGCCAATAGCAGCCAATGTTTTTTGAACTTCCGGATTTTCTTGGGTTTCGTACGTGCGCATCGACTGCAGTTCGATTTCGCTGGCGGTGATCTTCGCTCGAAGCTGGGCGGCAGCTTGAATGCTACTAGCCACCTGCCCATCAAGACTAACAACTCCACCTTTTTTTCGCGCTAGATCGAAGGTCGATTCAGCTACGCTGAGTCGGTCCAGTGTTTGGTCGATCTGAGCCTGAAAGAATCGAGTCCGCTGCTGCGCATCAGTGACCGCTAGCCGATTAAGTTGTTTACGTAGTTCGTCAACGTAAGCATTAGCCAACGTTGCAGCGAAGATCGGAGATCGATCCGTTACTTCGATCGTAATGAAACCATTCTGCCTATCACTGCTGACTTTGACGTTGTCGCGCAGTTCTTTTCGTACATCTTCGGTAGTGTGCTTGCTATAACGCTCTTTCAGTTTAAAGCGCGCAGTCAAATCGTCTGCGACAACGTTACTCTGCAGTAATCCAACGTAGGTCCCATCTGGACTTTTACCGCCAATCGCGCCACCGATGTCCGCAAGCGACCCAAGTCCAGACAGCAAGCTAAGCGCGGACTTATTCTGCTGCGGAGGCAACAAAACGGTCTTGCCCGTATATTCCGCGGGCCATAAAAGGCTGCCCGCGATTGACACAGTCATCGCGGCGAAGACCGTTCCGAACAGTACTCGCTTTTGCTCGCCCAACAACACTAAGATATCGAAGACGCTGATTTCCTGAGCGTATTCACGTTTAGTTATGGGTTGCTGATCTTCGCTAAGCTTCATCGTGGTTGCTTGAGTATCTTCCATGATTGTCTTACTTGAATACCTCAATGGCCGCCGCGCTAAGCCCGAAGTTAGCAAGGACCTGCGACCAGTCTTTCAGCCCAGCAATAAACTTCGTCATGCCCGAACGCGGATCAACCTTCTCCGGTACCACGACCGTATCGCCCGGCATCAGCTGCGTCGAATCGAACGAGCTCATCCAATGTGCAGAGTCATGGTTGAACACGCTGCCGTCGGCACGCAAAACGAATGCCGAGTCCACTTCTGCAATATCCTGTTGCACACCGGCCACGCGCAGCGCGTCGCTAACCGTGCGACCCTGCTTCCAGATCAGCGCGTTTTCGTTGTCGACCGCACCCACGACAGTCACGAAGGCCGGACGCGGCGGAACATAAATCGTGTCGCCGTTGTCGAGCGGCAGATCGGGCAGGTCGCCAATGTCGTGTGCATCCGTTGCCAGCTCGAGCGAAACCCGACCATCCGGCTTAAGTGAACGCAGGCGCGCAAGTTGAGCTTGCTGTTCTTTCCCCATTTGATCTTGCAATGCCTTCGAATCAGACGAAGCCGGTAGATTTGCAATTGCAGCCGCCAGCTTCGCGCCTGATTGCTGCTCGGCACGGCTGATCGCTTGCTGCAGGTTGCGCGTTTGCGCTTCACGCGTTTGCTCGCGAAGGAACTGCGTGCCGTACACGTATGCCTGCGGCGTCAGACCACCCGCGCGACGCAGCACCGTCTGAATCGTGTCACCCGGCTGCAATTGGTACACACCGGCTGCACGCACTTCGCCGTCCACGCGCACGATGCGCGTGTGATCGGCCAGCGGCAGACGCATATCCTTCTTGCCGAAAATGGTGACAACATCGCCCGGCTGCAGCGTGAGATCGGCGGTCGGATCGGTTTTGTGCACGACCGCGCCGAGGTTGAACGGAATCAGTTGCGTCTGCAACGTCTTACGATCAAGGCGCTCGATCACAGCGTAATTCCAGTTCGGCTCGTCAACGAGGTTCTGAACCTGATTGTCACGGCCAGCACTATCGCCATCTCGATCAGTCGGACGATCGAACTGCACCAGCACGTTCTTGCGCTTGAAGTAGTCCGGCGTAAGCAGCGCATCCGGCTCCGGCAGCAAATCGGACAACTTCATGCCCGGCTTGAACGGGTAGCGCAGCGGCGAAGCCACGTTACCGCGCAGCGTCACGGCATTCACGAAGCCTGGATTGATTTTCTGCAGCGTGATGATGTCGCCATCTTTCACGGCGCTCGCGCGTCCCGCTTCGTCGAGGTTTCGCTCCGTCACGCGACGCGACGGTCCGCTGGCACTCGGATCGGACACGCTTTCGACGATCACCTTGTCGGTGCTCGTCAACGCCGATGCACCGCCCGCATAGGCGAGCAGTTGGCCGAGCGATTCGTTGACTGACTTGAGTTCGTAGATTGCAGGTGTATCGATCGCACCGGTCAGCGCGACGCGCGGGCCAGCCGGCGGAATCACGATCACGTCACCGGGTAGCAGATGCAGATCGCCGTCCGCCTTACCCGAAGTGATGAAGTCGTACAGATCGAGCGTGGCGACGAGCTTGCCGCCGCGTCGCAACTCGATATTGCGCATCGAGCCGTTCGAACCGGGACCGCCGCTCGCGAAGAGCGCGTTCACCAACGTCGAAAGACTCGACACCGTGTAAGCACCCGGATGGCGCGCCTGGCCAACCACGTACACCTGAACCGAACGCAGGCGGCCCAGCGATGCATTGACCTTGAAGTTGCTGTACACGCGGCCGATCTGACGCTGCAGCAGGCCGTCGAGTTCGGAAGCACGTGCACCGGCCACCGTCACGGCGCCGACCTTCGGAATATTGATCTGACCATTGCGATCAACCGTCACGGTCATGTTGCCGTCAACGCCGCCCCACACCTGGAGCTGAATCTCGTCGCCCACGCCAATCACGTAATCGGAGGGCGCCGGAATGTTTTGCGGCGGCGTGTACGTGCTGTCGTTGTCGCTACCCGTAAAAAGCTTCTGGCCGAAGATCGGCAGCATGCGGCCCGTTGAGTCCGCAACAAACCGTTGGAACGCGGTGGGCGGTTCAGGCTGGGCACGAACGCCGCTCGAAGCCGCGCTCGCGCTCGGGTCGAACTTCCGCGTGCCATCTGCAGACGTCACACCCTTGACCGACGCGCCATCGAGCACGCCCGGCGCATTCAGCGACGGACTCGCGCTTGCAGTGGGAATGCTGCTCAATTGCGAGCCGGAAATAGCAGGCACAGCCGCAGCGCCACTAGCACCCTGCACCCACGCCGGAATCGGAGGCATCGACGTATCGCTGCTTTGCGCGTGCGCGCCCAACGCGAGCAAGAGCAACTGCGCAGCCGCAGCCGACAGCGCGAGCATCTTGCGGGCAACACGATTACTGGTCCGTCGATTCCGCACCACCGGCGCGGCAAACGAAACCTGGTCCCCGAACACTGAATTCTTCGAACGTTTGTGCATTGTCTTCTAACGCCATCGGCCAATATGGTTTTTACGGCACGACAGTCGCCACTCTTTAGTTTTACAGCCCGGATATCAACAGATTAACGGCCGACCCTAATTCGCAAACCACCGAAAAAGCGCCCACTTCCGTCTCTTACTTGCCAATCGAAGGCGGCCCGTACCAGAGGCTGCGCGGATCGCTCATGTCGGTGACGTTGTAAAGCGGGTACGCGCGATTCAACTTCGCACCGCCATCACGCAGCAGCGGCTCCCAGAGCGCGCGGCCCGAATCGCCCGTCGAGCGCGAGAGCATGATGTCGAACGGGAAGCTGAGATAAATGCCCTTATCGAAACTGCCTTCGCCGAATTGCGCGCTCGATACATTGGTCTTCGTAAAGTACGCGCCCATCGTGACGCCGTTGCGGAAGCGTCGCGAAACGTCCACAGTCACACCCACATCGCGTGCGAGATAGCGCCCGAAACTCACGTTCGCCTGAATACCTTGCCAGCCCGTATCCCAGTACGCGGTGATATGGCCCGTGAACGTGCGGTAGCTCAGCATCGAGAAGTCCTGGCGGAAGCCGCGCTGCTGAACTTCGTTACCGTCGATACCAATCGCGAAATGGCTACCGTACGGGCGATACAGATATTCGGCGCCCACGCCCGCGAACATGCTTTCGAGCAGACCGCCGTAGACGCTGTAGAAACCGCTTTCGCCCACACGGCCCACCTTGGTCGCCTGAAGCATCGGAATCGTCACGCGCGAACTCGTGACGTACTGGCGAATATCCGTGCGCACCGGCGGCAGCGAGCTAACCGTGTCGGCCTTGTACTTGCCGTAGTTGTCGAGCAGGTCGAAGTTGATCGCGCCCGCGATCCACGAAGTTCGCGTGAGGCGCATCTCGCCCGAAGCCACCGCCGAAATCTCGTAGAGGAAGCCATTCGGGCCACCGAACGACTGCGCGTAGCCCGGCCCGATCGAACCCGAAAAGCGTTTGGGCGCTTCGGCGAACACCTGATCTATGCCGTCCACCTGTTGCGTGGTCAGCGGCGGACGCTGCACCACCACCGGCGTGCTCTCGCTCGGCGTCACCACGCGGGCGTGGCTTGCGTACCACGCGTCGCGATTGATGGTGTACGTCGCCGTCGCCATACCGCGCTGGCGCACTTGCAGCGTGAACGTCCGAATACCGGCCGGCGCCTCGCGATTGAGCACATTCGCGCCGCGATCGAGCGTTGCCTGGATGTAGAACGCGTCCGGGTTGTCGAATTCGACGAGCAGATCCTCGCCGCGGCGCCGCACGCTCACGACGCGCCAATGCATCTGCGCATAGAGATCGTCGGCGAGCTTATGCCAGTCAGTGGCGGGTTCGGGCGCAACAATCGGCGCTTGCGTTTGATCTCCGGCCTGGGTTGGCTCCGGCATCACGACCGGTTGCAAGTGCAACGTTCGCGTAGCGGGTGCATTTGCCACGGCCGGCGTCGCGCTCGCATCCACTTCCTTCACGTCGGTCGGCGCAGGCGCGAAATTCGCGGCCGACACATCGGAGAGTTCCGAACGCGGCGCCGCCATATTGACCTTGGAGGCGACGGGCGGCGGCGTAATCGGCAGAGGCTTCGGGTCGCCGACCTTCATCGTTTCGGCGTTGCGGAAGTTGCCGTGTAGCGAGAAACCGAGCATCAGGCGGCTGCCGCGCTCGAACGCCGCGCTCAGATCCAGATACGAGGTCGCGCGATACACAAAGCCCACGTTGAACGGGGATTTGTCCTTGAGCGTTTCGCCAAAGGGCTCGTGCTGGTAATTATTGCCGTCGTACTCGAGCTTGAGAATCAGCTTGTCGATGGGCGTTTGATACTGCACGCCGCCGAACAGCGAGGTACGTCCGCGGAAATACGAGTTCGAGAGCGTGCCCGTACCGTCACTGCCCGTACGATTGTTGAAGCGGCTGCTCGCGATCGAAAGCGGATTCGGCAAATTGCCGCGATTGCCGACGTAACCCCAGCCAAGGCCCGCGCTCCAGTCGAAGTCGCCGGTGCGCTTGCTCGCGACCACGTATTCGCCCGAGAACAGGCCCGTGCCCGCAAGGTCGCGAACACCCACCGAAACCTCGGGAATATAGGCCGACTCTTTCCAGAGCCGCAGCTTTGCATCGACGCTCTTGTCCTTGTACGACTGCGAACCGCTCCAGTCGGCCGGGCCGTACGCCTGGTTCGAAATGTCGGTATAGCGGAAGCCGAACTCGAGAAAATCGACCGGCTGCATCATGACGTTGATGCGCGTGTACGGATTCACCGTCGACACGCTGAACGACGCCTCGCCGGCTGGATTCATCCGCGCCGTCGGCGTTTGCAGAATGCCTACGCTGCCCCAATCGCCGCCCGTGATGGGGAAATCACGCGAGCGCGCCGCCATGCTCGGCGGCGGAACGGGCATATCCACCGTGGGGCGCATGCGCGGATCGTCGGTTTCGGACACGCCTTGCGTCGCGAAGAACGTGGCGATGCGCTGCGAAATATCGTCGGGCCATTGCTCGCCGCGATCGGGCGCCCAGATCCACGCGCCCGGCGCGGGCGCGTCCTGTTGCTCGCGATTCCACAGCGCGATGTTGAAACGCGACACCGTGCCGTCGGGCTGCGCGATCCATGCGGTATCCGGACTCGCGTGCGAATTGCAGGCGAGCACGTAGTGCAGCGCCTCCGCGTTGGCCTGGAACGGGATCACACAAAGCGATCCCGTCGAGCGGATCACCGTGACCGTCTGCGGCCGGTCCGGAATCTTGACGATATCGCCCGGCTGGAGCATCGGGTCGCTCGCCGGATTGCCTTGCAGCCAGCGCCCATCGCCGCTCTTGAGCGAAACGCGGCCCGTTGCCGAACGTGCGTCGACAAGGCCGTACACCGCGTCGCGCGCTATCGAGCGAGTCGGATCTTTGTCGCGCAGCGCGCCGATATCGAGCAGCAGTTGCTGGCGTTGCGCTTCCTGCAAGGCGAGTTCGCGGTGCGCGAACCAGCTCACACCCTGCGGATAAAGCGGGTTATCGGTTTGCGGCGCGGCGGTGGCTTGCGCGTTGACGCGCCCGGCGAGCCAGTCGCCGAGATGCATGGGCTGCGTGACGATCAGCGATTCGCCGGCAATCGCCGGAAAAGGCAGGCCACAGGCAATCAGGCAGGTCGTGAGGTAAGTCGCGCGTCGCTGGCCGGGGAAGCGGTCTTTATTCACCGTTACTCTCGACTGGCAAACGCGCAGGCCAGCGTTGCCAGCTCAAGCAGAACGATTTGGCGAAACACTGCTCGCCATACACGGCGACCGACTGTCCATTGAGTTGCTCGACCGCGTAGCGCGCAGGGGGCAGCGCATCGCGCGCGCTCGACGTGCGCGACGACTCGGCAAACCACGCGAGTTTGTCGGCGGGAAGATCGGCGAGGTCGGAGCTCGAAGGCGGTTTGATCGGCGCAAGCGTCAGCACGTCCTGCACGCCGAAGTCATAGTTCGGCATGACGTCACGCGTACGCTCCAGTGTCACGGGAGCCGTGATCTCGCGCCATGCCGGCACCGCGGAATAACGCACGCTGGACCAGTTCATGGGCAAACCGGCGCTCCCCACGACTCGCCCGTTCTGCAAGCGCAGGACTTCCGAGCCCGCGCTATACCAGACTTCGATCGGACCGTGCGGATCGGGATCTGTATAGCCGAGCACCATGAGCGTAGAACGGCCGTGAACCGTAATGCGCAAATAGGTAAATTTGGGATCGAGACGCGTCGAGTCCAGATTGTTGGACGAGCGAGTCGAATGCACGAAGTGCCAGGCGTCGCCAATTCCTTCCAGCGAACTCGAACACGCCGATAGCAGAATCGCACAGGCGAGACCGAGCAGCAGCGAACGCATGTTTATTGCGGACTACTTAGAAAGAGAATCGGGAGCCAGACGAACACACGGAGGTTCCGCTTACGCGGAACCTCCGTGACTATCTATCCGGAATTGGGAAAGATTAACGCGTCGTCGACGTGGAGGTCGCCGTAGCAGCCGTGTTGTTGCTGCTGCTGCTCGTAGCGGCAGCAACGCCTGCTGCCACTGCTGCGACTGCCACCACCGAAACGGCAGCAATAGCGCCAACGCTCATACCCGCTGCGCCGGCCGCACCCGCCGCGCCTGCTGCGCCTGCGCCCGTACCACCAGCGCCCGTACCCGTGCCCGCCGTAGCAGCAGGAGCCGGAGCCGTTTGAGCTTGAGCCAGAGGAGCCAGCGCCATGCTGGAAACAACGGCCATCGCGATCAGATTCTTGATTTTCATTTTTGACAATCCCGCTCTTGTAGAAGAGAGTGCAAACCCCGTAGGACGCAGAATCTAACAAACACCAACATCAGATGTCAAAAGAATCTGACATGACAACGGGTGACGTCTGACTTAATCCCGGCGCTTTTCCCACGCGGCGTAGCCTACCTGTTCCTCCAGGACAGAAAAAAGTCTCGTTAGCAAATGTTGTACCGCACCAACACCTCTAATGCGCCTTGAATCGAACCTGTAAGGCTGGCAGGGGCGCAAACGTTTAACCAACCTCCAAATTCTCACAACCTCGTGAGATATTTGAAAAATTTTGTTGCACAGGCATCGAGTTCATCGATAATTGACGCCAATCGCCAGCTCAAGGAAAAGTACGGCAAAAGCGCTGGCATAAAACGCAAGTCATTAAAAATGGCAACGGGGAACAAAAAGAACTACGGGGAATACGTCGCATGCAATCGCTTATCACTGCCCGACCCGCAGTGGATTCGCTGCGCGCGTTCGCACGGCATGACAGCGCAAGTTCGCAATGGCAATTACCGCAGCGCTCAGCGTTGCTGGGCGTTGGCGAGCGAACGTCCTCTCCTCTTTTTCGCAACCGGTATGGCGCAGCGTCCCGACGCGTGTGCGCGGCCAGCGGGCCTGCGCGCGCGACCGTCGTAACGGGCCGCTTGCTCTAGTCATTTCCACAGCTTTACGTATTCGTGAGGAGTGCAAAGCACATGCAGCATGTGCCGCGTGCTCCGTTTCGATCCATGTTGTGCTGGTTTTGAGACCGCTACCCAGGTTGCACCCATGAACCCTGCCCAAGCTATCAGCGCCGAACTGGCGCCCCTCTCGACTCGAAAGCGCTTCAATAGCGGCGACAAACGCCGATTCGTCACACGAATTCTCGACGTCGCGATCATCGCGATTACCGGTTACATTTCGGCTAAATCGATGGTCCACGGCTGGGCGCACGATATAACCGCCGTATATCGTTTCAGTATTCTTTTCTGCGCATTTTTCGCATTTACCGCATTCGATTATTTCGGCGTTTATCAGTCGTGGCGCGGCCGCGGCCTGGCGGCAATGTGCGCGCAAGCCATTGGCGCGTGGCTGACGGCATGGCTCGGCGCCCTCTTCGCGGCGTTCCTCGTGCATCAGAGCGGTTCGATCTCGCGTGCATGGGCGCTTTCGTGGCTGGCCTCAGCCGGTCTTCTGATCGTGCTCGACCGCGTGGTGATTTACTTTGCGCTGCGCGCGGTTCGCGGGCACGGCTTTAACACCAAGACGGTGTTCATCGTCGGGTATGGCAGCCATGGTCAGGACTTCCACCAGAAAACGGTGAGCGCGCCGGCCATGGGCTACAAGGTTGTCGGGTATTTCGCCGAAGACAAGCGCGATGCGCACGGCGCCGTGCCCTGCCTCGTGAGCCTCGACGAAGTGCGCGCATTCGTGGTCGCGAATCGCGTTGACGAAGTGTGGCTGACGCTGCCGCTCGCCGCCTACAACGACATGGAGCGCATCGTCGCGCAGCTGCGCGGCGCGCCCGCCGAGATCCGCTGGATTCCCGACCCCGCCACCGCGAATTTCATCTCGCATCGCACCGGTGAAACTTTCGGACAACTTACGATTGATCTGAACCACATGCCGGCACCCGGCGTGCAAGGTCTCTTCAAGGAACTGTTCGACCGCTCGCTCGCCGCCGCCATGCTGCTCGCGCTTTCGCCGGTCATGCTCGGCCTTGCGCTGGCCGTGCGTCTTTCGTCGCCGGGTCCGGTGTTCTACGGCCATAAGCGTCTGGGCGCGAATGGCGAACACTTCAAGGTCTACAAATTCCGCTCGATGGTGATGGACTCGCAGCGCATTCTCGAAGAGTTGCTCGCGAACGATCCGCAGGCCCGCGCCGAATGGGACGCCGACCACAAGCTCAAGAACGATCCGCGCATTACCGGTATTGGCCGCATCCTGCGCGCGACGAGCCTCGACGAGCTGCCGCAGCTCTACAACGTGTTGCGTGGCGACATGAGCCTCGTGGGGCCGCGCCCGATCGTCGACGACGAAGTGCACAAGTACGGCAGCGCGATCCAGTATTACTATGCGGCGCGCCCCGGCATGACGGGTCTGTGGCAAGTGAGCGGCCGCAACGACGTGACCTACAACTCGCGCGTGAATCTCGATTGCCGTTACGTGACGAGCTGGTCGCCGTGGCAGGACATGAAGATCCTGTGGCGCACCGTGGGCGTGGTGTTTGGCCGACGCGGCGCGTACTAGGCAATACGAAGGGGCCAACCAACGCCCCAAAAAAGAAAGGCGAACCTTGCGTTCGCCTTTTTTATTTACCGCGCCGCCTGCGTTACCGGCCGCTCCGGGTACGCGTAGCCCGAATCGAGCAGCCAGCGCACCGTCGAATGCACGCGCGCGGCGTACGCGTCGCGCAACGCGGGCGTGGCGGAGTGATACGCGCCGATCGCCGCCCACGTGTTGCCGTATTCGTTGAGCCGCTTGCGCAGAATCCACGCGCCCGTGTACACGTTCTTGCAGCCGTCGTAGAGATCGTCGCGCTTGACGCCGTACTTCGCGAGTTCGTTCAAGTGCACCGAGTTGATCTGCATGAGACCCATGTCGCTCGTGCCGTTTGCGTTCAGATGGCTCGCGTCGGGCCGCATCCGGCTTTCGACGATAGCGATCGCGAGCAGGATATTCGGATTGACGTGGTGATATTCGGCCGCGCTCAGCACGCAATCGGTGCGCGTGGTTTTAGCGGACTCAGCCGCGGCACCGGCGCCGTTCGTGGCTTGCGCGGCCAGCGCCGCTGTTGAAGCGGCCAACCCCACGAGCAGCGCGGACGAAAACACGGCGCACCGACGCAGCGGCGCGCGAAGCGGCAAGAACATGATCGGCGGAAAACCTGAATGCCTCGGGCGGAACGCAGCCAGCCGCCGAAACATGATGTGATTTGAAAAACGCGTTGGACCCCGTCCAACGCAGGCCGCATTTTGCCACGGCAGCGGGCGCGGTCATCGCGCGTTTCCCGAACCTGTTGGTTCGCCGACACGGCAAAATTTGCTGCTCACCCCTCGCAGCCAAAGAATGCCGCCATAAAAAAACGGCCAGCATTCGCTGACCGTTCTCTTCAATTCAGGCTAAGCGCCAGCCTCAAACCACCACCGTCTGCGCCTCGCCTTCCTTGCTTTCGCGCACCACACCAATCTTCCACACCTGTTCACCGGCCGCCGCCAGCAGCGCCGCAGCCGCATCGGCCTGATCTGCCGCCACGATCACGGCCATGCCGATACCGCAGTTGAACACGCGATGCATTTCCGCATCGGCAACACCGCCGTGCTTCTGCAGCCACGAGAACAGCGGCGGCAGCGGCCATGCCGCGTGGTTCAGTTCGGCCGTGAGACCGTCGCGCAGCACGCGCGGAATGTTTTCGACCAGCCCGCCGCCCGTGATGTGCGCCATGCCCTTCACGGTGATGGTTTCCATCAGCTTGAGCAGCGGCTTCACGTAAATACGCGTGGGCGCCATGAGCGCGTCGGCGAGCGAACGGCCGTCGAAGTCGGCGGCCAGATCCGGCTGCGCGCGCTCGATGATCTTGCGCACGAGCGAAAAACCGTTCGAGTGGATGCCGCTCGAGGCCAGACCCAGCACCACGTCGCCGGGGACGATCGTGCTGCCGTCGATAATCTTGCTCTTTTCGACCGCGCCCACCGCGAAGCCGGCCAGGTCGTACTCGCCGTCGGGGTACATGCCCGGCATTTCCGCCGTTTCGCCGCCGATCAGCGCGCAGCCCGACAGTTCGCAGCCTTCGGCAATGCCCTTCACCACCGTCGCCGCCGTGTCCACGTCGAGCTTGCCGCACGCGAAGTAGTCGAGGAAGAACAGCGGCTCGGCGCCTTGCACGAGAATGTCGTTCACGCTCATGGCGACCAGATCCTGGCCCACCGTGTCGTGCTTGTTCAGGTGAAACGCGAGGCGCAGCTTGGTGCCCACGCCGTCGGTGCCGGACACCAGCACAGGTTCCTTGTACTTCTTCGGCACTTCGAACAGCGCGCCGAAACCCCCGATTCCGCCCATGACGCCGTCGCGCAGGGTCTTCTTCGCAAACGGCTTGATGCGGTCGACGAGCGCGTCGCCCGCGACCATGTCGACGCCAGCGTCGGCGTAGGAAAGGCCTTGGTCCTGCGAGGAAGCGTGATTAGCGGGGCCGGATTTCGGTTGATTCATGGGGAAGCGCCAGAAGGTCGGTAAAATGAGATTTTAACCGATTGACGGCGCCCCGCCGCCGGCGGCCGAGCGATTGTGGCGCTCGCGCACCGCCGCCGCCCCAGGCGCCGCATAACCTTCGTTTTGTCGCAGAACACTCCGATACTCGCGCTTTATCAGCGTCAGGCACTTGTGTGGCCCGGCATCGCGGTCGCGCCCGGCCTCGTGGCGGGCCTCTTGTACCTCGTGCACCTCGTGCGCCTCGTGCTCACGCCGCTTCGGCCGGGCGGCCGCCGCGTGCCGCTCACACGCGCCGTATCCCGCGTCGTTCGCGCGATCGAAGGCTTCCTTTTTACGCCGATGGCGGTGGGCCTGCGCATCGGCCCGCATCCGCTCGCGGTTATCTTCGCGCTGCTCGCGTTTGTCTCGTTGGTCGCGTTCGGGCAGTTATTTGGCCTCTCCGGCGTGCTGCTCGCGCTGCCTGCCAGTGCGATCGCCTCGATCGCGCTGCGCGAATTGCGGCGCAGCTATCTCGCCAGCGCGCTCTACAGGAACTGATTCGGTCAGACACACCGTGGTGCAGCGACAGCTAACGCTCGATCTCGGCACACCGCCGCCATCGACCTTCGACAACTTCTACACCGGCGCCAACGCGGAGCTGGTGGCGCGCCTGCGCGGCCTCGACGCCTCGCTGGTGGCCGGTCCCATCGCCGACCGCACGTTCTATGTGTGGGGCGAGCCCGGCAACGGCCGCAGCCACCTGCTGCACGCGCTCGCCGACGAAGCGCCACCGGGCCATGTGCGCTATCTCGGGCCGCAAAGCGCGCTCGCGGCGTTCACGTTCGATCCGCGCGTGACGATCTACGCCGTGGACGACTGCGACGCGCTCTCGGGTGCGCAACAGATCGCGCTCTTCAATCTGTTCAACGAAGTGCGCGCGTATCCCAACTGCGCGCTGGTCGCGACCGGCAATTCCCCGCCGATGGGGCTCGCCGTGCGCGAGGATCTGCGCACGCGCCTCGGCTGGGGCCTCGTGTTCCATCTCGCGCCGCTCTCCGACGAAGGCAAGGCGGCCATCCTCAAGCTCGCAGCGCGCGAACGCGGCATCGCCCTCGCCGACGACGTGCCGGCGTATCTGCTCACGCATTTCCGCCGCGACATGCCGAGCCTGATGAGCCTGCTCGACGCGCTCGACCGCTTCTCGCTCGAGCAAAAGCGCGCGGTCACGCTGCCGCTGTTGCGCACGATGCTCGCGAAGGGCGTGGAGGCGTTGCTCGGCGAGGTCGAAGCGGCTTCGGGCGCGGAGCCGGGCGAGATGGGCGAGATGGGCGAGATGGGCGATTTCGCCGATACACCGGGCGCGCTGGAAGGGCTGGAAGCGCTGGACGCGTCCGAATTGCCGGAATCGCCCGCCGCACAAGGCGAAAGCGCCAGCGCGCCCGCATCGGCGGAAGAAACCCGCGATCCCGCCGATTCGGACGCCGCCGCGCAACTGCCGCTCTACGAAGCGCCTAAACCGCCCGCCCAACAGGCGCGCGACCCGCTGCCCGGCCCGTTCGCCAAACGCACCGACAACGTGGAAGGCGAATTGGGGGCCAAATACCGCCCGGTGATTCACAAGGAACTGGGCGCGGAGCTGAAAGGCGAAGTCGAAGCCGACGTCAGCAACGAGATGAGCGGCGAACTGAACGGCGACCTCGATCCGCCTGCGCCAGCGGCCGAAGGCGGCGCGCCGGGCGAAAACGCGGCCGAACCGGCGCAAACGGCAGAATCGGCACACTCGGCAGAATCCGGCGATCCCGCCCCCGTAACGCCCGCCAGCCACGGCACCGCTTCGGCATCGCCAGACGAATCCGCAAACGAATCGCCCGACCGATCGACGCCGGATTCCGCCAGCGCCTCGGGCAATGCGCCCGCTTCGGTCAAACCCACGGAACCCGGCCCGACCGACACCCCGGAAAACCCGCCCGCCGACGCCGGCAACGGCTTCACCCGCTTCAAGTAAAATGAGCGCCCATGGCTAACCTTGCACTTTTCGATCTCGATCACACGCTGATCCCCACCGACAGCGACCACCAATGGGGCCGCTTCATGGTGAAGCTCGGCATCGTCGACGCGGAGCGCTTCGCCGAGCAGAACGATCGCTTCTACGCCGACTACAAGGCCGGCGCCCTCGACATCCACGCGTACCTCGTCGCTATGCTCACGCCGCTCGCGAAATACCCGCGCGCGCAACTGAAGGCGTGGCACGACCAGTACATGCACGAAGTCATCACGCCCACGATTCAGCCGGTCGCGCTCGAACTCGTGAAGCAGCACCAGGAAGCGGGCGATCTCTGCTGCGTGGTCACGGCCACCAACGAGTTCATCACGGCGCCCATCGCCGCAGCGTTCGGCGTGGAAACGCTGATCGCGTGCGAGGTCGAAACCGTGGACGGCCATCCGGCATCGGCGTATCCGGCATCGGCATTCACCGGCCGCCCGACCGGCACGCCGAGCTATCGCGAAGGCAAGATCGTGCGCGTCGAAGCGTGGCTCGCCTCGCTCGGCAAAAGCTGGTCCGACTTCGAGCACAGCTACTTCTATAGCGATTCGCACAACGACATTCCGCTGCTGGAAAAAGTCACCGACCCGATCGCGACCAACCCCGACGACACCCTGCGCGCGCACGCGCAACAAAAGGGCTGGCGCATCCTCGATTTGTTCCAAGCCCAGTGATCAAGAAATTTATCCGCAAGCTGCTCGGCCACGACGACACCGCAGCGCCGCAAGACAACGAAGCCGCCCACGCGCATGACGACGGCGCCGAGGCCACCAGCGCGCCCCGCACGCGCCGTCCCAAAGCTACCGGCGCAACCGGCGCCGCCAGGACGTCGAAACCGCGCGCCGGCAAGGCGCCCGCCGATCCGGCCACGCCCGTGATCCTGTCCGCCGACGTCCACGGCATCAATCCCGCGCTGATCTCCCGCAACGCCATCCGCGTGACCGAAGGCCTGCAGCAAGCGGGCTTTCGCGCGTTCATCGTGGGCGGCGCGGTGCGCGACCTGCTGCTCGGCATCGCGCCGAAGGACTTCGACGTCGCCACCGACGCCACGCCGGACCAGGTGCAGAAGCTGTTCCGCCGCGCGCGCATCATCGGCCGCCGCTTCCAGATCGTGCACGTGCAGTTCGGCCAGGAAATCATCGAAACCTCGACGTTCCGCGCCCTCGTCGATCCGCCGCCCGCCGACGCCGCGCCTGTCGCCGCCGCGCCGCAAAAGCGCATGCGCCGCGACGAACTCGACCGCAAGACGCATCACGTCGATGCGAGCGGCCGCGTGCTGCGCGACAACGTCTGGGGCGAGCAACACGAAGACGCCACGCGCCGCGACTTCACGATCAACGCGATGTACTACGATCCGGCCACGCAAACCGTGCTGGACTATCACAACGGCATGGCCGACATGCGCGCGCGTCTGCTGCGCATGATCGGCGACCCGGCCACGCGGTATCGCGAAGATCCCGTACGCATGATGCGTGTGGTGCGTTTCGCGGCCAAGCTCGGCTTCGAGATCGAGGAACACACGCGCGCGCCGATCAAGGAAATGGCCGACCTCATCAACAACGTGCCGGCCGCGCGTCTCTTCGACGAAATGCTCAAGCTGCTGCTCTCGGGCCACGCGCTCGAGTGCCTCAAGTGGCTGCGCAAGGAAGGGCTGCATCACGGCCTGCTGCCGCTGCTCGACGTGGTGCTCGAACAGCCGCAGGGCGAGCGCTTCATCTCGCTCGCGCTCTCCAACACCGACGCGCGCGTGCGGGCGGGCAAGCCGGTCTCGCCGGGCTTCCTGTTCGCCACGCTGCTGTGGCACGACGTGCAGCAGCGCTGGCAGCAATACACGACCGAAGGCGAGTTGCCCGTGCCCGCGCTGCAGCGTGCGATGGACGACGTGATCGACGCGCAAACGGAAAAACTGGCGATCCATCGGCGCTTCTCGTCGGACATGCGCGAGATCTGGGGCCTGCAACTGCGCCTCGAAAAGCGCGGCCGCGGCGCGATCAAGCTGCTGGAACACCAAAGATTCAGAGCGGGGTATGATTTCCTCCTGCTGCGCTGCGAGTCGGGCGAGCTGGATACGGAAGTCGGCCAATGGTGGACCGACTTCATCGAAGGCGATCTCACCGCGCGCGAAGCCCTGCTCTCGCAAGGCGGCGCCAAGGAGCGCGGCCCGCGCAAGCGCCGCCGCCGCGGCGGCGCGAAGAATCGCAGAACGGGCGAAGGCGCCGCGCACGAAACCGCGGGCGCCGTGGAACACGAAGACGCCGGTCATGCCGGCGACGCCGGTCCCCACGAGGATTGACGCCGTGCGTGGCGCCGCTTGAGCGCCGCGCGAAGCGTCGAACCGCAACGAACGTCGCAGGAAATAGAGCCATGACGGTTGCCTGGCTGGGCATCGGCGCAAATCTGGGGGATGCGCGCCAGGCCCTGAAAGACGCGGTGGTGTGCCTCGCACAGCAGCACACCCTCACCGTGATCGCGAAATCGAGTTTTTACCGCACCGCGCCTATCGACGCGGGCGGTGACGACTATTTCAACTGCGTCGTGAAGCTCGACACGCGGCTCGCCGCGCACGACCTCCTCGCGCTGTGCCAGCGCGTCGAACACTACTTCGGCCGCGAGCGCCCGTTTCGCAACGCGCCGCGCACGCTCGACATCGACATCCTGCTGTTTGGCGAGGCCATCATCGAAGAAGCCGATCTCGTCGTGCCGCATCCGCGCATGACGGGCCGTGCATTCGTGCTCGTGCCGCTCGTCGAAATCGATCCCGAAGTGCTGATTCCCGGCCGCGGCCCCGCGCACGCGTTTCTCGCCGCCGTGGCCGATCAGCGTATTGAAAAGCAGAAGCCGCCGTGCCAGTGTCTCGGCCTGCCCGGCGCCCCGGAGGCCGCCAGGAATCCGCTCGATGTGGCCGCTGCCGCGTCCGGCAAAACCGGCGGCTGCCGATGAACACCACGCCGCTGCCGATCACCACCACGGTGAACGCGCGCGCCACGCGGCCCGCGTTTCAGTATCTCGTGATCGAAGGGCCGATCGGCGCGGGCAAGAGCGCGCTCGCCGCGCGGCTGGCCGAGCGCTGGTCGATGCAAACGCTGTTCGAATCGAACGCCGACAACCCGTTTCTCGAGCGCGTATATCGCGACGCGTCGTCGTCGCATGCGCTCGCCGCGCAGTTGCATATCGCGTTGCAGCGCGAGCAGCTTTCGCACGAGGTGGCCGCGCGCCGCGCCGCGGGCGTGCCGCTCGTGACCAACTTCCTCGCCGAGCGCAACGACCTGTTCGCGCGCCTCACGCTCTCCGAAGACGAGCAGCCGCTGTTTCGCGCGCTGGCCGCCAGGCTGACCGCGCCCACGCCGGCGCCCGATCTCGTGGTGTATCTGCAGGCGAGCCCGGAGGCGCTGTACGCGCGCATCCAGAAGCGCGCCGTCGCGCGCGAGCTGCATATCTCGGACGCGTTCCTGCGGGCGCTCTGCGACAGCTACAACGAATTTTTCTATCATTACGACCATGCGCCGGTGCTGACCGTCGGCGCCGAGAACCTGAACCCGCTCGACTCCGAAGCGGACCTTGCGCTCATCGCCGAACGCATCGAGGCAATGCGCGGCCGCAAGGAATCGTTCGTCAAGGGCACGTCGCTGTAGCCGTTGCATGGCTCGCGCGGCGTTGCCACTCGTCTCACCTCTTCAACGGATTTCCCCATGACTTACCTGCAGGAAACGAGCCGCAGCGCGGTCACCGTGCCCAAACTCCAGGCGATGCGCGACGCGGGCGAACGCATCGCGATGCTGACCTGCTACGACGCGAGTTTTTCGGCGCTGTGCGACCGCGCGGGCGTGGACACGCTCTTGATCGGCGACTCGCTCGGCAACGTGCTTCAAGGCCACACGACCACGCTGCCCGTCACCCTCGACGACATCGCCTATCACACGGCCAGCGTCGCGCGCGCGCAACCGAAGGCGCTGATCGTCGCGGACCTGCCGTTCGGCACCTTCGGCACGCCGGAAGAGGCGTACGCGAACTCGGTCAAGCTCATGCGCGCGGGCGCGCAGATGGTGAAGATCGAGGGCGGCGAATGGCTCGCGCCCACCATCGCGATGCTGGTCGAGCGCGCGATTCCCGTGTGCGCGCATATCGGCCTCACGCCGCAGTCGGTGCACGCGTTCGGCGGCTTCAAGGTGCAGGGCAAGACCGACGCGGCCGCCACGCAGCTCATTCGCGACGCGCTTGCCGTTCAGGACGCGGGCGCGCAACTCGTGGTGATCGAAGCGGTGCCCGCCGCGCTCGGCACCGAAGTCACGAAGCAACTGCGCATTCCGACCATCGGCATTGGCGCGGGCGTCGAGTGCTCGGGCCAGGTGCTCGTGCTGCACGACATGCTGGGCATTTTCCCCGGCAAGCGGCCGCGTTTCGTGAAGGACTTCATGGAAGGCCAGCCGAATATCGAGTCGGCCGTGCGCGCGTACGTGCAGGCCGTGAAGGACGGCTCGTTTCCCGGCGCCGAGCACGTGTTCTGATTTCGGGCCGCAATGAGAAAAGCGCGCTTCTTGCGGAGCGCGCTTTTTTTATGGGCGTTGCGTTCTGATGTTCAAGTCGATGTCGATGTCGATGGCGCGCGTTATCGGCAAATCAACTTCGCTCGCACCGCGCCACGCAGCGCGTTCGTGAGCAGGAGCGCTTCGGCGTTCAGCACGTCGTCGCGCGTGAGCACGCGTTCGGTCGCGGCGAAACTGGCGTCGTCGAGCAGCACGCCGCGCATCACGCCCGGCAACACGCCCGAGGCAAGCGGCGGCGTGAACCATGCGCCGTTCAGCTTCACGAACACGTTCGAGCGGCCGCCTTCGGTCAATTCGCCGCGCTCGTTGAAGAACAGCATGTCGAAGCCGCCCTGCGCTTCGGCCTCGCGCCACGCACGGTCAAATTCCGCGCGGCGCGTGGTCTTGCGCAGCAACAGCGCGTCGCCGGAAGCGACGGGCGCGAAGCCGTGATCCGACGCGAACAGCACGCCAACCTCGACGCCCGCGAGCGGCGCCAGCGGCGCGGACGTCAGCGCGATCGCGCCGCTTTTCCCGAGCGCAAGCCGCACGCGATGCGGTGCATGTTCATCGCCGATATCAAACGCGGCGCAAGTTTCATCGATTCGCGCGCGAATCGCCTCGACATCGCACGCGAACCCGAACCACGCCGCGCTCGCCGCGAGCCGCGCAAGATGGCGATCGAGATGACGCACGCCCAACGCGCGCGTGGCATACATCGTTTCGAAGCATTCGATGCCCGGATCGGCGGCGGTCAGGAAACGCGCTTTCAGGCGGCACTCCTCATATTCGTCGGCGGCCACGCTGTCGAGCACGATGCCCGCGCCTACGCCCATTTCGCCGCGCCGCGTGGTGTCGTGCGTCGTGTCGTCCGTGGCCTCGTACTTCGAGCGCGACGCGTCGAGCGTGAGCGTGCGAATCACGACGGAGAGGCAAAAGTCGCCGCAGGCGTCATCACCCGCAGGCGCATCGAGCCAGCCGATCGTGCCGGTGTACAGCCCGCGCGGTGCGTGCTCCAGCGCTTCGATCAATTCCATCGTGCGATGCTTGGGCGCGCCCGTGATCGAGCCGCAGGGAAACAACGCACGCATGGCAGCGGCGAACGTCATGCCTTTACGCGCGCGCGCTTCGACCGTCGACGTCATCTGCCACACGGAGGCATATGGCTCGACGCTGAACAGCGCCGGCACGCGCACCGATCCCGTCACGGCGACGCGCGCGAGATCGTTGCGCAGCAAGTCGACGATCATCACGTTTTCTGCGCGATTCTTGGGATCGTTGGCGAGAAAGCGCGCGGCAGCCGCGTCTTCGCGGGCATCGGCCGAACGCGCGGCGGTGCCCTTCATCGGGCGGGCGCGCAAGGTATCGCCTCGCTTTTCGACGAAGAGTTCCGGCGAACACGACAACACCCAGCGGTCGCCGGGCAGCGCGATGAGCGCGCCGTAACGCACGCGCTGACGCTCGCGCAAACGCCGGTACAACGCGAGCGGCGCGCCGAACGCCTCGAAACCGAGCCGGTACGTGTAATTGATCTGATACGACTCGCCCGCGCGCAACGCGTCCTGCACCGCGGCGATATCGCGCTCGAAGCGCTCGCGCGTCACGCCCGGCGTCAGGTTCGCGACGCCTGCGGGCGCGGGCTGCTCGCGGCCTTCCTGCGCGGCGAGCCAGGCGTCGGCTTCGTCGCGCGAGAGTTTCTCGCAACGTTCGAACAATAAAAAACGCAGCGCGGCATGGCCGGGCTGCGTTTCGGGAGATTGGGCGATGTCTTGCTGCGCGAATTCGAGCGCGCGCCCGAACTCGTAATCGCCGATCACGAGCGCGTGACGCGTGGCGCCCGCAGCCGTGCGAAATTCGGCGTTCACCTGCGCGCACACGGCTTCGAGATCGGCCGCATGCGTGCACGCGACTTCCCGCACGAAACCCGTATAGAGACGGCTCGAGCGACGCGCGGCCGTCGAATCGCCATCGTCGAGCAGCGCGAAGACCGCGCCGCTGTTTTCCACTGCCATTGCTTTGACTACCTGCTACTGCGTGCCGGATCGAACGCTTGCGAGCGCGAGCCTGCACTCACGCTCGCGCCTTGCGCGTTTAATCGAAGAAACTCTTCACGCGGTCGAACCAGCTCTTGCTTTGCGGACTGTGACGCGGGCCGCCTTCCACGAGCGACTTCTCGAACTGCTGAAGCAGCTCACGCTGGTTGTCGGTGAGCTTGACCGGCGTTTCCACCTGCACGTGCACGTAGAGATCGCCCGCAATGCTCGAACGCAGACCCTTGATGCCCTTGCCACGCAAGCGGAACGTCTTGCCCGACTGCGTGCCTTCGGGCACCGGGAAGGTCGCGCGGCCCGCCAGCGTGGGCACTTCGATCTCGCCGCCGAGCGCCGCCGTGGTGAACGGGATCGGCATCTGGCAATGCAGGTCGTCGCCGTCGCGCTCGAACACCGCGTGCTGCTTGATGTGGATTTCCACATACAGGTCGCCCGACGGCCCGCCGTTGATGCCCGGCTCGCCGTTGCCGGCCGAGCGAATGCGCATGCCGTCGTCGATGCCCGCCGGAATCTTCACTTCGAGCGTCTTGGTTTCCTTCACCTTGCCCGCGCCGTGGCAGTTCGTGCACGGTTCGGGAATGTAGGAACCCGTGCCGTGGCACTTCGGGCAGGTTTGCTGAATGCTGAAAAAGCCCTGCGACATGCGCACCGAACCCGAACCGTGACAGGTCGGGCAGGTTTCAGGCTTGGTGCCGGGCTTCGCGCCCGAACCGTGACACACTTCGCAACCGCTCCAGCCCGGTACGCGAATCTGCGTTTCGTAGCCGTGCGCGGCCTGCTCCAGCGTGATTTCCATGCTGTAGCGCAAGTCGGCGCCGCGATACACCTGCGGACCGCTGCGCTGCTGGCCACCGCGCGCACCGGCGGCCTGGCCGAAGATATCGCCGAAAATATCGCCGAAGGCATCGGCAAAACCGCCAAAGCCCTGCGCACCGGCGCCGCCCATGTTCGGATCGACGCCCGCATGGCCGTACTGGTCGTATGCCGCGCGCTTTTGCGAATCCGACAGCATTTCATAGGCCTCTTTGACCTCCTTGAAATGCTCTTCCGCATCCTTGTTGTCCGGATTGCGGTCGGGGTGATACTTCATCGCCAGCTTGCGATACGCCTTCTTGATTTCGTCGTCGCTCGCGTTCTTCGCGACGCCCAGAACCTCGTAGTAATCCCGTTTCGCCATATCGGTTCAACGCCGGCCGCACACCTCACGGCGAGCGCCGGCTCCTCTTGAATGCTGGATCGCGTGACCCGTTCGCCGTTCCGCTGCTTACCCGCACGCGCGCTTCATGCGCACGTTTGGGCCCCTGAAACAGAACGGCCTCTATAAAACAAATGTGCCCGGGGGGCCAAACGGCCCGCCAGGCGCTGCATGCCGATGCGCATCGTAACCGATGCCACCGCGCTCCGGTCCAGACAATCGGGCCGCAACCCACGGTTACCCGGTAAGGTTGCGGCCGTCATGACCGGACTTAGTCCTTCTTCACTTCCTTGAACTCGGCGTCGACCACGTCGTCGGCGTGATCGTGCGCGCCCTGCTCCGCACCGCCGGCGCTTGCACCTGCGGCACCGGCTGCGCCTGCCGCACCGGCCTGCTGCGCCTGCATGTCGGCGTACATCTTTTCGCCGAGCTTCTGCGAAGCCGTGGAGAGCACTTCGACCTTGGCGTCGATCTCAGCCTTGTCGGCCGACGCGCTCTTGAGCGTGTCTTCGAGATCCTTCAGCGCGGCTTCGATCTTTTCCTTTTCCGAGGCGTCGATCTTGTCGCCGTATTCGGCCACGGCCTTCTTCGTGCTGTGCACGAGAGCGTCGCCCTGGTTACGCGCGTCGGCGATCTCACGCAGACGGTGATCTTCTTCCGCGTTCGCTTCGGCGTCCTTCACCATCTTCTCGATTTCGGCTTCCGAGAGGCCCGAGTTCGCCTTGATGGTGATGCGGTTTTCCTTGCCCGTGGCCTTGTCCTTCGCGCCCACGTGCAGAATGCCGTTCGCGTCGATGTCGAAGCTCACTTCGATCTGCGGCACGCCGCGCGGTGCGGGCGGAATGCCTTCGAGGTTGAACTCGCCGAGCAGCTTGTTGCCCGCCGCCATTTCGCGCTCGCCCTGGAACACCTTGATCGTCACGGCCGACTGGCTGTCGTCCGCCGTCGAGTAGACCTGTGCGTGCTTGGTCGGGATCGTCGTGTTCTTGTTGATCATCTTCGTCATCACGCCGCCGAGCGTCTCGATACCGAGCGAAAGCGGGGTGACGTCGAGCAGCAGCACGTCCTTGCGGTCGCCCGAGAGAACCTGGCCTTGAATCGCGGCGCCCACGGCCACGGCTTCGTCCGGGTTCACGTCACGGCGCGGGTCCTTGCCGAAGAATTCCTTGACCTTCTCCTGCACCTTCGGCATACGCGTCTGGCCGCCGACGAGGATCACGTCGTCGATGTCGCTGACCTTCACGCCCGCGTCCTTGATCGCCACGCGGCACGGTTCCATCGTGCGTTCGATCAGGTCTTCGACCAGCGCTTCCAGCTTGGCGCGCGTGATCTTCAGGTTCAAGTGCTTCGGACCCGAGGCGTCGGCCGTGATGTACGGCAGGTTGATTTCGGTCTGTTGACCCGACGACAGCTCGATCTTGGCCTTTTCAGCGGCTTCCTTCAGGCGTTGCAGCGCGAGCACGTCCTTCGAGAGGTCCACGCCCTGCTCTTTCTTGAATTCGCCGATGATGTAATCGATGATGCGCTGGTCGAAGTCTTCACCGCCGAGGAACGTGTCGCCGTTGGTCGAGAGCACTTCGAACTGCATTTCGCCGTCGACATCGGCGATTTCGATGATCGAGATGTCGAACGTGCCGCCGCCCAGGTCGAACACGGCGATCTTGCGGTCGCCCTTTTCGGCCTTGTCGAGGCCGAATGCCAGTGCGGCTGCGGTCGGTTCGTTGATGATGCGCTTGACTTCCAGACCGGCGATACGGCCTGCGTCCTTGGTGGCTTGACGCTGGCTGTCGTTGAAGTACGCGGGAACCGTGATCACGGCTTCCGTGACCGGCTCGCCGAGGTAGTCTTCAGCGGTCTTCTTCATCTTGCGCAGCACTTCGGCCGAAACCTGCGACGGCGCGAGCTTTTCGCCATGGGCTTCGACCCATGCGTCGCCGTTGTCGTGCTTGACGATCTTGTAGGGCATCAGGTTGATGTCCTTCTGCACTTCCTTCTCGTCGAAGCGGCGGCCGATCAGGCGCTTGACGGCGTACAGCGTGTTGCGCGGGTTCGTGACCGACTGGCGCTTGGCCGGCGCGCCGACCAGCACTTCGTTGTCGTCCATGTAGGCGATGATCGACGGCGTCGTACGGGCGCCTTCGGAGTTCTCGATCACCTTGACCTGATTGCCTTCCATCAGCGCCACGCACGAGTTGGTGGTGCCGAGGTCAATACCAATGATTTTGCCCATTTTTCTCAATTCTCCAATTTTCGATCGCTGTGCGGCGGCGTCTTGCGCGTGGACAACCTGGGGTTGCTCGCGCCTCGCGACCGCATGAATTCGGAACTGCTGCTCAAATAAGCGCCGAAACGGCGTTTTCAAGGGGTTTGAGCTATGCGTTCCATCATTTTTTTCAATCGGCGGACAGATTTGAATACCCGTTCCGCCGACTCATCCCCGCTGACCTTACGTCTTGCTTTCTTGCTGCCGGCGCCGCCGGCTTATTTCGGTGCCGAAACGGTCACGAGCGCCGGGCGCAGCACGCGGTCGGCGATCACATAGCCCTTCTGGAGCACGTTGACGACGGTGTTGGCTTCCTGCTCGGACGGCACCATCGAAATGGCCTGATGGCGATGCGGGTCGAATTTTTCGCCAACCGGATTGATGGCGAGGACCTTGCCCTTCTCGAGCGCGCCCACTAGCTGCTTGAGCGTGAGTTCGACGCCTTCGTTGACCTTCGCGAGGTCGTCGGAACCGTGCGCGAGCGCGGCTTCGAGGCTGTCCATGACCGGCAGCAGATGCTCGGCGAAGTTTTCGATCGCGAACTTGTGCGCCTTCTGGACGTCTTCCTGCGCGCGGCGGCGCACGTTTTCCGTCTCGGCCTTGGCGCGAATGAACGCGTCCTGCAATTCGGCGATTTTCGCCTGGGCTTCGGCCAGCGCCGCGTCCACGCCGCCTTGGGCCGCTTGCTCGTTCGCCGCCGTTTCCGGCTGGGCGTTGGCCTGCGACGCCTCGTCCGCGGGCGTGGGGTTCTGGCTCGTCGGGTTCTCTTGCGTGTTTTCCATGTCGCTGAACGTCGTTGATGGGTGAAAAAGGGAACGAAGCGTAGTCGGTTGCGCGCCGCGCGACGACTGCCTGCGGCGCATCGTTGTTCCGGCGCCACATTCGCTTCATGCATTGCGACAGCACATGGGTGCCGCATCGCTTGTTTCAAGGGCCTTTCACGGCTTTTTTAAACGTGGATCAAGCCGCGGAAACCGCCGGTTACAACCATTACCGCAGTGCCGCAAGATTGAAATTGAGTCCGCTCGAAGCGTGACCTACACTCAGGAACAGGTGCTGCTCACGACACGTTTACCCTGAGTTCGGCACCGCACTGAACCGGCCTTGCGTTTTGCCTCGAATCTGCTAGCAAAATGCTTACGCAAGGCCTTGAACCCGGCGGTTTACCGCCATCCGCTGTTGCAACCGTCCAGGGAGTACCGTGAAACTGACCTTTGCCATTTCGGTGGTCGCGCTGGTACTCATCGCGGGGACCACCACCATCTGCATGTCGGGTGCCGTCACGGAAAACACGACGGAATACGGCAGCGCGCACGCCACCATGGAAGCGCTGTTCAACCCTCACGCGAAAGTTTGTCGATAGTGCGCCGGTCGCGTTTGGTCGGCCGCCCCTGCAACACCGCCGCCGGTTCGCGAAAGAGCCGGCGCCGCTCCTGCTCGGCCGTGCGTTTCGCGCGGCCCGCTTCGGTTTCGGCATAAAGCGTCTGCGCGATGCTCGCCGGGCCGCGTACCTCGCAAATCCCCAGCACCTCGACTTCCCACTGCACGTGATCGATCTCGATCTGCACGAGATCGCCCACGCGCACGTCCTTCGAAGCCTTGACCGCTTCGCCGGCAATGCGCACGTGGCCCTTGTTCACCGCGTCCGAGGCAAGTGAGCGCGTCTTGAAGAACCGCGCGTTCCACAGCCATTTGTCGATGCGCAAACGCGCCGAGGGTTCCGTCGAAATCTTGTAGTTCATCGAGATTGTTTCCTGGCGAACGCGAGTGCGGCGGTGCGCCAACGCACGCCAGCGCCGCCCGCACGCTTATTGCCGGCCTGGGCGCGCTTTAGCTCGCTAGGCCGATACCCCACCGCGCGCAAGTCTTACGCCGCCGCGCTCACCGGCGAAACCGCCTGCACCGGCCAGCCCTGCAGCTGCTGCGCGACGATCTCGCCTAGCGCCGCGATCCACGTGGGCGAGGCGTTCAGGCACGGAATGCGGTGAAACTCCTTGCCGCCGCCGTGCAGGAATTCGTCGCGCACTTCCATGCCGATTTCCTCGATGGTTTCGAGACAATCGGCCGTGAAACCGGGACAGAACACGTCGGCGCGACGCACACCGCCCGCGCCCAGTTCCTTGAGCGTGGGCGCCGTGTACGGCTGGAGCCACTGCGCCTTGCCGAAGCGCGACTGGAACGTGACGCGGCATTCGACCGGCGTGAGTTCGAGCGCGTGCATGAGCAGCGAGGCCGTTTGCTGACATTGATCGTGATACGGGTCGCCGAGATCGAGCGTGCGGCTCGGCACGCCATGAAAGCTCAGCACGAGCCGGTCGCCGGCCGCGAAATCGGGGCGGCCGTGCGCGTGCCAGTATTGATGCACCTGCGCGGCCAGCGCGCCGATATAGGCCGGATGGTCGTGATAGCCGCGCACCGTGCGAATTTCGGGCTGGTTGCGCATGCGCCGCAACGCGACGAACGCGGCGTCGAACGCCGTGGCCGTGGTCGACGCCGAGTATTGCGGGTACATCGGCATGAGCAGAATGCGCTCGGCGCCCGCGAGCTTGAGCTGGTTCAGCATCGCCGGGATGTCGGGCGTGCCGTAGCGCATCGCGTAATCGACGAGCACGGTGTAGTCGTTGATCTGAAAGAGATGCCGCAGCGCGTCGGTCTGCTTTTGCGTATGCACGCGCAGCGGCGAGCCTTCGGGCGTCCAGACGGCCGCGTATTTTTTCGCGGAAGAGCGACCGCGCAGCGGCAGGATCAGCGCGCGCAGGATCACCTGCCAGATGGCGGCGGGAATCTCGACCACGCGCGGATCGGACAGAAACTGCGCGAGATAGCGCCGCACGGCGCGCGGCGTGGGCGCGTCGGGCGTGCCGAGATTGATGAGCAGCACGGCGACGCGGTGCGCCGCAGCCGACTGCAGAGGCCGCTCCAGGTCGAAACGCATAGGCGATCAGAGACGCCGCGCGCGTGGCGCAGCAACGGTGGCAGGAGAAAACATTATAGCGGGCGCCCTGCGCGGGCCGCCCCGGCGGGGTTTGCCGGGCGTTTTGCGGCGCCTGCGCGAGCTTCGCCTGCGGTTGGCCCGAACGTTAGCCGTTCGGCTAATGGCGCGCGGGCGCGGCTTTCGGCGATGATCGGTACCAAGGCAGGCGGGCTGGGAGCCTAGTTCTGGCTGAGCGTGAGCGAGAGCAGCCGCGCCGTGATGTCGACAATTGGAATCACGCGGTTGTAAGCCATGCGCGTCGGGCCGATCACGCCGAGCGTGCCCACGATCTTGCCGTTCACCTCGTACGGCGCGGTCACCACGCTCATTTCCTCGATCGGCACGAGTTGCGACTCGCCGCCAATGAAGATCTGCACGCCCTGCGCGTGGCTCGAGACGTCGAGCAGTTGCAGGAGGCTGGTTTTCTGGTCGAACACGTCGAACAGCTTGCGCAGGCGCGCCATGTCCGAAGAAAGATCGGCCACTTCGAGCAGGTTGCGCTCGCCGGAAATGAGCACGGTGTCGCCGGTTTCGGATTCTTCGGTGCTCGCGGTCACGGCCGCGTGCATGAGCGAGGTCATGTCGCCGCGCAGCGCGTCGATTTCCTCGCGCAGGCGCGCGCGCACCTCGTCGAACGAGAGGCCCGCGAAATGCGCGTTGATGTAATTGGAGGCTTCGGTGAGTTCGGAAAGCGTGAAATCGCGCTGGGTGGCCATGATGCGATTCTGCACGTCGCCTTCGGGCGTCACGATGATCAGCAGAATGCGCTTGTCCGACAGGCGCATGAATTCGATCTGCTTGAACACGTGGCTGCGGCGCGGCGTGAGCACCACGCCCGCGAACTGCGAAAGGTTCGAGAGCACGCTCGCGGCGGCGGCCACCACCTTTTGCGGCTCGCCGGGGCGCAGCGTGGTTTTCACTGCGCGCGTGAGCGCGTCTTCGTCGCCGGAAGGCTCGACGGTGAGCATGGTGTCCACGAACAACCGGTAGCCGCGCGGCGTGGGCACCCGCCCGGCCGAGGTGTGCGGGCTCGACACGAGCCCCAGTTCCTCGAGGTCGGACATGACATTGCGGATCGTTGCCGGGCTCAACTCCAGGCCGGAATAGCGCGACAAAGTGCGCGAGCCGACCGGCTGACCTTCGGCGATGTAGCGCTCGATCAGCGTTTTGAGGAGGGTTTGTGCGCGGGGATCTAGCATGACTGAAAATTCTAGCCTAATGCCGTGTCGGCGGCGAGTACGGGCGCGCCATGCACGCGGGCCATCGGGCGCCGGCGCAGCAGCCGCGCCCACGTGGGCTGCCACGCACAGGGTGCCCCGGATTGGCGCAGGCGGTGCGCACCGTCTGCGCGCACTGTCATCGCCATGTCACTTGCGGCGGGCTGGAACGCGCCACCCGCAAGGCTTGCGGGCGGGCGCGGCGGTCGATTCATCGCACCCGGATTGTTCTTTTCGCGACCTGACTATGGTGTAATGCCGGCATGCAGATCCAGAAGATCCAGAGCCAGTTCAAGACCGTTGCGCTCGTCGGGCGCAGCAATACGCCGGGCATCGCCGAGCCGTTGCTCGCGCTCGCGCAAACTATCGCCAAACGCGGCTTCGACGTCGTGTTCGAGGCGCATACCGCGGCCGAAATCGGCGCGGAAGGCTATCCCGCGCTGCAGCCCGCCGAGATCGGCGCGCGCGCGGACGTGGCCGTCGTGCTCGGCGGCGACGGCACCATGCTCGGCATCGGCCGCCAGCTCGCGCCGTACCGCACGCCGCTCATCGGCATCAACCATGGCCGGCTCGGCTTCATCACCGACATCCCGTTCGCCGACATGCAGGAGATCGTGCCGCAACTGCTGGCCGGCTCGTTCGAGCGCGAAGAACGCTCGCTGCTCGAATCGCGCATCACGCGCGACGGCGACCCGATCTATCACGCGCTGGCCTTCAACGACGTGGTCGTGAACCGCAGCGGCTTCTCGGGCATGGCGGAACTGCGCGTGAACGTGGACGGCCGCTTCATGTACAACCAGCGCTCGGACGGCCTGATCGTCGCCACGCCCACGGGCTCGACGGCGTACGCGCTGTCGTCGCAAGGGCCGATTCTGCATCCGCAACTGCAAGGCATCGTGCTCGTGCCCATCGCGCCGCACGCGCTCTCGAACCGGCCCATCGTGCTGCCTGACGACAGCAAGGTGAGCATCCAGATCGTGGCGGGTCGCGACGTCAACGTGAACTTCGACATGCAGTCGTTCACGGCGCTCGAACTCGGCGACGTGATCGAGGTGCGGCGCTCGCGCCATACCGTGCCCTTCCTGCATCCCGTCGGCTATAGCTACTACGCCACGCTGCGCAAGAAGCTGCACTGGAACGAACATCCGTCGCTGCAAGGCGATCCCGAAGAGTGAGGCCGCGGCGCTTTCGCTGAGCGGCCGCGCCGCGGTCGACTCGCGCGGCGCCGCCCGCATCGAGGCCTGCGCGACCGCCATCCGTCCGGCGCGCACGCCCACCCCGACGCAGACTTCCACGCACCTGCACACGCACACGCACACGCCACCATGCTCCGCCATCTTTCGATTCGCGACTTCGTGATCGTCGCGGCGCTCGATCTCGAATTCGACAGCGGCTTCACCGTGTTTTCCGGCGAAACGGGCGCGGGCAAGTCGATTCTCATCGACGCCCTCGCGCTCACGCTTGGCGCGCGCGCCGACGCCTCCGTCGTGCGCACCGGCGCATCGCGCGCCGACATCACCGCCGAATTCGACGTGCCCTCCTACGCGGCGCAGTGGCTCGACGAGCACGCGCTCGCGAATCACGACGACGACGGCCAGCACACGGTCATGATGCGGCGCGTGGTCGATAGCGGCGGGCGCTCGCGCGCGTTCATCAACGGCACGCCGGCCACGCTCGCCCAGTTGCGCGAGATCGGCGAAATGCTGGTCGACATTCACGGCCAGCACGCGCATCAATTGCTCATGCGCCCCGACGCGCAGCGCGAACTCTTCGACACGCACGCGGGTTTGACCGAACTCGCCGCCGCCGTCACGCGCCAGTGGCGCGGCGCGCGCGACGCGCGTCAGGCGGTGGAAGCGGCGCAGGCGCGCGATCGCGAACTGCAGCTCGAACGCGAGCGTCTCGCGTGGCAGCTCGCGGAACTCGACAAGCTCGCGCCGCAGCCCGGCGAGTGGGAAGAGGTCAACGCGGAGCACCTGCGGCTCTCCCACTCGGCCAATCTGATCGACGGCGTGCAAGGCGCGCTCGCGGCGCTCTCCGAATCGGACGAGGCGATGCTCTCGCATCTGAATTCGATCGTCTCCAAGGTGCGCGATCTCGCCGAAATCGACCCGGCGCTCAACGACGCGCTCGCGGCGCTCGAACCCGCGTCCATCCAGTTACAGGAAGCCGCGTACTCGCTGTCGCACTACGCGCAGCGCCTCGAACTCGACCCGCAGCGGCTCGCGCAGGTCGAACGCCGCCTGGACGCGCTGCATTCGGCGGCGCGCAAGTTCCGCTTGCAAGCCGAAACGCTGCCCGAGGAACACGCGGCGCGCCGCGAGCAACTGGCCGCGCTCGACGCCGCCGCCGATCTCGACGGCCTGCGCGCCGCCGCCGAAAAGGCGCACGAGGCGTATCTCGTGGAAGCGAAGCAACTGTCCAAAGCGCGCGCGAAGGCCGCGAAGGCACTCGGCGCGGCGGTCACGCAAGGCATGCAGGAATTGTCGATGGCGGGCGGCAGCTTCGAGGTCGCGCTGGTGCCCATCGGCAACAAGGAAAGCGGCGGCGCGCACGGGCTGGAGCAGATCGAGTTTCGCGTCGCGGGGCATGAAGGCGTGCCGCTGCGGCCGCTCGCAAAGATCGCCTCGGGCGGCGAACTCGCGCGGATCAGCCTCGCGCTCGCCGTGATCGCGAGCGCGGCGAGCCCCACGCCCACGCTGATCTTCGACGAAGTGGACACCGGCATTGGCGGCGGCGTGGCCGAAGTCGTCGGGCGTTTGCTGCATCAACTCGGCGGCGCGCGTCAGGTGCTGTGCGTCACGCACTTGCCGCAGGTCGCGGCGCGCGGCGATCACCATTTCCAGGTGGCGAAGTCGAGCGATGGGCAAGGCGGCACGGTTTCGGCGGTCACGCCGCTCGACAAGACCGGCCGCGTGGAAGAAGTCGCGCGCATGCTCGGCGGGCTGGAAATCACGGCAACCACGCGCCGGCACGCGAAGGAAATGCTGGCGGCGTGAGGGTTTGGCGCTCGCGCTTCCCTAAGTGAGTAAAGGCGCGCCGCGCTTCGCGCGCCCAACGGCGGATCGCTAGCCGAAAAAACTACCCGCGCTCCCCAAACACCCGCTTCCACAACGCCAGCACCGCGACGCGCTCGGCTTCCACGCGTGCGGGCTCGACGCGCGCCGTCTCCATGCCGTCGAGCCGCAACTGATGCTGGAGCTTGCGATACAGCCGGTACGCCGAGCCGATCGTCTCCGCCTCATCCTCGCTCATCAGCCCGAAACGCGACACCTCGCGCAGCAGCGCGATATTGCCCGTGTTGCGGATCAGCTCGGGGTCCTGCGCCGCGTGCAGCAACACCCAGTACTGCACCAGAAACTCGATGTCGACCATGCCGCCGCGATCGTGTTTGAGGTCGAACAGCGCCGTGCGATTCGGATGGCCGTCCTCCACGCGCTGGCGCATTTCCACGATTTCCTTCGCGAGCGGCGCGGCGTCACGCGGCGTGGTGAGCACCTGCACGCGAATCGCCTCGAAGGTATTGCCGATGGCCGCGTCGCCCGCCGAAAAGCGCGCGCGCGTGAGCGCCTGGTGCTCCCAGACCCACGCCGTGTTGGCCGCGTCGCCTTCGCGCAGCTGATAACGGCGGAACGAGTCGAGGTCGGTGACGAGCAGACCCGACTCGCCGTTGGGCCGCAGGCGCAGGTCGATGTCGAACAGCGTGCCCGCGCCCGTTGCCGTGGTGAGCCAGGTGATGAGGCGGCGCGCGAACGTCGCGTAGATCTCCGCGGCGCGCTCGTCCTCGTCGTCGTACAGAAAGATGATGTCGAGATCCGACGCGTAGCCGAGTTCCTTGCCGCCCAGCTTGCCGTAAGCGATGGCCGCGAAGCGCGGCACCTCGCGGTGGCGTTTGGCGTACTGCTTCCAGACCGTTTCGATGGTGACGTCGAGCACGGCGTCGGCGAGTTCGGAGAGCCGGTCGCTCACGTGCTCGACCGAGAGCCGGCCACCCAGATCGTTCAGCAGAATGCGGAACACCTCGGCCTGGTGCGCGTGGCGCAGCAGGTCCATCTGCTGCTCCATGTCGGTGGCGGTGGCGAGGCGCGCGCGCAGCAGACGCGAGAACTGCGGCCAGTCGAACGGCGTGAACACGGCCTCGTCGTCGAGCAGTTCGTCCAGCAGTTGCGGATGGCGGATCAGATAGCCCGCGCCCCAGCGCGAGGCGCCCAGCACCTTGAGCACGCGGTTGAGCGCGTCCGGGTATTCGGTGAGCAGCGCGAGATACGCGCCGCGCCGGATCACGGCTTCGAGCAGGTCGAACATGCGCGCGAGCGTGTCGCCGCGGCGCGCGCGCGGCTCCAGCGTGGCTGCCGCGTCGAGCGCGCGCTGCGCGACCACGTCGAAACGTTCACGGCTTTTCTCCGGCAGACCGGTGTAGCGCGCCGACTGCCAGAGGCCGCGCAGGCGCGCGAGCAGCGGCGCGGGATCGTCGATGCCGAGTTCGGTGAGGCGCGCGAGCAGGTCGGCGTCGGCGCCTTCTTCCGCCAGCGCGCTGCTCCAGACCCACGCGGCCGCGCCGTCGCCCGCCGCGCCGCCTTCGCCATTCGCGCCGTTGGCCTTGTCGGAGAAAATTTCGGCGAACTGGCGTTCGACCTTCTCGCGATGCGCGTCGAGCACGAGCATCAGCGCGGAATAGTCGGTAAAGCCCATGCTCGCGGCCAGCGCCACGCGTTCGGCGTCGTCCACGGGCATGGCGTGCGTCTGCGCGTCGTCGCGATATTGCAGGCGATGTTCGAGCGTGCGCAGAAAGTTATAGGCGCGCGTGAGGTCGCCGCAGATGTCCGGCGCGATCAGCCCGCGCGCGTTCGCGTAGCCGAGCACGGCGAGCGTCGGGCGCACCCGGAAACCGGCGTCCTGGCCGCCGCGTATGAGCTGAAACACCTGGGCGCTGAATTCGATTTCGCGGATACCGCCGCGCCCGAGCTTGATGTCGTCGGCCTTGTCGGGGCGCATGGTGGCGCGGCGCTGCGCCTCCTGGCGAATCTGCACGTGCAGCGAGCGGATCGCGCTGATCACGCCAAAGTCGAGATAACGCCGGTACACGAACGGCTTGACCAGCGCGTCGAGCTGGCGCGCGAGCCGCAGCGCGCTCTCGCTGTCCTCTTCGGACACGAGCCGCCCCTTGATCCACGCGTAGCGCTCCCACTCGCGGCCCTGCACGTAAAAATATTCCTCCAGCATACCGAGGCTGCACACGAGCGGCCCCGAGTCGCCGTTCGGGCGCAGCCGCATGTCCACGCGAAACACGAAACCGTCGGCGGTCACGTCGGAAAGCGCGCCGATCAGCCGCTTGCCCATGCGCGTGAAGTAATCCTGCGTGGCGATGGGCGAGCGCTGGCCGCCGGTGGTTTCGCCGTCGTCCTCGTAGACGAAGATCAGGTCGATGTCCGACGACACGTTCAGTTCGCGCCCGCCGAGCTTGCCCATGCCGACGACGCCGAGCGTGAGGCGCTCGCCGTTGGGGCCGCGCGGCTCGCCGAACAGCGCTTCGAGGTCGGCGCTCACCGTGTCGATGGCGCGCTGGATCGCCACTTCGGCGAGATCGGTCATGCTGCCCGTGACTTCGGCCACGTCGGCCACGCCGCCCAGATCGCGCTCCATGACCGTGCAGATGACCTCGGTGCGCAACTGGCGCAGCGCTTTTTTCAGCTGCTCGTCGGAGAGCGGCGCGCCGGGTGCGGCGTTTGCTTGAGCACGGATCTGGTCGCTCAGGGCGTCGAGCCGCGCGACGATGGCTTCGCGCGTGAGCGGCGCCGCCGCCAGCGCTTCGACTTGCGCGGCCAGTTCGGGACGCGCCGCGTACACACGCGCCGCGTAACGGGAATAGCTGGAACTCAGGAGAGGAATGTCGGTCATGAAGGCCTGCCTGGCCGGAGAGGTCCGATGTCTCGATCACAGGGGCGGCCCGTCAAGCGTCGTGCGTTTTTGATCGGCGAAACACGTGTCGCGCGGTAAGGTCCGAGGTAAGGGACTTCCGACACTTACGGGAGACGCCTAAGTCCGTTCTGACGGCCCTCTGTGATACATTTCGTGGTTAGAACGCAACGCTACCATACCGCACCCGCCGCAGCATGTCCGAGCGAAACGATCCCGCCGGCCCGCCGCAATCCGCACATGCCGGAGCGGACAGCCGGCCTGCCGAGGGCGCGTCCCCGCATCACCATCACCCGGTTCTGCGCCACACGCTGCGCGTGCTGGCCGTCATCGCGCTCGTCCTTTACTTCATCGTCGCGGTGCTGCTGCTCGGGCTGCGCTACGTGGTGCTGCCGCACGTGGACGACTTCCGTCCGCGCATCGAAAAGCTCGTCTCCGACAAGATCCACGCGCAGTTCCGCATCGGCAAGCTCGCGCCGCACTGGTCGGGCTTCCAGCCCGGCATCGACGTCAGCGATCTGACCATTCGCGACCGCGACGGCAACCTCGCCCTGCGCGTGCCGCACGCCATGGCCTCGGTCTCGTGGCGCTCCATCGTGCTGCTCGAACCGCTGCTCTCCAGCGTGATCGTCGAGGAACCCGACGTGCATATCGCGCGCGAGGACGACGGCACGATCACGGTCGCGGGCGTGCCGATGCCGACCACGCACACGGGCAACGCCACCTTCTCGACCTGGCTCCTGCGCCAGGAAGCCATCGTGCTGCGCGGCGGCACGCTGCGCTGGCACGACGCCCTGCACGACGCGCCCGACCTCGCGCTCTCGCATATCCGCTTCGCGATCCTCAACAACGGCTACGACCATCGCGTGGCGTTGCAGGCGCCCGCCGAGGGCACGGTGCTGCACGGCCCGCTCGACTTCCGCGCGCATTTCACGCACGCGCGCTTCTCGCAGGCGGGCAAGCCGCTCGGCTGGACCGGCGACGCCTACCTCTCGACCGGTCCCGTCGATCTGCCCACGCTCGCGCGCTACATCAACCTGCCGATCGAGACGCGCGCGGGCCGCATCGACAACGCCATCTGGGCGCATTTCGCCCAAGGGCGGCTGCTGGCCGCGAGCGGCGCGCTCGAAGGCGCCAACATCGCGCTGCGCGTGAAGCCCACGCAGCCGGTGCTGGATATGCCGGTCGCGAACTTTCACTGGAGCGTGGGCCTCGAGCCCGGCGATTACGCGCTCAAGCTGCGCGACTTCCACGCCGAACTCGGCCAGCCGCCGCTCGACGACGGCACCCCGCTCACGCGCACGCTCGCGCTCTCCACGCTCGACGCGCGCTTTCGTCAGCAAACGTTGCAACACGGTCAACTGGTGTCGGTGCAGGGCGACCGCATCGATCTGGGCATCCTCGCCGAATTCATGCGCGCGCTGCCGCTGCCGCCGCGCGTGCAGACGGCTTTGGTGCGCTTCAATCCGCGCGGCCTCGTGGCGAACTACGACCTCGGGCTCGAGCGCGCGAAGCCGGACAACGGCGAGGCCGCCGCGGAGCAGCGCAGCGTTCCCGGCGCCGAACCGGTCACGCACTACCGCTTCAAGGGCGATCTGCAAGGCATCAGCGTGGCGGCCCAGGAGCCGGGGCCCGGCCTCACGCCGCGCGGCCATCCGCGTGCGGGCCTGCCGGGCGTCGAGAATCTCTGGGGGCATATCGACGCCGACGAAAAGCACGGCTCGCTCGATCTCGACACGGCCAACGCCGCGATCACCATCCCCGGCGTGTTCGACAATCCGCGTCTCACCTTCGACCGCCTCAACGGCGCGCTGAAGTGGACCGTGGCCGACGAGCGCCTGCCGGGCAACAAGCTCAAGGCGTTTACCGTCGACGTGAACCAGCTCGGCGTGCGCAACGCCGACGTGCACGCGACCATGAACGCGCACTACACGAATCCCGGCAGCGGGCGCGGCGCGCTCGATCTGGTCGCGCATTTCGACCGCGCGCAGGTCAAGGCGATCCCGCGTTACCTGCCCACCAGCATCACCGAAAAAACCCGCGTCTATCTCGGCCACGGCTTGCAGGCGGGCATCTCGAAGGGCGCGACGATCGAGATTCACGGCGATCTCGCGCAATTCCCCTATTCGCGCGCGCCGGACGCGGGCCAGTTCCGCATCGTCGCGCCGTTCACGGGCGGGCGCTTCGACCCGTCGCCGTTCCCGCCCAAGCGCATGCGCAACGGCGTGCCGAGCGTGTGGCCCGCGTTCGACGGCATCGACGGCGTATTCCGCATGCACGAGAACAAGCTGCGCTTCGACGTGGCGCACGGCCACTACCGCAACTTCGTGCTGCACGACGTGAGCGGGCGAATCGACGAACTCGGCATCAAGGGCTCGGATCTCGTGATCAGCGGCGCGGGGCGCGGGCCGCTCGCCGATCTGCTCGATTACGCCGACAACAGCTCGATCGGCCTGATCGCGAAACACGCCACGCGCAAGGTGAACGCGCAAGGGCCGGCCACGCTCGCGCTCACGCTCACGATCCCGCGCGTGCCGCAGCCGAAGGTGAAGCTCGGCGGCGCGATCGGTTTCGAAAACGACACGCTCAGCGCCGACAACGTGCCGCCGGTCTCGAATCTCAACGGCAAGGTGCGCTTCACGAACCGCAGCGCGAGCGTCGATCAACTCACGGCGCGCTTCCTGGGCGGCGACGTGCGCGCGAGCGGCGGCCTGCGCGAGGACGGCCGCTACACCGTGAACGTGGCCGGCGACGTGGCCGTGGACGCGGCGCGCGGGCTGAATCTGCGCGGCACGGCGGCGGCGGTGCTCGGGCGGCTCTCGGGTGCGGCGCCCTACTCGCTCCAGGTGGCGGGCGCGCGCGGCCATTTGCCCGACATCACCGCGAATGCCGATCTCACCGGCCTCGGCCTGGACCTGCCCGCGCCGTTCGGCAAAGCGGCCGGCGCGCCCATGCCGCTGCATTTCGAGTTGCAGCCGGGCCTCGGCGACGATCCCGCCAATGCCCCCAACGCCGCCCAGCCGGGCGACGCCGCCACCCGTCAGGCCGACTACGAGCGCGACTACCAGCACGCCGATCTGACGCTCGGGCCGCTCGCCGCGCGCTACGTGCTGCGCCGCAATCCGGGCCACGTGCCGGAGGTGCTGCGCGGCGCGATCGGCATGAATCGTCCGGCGGATCTGCCTTCGCAAGGCGTGACGGCGGCGGTCGAACTGCCTACGTTCGATGCCGATGCGTGGCGCGCGGTGGTGCAGCAAATGCGCGGGCCGGCGGCGGCGAGTGCGGCGGCGGCCACCGCTCCTGGCGCGGCATCGGCGGTCACAGCGAACGCGGCGGCGCAAAACGCCTCGCCCGTGATGGCGTCGACTTCGCCTGCCGCGGCGCAGGCCGCGAGCGCCACGAACGCCGCCAGCGCCGCTCAACCCACGCCGCTCACCGCCAGCGCGTTCGCGCAGTATTTGCCGTCGCGCTTCGCGGTCCACGTCGGCATGCTCACGCTGCTCAAGCGCCACTGGGAAAACGTGGTCGTGGGCGCGTCGCGCAGCGGCGAGCGCGGCAACGAATGGCAGGCCAACGTGGCGTCGAACCAGGTCTCGGGTCACGTCTCGTGGAAGCCGGGCGCGGTGCCGGGCGCCCCGGGCACGCTCGAAGCACGGCTCGCGCGCCTCGTCGTGCCCGCCGCCACGGAAAACGACCTGCTCGGTCAGGCGATGTCGCAGCCCGCGCAGAACATGCCGTCGATCGACCTCGTGGTGAACCAGCTGATCGTGCGCGACCGCGACCTCGGCCGCCTGCAGGTCAACGCGCACAACTACGACGAGAACGGCGTGCCGGTCTGGCAGCTCGATACGCTCGACATCAGCAATCCGGCCGCGCATCTCACGGCCACGGAAAACTGGCGCGCGATCGGCGACACGGCCGTGACCGACGACTCCGCCGCCGCCGGCATGCAGACGCCGCGCCGCACCGCGCTCGACTTCCATCTCGACATTCTGGACGCGGGCGCGCTGCTCGACCGCGCCGGCCTCGAGCACACGCTCAAGGGCGGCGCCGGTTCGCTCTCGGGACGGCTCGCGTGGCGCGGCGGCCCCACTCGTATCGACTATCCATCGCTCGACGGCAATCTCGCGCTCGACCTGCGCCACGGCCAGATTCTCAAGGTCAATCCGGGCGTGGCCAAGCTGCTCGGCGTGCTGAGCCTGCAAAGCGTCTCGCGCTACGCGCAGATGGACTTCCGCGACGTGATCGGCCAGGGCTTGCCGTTCACGAGCGTGACGGGCACGGCGCAAATCCAGAACGGCCTCGGCCAGACCAACGACGTCAAGCTCGTGACCGCGCCCGCGCGCGCGACCATGACGGGCAGCATCGACGTCGCGCGCCGCACCCAGGACCTGCGCGTGCATGTGGTGCCGACAGTGAGCGCGGGCGCGGGCGTGATCGCCGCGGCCGTGGTCAATCCGCTGTTCGGCCTGGGCGCGCTGGTCGCCGACTTCGCGCTCTCGCACACAGTCGAGTCGGCGTTCGCGATGACCTACGCCATCACCGGATCGTGGTCCAAACCCCACGTCGAGCGGCTGCACAGCGATCAGGGTAAGATGGACGCGCAGGTGCCGGCTGCCGCGCCCTGAGTTGGCGTCCCGAGTTGGCGTCCCGAGTTGGCGTCCCGAGTTGGCGTCCCGAGTTGGCGTCCCGAGTTGGCGTCCTGAGTTGCGCCCTGAGTTCGTGCTGGAAACCGCGTAGCGGCTGAAAGCGGACGGAAACCGGCGGACTACAGGCACGACCGATGCGCCGCGCCACGAATGTAACGACGCGCATCGCCCGGCACTGAGACCGCACCGCGCCAGCGCCTCCCCCAGTTACGAGAGCCTCGATATTTGCCGATGAGCGCCACTCCCGAATCGCCTGAATCGTCCGAAGCGTCCCGAGCGCCCTTCCGTGTCGCCGCGCTGCAGATGGTCAGCACGCCAGACCGCGACCGCAATCTCGCCGATGCCGACCGTCTGATCGCCGAAGCCGCCGCCTCCGGCGCGCGCCTCGTGTTGCTGCCCGAATATTTCTGCTTCATGGGCCACAAGGACACGGACAAGCTCGCGATCCGCGAACCCTACGGCGACGGCCCGATCCAGCGTTTTCTCGCCGATGCCGCGAAGCGCCACGGCGTGTGGATCATCGGCGGAACCTTGCCGCTGCTCGCGCCCAACCCGGCGCCCGAGGAGAACCGCGTGCTCAACACCACGCTCGTGTTCGATCCAAGCGGCACGGAGCGCGCGCGCTACGACAAGATCCATCTGTTCAACTTCGAAAAAGGCACCGAATCGTTCGACGAAGCGCGCACGATCCGCCCCGGCGACGAGGTTCGCACCTTCGAAGCGCCGTTCGGCCGGGTCGGCCTGTCGGTCTGCTACGATTTGCGCTTTCCCGAGCTGTACCGCCGCATGGGCGATTGCGCGCTGATGGTGGTGCCTTCCGCGTTCACCTACACCACGGGCGAGGCGCACTGGGAGATTTTGCTGCGCGCCCGCGCGATCGAAAACCAGTGCTATGTGCTCGCGGCGGCGCAAGGCGGCAAGCACGAAAACGGCCGCCGTACGTGGGGCCACAGCGTGCTGATCGACCCGTGGGGCGAGATCGTCGCGGTGCGCGACGAAGGCCCGGGCGTGGTGGCGGGCGACATCGACCTCGCGCGCATGGCGAGCGTGCGCGCGAGCCTGCCCGCGTGGCGGCATCGCGTGCTCGACTGCGCCTGAGCGCGCGGCGAGCACGCCCCGATAACGAACACCCCGAACACACCGAACCTACCGAACATACCGATTACGGGCCTTGATTTCGCAGTGACGCGCCCGAATCTCCCTTCACAGACTCATCGTTAGCTTTCACCCCAAGCGCATGAACATCATCGAACCCGGCATCCGCAATCTGGCGACCGCGAAGGACCTGCTCCTTACGCCCTACGGCCTCGACGAAGCAGTGCTCACGCGCACGCTCGGCGAGATCTTCACGCATCGCGTCGACTACGCCGACCTCTACTTCCAGACCACGCGCAGCGAGGCGTGGAGTCTCGAAGAAGGCATCGTCAAGTCGGGCAGCTTCAGCATCGACCAGGGCGTGGGCGTGCGCGCCGTCTCGGGCGAGCGCACCGCATTCGCCTACTCGGACGACCTCTCGCCCGAAGCGATCCGCCAGGCGGCCATCGCCACGCGCTCGATCGCCAGGGCGGGCGGCGGCAAGCAGAAGATCCAGGTCGCGAAGTCGCTCACGGGCGTGACGGGCCGCGATCTCTATCTGCCGTCCGATCCGCTTTCGTCGCTCGACGCCACGGAAAAAGTGAAGCTGCTCGAACGCGTCGAGCAGATGGCGCGCGGGCGCGATCCGCGCATCACGCAGGTCATGGCCGCGCTCGCCGGCGAGTACGACGTCGTGCTGGTGGCGCGCAGCGACGGCGCGCTCGCCGCCGACATCCGCCCGCTCGTGCGCGTGTCCGTCACGGTGATCGCCGAACAGAACGGCCGCCGCGAGATCGGCAACGGCGGCGGCGGCGGTCGCTTCGACTACGCCTATTTCAGCGACGACGTGCTCAGCAAGTACGTGGATGACGCCGTGCACGCCGCGCTCGTGAATCTCGAAGCGCGTCCCGCGCCGGCCGGCGCGATGACGGTCGTGCTCGGACCGGGCTGGCCCGGCGTGCTGCTGCACGAAGCCATCGGCCACGGTCTCGAAGGCGACTTCAACCGCAAGGGCTCGTCGGCGTTCGCGGGCCGGATCGGCGAACAGGTCGCGGCCAAGGGCGTGACGGTGGTCGACGACGGCACGCTGCCGAACCGCCGCGGCTCGCTCAATATCGACGACGAAGGCAACCCGACGCAGTGCACCACGCTGATCGAGGACGGCATTCTGAAGGGTTACATTCAGGACTCGCTCAACGCGCGTCTCATGAAGATGCCGGTCACCGGCAACGCGCGCCGCGAGTCGTACGCCGCGCTGCCCATGCCGCGCATGACCAACACCTACATGCTCAACGGCGACAAAGACCCGCAGGAGATCATCGGCTCGGTGAAGAACGGCCTCTACGCCGTGAACTTCGGCGGCGGCCAGGTCGACATCACGAACGGCAAGTTCGTGTTCTCGGCCTCCGAGGCGTACATGATCGAAAACGGCAAGATCACCTACCCGGTGAAGGGCGCGACGCTGATCGGCAGCGGCCCGGAATCGCTCAAGTACGTGAGCATGATCGGCAACGACATGAAGCTCGACTCGGGCGTGGGCGTGTGCGGCAAGGAAGGCCAGAGCGTGCCCGTGGGCGTGGGTCAGCCCACGTTGCGTATCGACCGCATGACGGTGGGCGGCACGGTCTAAAACACCCACGCCGGACGCCAGCACTCAACGCCAGGCGCGCCCCGCTCCTCGCTGCATCCCAGGTCGGCCGTGATTCGTCGCAAGACGGTTCACGGCCGATTTTCTTTGTGCCCTGCCATGCGACGTGACGTGGCGTGCGGCCCACCGCACGGTTCCCCTCCGCCGCGCCGCGCTCCGCGCAAGCCTACGCGGGCCATTCCTTTCAGACACCAGACACGCTGAGTGGACGAGCGCACGCTCGCGCACAAGTCGCACTTTGCGGCGAGATCTGGCCGGTTACCATCGCGCCATTCGTTTGGAAATATCTGGCCAAAGGCCAACGAACAACAACACCCATCGGGGACAAAAATGGGCACTTACCGGCTGCTGCTTGCTGTTGCCGTCATGCTGTCGCACATCGGCGTGAACTATCACGGCCACAATCCCGGCGTGATCGCCGTGGCGTCGTTTTTCCTGCTGAGCGGCTACGTCATGACGGCGCTCATCGAGCGTCACTATGCGAGCCTCGATCAGCTCCTGCCGTTCTATCTCGACCGGGTCATGCGGCTCTTTCCGCAGTTCCTGTTCTACAGCGCGATCTCGCTCGTGCTGATCTTCCGGTTTCATCCGCAGTCGTGGTTTCTTGCGGAGATCACGCCGTGGACAGCGGCCCTCAACATGACGATGGTGCCGCTCAACTTCTTCCACTTCTTCCCGCACGCGCAGACGATCCCGCAGGCGTGGTCGCTCGGGCTCGAGGCGCAGTTCTATCTGGCGATTCCATTCATCATCGTGTTTCGCGCCCGCGTGCTCGCGCTGGTGCTCTCGCTGCTGTTCTTCGTGCTGCCGTATTTTCATCTCGTCACGCCCGACACGTGGGGCTATCGCATGCTGCCCGGCACGCTGTTCGTATTCCTCATGGGCAGTCTGCTGCGCACGCGCGATCACCCGTGGTTGCTGCGCGCGACCTATGGCGCGGTCGCGCTGGCGGCCGTCGCCTCGCTCGCCCGCCCCGCCGACTCCGTTTTCGACGTGTTGATCGGCGTCGTGATCGGTTTTCCGGTCGTGACCGCGCTCACGAAAACGAAGTTCGGCCGCATCGACGAACTGGCCGGCAACCTGAGCTACGGCATGTTCCTCAACCACTTCGCGCTCATCTGGGCGTTTCAGGTGATGGGCTTTCGCGAGTCGCCCGCGCATCCCGCCACCTACCTGGCCGCGCTGCTGGGTACCTCGTTCGCGCTCTCGTGGGTCTCCTACGAACTGGTCGAAAAACGCGTGATTCGCCTGCGGCACCTCCTGCGCCGCCGCGCCGCCCGCGACGAACCGGTGGTCAACGGCGTGACGGTAGGCAGCCAGCAAGCCGCCGCCTGAATGCGGCGGTGATCCGCCCCCGATGCGCGACGATGCGGAATTCCCGCACCGTTGCGCTATTTTTTTGCATGAGTTGCGGAATTTGCGCGGATGTTCCGCTTTTTCACGCCGCCACGCTTGTCAGCGTGAAGCGTGCCGGGTTATAAAGGCAATCACCCTTTTCGACGTACGCAAGCGCAAACGCACTAGCGACCGCACAAACAACGCACACCGTCATGTTCGCCAGCCAGTTTTATTTTTACTTTTTTTGGTATCTCAGACCGCTGGCGGATCGAGAGGGTTGATAGTACGCGCAGGAACCCGAATACACGAAAAACCGCCAGCCCAGCCTGGCGGTTTTTTTTCGCCCAACGTTTTATCGCGACGCAAGCCAACGCAACACCGAACGCACGCCAAGCACCGGATCAGGAGAACAACCATGCCCCCGCACAACACCGACGATGTCCGCATTCGCGAACTCAAGGAACTCACGCCGCCCGCTCACCTGATCCGCGAATTCCCGTGCTCGGAAGCCGCTTCCACGCTGATCTTCGAGTCGCGCCGCGCCATGCACCGCATCCTGCACGGCATGGACGACCGCCTGATCGTGATCGTCGGGCCGTGCTCGATTCACGACACCAAGGCCGCCATCGAATACGCGAATCGCCTCGTCGAGCAACGCAAGCGCTTCAAGAACGAACTCGAGATCGTGATGCGCGTGTACTTCGAAAAGCCGCGCACCACCGTGGGCTGGAAGGGGCTCATCAACGACCCGTACATGGACAACAGCTTCAAGATCAACGACGGCCTGCGCACCGCGCGCGAACTGCTCGTCTCGATCAACGAACTGGGTCTGCCCGCGGGCACCGAATACCTCGACATGATCAGCCCGCAGTACATCGCCGATCTGGTTTCGTGGGGCGCGATCGGTGCGCGCACGACCGAGTCGCAGGTGCACCGCGAACTGGCTTCGGGCCTGTCGTGCCCGGTCGGTTTCAAGAACGGCACGGACGGCAACGTGAAGATCGCCGTGGACGCGATCAAGGCCGCCTCGCAGCCGCACCATTTCCTCTCGGTCACCAAGGGCGGCCATTCGGCCATCGTCTCCACGGCCGGTAACGAGGACTGCCACGTGATCCTGCGCGGCGGCAAGGCGCCGAACTACGACGCCGAAAGCGTGAACGCCGCGTGCGCCGACATCGGCAAGGCGGGTCTCGCCGCGCGCCTCATGATCGACGCGAGCCACGCGAACAGTTCGAAGAAGCACGAGAACCAGATTCCCGTGTGCGCCGACATCGGCCGCCAGATCGCGGCGGGCGACGAGCGTATTGTGGGCGTGATGGTGGAGTCGCATCTCGTGGCGGGCCGCCAGGACCTGAAGGAAGGCTGCGAACTCACCTACGGCCAGAGCATCACCGACGCGTGCATCGGCTGGGACGAGAGCGTGAACGTGCTCGAAGGTCTCGCCGAAAGCGTCAAGCAGCGCCGCGTCGCGCGCGGCAGCGGCAACTAACGACTCGAGGCGCGGCAACAACGGGCGCGCCCGTGCACCGTCACAGGAGCAAGGCGCGCTCGGGCTTCACCGAGCCCATGCACATTTCGGCGATGCCGATCACGTTGCCGATCAGGCGGCCGCGCCGGTCGAGGTGCGCTTCCGGGCGCACCGACTTCACGCAGTTCATGCCGATCGCGCGCACGATATTGCTCGCGGCTTCCTTTCGCGACATCACGCCCTTGCGGCACAGATACATCGCGTTGACGACCTGCGAGTAGCCGAAGCGGCGGCCCGAGACGCGCCCGCCCTGCAGGCCGAGATGCACGCCGATCAGCCAGTCGCAATACGCCAGACCGCCGCTGCGCGAGAGGCGCCGCGAAAAGTCTTTATCTTCGAGCCAGCCGTAGAGCACGAGCCGTTCGTCGAAGCGCAAGCCGTCGATGGCCTGTGCGCGGCACGCCATGTTGCAGCCGTACAGTTCCACGCACGGGCGCAGTGGCGGGCGTTGCAATGCTTCGTCCTGCGCGCCGTCGACGAGCGCGAGCGCGTCTTCCCACACCACCGGCTTGCCCGTCGCGCCGTCGCGCAGCGTGCGCCCCGACACGCCCACCAGCGACGGCTGGCTCGCGAACAGCGCCGCGCATTGCTGGACCCAATGACGTTCAGGCGCGAAGTCGTCGTCGAGAAAAATGACGATGTCGATGCCGGGCGCGAGCGCGTCGAGCGCGCGATTGCGTTGGATGCTCGACCCCGCGCTGCCGAAGATCACGTCCACACGCAGGCCTTCGGCGTCGTACGGACCGAGGTCCGCCTTGCAGGTGGCGGAGAGCAGAACCTGATCGGGGCGCTGCGTTTGCCGCGCGAGCAGGCGCACGGCCCAACCCGTGGCGGCGGCGCGCCCTTTCGTGGCGATCACCACGGCCACGCGCAAGCGCGCGGCGTCCGTGGCGGATGACGGGAGATCATCGGTGGCGAGCGGGGTCATCGGTTTCTCCTCGTCCATGCAGAACGATGAATCGAGATTAGCACGCGGGTCGCGCGCGTCATGTGGGGACCGCTTCAGGTTGTCCGAAACGGTCTAGGCAACGACTGAATTCCGCTGCGGGCACCACGCCCGCAACGCGTTCAGCCCTTGTTTACCGGGGTTTGATGAATGCCGCGTGATGCACACGGTGCGGCTCGGTGCGGCACCGCGCACAGCGCTCGCCACCGGCCGGATTCACGCAACTCACGCAACTCACGCAACTCACGCGAACTCACTCCACCGTCTCCGCGGGCGCGTGCGCCGCGCCGTGCCGCGACACGCGCCACAGCATCCATGCCGCACCGGTGGCGAGCCCGAACGTCATCGACCAGGCAATGCCCGTCACGCCGTAGAAGTGCGTCGCGGGCGGCACGCTCACGATCAGCGCGCCCACCTGGATCAGCGAGGCGACGGTCACCGCGCGCGCATCGCCCACGGCACGCAGATACGACGCGAGCACCGAGTTCAACGCGCTGATCGCCATGTTGATGACGAAGATGCGAAACAGCGGCACGGCCGGCAGCCACGCGGCGCCGAGCACGATCGAGAACAGCGGCTCCGCGGCGAAGCGCAGCAGGATCACCACGGCCGCGAGCCCGAGCGCGGCCACGCCGAGATAGAGGCGAAACAGCCGCGCGGCCGCGTGCGCGCCGCCGCGATGATGCGCGGCGAAAGTCGGGAAGAGGTATTGCGACATGGCGAGCGCGGCGTCGGCGAGCAGCATCTGCGCGAGTTTCGACGACATCTGCCACGCACCCAGTTGCGTCGGCCCGAGCAGCTTGCCGACCACGACCTTGTCGAACTGGTTAGTAATCAGAATGATCACGCTGCTGGCCCAGATCCAGCGGCTGAAGCCCACGTAATGGCCGATACCGGACCAGCGCAGCCGGATGGGCGGCCGCGGCGCGAGCGTGGTCCACGTGAGCACGCTCTTGAACGCCTCGCCGATCATCATGCCGATCAGCAGCGAATACGGTCCCATGCCCGCGAGCGCGAGCCCGATGCCGATGATGCAGTCGATCGCGCCCGCCGAGATTTCGAGCGCCGCGATGTGCTGAAAATGCCGCTCGCGTTGCGCGATGAAATACGCGGGCGAAGCGAGGCCGCGCAACAGCGGCAGCAATGCGGCGATCTGCACGAGCGCGAGCGCGCCGCCCAGATGAAACTGCGCGTCCATGAGCGGCGCGCAGGCGACCAGCAGCAACGCAATCAGCAAGCCGCGCGTGGCGAGCGTGGTCCAGACGGCGCCCGTTTGATCGCGCGTGGGCGGCACGGGGCCCTGAATCACGGCTTGCGCGAGACCGGTGTCGGAGAGCGCCTCGGCAATGGCGACGGCGAGCAGCGCGACGCTCGCGAGCCCGATCGCCGAGGGACCGAGAATGCGCCCGATCACGAGAAATTTGACGGCCACGAGACCGCGCACGCACACCTGCTGCAGCAGCACCCACGTGGCCGCGCCGGGACCGAACCCCGCCTTCACCGGCCACGCCGGGAGCCGCATCGCGCGCAAAACTCACCTCCTGTCATTGCAACTTTCCACATCTACGACATGGCTCACGCGCTTCGTACGTACAAGCGGCACGCGCCAGCCCACGCCGCGCTTTTTTAAGCGCGCAGGGTGGACGTTACCGCGCGGCGCATGCGCTCAAGCGCCATCTACCAGGCGGAATCGGACGATACTGCACCGCCGCATACGCCACGCGCGCGGCTCGGGCGAGGCCAGGCAAAATCGGCCATCCGGCACCGCAATTTGTCGCTTGTCTTACGGTTGGCGCTGCTAATGTGCTCGGAACGTCCTTCGTCAGGCTACCTGCATGGAATCCGCGTCGATCGCCACCTACCGCCGTGCCGACCCCAACGCTCCCGACAGCACCGGCCTGACCGATCCCGGCGATGCCGGGCAGACGAGCGCCACGCGCGCGCAGGCGAGCGACGACTGGATCGCGATCATCGAGCCGAATTTCACGGGCCATCGCTGGCGTTACGTGGAGTGGATCGCGCAGGCCTGCGTGGAAGCGGGCCACCGCTGCCTCGTCATCACGGACGCCGGGTACGCGCAGCATCCGCTCGCGCAGCGCATCGTGCGCGAGGCCCGCCCCGACCTGCGTCTCGTGCTGCTCGACCTGCACACGGTGCCGCGCGGCGTGCTCTACGCGGCCAGCGTCTACATGCGCTTTCGCGACTTCTACGCGCGCGCGCTCGTCGAAGTGCAACGCACGATGCCCGTGCGGCTCGTGGTGGCGCCCTACGCCGATTACTTCTTCTACACGCTCGCGCCGCTCGGCTCGCCGTTCGGCGAGACGCCGTGGATCGCCATCGTGATGGGCATGACCTTCCATCACGCGGGCGCGGGTTTGCGCACGCCGCGCCGCCCGGTCGTCGATCTCGCGAAATCGCTGCTGTTTCGCCGTGGCATGCGCGTGCGCGGCCTGCGCACGCTGTTCACGATCGACCCCACGCTGCCCGACTGGTACGCCGCGACGAAACCCGCGCAGGGCGCCAGGCTCGCCTATGTCGCCGATCCGTTTCCCGAGACGCCCGCGGCCGATCGGCAGGAAGCGCGCGCGCGGCTGGGACTCGACACGAACACGCGCTATCTGCTCGTGTATGGCGCGATCGGCGAACGCAAGGGCATCCGCGAATTGATGCGGGCGCTGATCCAGCTCGGCGCGGGACACGACGCGCCGCGCCTCGTGATCGCCGGTCAGCAGGACGACGAAACGCGCGCGTTCATCAACGCGCACGCGCCGCGCATCACGCCCGCGCCGGTGATCTTCGACCAGTTCGTTTCGGATGCGATGGAGCGCGATCTGTTCTCGGCGTGCGACGCCGTGTGGCTCGGCTATCTCAAGCACTACGGCATGAGCGGCGTGCTGGTGCAGGCGTACCGCTTCAACGTGCCGGTGCTCGCGAGCGCCGACGGTCTGATCGGCTGGTTCTGCCGCGACGGCTCGCTCGGCCCGCAGCTCGACGATCTCGAACCGGCGACGATCGCGCGCGCGCTCGCCGCGCTGCCGGCTTATTGGCGCGATCACGAAAACGTGGATTCCCGACTCGCTGCCGGTACGCCCGCTGCCGGTATGCCCGACGCCGGTACTCCCGACGCCAACCACCTGCTAGCTCGCAACACGCTCGACGAATTCAAGCGCACGCTGCAAAGCGCGATGGCTTGATCCCCGCTTCACGGCGGCGCGCTTCGCCTGACGCGAGGCGAAGCGCCGCTCGATCGAAAAAGCTCAAGCCACGCCGCCCATCTTCCCGTCCACCGGCGCGGGCGTTTCCACCGCGGCCGGCACCGGTATCGCCAAACCCATCTCCAGTCCGCCCGGCGCCGGCACGTCGCGACGCCGGTCCGGAAACAGCGCGTCGCGGATCCGCAGGAAGGGAAACTCGATCGCGCGCGTGGTCACCCAGCCGAGCAGAATGGCGATCGCGAACTGCGCGCCGAGCACCACGGGCCACGCGGCGAGCGCGGGCACGTGCAGCGCGGCGAGCTTGCGGATCAACAGGTCGCCGGGCGCGAGCGCGAGCGAATGCCAGAGGTAGATGCCGTACGAGTACACGCCGAGCCACGCGATCGCGCGATAAAACCACGAGCCGCTGATACCGCCCGAGTGTTCGAGCACGAGCACGATCAGCGCGCAAAAGCCGAGCGCCTGCAGCGTATAGCCAATACTTTCGTCGAGCACGACGTGCGGCGTGGCGAGCGTGAGCCAGCCCACCAGCAGCACGACCGCGCTCCACAGCCACGCCTTGCGCGCGGCGAGCGTGCGCCACACCTCGGGCTTCATCCAGTACACGGCGGCGAGCATCACGCCTAACAGCAAACTGTCGATGCGGTATTGCGTGAAGTTGAACGCGGCGTTCAGATCGCCCGAGAGCACCACGGCGCAGCGCGCGCCGAGCACGAGCGCGCAGATCACGGCCATCACGCCGATCAGCGCATTGGCGCGCAGCCGCCAGTGCGCGAGCACGATCAGCAACGCGGGCAGGAACAGATAGAAGTGCTCCTCGACCGCGAGACTCCACGTTTGCGCGATCGAAGTGCCGAAGTAATTCTGCAGATGCGTGAGGTTCTGCCACAGAAACGTGTCGCGCGGGTGCCGTCCCGCGAGCACATGAAACAGGATCAGCGCGTAGTAGGCAGGCCAGATCTTGAAGATGCGTCGCACGATAAAGCGGCGCGCCTGGATGCGGCCCGTTTGCGCGTACTGGCGCAGCAGCAAACCGCCCACGAGAAAGCCGCTCAGCGTGAAGAACAGGTTCACGCCTTCGGTGCCGAAACTCTTGAGCGGATATTCGATGAATTCGACGAACGTATAGCCCGTGTGCACCGTATGGAAGTGAAAGCCCATCACGGCAAGAATCGCGATGCCGCGCACGAAGTCGAGTTCGATCAGTCGTCCGCGCGCCGCCGGCGGCGCACCGCCCAATAGTTTCATGATGGCTTTCTCTCCATTCCGCACACGGCCGGATCCACGCGCCGCGCATTGCGGCCCACCCCATCATGCGCATGCGCGCCTGGCACTGCGCGCCAACTTCCTGCCACTGTCGGCCAGCGCACGGAAAACATTGCAGCATTTTTACGGTGCCGGATCGCAGGAATTGCGCGCCCGCCACAATTCAGTCGCTTCGCGCCACGCATGTGGCTTCGCGCCCGCGCCGCCTTATATTGGGGAAACCTCGCATGCGGCGCCGTGCCGTTTTGCGCATTCATGCCCCGCACCGGGAGATGGGCCGATGCGAAACAAAAACGTCGAGCTGTGGATCTGGATGTGCTTCGTGCCGCTCGCCTTCGACTACAAGGCGCCCGACGCGCAGTTCGGCCATGGCGCGCAATGGCTGGCCGTGTTTCCCGCGCTCGCGGGCGCGACCATCCTCGCCATGATCGGGCCGCGCTTCACGCGTCCCTCGCGGCTGCGCACGTTCGTCACGCGCGCGCTCGCGTTCAGCCTGATCGGCAGCCTCGTCGCGCAGGTGCTGCAGCACAACGCCATCGGCAATTACCTGCGCGTGATCCTGCCGTTCCTGCTGTTCGGCCTCGGTTATGCGGCGATGTGCCGGCCGTGGCATCCGCTGCGGCTCGCGCAGATGCAGCGCATTCTCTATTACGCCAACGTGTGCGGCATGGTGTTCACGTTCGTGTTCGGCCTGCTCGCCGTGGGCGGACCGCTTTCCGACATTCGCTTCCGGATCGTCTCGCCGACCATGCTCGGCTTGCAGGCGATCCTGCTGCATCAGTTCATCGTCGCGCGCCGCTTCAATCTGGCGATGGTGCTCGTGTTCCTCGCCTCGCTCGTGGTCGAACTGCTGAGCGTGACGCGCAGCCTGCTGGTGGCCACGGTGCTGCTCGCGCTGTTCGCCGCGTGGCTGGCCGCGCCGAGCTTCCGGCATCTGCTGCGCTCGATCGTGCGCACCGTGGCGGCGCTGCTGCTCGTCGCGGGACTCGGGCTCGGCGCCTCGTACTTCTTCCCGTCGGTCACCGAGCACTGGACGCAGCGCGTGACCGCCGCGCAAAACTCCGACTCCGACCGCGACCCGACCACCATCACGCGGATCGCCGAAATGCGCGACCAGTACGACCAGGTCACGTCGTCGGCGGAATCGCTGCTGTTCGGCAAGGGCTTCGGCCACTGGTATCGCTATTCGCCCATCTACTACCCGTACGTGCGCGAAACCTTCAGCAAGGCCGACTACTTCGACACCAAAGACTGGGTGGCGGGCCACAACTTCTGGGTCTATCAGTTCTACGCCGAAGGCATCGTGTTCGGTTTGCTGATGCCTGTCGCCGTGCTCGTCGCGATCGTGGTGGGCAGCTTCGGCTTCCGGCGCTGGCATCGCATCGCGCCGCGCGACCCGCTGCTGATGCCGCTTTCCATGTCGATCCTGCTGCTCGCGGCGCTGCCCGCCACCTCGATCGGCGGCAATCCGCTCGGGCCGCGCTTCTCCGGGCTCGTCTACGGCATCGCGCTCGGCCTGCTCGTCTCGCTGTACTCGCAGCTCCATTACCGGCTCGACGTGGTGCGCGCACGCCACCGCGCGAGACCCGCCTTCCGGCCGTACCCCAGCGTCGAGCCGACCTACCGTCCGCCGGCGCCCGCCGCGCCGCTCAACACTTAGGCTCGCCCCTAAGCGCCACCGGAGCCCCGATGAAAATCCTGCATCTCGTGTCCACCGTCGATCCGCGTTCTGGCGGTCCGATCGAAGGCGTGCGCCAAAGCGGCCTGGCGATGGCGGCGCTCGGCCACCGGGTCGAAGTCGCGTCGCTCGATCCGATCGATGCGCCCTATGTGCGCGATTTCCCGCTGCCGCTGCACGCGCTCGGCCCCGCGCGCGGTCACTACGGCTATTGCGCGGGCTACGTGCCGTGGCTGCGCGAAAACGCCGGGCGCTTCAACGCCGCGTTCGTGCACGGACTCTGGCAGTACCACGGCTTCGGCGCGTGGCGCGCGCTGCGGCATTCGCGCGTGCCGTATTACGTCTACACGCACGGCATGCTCGACCCGTGGTTTCGCGTGACGTACCCCATGAAGCACATGAAGAAGTGGGCCTATTGGCCGTGGGGCGAATACCGCGTGCTGCGCGACGCCACTTCGGTGATCTTCACGACCGAGGAAGAGCGCGTGCTCGCGCGCGAATCGTTCTGGCTCTATCGCGCGAACGAGCGCGTCGTGCCGTTCGGCACCAACGCGCCGGAGCTGGACGCCGAAACGCTGCGCGAGGAATTCCTGCAGGCGCATCCGCATCTGCGCGGCAAACGCATCATCCTGTTCCTCGGCCGTCTGCATCCGAAGAAGGGCTGCGACATGCTCGTGCACGCGTTCGCCGAGCACGCGCGCGAGACGCCCGACGCGCATCTGTTGATGGCCGGCCCCGACAAGGCGCAATGGCAACCGGCGCTGCACGCGATCGCGCAGACGCACGGCATCGCGCATCGCATCAGCTGGCCCGGCATGCTGCAAGGCAACCTCAAGTGGGGCGCGTTCCACGCGAGCGAGGCGTTCGTGCTGCCTTCGCATCAGGAGAACTTTGGCGTGTCCGTGGCCGAGGCGCTCGCGTGCGGCGTGCCCGTGCTGGTCTCGGACAAGGTCAACGTGTGGCGCGAGATCGAGCAGGACGGCGCGGGCTTCGTCGCGCCCGACACGATCGCGGGCACCCAAGGCCTGCTCGCGGCGTGGCGCAATCTCGACGAACCCACGCGCAACGTGATGCGCGCGCAGGCGAAGCGCACCTTCGAGGCGCGTTTCGCGATGGACGGCATGGTGCGTTCGCTGCTCGCGCTCCTGCACGAGCATCCGTCGAACGCCACGGCGCGCGCGCCCGCGCAACAGGCGTTACGCGTGGAGACGGTGGATTAGCGGTCGATACCGCGTCGATGCGGCATCGTCGGCATGACATCGACACGGCATCGGCATGGCATCGCATGGAGTCAAGCGGGCGACGGGTAGTGGCAGTGAATTGCAGTGGATGAGCGAAGAAACGCCGCGCGGGCAGGCAGGGAGCGTTGCCCGACCCGCGCGGCGACAAGCACGTGGAACGGCGCGCGCAGGTGAGCGCCGGTTCGCGGCCGGGGGGAGCGTATCCAGAAACTTGAGGGACACAGCCATGTTAAAAATAGAGGTTTGTTCGGGCGCGGACGTTCGCCCCCGTAACCGGTTCGCGGCACTCAGAGCAATCAGCACAAGAATCCACGCGCTGGCCGCGACGACGACGCTGGCCACGGCGCTCGCCGTGCTGTCCGGCTGCGGCATGTCGCCCGGCATGACCGCGCCCACGAGCGTCACGCAGGCGAAGGCCGCGACCGAAGCGGCACGCACCTCGGGCGGCGCGAACAACGACGCGCCGCCGCCGAACGCGCTCGTCGAGATCAACAGCCAGCTGGTCGCGCAGGAAGCGGCCGCGCGCACGACCACGGTGCCCACCGACGTCGAAAAACTGTTCGGCACGCCCAAGCCCTACACGCTCGGCCCCGGCGACGTGCTCAGCATCGTCGTGTGGGATCACCCCGAAATGAACCTGCCGACCACCTCGAGCGGCAGCACGGGCCAGCAGGATCAGAGCACGAGCCAGGTGGTGTCGGGCTATACCGTCGACTCGTCGGGCACGATCCAGGTCGCCTATGTCGGGCCGATCCACGTGGCCGGTCTCACCGAACTCGAAGCGCGCAATCTCGTCGCGAAGAAGCTCGCGTACTACCTGCAGAATCCGCAGGTGACGCTGCGTATCGAGGCGTATCGCAGCCGCCGCGTGTACGTGGACGGCGAAGTGCGCACGCCGGGCCTCATGGTGCTCAACGACATGACGATGTCGCTGCCCGAGGCGATCAACCGCGCGGGCGGCTTCACCGGCTCGGGCGACCGCTCGCGCGTGAGCATCACGCGCGGCAAGCAGACGATCATGGTGAATATCCCCGACATGATCCGCAAGGGCGTGAACCCCGACAACATCATCCTGCAGAACGGCGACCTGATCCGCGTGTATTCGTCGAACGACACCAAGGTCTATGTGCTCGGCGAAGTCGGCCGGCCCGGCAGCCTGCCGCTCGACAACGGCCGTCTCACGCTCAACGAAGCGCTCGGCAACGCGGGCGGCATCAGCCAGGGTTCGGGCGACGCTTCGCAGGTCTACGTGGTGCGCGGGCAGAAGGAAGGCAAGCGCACGGTGTTCCACCTCGACGCCTCGACGCCCGAAGCCATGGCCACCGCCGACGAGTTCGAGCTGAAGCCGAGCGACGTGGTGTTCGTGGACGCGTCGTCGCTCGTGAAGTGGAGCCGCGTCGTCAACCTGATCCTGCCGAGCACGCAGGCCGCTTCCGCCGGGCGCTACGTGGGCGCGGGGTATTGAGCGCTCGATGCGAGTGTGTCGATGTGAGGTGTCGAAGCGAAGCGAGCGGGCCGAACGGCCCGCTCGTGTGATCGACGAAAAGCGTGTGTTTGTGGTGCGCGGCGTTCAGCGATCGTCGAAACGCCAGCGAATGAAGCGGCACGGATTGCCGCCGTACACGCCGCCCGCTTCCAGCGAACGGTGCACCACCGAAAGCGGCGTGACCACGGCCGAGCGCCCGATCGTCACGCCCATCTGCACGACGCATTTGGACGAGATCCACACGCCGTCCTCGATGACGATGGGCGCCACGCGCAGGTCCATGTTCGTGCGCATGTCGTGCGAGCCCGCGCTCAAGAACGCGCCCTGCGAAAGACACACGTTCGCGCCAATGCGGATGGGCGCCTGGTTGTAGATCCACACGTCCACGCCCACCCAGCAGTTCTCGCCGAGTTCGAGATTCCACGGCGCCTTCACGCGCATGGGATGCACGAGCCGGCAGCCACGGCCGATCTTCGCGCCGAACAGGCGCAGCAAGCCCGCGCGCAGGCCCGAGAACGGCAGCAGCCGGTTGTCGAGCACGCAGGTCTCGACGACGTACCACGCGGCCTGCACGAGCTTGCCGCGCCGCGCGACGTAGTTGCCCTTGCCCGCAAGACTCAGGTCGATCACGCGCGGCGCCTGCGCTCCGGTGGCGGCGGTGGCCGCGGGCGAAGCCGTGGCGGCCACGCGCGCGGCATCGGCGCGCGGTGCGCGCGTGCGTCGATCGAGGCCGTCGAGCCGGTCCACCGCTTGCGTCATGCGCCCTCCTTCGGGGTGTTGGCGTTGCGAATGTCAGGTCGATTATCGGGCCGCGCCCGCGCCGCTTCGCGCGCCTGGCCGAGACCGCCGGGGTTTTGGCGCGGCCGCGCGAGCCGCCGCGCGCACCATGCCGGAATGACGCCGCCCACGCGCGGCAGGCAGGAGGACGTACATGGCTTCATCGAGCGGTTCCGTTTCGTCGCCCGCGGCAATGCGCAAGGCCCCGCGGCTCGCGGCGTTGGCGCGTGGCTGCGCGTTGGCGAGCGCGTGCGCCGTGTGCCTCGCCTGGCCGTTTGCCGCGCAGGCGCAGCAGCGCGGCGGAGGGTCGTCGTCATCGACATCGTCGGCGAGTTCGAGTGGCGATACCTCGGGCGATACCTCGGGCGCGTCGGGCAACGATCTGTCGAGCGCGATCCGCCGTTCCAAAGCCGACGAGCAGCGCCTGATGGGCGGCCCGTCGACCTCCCAGGACAACCCCTACGCCGCCGACCCGTACACCACCGACGGCGCCTCGCCCGCCGCCGCCGAGCACAAGCTCACGAGCGAGTCGCGCATGACGGTCATGAACCCGTCGGACTTCTACGCGGCGAGCAGCGCCTCGGCCGCGAGTCCCACGCGCAGCGGCGACAGCAACATTCGCAAGCGCATTGGCCAGGCGGGCTCGAAATACAGCGGCACGGCCGCGGGCAACGGCAAGGCCGCGTACGACTACGGCGCGAGCCAGACGTCGCCCGCCGCGCAGCTCTACGGCAGCCCGTATGCGTCGCAGCGGCAGTCGGCGGGACAGTTGTACAAGTCGCCCTGGTGAGCGGCGGCTGCGCGTGACAAGCGCGCGTCGATGACGCCGTGACAGCGCGGGGCGCGAGGCACGCGCCGCCGCGTCAAACGTCGGTGCGTTCGACTTCGGGCAGCGTCGGGCGGCTGGCGTGGAGCGCGTCGGCCGGATGCGGAACCCGCGCCGGTTCGGGCGTCTGGACCCGCACCGTTGCTGGCGCGGCCGAGCCCGCGCTCACGCCCGCGAGCGCCGCCATGCGCGCTTCGAGCGCTCCGAAAATCGCGTCCGGCGAGAGCCATTGCTGCGCGTAACGGCGCGCGGCACGGCCGAGCGCCGCGCGCCGCGCGGCATCGCCGGCCAGCGCGGCGATCGCCCCGGCGAGCGCGTCGCCGTCCTCGGGCGGAACGACCACGCCCAGATCCGTCACCACGTTGAAGAGACTCGTGCCGGGCCGCGCCATGGCCACCACGGCGCGCCCGCTCGCGAGCATGCCGGTGAGCTTGGAGGGCATCACGAGATCGGCGGCGTCGGCGCGTTGCGGCAGCACGTGAATGTCGGCGACATTGAGCAGCTCGTTGAGCAGCGTCACCGGTTGCAGCGGCAGCAAGTGGCAGTTGGGCAACGCGGCGCAGCGCGCGGCGAGTTCGTGCTTCGCCGCGCCATCGCCGCAAAACACGAAGCTGATGTCGCGCCGCGCGGCGAGCGCCGTGGCGACATCCGCGAGAATGTCGATGCCCTGCTTCGCGCCCATGTTGCCCGAGTACAGCACCACGGCATTGCCGGGCGGGATGCCGAGGCGCTGGCGGAACACGCTCGGCTGCGGCAGCGGATAGATCGCGTTGGTGTCGACCCAGTTCGGCAGACACTCGGCGCGGGCCGCTTCCACGCCCTTGTCGACCACGCGCTCGACCATGCGCGGCGAAATCGACGACACCACGTCGAAGCGGCGCAACAGCGTGCGCTCGAAACCGCGCGCGGCACGCGCCGCGAACGCCTGATCGCCGCCTTCGAGCAGACCGAGCTCGAACGCGGCATCCACTTCGAAATCCTGAATATGCAGCCATGCTTTCGCGCCGCTGGCGCGCGCGAGCATGAGCGCGCCGGGCGCGCACAACAGCGTGGGCGCGATCGGCATGACGATGTGCGGACGCCAGAACGCCTCGCGCAGCAGCAGCGGCAGCGAGGCGAGCGCGAAGCTCGCGAGATGCAGGATGCGCTTCGCGCCGCCTGGCCGCTTCGGCACCCACAGGGGCGCGCGCCGCACGCTCACGCCGTGCGCGCTTTCACGCCGGTACTGCCATGCGCGCCAGCCCTCGTGCACCTGCCACTGCGGGTAGTACGGCGGCGCGCACACCACCCGCACGTCGTGGCCCCGCGCGGCGAGCCCTTCGGCCATCTCGGCCGTGTACTTGCCCACGCCGGTCACTTCGGGCGCGTAGTTCAGTCCGTAGATCAGGATTCTCATTGCTTCGGCTTCCTGCTCCGAGTGTTCGGGCGCACGGCCGGCGCGCGCGGGCGCAGACGGCGCCGGACGTAAAAAAGGCGGACGTCGATATCCGGTCCCAACACGACGTCCGCCATAACCGGCTGACCGTCGCGCTCAGGCGCGCGCCACCGCGGCGAAGGCAGGCGCGCTGACGTTGACCTGCGCCTGCGGGGCGGATGCAGAGGGCGCGGCGACCGGCGTGTCGAGCGGCGCGGCGGCGTGCGCCTCACGGGTCGAACCCGCCTCCTGCGTCTGCAGGAAGTCGCTATAGGTGCGCGCGAGCCCTTCTTCGAGCCCGATGCGCGCGTGCCAGCCCAGACCGCCCAGCCGCGAGACGTCGAGCAGCTTGCGCGGCGTGCCGTCGGGTTTGCTCGCGTCGAACACGAGTTCGCCCTCGAAGCCGACGACCTCGCAGATGCGCTGCGCGAGTTCGCGAATCGACAGATCCTCGCCCACGCCCACGTTGTAGACGCCGTCGTCGGTGTCGTGTTCGAGCACGAAGATCGTCGCGTCGGCGAGATCGTCCACGTGCAGGAACTCGCGGCGCGGCGTGCCCGAGCCCCACACCGACAACGCGGGCGCGCCGCTCACGCGCGCTTCATGCGCCTTGCGGATCAGCGCGGGCAGCACGTGGCTGCTCTTCAGGTCGTAGTTGTCGTTGGGACCGTAGAGGTTGGTCGGCATCAGCGAGACGAAATGCGTGCCGTACTGCTGGTTGTACGCCGCGCACAGCTTGAGGCCCGCGATCTTGGCGATCGCATAGGCCTCGTTGGTGGGTTCGAGCGGCGAGGTGAGCAGATACGCCTCGCGAATCGGCTGCGGACAGTCGCGCGGATAAATGCACGACGAGCCGAAGAACACGAGCCGCTCCACGCCCGTGTCGTGGGCCGCGCGAATCACGTTGGTCTCGATCGCGAGATTGTCGTAGGCGAACTGCGCGGGCTGCGTGGAGTTGGCGAGAATGCCGCCCACTTTCGCGGCCGCGAGCAGCACGGCATTGATGTTCTCGCTTTCGAAGAACGCGTTCACCGCGCGCTGATCGGTGAGATCGAGCTGCGCGTGCGTGCGCGTGACGAGATTCCAGTAGCCGTGCGCCTGCAACGCGCGCACGAGCGCCGAGCCCACCATGCCGCGATGACCGGCCACGAAGATGCGGGAGTTCTTGTCCATGCGTCACTCGTGATGTTCGAGAGCCCGGAAGCCGGCCAGCGTGACGAGCGCGTCGCGCCGGGCGATCTGGAAGTCGGAACGCACCATTTCCTTCACGAGTTGCTCGAAGGTCGTGGTGGGACGCCAGCCGAGCTTTTGCTGCGCCTTGCTGGCGTCGCCGAGCAGCGTTTCCACTTCGGTCGGGCGGAAGTAGCGCGGGTCGACGCGCACGATCACGTCGCCGGGTTCGAGGCGCGTCTCGCGGCCTTCCACCTTGTCGACGATCCCCACTTCATCCACGCCTTCGCCTTCGAAGCGCACCGTCACGCCCAGTTCCTCGGCGGCGTAGCGCACGAAATCGCGCACGCTGTACTGCACGCCCGTGGCGATCACGTAGTCTTCCGGCTCGTTCTGCTGGAGCATGCGCCATTGCATGTCCACGTAATCGCGCGCGTGACCCCAGTCGCGCATCGCCGAAAGATTGCCCAGATAGAGCACCTTTTGCAGGCCGACGGAAATGCGGGCGATCGCGCGCGTGATCTTGCGCGTGACGAAAGTCTCGCCACGTTGCGGCGACTCGTGATTGAACAGAATGCCGTTGCACGCGTAGATGCCGTGCGCCTCGCGGTAGTTCACCGTGGTCCAGTACGCGAACAGCTTCGCGACCGCATACGGGCTGCGCGGGTAGAACGGCGTGGTCTCGCGTTGCGGCACTTCCTGCACGAGGCCGTAGAGTTCCGAGGTGGACGCCTGATAGAAGCGCGTCTTCTTCGTCATGCCGAGAATGCGGATCGCTTCCAGAATACGCAGCGTGCCCAGACCGTCGGCATTGGCCGTGTATTCGGGTTCCTCGAACGAAACGGCCACGTGGCTCTGCGCCGCGAGGTTGTAGATCTCGTCGGGGCCCACGCGCTGGATCACGCGCAGCAGCGCCGTCGAATCCGTGAGTTCGCCGTGATGGAGCTGGATGCCCTGCTCCGGATCGTGCACGTCGCGATACAGGTGATCGATGCGGTCCGTGTTGAAGAGCGACGAGCGACGCTTGATGCCGTGCACTTCGTAGCCCTTGGCGAGCAGCAATTCGGCCAGATAGGAGCCGTCCTGACCGGTGATGCCGGTGATCAACGCAACCTTACGTGACATCGTGACTTCCTCCCTCGCTTTCGTGCGAATTGGGTGTGTGGTTTGCCGCCGCCGCGAACGGTGGCGGATTCCATCTGCAAGACCTCGTCGATGCGAGGCGCGCTATCAAACAGTGCTTCCGGCCCGTCTCAACCGGCGATGCTTTCGTAACCGTAGTAACCGCCGCGATAACCGCCGCCGATGAACGCGCCCGTCTTCGGCACGTCGGTGAGCAGCACGCCGCGCAAATTCACGCCGCCGATGCGCAGACGCTTGACCGTTTCCTCCAGCTCGGAAAGCGGATGGCGGCCATGGCGAATCGCCAGCAGCGTCGTGCCCGCGTAGCGGCCGATCACGGTCGAGTCCGTCACCGCGAGCACGGGCGGCGTGTCGATGATCACGAGGTCGTACTTCGCCTTGAGCTCTTCGAGCAGCGTCTCGAAGCGTCCGCTCATCAGCAATTCGGACGGATGCGAATGCAGCGAGCCCTTCGCGAGCACGTCGAGACCCGGCAGCACGTCGCGCTGGATCGACGCGGCGAGATCGGCGCCGAGCAGCACGTCCGACAAACCCGGCTGATGCGCGATGCCGAAGTGCGAATGCACGTCGCCGCGCCGCATGTCGCCATCGACGATCAACACGCGCTTGTTCACCGAAGCGACCAGCGCCGAGAGATTGACCGAAAGGAACGACTTGCCGACGTCGGGCCGCGAGCCCGTGAGCATGACGATGTTGTTGCCCGCCTCCGCGAGCGACAGTTGCAGCGTGGTGCGCAGGCTGCGCACGCCTTCCACGGCCACGTCCTGGGGCGACTGCTGCGCGAGCACGTGCAGGCCGCGGCGGCGCGTGGAGACGTGATGTTGCAGGCGCAACTGCTTCGGGCTGCGCGGCACCACCGCGAACACCGGCACGCCAAGCGCCGCTTCGAGTTCGTCGGGACGCTCCACGCCGCCGTAGAGCGACTTGCGCACGAACGCGATCAGCATGCCGAGAATCAGGCCAACACCGATCGACACGATGATGATGAGGAGGCGCTTCGGCCGCACGGGATCGTCGGGTGCCTGCGCGTAGTCGACCACGCGCACGTCGCCCACCTGACCCGCCTTCGCCACGCGCAGCTGCTGCGCGCTGTTGAGCAGGTTCGTGTACAGCTCGGTGTTCACATGCACGTCGCGCAGAAGACGCACGGCCGTCTGCTCGGTATCGGGCAGCGTTTGCACGTGCTTGGTGAGCGTGGATTGCGCGCCCTGCAGCGTGGCGATCTGCGCGTCGAGCGCGGCCACGGCGGGGTGATGCTCGGTGAAGCGCTGCACGAGTTCGGCGCGTTGCTGCTGGAGATCGACGAGGCGCGTCTTGTTGTCCACCACCTGTTGCAGCAGCAGGCGGCTTTCCTCGCCGAGATCGACGGTGCCGTGCGCGTTGCGGAAGTTGTTGTACTTCTGCTCGGCGGCATCCACCTGGGCGCGCAGTTGCGGCAGTTGCTGGTCGAGGAACGCGAGCATGTGTTCGGCTTCGGCCGAGCGGCTTTCCACGTCCTGCTCGATGAATTCGTTGGCCATGCTGTTGAGGATCGCGGCCGTGAGCTTGCTGTCGTGGCCTTCGAGGCTCGCGCGGATCACGCCCGATTGCAGCCCCACTTCGCCCACGTCGAGCGACTTTTGCAGGCGCTCCACCGTGGTGAGCGTCGAGGCGCGCGTGAGCACGAAAGGCGTGCCGGCCGGGCCGCTCAAGCTGTCCACGCGCAGGGCGATGGGGCCGTCGGCGGTATTGGCCTTGACGTCCTGCCCCACGTGACCGTCGAACAGCGGAATGCCGTCGGGGTCGCGCAGCACGTAGGTGCCGTTCTCGCCCGCCACGAGCGTGAACGGACGATCGAACAGCGCGTCGGGCGTGTCGAAGCGCGACACGCCGATCGCGCCGCGGCCCCACGCATAGTTCGACGACTCGAGGAACGCGGGCGGCTTGAAGCCCCACTTGCCGTTCATGAGCCCTTGCAGCACGCCGCCGAGCACCGGCATTTCACGCGGATGCGCGCCGATGTCGAGGTGCAGGCGCCGCACCGTTTCCTCGGTGACGAGACGCGACTTGAGCATTTCGATCTGGCCGTTCGCCGAAGTCTTTTCGTCGAACATGCCCGTGAGCGGCGGCAGCGTCGCGTTCTTCTTGCCGTCGTCCGATTTGTCGACGAGATGGAACATCACGTCGGCGCGATACGTCGGCTGCGCGATGAATGCATAGGCCGTACCGAGCAGCGTGACCGCGAGCGTCACGAGCGCAATGACGCGCCAGTTCGCCGCGAGCGTCTGCAGGTAGTCGCCCAGGTACCGCTCCTCCGTGCCGGCCATGGCATAGCCATAGCCGCCGTCATAGTTCATCGCCATCTTCCCTCTCCCGATACGGGTGAACCTGGTGAGTCCAGTGAGCCCCCGCGCGCCGTAACGCCTGCTCGCGCGCGTCGTTGGTGTTGTTGTTCGCCTGCCTGTTTTTGCCTGTTTTTGCCAGTGCTTTCCTGCCTGCCGCGCTCCGCCAGTTAGCAGGCCTTACGTTTCTCAGTACGCATTCGGGTTGAAGAAGCCGCGCACGATGGTCGCCGCGATGATGCGCATGTCGAGCCAGAACGACCAGTGCCCGAGGTAGTACAGATCGTGTGCCACGCGCAGTTCCATCTTTTCGAGGCGGTCGGTCTCGCCGCGAAAGCCGTTGACCTGCGCCCAGCCCGTGATGCCCGGCTTGATGCGATAGCGGTGGATGTAGCCCGCCACCACGCCGCGATAGAGATCGTCGTGTTCGAGCGCATGCGGCCGCGGCCCGACCACCGACATGTCGCCACGCAGCACGTTGAAGAACTGCGGCAACTCGTCGAGGCTCGTGCGGCGCAGGAACGCGCCCAGCTTCGTCACGCGCGGATCGTCGCGGGTCGCCTGGCTCACCGTGCCCGCGGCCTCCGTGTGCACGCGCATCGAGCGGAACTTGTAGATGGTGAACACGCGGCCGTCGGCGCCCTTGCGGCGTTGCTTGAACAGCACCGGCCCGCGCGACGAGAGCTTCACGGCAATGGCAATGGCGATCAGCAAGGGCAGCAGCGTGAGGATCGCCGCGCTCGCGAACAGCCGGTCGAACAGCGCCTTCTTGAACTGCGCGCTAGCCGGCAGGGGCGAGGCCACGAGATTGATGGCGGGCACGCCGAGCAGCTCGATCACGCTACTGGTCTCGAACAGCGCGAGCGAGCGCACGTCGGGAATGAAGCGGATGTTCACGAGGTCGTTGCGAAACTCGGTGACGAGCCGCGCGACCGTTCGCTCCTCGGCGAGCGAGAGCGCGAGCCACAACTCATGCACGTCGTGTTCGCGGATGAACTGCGCGAACGCCTCGACGGTATTGCACACGGCCGCGCCGTTGCCGTTGATCGGCGTGCCGTTCGGCACCGTGTTGAGCATCGCGCTGGCACGGAAACCCGAACTGGGTTCCTTGCCGATCCGGCGCACGATCTCGTCGCACTGCGAAGCCGAACCGGCGATCGCCACCTGGTGCAGGTTGTGACCCGCGCGCCGCACGTGCGCGAGCACGCCGTGCGCGGCCACGCGCCACGTGATCAGCAAACCGCCCGCGAGCGCGGTCCAGTAGGCGAACCACAAGCGCGACACCGCATCCACGTGGTGCATCGTCGAGTACATGGCCAGCAACGCGCAGCCCTGCACGACAAGCCAGGCCAGCGACACCTGGCTCGCGAGCAGCACCTTGGAACGGCCGCGCCACGACTGATACAGCTCGAACGCCGGAAAGATCACGAGTGCGAAGGCGGCCGCGAGCAAGACGAACGCTTCGTTCACGCCGCGCGGCGCGACGTCGTCGAAACGGATCTCCGAGGCCAGGCTCGCGCCGAGCAGGACCGCGGAGACGTCCAGCACTCTCGCCATCAGGTTTTGAAGCTCGCGCATATCGGTAACCCTGGAGGTGCGTGGCGGCTCAGCCGCAACGGCCGTAGGTGTCGTCGAAGCGGACGATGTCGTCCTCGCCGAGATACGCGCCCGACTGCACTTCGATGATTTCGAGCGGCATCTTGCCGGGGTTTTCGAGCCGGTGACGCACACCGAGCGGGATATACGTCGATTCGTTCTCGCTCAACAGGAAGGTCTCCTCACCGCGCGTGACGAGCGCCGTGCCGCGCACGACCGTCCAGTGTTCGGCGCGATGATGATGCAGTTGCAGCGAGAGCCGCGCGCCCGGCGTGACGACGATGCGCTTGACCTGGAACCGCTCGCCCTGATCGATCGAATCGTAGAAGCCCCACGGGCGCTGCACCTTGCGGTGCGCGTCCGCCTCCGGCGCGCGCTGCGCCTTGATGCGCGTGACGAGCCCCTTCACGTCCTGCACTTTCGAGCGATCGGCCACGAGCACGGCGTCGGCGGTTTCGACCACCACGAGATTCGAGGTGCCCACGCAGGCCACGAGCCGGCCTTCCGAATGCGCATAGGTCGCGACGGCGCCTTCGAACTCCACGCGCCCGCGCCCCACGTTGCCGTCTTCGTCCTTGTCGAGCGCGGCCCACACGGCGTCCCACGAGCCGAGGTCGGACCAGCCCGCGTCGAGCGCGATCACCACGCCCTCGGGCGCCCAGCCGCTGCTCTTGGAAAGACGCTCCATCACGGCATAGTCGATGGAGTCGGCGGGCGTGTTCGTGAACGCGTCCTTGCCCGGGCGGAACGTGCCGCCGTCGAGCTTGCCTTCGACAAACGACGCGAGGCAGGCCGCGTGCATGTCGGGTTGCAGCGCGCGCAACGCGTCGAGCCACACGCTCGCGCGCATCACGAAGATGCCGCTGTTCCACCAGTAGCCGCCTTGCGCCACGTATTGCGTCGCGAGTTCGGGCGCGGGCTTTTCCACGAAGCCGTCGATGCGATGCGCGCCGTCGTCGATCGCCTCGCCGATGCGGATATAGCCGAAGCCCGTTTCGGGCGAGCGCGGCGGCACGCCGAGCGTGACGATCGCGCCGCGTTGCGCGTGACGCGCGGCGCTCGCGAGCGCTTGCTGCAATGCGGGCGTGTCGGCAATCGCGTGGTCGGACGGCATCACCACGAGGATCGCGTCCTCGCCTTCGGCGCAGGCGACTGCCGCCGCCAGCGTGAGCGCGGGCGCCGTGTCGCGGCGCGCCGGTTCCACCACGAGCCGCGCGTCCAGACCGCAGGCGTGCAATTGCTCGACGATCACGAAGCGATGCTCTTCGCCGCACACGACGATCGGGTCCTTCGCGACCTGCCATTCGGGCGCGAAACCGTCGAGCCGGTGCACCGTCGCCTGCAACAGCGTGTCGCTGCCGACCACGCCGATCAACTGCTTCGGAAACTGCTCGCGCGACATCGGCCACAGCCGCGTGCCCGAGCCGCCCGCGAGCACCACCGGCACGATGCGCGTGCACGGCGTGGCCTGTTCCTGATCCTGCCCCTGCGTCGTTGCCGGTTCCTGCGGTGCGCGCATCTGTTCCTGATCCGGGCCGCCTGCTGATCTTTCAATCATGTTTCGGACTCCTAGACAATAGTGCAGGATCGCCCCGTCTCGCGACGTGCGATACCTTGGGGCCGGTTCCCCGCGAACCGGCCCGGCGTGTCGAAAGCTGCACTGAAGCGGCCTTATGCGCCCGCTTCGCGGCGGCTTTGCTCGCGATATTCAGTGGGTGAAATCATCATGCGCTTGCGGAAAATCTTGGCGAGACGGTCCCCGTTGCCCATGCCGGTCCGGCGCGCGATCTTGTCGACCGGCAACTCCGAATCGGTGAGCAGGCTGCAGGTGATCGCCAGCCGCGCATGCAAAAGGTAATCCGATGGCGTGATGCCCATCTCAAGCTTGAAGCGGCGCAGGAAGTTGCGCTCGCTCATCGCGGCCACCTGTGCGGCGTCCGCGATCGAAATGGCGCGCTGGCAGTTTTCCTGCAGCCAGCGTGCCGCTGCGCGCACCTTGTCGGCGGGCGCGCTGCCGAGCGCGTCGCCGAGGAACGGCATGAGGTTGCCCCCGGAATCGGGCATGAGACGCTCCGTCACGGCGCGCGCGACATCCACGCCAAGATCGCGCTTGACGAGCGTGAGCGCGCTTTTCATCGACTCCAGACGATCGCCGGCGTCGCCGCCGTTGTCCTCGCGCGTGGTCTGCATCGCATACGAACCGAACTCGCGCTGCGTGCGCTGGCCGCACAGATTGGCGGCTTCGAGCAAGGCGCGGCCTTCGCCGATCGGACGAATGGTTCCGGTATTCGCATGCACATGACGAAGCCAGGCGGTGAGACGCTCGTCGTTGGCGGCCGCGAATGCACCTTTGCCGCCTGCCACGAAGAGCGCGTCGAAGCCGACGAAGTGACGCGCGTCGAGTCCATCGGTCCAGACCCGTACCGAAGACGAGCAGGTTACGTTGCCGCCATCGGCTGAAAGAATGCTGACGTCGTAAGGCGAACTGCGAGAGGTATCGGAAGAGAGTTCATTCGCCACATGAAACACTTCGGCCACGATGCCGGCGCCGAGCAATGAACAACCATCGAACAGCAGTATTGCGATATGACGCACTTCCCGACTGACGCCCGCGGTAACGAAATGCGGACGGGTATACGACGGTAAATCCAGACTTGCGTACGCCATGCTTTTCCCCTAAACATCCCCCGTCCAAAGTGAAAAGTCGTGGTAATAGCATTCCGTGTGCAGTGCATCATAGACAGATAAAAATAGACGCAACCACGACTGACCGAAACTAGCGAGACATTGGCGCATTGAGTCCGGTCGCGGACCGTTTTGAAGCATGCGCATCACGGCTTGAAAAGCCTTTTCAAGCCGCTTTAAACTGATTTGTTCGAATACATGGAGACGCCAAAACTGCCGCCCCGTTTGGTCCGGGCGGAATTTTCGCCTTTGGTACGATAAAACCGTGGGAAACTTCCGATCAATGCACTTCAGTGCAGGATGGAATGGTCTGAGTAATGCAAAAGACAGCGCACTAATTCGTCTGATTTAAGGATGTTATATAAGCTTTAAACGCCCTTTAAAGTTCGCGCAGTCGGGATATTAAACCTTTTATTCCCGTTTGCACTGCACAATAGCAGATAAATCCAGCGGGCATTTACTTGATTCTCCGGTGCGTGCGTTGGCGCACATAGCCTGGCGCGCGGCCGATACGCGCCGGGTGGCAAGCGCGCGATTGCGTGAAAAGCCTGGACCCTGGCGGCGAGCGGCACGCGCTTGCCACTAGGCTTGGCACACATGTCGACAAACCTTCGACAACCTTCGACCGCCTCCGATAGGGTGCCGCCCGATGCCATTCCTTGTGCGACTCGCCGGCCTGCCGTTTTCCGCCTGCTCACACGCCTCGCGCCGTCATGTCGGCCAACCGAACGCGAGCGCTACGTTGTACACGACGTTCGTGAACCTCGCGCGACGCCATGCCATGGCGTGGCTGCTGCTGCCGTTGCTCGCGGCGCCTGGGCTCGCCCATGCTGCGGCGCCCAGCGCCGACGCCCCTGTCTGCAAGACGGCTGCGAGCACCGCCAGCCCGGCGCAAGCCGCCGACGACACGCCCATTGCCGCCGATACCCCCGGCAGCGACGGCACGCGGTTGTTCCCGCACGGACGCAGCGTGCGTATCGACGTGACGACGAAAGCCGCGCGCGACGACAAGGTGCAATGGCAACTCGCGGATGCCTGGAATCGTCCGCAGGCGAGCGGCGACTTCGGCGTGACCGCAGGCGCACGCGTGACGGCCCTCACCTGCACGCTGCCGCGCGCGGGCTATTACGCGTTCACGGCCACGCTCGCCTCGCAGCCCAGCGCCGCGTTGCCGCAGCGCGGCACGCGGCCCGCCGGCATCACGACGTTTGGCGTGCTGCCCGACGTGAGCGCCGCGCTGCCCGCGCCGACCTTCGCGCACCAGGATCTGCATCGCTTCGGCGCGCAGGGTACGGCGTATCTCGCGCCAGGCCAGCATTGCTGTGGCGGCGACGGCTTTCGTCCGCTTTACACCGACCTCGGTCTCAGCTGGGCCAACGACGAGCGCCGCTGGTACACGATGGAGCCGAAGGCGCGCGACACCTTCAATCCGAACACCAACGAACTCGCGCCGTATTTCCGCCAGGGCGACATCATGCGCCTGATCCTGCTCGACGGCATTCCCGCGTGGGCGAGCCCCGACGGCAAGGAGACGCACAGCTTCGCGCCCACTTCGAGCGCGGACCAGAAGGACTACATGGCGCGCGTGGGGACCGAGTCGGCACGGGTGCGCGCCCGCTATTTCCCGCGCCAGGCGCACAACTACTATCAGGTGACGTGGGAACCGGACGCCGACGGCGGCTTGCCCTGGAAAGACACCGACGCGCATTTCGTCGATCTTTATAAAGCCGTGTACGAAGGCGTGCATTCGACCGACCCCACGGCAATCGTGATGGGCCCGACTTATGCGGGCGTGGACGGCAACACGAAGTGGCTGAAAAAATTCGCACAACTAGGCATCGCGAAGTATCTCGACGGCGTGACGATACACGGCTACTACGACTTCGGCACGAGCCCGTCGCATCCGCCGGAACGGCTCGGCGACACCAACGAGAAGGGCACGACCTCGCTGCCCGTGGCAATGCGCGCGCTGCGCGCGACGATGCGCGACGTGCTCAAGCCCGGCGCGCCGCTCTTCGTGACCGAAACGGGCATCAGCTACGACATCGGCACGAAATACGGCCCGCAATATCCCGACGCGAATACGCTCTACGCGCAAGGCGCCGTGGTCGCGCGCACGCATCTGATCCTGCTGGGCGAAGGCGCGAACACCACCTTCGTGTTCTATACCCAGGACATGCCCGAGAGCGCGGCCGGCTATGGCGTGTTCTTCGAGCTCGACCACGCGCAGGGCATGTACGGCGCGACCGACATCAGCCCGAAGCCCGCCGCGCTCGCGGTGGCCGCGATGACACGCATCGTCGACGGCACCTACACGCTCGGGCCGTTGCGCGATACGCCCGCCGGCGTCTACGCGTACGCGTTCGCGCGGCCCAACGGCAAGGTCATCACCGCGCTCTGGAGCCACGACAATGCGCGCTGGAACGCGAAGACCGGCTTCGACGCCGCACGCGCGACGAACTGGAGCCTGCCCGTGGACGCGAGCGGCCGCGCGGGCAACGTGACCGTGTTCGACATGATGGGCAACGCCACGACAATGCCCTATAAGGACGGCGTGCTGCCGCTGAGTCTTACCGCGTCGCCCGTGTACGTGGTCTCGGACAACCTCGCCGCCATGAAGCAGCGCGCGATCACGCCGGCCGGTTATGTCGCGCCATGACGGGCACGCACCGCGATGCGCGGCGCATCTTGGCCCACGATGACGAGACTTAGGCGGCAGAGGACAGTGCGACACAAAACACCTGCGCCTAGACTGAACAGCTGAACACGAATATTTCGTATTCGGACGACAACAAAGATCAGCGCGATCGTCACGCGATCGCGCTGGCGATGACGTAAAACCAGACGTCAAAACCACGCCAACCACGCTACGACAGGGAAACACCGCCCATGCTGTCGCCAACCGAATTCCTCGACGTCGTGCGCCTCGCGCCCCTCGTCGCGATCGACCTGATCGTCGGCGATGCCGACGGCCGCGTGCTGGTGGGCCAACGGCGCAATCGCCCGGCGCGCGGCACGTGGTTCGTGCCAGGCGGACGTATCCGCAAGGACGAACGGCTCGACGCCGCGTTCACGCGCATCGTCGATACGGAATTGGGGATCATTGGCATGCAGCGGATCACCGCGCGCTTCGGCGGCGTGTACGAGCACCTCTACCCCGACAACTTCGCGGCGGAGAACGGCATTGGCACGCACTACATCGTGCTCGCCTATGCGTTCACGCTGGACAGCGCGGTGCCGGTCGGACGCTTCGATCAGCACAGCCAGTACGCGTGGCTCGCGCCCGAAGATCTCGTGGCGCGCGACGACGTGCATCCGAATACGAAAGCGTATTTTTGCTGAGGATGCCGTAACAATGCGTGGCGCCGGATGCTCGTTCCGGCGCCGTGCGTGTTCGTCGGGTCGAAACACTTCGTGAGATCGCTCAGCCGGCGAGCGGCGCGGCTTCTTCCTCGATGTCGATGTTGAGGTCAACGGTGCCGGTCGCGGCCGCGTCGTGCAACGGCGAGGGCGCATGCTTCGCGTCACGCATACGCAGCCATTCGCCAAACGCGTCGCGCACTTCGGGATGACGCAGCGCGTATTCGACCGTCGCCTTCACATAGCCGAGCTTGCTGCCGCAATCGAAGCGCCGGCCGTCGTAGCGATACGCGAGCACCTGCTCGTTGGCGAGCAGCGACTGGATCGCGTCGCTCAACTGCCACTCTTCGCCGCGCACCGGTGTGAGGCGGCGCAGATGCTCGAAGATACGCGGCATCAGCACGTAGCGCCCCACCACGCCGAGCGTGGATAGCGCGAGCGCCGGTTCGGGCTTCTCCACGATGCCCGACATGCGGAACACGTGATCGTCCCACGCCTTGCCCGTGACGATGCCGTACGAGCGCGAGTCCGCGCGCTCGATGTTCTCGACCGCCACGAGCGAGCAGTGATAGTGATTGAAGCGTTCGAGCATTTGCGAGAGCACGGGCGGATCGGCATCGATGAGATCGTCGGCGAGCAGGACTGCGAACGGTTCGTCGCCGATGATCTTCTGCGCGCACAGCACCGCGTGGCCGAGACCGAGCGGCTCCGCCTGCCGCACGAAAAAGCATTCGACATGCGCGGGCTTGATGCTGCGCACGGTCGCGAGCAGCGCCGCCTTGCCGCGCGCCTCGAGCTCGCACTCGATCTCGTAGGACTTGTCGAAGTGATCCTCGATCGCGCGCTTGCCGCGCCCCGTCACGAAGATCAGCTCGGTGATGCCCGCCGCCACCGCCTCCTCGACCGCGTACTGGATGAGCGGCTTGTCGACCACGGGCAGCATTTCCTTGGGGCTCGCCTTGGTGGCGGGCAGGAAACGCGTGCCGAGACCGGCAACCGGAAAGACAGCCTTGCGCACTTTTATCATGATCGTCTCGTCTCTCGCAGGGTTCGGTGGCGCGCCCCGTGCATGACGGCCGCCGCGTTGCCGCCGGGGCCTGGCTATCGGGATGAAAGCGAGGGACGCGGGCTCAGATTAACCAGCGCATATCGAGCCATTCTGCCAACTTCTCGGCATTTTCCGACTGCGACGCCCGCTGGGCATGGCATGCGGCCTATCATGAAGTCGAGTCGGCGTGACGCGATTCGAGGGGTCGCGCGTCACGCGGAGGCTTGAAAGCAACGTACTCGCAACGCACTCCTGCGAATTTTCCTGCGCGAGGGAACCGGCCATGCACATCGATCGGGTGATCAGCCGGCCAGCCGTTTTTCGGCCGCGCGGCGCTCACTACAAGTTCGGAACCGTGGCCAAACGCATCGGCATACTCGTTTTCGAAGGCTTCCCGCTCGGGGACGTGAGTCTGCTCGCGGACGTGTTTCGGCTCGCCAACGACGCGGGCGCGGACACGCTTCCCGCCTACTCGCTCGCTATGCTCTCCGAAACCGGCGGCAGCGTGGCCAGCAGTTGCGGCCTGCGCGTCTGGACCGACAGCCTGCACGGCCCGCTGCTGAGCGGCTTCGACACGCTCTTCATCGCGGGCGGCCCGGGTGCCGCCCTTGCGCGCGACAACGAACGCCTGCTCGCGCGGCTCCAGGCGCTCGCGCCGAAAGTGCGCATCATTCGCGCGCTCGGCGAAGGGCGCACGGTGCTCGCGGCCGCGGACGTCTCGTTCCTGCGCGGCGGACTCAACACGGCGGCCTCGGCGCAACAGTTGCGGCGCGCGCTCGAGGCGCGCAACGCGAGCGCTTCCGTGGTCGCGCCACCCGAGGCGCTGGTGGCCGCGCTCAAGGTCGTCAAGCGCAATCACGGCGTGGCGCTCGCGCAGCGCGTGTCCGAGGGCTCGATGCCGGGCTCGTGGGAACGCATGGGCGCGATGCTCGACGACGGCGAAACCGACAGCGCCAACGTGAAGATCAACTCGGCCGCGCACTGGCTGCGCGAGAACTATCACCAGCCAATTTCGGTCGCCGATGCGGCGCGCGTCGCGCAGATGAGCATGCGCAACTTCCTGCGCCACTTCAAGACGCAAACCGGCCTCACGCCCAGCGAGTACTTGCTGCGCGCGCGGCTCGACGCGAGTTGCCTCTTGCTCGCGCAAACCAACCTGCCCATCGACGAAATCGCGCAGCGCTGCGGCGTGCCGCGCGGCGAACGGCTCGCGCGCATTTTCCGGCGCCGGCTCTCGATCTCGCCTTCCGGTTATCGCGCGGTGAACCGGCGCGCGTCCAACGAGTGAGTTTGCGGTTCGATGCCGTCAATGCAAAACGCCGCGCTCGATGCGCGGCGTTTTTTATCGGCGATGGGCCTTACAGCATGCCCGAGCCGAAGATCTCGGTATGAATGCGCGCCGCGTCGACACCGCGAGCGATCAACGCGTCGCGCTGCTCGCGCATGAACGCGACGGGACCGCAGAGGTAGTAATCGGCATTGGGTTGCAGCGCGATGGACTCGATGCGGGCGAGGTCGATGCGGCCTTCGTGGTCGTAGTCGATGCCGCAACGATCCTGCGGGCTCACCTGCTCGTAGAACACCGCGCGCCGCACGTTGGGATGCCCGGCCGCGATGCCTTGCAGCCAGTCGCGAAACGCATGCACGCGCGTGTTGCGGCATGCGTGCACGAAGGTGATCGCGCGATCGCTGCGTTCCGCGACGAGCGTCGCGAGCATCGATGCCATGGGCGTGATCCCCACGCCGCCGCTCACGAGCACCACGGGCGTCGATGGCGTGCGGTCGAGCGTGAATTCGCCCATCGGCGCGCTCACGTGCACGACCGTGCCCGCTCCGACGCCATCGTGCATGAGGTTCGAGACGTGACCCGGCTCGGCCTCGCCGCGCGCGGCCTCGCGCTTTACCGAAATGCGCAGCCACTTGCCGTGCGGTGCGTCGGAGAGGCTGTACTGACGCGGCTGATCGACGCCCAGCCGATCCACGAAACGCGTGACGCTCACGTACTGGCCCGGCTGGAAGCCACCCGCGGACGAACCGTCGGCGGGCGCGAGATAGAACGAGGTGATCTCGTCGCTTTCCACGTGTTTGCGGATCACCTTGAACGGCCGGAAACCGCTCCACGACGCGCTCTCGTAAAGCTTCGCCTCCACGCCGATCATGAGATTCGCGAGCTGTTCGTAGGCCACGGTCCAGGCGTCGAGCGTGGGTTGATCGACGGCCTCGCCGAGCACGTCGACGACCGCACCGAGCAGGTGACGCCCGACGATCGGATAGTGCTCGGGGCGAATGTTCAGGCTCGCGTGCTTGTGCGCGATATGGGTGACCGCGCCGCCCAGCACGCCGAGATTGTCGATGTTGGCCGCGTATGCGTAGACGGCGCGCGCGAGCGTTTCGGGCTGGCTGCCGCTCTTCTGATGCGTCTGGTTGAAGACGTTTTTCAGCTCCGGATGCGCGGCGAACATGCGCTGATAAAAATGCTTCGTGATGGTGGCGCCGTGCTCGGCGAAAACGGGCGCGGTGGCCTTCACGAGGGCCATCTGGTCGACGGTGAGCGCAGTCATGTGCGGCTTCTCCTTTAAAGATGCACAAACAATACATCTTTTAAGGCTTAGCCTTGCGCGGGCATTTTGTCGCACCTCAGCATGGATCCGATGGCGGCCGGGACGTGGGCGCGGCGGGTGGGCTTGCGTTGCGGCGGCGCGGCGAGTTTTGATTGTCCCGGCTTGAATTTGGCGGGTCGTTCGCGGTGAAAGGCCGGATTCGACAATGCGACGATCGCGCCCTTTTACGCTTTGTCGTTCGCTCCGTCGTCTTCCGAATTCGTGGCCGTGCCGCGATCGTGGCGCCACAGCACGTCGCTGCCGCCCGCCGCGCGGTTCAGCACGCGCGCGAGCACGAACAGCAGATCGGAGAGCCGGTTCACGTAGCGGCGCGGCGTGTCGGCGACGGGAGCGACCGGCGAGGTCTGCGCCTCCGAGGCTTCGCCGCAAACCGATGCCCCCAGCGCCACCACCGACCGCTCCGCGCGCCGGCACACGGTGCGGCACACGTGCGCGTGCGCCGCCGCGCGCGAGCCGCCCGGCAGAATGAACTCCTTGAGCGGCGGCAAGGTCGCGTTGTAATGCGCGAGCCAGTCGTCGAGCCGCGCGAGATGCGCATCGGTCACGAGTGTGTAGCCCGGCACGGCCAGTTCGCCGCCCAGGTCGAACAGATCGTGCTGGATCGCGACCAGCGCCGCGCGCACGTCGTCGGGCAACGTCTCGCACAGCAGCACGCCGATCTGCGAATTGAGTTCGTCGACGTCGCCGATAGCCGCGATGCGCGCGCTGTCCTTGCGCACGCGGCTGCCGTCGCCGAGACCGGTCGAGCCGTCGTCGCCGGTACGGGTTGCGATCTTGCTCAGGCGATTGCCCATGATGTGTTCTCCGTGGCGTCGTGTTGTCGTGCGCATGCGCCGCGCCCCATGCCTCGCACCGGAATACGACGGGCGGCGCGGCGGTCATTATAGGTTTCGTGCGCCGCACAATTGCCGTGATAACCACGCCGATATCGCTGCGATGACATCAGTAAAACCACCATACCGCCCACGCTCCCGCGCGCCCCGAGCGCCAGGGCCCGCCCGCGCGAACCTCGGCGTAAAATGAGCCGATTCGCTCGCGCACGACGTACCCGCAGCATTGCCTGCCACGCGCCGGCCGTGCGCCAGACACACAATCCCACGAAGGAGACACCCGCGTGAATCATCCCGCGCCGCCGGCGATTGCCGAATCCGCACGCCGCCCGTTCCCCGCCGAACTCCTCGACCAGCTGCGCAGCGCCTTTGGCGAACGCGTGTCCGTTTCCGAAGCGGTGCGCGCCCATCATGGCCGCGACGAATCGCGCTTCGACCCGCAACTGCCCGACGCCGTGGTGTTCGCGCAGAGCACCGAAGACGTCCAGCGCATCGTCAGACTCTGCGCGCAATTCGGCGTGCCGATCATTCCCTACGGCAATGGCTCCTCGCTGGAAGGCCACTTGCTGGCCGTGCAGGGCGGCGTGTCCATCGACCTTTCGCAGATGAACCGCGTGCTCGCCATCAACGCCGAAGACCTCACGGTCACGGTCGAGCCGGGTATCTCGCGCAAGCAACTGAACGAGGCGCTGCGCGACACCGGCCTGTTCTTCCCGATCGACCCGGGCGCGGACGCGAGCATTGGCGGCATGTCGGCCACGCGCGCCTCGGGCACCAACGCCGTGCGCTACGGCACGATGCGCGAGAACGTGCTCGGCCTGACCGCCGTGCTCGCCGACGGCCGCGTGATCAAGACCGGTTCGCGCGCGCGCAAGTCTTCGGCGGGCTACGACCTCACGCGCCTCTTCGTGGGCTCGGAAGGCACGCTCGGCGTCATTACCGAAATCACCGTGAAGCTGTACCCGCAGCCCGAGGCGGTTTCGGCGGCGGTGTGCGCGTTTCCGTCGATGGCCGAGGCCGTCAACACGGTGATCGAAACGATCCAGTTGGGCGTGCCGATCGCGCGCGTGGAATTCATCGACTCGCTCGCCGTGCGCGCGATCAACAAGCATTCGAATCTCACGCTGCGCGAGAAGCACACGCTGTTCTTCGAATTCCACGGCACGCCCGCGGGCGTGGAGGAGCAGGCGCAACTCGTGCAGGAACTGGCTGCTCAGCACGGCGGCGAAGGCTTCGAATGGGCCACGCGCCCCGAAGACCGCAGCCGCCTCTGGAACGCGCGCCACAGCGCCTACTTCGCGATGCTGCAACTGCGCCCGGGCTGCCGCGCCGTGACCACCGACGTGTGCGTGCCGATCTCGCGCCTTGCCGAATGCGTGCTCGAAACGGAAAACGACCTCAAGGCTTCGCCGCTGCCCTGCCCGATCGTGGGTCATGTGGGCGACGGCAACTTCCACGTGGCGATCCTGATCGACCCGGACAAGCCCGAGGAGATCGACGAAGCCGAGCGCCTGAACCACCGCATCGTGCAGCGCGCGATCGCGATGGACGGCACCTGCACGGGCGAGCACGGCGTGGGTCTGCATAAAATGGACTTCCTCGTGGAGGAGCACGGCGCGGACACCATCGACACCATGCGCGCGATCAAGCACGCGCTCGATCCGCACAACCTCATGAATCCGGGCAAGATTTTCAGCTGGGCGGCGTAGTCCGGCTCGCGCCGGATTCTTCACGCCGCCGGAGCGCACGCGAGATGCGCCGGGCGGCGCGCGGTGATGAGTCGCGGCTTCGTGCGCGGCGAGCGGTTTAACTGGCTCGAGCGGATCGAGCGGATCGATCCATTCGAGCGAACCCGGCGGCATGCCGCCAGGCACGCGGGAGGAGACATGAACGCACCGGAAGCGAATGTGCCCGAATTGAGCGCGGAAGCGCTCGCGCAGCGCCAGCGCGAAGTCGTGCAGGCGCTGATGGCGGTACTGCCGGCGCATTGCCTGCTGCACCGCGAGGAAGACACGGTCGCCTACGAGTGCGACGGGCTCGCCGCTTACCGGCGTCTGCCGCTCGCGGTGGCGCTGCCGGAAACCGAGTCGCAGGTACAGCGCATCGTGCAGATCTGCCGGCGTCTCGAAGTGCCGATCGTGCCGCGCGGCGCGGGCACCGGCCTCTCGGGCGGCGCCATGCCGATCCGGCACGGCATCGTGCTGTCGCTCGCGCGCTTCCGGCGCATTCTCGAAGTGGACCCCTACGCGCGCACGGCCACGGTGCAACCCGGCGTGCGCAATCTCGCCGTCTCGGAAGCGGCCGCGCCGTTCGGGCTCTATTACGCGCCCGATCCCTCCTCGCAGATCGCCTGCACGATCGGCGGCAACGTTTCGGAGAATTCGGGCGGCGTGCACTGCCTCAAATACGGCCTCACCGTGCATAACGTGCTGCGCGTGCGCGCCGTGACGATGGACGGCGAGATCGTCGAATTCGGTTCGCTCGGCCCCGACGCGCCGGGCCTCGATCTGCTCGCCGTGATGATCGGCAGCGAAGGCATGTTCGCGATCGTCACCGAGGTCACCGTCAAGCTGATTCCGCGCCCGCAAATGGCGCAGGTGATCATGGCGAGCTTCGACGACGTCGTGAAAGGCGGCGACGCCGTGGCCGGCATCATCGCCTCGGGCATCATTCCCGCCGGCCTCGAAATGATGGACAAACCCGCCACGCGCGCCGTGGAAGAGTTCGTGAACGCGGGCTACGACCTCGACGCTGCCGCAATCCTGCTGTGCGAATCCGACGGCACGCCCGAGGAAGTGGCCGACGAAATCGCGCGCACGACGGCCGTGCTGCGCGAGCACGGCGCAACCCGCATTGCCATTTCGCGCAGCGAGGAAGAGCGCCTGCGTTTCTGGTCGGGCCGCAAGAACGCGTTCCCGGCGGCGGGCCGCATCTCCCCCGACTACTACTGCATGGACGGCACCGTGCCGCGCCGCGCGATCGGGCCGCTGCTCGCGCGCATCCATGAAATGGAGGCGCAATACGGGCTGCGCTGCATCAACGTGTTCCATGCCGGCGACGGCAACATGCATCCGCTGATTCTCTTCAACGGCAACGATCTCGACGAATGGCACCGCGCCGAGGCATTCGGCTCCGACATCCTCGAAACCTGCGTCGAACTGGGCGGCACGGTCACGGGCGAGCACGGCGTGGGCATCGAAAAGATCAATTCGATGTGCGTGCAGTTCTCGCCGCAGGAGCGCGACGCGTTCCATGCCGTCAAGCGCGCGTTCGATCCGGCCGCGCTGCTCAATCCCGACAAGGGCATCCCCACGCGCGCGCGCTGCGCCGAGTACGGGCGCATGCACGTGCGCGGCAATCTGCTGCCGCATCCCGAGCTGCCGCGCTTCTAGACGCGCGTTCGGCGGCTCTTGCCGCGATGCCTCTCGCCGCGCTGCCTCTCGCCGCCATTCCCTGAGCCGCCGCGCCTTTGCGCGGGCGACGCTCCGCCCGCTATGCGTTTCGCGTGAAGCGCATGCGGGTCCGTGCGGGGTTGTCGGCGCGGGCTCGCTCAGTACAATCGAACGAACCCCGGAACGAACCCGAACAAGAACAGGCGCGAACCGCACGACATGGAAGAGGACGACATCGTCTCGGACTGGTCCGAACGCATCCGCATCGCCAGCGCCGAAGGCCGGCCGCTGCGCATACGCGGCGGCGGCACCAAGGACTGGTACGGCCAGGCGCTCGAAGGCGAGATTCTCGACACGCGCGCGCACCGCGGCATCATCGCGTACGACCCCGCCGAACTCGTCATCACGGCACGCGCCGGTACGCCGCTTGCGGCCATCGAGGCCACGCTCGCGGCGCACGACCAGATGCTGCCATTCGAGCCGCCGCACTTCGGCGCGCAGGCCACGCTCGGCGGCTGCGTTGCGGCGGGCATTGCGGGACCGCGCCGGGCGAGCGCCGGCGCGCCGCGCGACTTCGTGCTCGGCGCGGTCGTGATGAACGGGCGCGGCGAGGTGCTGCACTTTGGCGGCCAGGTGGTGAAGAACGTGGCGGGCTACGACGTCTCGCGGCTCATGGCGGGCTCGCTCGGCACGCTCGGCCTGATGCTCGAACTCTCCGTGAAAGTACTGCCCGTGCCGCAGGCCGAGGCCACGCTCAAGTTCGACATGAACGGCACCGACGCCGTGCGCAAGCTCAACGAATGGGGCGGCCGCCCGCTGCCGATGACGGCGAGCGCCTGGCGCAACGGCACGCTGGCCGTGCGGCTCGCAGGCGCGGAAGCCGCCGTGAAGTCGGCGCGCACCTCGCTGGGCGGCGAGGTGGTCGATGCGGTCGAGGCCGAGCGTTTCTGGGCCGGCCTGCGCGAGCAGACCGATCCGTTTTTCGCGGCGATCGCGCCCGATGCGGCGCTCTGGCGTCTCGCGCTGCCGTCGATCGCGGAGCCTTTGCAACTGCCTGGCGCGCAACTGATGGAATGGGGTGGCGCGCAACGCTGGTGGATCACCGAAACCGACGCGCAAACGGTACGCATCAGCGCGAAGCAGGCGGGCGGCCACGCCACGATCTTCCGCACGGGCCGCGACTACGACCGCAGCGCGGGCGTGTTCACCCCGCTGCCCGCGCCGCTCATGAAGATTCATCGCGGCCTCAAGGCGGCCTTCGACCCGGCGCGCATCTTCAACCGCGGCCGGCTCTATTCCGACTTCTGATCTCACCCACACGCGGCGATGCAGACGAACCTCGCGGACTTCATTCGCAACACTCCCGACGGCGACGAAGCCGACGCGATCCTGCGCAAATGCGTGCATTGCGGCTTCTGCACCGCGACCTGCCCGACCTACCAGCTGCTCGGCGACGAACTCGACGGCCCGCGTGGCCGCATCTATCTGATGAAGCAGATGGTGGAAGGCGCGCCGGTCACGAAGAGCACGCTCACGCACCTGGACCGCTGCCTCACCTGCCGCAGTTGCGAAAGCACCTGCCCTTCGGGCGTGCAATACGGCCGGCTCGTGGAAGTGGGCCGCAAGCACGCCGAGCAGATGGTGCGGCGCCCGCTGCGCCAGCGCCTGCTGCGCAGATTGCTCGCGGGTATTCTGCCGCGCCGCGCGCTCTTCACGCCCGCCATGCGGCTCGGCCAGCAGATGCGGCCGCTGTTGCCCAAACGCCTGCGCGACAAGGTGCCGTTGCGCCAACGCCCGCTCGCCTGGCCCGCCGCCAAGCACGCGCGCAAGGTGCTGATGCTGCAAGGCTGCGTGCAGCCTTCGATGATGCCGAACATCAACACGGCGACGGCGCGCGTGCTGGACGCGCTCGGCATCGAAACCGTGGTGGCGCCGCAAGCGGGCTGCTGCGGCGCGATCCGCCTGCATCTCGGCTATACCGACGACGCGCTCGCCGACGTGCGCGCGAATATCGACGCCTGGTGGCCGCATATCGAAGCCGGCGTGGAAGCGATCGTGATGAACGCTTCCGGCTGCGGCGCGACGGTGAAGGAATACGCGCACCTGTTGCGCGACGACCCCGCCTACGCCGAGAAAGCGCGCCGCGTGGTCGCGCTCACCCGCGACCTCTCCGAATGGCTGCCCGCGTTCCAGGATCAGCTCGTGGCGGCCACACGGCGGCGCGGCATCCAGACCGTGGCGTGGCACCCGCCCTGCACGCTCCAGCACGGCCAGCAATTGCGCGGCGGCGTGGAAAAGCTGCTGGCGGCGCTCGGCCTGGACGTGCGCCTGCCCGTGGACAGTCACCTGTGCTGCGGTTCGGCGGGCACCTATTCCATCACGCAGCCGCGCCTCTCGTACACGCTGCGCAACCAGAAGGTGGATCGCCTGAAGGCACTGGAGCCGCAACTGATCGTCTCGGCCAATATCGGCTGCATCGCGCACCTGCAAAGCGGCACGGCGATTCCGGTCACGCACTGGATCGAACTGGTGGAACATATGCTGGCGGCCAACTAGAACGCGGAAAACCAGGCCCGGGGCGCACGCGCCTCGGGGAACGGGATCAGCGTAGGCCTTCGTCGCTCGCGCCAACAGTCGGCCATTCGTCATAGACCATTTGGCCAGTGTTTCGCGCGCGACGCAGTCCGTATAATGGCCACGTTCCGACCGTTTTGGATCCAAAAAGCGGCGCCGGTCGTCTCATGCGCCGCATCGAGCCCGATGACAGATTTCGCCCAGCACCTCCAGGCCGTGCACGAACGCATGGCCGCCGCGGCTCGCAACGCCGGCCGCGATCCGCACAGCGTCGCCCTGCTCGCCGTGTCGAAAACGTTCCCCGCCGAGGACGTGCGCGCCGCGCACGCCGCCGGCCAGCGCGCGTTCGGCGAGAACTACGTGCAGGAATCCGTCGACAAGATCGAGGCGCTCGACGACCTGCGCGCGAGTCTCGAGTGGCATTTCATCGGGCCGCTGCAATCGAACAAGACGCGCCTCGTGGCCGAGCGCTTCGACTGGGTGCATTCGGTCGACCGGCTCAAGATCGCGGAGCGATTGTCGGCGCAGCGCCCCGCGGGCATGGCGCCGCTCAACGTCTGCCTGCAGGTGAACGTGAGCGGTGAAGCCAGCAAGAGCGGTGTCACGACGCAAGAAGCGCCCGAAGTCGCGCGCGCGATCGCGGCGTTGCCTCGCTTGCGGCTGCGCGGGCTCATGTCGATTCCCGAGCCGCAGGACACGCTCGAGGCGCAACGCGCGCCGCACCGCGAATTGCGCGCGCTGTTCGACGCGCTAAACGCGCAAGGTTTCGCGCTCGACACGCTCTCCATGGGCATGTCGGCGGATCTCGAGGCGGCGGTGCTCGAAGGCGCGACCATCGTGCGCGTCGGCACGGCCATCTTCGGCGCGCGCGACTACGCGCACTGATTCCAACGATTCCACCGCACCGACTCCACCGTTTCACCGAACCCACCATCACCATGAAAATTGCCTTCATCGGCGGCGGCAACATGGCCGCCGCACTCATCGGCGGTCTCATTCGCAAGGGCGTGCCGGCCGACCATCTCTACGCGATCGATCCGAACGAAGACGCGCGCAAGCGCAACGCGGAGCAATTCGGCGTGCGCACCGGCGCGGCCGCCGACGCGGCCCTGGCCGGCTACGACGCCGTGCTGATCGCCGTGAAACCGCAAATCGCCAAGGCGGTCGCGGAAGGCCTCGCACCGCACCTCGCCGCGCATCAGGTGGTCATCAGCATCATGGCCGGCATTCGTATCGACGACCTCTCGCGCTGGCTCAACGGCCACGCGCGCGTCGTGCGCACGATGCCGAACACGCCCGCGCTGATCGGCATGGGCGCAACCGGTCTCGTCGCGAGCCGGGGCGTGGACGAAGCGGGCCGCCAGCTCGCCTCGGACACGCTGGGCGCCGTCGGCCAGACCGTCTGGTTCGACGACGAAGCGAAGATCGACGCCGTCACCGGCATTTCGGGCAGCGGTCCGGCCTACGTGTTCTATTTCATCGAAGCGCTCGAAGAAGCCGCGCGCCAGCTCGGCATGGACGAGCAGCAAGGCCGCGCGCTCGCCATCGCCACCTTCACGGGCGCGGCGCAACTGGCGCTGCAATCGGACGAGCCGCCCGCCGTGCTGCGCGAGCGCGTTACCTCCAAGGGCGGTACGACAGCCGCCGCGCTCGCGTCGTTCGACGCCTCCGGCGTGAAGGCCGCTATCGTCAAGGGCGCGCTGGCCGCCGACGCACGCGCGAAGGAAATGGGCGAGGAGTTCGGCAAGCAGTAACGCGGTTTTATCGGCCGGTTCCAGCCGGTTCCAGTCTGAACGCGCGAAAAAAAGCGCCGGTGAGTGACCTCTCCCGGCGCTTTTTTATCGGCAGAAACGGCGATCGCAGGTGGCTGCGGCCTAGAACTGCGCCACGGCGTAATGCGCGGCGATGCCCACGAACACCGCGCCGCCCAGCCAGTTGTTGTGGCGGAACGCGGCGAAGCACGCCATGCGGTCGCGATTCTTGATGAGCGTGTAGTGGTAGATCGCGCAGCCCACGGCGGCGGCCCAGCCGAGCCAGTAGAGCCAGCCGAACGCGAGCGTCACGCCCACCCAGACGTAAATGCCGAGCGTGACCGCGTAGCAGAGCATGATCGCGAGCACGTCGAAGCGGCCGAACGTGAGCGCGGAAGTGCGAATGCCGATCTTGATGTCGTCGTCGCGGTCGACCATCGCGTATTCGGTGTCGTAGGCCACCGACCAGAACACGTTGGCCACGAGCATGATCCACGCGAGCGCGGGCACGTGGTCCTGCACGGCGGCGAACGCCATGGGAATGCCGAAGCCGAACGCGATGCCCAGGTACGCCTGCGGAATCGCGAAAAAGCGCTTGGTGAACGGATACGAGGCCGCCACGAACAGCGCCACCACCGAAAGCTGCCTGGTGAGCGCGTTGAGCGGCAGGATCAGCAGGAACGAGACCAGCGCGAGCGCCACGGCGATCGCCACGGCTTCCCACGCGCGAATGCGGCCCGAGGTGATCGGCCGTTCGGCGGTGCGCTTCACGTGGCGGTCGAAGTCGCGGTCGGCGTAATCGTTGATGGCGCAGCCCGCCGAGCGCATCAGCACGGTGCCGATCGTGAAGATCACGAGCAGCGAAAGCGGCGGATGACCGCCCGAGGCGATCCACAGCGCGTTGAGCGTGGGCCAGAGCAGCAGCAGGCTGCCGATCGGCTTGTCCATGCGGACGAGCCGCAGATAAAGCGGGAGTCGGGCGAACATGATCGGTGCGGCGGGAGCAGGATGAGGCGATGGCACTATTGTAGGCCACGCGCGTTTCGCGGCGCCGCCAGCGTTGCCAGGCACGACCTCGCCATCACATCGCCATCAAGCCGCACGCAACCCCGCGCCAAAAACAAAAAGCCCGCCGGGCAACCCGGCGGGCCTTCATCGTCACGCGTGTCGCGCGAGGAGCGCTGCGCTTACGCGAGCAGCGAACGCAGCATCCACGCGGTCTTTTCGTGCGTCTGCATGCGCTGCGTGAGCAGGTCGGCCGTCGGTTCGTCGTTGGCGGCTTCCGTCGACGGGAAAATCGCGCGCGCGGTGCGCACCACGGCTTCCTGACCTTCCACGAGCTGGCGGATCATGTCTTCGGCCGAGGGCACGCCATCGGCTTCGGGAATCGACGAGAGCTTCGCGAAGTCCTTGTAGCTGCCCGGCGCGTGCACGCCCAGCGCGCGAATGCGCTCGGCGATCGCGTCCACGGCCAGCGCGAGTTCGTTGTACTGACCTTCGAACATCAGGTGCAGCGTGTTGAACATCGGGCCCGTGACGTTCCAGTGGAAGTTGTGCGTCTTGAGATACAGCGTGTAGGTGTCGGCGAGCAGGCGCGAGAGGCCGTCCGCGATCTTCTTGCGATCCTTGTCGCTGATGCCGATATTCACGTGCTGCACCACGGGGTTTGCTTTTTTCGCCATGACGACTCCTTTTGTAGCAGTGAGACTATGCGTTCGCGACGACGTGGCGCGAACGCCCGATCGGCCGTCAGTGTAGCCTGGAAATACGAAAGAACCGCTTCATCCGGCCCTGCTTCGCGACGCCGCGCGCGCGCCTTTGTCGATACCCGCGCGTGAGTCGCTTCGTTACGCGGGCAACACCCTGAGCACGCTCAATGCCCGACGAGATGCGCGAAGCTCTGCGCGGCGATCGCCACGACGCCGCTCGCGAGCACCGCGTAGCTCACCACGCGGCGCACGAACTGCGTGCCGTCCGCGCGGGTGCGCGCCATGGCGGCGGCTTCGCCGTGTCCGAGGGTCTTGATCGTCATCGTCATCGTGCGGGTCATGATGGTGCTCCTTGCGTGTTACCTGGTTGCGCGGCGCCGGTGCGAGCGCGTGACTTGACGTCCTGGCGCGTCACGCGCCGCACCGTCTGCCGCGTTACTTCGTCTGCGCCGCGAGCTGCGCGATCGCGTCGCTCACGCCTTGTGCGTAGGCCGGATCGGCGCGGCGGAAATGCTCGAGCTGACGCTGCACGATCTCCGCTGGCACGCCGGCGATATGCCGCGCGATGTTGCCGAACAGGCGCTCACGCTGCGCGGCGTCGAACAAACGGAACAGCGCGCCCGGCTGGCTGTAGTAATCGTCGTCCTCGCGGTGGTCGTAGTGATCGACCGGACCGGCCGCGAGCGGCGGCTCGCCGGCGTCGCGCCGCTGCGTGAAATCGGCGAACCGGCTCGGCTCGTAATTCACGTTGCCGCCGAGATTGCCGTCGCTGCGGCCCATGCCGTCGCGATGGAACGAATGCACCGGGCAGCGCGGCGCGTTCACCGGAATCTGGTGATGGTTGATGCCGAGCCGATAACGCTGCGTGTCGCCGTACGAGAACAAGCGGCCCTGCAACAGGCGGTCCGGCGAGAAGCCGATGCCCGGCACCACGTTGGCCGGCGTGAACGCGGCCTGCTCGACATCGGCGAAATAGTTCTCCGGGTTGCGGTTCAGCTCGATCGTGCCCACGTCGATCAACGGGTAATCCTGGTGCGGCCAGACCTTGGTGATGTCGAACGGGTTGTACGGCACTTTCGCGGCGTCGGCCTCGGGCATCACCTGCACGCGGAAATGCCAACGCGGGAAATTGCCCTTCTCGATCTCGCTATAAAGATCGCGCTGCGCGCTCTCGCGGTCCTGCGCCACCACCTGCGCGGCTTCGGCGTCGGTGTAGTTCTCCACGCCTTGCGCCGACTTGAAGTGGAACTTCACGTAGAAGCGCTCGTTGTTCGCGTTGATGAACGAGAACGTGTGCGAGCCAAAGCCGTGCTGCTGACGATAGTTCTGCGGAATGCCGCGGTCGCTCATCAGGATGGTGACCTGATGCAAGGACTCCGGATGGCGCGACCAGAAGTCCCACGCCGCCACATTGCTGCGCATATTGGTGCGCGGGTCGCGCTTTTGCGTGTGGATGAAGTCGGGAAACTTCAGCGGGTCGCGAATGAAGAACACCGGCGTGTTGTTGCCGACCACGTCCCAGTTGCCCTCTTCCGTGTAGAACTTGATCGAGAAGCCGCGCACGTCGCGCTCGGCGTCGGCGGCGCCGCGTTCGCCCGCGACCGTCGAGAAGCGGATGAAGATCGGCGTTTCCTTGCCGACTTCGCCGAACACCTTGGCCTTCGTGAAGCGCGAGATGTCGTGCGTGACCTTGAGCGTGCCGAATGCGCCCGAACCTTTCGCGTGCACGCGGCGCTCGGGAATCACTTCACGGTCGAAATGCGCGAGCTTTTCGAGCAGCCACACGTCCTGCAACAGGACCGGGCCGCGCGGGCCGGCGGTGAGCGAGTTCTGGTTATCGACGACGGGTGCGCCTGCTGCCGAGGTGAGAGTACGTTCGGTCATCCTGGACTCCAAATATGCGGGTGTTCTGGGGGTGTCTTGCCGAGGCGGGAAGCGCGGGGTGACCCGCGCGGTGTGGCCTCGTGCGGCGTCAGGCGGCGAGCGCGCGATCGACGAGCAGCGAAAAGGCCACGGTGCGCAGGCGCGCGACGGCCTGAGCCGTTGCGGGCACGTGGTCTCGAGCAGCGTGGCTGGCTTGCTGGGTCGGCGTGTTCGTTTGCATCGCTTCCTCCTGTTCTGGTTCCGAAGTTCGGATGGGATGGAGGAAACTGTATCAATAACTATTGATATCGATAATTTGATTTATCCAATCTATCAAATAGGCAATAGTTATTGGGGTCGCAATACAAAATGCAAGGGAACGTTGCGGCGGACAGAACGCCGCCGCGGAGGGAGAACCGGCGAGGTGCCGCGCGAGCGCCGCGCGGCGATTGCCGGGAAAGTCAGACGGTTTCGGCGGGCGCCTCGATCTTCTTCACGCCCGGCAGCTCGCAGGCATGGATCGCCTCGACGATGGCCTCGATGGCCGGCATGCGCGTGAAGCTCTTGCGCCAGGCCAGCACCACGCGGCGGTCCGGCACGGGATCGTCGAACGCCACGTACGAGAGCAGCCCCGCGTCGATGCCCGCCGCCTGCGGCTTCACCTCGGCCACCGACATGCGCGGCAGCACCGTGATACCCACACCGCTTGCGACCATATGGCGGATGGTTTCCAGCGAGGAGCCTTCGAAGGTCTTCTGGATGCCGTCGGCGTTCTGCGAGAAGCGCATGAGTTCCGGGCACACGCCCAGCACATGGTCGCGGAAGCAATGGCCGCTGCCGAGCAGCAACATGGTTTCCTGCTTGAGATCGTCGGGGTCGATCTTCTCGCGCTTCTCCCACGCGTGGCCCGAAGGCAGCGCCACCACGAACGGCTCGTCGTAGAGCGGCCGCAGCGTGAGGCCGGTTTCGGGGAACGGCAGCGCCATGATCGCCACGTCGATCTCGCCCTGCTTGAGCAGCTCGATCAGCTTGAGCGTGTAGTTCTCCTGCAGCATGAGCGGCATTTGCGGCACGCGCTTGATCATCTGCTTCACGAGCGTGGGCAGCAGATACGGTCCGATCGTGTAGATCACGCCAAGGCGCAGCGGCCCGACCAGCGGATCCTTGCCCTGCTTGGCGATTTCCTTGATGGCGAGCGTCTGTTCGAGCACGCGCTGCGCTTGCGTCACGATCTGCTCGCCGATGGGCGTCACGCTCACTTCGCTCGTGCCGCGCTCGAAGATCTGCACATTCAGCTCGTCTTCGAGCTTCTTGATGGCAACCGACAACGTGGGCTGGCTCACGAAGCAGGCTTCCGCGGCCCGTCCGAAGTGGCGCTCGCGAGCGACGGCGACGATGTATTTCAGTTCTGTGAGCGTCATTGGAGGACCAAATAGGGGAACATCAACAACAATCGAAACGGTGAATCAATAGCTTGGAGTTATACACCTATGAAGGCGATTCGCCAATCATTCGCGCCAATTCCGGGGCGCGATCAGATTCTTCAGACGACGCCGAAGCGCGCAGGTTCCCGCGGCGGTCCACACCGGTTCCCTACGCCTTGAGATATTGCTCGCGTGCGCCGAGCCAGCGGTTCAGATGCTGCGTGACGACGTGCGGATATTCGTGCAGCAGGCGTTCGGCGGCTTCGCGCGCGGGCTCGATGAGCCACGCGTCGTTTTCGAGGCTCGCGAAGCGCAGCATGGCCGCGCCCGACTGGCGCGCGCCGAGGAACTCGCCGGGGCCGCGAATTTCGAGGTCCTTGCGCGCGATCTCGAAGCCGTCGGTGGTTTCGCGCATGGTTTGCAGGCGCGCGCGGCCCGTGAGCGAGAGCGGCCCGGTGTAAAGCAGCACGCACACGGACGCCGCCGTGCCGCGCCCCACGCGCCCGCGCAACTGGTGCAACTGCGCGAGTCCGAAGCGCTCGGCGTGCTCGATCACCATCAGCGAGGCGTTGGGCACGTCCACGCCCACTTCGATCACCGTGGTCGCCACCAGCAACTGCACGTCGTTGCGCGAAAACGCGTCCATGACCGCCGCTTTATCGGCAGGCGCAAGGCGCCCGTGCACCAGCCCGACCGCGAGTTCGGGCAGCGCGGCCACGAGCGTTTCGTAGGTCTCGACGGCCGTTTGCAGTTGCAGCGTCTCGCTTTCCTCGATCAGCGGACACACCCAGTAGACCTGGCGCCCCGTGAGCGCCGCCGCGCGCACGCGCGCGATCACCTCTTCGCGGCGCGCGTCGGAAACGAGCTTCGTGAGGATCGGCGTGCGGCCCGGCGGCAGTTCGTCGATGGTGGACACTTCGAGGTCCGCGTAATAGGTCATGGCGAGCGTGCGCGGGATCGGCGTGGCCGACATCATCAGCTGATGCGGCTGGAACTCGCGATCCGCCTGATCCGCAGACGGATTCACCCGCCGCGCGTTCTGCGCCTTCGCGCGCAACGCGAGCCGCTGCTCGACGCCGAAGCGATGTTGTTCGTCGACGATCACGAGCCCGAGGCGCGCGAATTCCACGGCGTCCTGAATGATCGCGTGCGTGCCGATCACGAGCTGCGCCGTGCCGAGCGCCGCCGCTTCGAGCGCGGCGCGCTTGTCCTTCGCCTTGAGGCTGCCCGAGAGCCACGCCACTTGCACGCCCAGCGGTTCGAGCCAGCCGCGCAGCTTGCGCGCGTGCTGTTCCGCGAGAATTTCGGTGGGCGCCATGAGCGCGGCCTGATAACCGGCGTCGATGGCTTGAGCCGCCGCGAGCGCCGCCACCACGGTTTTGCCGCTGCCCACGTCGCCTTGCAGCAGGCGCTGCATGGGATGCGGCTGCTCCAGATCCTGCGCGATCTCGCCGACCACGCGTTCCTGCGCGTTCGTCAGCGTGAACGGCAGCGCCGCGCGCAGCCGCGCGAGCAGCGTGGTCTCGCTGTCGCGGCCCGCCACGTGACGCGGCATGGCGGGCGCCGCGCGCGTGCGGCGCTCCTCGTGGGCGCGCTTGAGCGAGAGCTGCTGCGCGAGCAGTTCCTCGAACTTGATGCGCGTCCACGCGGGATGCGTGCCGTCGATGAGCGCGTGCTCGTCGGCGTCGATGGGCGGATGATGCAGCGTCTTCACCGCGCCCATGAGCGGCGGCACGTCGAGCGGCGCCATGAATTCGGCGGCAATGGGCTCGGGCAGCAGTTCGGGCAGATACGCGCGGGCGAGCGCGTTGTCGATAGCCTTGCGCAGATACGCCTGACTCACGCCCGCCGTGGACGGATACACGGGCGTGAGCGCTTGCGGCAGCGGGGTTTCGTCGTCGACGACCTTCACCGCCGGATGCACCATCTCCATGCCGAAGAAGCCGCCACGCACGTCGCCGCGCACGCGCAGGCGCTTGCCGATCGCCATCTGCGCGACCTGCGAGCCGTAGAAGTTCAGGAAGCGCAGATGCAGTTCGTCGCCGCGATCGTCGTGCAGTTTCACGACCAGCTGGCGGCGCGGGCGATAGGCGATCTCGTTGTCGAACACCACGCCTTCGGTTTGCGCGACGCCGCCCGGCAGCAATTCGCCGATGGGCGTGAGCGTGGTTTCGTCCTCGTAGCGCATGGGCAGATGCAGCACGAGGTCGATGTCGCTGCGCAGGCCGAGCTTGGCGAGTTTGTCGGCGGTTTTGGCGAGCTTGGGCTTGTCGGCGGCTTTTTTGTCGGCGGCTTTTTCCGAGCCTTTGGCTGCCGCTTTTTCCGCCGTTTTCTTCGCGGCGCGTTTGCGCGCGGGTACGGTGGCTTCGGCGTGGTCTTCGGCGGATCGTGGCGCGTCGGACGCGCGCGCGGTGTCGTCGCCGGGAGAATCGGCTTCAGACATCAATCGGCTGGCGGACGAGGCGGACGAGGGCATGGGCATTCGCAAGTACAATAACGGCTTTCCGGCATCCGGCATGGCAACGCGCGCGCGGTTCAGCGCAATTCGGTGCGCTGGCACGGCGCACCGGCTTTCGGGCGCATCGCCGCAATCATAGCCGCTCGAGGTCGGCTGGCGAGCGTCGCGAGGTCATTCGGGGCGCGATCCGGCGTGCGAAGCGGCATGGCGGCAGCGCCGGATCGTGCGAAGGATCGGCCCATGAATCCGTCGATCGACCGGCAACGCTCAGGCAACGCTCCCGGCACCCGGCGCGTGCTCCGCAAAGCGCGGCGGCGGCAGCTTACCGCCGCTCTCGTGCGCGCGAATTCGCCAGCGCGAGGCGCCGACGGTTGCCTGACCGGCGTGCGCTTTGGCCAGTGCGACCGGAGCGCTTTCGCCGATACGCCCCTGCCCGCGCCCCTTGCCCAACCCAGGCGCTTTTCCGTTTTTTCCAGGCCGCATGTTCAAGCTTTCCGATTTCGATTTCGACCTTCCCGAAGCGCTGATCGCGCAGACCGCGCTGCCCGAGCGCAGCGCGAGCCGCTTGCTGGAAGTCGACAACGCCGTGCAACCCGCGCGGCTCACCGACCGCACCGTTGCCGACCTGCCCGCGTGTCTCGCGCCCGGCGATCTGCTGGTGTTCAACGATACCAAGGTTCTGAAGGCGCGTTTCTTCGGCCAGAAGGCCAGCGGCGGCAAGATCGAGGTGCTCGTGGAGCGTCTCACCGGCGCGCGCACGGCGCTCGCGCAGATCCGCGCGAGCAAGAGCCCGGGCCCCGGCACCGTGCTGCGTCTCGCCGACGCGTTCGACGTGACCGTGGGCGATCGCGTCGAGCCGTTCTACACGCTGCACTTCCCCGACGACTGCCTCACGCTGATCGAGCAGTTCGGCCGCTTGCCGCTGCCGCCGTACATCACGCACGACGCCGACGCCGCCGACGAAACGCGCTACCAAACCGTGTTCGCGCAGAATCCGGGCGCGGTGGCCGCGCCCACGGCGGGCCTGCACTTCGACGCCGCGCTGCTCGCGAAACTCGAGGCGCAAGGCGTGGAGCACGCAACGCTCACGCTGCACGTGGGCGCGGGCACGTTCCAGCCGGTGCGCGTGGAGAACATCGCCGACCACACGATGCACAGCGAATGGTACGAACTGCCGCAATCGCTGGTGGACAAGATCGCCGCCACGCGCGCGCGCGGCGGCCGCGTGATCGCCGTGGGCACGACCTCGATGCGCGCGCTCGAAGCCGCCGCGCGCGACGCCGCGAACGAAAACCGCGCGCTCGCGGCCACACAGGCCGAAACCGATATTTTCATCACGCCGGGCTATACGTTCCGCGTGGTGGATCGGCTCGTGACGAACTTCCACTTGCCCAAATCGACGCTGCTGATGCTGGTTTCGGCGTTTGCCGGTATCGAAACGATTCGCGCCGCGTACAAGCACGCGATCGACGAGCGCTATCGCTTCTTCAGCTATGGCGACGCCATGCTGCTGACGAAGACCGCCGACGCACTGAAGGCCTGAGAAGGCCCGACGATTTCCCGGCCGCCACGCCTGACAGACGGGCGCGGCGGCGTTTCACTATCTGCGCCGGACTGTTTTCCGGTTGCCCAGGAGTCCAACGCATGACCGACGGTCAGCAAAGCAACGCACGCGCCGAACACGGCGCCTATCTCGGCGAACGCCCGCAAAACGGCCTGAAGTTCGAGCTGCTCAACACCGACGGCCTCGCGCGCCGCGGCCGCGTCACGCTCAATCACGGCGTGGTCGAAACGCCCATCTTCATGCCCGTGGGCACTTACGGCACCGTGAAGGCCACCCAGCCGCGCGAGCTGGAAGAAATGCACGCGCAGATCATCCTCGGCAATACCTTCCACCTCTGGCTGCGGCCGGGTCTGGAAGTGATCGAGGCGCACGGCGGCCTGCATCGTTTCATGGGCTGGAACCGGCCGATCCTCACGGATTCGGGTGGCTTCCAGGTGTTCTCGCTCGGCGACCTGCGCAAGATTTCCGAAGACGGCGTGCGCTTCGCCTCGCCCGTGAACGGCGACAAGCTGTTCCTCTCGCCCGAAGTGTCGATGCAGATCCAGAAGGTGCTGAATTCGGACATCGTCATGCAGTTCGACGAATGCACGCCCTACGCGACGAACGGCGTGCCGACCACGCACAAGGAAGCCGCCGACTCCATGCGCATGTCGATGCGCTGGGCGCAACGCTCCATCGACGAATTCAACCGTCTCGGCAATCCGAACGCCCTCTTCGGCATCGTGCAGGGCGGCATGTTCGAGGACCTGCGCGACGAGTCGCTGGCCGGGCTCGGCGAGATGCCGTTCCACGGTTACGCGATCGGCGGTCTTTCGGTGGGCGAGCCGAAGGAAGACATGATGCGCGTGCTTCAGCACATCGCGCCCAAACTGCCCGCCGACAAGCCGCACTACCTGATGGGCGTGGGCACGCCGGAAGATCTCGTGGCGGGCGTGGCCTCGGGCGTCGACATGTTCGACTGCGTGATGCCCACGCGCAACGCGCGCAATGGCTGGATCTTCACGCGTTTCGGCGACATCAAGATCCGCAACGCCACGCACCGCAACTCGCTGCGCCCGCTCGACGAGCAATGCAGTTGCTACACCTGCCGCCACTTCACGCGCGGTTATCTGCATCACCTGCATCGCGTGGGCGAAATCCTCGGCGCGCAGCTCAACACGATCCACAACCTGCACTACTACCTGGAACTGATGAGCGAGATGCGCGCGGCGATCGAAACGCAGACGTTCGCGGCGTTCCGCCAGCGCTTCGCGGAGCAGCGCGCGCGCGGCACCGACTGACGCGGCGCGAAGGTGCGGCGCGTGCGCCGTGCGGGCCGCGCGAACCGACAAGCTTTTTAGCTTTGTTCCGATTGCGCGCCGCTCGCGGCATCGCCAGACTTTACAATCGTCTTACGCGACGATGCCGGACAACAGCGCGGCGAATCGCGCACACCGCGCGAAAGCCGCGCCGGATTTGCCCCGGTTACGCGTAAACGCTTGATCGCAAAGCGCATTTCGCGTCATCGTCGTGAGGAATGCCGGTGGTAGAATAACCGGCTTGCTTTTTGTGATCGTTCGTATAAACGGAGAGACCAACGTGTCGTTCATTACCAATGCCTTCGCTCAAGGCTCCGCAGCCGGTGGCGCTGAATCGAGCCTGATGAGCTTCCTGCCGCTGATCCTGATGTTCGCCGTGCTGTACTTCATCATGATCCGTCCGCAGATGAAGCGTCAGAAGGAACATCGCAACATGCTCGCGGCCATGGCCAAGGGCGACGAAGTCATCACGAGCGGCGGCATCGTCGGCAAGATCACCAAGGTGGGCGAAGCCTACGTTGGCGTGGAAGTGTCGGACGGCAACGAAATCACCGTCCAGAAGTCGTCGGTTTCGACCATCCTGCCGAAGGGCACGATCAAGTCGCTGTAAGGCTGCAAGCGTTCTTCCAGCCGGCGCGCGCCAACTGGCGCTTCTCGCTCGGCTTCGCGCGTCCGGCCCGGTCTTTGCCGCCTGAATCGCTTTCGGGCGCATCCTCGAAGATCATCCCGGGCGCGCGCCTCGAAGCGGCCATTCCCTTCCCCCGTTGGGCCAACCAATGAACCGTTATCCCCTCTGGAAATATGTCGTGATGCTGGTGGCGCTCGTCATCGGCCTCGTGTACACATTGCCCAATTTCTTCGGCGAAGCGCCCGCGGTCCAGGTGTCGAGCGGCAAAGCCACCGTCAAGCTCGACTCCGGCACGCTCGCCCAGGTCGAAGCCGCGCTCGCCGCGAGCAACATCAAGGCCGACGACGTCACCTTCGACAATTCGTCGATGAACGCGAACATTCGCGTGCGCGTCGCCGACACGGACACGCAGTTGCGTCTCAAAGACGCGCTGAGCAAGGCGCTCAACGCCGACCCGACCGACCCGCAATACATCGTCGCGCTGAACCTGCAAAGCGCCTCGCCGCGCTGGCTGACGGCGCTGCATGCACTGCCGATGTACCTCGGTCTGGACCTGCGCGGCGGCGTGCACTTCCTGCTCCAGGTGGACATGAACGGCGCGCTCAGCAAGAAGCTCGACTCCGACGCTTCCGACGTGCGTTCGCTCCTGCGCGACAAGAACATTCGCGACGGCGGCGTGAACCGCGTCGGCCAGACCGTCGTGGTCAATTTCGCCGACTCCGCCGTGGCCGCCCAGGCGCGCTCGGTCCTGTCGGGCTCGGGCGGCGTGAGCGAACTCGTGTGGGCGCAGCAAAACGCGCCCGACGGCGGCTTCCAGCTGGTCGGCACCTTCACGCCGGCCGTGAAGAAGACCGTGCAGGACGCGGCGCTCAAGCAGAACATCCAGACGCTGCACAACCGGGTGAACGAACTCGGCGTGGCGGAGCCCGTGATCCAGCAACAGGGCGACGACCGCATCGTGGTCGAACTGCCGGGCGTGCAGGACACCGCGAAGGCGAAGGACATCATCGGCCGCACGGCCACGCTCGAAGCGCGTCTCGCCGACCCGAACGGCCTGCACCCGAATCCGGGCGACGCGGTGCCGCCGGGCGACGAACTCTTCACGCAAGGCAACGCCGCGCCGGTGCTGCTGCGCAAGGCCGTGATCTTCACGGGCGACCGCATCATCGACGCTTCGGCGGGCTTCGACGAGCATCAGCGTCCGTCGGTCAACATCCGTCTGGACTCGGCGGGCGGCCGCGCGGTGCGCAGCGTCTCGCGCGACAACATCGGCAAGCCGATGGCGATGGTGCTGTTCGAGAAGGGCAAGGGCGAAGTGCTCACGGTGGCGACCATCCAGTCGGAACTGGGCGACCGCTTCCAGATCACGGGTCAGCCCACGCCGCAAGCCGCCGCCGACCTCGCGCTGCTGCTGCGCGCCGGTTCGCTCGCCGCGCCCATGGACATCATCGAAGAACGCACGGTCGGCCCGAGCCTCGGCGCGGACAACATCCGCAAGGGCTTCGACTCGGTGGTCTACGGCTTCGCCGCGATCGCCGTGTTCATGATCGCGTACTACATGCTGTTCGGCCTGATCTCCATGATCGGCCTTTCGGTGAACCTGCTGCTGCTGGTGGCCGTGCTCTCGATGATGCAGGCCACGCTCACGCTGCCGGGCATCGCGGCAATCGCGCTGGCGCTCGGTATGGCGATCGACGCGAACGTGCTGATCAACGAGCGCGTGCGCGAAGAACTGCGCAACGGCGCGCCGCCGCAACTGGCCATCCAGAACGGCTACGCGCACGCCTGGGCGACCATTCTCGACTCGAACGTGACCACGCTCATCGCCGGTCTCGCGCTGCTCGCGTTCGGTTCGGGCCCGGTGCGCGGTTTCGCGATCGTGCACTGTATCGGCATTCTCACGTCGATGTTCTCGGCCGTGTTCTTCTCGCGCGGTCTCGTGAACCTCTGGTACGGCGGCAAGAAGAAGCTGAAGTCGCTGGCCGTGGGTCAGGTGTGGCGTCCGGAACCGGAAGCCGGCGCCGTCACGGCGGGCGCGCCCGCACTGAGCGCCGGCGACGCGGGCACGGACACGGGCCGCGCGATCAGCGCCAATGCCGCGAATGCGGCGAAGCGCGAAACGGTCAAGGCCGGCGCCAAGGGCAACAGCGGCGCGCGCGCGAAGCCGCAGGTGCGCCGCCGCAACAGCCCCGACAACTCGGGTTCGTCCCGCTGATACGGAGTCAAGATCATGGAATTTTTCCGCATCCGCAAGGACATCCCGTTCATGAAGCACGCGTTGATCTTCAACGCGGTCTCCTTCATTACCTTCATTGCGGCGGTGTTCTTCCTGTTCCACCGCGGCCTGCACCTGTCGATCGAATTCACGGGCGGCACGGTCATCGAGGTGCAGTATCCGCAGGCGGTGCCGCTCGAACCGGTGCGTGATTCGCTCGCGAAGATCGGCTACGGCGACGCCCAGGTGCAGAACTTCGGCACCTCGCGCGACGTGCTGATCCGTCTGCCGATCAAGCAGAACCTGTCTTCGGCGCAGCAGAGCGACCAGGTGATGACCACGCTCAAGGCGGCCGAACCGCAGGTGCAGTTGCAGCGCGTGGAGTTCGTCGGGCCGCAGGTCGGCAAGGAACTCGCCACCGACGGTCTGCTCGCGCTCGCGTGCGTGGTGGCGGGCATCATCATCTACCTGTCGTTCCGCTTCGAATGGAAGTACGCCGTGGCCGGCGTGATCGCGAACCTGCACGACGTCGTGATCATTCTGGGCTTCTTCGCGTTCTTCCAGTGGGAGTTCTCGCTCTCCGTGCTGGCCGCCGTGCTCGCGGTGCTCGGCTACTCGGTGAACGAATCGGTCGTGATTTTCGACCGGATTCGCGAGACCTTCCGGCGCGAACGCAAGATGACGGTCACGGAGGTGATCAACCACGCGATCACGAGCACGATGTCGCGAACCATCATCACCCACGGCTGTACGGAAATGATGGTGCTCTCGATGTTCTTCTTCGGCGGCGCCACGCTGCATTACTTCGCGCTGGCGCTCACGGTGGGGATTCTGTTCGGCATCTACTCGTCGGTGTTCGTCGCGGCTTCGCTCTCGATGTGGCTCGGCGTGAAGCGCGAGGACCTCATCAAGGACAAGAAGGAAAAGTACGATCCGAACGATCCGAACGCGGGCGCGCAGGTGTAAGGCGCCACGCTCGAGTCGTATCGACATCGACATGAAAAAAGCCGGTTCTCGCGAACCGGCTTTTTTTTCGCCCGTTTGGCGCGTGCGCGCGAGCTACTTGTGCGCGACGACGATATGAAACTTGATGAGCACTTCGTCGGCGACCACCGAGGTGTCTTTCCACTGTCCCGTGCCGATGTTGAAGACTTGCCGCTGCACCGGCAGCGTGCCGTCGAAGGTCTGCATCGCGCCTTGCCGCGTGAGCACGACCGGCACCGAAACGGCTTCGGTGTGCCCCTTGATCGTCAGCTTGCCGTCCACGCGGTACTGGTTCGGCGCGGTCGGCACGATCGCGGTGGAGGTGAAGGTGGCCTGCGGGAACGCCTTCGAATCGAACCAGTCCGCGCCGCGCACGGATTCGTCGTAGGTCGAGTCGCCGAGGTCGTAGCTGCCCGTCTCCACGACGATGCGCGCCGTACCGCCCGTGGGCTTCGCGGGATCGAAGTCGATCTGCGCGCCGAACTTCGTGAAGTTGCCCTGCACCGCCACGCCCATTTGCCGCGACACGGCGACGATCGTGCTGGTGGCGGTCTCGAGTTGCGCCTGCGCCGCGTTCGCCGCGCACAGCGTTGCCACGACCAGCGCGCGCCAGCGGTTCGCGCGGCGAACGCCGCCCGGGCCGCCGGGCCGGTGCGCATGGCGCCGGATACCGCGCCAGATTTTCCATCCTTCCATGGTCTTCCCGCTTTGGCCTGGCCATGCCGGCCTGTTCTTGTCGAAATCATGCGCGACCGCGCGGCCGCACTGTCAGCAAGATAATCCATCCAGATGACGGCAAACATCTGTCAATTACGCACGATCGTGTTGCAACGTCTTACTCCTGCGATCTTGACGACGCCGCGCGCCCAAACGTGTCACACTCGCACGCTTCCGAGGCGCGCGCGGCACGCCGTTTGCGATGTCGCCCGGCCCCGCTTGATAACATGGCGGTAGCACGGCCGCGAGGCGCTCCCGCATCGTTCGTAATCTGCGCGTAACCCGCGCGAGACATGCGCGACGCCGCCGCGCGCCTTTCGTTCACGTCGTTTTGCGTCACCTGCCCGCATGGCCCAGGACAAACTGATCGCGTGTCACGATTGCGACGCGCTCTACCACAAGCCGCGCCTGCTCGGCCGCCAGTCCGCGCGTTGCCCGCGCTGCGGCGCGACGCTCTACAGCAACGCGGCGATGCAGCTCGACCGCATCTGCGCGATGACGGTAGCCGCGCTCGTCACGTTCATCATCGCGCAGTCGTTTCCAATCATCGAACTCGACGCCAACGGCATCACCACGGAGTCGAGCCTGTTCGGCGCGCTCGTCGTGCTGTGGCAGGAAAACATGCAGGTGGTCGCGGTCATGGTGTTCTGCGCGACCGTGCTGTTCCCGCTCACCGAAATGGTGGCGCTGCTCTATGTGCTGCTGCCCGTGCGGCGCGGCTATATTCCGCCCGGCTTCAATCACGTGCTGCGCGCGATCCAGTTCGTGCGGCCGTGGGGCATGCTCGAAGTCTTCATGCTGGGCGTGCTCATCACGATCGTGAAGATGGTGAGCCTCGCGCGCGTGATTCCCGAAACCGCGCTGTTCGCGTTCGGCGCGCTCACGCTGATGTTCACCGTGGTCGTGACCTTCGACTCGCGCACGCTCTGGGATATCGCCGACAGCCTGCGCGACGCCTCGCGCGCGGCGCGGGCGGGCGGCGCCGGGCCGGGCGGGCCGGGTTCGGGCGGAACGGGTCGCGCCAAGGGCGGCCCGCGACCCGCCCCGTTGCCGGGCACGCCATCGCCGGCCGCACCGGCCGCGCGCGAAGCGCAAGACGCCGGCGTTGCCGGGCCGCACGACGCCGCGCATCTCCGCAATCCACTCGGGGAACCCGAGATCCGCGACCCGCAGGCCGGCGCATCCGGCACCGCCAGCGGGATCGGGGCGATCGGCGCAACCGGGGCCGCCGCGGGGCAACCGGCCCCCGCCGGCAAGACTGCACATTGAACGCGCCTCAAACGCGAAATCCACGCACACTGAACCCATACTGAGCGCACACGAGGCGAACACGGGGCGCGCGCCGAACACTCACGAAGCACGCACTGAGCACGCGCCGCGCGCCCCGAACGCACCAAGGAACCCTGAGGCCATCCACGCCCGATGAAATTCCAGACCGCCACCGACGCCGGCTACCTCTCCTGCCACGCTTGCGGCCACGTGCAGCCGCACGTGCGCATCGCGGCCACGGACGCCCGGCAGCACGTTGTCGAGCGCTGCGAACGCTGCCATGCGCCCCTGCATCCGCGCAATCCCGACAGCATCGTGCGCACCTGGGCGCTGCTGATCGCCGCGGCGCTGCTCTATATCCCCGCGAATCTGCTGCCGGTGATGCACACGGCCTCGCTCGTCGGCGACGAGGACGACACCATCATGAGCGGCGTCGTCTACTTCTGGACTTCGGGCGACTGGCCGCTCGCCGTAATCGTGTTCATCGCGAGCATTCTCGTGCCGATGCTCAAGCTTTCCGTCCTCGCGCTGCTCTGCTTCACGGCGCAGCGCGGTTCGACCTGGCGGCCCGTCGAGCGCTCCAAGCTGTATCGCCTCGTCGAATTCATCGGGCGCTGGTCCATGCTGGACATCTTCGTTGTCACGCTCACCGTGGCGCTGGTACGCTTCCAGTCGCTTGCGGTGATCACGGCGGGGCCCGGCGCGATCGCGTTCGGTTCGGTCGTGATCCTGACGATGCTGGCCTCGATGCAGTTCGACCCGCGCCTGATCTGGGACCCGGTGGACGAAGACAAACACAAACCCGCGCAACACACTCAGGACCGCCCTCATGAATAGCCCGAAAGGACCGATCCCGCCAGCGGGAGGCGGACCGATTCCGCCCAATCTGCCCGAGCCGGAGATCGTCAAACCGAAGCGCTGGCTGCCTTCGCTCGTGTGGATCGTGCCGCTCGTCGCGGCGCTGATCGGCATCGGCCTCGTGGTCAAATCCGTCGCCACGCGCGGCCCGACCATCACCATCAGCTTCTCCAGCGCCGAAGGCCTCGAGCCCGGCAAGACCAAGGTCAAGTACAAGGACGTCGATATCGGTTCGGTGCGCGCGATCAAGCTCTCGCCGAATCTCTCGCATGTGATCGTCACGGTCGAACTCACGAAGGACGCCGAAGCATTCGCGGTCAAGGACAGCCGCTTCTGGGTCGTCAAGCCGCGCGTGGGCGCGAGCGGCGTCTCGGGCCTGACCACACTGCTGTCCGGCTCGTACATTGGCGCGGACGCCGGGCGCTCGCAGGATTCGCAGAGCGAATTCACGGGGCTGGAGGCGCCGCCGGCCGTCACCATCGACGAAAAAGGCCATCGCTACACCCTGCATAGCGGCACGCTCGGCTCGCTCGACATCGGCACGCCCATCTTCTTCCGCCGTATCCAGGTGGGCCAGGTCACGGGCTATTCGCTCGACAAGGACGGCACCGGCGTGACGGTGCAGGTGTTCGTGAGCGCGCCTTACGACCAGTACGTGGGCACCAACACGCGCTGGTGGCATGCGAGCGGCGTGAACGTGCAGCTCGATTCGAGCGGCATCAAGGTGAATACGCAGTCGCTCGCAACGATCGTGGTGGGCGGCCTCGCCTTCCAGGCGCCCGCCGGTCAGCCGATGGGCCCGCAAGCGCCCGACAACGCCACCTTCGCGCTCGCCTCCGACGAGAACGAAGCGATGCGCGAACCCGACGGCGCGCCGGTGCGCGTGGTGATGTACTTCAACCAGTCGCTACGCGGGCTTTCGGTGGGCGCGCCCGTGGACTTCCGCGGCATCGTGCTCGGCCAGGTGACCGACATCGGCATCGAATACGACGCCAAGGCGCACAACTTCACCATGCCGGTGACGATGGATCTGTACCCGCTGCGTCTCTCGCGCCGCACGCGCGGTGAAGCGCCGGTGCCGCATACGCCGCAGAGCCAGGAGCTGATCAAGCGGCTCGTCGCGCGCGGTTTGCGCGGCCAGTTGCGCACGGGCAACCTGATCACGGGTCAGCTCTATATCGCGCTCGACATCTTCCCGAAGGCGGCGCCCGCGAAGGTCGATCTGGACCACGAGCCGCTCGAACTGCCGACGGTGCCGAACTCGCTCGAAGAACTGCAGCAGCAGGTCGCCGACATCACGAAGAAGCTCAATCAGATTCCGTTCGACAAGATCGGCAACAACCTGAACGAGTCGCTCGTGAACGCGAACAAGCTGTTCGCGCAGGTCAACGACCAGGTGCTGCCGCAGATGCGCGGCACGCTCGACGAGGCGCAGAAGACCTTCGCCGCGGCGCAGTCCACGCTGCAGCAGGATTCGCCGCTGCAGTCGGACGTGCACCAGGCGATGCAGGAACTCACGCGTACGCTGCAATCGCTGAACTCGCTCTCGGACTACCTGGAGCGCCATCCCGAGTCGCTGCTGCGCGGCAAATCTGGAGACAAGCCATGATGTTTCGACGTGTCCCCGCTGCCGCGGTCGTTCGTTCTGTCACGGTCGGCGCGCTCGCCGCGGCGGCGCTGCTCGCGGGCTGCGCCTCGCCCACGAGCAACTTCTACACGCTGAGCCCGACCGACGACACGGCACATGCCACCGCCTCGCCTGCCGCGACCACGGCCGGCAATCCGTCGATGCTGATCGAACTCGCGCCCGTGGACGTGCCGCCGCAGGTCGCGAAGGCGCAGTTCGTCGTGCAAACCGACGCCAACCAGGTGCGCGTGCTCGAGCAGGAGCGCTGGGCCTCGCTGCCCGGCGACGAGATCCGCCGCGCGCTGTCGGGCGATCTCACGCAGGCGCTCGGCACCATCGACGTGTACGGCTCGCCGCATCCGGCGGGCGTGCCCGTGTACCGCGTGAGCGTGAACGTGCAGCGCTTCGAGTCGTGGCCCGGCTCGCACGCGCTCGTGGACGCCGTGTGGAGCGTGCGCGCGCTCGATTCGCAAACGGTCATGACCTGCCGCAGCACGCTGAACGAACCGGTGAGCGGCGGCTATGACGCGCTCGTGGTGGGGCATCGGCGGGCGATTGCGGCGTTGTCGGACTCGATCGCGAGCGGCGTGCGGGCGCTGGCGGCGGCGCCTCGGGTGACGTCGACCACGACGCCGGGCAATGCGAAATCGGCGGCAGTGAAGGCGAAGCCGGTGAGCGTGGCGTGTCCGCAGGTGGCGACAACAGGAAGTTGAGGCGGCTTCGCGGTTACTGAGGGCTATTTGCGCGCGCAATGCGCGCATTTGACGGACGATAAGACGCAATAAACGCGAGCGACGTAGCGTTGACCTTCCGCGTAGAGGTCGACGCTTAGCCCGCATCTTATCGAGTGTGTGAACTTAAGTTCACACACCTGTCAACCATGGATTACAATCCTCATGGCCTCACGATTCGCACGACCGAGGTGTTCGATACCTGGTTTGTCAATCTCAGCGACCGCATCGCGAAGCGTCGCGTTCAGGCCCGCATCGACCGGCTCATGCTCGGCAACCCCGGCGACACGCGTTCCGCGGGGGCGCCGGTCATTGAAATGCGCACTGATCACGGCGCGGGGTATCGCGTGTACTACGTGCAACGCGGCGCCATGCTGGTCATCCTGCTCTGTGGCGGCGATAAATCCAGCCAGGACGCCGATATCCGTGCTGCGCACGCCATGCTCGCGAATCTCGACACGGAGTAGCTAATGACTTCCAGCCCAAGCCAACCCATCGCCACCCGCCCGTGGGACTCCGCCGAGCATCTTCAAACCGAAGACGATATCGCCGATTACTTCGAAGCCTGCCTGCGTGAAGGCGGCGACGATCCGGCGTTTATCGCCCACGCGCTGGGCGTGATCGCGCGCGCACGCGGCATGAGCGAGATCGCCCGCGAAACGGGCATCAGCCGCGAAGGCTTGTACAAGGCGCTATCCGGCGAGGTCAATCCCAGCTTCGGGACGATTCTGAAGGTCGTCAAGGCGCTTGGGCTCGAGCTGCACGGCTCGAAGGCGTCGGCCTGAACAAGCGCGCGGACTCGCCCCCGCCACCCACTCCAGCCCCCCGCCGCAACCCGCGTACAATAGCGCCTTCCCCGCAGCGTCCGCACCCTCCTTCATGTCTTTCGATTTCTTTGCCCCCTGCCCGCGCGGCCTCGAAGCCGCGCTCGTCTCCGAACTGATCGAGACCGCGAAAAATCGCCTGCCGCCCGGCGCCATGTCCGTCGGCGCCGAAGTGCCCGGCGGCGTGCATTTCCGTGGCAACTGGGCCGGCGGCATGGCCGCGAACCTGCATTCGCGCATCGCGAGCCGCGTGCTGCTGAAGATCGCGCAGCGCCCGTATCGCGACGAGCACGACATCTACGAACTCGCGCGCGAGCAGCGCTGGGACCAGTGGTTCACGGCGAACGAGACGCTGCGCGTCGACATCACCGCGATCAAGTCGCCGCTGCGCAGCCTCGAATTCGCCACGCTGCGCGTGAAGGACGGCATCTGCGACCGCATGCGCGACAAAGCCGGCGCGCGCCCGAGCATCGACACCACCTACCCCGACGTGCGCGTCTTCGCGTTCCTCACGGCAACCGATTGCACGCTCTATCTCGACACCTCGGGCGAGCCGCTCTTCAAGCGCGGCTGGCGTCTCGACAAGGGCGCCGCGCCCCTGCGCGAGAATCTCGCCGCGGGCATCCTGCGCCTCACGGGCTGGACCGCGGGCACGCCGCTTTACGACCCGATGTGCGGCAGCGGCACGTTCCTCGCCGAAGCCGCGCAAGTCGCGCTCGACATCGCGCCGGGTCTCGACCGCAGCTTCGGCTTCGAGCGCCTCAAGCAGGCCGAAATGGCCGCATGGCGCCATCTGAAGAGCGAGGCGAATACCGCGCGCAACACCGCGCAGAGCGGCAAACGCGACCTGTTGATCTTCGGCAGCGATATTTCCGACGTGATGCTCGACAAGGCGCGCGCGAACTTCAAGCGCGCCGGTTTCGGCAACGTGCCGCTCAAGCAGCTCGACGCGCGCAACATGACGCCGCCCGCCAGCGGCGCTGGCGTGCTGGTCGTGAATCCGCCGTACGGCGAGCGGATCGAGGTGCGCGGCCGCAACGCGCGCGGCGAAGCGCGGCCCACGGCGCGTGAAATGCGCGGCGACGACGACGACGGCTTCCGCCGCATCCAGGACGACACGCCCGATCCCGAGTTCTTCCACGCGCTCGGCGACGCGCTCAAGCAGCGCTTCACCGACTGGCGCGCGTTCTTCCTCACCTCCGACCGCAAGCTGCCTGGCCAGTTGCGCCTGCGCGAGGCGGCCAAGACGCCGCTCTACAATGGCGCGCTCGAATGCCGTCTGTTCCGCTTCGACCTGATCGCGGGCAGCGTGCGCCAGCGCCCGGCGTCGAAGCCCGCCGCGCCGGAAGATCAGGACGACGCGCAGTAATTTTCAGTATCGATGTCGATGCGAAAACGGCGGCAAGGTTTCATCACCTTGCCGCCGTTTTTCATGGCTTACGCGATGGCGTGAAAGCCGCTCAGGCACCCACGCTGAGCGTCGCGCTCGCGTCGCGGATCACGAGCGGGCCGCCGTTCGGCTCGACCGGCAGCGGGTAGCCTTCGTATTCCGGAAACAGTCGCGGCAGCACGAATTCGGGCATCGCATAGCGCGAGAAGCAGCGCGACGTCGATCCCGGATGGATCAGGTGCAGACAGTTCGCCTGGGTGTCGTCGGCGGCGAGCACCGTGTGCCCCGCGTCGACGACCCGGCGGATAAAGCTTTCGTCCTCGCCGAGGTTCACGTCGTCGAAACGCGCCGTCTCGAACAGCGCCTTGCGATACACGTACGCGAAGCCGTAGAAGAGGATAAAGTCCGCGCCGATCTTCATCTTCTCGTGGAACGTGACCGTCTCCACGGTCTTGCCCGTCAGCATGTAATGCAGCCCGACACGCGCGTTCAGATCCATGTAGCCCAGAAAACGCGTGTGCGGCGCATACATCCAGAACGTCGCGAGCTTCATGAGGCCCGCGTGGTTCTCGCGCAGCAGCTTCGTCATGTCGGCGAGATAGCGCGCGCCGTAGTGATCGTCGTCGTCGAAATGGGCGATCAATTCGCCGCGCGCCCGCTCGACCAGAAAGTTGCGCTTCGCCCCGATCGTCATCGGCGCTTTCGACCAGTCGTAGCGCACGCGCGCGTCCTGCTGCGCGAGCGTTTGCATGAAGGCGCTGGGCGCGGGAGAGTCGTCGAGGACGAGCCATTCCCAGCTCACCTGCTGACGCGCCACGCAGCGCGCGATGGCGGGCAAAAACGCCGCGCGATTGGCGGTGGGCGTGATGATCGAAACAGTGGGAGACATGCGGATGCGGGACGTTGAGCGGGACGTTGAGGGGATGCGGTGCGCCGATTACAACAGATGCGCGCGCGGGCCTCTCTCGAAAAGGTTCGAAAAACGCGTTGGTCGCAGCGTCGAAATGCGTTTCGACCGACGTTTCCAAACTCGAGGGCCACAACGCTACTGACAAGACGTTGTCAGCAGCCCTTGCGCACACTGCGTCTACGCCATCCGGCGTTGCTGAAGCCGCCTGGCAACAGCCATCCAACAAGGAGCGCAACGTGTCCACCGAACTGTCCAGCCTGCCCCGCGTCATCTCGTGGTTCGAAATTCCCGCGCACGACCTGGAGCGCGCCGCCCGCTTCTACGAAACGGCCTTCGATACGTCGTTGCAGCGCGAAGTGGTCGGCGGCGTGCCCATGGCGCTGTTCGCCCACACCGAGACCGAAACCGGCGGCTGCATCGTCTTCAATCCGCAAGACGCCAAGCCCGACCCGAAGGGCGTGCTCGTGTATCTGAACGCACAGCCGTCGGTCACCGCCGTGCTCTCGCGCGTCGAGAAAGCCGGCGGCAGGAAGCAGGGCCCGGCGCTCGAACTGCCGAACAACTATGGCTACATCGGCTTCTTTATCGACACCGAGGGCAATCGCGTGGGTTTGCACGCGCCCAAGCTGGTGTGAGCGCGTTGCGCGTGTTACACCCGGCGCGCGCGACACAGGTGAGACAGGCGAAGTGCGCGGGTGCCGGCGCAACCGGCGCTATCATCTGCGCATCGTCCGTTGGCTGGCGCGCGGCTTCGGCTGGTTTCGCGCCGGCCGCCGTCCCCCAGCGAGAGCCATGACCCGTCGCGCCGACCGCCTCTTCCGTATCGCCGAACTGCTGCGCGGCCGCCGTCTGACCACGGCGCAACAACTGGCCGAATGGCTGGAGGTCTCGCCGCGCACGGTGTATCGCGACGTGCGCGACCTGCAACTGTCGGGCGTGCCGATCGAAGGCGAAGCGGGCATCGGTTACCGGCTCGCGCGCACCGCCAGCCTGCCGCCGCTCACCTTCACCGCCGACGAGTTGACGGCGCTCGCGGTGGGCGCGCGCATGGCCGAGTCGTGGGGCGGCGCGGCGCTCGCGGCCGGGGCGCGCGGCGCGCTCGCCAAGGTCGCCGCCGCGATGCCCGCCGAGAAACGCGCGGTGCTCGAACGCATCGCCGTGTTCGCGCCCGCGTATCACGTCGATCCCGCGTTCTCCGACAAGCTCGACGCGCTGCATCGCGCCGTCGACACGCGGCTCGTCGTGCGCTTCGCGTATTGCGACCGCATTGGCGCGCACACGGAGCGGCGCATCTGGCCGCTCGGGCTCGTCTATTGGGGCGCGCAGTGGACGGTGGGCGCGTGGTGCGAAATGCGCGAGGACTTCCGCAATTTCAACATCGAGCGCATGGGCACGGTGGAAGTGCTCGAACCGTTTCCCGACGTGAGCGGCCGCCGTCTCGCCGACTACCTGCGGCGCGTGAATGCACCTTCGATGTGAAGTGCTGCGCGCGCGCATGGAAAAAGGCGCGCAAACCGTTGCGGATGCGCGCCTTTTTATCGTCGATACCGAAGCGAAACGCCCCGCCTACTCCACCGCCTTCACCATGTCCTCGATCACCTTCTTCGCGTCGCCGAACACCATCATCGTCTTGTCCATGTAGAAGAGTTCGTTGTCGAGGCCCGCGTAACCGGCCGCCATCGACCGCTTGTTGACGATGATCGTGCGCGCCTTGTACGCCTCGATGATCGGCATGCCCGCGATCGGCGACTTCGGGTCGTTCTTGGCCGCGGGATTCACCACGTCGTTCGCGCCGAGCACCAGCACCACGTCCGTCTGGCCGAACTCGTTGTTGATGTCCTCCATCTCGAACACCATGTCGTAGGGCACTTCGGCTTCGGCGAGCAGCACGTTCATGTGGCCCGGCATGCGGCCCGCCACGGGGTGAATCGCGTAACGCACGTCCACGCCCTTTTCCACGAGCTTGTCGGTGAGTTCCTTCAGCGCGTGCTGCGCGCGCGCCACCGCGAGACCGTAGCCCGGCACGATCACCACGCTCTCCGCGTTGCCGAGCATGAAGGAAGCGTCGTCGGCGGAACCCGACTTCACCGGCCGCTGCTCCTGCGCGCCGCCCGCCGCGGCCGCGCCCGCCTCGCCGCCAAAGCCGCCCAGCAACACGTTGAAGAACGAGCGGTTCATCGCGTGGCACATGATGTACGAGAGGATCGCGCCCGACGACCCCACGAGCGAGCCCGCGATGATCAGCATGGCGTTGTTGAGCGAAAAGCCAATGCCCGCCGCCGCCCAGCCCGAGTACGAGTTGAGCATGGAGACGACCACGGGCATGTCCGCGCCGCCGATCGGAATGATGATGAGCACGCCCAGCGCGAACGCGATCAGCGTCATGACGATGAACGGCAGCCACGACTGCGTGAGGAAGAACAGCACGCCGAAGCCGAGCATGCCGATCGCGAGCATCAGGTTGATCAGATGCTGGCCGGGATACACCACGGGCGCGCCCTGGAACAGGCGGAATTTGTACTTGCCCGAGAGCTTGCCGAAGGCGATCACCGAGCCGCTGAAGGTGATCGCGCCCACGAACGTGCCGATGAACAACTCGATGCGGTTGCCGTAAGGCAGGAAACCCGGATACGGCGCGTCTTCCGCCACGAGCCCGAACGCGGCCGGTTCGGAAACGACCGCATAGGCGATGCACACGGCCGCGAGACCGATCAGCGAGTGCATGGCCGCGACGAGTTCGGGCATCTTCGTCATTTCCACGCGCGCGGCCACGTACGCACCCAGGCCGCCGCCCACCACCAGCGCGCCGAACAGCAACGCGAGACCGAGGCCGAGATTGGAGCCGAACTGGGCGGACTCCTTCACGATCAGCGCGAGCGTGGTGAGGATGGCGATGGCCATGCCGACCATGCCGAACAGGTTGCCGGCGCGCGCGCTGCGCGGGTTCGACAAGCCCTTGAGCGCCTGGATGAAGCACACCGACGCCACGAGGTAGAGCAGCGTAACGACGTTCATGCTCATCGTGCGCCCTCCTTACGTTCGGCCACGGCGAGCTTCTTCGGCTCTTTCTTGCGGAACATCTCCAGCATGCGCCGCGTGACGAGAAAGCCGCCGAACACGTTCACGGCCGCGAGCAGCACCGCGAGCGTGCCGAAGAACTTGCCGGAGAAGCCCACGGTCAGCCCCGTGGCGAGCATCGCGCCGACGATCACGATTGCCGAGATCGCATTGGTCACGGCCATGAGCGGCGTGTGCAGCGCGGGCGTGACGTTCCACACGACGTGATAGCCCACGTACACGGCCAGCACGAAGATGATGAGATTGATGACGGTATGGTTGATGACTTCCATGCTGAGGTCTCCTTCGCGTCATGCCTTGCGTGCGACAGCGCCGTCGCGGGCCAGCAGCGTGGCCGCGACGATATCGTCGGTGAGGTCGAGGTTGAGCGCGCCTTCCTTCGTCACGATCAGCTTCAGAAAGTCGAGCAGATTGCGCGCGTAGAGCGCCGAGGCGTCGGCGGCCACCATCGACGGCAGATTCGTGTAGCCGCAGATCTGCACGCCGTGCTCCGTGACCACCTGATCGGCCACGGTGAGCGGGCAGTTGCCGCCGCGCCGCCCGCTGGCCTGATCGGCCACGGGCCCGCGGCCCGCCGCGAGATCGATCACCACGGAGCCCGGTTTCATCGCCTGCACGGCCACGGCGGGCAATAGCGTGGGCGCGTCGCGGCCCGGAATCAGCGCGGTCGAGATCACGATGTCGGCCTGGCGCGCGCGCTCGTGCACGAGTTGCGACTGGCGCGCGAGCCACGAAGGCGGCATCGGCCGCGCGTAGCCGCCCACGCCCTGCGCGGCTTCGCGTTCTTCCTCGGTTTCGAACGGCACGTCGAGGAATTTGCCGCCCAGCGACTCGATCTGCTCTTTCACGGCCGGACGCACGTCGGACGCTTCGATCACCGCGCCCAGGCGCCGCGCCGTGGCGATCGCCTGCAAACCGGCCACGCCCGCGCCCAGCACCAGCACGCGCGCGGCTTTCACGGTGCCGGCGGCGGTCATGAGCATCGGCATGAAGCGCGGGTACAGGTTGGCCGCGACCAGCACGGCCTTGTAACCGGCGATGTTGGCTTGCGACGAGAGCACGTCGAGGCTTTGCGCGCGCGTGGTGCGCGGCGCGGCCTCGAGCGCGAAGGCCGTGACGCCCGCCTGCGCGAGCAGCGCGGCGTTCTGCGCATTGAAGGGATCGAGCATGCCGACGAGCGTGGCGCCGCGCTGCATCAGCGGCAACTCGGCTTCAACCGGCGACTGGACCTTGAGCACGAGTTCGGCGCCGAACGCGGCGGCCGCGCTGGCGATCTGCGCGCCCACGGCCGTGTAGGCCTCGTCGGGGTAGCTCGCGCCGGCGCCCGCGCCGGCCTGGATCGTGACCGTGTGGCCCTGCGCGACGTACTTCTTGACGGTCTCCGGCGTCGCGGCCACGCGGCTTTCGTTCGCCCGGGTTTCCGCGGGCACTCCGATATGCATCGTTGTTCCTCCTCGACTGCTTGTTCTAGCTGTTCTGGCTCGAATCGAGCGGAGGGAAGCCGACGACGGACACGCAACGCACGCGCAAACGCCGGCAACCAGGGCAACGGCAAACGCAAAATCACGCCCCACTTTAACCGAAAGCGCGCGCACGTTTGTAGACGGATTACCCTCGATTTTTTGCGCTGCAACGCGCCGCGTCGCGCCGCCCGACCGGCCGGTCGGGACTGCGTCGGGATACCGAAATGCCGCGCGCACGGCCAATGTTGCGCCTCGACCGCCCATCGACGACAAAACCCGCGACGACGAAACCCGTGCCGATCCGGCCCCGGGCAGCGTTCGCGGCGTCCCGGTAAAATACCGGCCCATGAACGAGGAAACCTGGGCACCCCACGTCACCGTGGCCGCGATCGTCGAGCGCGACGGGCGCTTTCTACTTGTGGAAGAGCACACGAGCGCCGGTCTGCGCCTGAATCAGCCCGCCGGGCATCTGGAGCCGGGCGAGACGCTGCACGACGCCGTGGTGCGCGAAACGCTCGAGGAAACCGCTTATGCGTTTACGCCCGAGGCGCTCGTGGGCGTGTACATGACGCATTTCGGCAAGCCGGGCGAGAGCGGCGCGACCTATCTGCGCTTCACGTACTGCGGGCAAGTGGCGGCGCAGCCCGAGAATCGCGTGCTCGATCCCGATATCGTGCGCACCGTGTGGATGAGCGTGGACGAACTGCGCGCCGCGAGCGAGCGCCATCGCACGCCGCTCGTCATGCAATGCGTCGACGACTACCTCGCGGGCAAGCGCGTGCCGCTCGATTTCGTGCAGACGCACGCGACGGCGCCCAGAAAGACGCAATGAAAGCAGCGATAGCGCAGCAATAAGGCAGCAGCAAAATGAGCAAACGTAAGGTCGTGGTGGGCATGTCGGGCGGCGTGGATTCGTCGGTTACCGCGTGGCTGCTCAAGGAGCAGGGGTTCGACGTCGTCGGTCTCTTCATGAAGAACTGGGAAGACGACGACGACAGCGAGTACTGCTCGACGCGCGAGGACTGGATCGACGTGGTCTCGGTCGCGGATCTGATCGGCATCGACGTGGAAGCCGTCAACTTCGCCGCCGAATACAAGGATCGCGTGTTCGCGGAGTTCCTGCGCGAGTATTCGGCCGGCCGCACGCCCAACCCCGACGTGCTCTGCAACGCCGAGATCAAGTTCAAGGCGTTCCTCGACCACGCGATGTCGCTGGGCGCGGAAACCATCGCCACGGGCCATTACGCGCGCGTGCGCCAGAACGAGACCCACGGCCGTTTCGAGCTGCTCAAGGCGCTCGATCACACCAAAGACCAGTCGTACTTCCTGCATCGCCTGAATCAGGCGCAGCTTTCGAAGACGATGTTCCCGCTCGGCGAAATCCCCAAGACGAAGGTGCGCGAGATCGCCGAACAGATTGGCCTGCCGAACGCGAAAAAGAAGGACTCCACCGGGATCTGCTTTATCGGCGAACGGCCGTTCCGCGACTTCCTGAACCGCTATCTGCCCACCAAACCGGGCCCGATGATGACGCCCGACGGCAAGGTCGTGGGCGAGCACATCGGCCTTGCGTTCTACACGTTCGGCCAGCGCAAGGGTATCGGCCTCGGCGGCAGCAAGGACGGCAGCGGCGACCCGTGGTTCGTCGCCGGCAAGGACATCGCCACGAACACGCTCTACGTCGTGCAGGGCCACGATCATCCGTGGCTGCTCGCGCACGAGCTGCGCGCGGGCAACGTGAGCTGGGTCGCGGGCGAAGCGCCCGCCGAAGATCAGGCGTGCGGCGCGAAAACGCGCTATCGCCAGGCGGACGCGCCCACGGTGTTCCATCGCGCGGACGACTTCGGCGCGGGCCAGTTCTCGCTGCATTTCCCGGAGGCGCAGTGGGCCGTCACACCGGGCCAGTCGGCCGTGCTCTACGACGGCGACGTGTGTCTTGGCGGCGGCATCATCGAAGCCGTGACGACGCTCGAACCGCACGTACCCGCCGTGCCGCCGCCCGAGGCGCCGAAGAAAAAGAAGCGCCCGGCGCGCCGCAAGCCCGCCGCCACGGCTCAAAACGCGCCCACGCACGCCGCGACGCCGAGCGAAACGTAAGGAAACCACCCGCGAAGTGCAAGGCTTCGCGGCTTTTCTCGCGGGACGTTTCCCATCGTCCTACCGCGCTTTCAGCACAACGCCGAAATCCGCCGCAAAGGTTGCAACGTTCGCGGCGAACTTTCACGAACTTGCGGCATGATTCGGGCAAGCCGCGCCAGGACGGAACCGCGATCGACGCGAATCCGGCGCGCGGCGGACGCGCACCGCCCCCTCCGGCGAGTCGCGCGCAAGCCCCAAGTTCGAGGAGTCCCCCATGTTTTCCCGACGTTATCTCGCCATGTGGGGCGCGGTGCTGCTGCTCGCGGCCTGCGTCATCGCTTCGGCGTTGCATCATCTCTCGTGGCTCTGCGCGATCCCGCCCGCGCTGCTCGTCGCGCTCGGCCTCTGGGACATGACCCAGCAGCGCCACGCGATCCTGCGCAACTATCCGCTCTGGGGCCATCTGCGCTTCATGTTCGAGTTCGTGCGCCCCGAAATCCGCCAGTATTTCGTGGAAGACGACACCGACGAGAAGCCGTTCTCGCTCGTGCAGCGCAGCGTGGTGTACCAGCGCGCGAAAAATACCGTCGATAGCCGCCCGTACGGCACCGAACTCGACGTGAAGGCCATCGGCCACGAATGGATCAGCCATTCGCTCGCGCCCACCAAACTCGAAGGCAGCGACTTCCGCGTGCTCGTGGGCGCGAATCGCGAGCAGCCGTATTCGATGTCGATCTTCAATATTTCGGCGATGAGCTTTGGCGCGCTCTCGGCCAACGCGATCCGCGCGCTCAATCTGGGCGCGAAGAAAGGCGGCTTCGCGCACGACACCGGCGAAGGCTCGCTCTCGAAGTATCACCGCGAAAACGGCGGCGACATCATCTGGGAAATCGCCTCGGGCTACTTCGGCTGCCGCAACGACGACGGTTCGTTCAGCGCCGAAAACTTCGCGCGCCTCGCCGCCGAGCCGCAGGTCAAGATGATCGAAGTGAAGCTCTCGCAAGGCGCGAAGCCGGGCCACGGCGGCATGCTGCTCGCGGCCAAGGTCACGCCCGAGATCGCCGAGACGCGCGGCATTCCCATCGGCAAGGATTGCGTCTCGCCTTCGCGGCACGCGGAGTTCTCCACGCCGCGCGGCCTGCTCGAATTCATCGAGCGCCTGCGCACGCTCTCGGGCGGCAAGCCCACCGGTTTCAAGCTGTGCGTGGGGCATCCTTGGGAATTCTTCGGCATCGCCAAGGCCATGCTGGAAACGGGCATCCTGCCGGACTTCATCGTGGTGGACGGCGCGGAAGGCGGCACGGGCGCGGCGCCCATCGAGTTCACCGACCACATCGGCACGCCGCTCCAGGAAGGCCTGCTGCTCGTGCACAACACGCTCGTGGGCATTGGCTTGCGCGACAAGATCAAGATTGGCGCGAGCGGCAAGATCATCACGGCGTTCGACATCGCGCGCACGCTCGCGATCGGCGCGGACTGGGTGAACTCGGCGCGTGGCTTCATGTTCGCCGTGGGTTGCATCCAGGCGCAAAAATGCCATTCGGACCGCTGCCCGACCGGCGTGGCCACGCAAGACGCGGTGCGCCAGCGCGCGCTGAACGTGCCCGACAAGGGCGACCGCGTGTACTACTTCCACCGCAACACGCTGCATGCGTTGCAGGAGATCGTCCAGGCCGCGGGGCTGTCGAGCCCGTCGGAGCTGCGCGCGCATCACATCGTGCGGCGCGTCTCGTCGTACGAAGTGCAGCTGATGTCGGAACTGCTCAAGTATCTGAAGCCCGGCGATCTGCTCGAAGGCCGTTACCGCTACCAGCTGTTCGAAAAATGGTGGCCGGTGGCGCGCAGCGATTCGTTCGCGCCCGAGGCGGAGAAGATCGTCGCCTGAAGACGGTGGTGGAATGAAAAACGCCCGACGGTTTGCAAGCCGCCGGGCGTTTTTTTATGCGCGTTTTATGGTCAACCTTGCGGCACCGTGTCGATGAACGACGGGCGCTGCGAGAGCTTTTCGAAGTGACGCGCGAGATTCGGATGCGGCTCGCGCCAGTTCAGCTCGGGCATGCGGAAGTCGAGATAACCGAGCGAGCAACCCACCGAAATGTCGGCGAGCGTGTAGCGGTTGCCCGCGCACCACGGGTTGCCCGCGAGGCCCTTGGCCATGGCCGTGAGCCCTTCGGCGATCTTGCGTTGCTGGCGTTCGACCCATGCCTCGCAGCGCTGCTCGGGCGTGCGCTGCGTGCCTTCGGCGCGAATCAGCACGGCGGCGTCGAGCATGCCGTCGGCGAGCGCTTCCCAGCAGCGCACCTCGATGCGCTCGCGCCCCGCCGGCGGGATCAGTTTGCCGACCGGCGACAGCATGTCGACGTACTCGCAGATCACGCGCGAATCGAACACGGCCTCGCCGTCTTCCATCACGAGGCAAGGCACCTTGCCGATCGGGTTGAAGTCGTGGATCGCGGTTTCCGCGGCCCAGACGTTTTCGAGCACCAGCTTGTAGTCGATTTTCTTTTCGGCGAGCGTGATCCGCGCCTTGCGGACGTAAGGGCTGCCGAGCGAACCGATAAGTTTCATCGCACCTGCCTTTTCTGTAATCCGCGCGAAGTATACGTTGGATTGACCACTTTCTGACGGCATGTCAGATAACGTCAGGCTTTTTCTGACATTGGATGTAGGCGAAAGACAACATCGCCGATGAGCATGACACACGATGGCGCGGCGCTCGTTAGCGCAGCACTCGATGGCGCGGCACTCGATGGCGACGCCGCCGCCCGTGCGAGCGGCCGCCCGCGGTGTGGCGCTACAATTCCCCGATGGACTCGACCGAACCGAAGCTCACGCAAAACGACCCGGCCGCGGCACGTGTTGCCGCCAGTGCGACGCACCTGCCGGATGTGCAACCCGGGCCCGACGGCGGCCCCGCGCTCTATCGCGCGCGCCGCGAACGCGTGCTCGCCGCGCTGCGCGAGAAAGGCGGCGCGAATGGTGGCGGAATCGCGATCGTGCCGACCGCGCCCGAGGCGCTGCGCAATCGCGACGCCGACTATCCGTACCGGCACGACAGCTACTTCTATTACCTCACCGGCTTCACGGAGCCCGAGGCCGTGCTCGTGCTCGACGCGGGCGCCGGCGAGAACCAGCCCGCCGCGATCCTCTTCTGCCGCGCGAAGAACGTCGAGCGCGAAACCTGGGAAGGCTTTCGCTACGGACCCGACGCCGCGCGCGAGGCGTTCGGCTTCGACGCCGCGTTTGCCGTCGACGATCTCGACACGCGCATGCCGCAACTGATCGCGAATCGCCCCGCGCTGCATTACGCGCTGGCCGCGAACGAACGCCTGGAAGCGCAGGTGAAGCGCTGGCTCGACGCCGTGCGCGCGCAAGGCCGCAGCGGCGTGACCGCGCCCGCCGCCGTGTACGACCTGTTGCCGCTGCTCGACGACATGCGCGTGATCAAGGACGCGCACGAACTCGACACCATGCGCCGCGCCGCGAAAATTTCGGCGCTCGCGCATATCCGCGCGATGCAAACGTGCCAGCCTGGCATGCGCGAATACGAAATCGAAGCCGAGTTGCTCTACACGTTCCGCAAGCACGGCGCGCAGGCGCCCGCCTACGGGTCGATCGTCGCGGCGGGCGCGAACGCCTGCGTGCTGCACTATCCCGCGGGCAACGCCGTGGCGCGCGAAGGCGACCTCGTGCTGATCGACGCCGCGTGCGAACTCAACGGCTATGCCTCCGACATCACCCGCACGTTTCCGGCGAGCGGCAGGTTCACGCCGGCGCAGCGCGAGCTGTACGACATCGTGCTCGCGGCGCAGCAGGCGGCCGTGGCTGCCACGCGCGCGGGCGTGAACTTCGAGGCGCCGCACGACGCCGCCGTGCGCGTGCTCGCGCAAGGTCTGCTCGACACGGGCATTCTGGACACATCGCGCTACGCGAACGTCGACGCGGTGATCGCGGAACGCGCCTACGCGCGCTTTTACATGCATCGCACGGGACATTGGCTCGGCATGGACGTGCACGACGCGGGCGATTACCGCGAACGCGGCGCGGACAACGGCGGCACGCAGAAGACCGCTACGCCGCCGCCGTGGCGCACGCTGCGTGCGGGCATGACGCTCACGATCGAGCCGGGTTTGTACATTCGCGCGGCGGAAGACGTGCCCGAGCGCTACTGGGACATCGGCATCCGGATCGAGGACGACGCGATCGTCACCGAAACGGGCTGCGAGCTGATCACGCGCGACGTGCCCGTGGCCGCCGACGAAATCGAAGCGCTCATGCAGCACGCGCCGCGCGCCTGAGCCCCAGGCAAGAACACCGAATCACGCCATTGCGAAGTCCATCGACATGAACGCCGTTTCTTCTCCCGCCGATTCCACCACGTCCGCCGCGCCCGCCGCCCTTGCGCCGTTCGACCACGACGTGACGATCGTCGGCGCGGGTCCGGTCGGCCTCGCGCTCGCGGGCTGGCTCGCGAGGCGCAGCGCCACGCAAGACCTGTCGATCGCCCTCGTCGATGCGCGCGAGCCCGAAGACAGCGCCGGCGATCCGCGCGCGATCGCCGTGTCGCAAGGCAGCCGTACGCTGGTCGAGGCGCTCGCGTGGCCGCACGACGCCACGGCCATCGAACGGATTCACGTGTCGCAGCGCGGTCACTTCGGCCGCACGCTGATCGACCGGCACGACTACGATTTGCCCGCGCTCGGCTACGTCGCGCGCTACGGCTCAATCGTGCAGGCGCTCGCGCAGGCCGTGCGCGGCACGCGCGTGCACTGGCTGCATCACACGCAGGCGCACGACCCGGTGGTCGAGCACGACGGCGTGACGCTGCCGATCGTGAGCGCGGGCGTCGAGCGCAAGCTGCGCACGCGCATTCTCGTCAATGCCGAAGGCGGGCTGTACCGGCCGTCGGCGCGCGAGACCGAGGCGAAGTCCGCTCATTCCGCCGATCGCTCCGATACCGAGTCCAGAACGCAGCGTTCGCGCGACTACGGGCAGACGGCGCTCGTTGGCGTGGTCACGCTTTCGGCGCCGCAACCGCACGTGGCGTGGGAGCGCTTCACGAACGAAGGCCCGATCGCGCTTTTGCCGATGGGCGGCGTGCGCGGCGCGGACTACGCGCTCGTGTGGTGCAGCGCGCCCGAAGAAGCCGAGCGCCGCGCGCAACTCACCGACGCCGACTTTCTCGCGGAACTCGGCACGGCGTTCGGCGCGCGCATGGGCCGCTTCACGCAGATCCACGGCCGCGCGGCGTTCCCGCTCGGCCTGAATGCGCTCGACGCGCTCGTCTCGGGGCAAGGACACATCGCCGCCGTGGGCAACGCGGCGCAAACGCTGCATCCGGTCGCGGGCCAGGGGCTGAATCTCGGCCTGCGCGACGCGCACGCGCTCGCCGACGCGCTCGCGCTCCACGGCGCCACGCCGAAGGCGCTCGCGACCTTCGCGGCGCGCCGCGCGCTCGACCGGCGCATGACGATCGGCGCGACGGATACGCTCGCGCGTCTTTTCACCGTCGATTTCGCGCCGCTCGCCGCGCTGCGCGGGCTCGCGCTCACGGCGCTCGAATTCGCGCCGCCCGTGAAGACGGCGCTCGCCCGGCAGATGATGTTCGGGCAGCGGATCTGAGCGCGAGCAAGTCAGTCTCCCCAAAACCCCGGCCGCTCTCTTGCCGCACCCACAAAAGTAGATATAATTTATAGATACACGGAGGTGAGGCCATGGATATCGCCAGAATTTTCAAACACGGCGGCTCGCAGGCCGTCCGCCTGCCGAAGGACTTTCGTTTCGACACGCCGGAAGTGCGCATCCGCCGCCACGGCGCCGCCGTGATACTCGAGCCGGTGCCGCAGGACTGGGCGTGGCTCGCGCCGCTGATCGGCCCGCTGGACGACGATTTCGCGGCGGCGGCCCGCGAAGCGGCCACGGCGCAAGATCGTCCAGGTCTGGACGTATTCGAATGAAATATCTGCTGGACACCAACGCCGTGATTGCCATCCTCAAAGGCGATCCTGCGGTGCTGGCGAAGCTGCATGCGCATGCGCCCAGCGACTTCGGCATGCCGTCCGTCGTCGCGCACGAGTTGTATTACGGCGCGTACAAGAGTCAACGCGCCGCCGACAATGTCGCGCGTGTTGCGGCATTGCAGTTCGAACTGATTCCGTTCGATGCCGAAGACGCCCAGCACGCGGGCGAAATTCGCGCACAACTTGCGGCGGCCGGCACGCCCATTGGGCCTTACGACGCGCTGATCGCAGGACAGGCGCGCTCGCGGCAACTCGTGCTCGTGACGCACAACGTGCGCGAGTTCGAACGCGTCGCGGGTTTGCAGTTCGAAGATTGGCAAGCCGCAAGCTAATCTCGGTGTTTCGCTCGCGACGGCTCACCGCGCGATCTTCAGGGGTCGCATCAAGTCGCGAAACAACCAGCCCTTTTCCCCGCCAACCCGCCAACCCGCTGACCCCAAAGCCCTTTTTCCTCATCCGGAAAACAACACCGCGCAACACCGCGCGCCCTTGCCTCGTCCGCCGCGCGCGACCGCGCATCCCGGTTACGCTAAAATAGACGTTTCCCCTTTCGATTTTCGCCGCTCGCCGCGCCGCCGGAATGCTTTCCGCCGCGCGCCCGTGGCTCGCCCGCGCGTCATGTTCACTATCGGCCGTCATACCCTGCGTAACAACCTGTTCGTCGCTCCCATGGCGGGCGTCACGGACCGGCCGTTTCGCCAGCTGTGCAAGCGTCTCGGCGCAGGCTACGCCGTCTCGGAGATGGTCGCGTCCAACGCGCAGCTCTGGAAAAGCGAAAAGACCATGCGCCGCGCGAATCACGCGGGCGAAGTGGAACCCATCTCGGTGCAGATCGCCGGCGCCGACCCCGAAATGATGGCCGAAGCCGCGCGCTATAACGTCGCGAACGGCGCGCAGATCATCGACATCAACATGGGTTGCCCGGCCAAGAAAGTCTGCAACGTGGCGGCCGGCTCGGCGCTGCTGCAAAACGAGCCGCTCGTGGCGCGCATCGTCAAGGCCGTGGTGGACGCCGTGGGCGTGGGGCCAGATGCCGTGCCCGTCACGCTCAAGATCCGCACCGGTTGGGACCGCGACCATCGCAACGCGCTCACCGTCGCGCGCATTGCCGAAGACTGCGGCATTTCGATGCTGACCGTGCACGGCCGCACGCGCGCCGACCTCTATCACGGCGAGGCGGAATACGACACCATCGCCGCGGTGAAGGCCGCCGCGCGCATTCCCGTGGTTGCGAACGGCGACATCACGAAGCCGCAGAAAGCGCGTCACGTGCTCGACGTCACGGGCGCCGACGCCATCATGATCGGCCGCGCGGCGCAGGGCCGCCCGTGGCTCTTTCGCGAAATCGAGCATTTCCTCGCGACCGGCGAATTGCTGCCCGCGCCGCGCGTGGACGAGATCCAGTCGATCATGAACGAGCATCTCGAAGACCACTATGCGTTTTACGGCGAATTTACGGGCGTGCGTACTGCGCGCAAGCATATCGGCTGGTACACTCGCGGCCTTTGCGGCGCCAATACGTTCCGGCATCGCATGAACACGCTGGACACCACGCGCGAACAACTCGTCGCCGTCAACCAGTTCTTCGACGAGCAAAAGGCGCGTTCCGAGCGCCTCGTCTACGAGGACGAAGGCGACGCAAGCGACGAGAGCGATGCAGGCAAAGGCGCCGCCTCCTCCGATCGACTGGCAGCATGAGCAAGCACAATATCGAACAATCCGTCCGCGAGAGTCTGGGTAATTACTTCCAGGATCTCGACGGCAGCAATCCGCACGACGTCTACGAAATGGTGATGGCGTGCGTCGAAAAACCGATGCTCGAGGTGGTGCTCGAGCAGGCGGGCGGCAATCAGTCGCTGGCCGCCGAGTATCTCGGCATCAACCGCAATACGCTGCGCAAGAAGCTCCAGCAGCACGGCCTGCTGTAATCACCGGCCGCTGCGTTTTTCCGGGCAGGTTTCCGGGCAGGTTTCCGGGCCTGTTTCCTGGCCTGTTTCCGGGCCTCTTGCGCTGACTCCTCGATCTATCGGCAACTCTTCCACATCATGATCAAGCAAGCGCTCATCTCCGTTTCCGACAAGGCAGGCATCGTCGATTTCGCGAAATCCCTCTCGGATCTCGGCGTCAAGCTCCTGTCGACCGGCGGCACCGCGAAACTGCTCGCGGACGCGGGTCTTCCCGTCACCGAAGTCGCCGACTACACCGGCTTTCCGGAAATGCTCGATGGGCGCGTGAAAACGCTGCACCCGAAGGTGCACGGCGGCATTCTCGCGCGCCGCGATCTGCCCGAGCACATGGCCGCGCTCGACAAGCACGACATCCCGACGATCGACCTGCTGGTCGTGAACCTCTACCCGTTCGTGCAGACGATCTCGAAGGAAGAGTGCTCGCTCGAAGACGCGATCGAGAACATCGACATCGGCGGCCCGACCATGCTGCGTTCGGCGGCGAAGAACCATCGCGACGTCACGGTGGTGGTCGACCCGGCCGACTACGCGAAGGTGCTGGAAGAGATGCGCGCGAACGGCAACAGCGTGAGCTACGCCACCAACTTCCGCCTCGCGACCAAGGTGTTCTCGCACACGGCGCAGTACGACGGCGCGATCACGAACTACCTCACGAGCCTGACGGAAGCGCTCGACCACAAGTCGCGCAACGCCTTCCCGGCCGTGCTGAACCTCGCGTACGACAAGGTCCAGGACCTGCGTTACGGCGAAAACCCGCACCAGAGCGCCGCGTTCTACCGCGATCTCGCGACGCCCGCCGGCGCGCTCGCGAACTACACGCAGTTGCAGGGCAAGGAACTCTCGTACAACAACATCGCGGATTCCGACGCGGCGTGGGAATGCGTGAAGACCTTCGACGCGCCCGCCTGCGTGATCGTCAAGCATGCGAACCCGTGCGGCGTGGCCGTGGGCGCCGACGCGCACGAAGCCTACGCGAAGGCGTTCCAGACCGACCCGACCTCGGCGTTCGGCGGCATCATCGCGTTCAACCGCGAAGTGGACGAAGCCGCGGCCCAGGCCGTGTCGAAGCAGTTCGTCGAAGTGCTGATCGCACCGTCGTTCTCGGAAGCGGCCAAGGCCGTGTTCGCCGCGAAGCAAAACGTGCGTCTGTTGCAGATCGCGCTGGGCGATGGCCATAACGCGTTCGACCTGAAGCGCGTGGGCGGCGGTCTGCTGGTGCAATCGCTCGACTCGAAGAACGTGCAGCCGCACGAGCTGCGCGTCGTGACGAAGCGTCACCCCACGCCGAAGGAAATGGACGATCTGCTGTTCGCCTGGCGCGTCGCGAAGTTCGTGAAGTCGAACGCGATCGTGTTCTGCGCGAACGGCATGACGATGGGCGTGGGCGCGGGCCAGATGAGCCGCGTGGATTCGGCGCGCATCGCCAGCATCAAGGCGGAAAACGCGGGCCTCAAGCTCGCGGGCACGGCGGTCGCCTCGGATGCGTTCTTCCCGTTCCGTGACGGTCTCGACGTGGTGGTCAACGCGGGCGCGACCTGCGTGATCCAGCCGGGCGGCTCGATGCGCGACGACGAAGTGATCGCCGCCGCCGACGAGCACAACATCGCCATGGTGATGACGGGCATTCGCCACTTCCGTCACTAAATCGATCGCCAACCGTTGCCGATCTCAGCAAAAAGCCCGCTACGCGCGGGCTTTTTCGTTGGCGTTCTCGTGTGCGCCTATGCCGCGAAGGCTCGCGGCCGCCGCGCCGTTCGTTGTACCATCGCAGGCACCTTCCGTTTTTCCCGCATTTCATGAGAATTCTCGGCATCGACCCCGGCTTGCGTGTGACCGGCTTCGGCGTGATCGAACGTCACGGCCATCAGCTCTCGTACGTGGCGAGCGGCGTCATCCGTACCGCCGATGCCGATCTGCCCACGCGCCTCGGCACCATCTTCGAAGGGGTGTCCACGCTGATCCGCCAGCACGCGCCCGACCAGGCCGCGATCGAAAAGGTCTTCGTCAACGTCAATCCGCAGTCGACGCTGCTGCTCGGCCAGGCGCGCGGCGCCGCCATTTGCGGGCTCGTCTCGGGCGGCGTGCCGGTGGCCGAATACACGGCGCTGCAACTCAAGCAGGCCGTGGTGGGCTACGGCCGCGCGACCAAGGAGCAGATGCAGCAGATGGTCGTGCGCCTGCTCGCGCTCACCGGCATGCCCGGCACCGACGCCGCCGACGCGCTCGGCATGGCGATCTGCCACGCCCACGGCGGCGACACCCTCGCGACGCTCGGCGGCCTCGCGCCCTCGCTCGCGAAAAAGGGCATGCGCGTGCGGCGCGGGCGGCTGATCGGATAAGCGCGAATAATCACGATAAGCACGGATAACTTCGCGGACAAACCGCGCGGGTCATCGGCGGAATTCGCTTTATCCCAATGTCTGACGCGCCCCGAAAGCCGCGCCGCTGCGCGCGGCGCTCCGCTACACTCTTGAGCTTTCCCTTTCACTGAACTCGCCATGATCGGTCGCATTGCCGGCGTATTGCTGGAAAAGAACCCGCCGCACCTGCTCGTCGACTGCAACGGCGTCGGCTACGAAGTCGACGTGCCAATGAGCACGTTCTACAACCTGCCCGGTACCGGCGAAAAAATCGTGTTGCTCACGCAGATGATCGTGCGCGAGGACGCGCATCTGCTGTTCGGTTTCGGCACCCAGGAAGAGCGCGCGACGTTCCGCGAACTGCTCAAGATCAGCGGCATCGGCGCGCGCATGGCGCTCGCGGTGCTCTCGGGCATGAGCGTGAACGACCTCGCGCAGGCGGTCACCCAGCAGGACGCGGCGCGCCTCACGCGCGTGCCCGGCATCGGCAAGAAAACGGCCGAGCGTCTGCTGCTCGAACTCAAGGGCAAACTCGGCGCGGATCTCGGCGCGATGGCCGCCGCCGCATCGCCGTCCGATCACGCGAACGACATCCTCAACGCGCTGCTCGCGCTCGGCTATTCGGAGAAGGAAGCGCTCGCCGCGATCAAGAGCGTGCCGGCCGGCACGGGCATTTCCGAAGGCATCAAGCTCGCGCTGAAGGTGCTGTCGAAAGCGTAAGACGGTGTGTGTCGATGTCGCGAGGCCGCGCAAGCGGCCGTCAAGAACTTGGGCGGATGAGGCGATCGCCTCCGTCAGACGTGCCGGGCAAGCGTGATAAGGCGCACGGGAAAACGCGCCTCGGTTGACGCTGACGGTTAGTTGCGCGATTCACCCGCAATCGCCGACAGAACACGATTGTCACGACACGCGCGCATTCTCCCGGCGGTTAGTTGCACCTCGCGCATACGACGCCCAGCAGTAGCGCCCGAACCACGCGCCGCCGCTTCCCGTCAGTTAGTTGCACTCCACGTGCCGCACCGCCGTCGATCCCGACGCGCCCCGCGAGCACGAATCCCGCGCGGTACAATCTTCGAATGATCGAAACCGACAAACTCGCCGCCTCGCGCAGTTCGGGCGCCACGAACCACGCCGATCGCGTGATCGCCGCCACGCCCGCCTCCTCGCACGAGGAAGCGTTCGAGCGCGCGCTGCGGCCGCGCCAGCTCGACGAATACGTGGGCCAGGAAAAGGTGCGCGGCCAGCTCGAGATTTTCATCGAAGCGGCGAAGCGTCGTGCCGAACCGCTCGACCATGTGCTGCTGTTCGGGCCGCCGGGTCTCGGCAAGACCACGCTCGCGCACATCATCGCGCGCGAAATGGGGGTCAACTTGCGGCAGACGTCGGGGCCCGTGCTCGAACGCGCGGGCGATCTCGCGGCGCTGCTCACCAATCTCGAAGCCAACGACGTGCTGTTCATCGACGAGATTCACCGGCTGTCGCCCGTCGTCGAGGAAATTCTGTATCCGGCGCTCGAGGACTATCAGATCGACATCATGATCGGCGAAGGTCCGGCCGCGCGCAGCGTGAAGCTCGATCTGCAGCCGTTCACGCTGGTCGGCGCGACCACGCGCGCGGGCATGCTCACGAATCCGCTGCGCGACCGCTTCGGCATTGTTTCGCGGCTCGAGTTCTACAACGCCGGCGAGCTGTCGCGTATCGTGCAGCGCTCGGCCGCGTTGCTCGGCGCCCAGATTCATCCGGAAGGCGCGCTCGAAATCGCGCGCCGTTCGCGCGGCACGCCGCGTATCGCCAATCGCTTGCTGCGCCGCGTGCGCGATTACGCCGAAGTCAAAGCTGACGGCAAGATCACCGCGAACGTGGCCGACGCCGCGCTGCGCATGCTCGACGTCGACCCGGTCGGCTTCGACCTGATGGACCGCAAGCTGCTCGAAGCGATCCTGTACAAGTTCGACGGCGGCCCCGTGGGCGTGGACAACCTGGCCGCCGCGATCGGCGAGGAACGCGACACGATCGAAGACGTGCTCGAGCCGTATCTGATCCAGCAGGGCTATCTGCAACGCACGCCGCGCGGGCGGGTGGCCACGCAGCTGAGCTATCGCCATTTCGGCCTCACGGTGCCCGACAACGCGGCGCCCGAGGGCGACTGGGAACCGGACGCGTCGTAAGACGCCGGCGGGGAACGCACGATGTCCGATCACGCCGGCCGACCTCACAACGCTCCCGAGCCGCAGGGTCTCGTCGGCCAGCTCGCGCAGCGCGTGCGCATGCGACTGGCCGAAAACATCACGCATCTCACCACGGGCGGCGGCCCGAATCTCGATTATTCGAGCCCGCCGGGCGACCCGGGCCTGTTCGGCGCGGACGCCATCTGCTGGAAAGTGCACGCCGATTTCGCCGCGATGATGGCGGGCGGCATCAGCGCGCTGCTGCTCCAGGCGTTGCATCCGCTCGCGCTCGCGGGCGTGTGGGATCACTCCACGTTTCGCACCGACATACTCGGGCGGCTGCGCCGCACCGCGACCTTCATCGCGGGCACGACCTATGGCAGCCGCGCCGACGCGCTGGCGCTCATCGAACGCGTCAAGACGATCCACCTGAGCGTGACGGGCACCGCGCCCGACGGCCGCACGTACCGCGCGAGCGATCCCGTCTTGCTGACGTGGGTGCATGTGGCCGAAGTGTCGAGCTTTCTCGCCGCGTATCTGCGCTACGTGAATCCGGCGCTGCCCGGCGCCGCGCAGGACCAGTATTACGCCGAAGTCGCGCAGATCGCCCGGTTGCTCGGCGCGACGAATGTGCCGCAATCGCGCGCGCAGATTGCCGCGTATCTGGAAGCGATGCGTCCCGAACTCGTGGCGAGCGAGCGCACGCGCGAAGTCGTGCGTGTGCTGATGGAGGCACCTGCGCCGCGCCCGGCCATGCGGCCCGCCGGGGCGCTCGTGCGCCACGCGGGCATCGACTTGCTGCCGCCGTTCGCGCAGCAGATGCTTGGCTTCGACAGCTTCGCGCTCGCGCGCCAGGCGCTCGTGCGGCCGGGCATGCGCGCGGTCGCGCCGGTGCTGCGCTGGGCGCTCGTCAACGGCGTGTCGAAGCGGGCGCGGCGGCGCGCGGCGCAAACGCCTGGCAAGCCGTAATTTTTTGATTTGCCATCAAAAACGGCCAACGTGCTAACGCGCGCTGGCCGTTTTTTATGGCGTGATCCTTGTGCCCTGTTCTTGCTCGCGTACAGCGTTCTAGCGACCCGGCTCCGGCGTGCGCTTGAGGTTGTCGTCGGCGCTCACACCGCCGAGATGCGCGACATCGCCCCACTCCACCACGCGCGCCTGCGTGACATAGCCGTCGCGCTCGAAGTCGACGACATTCACGCTCGTGTTGAGCAGCTTCCACGCACGCGGCGCTTCGAGCGTCAGACCATTCGCGAAACGGTACACGCAGTCGAGCACGCCGCCGTGCGCGACGCACGCGATGCGGCCGCCCGGATGCATGGCCAGAATGGGTTCGAGCGCATGCAGCACGCGATGATAAAACTCGCGTTGCGACTCGCCCTCGGGCGGCTCGAAACCCGGATCGCGCGTTTGCCAGTGCGCGTATTCGTCGGGGAAACGCTCGGCGATCTCGTCGTTGTCGTGGCCCTGGAACGCGCCGTAGTTGCGCTCGCGCAAGCGTTCGGTGAGTTGCACGGGCAGCCCGAGCGCAGCCGCAATGGGCTGCGCCGTTTGCTGCGCGCGCAACAGGTCGCTCGACCAGATCGCGTCGAGACGCGCGCCTGCACGCGCGGCTTCAGCCATGCGCGCCGCCAGCTTCTGCGCCTGCTCGACGCCGCTTTCCGCGAGCGGAATGTCGATATGCCCCTGAATGCGCTTGATCTGGTTCCACGCCGTTTCGCCGTGGCGGATAAAGAGAATTTGCGTGGTCATGTGAGTTGCGCACCTTGCGCCGGCACTTGCAGCCAGAACGTGACGGGGCCGTCGTTGACGAGCGACACCTGCATGTCGGCGCCGAACTCGCCGGTCTCGACCACGGGATGCTTCGCGCGCGCGGCGGCCACGAAGTACTCGAACAGACGCCGCCCTTCCTCGGGCGGCGCGGCCGGCGTGAAACTCGGGCGCAGGCCGCTGTTGGTGTCCGCGGCGAGCGTGAACTGGGAGACGAGCAGCAAGCCGCCGGCCTTGCCGTTGCCGTCGATGTTCTGCACGCCGAGGTTCATCTTGCCTGCGGCGTCGCTGAACACGCGATAGCCGAGCAGTTTGGCCAACAGTTTGTCGGCATTCGCCTCGGTGTCGCCGCGCTCCGCGCAGACGAGCGCGAGCAAGCCCTGACCGATCGCGCCGGTCACGCGTTCACCACCGGAATCCGCGACGCGCACCTCGGCGCGCCGCACGCGCTGGATCAGCGCGATCATGCCGTGAGCGTGACGCGCGCGAAGCGGCGCTTACCGACCTGCACGACGAACTCGCCGGCTTCGATCTTGAGGCCCTTGTCGGACACCGTGGCGCCGTCGATCTTCACGCCGCCCTGCTCGATGTTGCGCAGCGCTTCGCTCGTGGAGGGCACGAGACCCGCCTGCTTGAGCAACTGACCGATGGCGAGCGGCGCGCCCGCGAGCGTCACCGCCGGAATGTCGTCCGGCACACCGCCCTTGGCGCGGTGATTGAAGTCTTCGAGCGCGCCTTCGGCGTCTTGCTGCGAGTGGAAGCGCGCCACGATTTCCTGCGCGAGCAGCACCTTGAAGTCGCGCGGGTTTCGGCCCGCTTCGATCTCGCGCTTGAAGCCCTCGATCTCGTCCATCGGACGGAACGACAGCAGCGTGAAGTAACGCCACATCAGCGTGTCGGAGATCGACATGAGCTTGCCGAACATGTCGTTGGGCTTTTCGCTGATACCGATGTAGTTGTTCTTCGACTTCGACATTTTCTCGACGCCGTCGAGACCTTCGAGGAGCGGCATCGTGAGAATGCACTGCTGTTCCTGGCCGTACTGCTTTTGCAGTTCACGGCCAACGAGCAGGTTGAACTTCTGGTCCGTGCCGCCGAGTTCGAGGTCGGCGTTGAGCGCCACCGAGTCGTAACCCTGCATGAGCGGGTACAGGAATTCGTGGATCGAAATGGGCACGCCGCCCTGGAAGCGCCTGGTGAAATCCTCGCGCTCGAGAATGCGCGCGACCGTGTAGCGCGACGCGAGCTTGATCATGCCGTCGGCGCCGAGCGGCATCGACCATTCGCTGTTGTAGCGGATCTCGGTCTTCTCGCGGTCGAGCACGAGCGCGGCCTGCTCGAAGTACGTCTTGGCGTTCGACTCGATCTGCTCGCGTGTGAGCGGCGGACGCGTGGCGTTGCGGCCCGACGGGTCGCCGATCAGCGAGGTGAAGTCGCCGATCAGGAAGATCACGGTGTGGCCGAGATCCTGAAGCTGGCGCATCTTGTTGAGCACGACCGTGTGACCGATATGGATGTCGGGCGCCGTGGGGTCGAGGCCGAGCTTGATGCGCAGGGGCTTGCCGGTGGCCGCGCTCTTCGCGAGCTTCTGCTCGAACTCCGATTCGATCAGCAGTTCGTCCACGCCGCGCTTCGTAACGGCGAGCGCGTGACGGACTTCGTCGGTGACCGGAAAGGCGTCTTTCGCGCCGCTGTTGCCGCTTTGGCTGGCGCTTTGGCTGGATATGGACTCGCTCATGCTTCGTATCTGTCGTTAAGTCTTGGGCTAGAACGCAATTTTACGTGATTCGTCCGGCAAGGCTGCGGTTTTACGGAACACGGCATCCAGCGTGACACGCGCGGAATCGGCATGACAGTCGGCCATTCGTCATAAGCCGGGTCTTAGGCCTCGACGTGCGCCCGGCCTTACGCCCGAGCGCCATTGCCCCGATAATCAGCGCTACAGCCCGGTTGATCCGCTGACATCCCGCACGCATTCACGACGAAAGGAGCACAACGTGGCGCCACGCGACGCACGCAACGACAACGCCCATCCCGCCGACGGCGTCTATCTCGGCCTCATGTCGGGCACCAGCATGGACGGCGTGGACGGCATCGCCGTGCGGTTCGAGACCGGGCAGCGGCCCGTGGTGCTGGCCGAAGCGTTCGTCGGTTTCGCGCAAGGGCTGCGCGAGGCGCTGTTTTCGCTGCAACAGCCGGGCGAGAACGAGATCGAGCGCGAGGCGCTCGCGGGCAACGCGCTCGCCGCGCGCTACGCGGTGTGCTGCCACGAGTTGCTGCGCGCGGGCAATCTTTCGGCCGACGACGTGAAGGCGATCGGCGCGCACGGGCAAACGGTGCGGCATCGCCCCGAAAAGGGCTTTACGGTGCAGATCCAGAATCCGGCGCTGCTCGCGGAGCTGGCGCACATCGACGTGATCGCCGACTTCCGCAGCCGCGACGTCGCCTCGGGCGGCCAGGGCGCGCCGCTCGTGCCCGCGTTCCATGCGACCGTGTTCGGCTCGCAGGAAGAAACGCGCGTGGTCTGCAATCTGGGCGGCATCAGCAACATAACGATTCTGGCGGCCACCGGCGCGGTGCGCGGCTTCGACTGCGGCCCCGCGAACGCGCTGCTCGACCTCTGGGCGGAGCGCCACCTCGGCAAGCCTTACGACGAAAACGGCCAGTTCGCCGCGAGCGGCACGCCGCATCAGCCGCTCTTGAACGCGCTGCTCGCCGAGCCGTTCTTCGAGCAGCAGCCGCCCAAGAGCACGGGCCGCGATCTTTTCAACGTGCAATGGCTCGACGAGAAACTCGTGGGATTCGAGGCGCTCTCACCCGCCGACGTGCAGGCGACGCTCGTCGCGCTCACCGCCGTGAGCGTCGCGCGCGAGATCGAGCGGCATGCGGGCGATTGCCGCGCGGTGTACGTGTGCGGGGGCGGCGCGCGCAATCAGGCGCTGATGGCGGCGTTGCAGAAGGCGCTGGAAACGGGTGGCGTGGCGGGCGTGCCGGTCATGACCACAGAGGCGCTGGGCGTGCCGCCGCAGCAGGTGGAACCGCTCGCGTTCGCGTGGCTCGCCATGCGCTGCGTGGCGCGCGAGCCCGGCAATCTGCCCACGGTCACAGGCGCGGCGGGCGAGCGCGTGCTAGGCGCGATTTATCCGCGCTGAATGCCGGCGAGCAGATGAAAAAAAACGGGGCCGAAGCCCCGTTTTTTCTTTCAGCAAGATTCGTCGATCAGACCGAGAACGACGAGCCGCAACCGCAGGTCGTGGTCGCGTTCGGGTTCTTGATGACGAACTGCGCGCCATTGAGATCGTCCTTGTAGTCGATCTCGGCACCCACAAGGTACTGATAGCTCATCGAATCGATCAGGAGATCGACGCCGTTCTTCGTCATCACGGTGTCGTCTTCGTTGACCGTTTCGTCGAACGTAAAACCATACTGGAAGCCCGAACAGCCGCCGCCCTGCACGAAAACGCGCAGCTTCAGCTCCGGGTTGCCTTCCTCGTCGATCAGTTGCTTGACCTTGTCAGCCGCTGCTTCGGTGAAAACGAAGGGACCGGGCATTTCGGTCACGGGGGTTTCGGCGACAGCGCTCATTCGAACTCTCCAAAAAAAGCTTCTAGCCGCTATTGTAGGGCTGTTCCACAGATCGTGCTTAAGCCCACGAAATCAAGGGTTTCTCGGCACTTTCCTGGCTTGGCTCAAACGTCGATTCCAACGCCCGAGTTTGCGATCAAACGCATTCATAAAACGAAAAAACCGCCCGGCGCATTCCTGCGCGGAGCGGTTTTTTTGCAGCAGCCCTGCGCCACTGCCGGAGCAGAGCGCGCAGGCGCCGAAGCGATCGATGAACGATTAACGCTTCGAGAACTGCTTGCGGCGACGTGCCTTGTGGAAACCAACCTTCTTACGTTCCACTTCACGTGCGTCACGCGTCACGAAGCCAGCTTGCGACAGTGCCGGCTTGAGCGTTGCGTCGTAGTCCATCAGCGCGCGCGTGATGCCGTGGCGAACTGCGCCGGCCTGGCCGGTTTCGCCGCCGCCCGTCACGTTCACCTTGATGTCGAACGTTTGGCCGTGGTTCGTGAGTTCCAGCGGTTGACGCACGATCATCAGCGACGTTTCGCGCGAGAAGTAGTCGGCGATGGGCTTGCCGTTGACGACGATTTCGCCCTTGCCCGACTTGATGAAGACACGAGCAACCGCGCTCTTGCGGCGGCCCGTACCGTAATTCCAGTTACCGATCATGTGGGCTCCCCTTAGATCTCGAGCGCTTTCGGCTGTTGCGCCGAGTGCGGGTGCGTTGCTTCAGCGTAGACCTTCAGCTTCTTGATCATCGCGTAGCCGAGCGGGCCCTTCGGCAGCATGCCCTTCACAGCCTTCTCGAGCGCGCGGCCCGGGAAGCGTTCCTGCATCTTGCCGAACGTCGTTTCGTAGATACCGCCGGGGTAACCCGAGTGACGGTAGTACTTCTTGTCGGTGGTCTTGTTGCCCGTGACCTTCAGCTTGCCGGCGTTGATGATGATGATGAAATCACCAGTGTCGACGTGCGGGGTGAACTCAGGCTTGTGTTTGCCGCGAAGACGGCGTGCCACTTCGCTGGCGACACGGCCGAGAACCTTATCCGTCGCGTCAATCACGTACCATTCGCGCTGCACTTCATGTGCCTTGGCGGAAAAAGTCTTCATGATCGATCCAAAAAAAATGCTGTGCCCTATCGTCCTGCTTGTATGGTGACGCTCGTTGGCGCCGGCGCAGGCTCTCCCTGACCGAGGCGATCTTGCGACCGCGCTCAGATTTCCCGCGGGCATGGATGCGGGAAACCCACGATTATAAAAGGAAATTTGGCCGCGCGTCAAAAATTGCGTGGACTTTCTTCAGAAAGCGTCGCGAGGACGGGTCGAGATCGCCGTGGAAGCGCGCCGGCGAAGGCGGCAAAAGCGCTGGACGAAAAAAAGCCCGAGCGCGTTTGCTCGGGCTTAATCCACCTTTTGAGGAGTGGAGGAGACAAGACAAACTATACCTGCCACGGTGCTGCGATGCAAGCAAATTTGCATTACGAAAAGCAACACCATAATGTGAAATAAACTCGAGCAACCTCGCCGGTCGTCATAATGTCCGTAAAATCAACTACTTGATGTTGTTTGCGGCGATTTAACAGTCTACTGACTAGAGAGATTCCCCTAATTGAATCGGCGAATTCCGACTTGCCGATCAGATGTGGCGACGCAACATCGCAGCTTGGGGCAAGAAAAGTTCGCTGCCGTGTCCGCCTCGGACATACCACAAGGCGCGGGCTACAATGCCGACTGAATCAAGAAACGGTGCAGGGGCACACGCATGGAATGCAAAGTTAGCTGGATGGGTCAGGACGGCATGGCGTTCGCGGCCGAAACGGGCAGCGGTCACCTCGTCAATATGGACGGCGCACCGGAAGGCGGCGGCCACAACCTCGCGCCGCGGCCGATGGAAATGCTGCTGGTCGGCACCGGCGGCTGCACGGCCTACGACGTGGTGCTGATTCTCAAGAAGAGCCGCCAGGAAGTGAGCGGCTGCAACGTCACGCTCAAGGCCGAGCGCGCGAGCGAAGATCCCAAGGTCTTCACGAAGATCCACTTCCACTTCACGGTCACGGGCAAGAATCTGAACCCGGCCACGGTCGAGCGCGCGATCAACCTGTCGCACGACAAGTACTGCTCGGCGTCGATCATGATCGGCAAGACCGCCGAGATCACGCATACGTTCGAGATCGTCGCGGTTTAAGGTGTCGGTTTCGGCCTGAAACGGCGCGTCACAAAGAAAAGCCGGCGCGGTTCTTCGTGAACCGCGCCGGCTTTTTTGCGTACGCGTTGCGCGACTGAATGAGGTGACAAAGCAGGCCGATAAGCCGGATTCTGTGCACGCGCCGCGTCCGAAGACGCGCCGCGCGTGGCAGCCATTCCTCTAGGCGCGCCATTGCTGACGCGCTCAAGCTTCCTACCCGCTGGCGCGACGGGGGCACCGCCCTGCATCTCGAAGATGCTAGCCAGCCTACTTGGAATTGCTCCGGGTGGAGGTTACCGTGCCGTCTACGTCGCCGCAGACGCGGTGCGCTCTTACCGCACCGTTTCACCCTTACCTGATCCCGACCGAAATCGGGCCATCGGCGGTCTGTTCTCTGTTGCCCTGTTCCGCGTGTCGCCACGGATGGCCGTTAGCCATCACCCTGCCCTATGGAGTCCGGACTTTCCTCGCCTCCTCGGCCGAAACCTCGGAGCCGCGACTGCCTGGCCTACTTTGCGAGGCGCGATCTTAGCATGCTCGCGCCGCGCACGCGGGGGGCCGGATCGATTGACCCGGCTGACGGCTTTATCGCGCGCGGCGGCCGGGGCGAAACACCGTTGCGTCGTCATAGAACGCGGGGTTGTCGTTGGGCGGCCACCAGCCCGGAATGCCGAGCACGGGCAGCGGCGCGAAGCTGCGCCCGCTCAGTGCCGGCGCGGCCGCGAGTTCGGCGCTCACCGCTTCGTCCAGATGCGCGTCGCGTTGCGCGCGCGGCCACGAGAAATACGCTTCGGGCACGTCGATGATCCACGCATGCGCGGTGCACGCCGCATAGGGCGCAATGAGCTTTTCGAGCAGCGCATGGCCGAATACACGCACTTCGGCGCGTACCTCGCGGTGCGCCGCACCAGGCGCCTCGTCGAACGCCGCTTCCCACTTCGCGCGCCCGGCGACGAACAGCGTGCGCCAGTCGAAGCCGCGTAGCGCCGCGGCGAGCGTCGCATCCGAGCACGCGAACAGCACCGCGTTTTCATCGAATAGCGTAAGCGCGTCGCGCAGGCCGCCGCGCGTCGGGCCCACGCCGAGCGTGTCGATGGCCGTGGCCTGGCGCGCGTTGAGCGTCGCCTTGATGCGCGGATACGCGAACCACGCGAGCGCGTTGAAGAAGTCGTGGAGATTGTGGCGCGTGGGCACGCGGCCGGTTGCGGCGATGTGCGCCTCGTAGGCGGCGCCTTCGGGCAATTCGTCCTGCGCGATGAAGCCGAGCGGCTGACCGCGCCCGGTACGCTGGCCGCTTGCGCGCGCATCGGCATTCAATTCCCGCAGATACGGCGCGTAGCCCGCGAGCGCCGCCTGCTGCCAGCGGCGCCCGCGCGCGCCGTGTTGCGCGAACCACGGGCGCGTCCAGTCGATATCGGCGAAATGGCCGGCGGGCAAACTGCGGCGCGGCGCGCAAGCCGTTGCGCCCGCATCGTTCACCGCGTTTTTCTCCGCGCCGTTCACCGCCGCTGCCGTACCGACCGAAGCCCGCGCGTCGCTCAATCGAGCTTCCAGCCGATCGACTCGCCACCGCGCAGCGGCACGACGGTGGTGTTGCCGGCGTCGAGTTCGGCGGGCAACGTCCATGCCTCGCGGCGCAGCGTGACGGTTTCCGTCGCGCGCGGCAGGCCGTAGAAGTCGGCGCCGAAGAAGCTCGCGAAGCCTTCGAGCTTATCGAGCGCGCCGGCGTTGTCGAACGCTTCGGCATACAGCTCGAGCGCGTGCAGCGCCGTGTAGCAGCCCGCGCAACCGCAGGCGTGTTCCTTCAGGCCCTTTTCGTGCGGCGCGCTGTCGGTGCCGAGGAAGAAGCGCGCGTCGCCCGAGGTGGCCGCTTCGACCAGCGCCACGCGATGCGTTTCGCGCTTGAGCACGGGCAGGCAGTAATAGTGCGGACGGATGCCGCCCTGGAAGATCGCGTTGCGGTTGTACAGCAGGTGATGCGCCGTGATGGTCGCGCCGAGCAGGCCGGGTGCGGCGGTATCGGCACGAATGTAGTCGACGGCGTCTTTCGTGGTGATGTGCTCGAACACGACCTTGAGCGCCGGGAAGTCGCGGCGCAGCGGCGTCATCACGCGGTCGATGAAGACCTTCTCGCGATCGAACAGGTCGATGTCGGCGCTCGTGACTTCACCGTGCACGAGCAGCGGCATGCCGACTTCCTGCATGGCCTCGAGCGTGGCCGCGCACTTGCGGATGTCGGTCACGCCCGCGTCCGAATTGGTGGTCGCGCCGGCCGGATACAGCTTCACGCCGTGCACGAAGCCGCTGGCTTTGGCGCGGCGGATTTCGTCGGCGGGCGTGTTGTCGGTGAGATAGAGCGTCATCAGCGGCTCGAACGTCGAGCCCGCCGGCAGCGCCGCGAGAATGCGCTCGCGGTAGGCGGCGGCCATCTCCGTCGTGGTGACGGGCGGCTTGAGGTTCGGCATGATGATCGCGCGGCCGAACTGGCGTGCCGTGTGCGGCAGGACGGCCGCGAGCATCGCGCCGTCGCGCACGTGCAGGTGCCAGTCGTCGGGGCGGGCGAGCGTGAGAGTCGTGGGGGAAGTGGCGTTCATGACTTGTAGGGTGCGCGCTGGGCGGCGAGTAATGAGTACAGGTACGGCGGAGAACGGGTACGGCGGAGTACGGCGTTTCGGCATATCGCGCGGCGTTGGCGGCCTTGGCCACTTTCGCGGCTTTAACAACTTTCGCGGCTTCGGCGGCTTTTTTGCGAGGCTCGCGGCACGGGCGCTCCACACTGGCGCGAGCGGCTTGCACTGACGCGGTGCGCATGACGTCGCCTCGCAGCGTCGCAAACACGCGACATCGCCGGGTGCGTTTTGCACGCCTGCCGCACGCGGCCGCGTGCGGCAATCCGCGAACAGCGGGCACGTACGCCGCGCGTTCAGCGCAGATGCATGCCGGTTTCACGCGCGCGGCCGCTTCATCCCGTGCTCGTGGAATGCATACGACAAATTTCGTATTGGCGAGCCGCAGGCCAATGATATGCTTGGAAAATCATCATTGTACCGGTTCGTGTCACGACTCAGCGGCCAGTTCCGCCCGCCGCCACTGCCGTCATTCGTAACGCCAGCGCAACACCAGCACCATGTGCCAACTTCTCGGAATGAACTGCGCCGCGCCCACGGACGTCACGTTCTCCTTCACCGGATTCGCGGCGCGCGGCGGCGCCACCGACCACCACGCCGACGGCTGGGGCATCGCATTCTTCGAAGACAAGGCCTGCCGCCTGTTCATCGACAACGAGGCCTCGGCGCGCTCGCCCATCGCCGAGATGGTCAAGCATTACCCCATCAAGTCGCGCAACACCATCGCGCATATCCGCAAGGCCACGCAGGGCAACTGCGCGCTCGAAAACAGCCACCCGTTCCAGCGCGAGCTGTGGGGCCGGCACTGGATCTTCGCGCACAACGGCGACCTGCAGGACTTCAATCCGGTGATGTCGGGCGTGTACCAGCCGGTGGGCACGACCGACAGCGAACGCGCGTTCTGCCTGTTGCTGCAAGGTCTGCGCAAGGCGTTTCCGGGCGCGCAGCCGCCGCTCGACGAACTCTTCGCCGCGCTCGAAACGCTCACGCGCGAGATCACGCAGTTCGGCGTGTTCAATTTCCTGATGTCGAACGGTCAGGCGCTGTTCGCGCACTGCTCCACGCATCTCTACTATCTCGTGCGCCGCTGGCCGTTTTCCACGGCGCATCTCGTCGATGCCGACGTTTCCATCGACTTCGCGAAATACACCACGCCGGAAGACCGCGTGGCCGTGATCGCCACCGCGCCGCTCACCGACAACGAAGTCTGGACACGTTTCGCGCCCGGCGACCTGCTGATGTTCCAGCACGGCGAGGTGATCGCGCAAACCAGCGTGCCGGTGCCGCAAAAGGTGCTCGACAAGCTCGCGAATCCGTCGCTCGACGCTTCCGCCAGCGCGGCGCGTTCGCCGTGCGCGGGCAAGGCAGCGGCCGCGATCGACGCCGAAGCCGTGGCCGATTTGCAGACCTGGGGCGAGTAACACCGCACCCGGCCCGCGCTTCGAAGTCGTATCGGCCATAAAAAAAGCCGCGCAATTCGCGCGGCTTTTTGCATGCTGCGCAGGGCCGAAGCCCCGCGAGCGTCAGTGCAGGATCTTCGCCAGAAAATCCTTCGCGCGGTCCGACTTCGGATTCGCGAAGAAGTCTTCCTTGCGGTCGTCTTCCACAATAGCGCCCTTGTCCATGAAGATCACACGGTGCGCGACCTTCTTCGCAAAGCCCATTTCGTGCGTGACGCACATCATCGTCATGCCTTCCTGCGCGAGTTCCACCATCACGTCGAGCACTTCGTTGATCATCTCGGGGTCGAGCGCCGAAGTGGGTTCGTCGAACAGCATCGCGACGGGGTCCATCGACAGCGCGCGCGCGATCGCCACGCGCTGCTGCTGGCCGCCCGAAAGCTGACCCGGGAATTTGTCGGCATGCGCGCGCAGACCCACGCGATCGAGCAGCTTCAAGCCCTTTTGCGTGGCTTCGTCCTTGCTGCGGCCGAGCACCTTGATCTGCGCGAGCGTCAGATTTTCCGTGATCGAAAGATGCGGGAACAGTTCGAAGTGCTGGAACACCATGCCCACTTTCGCGCGCAGTTTCGACAGATTGGTGCGCTTGTCGCCCACCGACTGACCGTTCACGAGGATCTCGCCCTGCTGGAACGGTTCGAGCCCGTTGACGGTCTTGATGAGCGTGGACTTGCCCGAGCCCGACGGCCCGCACACCACCACCACTTCGCCCTTCTTCACTTCCGTCGTGCAGTCGGTCAGTACCTGGAACTGGCCGTACCACTTCGAAACGTTCTTAATTGAAATCATCTTGCGACCTTTTTCTGAAGACCTTTCACAAGGCTCGATGCAACCACGCAAATCACGAAATAGCATGCGCCCGCGAACAGTACCATCTCCACCGTCGTCCCGTCACGGTCGCCGATATTCGTGGCCGTGCGGAAGAAGTCGGCGAGACTGATCACGTAGACGAGCGACGTGTCCTGGAAGAGCACGATGGCCTGCGTAACCAACAGCGGCACCATCGCGCGAAACGCCTGCGGCAGCACGACGAGACGCATGGCCTGCGCGTAGTTCATGCCGAGCGCGAACGACGCATTGATCTGCCCGCGCGGCACCGCCTGAATGCCCGCGCGAATGATCTCGGAGTAGAACGCGGCCTCGAACAGCGAGAACGCGACCATGGCCGAGGCGAGGCGAATGTCGATGTCGGCGGAAAGCCCGAGCACGTTTTGCAGCAGCTGCGGCACGATCAGGAAGAACCACAGCAGCACCATCACGAGCGGGATCGAGCGGAACACCGTGACGTAGCCCTTGGCGAACCATTCGAGCGGCTTCACGCTGGACAGCCGCATCAGCGCGAGCAAGGTGCCCCACAAAATACCGATGACGATCGCGCAGACCGTGATCTTGAAGGTGACGATCGCGCCCGTCCACAGCGTGGGCAGTGCGCCCGGAATGCCGCTCCAGTCGAAGTGATGCATCACTTGCCTCCGATATAGCCAGGCAGCCGCGACTTCGCCTCGACCCAGCGCATGAGCGTCATCACCACGAAGTTGACGAGCACGTAGGCGAGCGTGACGGCGATGAACGACTCATAGGTCTGCGACGTGTAGTCGACGAGCTGGCGCGCCTGCGCGGACAGATCGAGCAAACCGATCGTCGAGGCAACGGCCGAATTCTTGAAGATGTTGAGGAACTCGCTCGTGAGCGGCGGCACGATGATGCGGTACGCGACCGGCAGCAGCACGTAGCGGTACGTCTGCCATTGCGTGAAACCCATCGCCAGACCGGCGGCGCGCTGGCCGCGCGGCAGCGCGTTGATGCCCGAGCGCACCTGCTCGCACACGCGCGCGCCGGTGAAGAGCCCGAGACACAGGATCGACGAGGAAAAGAATTGCGCGTTCGGCGGCAGTTGCTTGAACCAGTTGCCGAGCGAAGGCGGCAGCAGTTCCGGTATCACCAGATACCAGACGAAGAACTGCACGATCAGCGGGATGTTGCGGAACACGGCCACGTACACCGTGCCCGCGCCGCTGGCCCATTTGCCGGGCATGGTGCGCATCACGCCGAAGATCGAGCCCACGACGAGCGCGATCACCCACGCGGCGAGCGAGACCGTGATCGTCACCCAGAGGCCCGAGACGAGCCAGCCGAGGTACGTGGTCGGTTCGCCGGTGGAGACCGGGCTCAGGAGAATGCCCCAGTTCCAGTGATAAGACATGAAAAGACTCCAGGAAAAAAGAACGGAAGAAGGCGGGCTTCTTCCGTTCCGTTCCAGATACAGATAGCGCGATCAGCCGCGATTCAAACCACGACGTTTAGTCGATGGCCTTGTCGTTCGGGCTCTTGAAGAGCGCCTTCATGTCGTCGCTCTCGGGGAAGTTGAGGTTGAGGCCCTTCGGCGGGATCGGCGACTCGAACCACTTCTTGTAGATCGCGTCGGCTTCGCCAGAGGTCTCGACCTTGGCGATCGCGTCGTCGGCGACCTTCTTGAACTCGGGGTCGTTCTTGCGCATCATGCAGCCGTACGCTTCATGCGATTGCGGCGCGCCGACGATCACGAAATCGTTCGGCGTATTCGACTTGGCGCGCTCGCCCGCGAGCAATGCGTCGTCCATCATGAACGCCACGGCGCGGCCCGTGGAGAGCGTCATGAACGACTCGCCGTGGTCCTTCGCGCTGATGATGTTCATGCCCAGGTTCTTGTCCTGGTTCATCTTGCGCAGCAGACGCTCCGACGTCGTGCCCGCCGTCGTGACGACCGTCTTGCCCTTGAGGTCGGCGAAATCCTTGATGCCCGAATCCTTCTTCGTCATGAGGCGCGTGCCGATCACGAAGATGGTGTTCGTGAACGCGGCCTGCTGCTGACGCTCGGCGTTGTTGGTGGTCGAGCCGCACTCGATGTCGACCGTGCCGTTCTGCACGAGCGGAATGCGGTTCTGCGACGTGATCGGGACCAGCTTCACCTTGAGGTTCGGCATGTTCAGCTTCTGCTTGACCGCCTCGACGATCTTGAGCGCGAAGTCCTGCGAATAACCGATCACGTTTTGCTTGTCGTCGTAATACGAGAACGGAATCGACGATTCGCGGTGGCCGAGCGAAATCACGCCCGTGTCCTTGATCTTCTTGAGAGTGCCCGATTCCTGCGCGAAAGCGCTCGTGGCGGCAACGCAACCGAGAAGCGCGAAAAGGGCGGCGGTCTTTTTCATCTGCATGCTGTTTTTCTCCATGGCAAACCGCGCGCAGTTTAGCAAAGTAATTTTATTGAAAGAATCAAGATGTACCCTGGAAACGGTGCCTTTTCGCAGGATGTCGCGTGGGCGCGACGGTAACAAAATTCCCTTAAAGAAATGGCGAAGGCGGCCGCCCCCTTGTGGAGGACGTCCGCCTTCTTCCGCGCCTTGATGTGCGGCGCAAAACTTACCGATCGATCAAACTTGCCGACCGCGCAATCACACTTTCTTCACATTGGCCTCATGGCGCCCGCGTGAACGCGATTCGAGGTCGATATACGCTGAGCGCGCCGGCGATCAGGGGTACAGGCCACGCATTTCGCGCGCCATCAGGATGCGCTTACACGCAACGATAAACGCCGCCGTACGCATCGACACCTTCTGCTCGCTCGACACTTGCCAGACCGCCGTGAACGCTTCGCGCATCACGCGTTCGAGACGCTCGTTGATCTCGTTCTCGGTCCAGAAGAAGCTCGAGAAGTCCTGCACCCATTCGAAGTACGAGACCGTCACGCCGCCCGCGTTCGCCACCACGTCGGGGATGATGAGCACGCCCTTGTCGTGGAGAATGTCGTCGGCCGCCGTCGTGGTCGGGCCGTTCGCGCCTTCCACGATGATCTTCGTGCGGATCTTGCCGGCGTTCTTTTCGGTGATCTGGTTTTCGAGCGCTGCCGGGATCAGGATGTCGGTTTCGACGGTCCAGAATTCTTCGTTGGCGATCACGTCCGCGCCCTCGAAGCCCGCCACGCCGCCCGTCTTCGCCACGTGCTCGAGCAGCGCGGCCGCGTCCATGCCCGTGGTCTTGTAGAGCGAACCCGTGTGGTCCTGCACCGCCACGAGCTTCGCGCCCGCTTCCTGGAACAGGCGCGCGGCGATGCCGCCCACGTTGCCGAAGCCCTGCACCGCGATGCGCGCGCCTTCGATTTCGAGGCCCGTGCGCCGTGCCGCTTCGCAGCCGACCACGAACACGCCGCGGCCCGTGGCTTCGCGGCGGCCGAGCGAGCCGCCGAGCGCGATGGGCTTGCCCGTCACGACGCCCGTGGCCGTTTGGCCCTGGTTCATCGAGTACGTGTCCATCATCCACGCCATGATCTGCTCGTTCGTGTTCACGTCCGGCGCGGGAATGTCGGTGTTCGGCCCGATGATGATGCCGATTTCGCTCGTATAACGACGCGTCACGCGTTCGAGTTCGCCCTTCGAGAGCGTACGCGGATCAACGCGGATACCGCCCTTCGCGCCGCCGTACGGCACGTTCACGGCCGCGTTCTTCACCGACATCCACGCGGACAGCGCCATCACTTCGGACAACGTAACGTCCTGGTGATAACGCACGCCGCCCTTGCCGGGACCGCGCGACACGTTGTGCTGCACGCGATAGCCTTCGAAGTGCGCCACGGTGCCGTTATCGAGTTCGATCGGGCAGTCGACGATCAGGATGCGCTTGGGGCGCTTGAGCGTTTCGAGCCAGCGCGAGAGCGAGCCGAGATACGGCGCGACGCGATCGACCTGACGAAGGTAGTTGCCCCACGGACCGAGGTTTTCGGCGTGAAGGTAGGAAGGAACCGACTGCAGTTGGGATGACATGAACGCTCCAGCGTCGAACAAGTGGTGCCATTGTCAGAAAACCCCCACGTGAAATCCAATGCCGTTTGATCATCCCGTTATGCATTTGGCGCATAACGTCCCCGAGGTCGATGCAACGGCTCGCGGGCTCCTTGCTGCTGGCCAGTCTGGCCGGATTCGAAAGACGCCGCGCGCGGCGCGCCGCGATTATTGCGGCGCACGAAAAACACCGCTGCGCACGACGGCCAGACGGCCCGCGCCGGTGTTATCGCTGCGGCGATACATTCCGTTATAGGGCGCTCAGGTTACCGCTTCGTCAGCTTGCTCGCCCGTTGCGTGCCGCGCGTTCGCGCGCGAGTTCGGCGGCCACGGCGTCCCACAGCTCGCGCACGAGCGCCTGGCGCGCGTCGTCGCCTTGCGGCGCGAGCTTGTCGCGATACAGGCGAATCTCCATGTCGAGCGTGAACTGCCCGGCGGCCTGGCCGCGCATGCCGCGGTCGAGCCGGATCAGATCGCCGCTGGCGACCGCGTCCTCGACCGCGCTGTGCGGCAGGAACGCGATACCGTGGCCGGCGAGCGCCATCGCCTTGAGGCCTTCGGCCATGTCGGTTTCGTACACACGGTCGAGATAGAGCCGCGTGGGCGCGTTGCCGACGATCACTTCGGTCATGCGCCCGAGGTACGCGTTGGGCGTATACGAGAGATACGGCGCGGGCGCGTCGGGCGTGCCCGGCAGCGTGTAGCGCGCACGCCCGGCGCGTTGCGGCGCGGAAAACGGGCTGATCGATTCGATGCCGAGCGTGAGCGTGTCGTAGCGCGCGGGATCGAGCGTCACCGGGTGACTCGGGTGGTGATACCCCATCACGAGATCGCAACCGCCCTCCACCAGCGAGAGCACGGCGTCGTGCACGTTGAGCGCGCGCAGGCGCGTGTGGATGCGCCCGAGCTTGGCCTCGATGCGTTGCAGCCAGCGCGGGAAATACGTGAGCGACAGCGTGTGCGGCACCGCGAACTCGATGGTCGCCGCCGGTGTGGCCGTGTGGCCGCGCAGCAGCGTGCGCGCCTCGTGGAACTGCGAGAGCATCGCGAGCGCCTGTTCGTAGAACACCTGGCCCGCGGCGGTGAGGCGCGTCGGATAAACCGAACGGTCGATCAGTTCGGTGCCGAGCCACGCTTCGAGCGCCTGAATGCGGCGCGAGAACGCCGGCTGCGTCACATGGCGCAGCTCGGCCGAGCGGCTGAAACTATGCGTTTCCGCGAGCGAAACGAAGTCTTCGAGCCATTTGAGTTCCATGCGGGTCGTGAGCGATGTCGTGAAGCCCGCATTCTAGAGCGGCCGGCGCGTGCGCGGCGTCTCTATCGCGTTGCCCTCGCCTTTCGTTCGCGCGACGGCGTTGGGTTACCGCGCCGCCCGGCCGCGCCGCGTCACGCCCCGCGGCTCCTGCCCCACGCGTCACGCCCCGAGCTTCACGCGCCGCCGAGCGCCGCGCGCAGATCGTCGCGCAAGGCGTCGCGCAGTTCGGCCACCACGCCGCTCCAGTCGCCGAGCGTGGTTTGCCGGAACACGCGCGCCGACGGGTACCACGCGGAATCGCGGCGATCCTTGCCCCAGCGCCAGTCGGGTTGCGCGGCGAGCAGCACCCAGACGGGCTTGCCGAGCGCGCCCGCCAAATGCGCGACCGAGGTATCCACGGTGATCACGAGGTCGAGCGAGTCGATCAGCGCCGCCGTGGCCGCGAAGTCGTGCAGTTCGTCGCCGATGGCGTGCAGCGGCCACGCGGGCGCGACGTCGGGCAATTGCGCGGCGCCCGGCCCTTTCTGGATCGCGAACCATCCGTTGCCGTCGAGCGCCGCGAGCGGCTTGAGCGCCGTGAGCGGCACCGAGCGGAACGCATCGAAGTGATGGCGCGGATTGCCCGCCCACACGAGCCCGATGCGGCGCCGCGCATTCGGCGCCAGTTCCGTCACGCGCTCGCGCCACGCGCGCGCACGCCGCACATCGGCATACATATAGGGCGTATCGGCGGGCGGCGGGCCCGCGAAGCGCGACGGCAGGCTCATCACGTCGCACCAATAGTCGTAGCGCCGGGCGAGCGCCTTATCGTCGGGGCGGGCGTCGAGCACGCGCGTCACGCCCGGCACCGTGGCGGCGAGCGCGGCGAGTTCCGGCGCGACCCACGCATCGACGCGCGCGCCCAGCGCCGCCAGCTCGCGCGCATAGCGTACGAACTGGATCTGGTCGCCCACGCCCTGCTCGCGGCAAATCAGGACGCGCTTGCCCTTGAGCGGCTCGCCACGCCATTCGCGCCCCGGGCGCGGCGGATAGCTCGGCTTGCCGACGGTGGTCGTCTTGCGGTTCTCGAACAGCGGCCAGCCGCCCGCGTAATCTTCGCGGCGCAGCTTCAGCATGCCGAGCTGAAAGCCCGATTCCGGCAGTGCGGGATTCAATTCGAGCGCGCGCCGGTAGTAGATTTCCGCTTCGTCGTAACGCGCGAGCGCGGTGAGCGCGAACGCGAGATTGTTGACGACGCCCGCGCCGTCCGGCTTGAGTTCGGCCGCGCGCCGATACAGCGGAATCGCTTCTTCATAGCGATGCTGCGCGTCGTAGACGTAGCCGAGTTCGAACAGCGCGAGCACGTTGTCCGGCTCGCGCGCGAGCACGTGCTCGAAGCACGGCGCCGCCTCGGCGGGCCGCGCCATCGCACGCAGCAACCGTCCCATCTGGAGCCACGTGCCGATGTCGTTGCCGTCGAGCGCCGTGGCCGCGCGATATTGCGCGAGCGCTTCGTCCTTGCGGCCGGCCTTGTCGAGTGCGCGGCCGAGATTGAACGCGAAATGCGCCGACTGCGGCTCGAGCATGCGCGCGGCGCGATAGTGGTGCGCCGCGCCTTCGAGATCGTTCAGTTCCAGCAGCGCGTTGCCGAGGTTGTTGTGCGCGTTCGCGAACTCGGGCGCATGCGCGAGCGCCTGGCGCTGCCATGCCGCCGCCGCCGCGTGATCGCCCAGCCGCGCGGCCGCCACGCCGCGATTGGCCAGGTATTCGGCGTTGCCGGGCGCCTGCGCGAGCGCGCGGTCCATCAACGTGGCGGCTTCGTCCAGCTCGTTGCGGCCGAGCGCGATCACGCCCAGATAATGGAGCGCGCCCGCGTGTTCGGGCTGCGCATCGAGCGCGGCGCGGTAGTGTGTGCTCGCGGTGTCGATACGACCTGCGCGATGGTGCGCGAGACCGGTTTCGACCAGAACATCCGCCTGGAGAGACGGCGTGAAAACTTCGGGAGTGGTGGCAACGGACATGACAGCAAACCTTTGATTTAGCTCAAGCTTTTGAACGTGCCCGCACTCTATCGCCGTCTCAAAACTCCACATCGCGAAAAGATCGGGGCGCGACGATGCGCCTCAGCCGGCACCCCATCCCGCGCTGCGCGCACGCGCTGACGGAAGCGGCGCGGGACGCTGTCGGCGAGGTGCTAAAATGCCCGGTTCCCGCCGCCTCAAACCGAACTGAGCGTAACGTCCAGCGTTACGTCCCCATCATGTCCGACACTCGTCCCGATACCCTCTTCGCCCTCAACGCGCTCTCCCCGCTCGACGGCCGCTACGCCTCCAAGACCGAAGCCCTGCGCGACTGGCTCTCGGAAGCCGCCTTCATGCGCAACCGCGTGACCGTGGAAATCCACTGGTTGATCGCGCTTTCGCAAGCCGGCTTCGCGGAAGTGCCGCGCTTCTCGCAAGCGTCGGAGCAATTCCTGCTCAAGCTCGCCGAGAACTTCACGGCGCATGACGCCGCGCGCATCAAGGACATCGAGCGCGTGACGAACCACGACGTGAAGGCCGTGGAGTACTGGCTCAAGGAGTCGGTGAAGGGTCAGCCGGAACTGGAGCGCGCGAGCGAATTCATCCACTTCGCCTGCACCTCGGAAGACATCAACAACACGTCGCACGGCCTGATGCTCGCCGGTGCGCGCGAGCATGTGATCCTGCCGGCGCTGCGCTCGGTCTACGAACGCCTCGTCAAGCTCGCGCACGCGCAGGCCGACCAGCCGATGCTCTCGCGCACGCACGGCCAGCCCGCCAGCCCGACCACGCTCGGCAAGGAAATCGCCAACGTCGCGGCGCGTCTCGCGCGCGCGATCACGCGCATCGAAAAGGTCGAACTGCTCGGCAAGATGAACGGCGCTGTGGGCAACTTCAACGCGCATCTCTCGGCGTACCCGGAATTCGACTGGGAAGCGTTCTCGAAGGAAGTTGTCGAGCAGCGTCTGAAGCTCGTGTTCAACCCGTACACGATCCAGATCGAGCCGCACGACTACATGGCCGAGCTGTTCGACGCCGTGGCGCGCGCGAACACGATCCTGCTCGACCTCGACCGCGACGTGTGGGGCTACATCTCGCTCGGCTACTTCAAGCAGAAGCTGAAGGCCGGCGAAATCGGTTCGTCGACGATGCCGCACAAGGTCAACCCCATCGACTTCGAGAACTCGGAAGGCAATCTCGGCCTCGCGAACGCGACGCTGCGCCACCTCGCCGACAAGCTGCCGGTGTCGCGCTGGCAGCGCGACCTGACCGACTCCACGGTGCTGCGCAATATCGGCGTGGCGTTCGGTTACTCGCTGCTCGCGTACGACTCGCTGATCCGCGGCCTCGACAAGCTCGAAGTGAACGCGCAGCGTCTGAACGATGACCTCGACGCCACGTGGGAAGTGCTGGCCGAGCCCGTGCAAACCGTGATGCGCCGCTACGGCATCGAGAACCCGTACGAGCAGTTGAAGGAACTCACGCGCGGCAAGGGCATCACGCGCGAAGCGCTGCAAACGTTCGTTTCGGGTCTCGCGATTCCCGAAGACGCGAAGCAGCGTCTGCTGGCCATGACGCCCGCTTCGTACGTCGGCAAGGCGGCAGAACTGGCGAAGCGAATCGCGTAAGCGTTTCTTGCGCGAGGTTTGCGAAGTCCGCGAAGTCCGCGGCATAAAAAAAGCGCTCGATCGAATCGAGCGCTTTTTCGTTTACGGCGATGTGGCGTGATACGTGACGTGAATCCGCGACATTAATCCGCGACGTCAGTCCGCGCCGCGAATCTCGATCTGCCGGATCACTTCCTCGACGATCTGCTCCGGCGTGAGTTCGATACTCACGACGATCGCTTCGTCCTCGCCCGGTTCTTCGAGCGTCGCCAGCTGGCTTTCCAGCAGCTTCGGATCGAAGAAGTGCCCGGTGCGGTGCGTGATGCGCTCGCGCAGCAATTCATAGCTGCCCTTCAGGTACACGAAACACACGTCGCGATCGTTTTCGCGCAACACGTCGCGGTACGAGCGCTTGAGCGACGAGCACGTGAACACGGCCGTCTCGCCCGCGTGCTGTTTCTCGACGATGGCCGCGCGGATCGTGCGCAGCCAGGGCCAGCGGTCGTCGTCGGTGAGTGGAATGCCGTCGTGCATCTTCTTCTTGTTGGCTTCGCTGTGGAAGGCGTCGCCGTCGGTGAAGGTGCACTGGAGGCGCTCGGCGAGCAATTCGCCGATACGGGTCTTGCCGGCGCCCGACACGCCCATTGCGATCAAAATCATTGACTACTCCAATCCCGCGCAATCGGCTCGCGCGGGGTTCGGTTACACCACCGCCGCCAGAACGAAGGTCAGGCCCAGTCCCAGCAGCGAAATAATCGTTTCCAGCAGCGACCAGGTCTTGAACGTCTGACCCACGGTCATGCCGAAATACTCCTTGATCAGCCAGAAGCCGCCGTCGTTGACGTGCGAGAAGATCAGCGAGCCCGAGCCCGTGGCGAGCACGAGCAGTTCGGGCTTCACGGTCATCGTGCCGGCGGCCGCGATCGGCGCGACGATGCCGCACGCCGTGGTCATGGCGACGGTTGCCGAGCCCGTGGCGAGACGGATCAACGCGGCGACGAACCAGCCGAGCAGCAGCGGCGAGAGATGCGCGCTCTGCGCGAGCCCGACGATCTCCTTCGAGACGCCGCTGTCCATCAGCACGCGGCCGAAACCGCCGCCCGCGCCCACGATCAGCGTGATGCCCGCGATCGGCGCGAGACAGTCGCCGCAGAACTTCTGGATCTGCTCGCGCGTGAAGCCGCGCTGCGCGCCGAAGGTCCAGAAGCTTACCAGCACCGCGATCAGCAGCGCGACATCGGACGTGCCGATGAAGTGCAGCAGGTTGTTCGGCAACGTTTTCGGCGCGAACACGAGATCGGCCCAACTGCCGATCAGCATCAGGATCACGGGCAGCAGGATCGTGAAGAGCGTGATGCCGAAACCGGGCAGCTCGCTCTCGGGTTTCGGATCGGCGTTGCTGATGAACTGCGAGGCCAGCGGATTGTTCTCGGGCAGCTTGATATGGCGATGGATGAACAGCGCGAACAGCGGCCCGGCGATGATCGCCGTGGGAATGCCGACGATCAGGCCATACGCGATGGTCCGGCCGATATCGGCGTGATACGCCTGCACGGCGAGCAGCGCGGCCGGGTGCGGCGGAATCAGGCCGTGCACGACCGAGAGGCCCGCCACCATCGGCAGACCGATCAGCAGCAGCGACTTGCCGGTGCGTTTCGCAACGTTGAACGCAATGGGAATCAGCAGCACGAAGCCGACCTCGAAGAACACGGGCAGACCGACGATGATGGCCACGCACATCATCGCCCAGTGAATGTTCTTCTCGCCGAACCAGCGGATCAGCGTGGTCGCGATGCGCTCCGCACCGCCCGATTCGGCCATCATCTTGCCGAGCATCGTGCCAAGGCCCACGACGATGGCGATATGCCCGAGCGTGTTGCCGTTGCCGGTCTCGAACGACTTGACGATCTGATCCATCGGCATGCCGGACACGAGCCCGAGCAGCAGCGACACGATGATCAGAACCAGAAACGGATACACCTTGAAGCGCGTGATCATCAGGATCAGCGCGGCGATCGCGACGAGCGCGTAGATCAGCAGCATGCTGCCGTGGGCCACTCCCATGAGGCTCTTCTCCAGATAGTTGTTAGACGTACTTTCTTCGCCCGACCACGGCGGAAGAAAGAGGCGCCCGGCTAGAGGCGACGGGCGACCGGCGCGGGCGACCGGCCAGGGCCGGGATTGTAGAGCTTATAACGACTTCGCGGGCATTGCTCGAAAGACGACCGAGCCGCGCAAGGCGTGCGCCTCAAGGGCGCCGTCTTGCGCGGCTCGGCGCGTTTTCGCCCGGTCGGACGTCGAAAACGCAGGGACGATCTTCATGGCGCCGCGCCACGCGGCGTCATCGGCAGAAGGCTTAGCGCACCGGGCGCGACAGTTCGCTCGCGGCCCGCGCGAGGCGCGTGACTTCTTCCCAGTTTTGCGCGGCCACGGCCGCCTTCGGCGTGAGCCACGAGCCGCCCACGCACACCACGTTCGGCAGCGCGAGGAAGCTCGGCGCCGACTCCGCGGTGATGCCGCCCGTCGGGCAGAACTTGAGCGACGGGAACGGGCCGTGGAATGCCTGCAGCATGTTCAGGCCGCCCGCGGGCACGGCCGGGAAGAACTTGACGATCTCGTAGCCCAGTTCCATGGCCACGATGATGTCGGTCGGCGTCATCACGCCGGGCAGCAGCGGCAGGCCCGCCTCGACGGCCGCCGCGTGCATCTCGCGCGTGAGGCCCGGCGACACGCCGAACTTCGCGCCGGCCTTCTTCGCGAGCGCGCAGTGCTCGGGCTTCGTGATCGTGCCCACACCCACGACGATATCCGGCGCGATCTGCGCGGCGCGCTCGATCGCTTCGAGACCGGCCGCCGTGCGCAGCGTGATCTCCAGCACCTTCACGCCGCCCGCGTGCAGCGCGCGCGAGACGTGCTCGCCCTGTTCCGCCGAATCAAAGGCGAGAACCGGAATGACGGGGCCGAGGCGGACGATATCGGTGACGGTGGTGTTTGCCATGTTTGAGGCTCCTTGATGATGAAATCAGTTCGAGGCGTGCGCGGGCTGCGTGGCGGGCGCGGCGGTCGATGAGGTCGTGGCGATCGGCGCAAGCGCAGCCGACGTCGCATCCGTTTCGCCGACGAGCGGGCCGAACACCGTCGCGCCCAGTTCGGCCGGCGCAGCGGCCGCGCGGAACACCCCGAACAGTTCGCGGCCGAAGCCCACTTCGTTGCTGGCCTGATGCGCGGGCTGCGCGACCGGGCGCGCGTCCCACTCGGCGGCATCGACCTCGATATCGAGCACGCCTTCGACCGCGTCGATCACGATCACGTCGCCGTCGAGCACCTTGCCGATGGGCCCTTGCAGCAGCGTTTCCGGCGAGACGTGAATCACGGCCGGCACCTTGCCCGACGCGCCCGACATGCGCCCGTCGGTGACCAGCGCGACGTGAAAACCCTTATCCTGCAGCACGCCCAGCAAGGGCGTCAGACGATGCAGCTCCGGCATGCCGTTGGCCCGCGCGCCCTGGAAGCGCACCACGGCCACGAAATCGCGCTCCAGCTCGCCGCGATCGAACGCTTCCTGCACGGCTTCCTGCGAATCGAACACCACAGCGGGCGCGCGCACCTTGCGGCGCTCCGGCGCCACCGCCGAGACCTTGATGACCCCGCGGCCCAGACGCCCCTGCATCAGACGCAGCCCGCCGTCCGGCTGGAACGGCTCGGCGAGCGGGCGCAGCACGGCCGCGTCGGCGCTCTTCTCGACCGCCGGCACCCACGTGAGCTTGCCGTCGATGAGCTTCGGCTCTTCGGTGTAATGGCGCAGGCCGCGACCGGCGACCGTGTTCACGTCTTCGTGGAGCAGACCGCCGTCGAGCAGTTCGCGCACGAGGAAGGCGATGCCGCCCGCCGCGTGGAAATGATTCACGTCCGCCTTGCCGTTCGGATACACGCGCGCGAGGAGCGGCACGGCGTCGGACAGCACGTCGAAATCGTTCCAGTCGATGAGGATGCCGGCCGCGCGCGCCATCGCCACGAGATGCAGCGTGTGGTTGGTCGAGCCGCCCGTTGCCATCAGCGCGACGATGCCGTTGATCACCGACTTCTCGTCGACCACGTGACCGATCGGCATGTAATTACCGCGCTCGACGGTGAGTTCGAGCACCCGGCGTGCGGCGGCCGCCGTCAGTTCGTCGCGCAGCGGCGTGTGCGGGTGAATGAACGCCGAGCCGGGCAGATGCAGGCCCATGACTTCCATCAGCATCTGATTGCTGTTGGCCGTGCCGTAGAACGTGCAGGTGCCGTGACCGTGATAAGCCGCCGCTTCCGATTCGAGCAGCGCTTCGCGGTCGCATTGGCCGGTCGCGAACTGCTGGCGCACCTTGGCCTTGTCGTCGTTCGAGATGCCGCTCGTCATCGGGCCAGCGGGCACGAAGATCGTCGGCAAATGGCCGAACTGCAGCGCACCGATCACGAGACCCGGCACGATCTTGTCGCACACGCCGAGGCACAGCGCGGCGTCGAACATGTTGTGCGTGAGCGCCACGGCCGTGCTCATCGCGATCACTTCGCGCGAAAAGAGCGACAGTTCCATGCCGGCATTGCCCTGCGTGACGCCGTCGCACATGGCGGGCACGCCGCCCGCGAATTGCGCGACACCGCCGCCCTCGCGGGCCGCCTTCTTGATGATGTCGGGGAAATCCTTGTACGGCGCGTGCGCGGACAGCATCTCGTTGTACGACGAGACGATGCCGATGTTCGGCTCGCGAATGGATTTGATGGCGATCTTGTCGCGGCCCTCGAGGCCTGCGAAGCCGTGCGCGAGATTGGCGCACGAGAGCGCGCCACGCGCCGGAAACCGATCCTGGGCAGCCGCCACGCGCGCGAGATAGGCCTCGCGGGTCGGCTTGCTGCGCTCGATCACGCGCTGCGTGACCTTCATCAATTGGGCATGCGGGGAAACCATCGAATCTCCTTCCTTCTTGTGTCTCGGCGGGGACGCTCGGGGCCGGATCGAGAGCGCAAGTGCGGCTCCCGTCAGCGATGGCGCGATGTTAGTAGAAAAACTACACGATTTCAATACAGGTTAGACCCTAACCTCCCGTTGACTCGCAACCTCTAGAATGCGCTTAAGATCGACGTGTCAGCCGACTAACGCATAATTTCGAGTGCAAGCAAATCGCGATCCTGTAGTTTTTGTACATCACATTCGATCCGTTATAGTCCTCGGATCTTTTAGCATAGTGCGAGTTTCCCGATGCTGCTGTCCCAGGTGAAGGCCATGCGCGAGCAACTGCGTCCCTCCGAGCGCAAGCTTGCCGACTACGTCGTCGACGCGCCGCGCGAGGTGCTCGATCTGTCGATGACCGAGGTTGCCGAGCGCGCCGGCGTGAGCCAGCCGACCATTGCGCGCTTCTGTCATGCGCTTGGTTTTTCGGGTTTCCGCGAGTTCAAGATCCGCCTCGCGCAGGCCGTGGCCGCCGATCTGCCAACGGAACATCCCGCCGTGTATCGCGACGTGCGTCCCGACGAGCCGGTGCCCGGCGTGGCGGCCAAGGTGCTCGATCGCACCATCGGCGCGCTCGTACAGGTGCGCAACAATCTCTCGACCGACTCGCTCGCCGCGGCCATCGACCTGCTCGCGCACGCGACGCGTATCGAGTTCTACGGCGCAGGCGGGTCCGGCATTGCCGCACAGGACATGCAGCACAAGTTCTTTCGCCTGGGCATGCCGAGTGTCGCGTATTCCGACCCGCACACGTTTCTGATGTCGGCGGCGCTGCTCGGCCCCGGCAACGTGGTCGTCGCGATCTCGAACACGGGCCGCACGCGCGATATCGTCGATGCCGCGCGCACCGCGCTCGAACGCGGCGCCAGTGTGATCGCCATCACGCACGGCACCTCGCCGCTCGCGCGGCTCGCGAGCGTGGGCCTGCACGCGAACGTGGACGAAGACACCGACGTGTTCTCGCCGATGACGTCGCGCACCTCGCATCTCGCGATCGGCGACATCCTCGCGGTCGGCGTGGCGCTGCAACGCGGGCCGGAACTCGCGGAAAAGCTCGCTGGCGCGAAGGAAATCATCGACAAACGGCGGCTCAATGCGAACGGCTGACGCCGCTATAGCGTTACGCTGATTCGACGCCGCAAAAAAAACGGACTCCCGAGGGAGTCCGTTTTGCATGGTCCTGCGTTTCGGCCCGTACGGCAGCCGAATCTGGCGTGCCCGGCTAACCGGAAGCGGCAGACTTCGCCGCCTCCGGGTCGCCCTCAGGCGCTTACCACTGGTACGACATACCGCCGCCGACCGTTGCGCCGCCACCCGACGAGTAGCCGCCGCCCACCTTCACCTTGATGTTCTGGGTGATGCGAGCCGACGCGCCCAACGCCACGGCCTGGTAGCCCTGGTAGTTGGCCGTACCGACACCGACCGCGATCGTCTTGCCTTGATCGACGTCCGGGATCATCGTGAGCGCCGTTGCGGCTGCGACACCGCCGTAGGCGTTGCGCGCCACGGAGTTGATGCCGCTCTGGAGCTGATTCATGCCGCTCTGGAGCTGACGCACGTTGACGGCGTCGGTCGGAGCCTGACCGTCGGCAACGTTGGTGACGCGGCGTTCGGCACCTTCCGAACCGACGGACACGGTGTTGTCCTGGTCCGCCACCGAGTTCGCACCGATCGCGACCGAGTTCGCACCCGTGGCGGCGGCATTGCTGCCCATCGCCGTGGAGTTCGTACCCGTGGCCTTCGACATATCGCCCATTGCCGTCGAACCCGCACCCGAGGCCGCTGCACCACCGCCCATCGCGACCGAATTGGTGCCCGACGTGTCGACATTGGCACCCATCGCCTGGAGCTGCGCGAGGTTCACCGCGTCGCCGGACGTCGAAGCGTTGGCCACGTTATGGATACCCACCCGAGGACAATGCGGCCTGACCTATCGCGACGCCCGTTTGAGCGTCATTGGTACTGGCGGTGACCTTCGCGCCGGTGCCAATGGCAATCTGGGTGGGGCTCACGACCGACCCGCCGTCAATGCCGCTCGCGTGCGCGACGCCGCCTAGCGCTGCAAGCGAACTGGCGACAAGCAATTTCGCACTACGGCTCTTCTTGCCTCGCGCGACGGCGGTTTCTGCTGCAGCCACCCACGTCCCCGTGGACTCGTTCCAGACTGATCTATATGTCTTGTTCATTCTCTGCCCTGGTTAATGAGGGAAACCGGCCACGCGGTATTGGCAACCGACCAGCTGGCGCGCTGATATCCAAAGCCACCGGCTGCGGCATTCCTCAAAAAAGAAATCAACTGGCCCGATAGGGCCAAAGATTCACGTCAAGCACGCAACGCATCATTGATTCGTCAGCAGCGGATCAATAGCTGACAGAATTAACAACTTCATATGCGATGACACAGGGGACTTTATGAGCTTGAAACATCAAGAAACATAAGATAACTCTTAAAGAAAAATCGCTCGCAGGCTTGATCCATAAGGCCTAGACAGCGATCTCCCGGCTCACAACAACGCGTATCGGCGTCGAAATCTCACACCTTACCCGTCGACATGAGAATTTCTATCAATGTCGTTAATTTCCAGAACAACGCAAATCGATAATTTCACATTTTTGATCTTTTCTATTACGACTCTATAAATTAAATCCTACACGCACGAACAACAATTACTACGCACATAGGACATTCAAAATGTGTGAATACTTTTCTCCATAAAATTTAAATATTGAGGCACCCCTTCTTAATCCGATTACCAACACCACGCATCAAAAAATCCTCGTTGTCATCGTGAAAATGGGTTCGCCCTTCCCCAATCGTTGCTCACACACAACGATCTGGCGCCGATTTCTTTTGAGATTTGTCCTATATCAGTCGATCCGACAGATAAATAGACTTCTTCTGTCGGGAAACGCTGACTTCGGGCTTCCGCCACGCCACGTAAGTGGCTCTGGCGTCGCGCACGCTTCATCACCATCACCTTGACGCACGCTCTCACGCTGGCCTCGCCACGGAGACCGGTCGCGCCCACTCGTTTCCCTTTTTGCTGCGCGAGCGCCATCGCCCGCCGTCACGTTCAAGGAAACGCCATGCAACGCCTCATCGTCTTCGCCGCCGCCTGCGGCCTCGCTTCACTCGCACTCGCCGCGCCCCACCCCGTGGAAAGCGGCCCGATCAGCGAGCGCCTGCAAATCGAATGGCTCGAGCACCAATGGACGCAAGCGGCCTCAACGGCCAACCGCGCCGTGCTCAACGACCTGCTCGACGATAAGTTCTTCGAAGTATTTCCGGGCGAAGTGCGCCGTAGCAAACGCGATTTGCTCGCCGCGGCCTCGTTGCCGGTGGGCGGCTCGCAGGTGCTGTCGGACGTGCGCGTGCAGGTGCTCGACAACGTCGCGGTGGCGACCGGCATCAATCGCTACACGCCGGCGGCCGGTTACAAGGCCGTGGAATACCGCTTCACCGATGTCTTCGTGAAGCGCGAGGACGGCTGGCGCGTGGCGGCGGCGCGCATGCGCAGAAAAGAAACGGGCAGCATCTGAGGCTGCCCGTCGGGAGGATTGGCTGCGTCAGCGACGCGAGAGAGCCTAGAACGGCTTGATGACGGCCAGCGCCACGGCGGCCAGCATGCCCAGCACGGGCAGTTCGTTGAACATGCGATACCACTTGTCGCTGCGGCGGTTCTCGCCGCGCTCGAACGTCTTCAGGATGCGGCCGCAATACGCGTGGTAGACGATCAGCAGCACCACCACGCCCACCTTCGCGTGAATCCAGCCCTGCCCGCTGCCAATGCCGATCACGAGCCACAGCCACAGCCCGCACAGCAGCGCGGGCACGGCGATGAGCGTCATGAAACGGTACAGCTTGCGCGCCATGATGAGCAGGCGATTGATGGCCGCGGGCTCGGTTTCCATCGCGAGATTCACGAAGATCCGCGGCAGATAGAAGAGGCCCGCGAACCACGAAGCGATCAGTACGATGTGAAACGTCTTGACCCAAAGCATCGGCAAATTTCCTTTTTTCTTGTTGGCGGCGCGGCACATCGACACATGTCGATACACCGCGAGGCGCGCGACGCGGAGCACCGCGCACCGTCAATCCAGCGCTTACTGCCGGCCTTCGCCGTGACCCAGCACCACGTACTTGAGCGACGTCAGCCCTTCGAGGCCGACCGGGCCGCGCGCATGCAGTTTGTCATTCGAGATGCCGATTTCCGCGCCCAGGCCGAACTCGAAGCCGTCGGCGAAACGCGTTGAGGCGTTCACCATCACGCTCGCCGAATCCACTTCGCGCAGGAAGCGCATGGCGCGGTCGTGGTCTTCGGTGACGATCGCGTCGGTGTGATGCGAGCCGTACGCGTTGATGTGCTCGATGGCTTCGTCGAGATTGCCGACGACCTTCACCGCCAGCACCGGCGCCAGGTATTCGGTGCGCCAGTCTTCTTCGGTGGCGTCGACGAGCGGCGCGATGCCCGCGTCGGCGAGAATCGCGCGCGCGGCCGGATCGACACGCAACTCGACCGCCTTGTCGCGATACAGACGGCCCAGCGGCGGCAGCACTTCATGCGCGATGCCGCGCGCGACCAGCAGCGTTTCCATCGTGTTGCAGGTGCCGTAGCGATGCGTTTTCGCGTTGTCGCACACGTTGAGCGCCTTCGCGAGATCCGCGCGATCGTCCACGTACACGTGGCAGATGCCGTCGAGGTGCTTGATCATGGGCACGCGCGCCTCGGCGATCAAACGCTCGATCAGGCTCTTGCCGCCGCGCGGCACGATCACGTCCACGAATTCGGTCATGGTGATGAGCTTGCCGACGGCCGCGCGATCGGCGGTCTCCACCACTTGCACCGCGTCCTGCGGCAGTCCCGCCGCCGCGAGGCCTTCGCCAATCAGCTTCGCGAGCGCCGTGTTGCATTCGAGCGCCTCGGAACCGCCGCGCAGGATGGTCGCGTTACCCGACTTCAGGCACAGCGCCGCCGCATCGATCGTCACGTTCGGGCGCGACTCGTAGATGATGCCGATCACGCCGAGCGGCACGCGCATCTGGCCGACCTGAATGCCGCTCGGCCGATACTTCATGTTGCTGATTTCGCCGATCGGGTCGGGCAGCGCCGCGACCTGGCGCAGGCCTTCGACCATCGTCCGGATCGCTTTGTCGGACAGCGTGAGGCGGTCGATGAACGCGGCGTCGTGGCCCTTCTCCTGGGCTCGCGCGAGGTCGCGCGCGTTGGCGGCCTTGAGCGTTTGCGCTTCCCGTTCGATGGCCTGCGCCACCGCGTCGAGCGCGGCGTTCTTCGCGGCCGTCGTGGCCCGGGCCATCGCGCGCGAAGCCTTGCGGGCGCGGCGGCCGAGGTCGGTCATGTACTGGTCGATATCCATGGTGTCTGTCGTGTGGCGATGCGCGGGCCGCGATCGGTCGATGCGGGCGCGAACTGCGGGGTGAAAAGCGATTCTGGCGATTTTACGGCCGCAAGCAAGGCTTTGCAGAAGCCGCCGTGACGCACTGCGGGACCGATGAGAGCGGCAAAGCAGGCGCCGGAGTGTCGGGCGGGCGAGCGGTGAACGCTCAACCCGGCCGGCGCGACGGCCCTGCGGTGCGCGGTCGGCCGGCCCCGGCCGCCGCCGCCGCGGCCGCAGCGGCGGGATTGCCTGGCTGCGCGCGGCCCGGCGCCTGGCCGGCTGCCGCACCGCGTGCGGCCGGACCCGCCGCCGCGCCCGCATCGCGCGGCGACGCCACCGTCATCGCGAGTTCGAACAGGCCGTCCCACGCGTCGGGCGGCAGCGCATTGCGCCATTCGGCGCGCGATTGCCCCGACAAGCCTTTGACCTGCCGGTCGAGCCGCGCCGCGAGAGCGAGACCGCGTTCCAGCGTAGTTTCGGTCAGACGCGAAAGCGCCGGGCCGATCAGGCGTTCACGCGGGCCCCACACGCGGTTTTCGCGCAGCAGCATGGCGAGCGGTTTGCCCGCCGCCACGCCGCGCTTGATGCGCAGCAGCGTGCGGATCTCTTCGACCACGGCCCACAGCACCAGCACCGAGGCCTCGCCTTCGCCCTGCAGCCCGTCGAGCATGCGCGCGAGCCGGCCGACGTCGCCCGTCAGCATGGCCTCGTTGAGCTTGAACACGTCGTAGCGCGCGACGTTGAGCACGGCGTCGTGGATCTGCTCGAAGCTCAGCACGCCTTGCGGATACAGCAGCCCGAGCTTCTGGATTTCCTGGTGCGCCGCCAGCAGATTGCCTTCCACGCGCTCCGCGACGAACTGCAGCGCGCGCCGTCCGTCCTCGCCGGGCGCGACACGCTGGCCTTGCAGGCCGAGCCGCTGGCCGATCCAGTTCGGCAGCGCCGCGCGCTCGACCGGGTCGACCTTGAGCGCGGCGCCGCCTTCGCTCAGTGCCGAGAACCACGCCGACTTCTGCGTGGCCGCATCGAGGCGCGGCAGCGTGACGAGCATCAGCACGTCGGGGTTGTTGGCGGCGGCGAGCGTCTTGAGCGCGTCCGCGCCTTCCTTGCCGGGCTTGCCCGACGGAATGCGCAACTCCACCAGTTGGCGATCGCCGAACAGCGACATCGACTGGCTCGCGCCGAGCAGCGAACTCCAGTCGAAACCGCGCTCGACCGTGAACACCGAACGGTCGGTGAAACCCGCGGCGCGCGCGGCCGCGCGAATGCGGTCGCACGCTTCCTGGGCCAGCAGGTGCTCGTCGCCGTAGACGACGTAGAGTCCGGCCAGCCCTCTCGCGAGGTGCGCTTCGAGCGCGTCGGGTCGCAGTTGCATGACGAACGATTAAGAAGCGATGCGGCGCATCACAGCGGCGGCGGCGGCAGCGGCGCGCCCGGCGCCACGCCCGGCACGACCTGGGCGGGCGTGGGGTGCAGCGTCTTGAGCACGGCGAGGCGTCGCGTGAGCTGATCGACGGCGTCGTTCTGCATGTCCGCGAAGAGCAGATCGGCTTCTTGCGTCTTGGCGGTCGAGTACTGGTCGCTATACGTCATCGCGCGATTCAGCGCGATCGAGCTGGGCTGGATCAGCGGGGAGCCGTCCGCGCCCGTGAGCGAGTAGTTGAGCGAATAGTTGATCTGGTATTCCTCGACGGTGCCGAACGAATTGATCGTCAGCGTGCTGAAGCTGCGCACTTCGGCCACGTGCAGCACCGCGTCGGCGTTGGCGACCGAGTCGACCACCACCGAATCGCTGCCGCCTTCGACCATCCGCGTGAGACGGCCGTTGAACGCAGCCGGGCCGCCAACGATGGCGAGGCGCTTGAACGCGTAGTTCTGCTCGCCGCGCAGCTGGAAGCCGCACGCCGACACGAGCAGCGCGCCGCCCGCCACGAGCGGGAACAACCTGAGGAACGATCTGCGAATCACATGGACTCCTGGGTTCGCGACAGTGTCGGAATGGCGGCGCGGCGCGCGTGCGCGCGGCACCGCCAACGAGGTCTTAGACGACGACGTTCACGAGACGGCCCGGCACGACGATGATCTTCTTCGGCGCGCGGCCTTCCGCGAACTTGACGAACATCTCGTGCGCGAGCGCCGCCGCTTCGATCGCCTCCTTCGGCGCATCCTTCGCGACCGTCACGGCGCCGCGCACCTTGCCGTTCACCTGGAGCACGAGTTCGATCTCGCTTTGCTCGAGCGCCTGTTCGTCGACCTTCGGCCACGGTGCGTCGAGCAGCGTGCCGTATTCGTCGGCGTAACCGAGCGACTTCCACAGTTCGAACGTGAGATGCGGCACGACCGGATACAGCACGCGCAGCAGCACGCCGAAGGTTTCGCGCTGCACGCCGGCGCCCGCCCCCTTCGCGCCTTCGATGGCGTTGAGCATCTTCATCGCCGCGGAAACGACGGTGTTGTACTGCAGACGCTGATAGTCGAAGTCGGCCTGCTTGAGCACGCCGTAGATCTCGCGGCGCACCGACTTTTCGACGTCGGAGAGCGTGGCGGCGTCGAACGACGCGCGCGACTGGATCGCCGCCGCGTTCGTATAGCCGAACGTCCACACGCGGCGCAGGAAGCGGCTCGCGCCTTCCACGCCCGCGCCCGACCATTCGAGCTGCTGCTCGGGCGGCGCCGCGAACATCGTGAAGAGACGCGCGGTGTCCGCGCCGTACTGGTCGATCAGCACCTGCGGGTCGACGCCGTTGTTCTTCGACTTCGACATCTTCTCGACGCCGCCGAGCACGACCGGCTGGCCGTCCTTGTTGAGCGTGGCGCCGACCGGGCGGCCCTTGTCGTCGTGCGTGACCGTCACGTCGGCCGGGTTATACCAGGTCTTCTTGCCCGCCGCGTCTTCGCGGTAGAACGTTTCGTTGAGCACCATGCCCTGCGTGAGCAGGTTCTTCGCGGGCTCGCCGAACTTCACGAGACCGAGGTCGCGCGAGACCTTCGCCCAGAAGCGCGAGTACAAGAGGTGAAGAATGGCGTGCTCGATACCGCCGATGTACTGGTCCATCGGCATCCAGTAGTCGGTGCGCTCGTCGACCATGTTCTGGGCGTCCGGCGCCGCGTAGCGGTAGAAGTACCACGACGAGTCGACGAAGGTGTCCATGGTGTCGGTTTCGCGCTTCGCCGCCGCGCCGCACTTCGGGCACGTGCAGTTCAGGAAGGCTTCCGACTTCGCGAGCGGGTTGCCCGTGCCGTCCGGCACGAGGTCTTCCGGCAGCACCACGGGCAGATCCGCTTCCGGCACCGGCACGTCGCCGCAGCTCAGGCAATGGATGATGGGAATGGGCGTGCCCCAGTAGCGCTGGCGCGAAATGCCCCAGTCGCGCAGGCGCCACGTGACCTGCTTGTCGCCGAGGTCGAGCGCCTTGAGGTCGGCCGCGACCGCGTCCACGGCCGCCGCGTAGGCGAGGCCGTCGAACTTGCCGCTGTTGATGCAAACGGCGCGTTCCTTGTCGCCGTACCATTCCTGCCAGCCGTCGAGCGAATAGGTCTCGCCTTCCACGGCGATCACCTGCTTGATCGGCAGATCGTATTTCTTCGCGAACGCGAAGTCGCGCTCGTCATGGCCCGGCACGCCCATCACGGCGCCTTCGCCATAGCTCATCAGCACGTAGTTGCCGATCCACACCGGCACCTGCTCATGCGTGATCGGGTGCGTCACGGTGAAGCCCGTGGGCATGCCCTTCTTTTCCATGGTCGCGACGTCGGCTTCCGCCACGCTGCCGCTCTTGCATTCTTCGATGAACGCCTGCAGTTCCGGCTTGTCCTGGGCGAGACGCGTGGCGAGCGGGTGCTCGGCCGCGACCGCGCAGAAGGTCACGCCCATGATCGTGTCGGCGCGCGTGGTGAACACGCGCAGCAGCTTCTTCTCGCCGTCGAGCTCGTACGGGAAACCGAAGTTCACGCCGAAGCTCTTGCCGATCCAGTTCTGCTGCATGATCTTGACGCGCTCGGGCCAGCCGAGGCCGTCGAGGTCGTTCAGCAGTTCGTCCGCGTATTGCGTGATGCGCAGGTAGTACATCGGGATTTCGCGCTTTTCAACCAGCGCGCCCGAGCGCCAGCCGCGGCCGTCGATCACCTGCTCGTTGGCGAGCACGGTCTGGTCGACCGGGTCCCAGTTCACCGTGCCGGTCTTCTTGTACGCAATGCCCTTCTCGAGCATCTTCAGGAAGAACCACTGGTTCCACTTGTAGTAGTCGGGCTTGCAGGTGGCGATTTCGCGCGACCAGTCGATGGCGAGACCCATCGACTGCATCTGGCCCTTCATGTACGCGATGTTGTCGTAGGTCCACTGCGCGGGCGGCACGTTATTGGCCATCGCCGCGTTTTCGGCGGGCATGCCGAACGCGTCCCAACCCATCGGCATGAGCGTGTTGTAGCCGTTCATGCGCAGGTAACGGTACATCACGTCGTTGATCGTGTAGTTCCGCACGTGGCCCATGTGCAGCTTGCCCGACGGATACGGCAGCATCGAGACGCAATAGAACTTGGGCTTGTCGGCCTTTTCAGCCGTCCGGTAGGCGTCGCTGGCGCGCCAATCGCCTTGCGCAGCGGATTCGACGTCGGAGGGAGCGTATTTTTCGAGCATGGTGTGGATGGGGGAAACGCAAAGGCGGGCGGTTCCGGCGCCGAACGATGTCGCGCGCCGGGCCGGCCGATCGCGTCACCGGCAGGTCGCGGCGGCTGGGCCCGTTTCAAAGGGAAACGTTGATTATACCGTTGACTGGGCCGCACTTTCGCGCGGCGCTTGCCGCGTGGCGTTGCGCGCTCGATCAGGCGTTTCGTGGCGGGTTCGGAGCGCCGCCGCGATCCGCCCGAGTGTGCCGAGTGCGCGCTATTTCCCGCCGGCCGGCGGATCGGTCACGAAACCGAGGCGCGAAAGCCCGGCCTGCTGCGCCGCGCCCATCACCTGCGCGATCACGTCGTAGCGCGTCTCGCGCGCGGCGCGCAGTTGCAGCTCCGGCTGTTGCGCGTCGGGTTGCTTGCCCGCGGCCGTGAAGCGCGCGCGCAGTTCGTCGAGCGTGATGGGCTGGGCGTTCCAGTAGAGCTTGCCCGCCGCGTCGATGGACAGCGTGACGGTTTGCGCCGTCTGCTGCGCGGGCTGCGCCGCGACTTGCGGCAGGTCCAGCCGGATCGCGTGCGTGAAGAGCGGCGCGGTAATGATGAAGATGACGAGCAGCACGAGCATGACGTCGATGAGCGGCGTCATGTTGATCTCGGCCATGGGTGCCGAATCGCGCTTCCTGTCCAGTCCGCCGAATGCCATTCGCGAGGCTCCTTCGCGTGCCGTGTGCCGTGAAATGCGCGCTTAAGTGGATTCGGCGCGCAGGCCTTCGCGCAACGTGCCGCGCTGGCCGTCGGCGCGCACCGGCGCACCGTTCGCCGCGCTCGCTTCGGGCGCGCTGCCGAGCGCATGCAGGTCGTGCGCGAAGCCGTCGAGATCGTCGGAAAGCTGGCGCGCGAGACGGCCGAGAATGTTGTAGGCGAGCACGGCCGGAATCGCGACCACGAGGCCGAAAGCCGTCATGATGAGCGCCTCGCCCACCGGTCCGGCGACGTTTTCGATCATCGCCTGCCCGCTCGCGGCAATGCTGCCGAGCGCGTGGTAGATGCCCCAGACCGTGCCGAGCAACCCGACGAACGGCGCGGTACTGCCCACGGAAGCCAGCAGCACCTGACCGAATTCGAGCCGTCGCTGCGAGGCCTGCAACGCGCCGCGCAACGCCCGCAGCACGCGCTCGCCGCGATCGACGCGCGCGAGCATCGCGCTCGAGGTTTCCGCTTCCTCCACCGCCAGCGCGGCCTGCGCGAGCGGCAGGAACACGCGTTCGCGGTCGACGTCGCGCATCGCGGCCACGCCTTCGGCCAGCGAGCGCGCCTGCCAGAACCGCGCCACCGCGCGCGGCCCCTGGCGCTTCGCGCGCAGCAGCACCCAGCTCTTGACGATCAGAAAGCACCAGCTCGCAACGGACATGGCGAGCAGCACCCACGCGACGGCATGCGTGATGGCGTCGCTCGACTGCAGGTAGTGAATGACTCCGGTACTCGCTGCCATCGGACCTCGCTCACTGGCGGTCCGGCCTCGCGCGCACGCGCACCGGACGTTGGAAAAGATGCGGCTCAGCGCAGGCCGAGCACGTCCTGCATATCGTACAGGCCGTTCGCCTTGTCCTGCAGGAAGCGCGCGGCGCGCACGCTGCCTTGCGCATACGAGAGGCGGCTCGACGACTTGTGCGTGATCTCCACGCGCTCGCCGATGCCCGCGAACAGCACCGTATGATCGCCGACGATATCGCCGCCGCGAATCGCCGAAAACCCGATCGTCGACGGATCGCGCTCGCCCGTCACGCCTTCGCGGCCGTACACGGCGCACTGCTCCAGATCGCGGCCGAGCGCGTGCGCCACGGCTTCGCCCATTGCAAGCGCGGTGCCCGAAGGCGCGTCGACCTTGTGGCGATGGTGCGCCTCGATGATCTCGATGTCGTAGCCGGTTTCGAAGAAGCGCGCCGCGTATTCGAGCAGCTTGAGCGTGACGTTCACGCCCACGCTCATGTTGGCCGCGAACACGATCGACACCTGTTGCGCGGCCGCGCCGAGCTGCGCCTTCTGCTGCGCGTCGAAGCCGGTCGTGCCGATCACCATCTTCACGTTATGGCGCTGCGCCGCTTCGAGATGCACGAGCGTGCCCTCGGGACGCGTGAAGTCGATCAGGCAGTCGCTCTGCGCGAACACCTGCTCGATGTCGTCGGTGACGATCACACCCGTTTGCTTGCCGAGGAACGCGCCCGCGTCCTGGCCCAAAGCGGCCGAACCCTGGCGCACGAGCGCGCCCGAGAGCGTGACGTCCGGCGAATTCAGCACGGTTTCGATGAGCATGCGGCCCATGCGGCCCGATGCGCCGGCGATGGCGATTTTCATGAGTCTTTTCCTGAGAAACGTGTCGCTGGCCGCGGCGCTGCCTTCGAGGCGGGCAACGGGGCGCCGCAGCGCAATTTCAAGATGGCGCGGCAATGGCGTGACGCGAGGCGCGCACGGCCCGTGGGTTCAATCGATACGGCAACCCGGCGTCGCGAAACTGCAGCGCACATTGCCGGAACGAGAGCGCCGGATCTCGATCGCCCTATCCCATCGATCGAATCCCATCGACCGAATCCCGACGACGAAACCGAGCGGCGACACGACGACCACGCCAGCCAAATAAACACGGCGGCCCGAAGCCGCCGGCGATAACCGTGGCGCGCCGCGCGCGCCACGTCCTGCTCGTGCTTGAAGCGAGGGCGCGCCTCGCCGGCCGCACCTTGCCGGCCGCACCTTGCCGGCCGTACCTTGCCGGCCGTACCTTGCCGGCCGTACCTCGCCGGCCGCACCTTGCCGGCCGCGCCTCGCCGGCCGCGCCTTACTGGCCCGCCGCGCCCGAAGCCGGCACCGTGGGCGGCGCCGTGAGCTGCGAGTTCTGCGAAGGGATCGGCGGCGTCGCGTTGGTGTCGCCCGTGCCCTGCGCGCCCGGTGCCGGACCGACCGGATTGGCCGGTGCCACGCCCTGGATCTGCGGCGCCGGCTGGCGATGCAGCTGCACCTGCTGCGGCATCGTGCCGACGTTCTGCGGCAGCGCCGACGAAGACGGGTTGCCCGCGCGCACCGAAGGCGTGAACTGCGACGGCGTCTGCACCGCTTCCGTCGCGCGGTTCGCGGCGGCGGCGGCTTGCGCGTTCGCGTCCTGCGGCAGCGCGTTGGTGGCCGTGCCCAGTTCCGACGACGGCGTACGCGCCGTGTCCTGCACCGTGGGACCGGTGGCGCTCGACGTTTGCGCAGCTGGCACGCCCGAAGCGGGCGCCGCCGAAGCCGCCACGGCCGCCTTGGCCTTTTTGCCCGAGCGGTCGCCGTCGATTTCGGCGAGCAGCTCGAGGTTCGACGGCAGGTCGTCGCCGCCCGTCCAGCTGGCCACGCGGTCGCCTTCGAAGTTCACGACGAAGTCGCGCTGCTGGACCACGGCGGTCGAACCGCGCTTGAAGTAGAAGATGTAGTCCCAGCGGTTCGCGTGGAACATGTCGGTGAGCAGCGGCGTGCCGAGCAGTTGCTTGACCTCGGCCCGCGACATGCCCACGTGCATTTGCGCCGCGGCTTCCGCCGAAACGAAATTACCCTGCACGATGGTGATGCGGTAAGGCGTGATGCTCTGGGCAACGCGCTGCGTCAAGCTGTCGTATGTCGAGCAACCGGCCAGTGCCGCGAACGCGGCCGCAGCCAGCAGGGTGCACGCCAGGCGGCCGCCGTTCATGCGTCGGCCGATCGTTGTGAATTCTGGAATCATTTCCCTCACCGTGCGGGCTTTTCGCGAAGCCGCGCGTATTCTGTGGAAGTTCGTTCGAAGTTCTGCCGAAAATGCCCGGAACGGCAAAAACGCATTAACATAAGAACCTAGCATTGTACTCCAGGGACTTATCGTCATGACCAATCCAACCGATCTCAAGAACATCGGGCTAAAGGCGACTCTGCCGCGCCTCAAGATCCTGGAGATTTTTCAGCACAGCCCGGTTCGTCACCTCACCGCCGAAGACGTCTATCGCAACCTGCTGAACGAGGAGCTGGACATCGGCCTCGCCACGGTTTACCGGGTACTCACGCAGTTCGAGCAGGCTGGCCTGCTCACGCGCAGCAACTTCGAGTCGGGCAAGGCGGTGTTCGAACTCAACGAAGGCAGCCATCACGACCATCTCGTGTGCCTCGACTGCGGTCTCGTCGAAGAATTCTTCGACCCCGAAATCGAGAAGCGCCAGCAGATGATCGCCAACGAACGCGGGTTCAAGCTGCAGGAACACGCGCTCGCGCTCTACGGCGCCTGCACGAAAGAAAACTGTCCCCACCGCAAGCACTGAGCACGCTGTCACGCCGGTTTCATCCGCAAAAACGCCACGGTCCGCCGTGGCGTTTTTCTTTGCGCGTCGCCCGGCCTCGCCCGCGCCCTGGGCCCAAAGCTCACAAAAAAACCGCCCCGAAGGGCGGTTTTCCGTGCAGCCGTCTAGCGCTTACTTCGCGTTCGCGAGCGCAACCGCCGTGTCCAGCATGCGGTTCGAGAAGCCCCACTCGTTGTCGTACCAGCTCGACACCTTGACCAGACGGCCCGAGACCTTCGTGAGCGTGGAGTCGAACGTCGACGATGCCGGGTTGTGGTTGAAGTCGATCGACACCAGCGGTGCGGTGTTGTAGCCCAGGATGCCCTTGAGCGCGCCTTCCGACGCTTCCTTCATGATCGCGTTGACTTCTTCGACCGTCGTGTCGCGCTTGGCGATGAACGAGAGGTCGACGATCGACACGTTGATGGTCGGGACGCGGATCGCGTAGCCGTCCAGCTTGCCGTTCAGTTCCGGCAGCACGAGGCCGACCGCCGATGCCGCGCCCGTCTTCGCCGGGATCTGGCTGTGCGTGGCCGAGCGCGCGCGGCGCAGGTCTTCGTGGTAGACGTCCGTCAGAACCTGGTCGTTCGTGTACGCGTGGATCGTGGTCATCAGACCCGATTCCAGGCCGATCTTGTCGTTCAGCGGCTTGACGAGCGGTGCCAGGCAGTTGGTCGTGCACGATGCGTTCGAGATGACCGTGTCGGTCGACTTGAGCACTTCGTGGTTCACGCCGTAGACGATGGTTGCGTCGACGTCCTTGCCGCCCGGCGCCGAGATGATCACCTTCTTCGCGCCGCCCTTCAGGTGGGCGCTGGCCTTTTCCTTCGTCGTGAAGAAGCCCGTGCACTCGAACACGATGTCGACGCCCAGCTCGCCCCACGGCAGTTCGGCCGGGTTGCGGTTGGCCAGCACGCGGATACGGTCGCCGTTCACCACGAGGTAGTCGCCGTCCACCGAGACTTCGCCGGGGAACTTGCCGTGTGCCGTGTCGTATTGCGTCAGGTGCGCGTTGGTCTTCGCGTCACCCAGGTCGTTGATGGCGACGATCTGGATGTCGTGCTTCTTGCCGTTCTCGTAGAACGCGCGCAGCGTGTTGCGGCCAATGCGGCCGTAGCCGTTGATAGCGACGCGAATGGTCATGGTTTATCTCCTGATGGTAAAAAATTCTGTTCCGGCACCGTGCGCCGCCCTGCCCGTCCGCTCGTGGCGGCAATGTCATCGCGAACGGGGCGCACACGGCAAACGGGCCCGCCAGAAGGCGAGCCCGTGTATCTCGATGCTTAGTTGTCGAGCGCGGCCTTGGCCGTGGCCACGACGTTTTCGACCGTGAAGCCGAAGTGCTTGAACAGCACGCCGGCCGGGGCCGACTCGCCGAACGTGTCGATGCTGACCACGCCGCCTTCGAGGCCCACGTACTTGCGCCAGAAGTCGCCCTGCGCGGCTTCGATCGCCACGCGGCGCACGCCCTTCGGCAGCACGCGTTCCTTGTACTCGGCGTCCTGGCGGTCGAACACGTTGGTGGACGGCATGGACACCACGCGAGCGCCGATGCCTTCGCGCTGCAGCGCCTCCACGGCCTTCACCGCGAGTTCGACTTCCGAACCCGTGGCGATCAGGATGATCTTGCGGCTCGGAATGTCGTCGTTCCAGTCCTTCAGCACGTAACCGCCCTTGGCGATGTTCGCGATCTGGGCGTCGGTGCGCTCGTTGAACTGCAGGTTCTGACGGCTGAAGATCAGCGACGACGGGCCGTGATGCGTGATCGACTCGGTCCAGGCCACCGCCGTTTCCACCGTGTCGGCCGGGCGCCAGACCGTCATGTTCGGGATCAGGCGCAGGCTCGGCACCTGTTCGATCGACTGGTGCGTGGGGCCGTCTTCGCCGAGGCCGATCGAATCGTGCGTAAACACGAAGATCGACGGGCACTTCATCAGCGCGGCCACGCGCAGCGCGTTGCGGCTGTAATCGGAGAACGTGAGGAAGGTGCCGCCGAACGCCTTGTAGCCGCCATGCAGCGTGAGGCCGTTGAGCGCCGCGCTCATGCCGAATTCGCGCACGCCGTAGTTGACGTGGTTGCCCCACTCGATGCCGCTTTCGCCCGGCTTGGCCGCGCGCACCGGCTTCGAGGCCTTCCAGTTCGTGAGGTTCGAGCCGGTCAGGTCAGCCGAGCCGCCGAGCAGTTCGGGCAGTGCGGCCGCGAGACCTTCGATGGCTTGCTGCGACGCCTTGCGCGTAGCGACGGTTTCCTTGCGCGAATCCGCGCCGGCGATGATCGCGGCGGCCTTCTCGGCCCAGTCGGCGGGCAGCTTGCCGGCCATGCGGCGCTGGAACTCGGCAGCCTGCTCCGGGTACTTCGACTGGTAAGCGGCGAACTGCTCGTTCCAGCCGGCTTCGAACTTCGCGCCGGCTTCCTTCGCGTCCCAGTCTGCGTAGACTTCCTGCGGCAGCGTGAACGGCTCCCACTTCCAGCCCACCGCGTCGCGCCACTTGGCGATTTCTTCCGCGCCGAGCGGCGCGCCGTGCACGTCGTGGCCGCCCGCCTTGGTGGGCGCGCCATGGCCGATCTGCGTCTTGCAGCAGATGAGCGTGGGCTTGTCCGACGCCTTGGCCTGCTTGATGGCCGCGTCGATTGCCTCGACGTCGTGGCCGTTCACGTGCGGGACCACGTTCCAGCCGTAGGCTTCGAAGCGCTTGGGCGTGTCGTCGTGGAACCAGTTCACGACGTCGCCGTCGATCGAGATGCCATTGTCGTCGTAGAACGCAATCAGCTTGTTCAGCTTGAGCGTGCCGGCGAACGAGCAGGCTTCGTGCGAGATGCCTTCCATCAGGCAGCCGTCGCCGAGGAACACATAGGTGTGGTGATCGACGATCTTCGCGTCGGCCTTGTTGAACTCGGCCGCGAGCAGCGCTTCGCCGAGCGCCATGCCGACGGCATTCGCGAGACCCTGGCCGAGCGGGCCCGTGGTCGTCTCGACGCCCGGCGTGATGCCGTATTCGGGGTGGCCCGGCGTTTTCGAGTGCATCTGACGGAAGTTCTTCAGTTCCGACATCGGCAGGTCGTAGCCCGTCAGGTGCAGCAGCGAGTACAGCAGCATCGAGCCGTGGCCGTTCGACAGCACGAAGCGATCGCGGTCGCTCCAGTGCGGGTTCGTCGGGTTATGGCGCAGATGGCGGGACCACAGCGCAACGGCGATCTCGGCCATGCCCATCGGCATGCCGGGGTGACCGGAGTTCGCTTGCTGAACGGCATCCATCGACAGCGCGCGGATCGCGTTGGCCATCAGCTGGGTGGTTGCGGGGGAGGCGGAGGACGAGGTCGTCATGTCGAGTCCGGAAGTGTGCAAAAAGCGGCGTGGGCGGCACGGCCAAACGACAAACAGCGGCGGCGGGCGCACTGCAGCACTGGATTCCGGAAGCTCGGCAGCACGGCTGCTCCGGCGCACATGCGGCGCCAGGAGACGCGAAACGGCAGAGCAAACGGAGGAGGCTGCAAAGGGCGTTATTCTAGCAGATCGTTGGGGCGAACCCTGACTGTCGGGCATGACCCTGCTGGCATGTGGGAACGGCGGCGTTTGGACGTCGGCGCTGTCGTTATCGGCGACTTTTCCGACGGACACCCGGCGCATTAGCGACGCATTAACGACGCACAAGCGCTCGGCCGCGCGCCGCCCCGCCTCGCTTCATCGGCAACTAGAATACCCACGCTGGCCCCATTTTTCGCGCCGGATTTACCGTGACCGATTCGCTCCTCTTTCGCCCCGCCGCCGACGCGGTGTACGGTTTTCCCGACGCGCGCCGCCTCGCCGCCCTTGACACGCCGTACCAGCGCATCGAGGTCTGGGATACGCCGCAGCTCGGCTGCCTGTTCACGCTCGACGGCCGCCCGATGACGTCGGCCGGCGACGAGTTCATCTATCACGAATGCATGACGCACCCGGCCGCGCTCGCGCATCCTTCGCCGCGCGCGGCGCTGGTGCTGGGCGGCGGCGACGGCGGCGCGGCGCGTCAGCTGCTGCGGCATCCGGACATCGCGCGCATCGTGGTCGCCGAACTCGATCCCGACGTCGTCCGTCTGACAGGCGATTACTTGCCCGGCGTGCGCGGCGGCGCCTTCGACGATCCGCGCGTGGAACTCGTGATCGGCGATGCGGCGGCGTTCGTCGCCTCGGCGCAGGAGCGCTTCGACCTCGTGGTGTTCGATCTGACGCCGCCTGACTCGCCCGCCGCCGGCCTGTACACGGGCGCGTTCTACGCCGCGCTCAAGCGCGTGATGAGCGCCGATGCGCTCGTCTCGCTGCATCTGGGCTCGCCGTTTCATCACCCCGAACGCGTGCGGGCGCTGCTCGCCGGGCTGCGCGGCGCTTTCGCCGTGGTGCGGCCGCTCGGCGCCTACATCCCGCTCTACGGCTCGCTCTGGTTGATGGCCATCGCGAGCGACGTGTCCGATCCGGCCGCCGTCGATCTCGCGACGCTCGAGGCACGCGCTGCCGCTCGCAGAATCGAAGGCTTGCGATACTACGACCCGCGACTCCATGAGATGCTCTTAAAAGTGTCGTTGACCACCCGAGATAAACTAGGCGAATTCCTACAGCTTTAGTGATCCTGTCGGTGGAAAATGGCAGGTCCTAACGCTTTCTTCGTGCGCGTCCTACGCCTTCGTGCGTGGCGCGTCACTCGAACCGCGAATCTGGAGAGACCCGATGACCCCACCCCGCCCCGCAGGCGTGCCGTGGTTGACACCGTATCTGACCGTGCGCGAAGCGCGTACGTCGATGGCCTTTTATCAGGCGGCTTTCGGTTTTGCCGTTCGAGACAGCGTCGAGGACGACGGCGCGGTCATGCATGTGGAAATGACGTACCACGACCAGCTGATCGTCATGTTCGCGCCGGAAGGGGCGTTTGGTTCGACGGCGCGCACGCCCAAAAGCGCGCAAACCGTCGCGCCGCAATCTTTTTATCTGTATGTCGACGATGTCGACGCGGTTTATGCGCGGGCGCTCAGCGCCGGTGCGAAATCGCTGAGCGAGCCGCAGGATCAATTCTGGGGAGACCGTTTCGCGCAGGTCGAAGACCTCGACGGTTACCGCTGGGCGCTTGCTCGCCACCTGTCCTGAATCAATGAGAAATAGTCTTATGCCCCGCTTTTTCGTCGGCAGTGCCCTGCAGTCCGACGAGGTCGTCACCCTGCCCGACGAAGTCACGCGCCACGTTCAGGTGCTGCGTCTGCAACCCGGCGACACCATCGTGCTATTCAATGGCCTCGGCGGCGAATACAGTGCCGAGATCATGGAAATGGAACGCCGCGACACCCAGGTGCGCGTCGGTCCGTATCGCGACATCGAAACCGAGCCGCCCTACCGGCTCACACTCGCCCAAGGCATCGCCGGCAGCGACAAGATGGACTGGCTGATCGAGAAAGCGGTCGAACTCGGCGCGACCAGCTTCGTGCCGCTCACCACCTCGCGCAGCGTCGTACGTCTCTCGGGCGACCGTGCCGTGCGCCGCCAGGCGCACTGGCAGCGCATTGTCCAGGCGTCGTGCGAGCAATGCGGGCGCAATCGCATGCCCGACGTCGCGTCCACGCGCGAAATCGCCACGTGGCTGGGCTCCATGCCCAAGCGGCCCGGCGAAGGCGAATTGCGCGTGCTGCTCTCGCCGCGCGCGAACGTGTCGTTCTCGACCTTGCCCGTCGATCCGCCCTCCGGCGAAGTCACCGTGCTCGTAGGGCCGGAAGGCGGCTTCTCGTCGCCGGAAGAAGCCGCGGCGCTCGATCACGGCTTCATCGCCGTGGGCCTCGGGCCGCGCGTGCTGCGCACCGAAACGGCGGGGATCGCCGTGCTCGCCGCACTGGCCGCGCGCTGGGGCGGTTGGTAAAAATGACAAAGCCCGCCAAAGAGGCGGGCTTGTGGTTTTCTGTCGCATCCCTACGACGATCCTGACGGATCGGCAAAATTCCCGCGTTAAAAACGAGAAAACGCGCGCCGCGAAAACTCGTCAGGCGAACGAATAGAACACCCGGAACGCCACCTTGCGCTCGGCCCAGTATTCCGTGGCTTCACGGAACACGTCGAGCAGCGTCTCGCGCCCATCTTTATCGAACTTCTGCGCGATCGGCAGGCCCTCGAGCACGATCACAAAGCCCGGCTGTTCGCCCGCTTTCTGCACGAGATCGGTCAGACAGTCGTATAGCCCGTCGTAATTTTTGCCGAAATGCTTCGGAAACAGAAACGACGTGGCGATGGTTTCCAGCACTTCCTGCTTGGTTTGCGCATTCGCACAAAACGCGTAGAGGAAATGCTGCTGGAGCCGCTGCGCCTCGTCCGCGAGATCCTGCACGCGGAACGCCCGAATCGACTGGACGATGTTCGGCCGCACGGTCGCAAACAGGTCCATGGTCTCCTCGTTCAATGAAAGCGCCGCCTCTTTGTCGCGCGCCTCGCCGTCTTCCTTCAACTGCATGACGCGCTGGAACAGGTTGCCCTCGCCGGACGCGAACAGATCGCTCGCGACCCGGGGGTCGTGCGCGTAAACGTTATCGCTCATGCCGCTCATCCCGGTGTCAATCATTAATTCGCCTGAAACTGGCGTAGTGGTCGTCGGAGTAGTAACAGTTGTCGGTGCGCTTGAGCGAGCCGCCGCAGACGATGCGCTTCGCCCCGCGATTGCGGGCGCGCGGTGTCGGGACCGTGTACTCGTGGTAGTAGCCGCGCCGGTGCGCCGGCAGCATCCGCTCGAAATTGCCGAACACGACGCCATCCTTTTCATAAGGAAACGGACCGCCCGACGCGATCAGGCTCAAGGTGCTGACGGCTTCGCGGGGCAATTCGTTCACCGAAATGCTGCCGATACCGGTTGCGCCTTCGTCGGGCTGGCTTCGATACGCCTGCGCGCCGCCCGATGCGAGCGCCGCCGCCGCGACCAGTGCCACCGCCGCCGCATGCCTGCCACGCCGCAAAGTGCGCCACGACAGCCAGCGCTCAGTCAAACCGTTGCCGAAACAACGGGTTACGCGAGACGCCCGGAGCACGTTGCCACCGCTATCGCTTTCGGTTTCCTTCCGCAGCCCCATGCGCGCCATCACCTGATTTCCGCTTTTCGGATTACGCGTTCGACGACCATGAAAGGTGTAAGGGTATCGCTAATGATGCCGGGAAGCAACGTTCGGCTCGTCCGCCCCACCGCGGCTCGACCCCGCACAAGCCGCAAACAGGTAATTTTTACAACACTCGAGCGATCCCAAATCCACCGGGATGTGCAACGAAAGACAAAGAAAAACGGCGCGCATCACAGGTGAGCGCGCCGTTTCAGGCGGCTCGCCGACATGGCCGGCGAGCACAGAGGCAAGTGAGCGACCGGATGACTTAACGCGTCGCGTTCACATCCGCGACCAGCAGCGCGGTCATGTTGACGATGCGGCGCACCGTGGCCGAAGCCGTCAGCACGTGCACCGGCTTGGCCGCGCCCAGCAGGATTGGCCCGATGGCGATGTTGTTGCCGGCCGCCGTCTTCAGCAGGTTGTACGAGATGTTCGCCGCGTCGATGTTCGGCATGACGAGCAGGTTCGCTTCGCCTTCGAGCGTCGATTCCGGCAGCACCTCGCGGCGCAGATTGGCGTCGATCGCGACGTCGCCGTGCATTTCGCCGTCCACCTGCAACTCGGGCGCGCGCTCCTGGAGCAGCACGAGCAGGTCGCGCATCTTCTGCGCCGAAGCCGCGTTGCTCGAACCGAAGTTCGAGTGCGAGCACAGCGCGACCTTCGGCTCGATGCCAAAACGGCGCACTTCTTCCGCCGCCATGATGGTGATCTCGCAGAGTTGCTCGGGCGTGGGGTCCACGTTCACGTGCGTGTCGACGATGAAGATCTGGCGGTTAGGGAGCACGAGACCGTTCATTGCCCCGTACACATTGCAGCCTTCCTTCTTGCCGATCACCTGGTCGATGAAGTGCAGATGGCGGTGCGTCGTGCTCACCGTGCCGCAGATCATGCCGTCGGCCTCGCCCTTTTCCACCAGCATCGAGCCGATCAGCGTGGTGCGGCGGCGCATTTCGAGCTTCGCCATTTGCTGCGTGATGCCCTTGCGTGCCATCAGCTTCGCGTAGGTCTGCCAGAAGTCGCGGTAACGCTCGTCGTGGTCGGTGTTGACGACCGTGTAATCCTGGCCCGCCACGAGACGCAGCCCGTAGCGCGCGATGCGCTGCTCGATCACCGCCGGACGGCCGATCAGGATGGGTTTGGCGAGTTTTTCGTCGACGACGATCTGTACCCCGCGCAGGATGCGCTCCTCTTCGCCCTCGGCGAACACGATGCGCTTCTTTTCCGGCTCCACGGCGCGCGCGATCTGGAAGATCGGCTTCATGGTCGTGCCGCTGTGATACACGAACTGCTGCAGATGCTGCTCGTACGCGTCCATGTCCTCGATCGGGCGCGTGGCGACGCCCGAATCCATCGCGGCCTTCGCGACGGCCGGCGCGATCTTCACGATCAGACGCGGGTCGAACGGCTTGGGAATGAGATATTCCGGGCCGAACTGCAAATCCTGAATGCCGTACGCCGTGGCCACGACGTCGCTCTGTTCCTGGCGCGCGAGTTCGGCGATCGCGTTCACGGTGGCGATTTCCATCTCGCGCGTGATGGTGGTCGCGCCCACGTCGAGCGCGCCGCGGAAGATGAACGGGAAGCACAGGACGTTGTTGACCTGGTTCGGGTAGTCGGTGCGGCCCGTGGCGAGCACCGCGTCCGGACGCACTTCGAGCGCCAGTTCCGGCAGGATTTCCGGCGTGGGGTTCGCGAGCGCCAGAATGAGCGGCTTCGCGGCCATTTGCTTGACCATGTCCTGCTTGAGCACGCCGCCGGCAGACAGACCGAGGAAAATGTCGGCGCCTTCAACGACTTCGGCCAGCGTGCGCGCGTTCGTTTCGCGCGCGAAGCGTTCCTTGTCCGGGTCCATCAGCTCGGTGCGGCCCTTGTAGACCACGCCCGCGAGGTCGGTCACCACGATGTTTTCGAGCGGCAGGCCGAGGTCGACGAGCAGGTCCAGACACGCCAGCGCCGCCGCGCCCGCGCCCGAGGCCACGAGTTTCACGTCTTTGATGTCCTTGCCGACGACCTTCAGGCCGTTGGTCACGGCGGCCGCCACGACGATGGCCGTGCCGTGCTGGTCGTCGTGGAACACCGGAATCTTCATGCGCTTGCGGGCTTCACGTTCGACGATGAAGCATTCCGGCGCCTTGATGTCTTCGAGGTTGATGCCGCCGAAGGTGGGTTCGAGCGCGGCGATCACGTCTACGAGCTTGTGCGGATCCGACTCGTTCAGCTCGATGTCGAACACGTCGATGCCCGCGAACTTCTTGAACAGCACCGCTTTACCTTCCATGACCGGCTTGGAGGCGAGCGGGCCGATATTGCCGAGGCCGAGCACGGCCGTGCCGTTCGACACCACGCCAACCAGATTGCTGCGGGCCGTGAAGCGCGCGGCGTTGAGCGGGTTTTCGACGATCGCTTCGCACGCGAACGCAACGCCCGGCGAATATGCGAGCGACAGGTCGCGCTGGTTGATCATCTGCTTGGTCGGCGCGATGGCGATCTTCCCCGGCGTGGGGAACTCGTGGTAATCGAGCGCGGCTTCGCGAAGCTTGTTCGTGGCGGAATTCGTCATGGGATGGCGGGACGTTAGTGCAGATTAGAATGACAACTCGAACACAAAGTTTGACCGATTGTAGCGCCATTCCCCGGCAGCATTCCTTTCAGTCCGGGCTCAGGTGCCGCGACCGGAACATCATGAAAGCCCGCGCGCGCATGGATTGCGCGACGCAGGCCTGGCCATTCGTCATAGACCTTTCGTCATGCTTTCCGAGTTCTCCCTGATCGACCGATATTTCGCGCAGCGCGCCCGCCAACACACGCGGCGCGCGGCGCTCGGCATTGGCGACGACTGCGCGCTGATCGCGCCCGCCGCCGGCGAGATGCTGGCCGTGTCCACCGACATGCTCGTGGAAGGCCGCCACTTTTTCGCCGATGTCGACCCGCACGCGCTCGGCCACAAGGCGCTCGCCGTAAATCTGTCAGATCTCGCGGCAATGGGTGCCGCGCCGCTCGGCTTCACGCTCGCGTGCGCGCTGCCCAAGCCGCGCGAAGACTGGCTCGCCGCGTTCAGCGCGGGGCTCTTCGAACTCGCCGACCGCTACGACTGCGAGCTGATCGGCGGCGATACCACGGCCGGTCCGCTCAACCTTTGCCTGACGGTGTTCGGCTCGGTGCGGCAGGATGCCGCACTTCGTCGCGACGCCGCCCGCGACGGCGACGACATCTGGGTGTCCGGCACGCCCGGCGACGCGCGCGCGGGACTCGGCGTGCTGCGCGGCGAATGGCAAACGAGCGGCGCCGATGCCGCTGCCGACGTCGCGCACTTTCGCCGCGCGCTCGAATACCCGGAACCGCGGGTCGCGCTCGGCCTCGCGCTGCGCGGCGTGGCGCGCGCCGCGCTCGACCTCTCCGACGGCCTCGCCGGCGACCTGCGGCATATCCTGGAACGCTCGCGCCTCGCCGCCGCCATCGACGTGGACGCCTTGCCGGTATCGCCCGCGCTCGCGCGTCTGCCGCGCGCCGTGCAACTGCAGTGCGCGCTCGCGGGCGGCGACGATTACGAGCTGTGCTTCACGGCGGCCCGCGACCAGCGCGAAGCGGTCGAGGCGGCTGCGCAACAGGCGGGGGTGCGCGTCACGCGCATCGGTACAATGAGTGCCCTGACTTCGCCCGCCGCGGCCGTGCCCGCGATCGCCTGGCGCGACGCCGCCGGGGCGCCGCTCGACCTGACGTTGCAAGGTTTCGACCATTTCCATGCAGACTGACCCCACGCCCTCGCCCGCCGAAGACTTCGGCGCCGGGAACCAGGCCAACGCCAGCGCCGCGGGCGTCGCGCCCGCGCGGCCGAACGGCGCGAACGGCCGCGCCGCTGAAAGCGGCAACGCAAGCGCTCCGAAAGGTCCGCGCCGCGCCGACGCGCCGTTCATGCTCACGCATCCGCTGCATATCATTTCGCTCGGCTTCGGTTCGGGCCTCTCGCGTCTTGCGCCCGGCACGGCCGGCACGCTGTTCGCCTGGGCCGCGTTCGAAGTGCTCAACCGCTACTTCACGGTGATCGACTGGTCGGTGCTGATCGTCGTGGGCTTTTTCGCCGGTATTGGCATCACGGGGTTCACGGCGAAGAAGCTGCGCACCGAAGATCCATCGGCGATCGTCTGGGACGAGATCGTCGCGTTCTGGCTGGTGCTGCTGATGGTCACGCCCGTCGACTTCGCCGGGCGCGTGTGGGCGTTCGTGGTGTTCCGCTTCTTCGACATGGTGAAGCCGCCGCCCATCCGCTATTTCGACCGCCGCTTCAAGGGCGGCCTTGGCATCATGCTCGACGACCTTGTTGCCGCGTTCTTCACGCTGCTCGTGATCGCGCTCTGGCGCATGTCCGTCTGAACCGCCTTTTCTCCCCACGCTCGCCATGCCTACCGATTCCGTCGTCCACCAACTCGCGATCCGCGCCGGCAACGCACTGCGCGACGGACGCCTCATGCTCGCGACCGCCGAGTCCTGCACGGGCGGCATGGTCGCCACCGCCATCACCGACATTTCGGGCAGCAGCGGCTGGTTCGAACGTGGCTTCGTCACGTACTCGAATCAGGCGAAAAGCGAGATGATCGGCGTGCCGCCCGACTTGATCGAGCGTCACGGCGCGGTGAGCGAACCGGTCGCGCGCGCCATGGCCGAAGGCGCGCTGCGCAACAGCCGGGCACAAGTTTCGCTGGCCATCACCGGCGTTGCCGGGCCGGGCGGCGGAACGCCGGACAAACCCGTCGGCATGGTGTCGTTCGGCTGGAGCAACCGCCTGCACACGAGCGTCGAGACCGTGGTCTTCAAGGGCGACCGCGAACGGATTCGCGTGCAGGCCGCCGCGCACGCGCTGCGCGGGCTGCTCGCGCTCATCGACGAGAAAGAACGCTAATCCGGCCTGGCGCCCAGAGCGGCGCGGGCTGCGCACCACGGAGGCCTCCGCCATGGCACACGCCAACGTCGCTGTCGAAGAACTGATCCGCCGGTTCGGGCTCGAACCTCACCCCGAAGGCGGTTACTACAGCGAAACCTACCGCGCCGACAAATTCGTGCAACGCGAAGGCGCGAGCGCAACGGAAGGCACGCGCGCGGCCTCCACCGCCATCTACTTCCTGCTCGCCGACGGCGCCTATTCGGCGTGGCATCGCATCCGCTCCGACGAGCTCTGGCACTTCTACGCGGGCTCGCCCATCGAGATTCATTCGATCGACGAGCGCGGCGTACTCTCCACGCGCAAGCTCGGCCACGCGCTCGATCACGCGGGCACCGTATTCCAGGCCGTGGTGCCCGCGGGCCACTGGTTCGCGGCGCGCTGCTGCGATCCGTCCACGTATGCGCTGGTGGGCTGCACCGTGGCGCCGGGCTTCGAGTTCAGCGAGTTCGAGATCGCCGATACCTTGGCGCTCGCGGAGCAATATCCGCTGCATCGATCCCTCATCGAACTGCTGGGCAGGCCCGCCTCGGTGAGCGCCGCGAAAAGAGACTGAGCCCGAGGATCGAGCGGCAACCGCCGAGCAAAAAAAAAGCGGCGTGCCCGAAAGCACGCCGCAAACGCCCTACCACGCCGGACGAACGTTGACGTCGTTCGTCCTTCTACTCGCTGTCCTGACTGCGAGTTCTTTTCCGCTTATCGTGCGGTGATCTGTACCCGACGGTTAGGCGCGAGACACGCGACCACCGTCGGCGTTGCCTGCTTGCCCGGACAGAACTTCACCGGATCCGCAGCGCCAAAGCCGTTGATTTCGAAACGCTCCGCCGCCACGCCCTGAGCCAGCAACGCCTGCTGCACGGCTTCTGCGCGTTGGCGCGACAACTTCAGGTTATGCGCGGAGGAACCAAAGCGGTCGGTGTAACCGTCGATCTTCAGCACGCTCAGCTTTGCGCGGTTGTCACGCAAGCGCTGCGCGAGCACCTGGATCATGTTCTGGCCTTCGGGCTTCAGAACCGAACTGTCGAAGTCGAACAGCGCGTCGGCCGAAAGCGACAGCGGCTTGGCCACCGGCAGCGCCGCGACCACGACCGGAGCCGGTACCGGCGCCGGAACCGCGGCTACCGGCGGAACGCATTGATCGAGCTTTTTGTTGACCTGCTGCGCGAGTTTCTGCGCGCGTTCCACGGCTTCCCAGCCGTGCACCCAACGCGTGCCGTGCGTTTCGTCCTGCTCCTTCCAGACTTCGTCGGTGAGTGCCGCGAGACGGCCGGCATCCTCGTTGCGGCACGGCGACTTTGCCGCGCGCTCGTTGGTACGCTCGAGCTCCTTCAGAGCGTTGACCCACTTCTCGCGCGTTTCGACCGGCGGCCAGTTTTTCTGGCTGTAGATCGGCTGGAACGGCACGCTGCCGTCGATGAAATGACGACCGTTGTTGAGCGCGCGCGCCGCTGCGTCGTTGTACACCGACGACACGAGCACATGACTGTCCTGACGCGCCGCGATGTCGAGCCAGCCTTCCGCCAGACCGCGCTGGTACGGATTGGCGATCCGTTGCGCGGCGGGCATCAGCGCCTCGGCGTCGCTGCCGATGCTGGCGAACGCTTGCACGCTCGCGAGCGCCGACAATAACGCGCTTGCTATCAAAATTTTCTTCATGGAATTCTCCGTGCGCCCGCCACGGTTTCCCGTGGCGGGCATTCGGTTACGCTCGCTTAGAACCCGAACGTTGCGCCGATCGACGCGCCGGTGCTGCCACCGCCAGTCGACTTCGAAACGTGCGCGTTCAGAAGCAGACGATCGGTCACATACCAGTTAGCACCCACGGCCAGCGCGCTTTGGCCACCGTACGTACCCGCCGCCGCCGCCATCTGGAAGTTGCCTTCCGCCCGTGCGTTCGGGATAAGCGACGAAGCTGCCATAGCCGCCGCGCCCATCGCGTTCATGTCACGGCGAACCGCACCAATCTGCTGGTTCGTGTACGAGTTGGCCTGCTGTACGCCTTGCTGGACCTGGTTGCCGATGTCGAGCACGGCGTTGTTGACCGTCTGGTTCAACTGGTCAACGTTGACCGCGTCGGTGCCTTGCGTACCAGCCATGACGTTGGTGATCTGGCGTTGCATACCCGCCGAACCCACCGACACCGTGCCGTCACGATCAGCCACCGAGCCTTCGCCCAGCGCCACCGAGTTGTTCGCACTCGCGGTCGCACCCACACCAAGCGCCGTCGAGCTGTTCCCGGTCGCGGTCGCGCCAAAGCCAACCGCCGTTGCCTGTACACCGCTTGCCGCCGCCTTCGCGCCCGCTGCCGTGGCATGCGTGCCCGTTGCCTGCGCTGCTTCGGTGTTGCGATCGCCCTGCGCCGTGAACATCGGATCGCTCGCGTTACCAGCAATGTTCTGGACATTGTTGATCTGCGTCTGGATGTCGTAGAGCTGCGAACCATTCACCGCGTCCATGCTCGATGCGTCCACCACGCCGTTCGCGACGTTGTGAATCACGACCGAGGTCGAACCGTTGCCGCCCAGCGTCACCGAGTCATGCGCCGACGAGTCATACATCACGGCATCGGCCATCTGGCCTTGCATGTTCGTGATGTCGCTCTGCATGTTCGTCACATCACCGGAGAGCGTCGAGATATTGCCCTGGATGGTGGTGATGTCGCCCTGCATGTTCGTCACGTCGCCGGCGAGGTTCGTCACGCTGCCCGCGAGATTCGAGATGCTGGTGTTCGTCGCGTACAGCTGCGAGCCATTCACGGCGTCGGTGCTCGTCGCGTTCAGCGTGCCGTTTGCCACGTTATGCAGCGCGACAGCCGCGGAAGCCGTCTTGCCGCCCAGCGTGACCGAATTGTGCGCCGACGAGTCGTACATCACGGCATCAGGCGACGTGCCGCCGCTCATGTTCGTGATCTGGCTATACAGGTTGGAGATGTCCGACGTGTTCTGCGTGACCTTGCTGTTGGTCGCAAACAGTTGCGAACCATTGACCGCGTCCGTGCTGGCCGCCGTCACCTGGCCTGCCGCCACGTTCGTGATCTGGCGCGTCGCGCTGCTCGTGCCCACGCTCACCACGCCGATCGGCGCACCGCCCGCGTAGTTGTAGGTCGTACCGCCGATCACGCCGCTTGCCGTCGTCACGCCAGTGGTGTTGGCGACCGAGCCCTGGCCCAGTGCCACCGAGTTCGCGACCGTCGCTTGCGCGCCCTGGCCCAGGGCCGTTGCGTTCGCTGCGGTTGCCTTCGCAGCGCCACCGAAAGCACTCGCGCTCGCGCCCGAAGCCGTTGCGCCGTAGCCGATTGCAGCAGCGTTGTTACTCGGACCCGTACCGTTTGCGTACGAGTTGGTGCCGAAGGCCACGTCCCCGTTGTTCAGCGTTTGTGCAAGCGCACCCACTGCAGCGGAGTTGAAGCCAGACGCACTGGCCCCATTGCCGATCGCAATGGTGTTCGTGTTGCTCGACTTAGCCGACTGGCCGAGCGCGATCGCGCTCGAGCCCGAGGCTTGTGCTGCGGAGCCGATCGCCGTGGCGTAACCACCCGTCGCGGCTGCATTTGAGCCGAATGCCGCGGTGCCTGCGGCGCTGGCGACCGCACTCGTACCTACCGCTGTCGCGTACTGGTTGTTCGTTCCACCGCCGGTTGCACTGGAAGACGCGCCCAGGGCCATATCGCCTAGTTTGTTGGCGATTGCGGCATTGCCCATGGCTTCGGTGTAGTCAGCCAGCGCCCTGGCCGTCGAACCAATCGACACCGAGTTTGCGCCCGCAGCCGTCGCCCCGGTACCGATCGCCGCAGTGTTCGTGCTGCTCGACACAGCCGACTGGCCGAGCGCGATCGCGCTCGCGCCCGAGGCTTTTGCAGCGGAGCCGATCGCCGTGGCGTAACCACCCGTCGCGGCTGCATTTGAGCCGAGTGCCGTGGTGCCCGCGCCGCTGGCGGCCGCATTCGTACCTACCGCTGTCGCGTACTGATTGATCGCGCCACCGCCGGTTGCACTGGAAGACGCGCCCAGGGCCATATCGCCCAGTTTGTTGGCGACTGACCCATTGCCCATGGCTTCACTGTAGTCAGCCAGCGCCTTGGAGTTCGACGAAAGCGCCGCCGAACTCAGGCCCGCTGCGGTCGACGTCGAACCAATCGCCACCGAGCTTGCGCCCGATGCGCGCGTCGCGTCGCCGAGCGCCGTGGCGTTGTTGGCGGAAGCCACCGAGTTCTGGCCAAGCGCCGTTGCGCTTGTGCCACCAGCCGCCGCGTTCTGGCCAATCGCGTTTGAGCCCGAGCCCGTAGCCTTTGTCGAGTCGCCCAAAGCCATTGCGTAGCTGCCAGATGCAACGCTAGTTCTCCCCATCGCAGTGGCCCCGCTACCACTCGCGTTCGCACCCCAGCCAAATGCCATCGCGTAGTTGCTTGTGGCGGATGCGGCGTAGCCAAATGCCGCAGCACCGCCTCCACTTGCGGTAGAACCGCTGCCGAATGCCTGAGCGTACCCGCCCGAGGACAACGCATTCACCCCCACCGCGACGCCCGTTTGACCGTCATTGGTACTGGCGGTGACCTTCGCGCCGGAGCCAATGGCAATCTGGGGGGCACTCACGATCGATCCGCCGTCAATGCCGCTCGCGTGCGCGACGCCGCCTAGCGCTGCAAGCGAACCCGCGACGATCAATTTCGCGCTGCGGTTCTTCTTGCCACGCGCAACGGCAGTTTCCGCCGCCGCAACCCACGTTCCGGTTGCTTCGTTCCAGACTGAACGATAAGCCTTATTCATTTGCAATCCTAAATTAATCTTGAAGATTTACAGAGATTTTTGAGCATTCCAATCCCGTCTGAAATTTCAACCGGGTCAGTCTCAAATCACATCAGGTCAGAGGGCAACCAAAGCGTCGGCTCCCACTCACGAGCCCAGGAAAAATCGGCAGAAAGCCTTTCGACTTCCATGACCTAATATCGCGTTTTTCGAGCGGCGAACCTATCGAATGACTTCGATTAACGAACCGCACTTGGCAGGCCGAAGCGTGCTGGCAACGCGCTCAGCGAGTCATCTGAAGTGGAGAAAGAAAATCGAATTCGAGTCGTTCCAGACGCATCGACACACGCGCCGAATACACGCGCGCAGGGTCTTTGGCCATGTAGTGGGCATCATACGAATCGGAAAATGCCGGACGTATCAGAGAACTCTTAATTTCTCGGCATTGCACCAAGAAGTCTCTGAAATCAGCAAAGAATGTTAGGAAAACTTTAAGTCACTTCGGGCACGCGTCGCAACGCGCGCCCGATACAAACAAGGCTTAAACAGAATTGACGATTAGCGGAACGCGTTAATCGTGTCGCGCGTGTTCCGTGCAGCCGTTGCGGCCGCCTGCGCGTAGTCCTCGCCCTTGCTCGCGTAAATGATCGCGCGCGACGAGTTGACGAGCATGCCGGTGCCGTTCGCGGTGCGGCCCGCCTTGACGGTGGCCTCCACGTCGCCGCCCTGCGCGCCAATGCCCGGAATCAGCAACGGCATGTCGCCGACAATGCCGCGCACCGTTTCGATTTCCTTCGGGAACGTCGCACCCACCACGAGGCCGAGTTCGCCGCTGGCGTTCCATGTGTTGGCCGCGAGATCCGCCACGACCTGATAAAGCGGGCGGCCCGCGGTGTCAAGAAACTGAAGATCCGAACCGCCGGGGTTCGAGGTACGGCACAGCACGATCACGCCTTTGCCCTTGTGCTCGAGCCACGGCTCGATCGAATCGAAACCCATGTACGGGTTGACCGTCACGGCATCGGCCTGGAAGCGCTCGAAGGCTTCGCGCGCGTACTGTTCCGCCGTGCTGCCGATGTCGCCGCGCTTGGCGTCGAGAATCACGGGCAGGCCGGGATGCTTCTCGTGAACGTGCGCGATCAGCGCTTCGAGCTGGTCTTCGGCGCGGTGCGCGGCGAAATAGGCGATCTGCGGCTTGAACGAGCACGCATAGGGCGCCGTGGCATCGACGATCTCGCGGCAAAACTCGAAGATCGCGTCGCTGCGGCCATTGAGCGCAGCCGGGAATTTTGTCGGTTCGGGGTCGAGGCCCACGCACAGCAGCGAGCCGGTGCGCTGCCAGGCGGCGCCGAGGGTCTGAATGAAAGAGGTCATGGTGAGGGCTTGCGGCGGGCCGCGCGTTTGCAGGATAAGGAAACGGCGCGTATTTTACCCGCCTTGGGATGGCGGGTCGTGCGGGCGTCCGTGGCGCGCCGCGCATGGCGCTGACCGAGCCCCTGGCGAAATCCGCACACGAACGCCTTGCCGTGCGCGGCGCCATGAATAACGGGCCAGAACGCTTTGCTGCAATGTCGATCGGCAAAAAAAGGCGCTCACGCGCCTTTTCGGATGGCTCAAACGAGAAGCGCCCGCTTAGGCCCGCTTAGGCCCGCTTAGGCCCGCGCCCGCGCGCCCTTCCCGCCCCGCGCACCGTTGCGGCCCCGTGCGCCCGCGCGGTGCGGGTTCGCCGCCGCCCGCATGTCCATGCGCTCCACCGTGAATGAGAAACGCCGCACGAGCCGCTCGCCGTGCGCGAGCACGGTCATGCCGTTGGCGTCGCCGCCGCCGCGCAGGTTCACGGCATTGATCGGGTGATCGACGGGCTCGAAGCAGAAGAAGTCCTTGCCCGGCGGCGTGTAGAGCACGTAGTAATCCGTGTTCGCGCAAATGGAAAGCGAGAGCCGCTTGCGCTCCCACACCACGGCCGCGCGCCCGCTCCAGCCGCTGAACGCATGATTGACGAGCTGTTCCGGCAGCGGATACGCCACGCCGAACTGCCACGCGGGCGGCGCGGGCACGTGGCGTTTGGGCAGCCAGTCGTCGCCGGAAAGCCACAGGCCGCTCGCGGGTGCGGAGAGTTCCGTGCTCGTGTCGCGCGCGAGGAACGGGTGCACGCCCAGACCGAACGGCAGCGCGTCGCGGCCCGTGTTCTCCACTTCGAGCGTCATCGCCAGCGTGGCGCCGTCGAGCGCGTAGCCCAGCGCCGCGCGGAACGCGTACGGCTCGCCATTGCTGCGATCGAGCACGAGACGCACGTTTTCGCGATCGGCGCTTTCGACGGTCCACGGCGCGAGCCAGCCGTCGCCGTGAATCGGCATGGGTTCGCCGGCGCGATTGCGCGGAATTTCGATGTCGCGGCCGCCGAAGTGGAAGCGCCCGTCGCCGATCCGGTTCGAATACGGCAGCAACGGGTAGCACGCGAGTTCGTTCGGGTCCATGCGCGCGCTCACGTGCTCGCAGCGGCGGAACACGGGTTCGAGCACGCCTTCGCTGCGCCAGTCGAAGCGCGTGATGCCGCCGCCCAGTTGCGGCGCGACGTCGAGGCGCAAGTAGGCGTTGGCGAGCGTCACGCAGGCCACGTCGCTCACGCCTGCCGCGCCGATCGCGACCGCCGAGGTGCTCGGCCCCGGCATGACCGGATGCGTGGCCGCTTCGAGCCGCGCGCGCCGCGCGGCCGCGGCGGGTGAGACAGGCGCGGCGCCACCGGCAGCCTGATTGGCTGCGGGCGCGCTCGCGGCGTTGAGAGAAGGTGTGGAGGAAGGATTCGATCGACGCACAGCGGAATTCGCGACGCTCATGAGAGGCTCCTCGAGAGGCAAGTCTTGGATTGCCGCCTTGACGGGTTCAAGGCGGCTCACGGGTGGCCTTGCCGCTCGGGTGCGCGATGCGTGCACGCGCGCGTGGCCGCTTCTTGTGTTCGCCCTTCTACTCGATGACGCTTTGAACTGGCAACTGCGGTTTGTCCTGGCGGACCTTCGTGTTGCCCGATGACAACGCTAAACCACGATGGGCAACGGCCAACGACAATGCCGCCCCTGCGCACCGCTCACGGCATTTGCTTCGTCCTGCTGACGAAGTTTGCTAACCGTTTGTCAACCCGCGTGCCAACCGCCCATCACGCGTTACGCGTTACGCGACTCGCTCCGGCGCCCCGCAAACAGCGGCTCGGTAAGGCCCGTGTGCGCCACGTGGGCCGCGAACACGCCGCCCGCCTGCGGTTCGCGCGCGAGCGCTTCGTCGCTCATTTCCGCGCGCGCACTCGTCACGTAAAGGGTGTCCAGCAACGCACCGCCGAGGGTAACGCAGCTTGGCTGCGCTGTGGGAATGTTTACGCGCGCCGTTTCCACGCCATCGGCGCCGTAGCGCACCACGCGCGCGCCGCCCCATTGCGCATTCCAGAGGCCGCCTTCCGCGTCCACCGTCGAGCCATCGGGGCCGCCGGTTGGGTCCGTGAGCTTCACGAAGCAGCGAGCGTTAGCAATCGTCCCGTCGGCGCCGTAGTCGCATGCCTGGATCTCGCCCGTGAGCGTGTCGCAAAAGTACATCGTCGCGCCGTCGGGGCTGAACGCAATGCTGTTCGAGATCGCGGGCGCGGGCAGCGGCAGGCGCTCCAGCGTGAGATCGTGATTCAGCCGGTAGAACCCGCCGATCGCCTGCATCGGCGCGCCTTCGTATTTCGTGCCGAACACGAAGCGGCCCTGGCGGTCGCAGCGGCCGTCGTTCAGGCGCGTGGGCACGCCCGGCTCGACTTCCACGATGCTCTCGATCTCGCCCGTTGCCAGGTCGAAGAACGCGAGCCGCGATTCGAGCCCGAGCAGCAGCGTGTTTGGGTCCTCGCACAGCGCGAAGCACGCGAGACGCTCGGGCATCGTCCACGTTTGCGGCTGCTCGCCCGAAGCCTGCGCGTCGTAACGGAACAGGCGTTTGCCTTCGATATCGGTCCAGTAGAGCCGGCCGCTGCGCGCGCACCACGTCGCCCCTTCGCCCAGTTCGCACTGCACGGGCACGAGCAGTCCGGCAACGTCCTCGCCTTGCGTTTCGCGCGGCGCGCTCATGCCCAGCCTCCGTCGACCACCACGTCCTGCGCCGTGATCATGCGGCTGTCGTCGGCGGCGAGGAACAGCGCCATGCGCGCGAGGTCGGCGGGCAGCAGCTCCTCGCCGATGCACTGGCCGCGCTTGATGTTCGCGCGGCCTTCGTCGTCGAGCCACAGGCGGCGCTGCTTCTCGGTCATCACCCAGCCCGGCACGAGCGTGTTCACGCGGATGCCATGCGCGCCCAGGTCTTTCGCGAGGCCGCGCGTCAAGCCTTGCACCGCCGACTTGCTCATCGTGTAGACCGGCATTTCCGCCTGCTTGAGCATCCAGCTGATCGAACCCAGATTGATGATCGAGCCCGCGCGCGCCGCTTTCATGTCTTCCGCCACGGCTTGCGCCGCGAACAGTTGATGGCGAAGGTTCACCGCCACGCCCGCGTCGAACGACTCGGGCGTGACCGAGGCCAGCGTGTGACGCTTGTCGTTGGCCGCGTTGTTCACGAGCACCTGGATCGGGCCGAGCGCGGCTTTCACGTCGGCGATGGCGGCGCGCAACGCGCCGATGTCGGTGAGATCGACCGTGGCGAACAGCGGCTTGTGACGCGAGTCGCCGAGTTCGTCGGCGAGCGCCTGGCCCGCGCTCGCGTCGATGTCGAAGAACGCGACGCGCGCGCCTTGCGCGGCGAAGTGCTCGACGAACGACGCGCCGATACCGGTCGCGCCGCCCGTGATCAGCACGACGCGGTCGACGAGGCTCGGGTAGCGCGCGTAGTTCTCATGCGCGTGATGCGCGGTAGCGTTAGCCGGGGACGACATAAGCTCAACTCCTCAAGGTGGGATCGGCGGCTTTTAACCGGATCAGTCGCGCGAACCGCGGTTCTTCAACTGGTCGAGCAGCACCGCCGCCAGCAGGATCGCGCCGCGCACGAGGTACTGGTAGAACGCGTCGATATTGAGCAGGTTCATGACGTTCTCGACCGTGCCCATGATCAGCACGCCGATCACCACGCCCGAGATGGTCGCGCGGCCGCCCAGCAGCGAAACGCCGCCCAGCACGCACGCCGAGATCACGTTCAGCTCGAAGCCTTCGGCCGCGTTCGGCTGGCCCGAGGTGATGCGCGCCGCCAGAATCACACCCGCGAGCGCCGTGACCGCGCCCTGGATCAGGAAGATCCACACGCGCGTGCGCTCGACCTTGATACCGGCGAGACGCGAGGCTTCCGGATTGCCGCCGATCGCCAGCGTGTTGCGGCCGTACACGGTTTGATTGAGCATCACGCCGAACACGATGAAGCAGATGAGCGTGACCCAGATCGGCATTTGCACGCCGAAGAAGGCCATCGTGCCCATGGCGATGAAGGTGTCGGACGAAACCCCCACGGCCTGACCGTGCGAGACGATAAAGCCGAGGCCGCGCACGATTTCCATCGTCGCGAGCGTGGTGATCAGCGCGTTGATGCGCAGGTACGCGATCACCGCGCCGTTCACGAAGCCGATGGCCGCGCCCGCCGCCACCGCCGCCACGATCGCGATGAACGTGTTATTGGTGGCGTTGAGCACCATCGCGCAGAGCACGCCCGCGAACGCGACCGTTGACCCCACCGAAAGGTCGAAGTCGCGCGAGGCGAGACAGAACATCATCGTGCAGGCGACCATGCCGATCTGCGAAACCGACAGCGCGAGACCGAGCATGTTCTCGACGGAGAAGAAGTGATCCACCGTCAGCGACATCACGATGAACATCACCGCGAAGATCACGATGAGGCTGTACTCGGTGATCTGCTGCCACCACTTCTGCTTGTCGGACTTTTGCGGAATAAGCGCTTCCGCTGCGCTGTGCGCGACGCTCTTGGCTGCGTCGGCGGCATCCGCCGCCAGATTCTCTCGTTGCATTTCCTTGACTCCTCCCCGTTGCGTCATGCCGCGCGCTTCTGCGCGCCTTGCGGCAGCGCGAGATCGAGCACCGCATGTTCGCTCGCCGCGCTACGCGGCAACTCACCCGAAATCCGGCCTTCGCGCATCACCACGATGCGGTCCGACACGCCCAGCACTTCCGGCAATTCCGATGACACCATCACGATCGCACAGCCGCGTTGCGCGAGCTGGTAGATCACGTTGTAGATTTCGTGCTTCGCGCCCACGTCGATACCGCGCGTGGGCTCGTCGAGAATCACGACCTTCAGGTCCGGCTCGGCGAGCCAGCGCGACAGAATCGCTTTCTGCTGATTGCCGCCCGAAAGAAAGCGGATCTTCTGGCGGCGGCTCGGCGTCTTGATCTTCAGGAGCTTGATGAAGCGGTCCGCCGTTTCGGCTTCCTTCTTGCGGTCGAGGAACATGCCCGCGCGCAGGAAATGGCGGCGGCAACTGATGTTGATGTTCTCCGAAACCGTGGCCATCGCCACGATGCCCTGCTCCTTGCGATCTTCCGGGCACAGCACGATGCCGTGACGGATCGCGTCGCTCGCGCTCTTCACGCGAATGACCTTGCCGTCCAGTTCCAGCTCGCCCGCGCGCCGCTTGTGGGTGCCGTAGATCAACTGCATCAGTTCGCTGCGGCCCGCGCCCACGAGGCCGAAAAAGCCAACGATCTCGCCCGCCTTCACCTCGAAGCTCGCGGCCTGCGCGAGCGGCGCGCCTTCGATGCCGCGCACCGCGAAGCGCGTGTTGCCCAGCTCGCGCGGCGCGTAGTTGTAGATGTCGCTGATCTCGCGGCCCACCATCTCGGCCACGAGCGTTTCGCGCTTCACCTCTTCGAGCTTCTCGTGCGAGGCGATCTTGCGGCCGTCGCGGAAGATCGTGCAGGCGTTGCACAGCTCGTAGATCTCGTCCATGCGGTGCGAGATGTAGATGAGCGCGCGGTTGTCGGCGCGCAGTTCGCGCACGAGCTTGAACAGCACTTCGGTCTCGCGGTGCGAGAGCGAGCTGGTGGGCTCGTCGAGCGCGATCACGCGCGCGTTGCGCAGCAGCGCCTTGCAGATTTCCACCATCTGGCGTTGCGCGATGGAAAGCTTGCGCAGCTTCGCCGCGGGGTCGAGATCGACGCCCATCGCGGCGAGCCGTTCGCGCACGAACGCGCGTGCCTCGCGGCGCTTCACCCAGCCGAGCGAATTGGGCAGCGCGCCGAGCAGCAGGTTTTCCATGACCGTGAGGTCGGGCACGTATTGCAGTTCCTGATGGATCACGGCAATGCCCGCGCCGATCGACGCGGCGGCGTCGGCAAAACGCGTCTCGTTGCCGTCGATCAGGATGCGGCCCGAGTCGGGCTGATATTCGCCGCCGAGAATCTTCAGCAGCGTGGACTTGCCCGCGCCGTTCTCGCCCATGAGGCCATGCACTTCGCCCGCGTTCACGTCGAACGACACGCCGTCGAGCGCGCGCACGCCAGGGAACACCTTGCCGATATTGTCAAAACGCAGTGTCGCTGACACTTCGGTTTCCTCTCATTCGATACGCCGCGAGCGCGGCGGCGCAATCACCCCGGATTGCGCCGCCGCCCCGCCGCGGGAAACACACTTCAAACCACTTGCCTGGAAACGCGGTGTTTCGAGGCGCTTACTTCGAAGCGAGACCCATCTGCTGACGCACGCTTTCCACGTTGTCGCGCGTGGCCAGCATGCCCGTCGTCAGCGTGAGCTTCGGCGGTTCCTTGCCTTGCGTGATCCAGGCGTACATCAGGTCCGAGGTTTCTTCGCCGTGACGCTTCGGGCTGATGATGACCGTGCCGTAGAAGCCCGTGGGTTGCGGCTTCTTGAACTCGTTGAGCGCCGAGTCCGAACCGCCGATGCCAATGCCGATCATGTTGTCGGCCTTGAAACCGCGGCCTTCCGCTGCGCGCACGGCGCCGAGCACGCCCTCGTCGTTCAGCGCATAAGCCACCCAGTGCTTGAACTGCGGGTTCTTCGTCAGCGCGATGTTGGCGGCGTTGAAGGCGTTTTCCGTGTCGGTCTTGGCTTGCGGCGCCATGATGATGTTGGCCTTCGGGAAGCCCGCGGCCACCAGCGCGTCGGTCGCGCCGCTGGTGCGGTCATGCGCCGTGGGCAGCTGTTCGTAGGTCACGTCGATCGCGCCCACGTCCTTCATGTCCCAGCCGCGCTTCTTGATCTCGGCGGCGATGCCGTCGCCCACCTGCTTGCCGATGTTGTAAGCCGAAATGCCCATGTGCGGCACCGACTCGATCGGCTTGCCCGCGCCGTCCACCAGACGGTCGTCCACCGTCATCATCTTGAGGTTGTCGGCCTTCGCCTTGGCGACGATGCCCGGCCCGAGCTTCACGTCCGGCGTGCAGATGATGAAGCCCTGCGCCTTTTGCGCGGCGAGGTTGTCGATCGCGCTCATCACCTTTTCACCCGAGGGCGCGCCGATCTTCACGAGCGTGAAGCCCTTTTCCTTCGCGGCCATTTCGGCGAACTTCCACTCGTCCTGGAACCACGGCTCTTCGGGCTGCTTCACGAGAAAGCCGATCTTCACCGGGTCGGCGGCCTGCGCGATGGGCGCTTGCGCGAACATGGCGGTGGCAGCGGCGGCCACCAGCGTCAGAAAGATACGTCGTTGCATGCTGTCAGTCTCCTGTCTTCTTCAGTCACGGGAAGGGTGTCGGCCGCCTCTTCTTTTGCCCGTCGAAACGCGCGGCCAGCGTGTCGTCGGATTCCTGCGTTATCGGTTTTCCTTCGTGCTGCGAATTACTTTTTTATGGCGTCGATGTGGCTTGATTCCAGCGTCAATCGTGATACAGCGCCGTGCGGCCGCCGTCGATGGTGATGCAGCTCGCATTGATGAACGGCGCTTCGTCCGAAGCGAGGAACACGGCTGTCATCGCCACTTCGTCGGGATGGCCGATACGCTTCATCGGCTGCAACGCGAGCGTCGCGTCGCGCGCGGCCTGCGGGTCGGGCTGCTCGTTCCACCAGTCGTGCGTGAGCTGCGTTTCGATGTAGCCCGGCGCGATCGCGTTCACGCGCACGTTCTTCGGCGCGTACTCGATACCGAGCGCGCGCGTCAAGCCGATCACGCCGTGCTTCGCCACCGGATACGGAAAGCAGCCCGGAATGATCTGGAACGAATGCGTGGACGCGATATTGACGATGCTGCCCGCGCGCCGCTCGACCATGCCGGGCAGCACCGCGCGGCAACCGTTCCAGACGCCGTCCAGATCGACGGCGAAACAGCGCCGCCAGTCGTCGTCGGTCATCGTGAGCGGGTCGGCGAACACGTTGATGCCCGCGTTGTTCACGAGCACGTCCACGGCGCCGAAGTCGCGCTCCGCACGGGCCACGGCGTCGCGCACCGAGGCGGCCTGCGTCACGTCCGTCTCTACCGCGAGCACCTGCGCGCCCGCGTGTTCGGCGGCGATGGCGCGCGCCGTGGTCTCGCCCAAAGCGAGATCGAGTTCCGCGAGCACGACCGCCGCGCCCTGGGCCGCGAACGCGCGCGCGATCGCCGCGCCGATGCCGCGTCCGGCGCCCGTCACGAGCGCGACCTTGCCCGCGAGCCGAGTCACTTTTGCGCTCCGCGCGCGTCGTGCGTGCGCTTCCAGCCTTCGATGAAAGCGATGGCGTTCGCGCGCGTGGTCGCCACGTCCTGCCCCGGCTTGTAGAGCGCCGAGCCGAGGCCGAAGCCGGTCGCGCCCGCCGCGAGCTGCGGCCCCATGTTGTCGGGCGTCACGCCGCCCACCGGCAGCAGCGGCACGATGGCCGGCACCACGGCGCGCCACGCCTTCGTCACGGCCGGGCCGAGCTGTTCGGCCGGAAACATCTTGAGCGCGTCGGCGCCGTGCTTGAGCGCGCTGAACGCCTCGGTGGGCGTGGCGACGCCCGGCACGCAGGCGAGCCCTTGCAGCTTCGCGGCGAGGATCACGTCGACATCGGCATGCGGCATCACGATCAGCTCGCCGCCCGCGTTGCGCACGTCGCGCACGCGTTCGGTCGAGAGCACGGTGCCCGCGCCCACGAGCGCGTCGGCGGGCAGCACTTTGCGGATCGCCGCGATGCTGTCCAGCGGCTGCGGCGAGTTGAGCGGCACCTCGATCAGGCGAAAGCCCGCCTCGTAGAGCGCGCGGCCGTGCTCTGCGGCTTCGGCGGGCTGGATGCCGCGCACGATCGCGACCATGCGGCACGCCGCGAAAGCCGTGACGAAGCCGGCGTGCGGCGTGTACGGTGCGGGCAGGTTCAGTTCGGGTTGCATGTCGGCGTCCTGTTCGTTCCGGTGTCTCTATCTGTCGATGTGTCGGGTCAGCGCGGCGTGACGAGGCCGGCCTGCACGGCGATGCGCCAGAGGCCGTGCTCGGTCGCGTGCCGCACCAGACGCGCGCCGTCGCAGCCGAACTGCGCGAGCGCGAGCCGGTAGCGCTCGCACAGCGCCTCGGCGCCGATCAGTTGCGGCGCGCACGCGGCGAGCGAGACGTCGCGTCGCGCCAGCGCCGCTTCGAGGCCCGCGAGTTCGTGCCCGATGACGAGGCCCGAGAGATAGTCGGGCTGTTCGTCGGCGGCCAGCTGGCCCGTGAGACCGAGCGTGCGCGCGCTGAACGCGGTGGCCAGCAAACCGACGCAGCCTTGCTCGCGCGCCACGCTCACGCCGCGCAGAAACGCCGCCGTGTCGGGATCGACGGGATGCTTCATCGTGCGGCCGAGAATCGTGTGCGCGCACAACGCCGCGTAGATCTCGCCGGTCATGAAGGTGTAGAAGCGCGCGATGCGCTCGCCTTCCACCACGACCCATTTCGCGTGCGTGCCGGGCAGGCCGATCAGCGCGGGCGGGGCGTCGCCGGTGTCATCGACATTCGATGTCGCGCCCGAGGCGCCCGAATCCGCGCCGGATACGGTGCCAGCCGCCGTCAACGCGCCGAAAATCTGCGTTTCCTCGCCGCGCATCACGTTGGGCAAGGCGCCGGGTTCGAGCACGCCGGGCACCACGGCCACCTCGGCGCCCGAGGCCGCGCGCACCCGCACGATGCCGTCCACCAGCGCCTGCGCGCCCGCGGGCGTTTCCACGTACGGCGCCTGCACCCAGCCCTGCGCGCTGCCGACCATGCCGGCCGCCAGCACGGGCAGACCGGGCGCCTGAGCGAGCCACACGCCCACCGCTTCGTCGAATGCCACGTCGAAGCCGCCTTCCTCGGCCGGCACCGGCAGATTCATGATGCCCGCCGTCGAGGCGCGCGTGGCCAGCACCTTGCCCGCCGCATCGAACAGATACGCGCGCAGCGAGGTCGTGCCCCAGTCGAGCGCGATCAACGCCGCCTGGCTCAGGTCCGGCGTCGCATCGTGCGCCGCGCCGGCACCCTTCACGTCGTTCTCGCGCGCCATCATCGACGAATCCTGCGCGTAGCCGGCTGCGGCGCGCGCCAGCCGAGTTCCTGCGAAATCGCGCGCGCTTCGCGCTGCACGACGGGAATCAGTTCATCCATGCGTTCGAGCGGCATGTAAGGAATCGTGCTCGCGACGGAGAGCGCCGCGACGACCGCGCCCGAGGCGTCGCGCACGGGCGCCGCCACGCAGCGGATCGAGATTTCGTTTTCTTCGAGATCGAACGTGTAGCCGCCAGCCGCATAGGTGGCCATGCGCTTGATGAACGTCTCGGGTTCGAGGCTGCTGTCGGGGCGAAAGCTCACGCCCGCGAGCGTGCGGCGCGAGGCGTCGAACAGTTCGCGCCACGTTTGCGGCGCGAGGTCGAGCATCATCGCCTTGCCGATGCCCGTGGACGCGAGCGGCATGCGGTGCCCGACGCGCGAGCGCATTTCGAGGCCGCGCTGGCCGGGAATCTTGTCGATGTAGAGCACGTCGTCGCCGTCGCGCACGCCCAGATGGATCGTGTCGAGCGTTTCGTCGGCGAGGGCTTGCAGATGCGCGCGCGCCACGGCCGTGAGCGGCATCTGTTCGAGCGCGATCGTGCCGAGTTCGATCAGCTTCGGGCCGAGCAGATAGCCGCCCTGCACCTGCCGCAGATAGCGCGCTTGCACGAGGCTGGAAACGAGGCGATGCGTGGTGCTGCGCGTGGTGCCGAGCACCGCGCCGAACGAACGCAGATCGCGCACGCCGGCGGCGGCGGCTTCGAGAATCGCGAGGCCGCGCAGCAGCGTTTGCGTGCCGGCCTGTTGCATCGAGCCGTCGAGCAGCGAGCTGGCGAGGCCGATTTCGTCGGCGCCGCCGTGGCCGCCCGTGGCGCCGGTGCCGCGCGAAGCCGTACGCGAGGGCGCCGCCGACGCTTCGTCGTGCCCGGCAACCGAGGGGGACATCGCTTTGTTCATGGCGATTTCGGGAAAGAGACGGGGGAGCGGCGCGGCGTCAGACGACGGCGCGCGAGCCATGGGCAAAGGCGGCAAGAGCGGTGCAAGGCGCTGGCGCGCTCGAGTGCGGAAGGCTGAAAGCCGCGCGCTTCGCAGGCTGCAACATGGCGATGTCTCCTGGTGTCGCCGGCAGGCTGCGCGAGGCGCGGCTGCCGGGCTGTGTCTCAGTGTCTTGTGCCGATTCTCGTTGTGCGACGCCGCGCTGCATTTCGCGCATGACGCGTCGGATCGGATGGGTTGGATTGTAGGCAGATTTTTTCCGGTTCTCCAATATGTGATTGGGGCGCTCATATATTGGGAAATTGGAAGAGCGCCAATAGCAAATGGTGCGCCTGGCCGGACGGCCAACGTTGCAGGCGAGTTTGACGTGAGTAAAGGCGCTGACGGGAAAGGGTTCGGAGACTTGAGCGATGTCATTCCCGGCGTGCGCCGGGCCGCTCAACGCTCTCTAATTTATATAAAATTTTGTATAATCGAACCCACTTGAAACCGCTGGAATTTCGCGGCAGCAGCTATGCGGATCTTTGCAAGTTTCCGCCTGACATCCGCAAGGAAGCGGGTCGCCAGTTACAGCGCGTGCAGGAAGGCCGCGAACCAAACGACTGGAAGCCGATGAATCCAGTCGGGCGTGGCGCACGGGAAATCCGTCTACGCGACGCTTCCGGCGCATTTCGCGTGATTTACGTGACGCAGATCGGCGAAGTCATTTATGTCTTGCACTGCTTTCAGAAAAAATCCGAAAGAACCGCGTTCGTCGATCTGTCGCTCGCCGCGCGGCGCTACCGCGATGTAGTCAAGGAGTTGCGATCATGAGCCGCAAAATGCAAGAGAATCAGCGCTTCGAGAGTATCTGGGACGCGCTCGAAGAAACGCCTCAGGCAGCCCAGAACATGACACTGCGCTGCAGCCTCATGATCGAACTTGAGGAATACATCAAGCGCCGCAAGCTCACCCAAACGCGAGCCGCCGAACTCTTCGGCGTCACGCAGCCGCGCGTCTCCGACCTCACTCGCGGAAAAATCGATCTCTTCTCGCTCGACGCGCTCATCAACATGGCCGTTTCAGCTGGCATGAAAGTCGAAATGAGCATCACTGAGCGCAAGCCGCTCGACGACAATCCGCAGGAAAAAAAGCAAGAAAAGGCGCCAGAGAAAGCACGGGCCAAAAAGCCAGCAAAACGGCTGCCGGATAACTCCGGCAGCCGTTCTCCAGGCGACAGCGCACAGTGGGAAGAAACCGTTACTTCCCCGCCGGCGCCTTATACGCCACGCAGTCCACTTCGACCTTGCAGTCCACCACCATGCTCGACTGCACGCACGCGCGTGCCGGCGGATGCTCGCCGAAATACTCGCGGAACACCTTGTTGAACGAGGTGAAATCGCGCGCGTCGTCGAGCCACACGCCGCAGCGCACGACGTGCTCCGCGCCGTAGCCCGCCTCCTTCAGGATCGCGAACAGGTTCTGGATCGCCTTGTGCGACTGCTCGACGATATTGCCGTTGATGACCTCGCCGTTTTCCATCGGCGTCTGGCCCGAGACGTACAGCCAGCCGTCGGCTTCCACGGCACGCGCGAACGGCAGATGTTGTCCGCCCTGCCCCTTGCCGCCTTCCGCTCCAATTCGTTTCATCGTTTGCTCCTTTGAGATCGTGCGGCGCGCCGGGCTTCGTGGGCCAGGCGCGCCGAGGGTCGAAATGTGTCGATACCGAATGCGATGCCGATACGGAAGCGCATCGCGATCGCATGCGGCATCGCGTTGAACACGTTCAGAACGCGCTCGCTTCCGGGTTCGCTTCCCGGTTCACTTCTGGGTTCGCTTCCGGGTTCACCTCGGCGTTCCCTTCGCGCTTGCCGCGCGCGACGAAATGGCCCGCGCGCTCGCCCGTGGGTTGCCCGTCGCGATACGAAAGCACGCCGTTCACCCACACCGCGTCGATGCCTTCGGCCACCTGCTGCGGCTTTTCGAAGGTCGCCGCATCGCGCACCTTCGCCGGGTCGAACAGCACGAGATCGGCATGCCAGCCCACGTGCAGCTCGCCGCGCTGCGCGAGGCCGAAGCGCCGCGCCGAGAGCCCCGTCATCTTGCGCACCGCTTCTTCGAGCGGCAGCAACTTCGCGTCGCGCGCGTAATGCCCGAGCACGCGCGGAAACGCTCCCCACAAACGCGGATGCGGCAGCGGATCGTTCGGCAAACCGTCCGAGCCCACCATCGAAGCCGGATGCGAGAGGATGCGCCGCACGTCGTCCTCGGACATGTTGTGATACACCGCGCCCGCCGGTTGCAGCCGCTGGCCCGCCTCCTGTTGCGACACGCCCCACTCCGCGGCGATGTCCTTGATGAGCTTGCCCGCCTGCTCGGGATGCGGCGTCGACCACGTAATGGTGATGTCGATGTCGCCGCTCACCTGCCGGAGGTCGAGCGTCGAAGAACTGCGGCTGTATGGATAGCAGTCGCAGCCCACCGGCTGATAGCGGCGCGCGTTGTCGAGCGAGGCGAGCACTTCCTCGCTGCGCCCCCAGTTCTGCGGGCCCGCGCATTTCAGGTGCGAAATCACCACCGGCACGCGCGCATGCTTGCCGATGTGATACGCCTCGTTCATCGCGTCGAGAATCGCGTCGAACTCGGTGCGCATGTGCGTGGTGTAGAGCGCGCCCGCGGCGGCCAGCGGTTCGGCGAGCGTGGCGACTTCTTCCGTCGACGCTTCGAACGCCGAACCATAGGCGAGTCCCGTCGACAACCCGAGCGCGCCGTGCGCGAGCGCTTCCTCGAGCTGCGCGCGCATGGCGGCGATCTCGCCCGGCGTGGCCGCGCGCTTGAGGTTGTCGAGATGATTGTTGCGCAGCGCCGTATGGCCGATCAGCGCGCCCACGTTCACGGCCGGTTTCGCGGCATTCACCGCGTCCACATACGCGGCGAAGGTCGGATAGCCGAACGCGGCGCGATCGCCGAGCAGGTTCATCGGGTCGGGCGGATCGCCGTTGAGCGTGACCGGCGCGGCGCTGATGCCGCAATTGCCGACGATCACCGTCGTCACGCCCTGGCTGATCTTGGGCAGCATCTGCGGCGCGCGGATCACGTGCGTGTCGTCGTGCGTGTGGACGTCGATGAAACCCGGCGCGAGCGCGCGGCCCTCGGCCTCGATCACCGTTTCGGCGAGCCAGTTCGAAAGATTGCCGATCGCGGCGATGCGGCCGTCGCGCAACGCCACGTCGCGCTCGACGGGCGGCGCGCCGGTGCCGTCGTAGAGCATGGCGCCGACGATCAGCGTGTCGGCGGCTTCGGGATGCGAATGCATGCGCGTTCTCCTAAGGATGGCTTCAATCGCTTCAATCGCTTCAGTCTCTTCAGTCGCGTCAATCGCCGAGCGGCTGGCGTTCGCCGCCGCCGCGATGCGCGTCGAGCGTGTGCTTCATGCGGCGCAACAGCTCGCGGCTCGTTTCGGGCTGCGCGAGCGCCAGCTCCGTCACGAGCACGTCGAGCGCCATCATCATCGCGTAACGCGAGGAGGACGGCTTGTAGATGAAATCGGTTTCGCTCGTGACGATGGGCACGAGCCAGTCGGCCAGCGCGGCGAGCGGCGAGGCGGGCGCGGTGATCGTTACGAGTTTCGCGCCGTAATCGCGCGCAATGCGGCACGCATCGAGCAACTCGGGCACGCGACCTGTTACGGACAACGCAACGACCACGCAATCGGGCGCGAGCGTGCTCGCCACCATGCGTTGCAGCAGGCTGTCCTGATACGACGCGACCGGACGGCCGAGACGCACGAGCCGGAAGCGCAATTCGTCGGCGAGTGCGCTCGAACCGCCGCCCATGCCGAACACGTAGATCATGCGCGCGGCGCCCAGCGCGGCGGCGGCTTCGGCAAACGGCGCCTGGCGCAGCAGTTCGTGATTGCGCGCGAGCGCCGTGTGCACTTCTTCGTAGACGCGCGTGGCGAGCGGCTCGGCCTGCGCGACAGCGTGGGGTTCGGCCTGCGGATCGATCAGGGCGTCGGCGTGCCAGCCCGAGGCACCCGCCGCGCCGTCGCGCGACATGTCGACGGCCCGCGTGCCGCGCAGGAAACGCTCGCCAACGGCCGCGGCCTGCGCGAGCCGCAGCTTGAGTTCGCGCACGTCCGCGCAGCCCACGGCTTTCGCGAAACGCGTGACCGAAGCGACGCTCACGCCCGCGCGCCGCGCGAGTTCGCCGATACTCGCGCGCGCGGCGCCCGCGAGATCGTCGAGGATCAACGCGGCCACGTCGCGCTCGGCGGGACGCAGGCCGGGCACGCACTGCGCAATGCGTGCGACGATGTCGAAGCGGGCCGGGTCGGTGGCGAGATTCATGCGGGAATGCCGGTCAGAGACACGCTGTTAGTAAATAACATTTCACGAGGCGATGTTACTTTGTGTACTATCGCTGAGTCAACGCCGAACCTTCCCGCATTGCCGGGGATTGGCGAAATCAAGGCAAAATCAGGCATAAAGACGAATACACCGGACCGTATGGAGCGAACGGAAATGAAAGTTACAAACTATCAGAGTGCGACGATCGACCCGAACAGCAAGGGTCTCGGCAACGTGCCGGGCGCGAGCGTGCCGCTCGCCGACGCCACGCGCCTCGAATGGAATCTGCTCGACGAAGACGTGAGCCTGCCGGCCGCGGTGCTCTACGCGGACCGCGTGGAGCACAACCTCAAGTGGATGCAGGAATTCGTCACGCGCTACGGCGTGAAGCTCGCGCCGCACGGCAAGACCACGATGGCGCCGCAACTCTTTCGCCGCCAGCTCGACACCGGCGCATGGGGCATCACGCTCGCCACCGCGCATCAGACACGCGCGGCATATCGCGGCGGCGTCTCGCGCGTGCTGATGGCGAACCAGCTGGTGGGCCGCCGCAACATGGCGATCATCGCGGAGTTGCTGAGCGATCAGGACTTCGAGTTCTTCTGCATCGTCGACTCCGTGGAAGGCGTCGAGCAGCTCGGCGAGTTCTTCCGCGCCTCGCGCCGCACGCTGCAAGTGCTGCTCGAACTCGGCGTGCCGCGCGGCCGCACCGGCGTGCGCGACGCCGAAACCCGCGAGGCCGTGCTCGCGGCCATCGCCAACTATCCCGACTCGCTCAAGCTCGCGGGCGTCGAGATCTACGAAGGCATCCTCAAGGAAGAAAGCGAAGTGCGCACCTTCCTGCGCGACGCGCTCAACGTCACCCAGGAACTCGCGGCGGCGGGCCGCTTCGGGCGCTCGCCCGCGCTGCTCTCAGGCGCGGGATCGGCATGGTACGACGTGGTGGCGGAGGAGTTCGCGCCGGCCACCCAGGCAGGCACGATCGACGTGGTGCTGCGCCCCGGCTGCTACGTCACGCACGACGTGGGCGTCTACAAGCAGGCGCAATCGCAGATCCTCACGCGCAACCCGGTCGCGCGCGAAATGGGCGTGGCGCTGCAACCCGCGTTGCAGCTTTGGGCGTACGTGCAGTCGATTCCGGAGCCGGGCCGCGCGATCGTCGGCTTCGGCAAGCGCGACGCGGCGTTCGATGCGGGCTTCCCGGAGCCCTCGCGTCACTATCGCCCCTCGCAGGGCGGCGCGCCGCGCGAAGTGGCCGCGAGCGAAGGCTGGGAAGTGTTCCAGATGATGGATCAGCATGCCTACCTGCAGATCCCGGCGGGCACCGACCTCAAGGTCGGCGACATGATCGCGTTCGACATCTCGCACCCGTGCCTCACGTTCGACAAGTGGCGCCAGGTGCTGATGGTCGACCCGTCGTATCGCGTGACGGAAGTGATCGAAACGTTCTTCTGAGCGCGCGGTTATCGGCAAAACCGCGGGACACCACGCGTGACAAAACGCCGGGCGGCATTACCGCGCCCGGCGTTGTTCATTCCGCTTCCGGCTGCGCCTGGGGCAACGGCTCCGCGCCCGCCGCCACCTCGCCGATGCGCTCCTCCATCATGCCCAGCGCATCCTTGAGCGCCGTGAGCGCCTCGTCGGGCAGCGCCATCGTCACGTTGAGGAAGTCGTTGCGTCGCGGCAAGCCTTCTTCTACCGCGGCGCGCCCGGCTTCGGTGAGCGTCACGTTGGTGATGCGGTTGTCGCGCTCGTCGGCGCGGCGCGCGATCCAGCCGAGCGATTCGAGCGGCTTCAACTGCCGCGTGAGCGCGCCCGGGTCCACACGCAGCCGCTCGACGAGCCGCTTTTGCGACGACTCGCCGTTCTGGTCGTAGAGCGCGAGCAGAATGCGCCAGCGCGGCATCGGATGGCCGACGCGCGCCTCGAACGCCGCCATGAACGCGCGGTAAGTGCGCCCGAATTGCTGAACGATGGCGATGCGGTCCTGAGTGTCCATAAGCGGTTTCAAACGAGATTCAGACGGGTTTTCAGACGGATTTCAGACGGGCTTCAAGCCGGTTTCGCGCGAGGCTCGACCGGCTCGCGCCGACCACGGCGCCGCGCGCTCAATCGGCATGCATCACGGGCTCGGGCTTGCTGCGCAGCTTGATGGGCGGCACGCGGCGCGTCTGCCACAGCGAGATCAGCGCGATGATCGCCGCCAGCGCGAGGCCGAGGTGAATCGCGCTCACCAGCGCCTCGCGCGCGGCTTCGAGCAGCGGCGCGCCGTGATGGCCCGCGCGCGTGAGATCGGCGACGAGCGAGGTTTGCGCCTCGCGGTTGATGAGGATCTGCGGGTCGGCGAGCTGCGGCAGCCAGTGCGTGGCCTGCTCGGCGTCGAGCGCCTTGTGCACGCCGTTCGTGTACAGCTGCGTGACCATCGTGCCGACGATCGCCGTGCCGAACATGCCGCCGATCATGCGCAGCGACTGCAGCAGCGCGGTGGCAATGCCGAGATGCTCGCGACCCGCCGTCTGCTGCGCGAAGATCGTGAGATTGGGCAGCACGAGGCCGAGCCCCATGCCGCCAACGATCATGCTGCCCATCAGCAGCGCGCGCGGCGTGCCGCGCGTGGCGATCGCGATCACGAAACAGCAGAACGCGATCATCGCGAAACCAATGTAGAGCATGAGATTCGGCTTGCTGATCCGCGAAATGACGCGCCCGTTCGCGATGCTGCCCACGGTAATGAACACCACGAACGGCGTGATCACCACGCCCGCTTCGTTCGGCGTCATGCCAAAGCCGCCCTGGAACAGCAGCGGCGCGTAGAACAGCAGCGAAAACAGCGTGAAGCCGCCGAGCACCGCGAGCGTGAACAGCGCGTTGAGGCTGGCGTTGCGAAACATGTCGATGGGCAGGATCGGCTGCGGGCACACACGCTCCCAGCGCCACAGCCCATAGGCCGCCACCACGGCGAGCACGAGCAGACCGAGCGAGCCCGCCGTGAGCCCGTGCTCCGGCAGGCGCTCCACGAAGAGTTGCAGACTGCCGAGCGCGATCGCGATGAGCAGCGCGCCGGGCCAGTCGAGCCGCATGCGTTCGCGATGCTCGACGTGCCGCAAATGCGGCAGATAGCGCCACACGAAGTAGAACGAGATCAGCCCGACCGGCAGATTGACGTAGAACACGGAGCGCCAGCCGCAGTACTGCGTGAGAAAGCCGCCCAGCGAAGGCCCGACCGCATTGGCGATGCCGAACGCGGAACTCATCACGACCTGCCAGCGCAGGCGCACGACGGAGTCGGGGAACAGATCGGGAATGCAGGCGAACGCGGTGCCCACGAGCATGCCGCCGCCAATACCTTGCAGCCCGCGCGCGATCACGAGAAACAACATGCTGTTGGCTGCGCCGCACAACACGGAAGCGGCGGTGAACACGATGATCGACGCAATCACGAAGGGTTTGCGCCCGTAGTAGTCGCCGAGCCGCCCGAAGATCGGCACGGTGATGACCGAGGCCAGCAAGTACGAGGTGGCGACCCACGCGTACAGCTCGAAGCCGCGCAGTTCGGCGACGATGGTGGGCAGCGCGGTGCCCACGACGGTCTGATCGAGGGCGACCAGCATCGTCACGAACGAGACACCGAGAATGGCGAGCAGCGACTCGCGGAACGGCAGAACCTGCCCGGCCGAATGGTGGGCGGCGGTATGAACGGCCATTTTTTGATCCAGCAATGGTTGACGCGTCAAAGAATTGGCATCATAGCATGACCGCCTCCGTTACACTGGGGCATCGCATCCAGATCGGCCCTGGCAACTCGGCCTGCAAATCCGGGAGAGTCATGACCCCTGATCGTCTCGAACGCTTCGATCCCGCACTGCCCGGCGCCGCGCTGTCCGCCGCCGATCTCGACACGCTGCGGCGCGCGAAACATCGGCTGGAAACGCCGCCGCTCGGCATGAAACTCGCGGCCATCGTGGGCGCGCCCGTCGAAAAGCTGATCGCCCGGTTGCCCGGCTTGGCCAACGACAAGGTCAACGAGGCCACCCAGGCCGCGCTGCGCAAATGCCTGCAACTCGCGCTCAAGACGCTCGGCAAGCCCGGCGCGCTGGCGCTTTCCGGCGCAACCTCCACCGCACTTTCCGTCGATACAACCCCCGCCGACGCCAAACCGAACCTCAAGCCCAGCAACCTGCTGCACAAGTTCGCCGTGGCCACGACCGGCGCGGCGGGCGGCGCGTTCGGCCTGTTCGCGCTGCCGGTGGAATTGCCGGTCACGACCACGCTGATGTTTCGCTCGATCTGCGACATCGCGCGCAGCGAAGGCGAGGATTTATCCGGCGCCGATACCCAGCTCCAGTGTCTGACCGTGTTCGGCATGGGCGGACGCTCGAGCGCCGACGACGAAGCCGACTTCGGCTACTTCGTGGTGCGCGGCGCGCTGGCTCAGGCGGTCTCGAAAGCCTCGACCGAAATGGCGACGAAGGGGTTCGCCGCGCACGGCTCGACCGCGCTGCTTAAACTCATGCAGACCGTGGCCGCGCGCTTCTCCGTGCAGGTCAGCGAACAGGTGGCGGCGAAGTCGATTCCGGCCATCGGCGCGGTGCTCGGCGCGATGGTCAACACCGTGTTCATCGACCACTTCCAGCAGGTCGCGCACGGGCATTTCACCGTGCGCCGCCTCGAACGCCGCTACGGCGAGGCGGCCGTGCACGCCGCTTACGACGCGATCGACCTGACGCTCGACTGAATCTCGGGCGATTGAACGGCGCTCGACAACGCGACGCCGCCCGCGCCCGGCTCGCTCGCGGCGCTCACACGGCGCACGAAGCGCGCGGCGTCGTCGAGCGTGCGGCGCGCCTCGGGCAGAAACGGCGCGTAGATCGGCCAGATATGCGGCAGATTGGGCGCGATCTCGCAATCGACGCTCACGCCCGCCGCGCGGGCGCGCTCGGCCACGCGGCGCGTGTCGTCGAGCAGGGTTTCGGTGCTGCCCGCGTAGAGGCTCAAGGGCGGCAGGCCGTGCAGATCGGCGTAGAGCGGCGAAACGTACGGATGCGCGGCGTCCGTCGTGCCGAGATAAAGCGGCGCGATGCGGGCGAATACGTCGCCGCAAAACATGGGATCGCGGCCGTCGTTGTCGCGAATCGAGGCGCCCGTGGCGGCGAGGTCCGTCCACGGCGAGAACAGGATCGCGCCGGCCGGCAGTGCGTCGCCCGCGTCGCGCAACGCCACCAGGGTGGCGAGCGCGAGTCCGCCGCCCGCCGAATCGCCGGCGATCACGATCGAACTCGCCGGCACGCCTTCGGCGAGCAGACGCCGGTACGCGGCGAGCGCGTCGTCATGCGCGGCGGGAAACGGATGCTCGGGCGCGAGGCGATACGCGAGCGAAAAGCAATCGGCATCGGTGCGCTTCGCGAGCCCGAAAGCGATCGCGCGATGCGTGCGCGGCGAGCAGAAGTAATAGCCGCCGCCGTGTAAATACAAAATCGTGCGCGTCGCGTGGCCCGCCTCGGCCCGGCGCTCGCGCACGAGCCATTCGCCGCGCAACGGCGCCTCGGGGCAGGCGTACTGCTCGCGCAAACGCCAGCCACGCGGCGGCGGCGGCGTCCACACGCGCCGCGACGTGAGCGTGCGCACGCGCGCGACGTCGACCGGCTTGCGTGTCTCAGGCAGGAAATTGCGGCGCAAGGACCAGCAGATCAGCGTGTTTTGCCAACTCATCGGCTGGAGTCCTCGCCCGTTCGTGATGTCGAGACCGGCTGCGCGGCAGCCGGTCGCTCAGGTTGTCGATACCGCAATGCCGTGAAGGCGGCGCTTAGCTGGCCGGCAGCACCTGACCGCGAATTTCGCCGGACGGGTTCTGTTGCGTATGAACGTTGAAGTACCACTGCCCGCCCATCAGATCCGTGACCTGCTTCTCGGTGAGCGTGGCGGAACCCTTGATCGGGCTCGCGAGCTTGTCCTTCGGAATCGGCACCTGCACGTTGGCGTTCTGGCCAACCGGCGCGGGACCGTGGAAGTGCGCGGCCGTGGCGGGCCCCGTCAGGCCCTCGTAAGTCACCGTCCACGTCAGCGACTTCGTGGACGTGTCGAAGGTCGCGTTGAGCATGCCGTGCCCCTGGCTCACGCGCGGCGGCACTTCACTGGACGGTTCGAGATCGGCTTTCAGCGCGACGGTATCGGCGAAGGCGGCGCTGGAGGCAAGGACACACAGTGCGAAGGCGAGCTGAAGCGAACGAAGCGCTTTCATGGGATTTCTCCTGTTGTTTTTGCGCGCCATGACAGTGAGCCAAAGCCGCGCTCCCACATGCTAGAGCAAATCCGCGAGGCGCGTCCGATGCGCCGATATGCGGCCGGCCTCCCCTTCGCGCGGCCTCGAAAATGCGGGCGAAAAAAAGGGCGCCGCAAGCGACGCCCTCAACCCAAGTACTACCTTCTTGCCATCCGGTGCTTCGTGCTTGATACCACTTCATGCCGGTCTGATGCCGGCAAGCCGCACGAGGACCCCGAATTCTTTTTTAGAAGCGGTGACGGATACCCGTCGTGATCACGCCTTGGTTCTTCGACGACGAGACGCCGTCGGTGCCAGTGACTTGCGTCAGGCCCACTGCGTTCTGGCCAGCGCCCCACAGGCCCACGCCTTCGATGTACACGTCGGTGCGCTTGGAGAGCGCGTAGTCAGCCTGCAGGCCGAACTGGTTCCAGTGCGCCGAGTTGCTGCCCGTGTACGCCGACTCCGGCAGCGCGCCGCGCATCGTCGTGTACGCGTACATACCGCCCACGCTCAGCGCCGGCGTCAGGTTGTAACGCACGTTCGCTTCGAGGTTGTTGATACGCACCGAGTCGTTGAACACGTCGTTCACGCGCGTTTGCGTGAAGACCACGCCGCCGACCAGCGGACCGTAGGCGTAGCTCGCGCCCGCGCCCCACGTGCGTTGACGCTGGCTGTCGCCGCCGAGCGCATTGAAGAGGCCCGTGACCGGCGTGCCCGAGACTGCGGCGGCGCCGTTTGCACGATCCAGACCTTGTGCCTGCAGGTAAGCCGCGCCGAGACGCAGGCCACCGTAGTTGTAGCTTGCGCCGGCGCTGTATGCGCGACCGTTCGCGAAGCCGCCGGCCTGGTTCGAGAAGCCGTACATGCCGCCGAACTCGAAGCCCGAGTAGTTGGCGCTACGGAACTTGACCGAATTGTTGACCGAGAACGAACCGTTCAGGTTGTCGTTGTCGCCGAGGTGGGACATGTAGGTGCCGCCCCACGTGCCGGCTGCCGTCAGCGGTGCGACATAGTCGACGACCGAGTCGAACTGGCGGCCGAACGTGACCGTGCCGACCTGGTCTTGCGTGAGACCGACGTAAGCCTGGCGATTGAACAGGCCGCCGTTCTGCTGGCCGTTCATCACGTTGAAGCCGCTTTCGAGGGTGAAGATTGCGCGCAGACCGCCGCCCAGATCTTCCGTGCCACGCAGGCCCCAACGGCTGGCCTGGAGGTTGCCGCTCGTCATGGCGAAGTTCCTGTCGCCCGTGGGATGGCCATAGGCGTTCACGCCATTGGCGACGTTCGTCGTGTACGAGAAACCGGCATCGACGATACCGTATAGCGTCACGCTGCTTTGTGCGTACGACGCCGATGCGAAAGTCGCAGCGACTGCCGCCGCGATTACGAGGTTCTTTTTCATATGCTTCCTTCGATGCAAGGCCTTTCGGCAAAAATGGATGCCGTCGCCGGCCTCACGCCGGCATAGCGAGTCCATGGCGCCGCAAACACGGCACCGCATTGATATGCATGACGAAGTTTGGAGCGTCGCTTTTGCACGGGCCATCCCGCTATCCGGCAAAAGCGTTTTCGAAGAAGTCGAAAATTGCTGCCGTTAACCCGCAAAGCGCTTAAGCGTCAATGCTCACGAGCTATCTCGTATTTGCGTGAATGTGCCTATAGACAAGGCGTATCCCGATAATGCGTTGCCGCTGGACAACACGCTAATTTCAGGACAACGCGGTATTAGGACGATTCCGATTCGCCGGAACGAGAGGCGTCGGTAATATCCGTCGCGGCATGCGCTGACGTCGCGCACAATGCTTCGCCATCCTCAATTTCCCCCTCGGCTTTTTCGCCCTCACCCGCCTTCACCGAAGTCCCGCCTGTCTTATGTCCACGCGTCCCAAAACGATGAATCAGTTGCAAGCGATGCGGGTATTCGTCAGCGTCGCCGAGCATGGCTCGTTCGGACGCGCAGCCGCGAGTCTCGCCATGTCGAATGCCGTGGTGACGCGCTATGTCGCGCTGCTGGAAGCGCATCTCGAAACGCGGCTCATCAATCGCAACACCCGCAGCGCGTCTTTGACCGAGGCGGGCGCGGCTTATGCGCAGGGTTGCCGCCAGGTGCTCGACGATCTCGAACGCATCGAGACCCACATCGCGCATGGTGTCTCGGTGCCGTCGGGCATTTTGCGCGTGGTGGCGCACGCGTCGTTTTCGTTGCACGATCTCACGCCGCTGCTGCAGCACTATCTCGCCGCGTTTCCCAAAGTGCGGCTTTCGCTCACGCTGCTGCATCGGCCCGTCGATCTGATCGAAGAAGGCTTCGACGCGGGTATCGTCGCGCCGCGCCAGGTGAGCGGCGGCACACTGATCCGGCGCCCGCTCGTGAGCGTTGCGCCTATCGCAGTGGCCGCGCCCGCTTACCTCGCCAGCCACGTGGCGAACGGCGTGGCAAACCGCGCTGTCAATGGCGTTGCCGAAGGCATTGCCGCGCCCATGCGCCCGGCCGATCTCGCGCGTCATACGCTGCTGGCGCCTTCCGCCGACATCCACGGCAACGAATGGCATTTCGAGCGCGCCGACGGTACGCGCGAGACGGTGCTGATCGAGCCCGCTTACGCGGTCAACAATTCGGTGATGTTGCGGCAGGCGGCGCTCGCGGGCATGGGCATCACGATCCTGCCCGCCAACCACGTGGCCGCTGATCTGGCGCAAGGTTTGCTCGTGCGCATGCTGGCCGGATGGGAGATTCGCGAGGCGGACAAGGAGTTGTCGCTCGTGTATCCGGGGCGCCGTCACGTGCCAGCGAAAACGCGCTCGTTCGTCGATTTCACGGTCGAATGGTTTCGTAAGCGTGACGTGGCCATGCCGCGTGCCGGCTACGCCGTGAATTCGCCCGACACAGCGTTAACGAATTCGATGCCCGCGATTATCCGCACTTCCGGTAACAGTTAATTGATCGAAATTGTCTCGATTTCTGACAGCGCGACCACTAAGCTTCTTCCTGCGAGAAGTGACTCTTCATCGAAGGGTCTCCAAGCTTGAACGCGGCTTCGGCCGCGTTTTTTTTCGCCTGTATCTCGCGCATCGACTGCGCATCGACTGCGCATCGACTGCGCATTTATTGGGACGCGGAATGGGGACACGGCCTCGGGACGCCGGGTTGGAATGCCGGGTACCGCGCTCGCGCCCTCTAAAGCGCGAGGCGACGTCAGGCGAGCAGCGCCGCCTGCTGTTCGATGCTACCCAGCATGGCATGACAGATGCGTATCAGCGCTTCGCCTTCCTCGCGCAGTTGCTCGGCCGAATGCGTGTTCATATGCCCGCGAAACGCTTCCAGTTCGGCGAGTAGCGCCGGATATTGCAACACGCCCACCGCGCCCGCGAGCCGGTGATGCCATTCCCGCAAACGCGGAATATCGACCTCTTCGAGCAGCGGCGGCAATGCGTCGAGGTCGTCGCGCATTGCCGAAACGAATGAGCCGAGCAAGGTTTTCACCGTCGCTTCGCCGCCCCACACCTGGATCATGTGCGCGAGATCGAGCGGCTCGAACGTGCGCGTGTTCGCGGTCTTGTCGACCACGGCGGCCGTACCGGTATCGGCGCCCGCCATCACGCGCTCGGCGACGCCCGAGTCGCGCCCGCCCTCCTCCTGCGCCGAACGCTGCACGCCTTCCACGCCGAACCAGCGCGCGAGATGCTCGCGCAACGTCGCCACGCGCGTGGGTTTGATGAGGCAGTCGTCCATGCCCGCCTGCACGCACTGGCTGCGATTTTCGGGCGCGGTGTTCGCCGTGATGGCGAGGATGGGCAGATGCCGCTCGGTGCCGGCGTGGCGCTCCTGCTCGCGAATGCGACGCGCGAGGTCGTAGCCCGATACGTTCGGCATATGGCAATCGGTGATGAGACAACCGTAATCCGTGGATGCGAGCGCGGCGAGTGCCTGCGCGCCATCGTCGACAACATCGCACGCGAACCCGAGCAGCGCCAGTTGATGGCGGATCAGTTCCTGATTCACGGGGTGGTCTTCGGCGACGAGAATCAAACGCCCCGCCGCGCGTTCTCCATCGCGTTCGGGCGCGGCGAGCAGCGCTCCGGTCGCGGCCACGTTGGCCACGGGAGCGCGCTTCGCGCCTGAGCGGGGCTGCCACGCCGGCTTGAGCGGCAGGCCCGCGAGCGCCATCGCGCAGGCTGCGCTCAGCCCGCGCCACGACAGCGGGTTGACGCTCACGCGCACGCCGGTCTCGGCCACGCGGTAGCCGCTCGGCTTGGGCTTCTCCGTGAGTATCAGCACGGGCGCGCCGAGCGCACCCAGCCCGGCCGCGAGCGTCTCGGAAGCGAAGACCATGTCGACGTTGTCCGCGCGCCCGCCGCGCGTGAGCTGCTGCGCCTCGACGCGCCGCATCCGCATGCCGAGCGCCGTGCAGAAGTTCAGCACCGCGGTCGCCACGCCGTCGTCGTCGCACACCACCACGCCGCGCTTGCCGCGCAAGCCGTCGCTGGCGCTGTCGCGGGCTTCCACGGGTAGCGCGATGGACAGCGTGAGACGCGTGCCGCGCCCCACGGCGCTTTCCAGAGTGAGCGCGCCGCCCATCAACGCGGCGAGCTTGCGGCAAATGGTGAGACCGAGCCCGGTGCCGCCGAAGCGGCGCGTGGTCGAGGTTTCGGCCTGCACGAACGGTTCGAAGAGTTGCGCCTGCGCTTCGGGCGCGATGCCGATGCCGGTGTCGAGCACGGCGATCGACAGTTGCTGACTCGCCAGTGCGAGGTCATCCGGCACGTCGATATCGCGCGCGCGCACGTGCACGCTCACCTCGCCTTGCAGCGTGAACTTGATCGCGTTGCTGAGCAGATTGAAGAGAATCTGGCGCAGCCGCACGCTGTCGCCGCGCAGCGTAGCCGCGACGCCCGGCTCGATGTCGACGCGCACCTTCAACCCCTTTTCGTGCGCGCGCGCGGCGAGCAGCCCCACGGCGTTGTCGACGAGGTCGCGCACGTCGAACGGCTGCGAGTCGATCACGAGATGACCGGCCTGGATCTTCGAGTAGTCGAGCAAGTCGTCGAGAATCTGCAGCAGCGCGCCCGCCGATTCATGGACCATGCCGACCATCTGGCCTTGATCCGCGTTGAGCGGCGTGCGTTCGAGCACTTCGACGAGTCCCAGTACACCGTTCATCGGCGTGCGGATTTCGTGGCTCATCATGGCGAGAAAATCGTCTTTCGCGCGCGAGGCCGCTTCGGCGTTGTCGCGCGCGTGTTCGAGTTCGTGGGCGCGCGCGTGTTCGACGTTGGCGTCGACCGCATAGCCGCTCCAGACGATCGCGCCGCCCTCGGCGCGGCGCGGCACGAACGCCGCGCGCACCCACACGCGCCCGGCCGCGCCGTGGAAACGAAACTCGGTATGCACGGACACCGCGCGGCGCGCCGAGCGTTCGAGACAGGCCGCGAGCCGCGCGCGGTCCTGGCGGCATACCCGCGTGAGGTCGACGGTATGCGTGCGCATGAGCGCGTCGGCAGATTCGCCGAGCAGGCGCAACGTGTCGCCGCCGATATACGGAAACGTGTAGCTGCCGTCGCGCGCGCGCCGCAGCTGGAACACCACGATGGGCAACGAACGCGTGACTTCGGAGAGCAGCCGTTCGGACTCGCGCGCGCGCAGTTCGGCGTAGCGGATGTCGGTCACGTCGATCATCGTGCCGAGCACGCAGAACGGCGCGCCGTGCAGATCGCGGCACAAGCGTGTCCAGAAGATGCCGTGGCGCGGCTCGCCCTCCGGCGTTTCGAAGACGATATCGACACGCTGACCCTCGCCCGCGACGATCGTGCGCCGGTACTGCTCGTCCATGCGGCGGCTGTTTTCCGGCCCCCATGCCGCCACCGCCGTACCCGAACGGCCCAGCGCCTGGGCGCGCGGCACGCCCGTTACCTCCTCGAACGCGCGATTCACCGCAAGATAGCGATTCTCCAGATCGCGCGCGCTGAGCGGATACGGGATCATCTCCATCATCGTGTCCTGCAACTCGACCTGACGCGCGAGCACACGCTCGGCGCGGCGCCGCCGGCGCATCTCGCGCTGCAACAGCGCATAGGCGCGCAACGTCACGACGAGCAGCACGCCGAACACGATCACGAGCGGCAACAGGCGCAGCGCGTTGACACTCCAACCGCCCGTGCGCGTAGCGGCGGGCGCCGTCCAGCGATTGCGGATCTTCTGCTGTTCGGCGGGCGGCATCGCGTCGAGCGCGCGGTCGACCAGATGCGCGAGCGGTGCGAGGTCGGCGCGCACGGCGAACGCCGTCGAATCGTCCATGCCGACCGCCCCCAATACCTTGAGGGAGTCGAGATAGACCCCGCTCAGCGGCGCGTCGAGCGCCGCGGCGTTGCCGATCAGCACGTCGGCCTGGTTGTGCGCGACCATCCACAGACCGGCATCGATGCTTTCCGCGCGCACGACCGGCACACCGGGCGCACTCGCGCCGAGTTCGGGCGGCGCGCTCGCGTGCGGCGCGAGTACGATGCGACGCCCGGTGAAGTCGCTGAGCGCACGCGCCATCGGCTCGTCGCGGCGGCCCACCATGACGAGCCGATAGTGCTCGAACGCTTTCGTGTACACCACGCCTGTGCCGAGCACGGCGTCGTTCGCGGAGGTGGCGGCCAGCGCGATCTCGCCGCGCCCCAGCATTTCGACGATGCGGCCCCATGGCGCGACGGGCACACGCTCGAACGTGACGCCGAGCGTGCGGCCGAGGTAGTCGAGATAGTCGTTGGCCATACCCGACGGCTGGCGCGCGGCGCTCAGGAAGCTGAACGGCATCCAGCCGACGTCGTAGCCGGCCTTGAGCGGCGGCAGCGTGCGCAGCCAGGCGCGCTCCTGAGCGGTGAGCGTGAACGACGCCTGGGTGGCCGCCGCGCTTTCGCCCGCGTTGCCGAGCCAGCGCGAACGCAGCGCCGCCGCCGTCGCGGGCCGTACGCCGCCGAGCAGCGTGTTCAGACGGTCGCGCAACGCGAGCTTCGGAGCCGGCACGCCGAAGCGCAGTTCACTTGTGCGGCCACGCTCCTCGAATGCCACGCGCAGATCGCCAAACGCTTCGAGCGAAAGTGCGTAGCGCGCGACCGGCGAAAAACCGATATAGACGTCGGCGATGCCCTCCGCGACGGCTTGCAGCGCGGCCGGCGTGTTCGCGTAGCTGTGGAAGCGGGCGCGAGGAAAGCGCGCGCGCAAGCTCGTTTCGAGCGCGTAACCGCGCTCGATCGCGATCCTCGCGCTGGCGAGCCGGGGCGTGGCGGTGGCGAGCGTCTCGTGACCCGCACGGGTGACGAACGCCGTGGTGCCGGAGAGATACGGTGTCGTGAATGCGAGGCAGCGCTCGCGCGTGGGCGTGCGCGCAAAGCTCATCACCACGTCGATGTTGCCCGCGCAGGCGGCCGCGAGCAACGCGGGCATGTCGGCGAAGACGCGCGGTTCGAGGGTGACGCCTTCGCCGACGAGCATACGCAGATAGTCGCCGCTGAAGCCGGTGAGCGTCGCTCCGTCGAGGTCTTCGAGCGGCGGCCAGCCGCCCGCCAGCACGCCCACCACGAGTTGCGACTGGGCAATGCCTTGCGAAGGCGCGTTTCCAGCGGGTGCGGCTTGCGCTGCGGGCGCGGCGAGCAGACCGGCGGCGACGACACAGGCGGTGAGCACGCATGACGCGAAGGCGCGGGTTGTCGACGTGCGTGTTGGCGACGTGCGTGTTGGCGACGTGCGTGTTGGCGACGTGCGTGTTGGCGACGTGCGGGTTGTCGACGTGCGGGTTGTCGACGTGAGTGTTGCCGCCGTGAGTGTTGTCGACGTGAGTGTTGGCGACGTGAGTGTTGCCGCCGTGAATGTTGTCGTCGTGAGTGTTGCCGCTGTGAATGTTGGCGACGTGCGTGTTGGCGACGTGCGTGTTGGCGACGTGCGCGTTGGCGACATGCGCGTTGGCGACATGCAGATTGCGGCCGCCCCACGCCGCGCCAGCGCGCGTGCCACGAGGTCGCGACCGTACGCGACGCTCGCCGCGCTCGCGGCACGCCTGATAACGCGCGCGAACGAGGCGGAAACGCGGTGGAGCGGATTCATCGACACAAATGACAACGGCACGAAAACCACGACGCGCACGGCGAGCGCAACGCGGACATTAAGCACGTCAAGCATGGTGAGCACGAGGCCCACGACGAGCGCCGGCAGGCGAAGCCAGCGAGGCGAGCGGCGTTCACGAGCCGTCGCGCAAGGGCGCCGCTTCCGGCGCAGCGAGTTCGCGCGGCTTGCCCAGGAAGCGATGCGCGACACCGGCCGCCGCGCCGCCGATCAGCGGCGCCGCCCAGAACAGCCAGAGTTGATCGAGCGCCCAGTCGCCGACAAACAACGCGGGCGCCGTCGAGCGCGCGGGATTCGCGCCGCCGTTGCTGACCGGTACGGCGACGAGATAGATGGCCATGAGGCAAGCGCCCAGCGCGACGGGCGCCGACTTGCGCCGGCCCGACGTGCTCGACATCGCGAGATGCACGAAAACCAGCACGAACGTCAGTACGAGTTCGAGCGAGAACACAGCGGCGAGCGCGTATTCGCCCGGCGAATGGTCGTCGTAGCCGTTACTCGCGAAGTCCGCCACCGCTACCGAAAAGCCGGGCCTGCCGCTCGCAATGCGTACCAGCAACGCCGCGCCGACGATTGCGCCGATGGTTTGCGCCGCGATGTACGGCGCGACGTCGCGCACGGGAAAGCGCCGCGAGATCGCGTAGCCGATCGTGACGGCAGGATTGAAATGCGCGCTCGACGGGCGCGCGGCCGCGTAATTCGCCACCGTCAACGCCAGCCCGAACGCCATGGCCATTTCGAGCACGTTGCAGCCCTGCGCGGGGACGCTCGCATTCAGCACCGTGGCCGCGCAACCGGCGAACACGAGCCACGCGGTGCCCGCGCCCTCGACCGCCAACCGCTTTCCGAGCTTCATTCGTGTCTCCGTGTTTGATCGGCATTGCGGGGATTGCACCGATAGCGCGCAAGATCGCGCGACGCGGTCGTAGGACCGGTCGCGAGACGCGTATGGTTTGTCTGACCGGGGTTGCATCGCGCGGAGTGCCGGGACGGCAATATCTGACGAACCACGCGTCGAGCTTGAAATTATGGAGAGACGATCCCCGCAATCAGATAGGACAACTCTGAAAACACGGCAGACGTTACGTGGCAGGCGGTAGGAAAAGCGCTGAAATCCGGGTCGGGCGTTTCAGGTGATGCCGACGAGCGTCGCGAAGTCGATCAGATCGCGCTCGGTGACCAGCCCGAGCTTGCGCATGGTGCTGCGTTTTTGCGAGCTGATGGTTTTCACGCTGCGTTGCAGGCGGTTCGCGATCTCGCAGACGGGCATGCCCTGCGCGTAGAGCTGGAACACTTCCCACTCGCGCGCGCTCGGGATACCGGCGCAGGGCGCGCAGTCGGCGCCGGCGTTGTCGAGCGCGGCGCGCACGTGCTCCGACAGAAACGCCTGACCCGCGCAGGCTGCCGCGAGTGCGGACAGCAACGCAACCGTGACGTCGCGTTTATCGACGATCACGGTGAGGCCGATCTGCAGCAGGCCGGTGAGGATCTGCGGCGTTGACATCATCGTGAGTACGACCACGGCCGGCGCGCCGCTCGCCTGCGCGAGCCGCCGCAACACCGCGAGCGAACTGTATTCGCCATGCAGCCCCGGCATGCACAGATCCGAAATGACGACGTCGCAAGGCGTCATGTCGAGTTGGGTGGCGAGCGCGAGTGTGTCGTCGGCTTCGCCCACCACGGTGGCGCCCGGTGTGGCGCGCAGCAATTGCGTCACGCCAAGGCGCACGCAGGCGTGGTCGTCGGCGACGAGCACACGCAACGGTGCAGGCGCGCGCTCGACCGGCGGGGTCGCGGGGCGAGCCACGAGCTGCGGGTAATTCGCCTGCTCCCCCTGTGCAGCGAGCCCGCGCTCGTAAAGCGCCTCATTCATGTCAGCTCGCTCTGCGTGACGCCGCATTCCACGGCGAATCGATACAGCTCGATGTCGTTGGTGAGCGCGAGCTTTTTCATTGCCGAACACTTTTGCGCGCTGATGGTTTTCACGCTGCGCCCGAGCCGCCCCGCGATTTCGGTCACGCCAAGGCCGCGCGCGTAGTGCGTGAGCACCTCGAATTCGCGCCGCGTGAGCAGGCGATGCACTTCCTCGCGGCGTTCGTTGCGCGCCGCTTCGGCGAGCAGATCGCGCACGACCGGCCCCACGTAATGCTCGCGCGCCATGGCCGACACGATGGCCACGGGAATCAGGTCGATGCGGTCGCGCTTGCTCAACATGCCCTCCACGTCGAGCGAGATGGCCTTGCGCAGCGCCTGGGCGTCGGTTTCCATGGTGAGCACGACCACGGGCTTGTTCGCGAATTCGCTGCGAAATGCGCGGATCGCTTCATGCGCGTCGAACTGGCCCGGACCCGCCATGTGGAGGTCCATCAGCACGAGATCGAACGCATGCAGCGCGGCGGCTTCGAACAGCGTGGACACGCTTTGCGCGCGCGCGACGATCTGCAGGTTGGGATAGTTGGCGATCAGGCTGTCGAGCGCATGCAGCACGAGCGGATGATCGTCGGCGACGATCACGCGCACGGGCGCCGCGCTATCGAGCGTTTCGGGCGCGGCAGCGACGGCCGTGTCCGGCGCGCCCGGCGGTTGCCCGCGCGAAACGGGCGACTCGAGCATCGCGTGCGAGGGCTGCGCCCGGTGCGTGGCGCGCCGCATGGAACCCGGCGCGAGCGAAACGGCGAACGTAGTCATATCAGTCCATGCGCCCTGACGAACGCAAAAAGGCCGGCGTCGTTGCTCACGCCGAGTTTTGCCATGGCGTCGCGTTTCTGGCGGCTCACGGTGCGCACGTCGCGCTCCAGCGTGCGCGCGATTTCGGTGATGGTGTTGCCGCTCACGAATTTGCGGATCACTTCGGATTCGCGCGGCGTGAGACGCGGCAGCGGCGTGCCGATACCCAGGTCGCCCGCCGCCAGCTCATGCTGGATGGACGGGCTCAGCCACGCGCGCCCGCGACCCGCGCCGCGCACGGCGTCGGCAAGGTCGTCCATGGGTTCGCTCTTGCGCAGCATGGCCATCACGCCGGTGTGCATCACCGCGCGCAGGATGGCGACGTTGGCGATGCTCGTGAGCACGACCACGCGCAGCTCGGGCCAGTCGCGGCGCAGGCGGCGCACGAGACGCAGGCCGTCTTCGGCGTTGCCGGCGGGCTCGGGCATGGTGAGGTCGGTAACGACGACGTCGCAGTTCACCGTGTCGAGCAGCGTGAACAACTCGCTCGCGTTACACGCTTCGCCGACGACCTCGATGTCACCGGCGGCGGCCAGCGCGGAACGCACGCCGAGCAGGACGAAGGGATGGTCGTCCGCCAGGACGGCACGTAACTTCACGCGGTTCTCCTCTGATTCGACTTCACGCGGTTCTCCTCTGATTCGAATAGATTTTCGCGCTGCGAACGAATGTGAACAGGCACGATGGCGAATGCATGGAACGTCATGCAATCGAAGCCTTTTATCTGAACATCGAAACTCGTTCGCCTGAATCGGAGATTTCTGAATCGTTAAATTCTCCTTAATGATGTTTCGACCGTGCTATGCGTGTTGAATCGCGGGCCGACTCGCCGCGCTGCGTGCGCGCAAGACGCTGCCGATTTCGCTCGCCTGAGCTAAACGCGCGGCGGCGAGATGCGAGTGATCGTGTCGAGCGCGTCGATCTTGATTGCCTCGACGCCACGATTCCGGCGATCGAAGCGACGCCCCGTGTCCTCACCGTGCGCGGCGTTCGCGTTGCGCGGACCGGCGAACGCGGGCCACGCGAGTGCCGCGCACAGCGCCGCCGCGCTCCACACGGCTGGCCACGCATGCCAGGCCAGCAGCGCCGGAATGGCCGAGGGCGCGACCCAGAACGCGATGAACGCGCCCGTGTTGCCCATCGCGAGTGCGGTGCCCACGCGCCCGTTACCCGCGAGCGTCGCGAGTTCGGTGAACGCCACGCCATGCCACGCCGAAGCCGCCACTCCGCCGAGCACGAGCACCAGCGCCATCGCCGCAACGACCACGCCGTGCGCCGCATGACCGTGCGATGCGAAGCCGCTCTGCACCGCCAGCACCGCGAATAGCGTGACGGTGAGCGCCGCGCAGCCGCGCAGATACGCGCCGCGATTGCCGCGCCGGTCGGTCCAGCGGCCGCTCCAGACGCGCATGAAAGCCGCGCCGCCCTGCACCGCGAACAGCGTCGCGCTGACGGCCACCGTGCCCGCGCGCCCCACGTCGTGCAGGAAGATGCTCGCGAACGACAGCACGGCGACCTGCGGCATACAAAGCGCGCCGATACCGATCACCATGCGCCATACAGGCGCGCTGCGCAGCGGCGAGACGGCAGGCGCCGTTTCGGACTGCGTAGCGTTGGCGTTTCCGGGCTCCGCTGCCGGTTCGTGCAGCCACACGAAGGTGAGCGCCAGGGCCACCAGGCACAGCGCCGCCAGCACGCCGAACACCGCCGCGAATCCCGCATGCACCGCCAGCGCCGGCAGGACGAGCGCGCCCAGTCCGCCGCCTGCGGGCACCGCCGTCTGCCGGATGCTCATCGCGAGGCCGCGTTCGCGCGCCGCGAACCATGTCATCACGGCACGCCCGCTCGAACCATTCACGCTACCGCCGAGCAAGCCCAGCGCGAGCAGGCCGAGCGCGAGCGTCGTGGGCGCGGGCACGTGCGCGGGCGTGGGCGCGCCCCATAGCGCCATGACCGCGAGCGCGAGCGCCGTGGTGCCGAGGCCCGTGAGCAGCACGCGCCGGTCGCCCCATCGGTCGGTGAGCAATCCCCACGGCAGTTCGGACAGCACGATGCCGAGCCCGAGCATGCCGAGCACGAAACCGAGTTCGCCCGTGCCGAGACGGTAGTCGGCGCGCAGTACGACGGCCGTGGCGGGAATGCCGCCGAACGCCGCCGCGAAGCTCACGTTGGCGGCGAAACCCACGCCGAGCACTTTCCAGCGATGCGATGCGCCACGCGTTGCGCCGCGCGTTGTCCCACGTTTCATGACGACCTCCTGATGCCGATGCAAAGGGTTGACCAAGGGCATCGTAGAAGCGCACTATCTATCGGAAAAGAGGGAATTTCCAATCGCTCGATTCGGTTTTACCGAAACATCGGCATCGGCAGATTCTCGGCGGATTCACGGCACAATCAGCGCAAAACATCACGACCATGAGCACACGCGGTTTCGATCTCGCGCAATTGCGCACCTTTATTGCCGTCACGGAGGCGGGCAGCGTGTCGGCGGGCGCCGAACGCGTGTTTCTCTCGCAGTCGTCGGTGAGCGAGCAGTTGAAGAAGCTCGAGGAGCGCGTCGGCCAGCCGCTGTTCGTGCGCAGCAAGCAAGGTATGGCGGCCACGCCCGCGGGCGCGAAGCTGCTCGACCACGCGCGCCGCATCGTCGCGGTGTGCGACGCCGCCTTCGACGACATGCTCGGCCGCTCGCTCGACGGCGAGTTGCGCCTCGCGATCACCGACTACTACCGGCCGCACGACGTCGCCGAAATCATTCGCCGCTTCGCGAGCCAGCATCCGCGTTTGCGTCTGCATGTGACGGTGCTGCCGAGCGCCGTGATCGACAGCGGCGCCGAGGACAACGCCTACGACATCGGCCTGTCGCTGCGGCTCATGGAGGACGGCGCGCGGGCGAGCGCGCGCAGGAGCACGGTGATTCGCCGCGAGAAGCTCGTGTGGGTGGGTGCGGAGGCGATGCTGCGCGAGCGGCCCGCATTCATGCCGCAAGCGCCGCAAGCACCGTTCAGGGCGCCGTGGCCGCTCGTGCTGCTGCCGTCCACGTGCCAGTTGCAGCGCCGTGTGGTGAAACTGCTGGACGACGCGCGCATGCCGTATCTGATCTCGCATTCGGCGTCGGGGGTGGCCGGGCTCCAGCTCGCGCTGAAGGCGGGGTTGGGGATTTCCTGCTTGAACGAATCGGCGATCGGCGACGGCATCGTGGCCTGCCCCGCTTCGTTCGGACTGCCGAATTTGCCGGCCGCGGAATTCCATCTGCTGCCGGGGCAACCGGGCGAGGCCGCTCACGTGACGAACGCGCGCGTGGCGCTCGCCGAACTGCTGGGCTGACTGGCCAATATGCGCCGATGTTCGTCGATGTTTCTCCGCTAGCGGCCAACCCGCCCACCATCGGCGAAATTCGCTCAACTTATCAGGCGCGCGAGGCTAAAAACCGTCAAGCCGCCTGCACGAGTTCCGCGAAGCGCAGCAGATCGACGTTGCCGCCCGAGATCACCACGCCCACGCGCTTGCCGCGCACATCCACCTTGCCGTGCAGTACGGCCGCCGCCGCGAGGCAGCCGGTGGGCTCGACCACGATCTTCATGCGGCTCGCGAAAAACTTCATCGTGTCGACGAGTTCGGCGTCGCTCACCGTGACGATCTCGCTCACGCGCTCGCGGATCACGGCGAAGGTCAGCTCGCCGAGATGCTGCGTTTGCGCGCCGTCGGCGAGCGTCTTCGGCGTGTCGATATGGACGATCTGGCCGCTCTGGAAGCTGCGCTGGCCGTCGTTGCCCGCTTCCGGTTCCACGCCGATCACCGTGCAGGCGGGCGACATCGCGTGCGCCGCCGTCGCGCAGCCGGAGAGCAGGCCGCCGCCGCCGAGCGGCGTGAGCAGCAGGTCGAGTTCGCCCGTTTCCTCGAACAATTCCTTGGCCGCCGTGCCTTGGCCCGCCATCACGTGGGCGTGGTCGTAAGGCGGGATCAGCGTGAGACCGCGCTCGGCCGCGAGCCGCTTGCCCAGCGCTTCGCGGTCTTCCGTGTAACGGTCGTAGAACACGACTTCGCCGCCGTAGCCGCGCGTGGCCTCGACCTTCACCGCGGGCGCGTCGTGCGGCATGACGATCACGGCTTTCACGCCCTGCAATTTCGCCGATAAAGCAATGGCCTGCGCGTGATTACCCGACGAAAACGTGATGACGCCACCCGCTTTCTGCTCGGGCGTGAATTGCGCGATGGCGTTGTAGCCGCCGCGAAACTTGAACGCGCCCATGCGCTGGAAGTTTTCGCACTTGAAGAACACCTGCGCGCCCGTGCGTTCGTTGGCGGTGCGCGAAGTGAGCACGGGCGTGCGGTGCGCGATGCCGCGCAGGCGTTCGTGGGCGGCGACGACGTCTTCGAAGGTGATGGGCAGGGTCATGATTGGTGTTCGGCGGGCAGGTAGGTGTAGACGGTCGAGCGCGCGACGCCGAGCGTGGCGGCGACGTCGGCGAGTGCGTGGCGCAGGTTCAGGTGGCCGCTCGCGGCCAGTTCGCGCACGGCTTCGCGGCGCTGCGCGAGCGTCATGCCGATGGGCGTGGTGTTGCGCGCCGCGGCGAAGCGTTCGAGCGCCGCGCGCACTTCGCCGCTGCTGCGCTGCGCGAGCGTTTCGGCGACAGGCGCGGCCACGCCGGTCTGGATCAGCTGGCCGAGGCCCGCCGTCACGGCGCCGAGCAGCGAGACGTCCATGTTCAGGCAGAGCGCGGCGACGCACTCGCCCGCGTGGTTCTTCAGGCCGATCGACGTGCTCTTGGCCGGGCGGCCGTCGGGAAAGCGGTTCGGGTAGCTCGCCACCACGTCGGGGAAACCGGGGTCGGCAAGGCGCGCGAGGCCCATTTCCGTGGCCGCGTCGCCGACCTGCCGTCCCGACAGATTGTTGGCGATCGCCACCACCGAATGCTCGGGCCGCGTGAGGTCGTGCAGCACGACTTCGACCAGCGGGGCGAGCGTCTGGCCGAGCGCTTCCACGATCTTGCGGCCTTCGCGCAGCAAAAGCGCGGTTTCGTCGCTCGATGGGGAAGCCGGGGCGCGCGGGGCGGGTTCGCGGTCGGGTATCATGATCGACATTTTGACACTTACTGACTGTTTGTCAATCGACAGAAAAAGTCTGCCGGATGCGGCGCGCCAACAAAAAGCCCCGGATGCCAGGCCAGGTGGCCGGAATCCGGGGCTCATGATCTTGCCGCCGCGCCGCAAGCGGCGCCACGAAGCGGCTTAAAACGGTTATCCCCACTAAAAAATGTTGGTAGATGGCTCGATGTGAGTGAGTAAAAGGCTTTCCGGCAGTCCCACCAAACAGGATTGTTGGTAGGGTTGTTCTCGTAGGCCATTTTCAGGGCATACCGAGCGTCAGACTGCAACTTTGTGGGTAGTACCTGCCCGGCTATAGACGCCAAGAACGCGTATGTATGGCATGGTTGGAAGCCCGATAATGCCGAGCTTCCAACCATGCCTCAGCCTATCAATCCCATCGCGCGTCAAGGGTCCGCTGCGCCGGGCTAACGCCCGCCCTTGACCCATTCAGCGTTATCGCGCAGAGGTGGATACGTCTCATTTATTGAATCGCACCCGGGGTCTCGCCACGCACATGGTCCTCGTGCAATCGAGCGGCGTGCGAGCTATCGAGCACTGAAAGCATAAGAGCTGCCCAGTCGAGAAACGCCTGGCCCAGTTCACTCGGTGCGATACGTCCCACGACCGCTGACTGACCGTTGGGCTGGGGGATAGCCCATTGAAACACGCACGGTGAAAGTGCAATCGAGTTGTTATCGACTGCGCTCGCAATCACGAAGCGCGGATTCATCGTGACTGTCCCGTCAGCACAAGCAATAAACACCAAGAGCCGTCGAGGGCTGGCTTCACCACCGTCGCGCTTCGGCACGTGTGACAGCACCACCTTTCTCGAATGCTCGTCCAGTTCGGTCAAGCCTACTGCAAGCACAGCCACCCATTCGTCGTCACGCTTGAGGTCGCTCACAATGACGCTGCGATAGGCCAAATCTACCCCTGGCTCCAGTAGCTTGGAGGAAAGGTCGTGGTCGTCATAGATACACGCGTCGACACCACCTGCGGCATTGACAAGGCTAGACTTAATGTTCGCGATTGCCGGAGGGGCCTTGCCACTGCCTCCACCGACATTTTTCACCATCTGAAGCGCTCCGTCGAAATGATGGCGGATGCACCCAATAATCAGTTCCTTGTGCTTGACCGACTCCATCGAAGCTCCCGTTTATGCAAATGTCAGATTTGAAATTTTGACCGATTTTACGCAGTCTCAGGCGCACTGACTTCGATAGGCTCAAGGTATCTCATTAGAGCCTGCTCCAATGCGACCTTGCGAGTATGTGCCTTGGGAGGTCCAAGCACTGCCTTGCGCGCGGCGGCCATATTGCCCACCAGTAGGACCTGCACCTGCGCGCGGGTGATAGCGGTGTAGAGCAACGTGCGGTCCAAGAGCCGCGAATCCGTCACGGGCACGATGACTCGAGGCCATTGCGAGCCTTGAGCCTTGTGGACGGTAACTGCACGGCCCAGCTCGATATCCTCGAGCATGTCCTCCGTGAACGCGCGGAGAATGCCGTCGTCCCATTCCACCCAAGCGAGAACGGCTGGCGACAGTGCTGACGCCTCCACGGGCGGGGCTTCTACGCGCATGACTTTACCGAGCGACCCGTTTTGCAATGCCTTGTCCCACATATTGCGCGTACATAAGAGCACATCGCCCTGATTGAACCCGCAGTGCTCCGGCCTCTCGAACTCGTCATTCCACCGAGTTACTGCAGCACACCCATTTGTGAAGCGCTCCTGACACAGCTGATTTAGAACTTTCGTTCCCGCCGGCCCATTACGCAACGGAGACAACACCTGAGTGCGCTCAGGGTCCATGGCATACAGTTGGACAACCAGTTCGGCAATCTGCCGGTCGTCGCATGGAATGAAGGCGACCGGGGCGGTGTGGTCGGTTGCTACAGTGGGCCAGTGTCCGGCACGAACCGCCGACGCCACCCTGGCTATCTCACCGCCATAGCGCTTCACGGTCTTCAGCTCTATGGCTGGGATAGCCGCCAGTTGCACGAGGCAATGAAGAACCAACCCGGGTCCAACGGGCATCAATTGATGAGGGTCACCAGCCAACAACAAACGCACATGGGAGGGCAACGCTGCGCAGATGCGACTCATCGAAACGATATCGACCATGCTCGCTTCATCGATAACGAGCACGGTGGGGCCGTCGAAGTCAGCATCTCGCATCGCCTTCAGGAAGCTAGCAATCGTCACGGCCGCGCGGCCGGTTGCCTCCTGCATTCGTTTGGCGGCACGTCCCGCGAGAGCGACCTGGAGAACTCTTACACCCGAACCGTCGTAGATACGGTAGAGCGACTTGAGGACGGTTGTTTTGCCAACACCAGCCCCACCCGTGATGCAAGCGAACGCTTGCTCCGCAGCCAGATGGATGGCGGCCTGCTGCTCCTGATTCAGGCTAATTCCATCTTCAGCCTGAACCGCCGCGATTACCCGGTCTACTGCAGCGCGGTCGAGCAGTTGCTGCGCATCGCTTGTCAGCCGTTCGCAAATCGCTTTGGCCACCTGCCGCTCCATGACCAGCGCGCCTAGCGGCTGCAACCCGAAGGCGCTCTCCACGACGCTGCCATTGGCCAAACCCTCGTCCATAGCTTCGGCAAGCAGGCTTCGCCAGGACACGCCTCGTGATTCGCCGAGAAGCGGGACCACCAGCTTCTCGAGGTCAGACTTGAGCATGGCCGTATGGCCATTGGCAAACATCCGGTAGCATGCTTCCTCGACCGCGCCGCGCAGGCGTCGCGGGTCATCCGCCGAAACGCCAAATCGCGTCATCGCCAGCCGGTCGACATCTGTCCATTTGCCGAGGAAAGAAAGGAGGCGGTAAGGGTCCTCTTCGATGCGGGCCTGCGCCTCGAGGCCAAAGTACCTCGATACCTTGCGACCGACGCTCAAGTCAAAGCCATGCACCTGCAACCACTGAAGTGTCTGCGACTGGCCGTGCTCGGCCCAGGCGTTGACCAGAGTCTGCGCGGCGTCGTCAGTCAACACGTCAACTAACGTCGACGCATCTCCCGCGTCCAAGATGGAATACAGGCGCTCGCCGAATCGCTCCCACAGCCGACGCGCTTTGACTGAACCGAGGCCCTCAAACGCGGGGTTATCGGCTATATATTTGATGATGTGCTCGCCGGCGGGCATCGCGAGATGAACGACGGCAGCTTCCACCTGCCGCTCAAGCAGCTCGAAGCCGTCGACGACGACACGCCGCTCGGTAACCGGACCGCTAACATGCCACCACTGGCCGCGCTCCACACGCGTGGTGCCTAGCGCCGTCCGGGTAGCCTTGATTACGACGTACGCACGCGTGTCAGGAACTGAACCGGTCGCGTCGATTGGAACGCCGGTGAAGATTGCACCGCCGAAGCCGCGAGGATTCTGCGAGCGCACGCCTGTTACCCGGAGCGTCACCGTGACGGCTTCCGTCATCGAGGCAGCCTCCCGGTCTCAGCCAAGGCGTCCTGCAGCACTGAGAAGCGAGCTAACAGCCGCTTAAGCTCGGCGTTTTCCGCGCGCAGGCTAGCGTTTTCTTGCTCCAACCGCGACAGACGCTCCGCATCCCGCGCTGCACGCATGGGTTCAACTCGTCGCACCGGAATGGCTGCGTCAGCCTCCGATTCCCCAACCGACGCGACAGGCGGGAGCACGCCACGCTCTCGCAGCGATGTCTCGAGAGCCTTCAGCGCATCGCGTATGCGAGGATTCTGTGCCAGCGCCGACTTGGCAAAACCACATTCGGCAGCAATTTCCGTCCGTGACAGGACTCCACGTGCCACCATGTTACGGAAGTCCTCATCCGTTTTCGAAGCAGCCCAGGTCGCAAACTTCCGGACGTTTTCTTCCGCCAGTTGCTGTCCGCTCGCCATCACTTCACCCTTTTGGTTCGGTCCCGTTCGGGCTTGGGCAGCGGGGCATTGAGCATAGCCATCGTCACGCCTTTCCGCTCAGCATTGGTTGCCCACGTGACGAACTGCTCGAGGAGTAGCTGATTCTCCTTCTCCAGGCGCTCTACCTTGGCCTTGTAGCGGGCCGCTTGCTCCAGCGCTGCCCGGACCCGCTCATCCCGAGGCTGACTAGGTTCGCCCTTCCACGTACCGCGTAGCGCATCCTTCTTGAGCGAGAAGGCGTTGGCTATTTCCGCATACTCTGCAAACGTGAAGCGTGAATACCTGACGCCGGAGGCCTCCTCCACTGCGTCTAGCAGCAAGTCCCACGTGAGCTTGCCCGTCCAACCGTCAAGGATATCGATTACGACCTTGATTCGCTCTTCGGTCAGGTCGGGCGCGCGAGTCTTCTTCATGGCAGCACGTTTCGCTCAGTGTTCTTGAGGACGTTGACGGGTCGCGCATTGGCATCGGAGATGAGCGGAGCGTTGGCCAGGTCGAGCCGGATTCGAGCGCCAAGCGGCACCGATGGGTCCTCCAGAATGGACAGCATGGCATTGACTCGCTCAAGCGTCTGGGACTGATGCTTTACCCAATTGTCGGCGCCGAACTCCTCGTCGCTCAGGGCTTCTCGAGCCTGGCCGAGCAGGTATTCCGTCTCGCCCTTCAGCAAACGAAGATTGGCTTCCTTGTGTTTTTCGCCCTTGACGCACTCCTGCTCCTCACAGTTCATGCAGTCGCGGTACATCTGGCAAGGTTCGCTGGCAAAGTTGTGGGTGCACCAGCCGTACTCGGTTGTGTGGGCGGCGACGATACCAATTCCCTGGAACTCACTGCGTAAGATGAGCTCCCGTCCGCCCTTGGCCACCAAATTCGAAGTGAACCCGGCCTTCAGAGCCGCACTGATGGGCGCCTGCACCTCGTCCGAACTCATGTGGTCGTAGGCGCGGTTCTGCTTCACGTCCTTGCGTCCAGAGAAGATGGCAATCTCTGTGCTGCTGAGGCCGCCCATCTGGGCGAGCATATTCAGATAGTGTCTCAGGCTATGACTCGCAAGTTCGATAGGCGAGCCGTCGTCTTCCGTGTAGCCGAAACGCTCAAAGATGGAGATGGCGGTAAGGTCGTCCCGGCCACCGAGGCGGTTCAAGATAGTGCTGTAGTCGACGCAGCTGAACATGCAGAGGTAACTTGCCTTCCGAGAATGCACCTCATGGGTCTTTACAAGAGCCATCGCGTCTTCACAAAGGAGCTCGGGGGCTCCCGGAACATAGGGAAACGTTGCCGGTAGCATCGCGACCACCGCACGCTCCACATCGGCGAAACGGTAACCAGTCCGGCGGCCGCTCAGCGGCACTCCGGCAAGTTGATTGGTTCGTGCCCAAGTGCTCGCGGAGTTCCTCGACTTCTTCGTAGTGCCGTCGCCCCATAAGACTAACCCCAGCTCCTCGGCTGTCAGCACCTCTTGGTCACGGAGGTGCGCTGCACCCTCATGCAGGTACAGCTTCCCAGGGTTTGCGGTGTACCAAGTTGCAATCTGCTGCGCCGACGCGGTCACCTTTAGCAGGTTCGCGACGGCCTGCCTGGCGACCGGCGCCATCTCGGACGGAAGCCATTTCGTTGTGTCGTCAAATCCTTTGGAACCTGGCCATCGCACCCCTAGCTTGCCGAGAAATTCGCTTTCTCCCTCAACGATACAATTGCGCTGCAGCCTGAGAACCTCATTGATACGTTCTGGCGCACAGACCATCAACGCGGTGTAGCTGGACACCAGCAAATCCGGCGTTTCAGTAGCCTGATGGAAGATGCCGGCCAGCGCGCGAAGCGCCGCTGCCGAAGGCAGCTTCTCCTGTCGCGCGGCCAAGGCCTCCTTCGATATTCTGGACCCCAGCTCCTGCGGCTTTTTCATACCGTGAAACCACGGATGTCGTAACGAAATGAAGCCGTTGGAGTTCATCAGCTCCGCAATCATCTCGAGCTGCCCTGCAATCCGGTACGCAACTGTTGGCGAAACCTGCTTCTTGGCCAGTTCCACGGCAGTGTCCAGCACATCAGGGTTCACCGCCGTCGGCCTGGAGCCCTTGCTCCACTCTCGCAACGCGGCCTCCAAACATCGAAGAGCCGCGATGCGGTTACCTTTGGAGGTGACCGGCCGCTTATCTTGAAGATAGATGAGAGTCGCCTTCGCGAAGTCCAGAAACGGATGCGGCAAACTCGGCTCGGGCTTGTCTTCGCGGGACGCTTCGAGGGTGCTGAACACGGCCCGATTTACTTTGTTTTGCCCTTTGAGGTATCCAACATCCCAAACATTCTTATCGAACTGCCCCCGCGCGCCCAGCACGTCCGAGTTCCTGCAAAGCGCAATGAAGGCCTCGAGATTGACCTGCGGCCTCAGTTCAGCACGCGGCGTAAAGTGGAGAACTGCGACGCTCACGAGGTCGTCTCCTGCTCACGCTGTGCCCATACCACGGCACATTCAGCAATCACCTCTTGGACCGCCAGAATGGCGTCGTCGTTGATTGCTGCAAGCCTCTCGTCGCTTACCCACTTTTCGCGCTCAACCTGCAGGCGTAGAAGCACCTTTTGATGAGGGGCATTGAGCCATGGCTCGAATTTGAAACAGGTGTAGCACGCAACCGGCTTGTTGAAGGCGCATCCGCTACCCTTGCCAGCGCAACTACCGACCGGGTCCTTCGAAACCCGAAAGTCAATGATTCGGCTTCCAGGCGCGTCTTTGTAAGTCGAATGCTCCTCCCCCTCCACCAACTGACCTTTGAAAGCGCGAGCAAGAGGAGCCAGTTGGGCGCCTATCGCCTTGTCGATGTTCTCGACAATTTTGGGCGAAGCCTGCACGTAGACGCCCACGTGCTGGAGGTCCGCGTGCCCCAGCCGGTCAGCGATGACGGTCTTGCTCGCGCCCTCTTCTGCGAGGCGTACACCGAAGGTGTAGCGAAACCGCCTGGGCACAACTGGAATAGGCGAGAACGCGAGGCGCTCAGTAGGCGGGGCAATGGCGTGCAAACTTTTGCTAAATATTCTCGAAAGCGCGGGACTGGTGCAATGACCAAGGAACAGGTCGGCTTCCGCACGGCGGTTTTCAGATGTGCCCAGCATCATTACGATGCTCTCTGGAAACAGTGCCGAATCGTCACCGTGCCCTAACATGTTGAGGTCAGTGATGTACTCTTGGGCGAGCCGCCCCGTCTGAGGGCTCAAATCAAACTCTTTGAAAGACGTGCGAGCGTGCGCCTCGCGCGTCTTTGCTTGAGGGAGAAGAAGCGCGAACGAGCCGTCTCGGACAGTCAGGTCTTTAACTTTCAACGACGCATACTGTGAGATACGACCTCCGCAGGCAAAGAGTAGCCGAGTTAGCACGGCAACCCACTTGGGCACGTCACCCGTGCCATACGCTGCGTCAACGGCCTTATACAGCGCCGTGTATTCTGCTTCGGTAAAAGGCCCCTCCTCAGGGTCTCGGGTGAGAACTGCTTTTCCCTTAGTGTTGCCCGGCTTACGCCGCTCACGCAAATACTTGATGCAATCAGGCTCGACGCCGGGAATACGTAGTGCACCCCACTTTTGTAGCAGAACGTTCAACCTCCCCACGCGCCATCGCTCGTGCTCATCGAGGCGCGCCGCATAGTTCCCAACGTCCGCAGCCGTGATAGTCGGAAGAGGAATCGCCTCGTCTCTGAGCGAGAGAAAGTGTACGAACTCTTGGAAGAGATTGGACAAATGGCTCGCAGAGCTGCTTTTCGCAAAAAACAGAAGCGCGTGCTTTAATGGCTCTCGAAAGAATCTGTACTGACCAACGAACCTGCGGTAGTCCAAGCGAAGCCCGAACGGCCCATCAACCCAAGCCCAAATATCGTCGTTCGGATTGAATGCAATGCCCCGTCGTGTGAACGCTGTGTTCGGCAATGGAAGCGCGAGTGGGGTTGAGAGGTCTTCATTTATCTTGTTTGAGTTTTTCATCGAGTCGCTCTTGCAGCTTCAGTGCAACCTCTCGCCCTTTGCGGGCGGTATGTCGGCGCGTGTAAGTGGCGGCCATCGCCGAGTTATCACTCCAGCCCTGCTGGGCATTGCGGGCCTTTTCTTCGACCGTATCGGTTAGCCCGAGCGCCTCGGCCTGCTCGGAGAATCGGTCGTTCCAGGTGTGACGCATGACGTGGCTCGTCAGCCTCACCGGCAAACCTGGACACGCCGTGCGCAGCTGTGCGAACAGCTTGTCGATGCTGGACTCCGATAGCGCATCGCCCTCATCAGAGACTATGATTTGCGGAACCTTCCGGGCTGCCTTGATTGCGCGACGTTCTGTGTTGATGAAGCTCCACAGCCTCCTCATGATGGCGGGTCTGAGCTCAATCTCGCGGTCGTTCGTTTTGGTATTGGCTTGAATGCGACGAAGGTCCTCTGCAGCGTCCGCACGGCGGATGATGCGCAGCTTCGGCTGGCTAGGGTTCAGGTCCCCAATCTGGAGCCCCAGGAGTTCTCCGCGCCGCATCCCGGTTGCCAGCAGGAGCACAACAATCAGCCAGTTACGCAGACGGACGAAACCGCGCTCCCACGGATTATTGGGTGATGCGGGATGAACGACAGCGAGAACTCGCTCCATCTCCTCTTCACTCAGACCGACGCGGGCATTTAATTTGGCTCGCTTTGGAACCTTCGGGATGTTTGCGCGGAATGCCGTAAGAGCATCTTCTTTCTCGGCCTTGAGGGACCTGCGCTCAGACTGTGACAGCGTGCTTCCGACATAGTCCGACAGGAAATTCAGAAAGTCGGCCATGTATCGGAGCCGGGAGGCTTGCGTCGCAACATCAACCGCTTCACGCTCCGTCTCGCCACTCTTCCGGCGGAGTCGGACTCGCAGCAGATTTATGACATTGGACTTGCCCTTGTCTGCTTCGTCCGCATCGAGGTCATCCATTCGATACTGAACAGCAGATGCGAGCCGGTTCAGTTCGGGGGCAGTTAGGAAATGCCCGGCGGCCAATCGCCCGAGCAGGGCCACCTTTGTTTTATCGAGTTCTCGGTACAGCAATGCCAAGGTCAGGCAAACAAAGTGAATGGTGTTTGCTGCACGCCCCTTCCGTCTGTATTTGTCCAGGTACAACGTAACTTCGTGGACCGGAAGTCCATAGGGAACCTGGAGAACCGAAAGGCGTTCTCCATTCTGAAAACGAACCCGCATAGCAACGTACTCGGCCATCAACCCACCATTTTCGCCTAGTAAGGGTTAAGCTTTTGACGAATTAAACCACGAGAAAAAGTGTTGGTAAAGGAAAAAGCCCGCCTCCTCGCGGAGTGCGGGCTTTAATCAACAGAAAATTTGTTTTTTCTGGTCTAGAACGGAATATCGTCGTCCATTTCGTCGAAACCGCCGCCAGCCGGCGCGTTCGAACGACCGCCGCCACCGCCGGCGTTGCCGCCCGACGAACGCGGTGCGCCACCACCACCACCGCCGCCGCCCGAAGCCCGGCCGCCGCCGCGCGGCGCCGACTGCTGGCTGTAGCCGCCGTCGTCGCCCATGTCGCCGCCGCCCGCCGAGGCGCCGCCGCGGCCGCCCAGCATCTGCATCTGGTCAGCCACGATTTCCGTCGAGTAACGGTCCGTGCCGTCTTGCGCCTGCCACTTGCGCGTGCGGATGCGGCCTTCGATATACACCGACGAGCCCTTCTTCAGATATTCCGAGACGATTTCGGCGAGACGGCCGAAGAACGCCACGCGGTGCCATTCGGTCATTTCCTTGAATTCGCCGGACGCCTTGTCCTTGTAGCGGTCCGTCGTTGCCAGGCGGATGTTCGCCACGGCGTCGCCGCTCGGCAGATAGCGCACTTCCGGCTCGGCGCCGAGGTTGCCGACGAGAATGACCTTGTTCACGGATGCCATGAATTTCTCTCCTGTTGATTCCGTTGAGAGGAGCGGCCGCGCGGCGCGCGCATCATGCGCTTTCGCCCGGTGCGGACCGCCTCCGCGAATGTCGTTAATGCGAACGCTGGGTTCGGATCAGGCGCGCTTGAGCGGCACCTTCATATTGGCCGCGATTATAAGCCAGCACAATACGAGCCCCGAACACGCGTAAAACACCGTACTGGCGCCGTCGTGCTTGAGCAGCCAGCCGCCCACCACGCCGCCGAGCGCGAGCCCGAGCGACTGCGTGGTGTTGTACACGCCCGTGGCCGCGCCCTTGCGGTTGCCCGGCGCGAGCTTCGAGACGAGCGAAGGCTGCGACGCCTCGAGGATGTTGAAACCGAGGAAGTACACGAACAGCACCGCCGCCACGATTGCCAATGTATGCGCGAGCGAGCCGAGCAACAACTGGCCGATCAGGATAAGCGCGATTGCCGAGACCACCACGGCCTTCATCTTGCCGCGCTTCTCCGCGGCGATGATGGCGGGCACCATCAGCACGAATGAGAGGCCCATGACCGGCAGATACACCTTCCAGTGCGAGGCCACCGGCAGACCGGCGTCGACGAGCAGGCGCGGCACCACCAAAAACAGCGCGGTCTGCGTGGCATGCAGCACGAGCACGCCAAAATTCAAACGCAGCAGCTCGACGTTGTGCAGCACCTCGGCGAACGGCGCGCGCACGTGCACGGGTTTGCTGGGCGCGTCGGGGACGACCCAGATCACCACGCCCACGGCCAGGGATCGAGAACACGCCGACCAGCGCGAACAGGCCGCTCATGCCGAGCCAGTGGAACACGATGGGCGCGCCCACGATGGCCACGGCGAACGACATGCCGATCGAGCCGCCCACCATCGCCATGGCCTTGGTGCGATGCTCCTCGGAAGTCAGGTCGGCGATGAACGCGAGCACCGCCGACGAGACCGCGCCCATGCCCTGAATGACGCGCCCGACGATGATCCACACCATGTCGTGCGCGCCCGCGGCCACGAAGCTGCCGATGGCGAAGATCACGAGGCCCGTGGCGATCACCGGTTTGCGGCCAATGCGGTCGGAGACCCAGCCGTAGAAGATGTACAGGAGTGACTGCGTGACGCCGTACGCGCCGAGCGCGATGCCGACGAGCAGCAGGTTGTCGCCGCCGGGAACGGTTTTCGCGTAGACCGAAAACACCGGCATGATCATGAAGAGGCCCAGCATGCGCAGCGCGAAGATCGCGGCGAGCGACACGGTCGCGCGCACTTCGGGCGCGCTCATGCGTGTGGAGGTGGCGGGTGAATTGGAGGACATCGGAGCGTGGTAAATGTGGTTCGCCGCTGCCGGCTCACGTGAGCGGGCGAAGGCGAGCTTCGTTGTTGCCGCGGCGGTCTTGCATGAACGGGAACGAAGGTGGCACGAAATAACGGATGATGCGACGGGAACGCCGCGCGAACACGAACGGTAGACGAGACAGGCGAAGCGCGTGTGTATCGCATGTATCGCGTGCATCACTCGTATCGCTCACAGCGGGCAAAAGCACGCGGGTCTTGCAACGCGAACGAGGCACCCCATCTGCGAAAGTACCGTGCCCGGGTTGAGACACGAGCACCATGCAAACCCGGCCCGCGAATCACACGATGCGCACGATGCCGCCCGTAGCGCCCTCGACGACCGGCGGTTGCCGCGCTCGTGACGCAACACCCGTCTCGACGCCGAAGCCTCCCGTAGCCCTGCTGTGGACCCTCGTGCCGAAAGCCCGCCAATACCGGCTTTCAGGCAGGTTCAGGCGCCTTTCGAAGACCGTCGGCAAGCCATAACGGCGGTCTGGAAAAGTCGTTATAGTAGCAGGTTTAGCCCCCCTTTCTCCCGCAGGTTCATGGAACAAATCCGTATCCGTGGGGCCCGAACCCACAACCTGAAGAACGTCAATCTGGACCTGCCGCGCCGCCAGCTCGTGGTGATCACCGGGCTTTCGGGCTCGGGCAAGTCCTCGCTGGCGTTCGACACGCTCTACGCGGAAGGCCAGCGCCGCTACGTGGAGAGCCTGTCCGCCTACGCGCGCCAGTTCCTGCAACTCATGGAGAAGCCCGACGTCGACCTCATCGAGGGACTGTCGCCGGCCATCTCCATCGAGCAGAAGGCCACCTCGCACAATCCGCGTTCGACGGTCGGCACCGTCACCGAAATCCACGACTACCTGCGACTTCTTTACGCACGTATCGGCACGCCGTACTGCCCGGACCACGAAATTCCGCTGGAGTCGCAAAGCGTCTCGCAGATGGTGGACGCCGCGCTCGCGCTGCCCGAAGAGACCCGGCTGATGATCCTCGCGCCCGTGATCGTGGACCGCAAGGGCGAGCACGCCGAACTCTTCGACGACATGCAGGCGCAGGGTTTCGTGCGCTTCCGGGTGCGCTCGGGCGGCGGCACGGCCAACGAGGGCGAGGCGAAGATCTATGAAGTGGAGTCGCTGCCCAAGCTCAAGAAGAGCGAGCGTCACACCATCGACGTGGTCGTGGACCGCCTGAAAGTGCGCCCCGACATGAAGCAGCGCCTCGCGGAATCGTTCGAAACCGCGCTGCGTCTTGCCGAAGGCCGCGCCGTCGCGCTCGAAATGGACACGAACAAGGAGCATCTGTTCAGCTCGAAGTTCGCCTGCCCGATCTGCTCGTACTCGCTGCCGGAACTGGAGCCGCGCCTCTTCTCGTTCAACAACCCGATGGGCGCGTGCCCCGAGTGCGACGGCCTCGGCCAGATCACGTTCTTCGACCCGAAGCGCGTGGTGGCGCACCCGTCGCTGTCGCTCGCGGCGGGCGCCGTGAAGGGCTGGGACCGGCGCAACCAGTTCTACTTCCAGATGCTCCAGAGTCTCGCGGCGTTCTTCGATTTCGACATCGACACCGCGTTCGAGGACTTGCCCGAAAAGGTCCGCAAGATCCTGCTCTACGGCTCGGGCAAGCAGGAAATCCCGTTCTCGTATATCAACGAGCGCGGCCGCACCTCCGTGCGCGAGCACGTGTTCGAAGGCATCATCCCGAATCTCGAGCGCCGCTACCGCGAAACCGACTCGGCCGCGGTGCGCGAGGAACTCGCGAAATATCAGAACAATCAGGCCTGCCCGCATTGCGAAGGCACGCGCCTGCGCCGCGAGGCGCGCTTCGTGCGCATCGGCACGAATGCGGGTGGCGAGCAACAGGCGCGCGCCATCTACGAGATCAGCGGCTGGCCGCTGCGCGACGCGCTCGGCTATTTCCAGACGCTGCGCCTCGAAGGCGCGAAGCGCGAGATCGCCGACAAGGTGGTGAAGGAAATCGTCGCGCGCCTCATGTTCCTCAACAACGTCGGGCTCGATTACCTCTCGCTGGAACGCAGCGCGGAGACGCTCTCGGGCGGCGAGGCGCAGCGCATCCGGCTCGCCTCGCAGATCGGCTCGGGCCTCACGGGCGTGATGTACGTGCTCGACGAACCGTCGATCGGCCTGCACCAGCGCGACAACGACCGGCTCATCGCCACGCTCAAGCATCTGCGCGACCTCGGCAATTCGGTGATCGTGGTCGAGCACGACGAAGACATGATCCGCATGGCCGACTACGTGGTGGACATGGGTCCGGGCGCGGGCGTGCACGGCGGCATGATCATCGCGCAGGGCACGCCGGGCGAAGTCGAGCACGATCCGGCCTCGATGACCGGGCAATATCTGTCGGGCGCGCGCCGCATCGAATACCCGGACGAGCGCAAGGAAGCCGACGAGCGGCGCCTGCGTATCGTCGAGGCGTACGGCAACAACCTCAAGCACGTGACGCTCGACCTGCCCGTGGGTCTGTTGACCTGCGTGACGGGCGTTTCGGGCTCGGGCAAGTCCACGCTCATCAACGACACGCTCTACAACGCCGTCGCGCAGCATTTGTACGGGTCGTCGGCGGAACCGGCGCCGTTCGAGGCGATCGAGGGCATGGAGCATTTCGACAAGGTCATCAACGTCGACCAGTCGCCGATCGGCCGCACGCCGCGCTCGAATCCCGCCACCTACACGGGCCTCTTCACGCCCATCCGCGAGTTGTTCGCGGGCGTGCCGGCGGCCAAGGAACGCGGCTACGAGTCGGGGCGCTTCTCGTTCAACGTGAAGGGCGGCCGCTGCGAAAGCTGCCAGGGCGACGGCGTGCTCAAGGTGGAAATGCACTTCCTGCCCGACGTCTACGTGCCTTGCGACGTCTGCCACGGCAAGCGTTACAACCGCGAAACGCTCGAGATTCAGTACAAGGGCCGGAACATCAGCGAAGTGCTCGACATGACGGTGGAATCCGCCTACGAGTTCTTCAAGGCGGTGCCGGTGGTCGCGCGCAAGCTGAAGACCTTGCTCGACGTGGGCCTCGGCTACATCCGGCTCGGCCAGTCGGCCACCACGCTTTCGGGCGGCGAGGCGCAGCGCGTGAAGCTTTCGCTGGAACTTTCCAAGCGCGACACGGGCCGCACGCTGTATATACTCGACGAGCCGACCACGGGCCTGCACTTCCACGACATCGCGTTGTTGCTGGAAGTGATCCACCGGCTTCGCGATCAGGGCAACACGGTGGTGATCATCGAGCATAATCTCGATGTAATCAAAACCGCCGACTGGGTCGTGGACATGGGCCCCGAAGGCGGCGCGGGCGGTGGGCAGATCGTGGCCCAGGGGACGCCCGAACACGTCGCGAAAGCGAAGGCCAGCTTCACGGGCCGCTATCTGGCGCCGCTGCTCAAGCGTCAGATGGCTGCGCTGGACACGGCGTCGACGGCTTCGGGCAAATAGAACCAGTCGTGGCAACAACGAATCGGGCGCCCTCGCGCGCCCGAGGTCTGGAGACGGAAAAGATCCAACATGGGTAAGCGCAACGAAGCGACCGACACGACCGGCTCCACGGGCGACAAGCAGCAGGTGCGCGATCTGCGGCCGCGACCGGTCAGGCTCACGAGCGACATGAGCCTGCCGAAGCTGTCGGCGGTGGAAATCGGCAGCTATCTGGCCGCGGTCGCCGGCATGTTGGCGATCCTGCATCTGAACCTGCTCGGCGCCCTGCTCGCGGGCATGCTCGTCTATCAGCTCGTCCACACCATTTCGCCGCTAATCGAGCGGCGCATGTCGAGCAGCCGCGCGCGCTGGCTCTCGGTCGTGCTGGTTTCGGTGGTGATCGTGGGCATCCTCACCGGTCTCACGGTGGGCGTGATCGAGCAGTTCGAGAACGACGTGCCGAGCGTGCAGAAGGTCATGGCGCAAATGATGACCTTCGTCGATCAGGCGCGCGGGCGCATTCCCGACCCCATCGCGGCCTACCTGCCCGTGGACGTCGCGCAGATGAAGCTCAAGGCGCTCGCGCTCATGCACGAGCACGCCACCCAGCTCGGTCAGGGCGGCAAGAACGCCGCGCGTATCGTCGGCCATATCGTGATCGGCATGATCATTGGCGCGATCGTGGCGATCGGCGCGCAGAAGAACGCCACGCGCCTGCCGCTCTCCACGGCGTTCGTCACGCGGGTGGCGCGTTTCGCCGACGCGTTCCGCCGCATCGTGTTCGCGCAGGTGAAGATCTCGGCCATCAACACGGTGTTCACGGGCCTGTTCCTGCTGCTCGTGCTGCCCATTTTTCACGCACCGCTGCCGCTCGCGAAGATGCTCGTGGTGGTGACGTTCGTGGTGGGCCTCCTGCCCGTGATCGGCAATCTGATCTCGAATACGCTGATCGTGGCCATCGCGCTCACCGTGAGCCTGCCCGCGGCGGTCACGGCGCTCGCCTTCCTGATCCTCATTCACAAGCTCGAATACTTCCTGAACGCGCGCATCGTGGGCGGCCAGATCGAGGCGCGCACGTGGGAATTGCTCGTGGCGATGCTGGTGATGGAAGCCGCGTTCGGCCTGCAAGGCGTGATCGCCGCGCCCATTTTTTACGCATATATCAAGCGCGAGCTGATTTATCTGCGGCTGGTTTGAGCCGCCGATCTCGTCGCCGGACGAAAAAAATGGCCCCTCGAGGGGCCATTTTTCATGGTGCTTCAGAAGCTGACGGGATCAGCGGCACATCAGCGACACATCAGCGGAAAACGACGGTCTTGTGGCCGTTGAGCAAAATACGCTGCTCGACATGCCATTTCACCGCGCGCGCGAGCGTCACGCATTCGACGTCGCGACCGATGGCCGTGAGCTGGTCCGGCGTCATGTTGTGATCCACGCGCTCGACTTCCTGCTCGATGATCGGGCCTTCGTCGAGATCCGACGTCACGTAGTGCGCCGTGGCGCCGATCAGCTTCACGCCGCGGTCGAACGCCTGGTAGTACGGCTTCGCGCCCTTGAAGCTCGGCAGGAACGAGTGATGGATGTTGATCGCGCGGCCTTCGAGCGCGCCGCACAACTGCGGCGAGAGGATCTGCATGTAGCGCGCGAGCACCACGAGATCGGCCTTCTCGTTGTTCACCACGTCGAGCACGCGCGCTTCCTGCGCGGCCTTGTCCGCCGCCGTGCCGCCGAGCAGCGGGAAGTGGTGGAACGGGATGTTGTAGCTCGCGGCGAGCTGATAAAAATCCTTGTGGTTCGAGATGATCGCCGGAATCTCGATCGGCAGCTGGCCCGTGCGGTAGCGGAACAGCAGGTCGTTCAGGCAGTGACCGATCTTCGACACCATCAGCACCACGCGCGGCTTCACGTTCGCGTCATGCAGCTCCCAGCGCATGCCGAACTCCTGTGCGAGCGGCGCGAACAGCTCGCGCAGGCCCTCGAGGCCCGGGTCGCCGCCCACTTGCTGGAAGTGCACGCGCATGAAGAATTCGCCCGTGTGGCTGTCGCCGAACTGGGCCGAGTCGAGAATGTTGCTGCCGCGCTCGAACAGGAAACCCGACACGGCATGCACGATGCCCGGCCGGTCGGCGCACGACAGTTTGAGGATGAAGCTGTGATCGGTCGACATGACCTTGGTAACTCCCATCTATGACCCGGTATTTCAAAGGGTTTGGTGAAAACGCCCTTTCACAGCGTCGGTGGTTCGAAGATCGCGGCAATGCCTTCGCACGCGTCTTCGTCGATCCATTGGCGGCGCAGCAGGCAGTCGAGCGTCGCGAGGCTCGCGTCCACCGTCATCGCGCCTTCCTCGATCCAGCGCGCCGTTTCGTCGATGCGCGCGAGGCGGTGCTCGCCCACTTCGCCGTCCTGATTGAGCGGCACGAAGTCGGCGGGCAACGCGAGATCGTAGATGAAGATCTGCTCGGCCTGGGTGCCTTCGGGCAGCGACTGCAACACGTGCGCCGTGCGGCCCGCGCGCGCCGTGCGCGCGAGATCGGCGGCAATGCCCGCCTCTTCCCAGCATTCCTTCACGAGCGTGGCCTCGACGCCGAAGCCCCAGCCGATGCCGCCCGCGACCACGTTGTCGAGCATGCCCGGGTCGGTGGCCTTGGTGCCGCTGCGCCGCGCGATCCACAGTTGCGGCGCGCCGGAATCGCCATATTCTACGACGCCGTTCACGTGCACCGCGTACGTCATCGTGCCGAAGAAGCGCGAGGCGGCGCGCTCGATGTAGGCGAGCGGCGGTGCAGCGAAGGCGTTGCGGATCGCGTAGGTTTCGTTGCGCCAGCCCGGAATGCGGCCTTCGGCGGCCAGCGCGCCGATCACCGAGGCGAGCGCCGCGCTGCGCGCCGTCACGGTGTCGAACTCGCTCGCGAGCGAGACGCGCGCGCTGCCGGCGTCGCCGTCGATCTCGAACACGTCGGGCCAGCGCGCGAGCAGCGCGACATCGTCCTCGCGGATCCAGCCAACGCGTTCGTCGCCGAAATGAAACGGCAGGTGCGCGCTCGCGTCGAAGCGGCGCGCGGCAATGATGCAGGGCAAAGTCATCGTGGATGGCTCCTGGTGACGCCGCTCGGTGAAATCCCGGTGAGGTTTCACTGCGCGCGAATTAATCGCGCAACGCGACGCGAATGCCGATTGCGATGAAAGTCAGTCCAGCCAGGCGGTCGAGCCACACGCCCGCGCGCGGCCGGCGCTTCAACCAGCCGCCGATCGCGCCCGCGCAGAGCCCGAAAATCGAGAATACGACGAGCGTCTGAGCCATGAACACGAGGCCCAGTTCCAGCATTTGCAACGTGACGGGCTGCGCGCCGCGCGCGCCGGTCGTGTCGATGAACTGCGGCAGGAACACCACGAAGAACAGCGTGACCTTCGGATTCATGACGTTGCCGAGCACGCTCTGGCGAAAGATCGCCGACAGCGGCTGACGCGGCCGGTCGCCCGCCGCGGCGAGCCCCTGGCTGCGCAGCGCCTTCACGCCGATCCAGATCAGGTAGGCGGCGCCCGCGAGCTTGAGAATCTGGAACGCGACCGGCGAGGAGCGCAGCACCGCCGCCACGCCGAGCGCGGCGAGCATGGTGTGGAACGTCACGCCCGCGGCAAAGCCGAGCGCGGCGACGAGGCCCGCGGCGCGGCCCTGCGAGATGCCGCGCGCGAGCACCTGAAGATTGTCGGGGCCGGGCGCGAACGTGATCGCGATGGAGGTGGCGAGGAAAAGCGCGAAATTCGGCATGGCTTGTTGATGATCGCTGCGGTGGCTCGATGCGTTGACGTGATGCGTGGACGCGCGGCGTGCGCTCAATGGCCGCCGAACGTGGTCACGGTGAAGAGCGGGAGACCCGCTTCGTCGAGCATCTTCGAGCCGCCCAGGTCGGGCAGGTCGATGATCGCCGCGCCTTCCACCACCGTCGCGCCGAGGCGTTCGAGCAGCAACTTGCCCGCCATCATCGTGCCGCCCGTGGCGATCAGGTCGTCGACGATCACCACGCGGTCGCCCTTGCCGCACGCGTCCTCGTGAATCTCCACGGTCGATTCGCCGTATTCGAGCTTGTAGGTCTCCGCGACCGTCTTGTACGGCAGCTTGCCGATCTTGCGGATCGGGATGAAGCCCACGTTCAGTTCGTAGGCCACGATCGGCCCGATGATGAAACCGCGCGCGTCGAGGCCCGCGACGTAGTCGAGCCTGGCATCGACATAACGCTCCACGAACAGGTCGATCAGCACGCGCAAACCCTTCGGATGACCGATGAGCGGCGTGATGTCGCGAAACTGCACGCCCGGCTGCGGCCAGTCGGGCACCGTGCGAATGAGGCTGTGCACGAACTGCGCGGGATCGGCGCTCGGGTTCGCGGGTGCGTGGGACATGGTTTCTCCGGGGGCTCTGACTAACTGTATGGATGAAAATGATGCGTAAAACGGGGCGGGATTCGCCACGCGTCTCACGGCGCGCCCCACGCCCCATTCAAGCCGCGATTTACGACGCGAATGTTAAGCCGCGAGTTGGCGCCGCGTATTTGGCCGCATATTGGGCCGCGTATTTCGCCGCAAGCTTCACGCCGCAAGCTTCACGCCGGGGGATTCCCGCCGCGGGATTCAGGCCGCCGCGGCGCCCGCGCCCTGGCGGCGATGCCGCGACAGCCGCTCCTCGGCCTGCGCCAATTGCTCGGGCAGACCGCGAATCACGACGATGTCGGCTTCGCGCAGCTTGGTCGACGGGTCGGGCTCCACGCCGCGAATGCCGTGCCGGCGGATCGCCGTGACTTCCACGCCCAGCTCGTACAGACCGAGTTCCGCGAGCGTGCGGCCCACCGCGTCGGCGCGGGAGTCGACCGGTACGGATTGTAGCCGCACCTGCTCGTGACCGTCCTCGCCGGCATCGTCGGTGCCGTGGAAGTAGCCGCGCAGCAGGCTGTAACGCTCGTCGCGCAGCTCTTCCACGCGGCGCACCACGCGCCGCATCGGCACGCCCATCAGCACGAGCATGTGCGACGCCAGCATCAGGCTGCCCTCGACGATCTCCGGGATCACCTCGGTCGCGCCCGCCGCCAGCAGGCGCTCGAGATCGGCGTCGTCCACCGTGCGCACGATCGTCGGCAGCGTGGGCTCGAGTTCGTGGATGTGATGCAGCACGCGAAACGCCGACTGCGTGTTCGCATAGGTGATCGCCACCGCGGCCGCGCGGTGAATGCCCGCCGCGACCAGCGACTCGCGCCGCGCCGCGTCGCCGAACACCACCGATTCGCCGGCCGCCGCGGCCGCCGCCACGCGGTCCGGGTCGAGGTCGAGCGCGACGTACGAGAGGCCTTCGTTTTCCAGCATGCGCGCCAGATTCTGCCCCGCGCGGCCATAGCCGCAGACGATCACGTGGCCGCTCTGCTTGAGGCTCTGCGTGGCGATGCGCGTCATCATCAGCGACTGTTGCATCCATTCCGTCGACGACAGCCGCAGCACGATGCGATCGGCGTTCTGGATGAGGAACGGCGCGGCCAGCATGGAGAGCAGCATCGCCGCCAGAATGGCCTGGAGCAGCGTGGGATCGACGAGATGCTTGTCGAGAATGAGGTTCAGCAGCACGAAGCCGAATTCGCCCGCCTGCGCGAGACCGAGGCCCGTGCGCATCGCCACGCCCGGCGAGGCGCCGAAGAGCCGCGTGAGCGCCGTGATCAGTACGGCCTTGAGCACGACCGGCCCGAGGAAGAACGCCGCCACCATGAACGGGTGCTGCCAGATCACGAGCGGATTGAGCAGCATGCCCGTGGTGATGAAGAACAGGCCGAGCAGCACGTCGCGAAACGGCTTGATGTCCTCTTCCACCTGGTGCTTGTACGGTGTTTCGGCGATCAACATGCCCGCGATGAACGCGCCCAGCGCGAGCGAAAGGCCGAATTTATCGGTGATGAACGCCGCGCCCAGCGTGACGAGCAGCACGTTCAGCACGAACAGCTCCTGCGAGCGGCGCCGCGCGACCACGTTGAACCAGCGCGTCATGAACTTCTGGCCGACGAACAGCAGAATGCCGAGCGCGAGCACGATCTTGATCGCCGCCATGCCGAGCGATTCGAACAGCGACTTCGACGAACCGCCGAACGCCGCGATCACGATGAGCAGCGGCACCACGGCCAGATCCTGGAACAGCAGCACGCCCAGAATGTTGCGGCCGTGCTCCGACTCGATCTCGAGCCGCTCGGAAAGCATCTTGCTGACGATGGCCGTGGACGACATCGCGAGCGCGCCGCCGAGCGCCACGCAGGCCTGCCACGTGATGTGCACCCACGGCGCCAGCGCGAGACCGAGCGCGAGCGCGACCAGAATGGTGCCGAGCACCTGCGAGAGCCCGAGCCCGAACACCGCGCGCCGCATGCTGCGCAGCTTGGAGAGCGAAAACTCCAGGCCGATCGAGAACATCAGGAACACGACGCCGAACTCGGCGAGATTCTGCGCGCCGTCCGTGTTCGGCACGATGCCGAACGCCCGCGGCCCGACCAGAATGCCGACCGAGAGATAGCCGAGCATGGGCGGCAGGTTCAGATAACGGAACAGCACGACGCCGACCACCGAGGCGAGCAACAGGAACAGCGTCATTTCCAGCGGAGAAATCATCGTGTGAAGCGTCCTCTTTCGTCTGCGTCGGGGTTGCGGCGGCGGCTACTGCGTTCGGGCGGTTTTGAATCGGGCGTCGAGTCGTGCGTTTATCGTGCGTTTTAAAGCGGGTCGGTGCGGTTAATCGGTGTTGAAGCGGCTTTGGGACCGGATTTTCAATCGGTCCTGAATCATCGGCCTCGAATCGACGGCCTCGAATCATCGGCCTTGAATCGACGGCCTTGAATCGCAATGACTTGCGATACTCGATGACCACCCGCGCCGGGTTGCCCCGGTCCGGGGTCCATGATCGGCGCAAAGCCGGTTCCAGGGAAAGGGCTGCGGAGCACCGCCAGGCGGCCCGCTGGCCGGTGCTGACGAAGTCCGCTCGGGATGCGCGGCGAGGCGCGCCGCGCGGCGCGCGCACGAGGCCGACGCGCTGGGGCGTCGGCGCGGCGCGCAGACGCCTTTGCTATACTCCGCGAATGATAGCGAAAATCAATGGCGACCGGGCGCTGAAGCTCGCTCGCGACGTGCTCGACATCGAAGCCGACGCCGTGCGCGGTCTTCGCGACCGGCTCGACGACAACTTCGTCGGCGCGGTCGACCTCATCCTGGGTTGTCGCGGGCGCGTGGTGGTTTCCGGCATCGGCAAATCGGGTCACATTGCCCGCAAATTCGCCGCCACGCTGGCTTCCACGGGTACGCCCGCATTCTTCGTGCATCCCGCCGAAGCAAGCCACGGCGACCTCGGCATGGTCACCGAAGACGACATCTTCATCGGCCTGTCGAATTCCGGCGAATCGGAAGAACTCGTCGCGATCCTGCCGCTCGTCAAGCGCATCGGCGCGAAACTCATCGGCATCACGGGCAACCGCCCGCACTCCACGCTCGGCAAGCTCTCGGACTTCCATCTGGACGCCGGCGTCGAAAAAGAAGCCTGCCCGCTCAATCTCGCGCCCACCGCCAGCACCACGGCGGCGCTCGCGCTCTCCGACGCGCTCGCGGTCGCGGTGCTCGACGCGCGCGGCTTCGGCGCCGACGACTTCGCCCGCTCGCATCCGGGCGGCGCGCTCGGCCGGCGCCTGCTCACCTACGTGCGCGACGTCATGCGCACCGGCGACGAAGTGCCGAAGGTCACGAGCGACGTGACGGTGCGCGACGCGCTGTTCCAACTCACGGCCAAGCGCATGGGCATGACGGCCGTGGTGGGCGAGGCGGGGCGTGTGGAAGGCATCTTCACCGACGGCGACCTGCGCCGCGTGCTCGAACGCGTGGGCGACTTCCGCGAACTGCCGCTCTCGCAGGTCATGACGAAAAACCCGCGCACGATCGGTCCGGACCAGCTCGCGGTGGAAGCCGTGGAACTGATGGAGCGTCACCGCATCAATCAAATGCTGGTCGTCGATACCGAAGGCACGCTGATCGGCGCACTCAACATGCACGACCTCTTTTCGAAGAAGGTGATCTGATGGCTCTCCCACCCGACGCAACGGCGCGCGCGGCGCGCGTGCGACTGATGATCTTCGACGTCGACGGCGTACTCACCGACGGCGGTCTGCTCTTCACGGGTCAAGGCGACACCATGAAGGGCTTCAACTCGCTCGACGGCCACGGCGCGAAGCTCCTGCGCGAAGCCGGCATCGACACGGCCATCATCACGGGCCGCAAGTCCGAGATCGTCGCGGTGCGCGCGAAGGAACTGCGCATCACGCACTTGTGGCAAGGCGTGGAAGACAAGCGCGTGGCGTTCGCCGAACTGCTGCAACAGACCGGTCTCGCGGCCGGGCAATGCGGCTACATGGGCGACGACTGGCCCGACCTCGCGGTCATGCTCCAGTGCGGCTTCGCGGCCGCGCCGGCGAACGCGCACCCGGACGTGCTCTCGCGCGCCCATTGGGTATCGGACAAAACGGGCGGCCACGGCGCCGTGCGTGAAGTCACCGACCTGATCCTGCGCGCGCAGAACCAGTACGACGCGCTGCTCGCGGCCGCCTGTTCCCCGCAGTCGCCGCACGAGGCGCACGAGGCACAAGCGCGATGAACCCGAAGTTCCGCCTCGTTTCGCTCGTCCCGCTGATCTGCGTGGCGGCGCTTGCCGGCTTCACGTGGTGGCTGCTGCAAGCGGTGCAGCCGCGCGAACACGAGGCGGCGCCGCGCGCGCTCACGCATACGCCCGATTATTTCGCCGATAATTTTTCGGTGTCCGAGCTCGACCAGTCGGGCGCGACGCAGTACCGGCTCACGGCCTCGCACATGGTGCATTACGAGGACGACGAAAACAGCGACCTCACGAATCCGGCCGTACGCGCTTTCCAGCCCGGCAAGCCGATCGTGACCGCCACGGGACTGCGCGGCACCGTCAACGGCGACGCCTCCATCGTCAATCTGTACGACAACGCCCGCATCCTGCGCGCGGCCGGCGCCGGCGACCCGGAAATGCAGGCCGATTCGGAGCATTTCCGGGTGCTCGTGAACGACGATGTGATCCTGACCGAAAAGCCGGTTAAACTTCGTCGCGGCCTGTCGGTCATGACGGCCACCAACGGCATGAACTACAACAACGTCACCCGGGTCATCCAGCTCTACGGCAACGTCCGTGGCGCGATCGCCCCGGCTGACTCCGGCGGCTCGTCCTGAACGGCCGGGCCGTCCACGCAAGGCACGATTGCATGAACGAATCGCTTCCCCGTCCTGAGTCCGGCAGCCTGCGCACGGCGCACGCCGGACGCGTCAGCCGCTCCGGCGGCGCCGTGCGCGCGGCTTTCGCTGCGCTCGCCGCCGCGCTGTCGCTCGGCGCGTTCGCGCCCGCGGCGCACGCCGAACGCGCGGACAAGGACAAACCGCTCAATATCGAAGCGGACAATATGACGTACGACGATCTGAAGCAGCAGACCGTCTTTATCGGCCACGTGGTCGCGACGAAGGGCACGATCCTCATCAAGGCCGACCGCCTCGTCGTCACGCAAGATCCGCAGGGCTACCAGTACGCCGTGGGCACGGTGCCGGCGGGCAGCACCGGCGACAAGCTCGCCTATTTCCGCCAGAAACGCGAAGGCCTGAACGAATACGTCGACGGCACGGCGGAGCGCATCGACTACGACGGCAAGCAGGATCTCACCACGCTCACCACGAACGCGACGGTGCGCCGCCTGCAAGGCCTCTCGACGCTGATGGACACGGTCCACGGCAGCGTCATCACCTATGACGGGCAGAACGACTTCTACACCGCGAAGTCGGGCAAGGACGTCGCCGGTCCGGGCAACCCCGGCGGCCGGGTGCGCGCGACGCTGTCGCCGCGCAACGGCGGCGCGCAGCCGCTCACCGGCGCTTCGGCGCCGCTCGTTCCGTCGAACTCGCTGCAGGGAACGCCGCAACAGTGAATACCGTGACCGCCATCCAAAGCCAGGGCCGCCAGCTTGCCGGCAAGACCAGCTCGCTCGTCGTGCGCAATCTGAAGAAGCGCTACGGCTCGCGCACGGTCGTCAAGGACGTCTCGCTCGACGTGAAGAGCGGCGAAGTCGTCGGCCTGCTCGGGCCGAACGGCGCGGGCAAGACCACCTCGTTCTACATGATCGTGGGCCTCGTGCCGCTCGACGCGGGCGAGATCGACCTCGACGGCCAGTCCATCAGCCTGTTGCCGATCCACAAGCGCGCCGCGCTGGGTCTGTCGTACCTGCCGCAGGAAGCTTCGGTGTTCCGCAAGCTCACCGTCGAGGAAAACATCCGCGCGGTGCTCGAACTCCAGGTGGACGGCAACGGCAAGCGGCTTTCGAAAGACGTCATCACGCAACGCGCCGAGGCGCTGCTCGAAGAGCTGCAGATCGCGCATCTGCGCGACAATCCGGCGCTCTCGCTCTCGGGCGGCGAACGCCGGCGCGTGGAAATCGCGCGCGCGCTCGCGACCGATCCGAGCTTCATCCTGCTGGACGAGCCGTTCGCGGGCGTGGACCCGATCGCCGTGCTCGAAATCCAGAAGATCGTGAAGTTCCTGAAGCAGCGCAACATCGGCGTGCTGATCACCGACCACAACGTGCGCGAGACGCTCGGCATCTGCGATCACGCGTACATCATCAGCGACGGCACCGTGCTCGCGGCCGGCGCGCCCGGCGACATCATCGAGAACGAAAGCGTGCGTCGCGTCTATCTCGGCGAGCATTTCCGCATGTAATGCCGCGCAGGCGGGCGCGCCTGCATTTGCAGGCCTCGCGCCCGCATGCTGTTCCAACCTTCCGGCTTTGTCTTAAGCGCCTGGCGAGTCGCGTGCTTTCGCGCGACGCTGGCGCGGCAACGCGTGACGCGATCGAGCGTGCGGCATGCGCCTCGCGCCGCGCTCGCCTCGGGCAACCCCGCTAGCGGGCTGCATGGGCTTTCGTCGCTGCTCACGGCGTGCTCGCCGCGCCTCGACGAAAGGCGGCGATCCGTACCGTTTTCCCCCGGCGACTCGCGGCGCGGACCGGCGCCTGCGTCGCGTCGTGCTGTCTGATTTTTCTGTCTTTTTTTCCGCTTTTTTTCAGCGCTTTTTTCAGGAAGTCTGCGGGATCGACCGCGCACGCTCCGGTGTGCGCGGCCCCGTGTTTGCGCACCAAATTCGAGGGTGCGGCATGGCTGCGCCGGCGTGCAAGCGGTTTAGTACCGCGGGTACCGCGTACGTGGCAAACTCTTTACAATGATTCGCACATCGCCATGAAAGCCAGCCTCCAACTCCGCCTCTCGCAGCATCTTGCGCTGACTCCCCAACTGCAACAGTCCATCCGGCTGCTGCAGTTGTCGACGCTCGAACTGCAACAGGAGGTCGCCACGGCGATCGCGCAGAATCCCTTGCTCGAGAACGAAGACGACTGGATCGCCAGCCCCCTGCGCGTGGCCGCCGACGGCTCGCTCATCGCCCAGCCGCCCGCGTCTTCGGGCGCGGAGCCCATGCAAGGCGCGAGCACGTCGAGCGCCTCCAACGGCAGCGACGACAGCGAACGCGAGCCGCGCGGCGTCGACGAATACGACGGCATGTCGGGCGACACCAACGGCGATTCGAGCCAGTGGAACCTCGACGACTACGGCCGCTCCGGCAACGCCTCCGACGACGACGACCTGCCGCCGCTGCAGATCCACGAATCGACCACCACGCTGCGCGATCACCTGATGGCGCAGCTGCGCGAAACCAACGCGAGCCTGCGCGATCGCGCGCTCATCACCTTCCTCATCGAGTCGCTCGACGAAGACGGTTACCTGAGCGCCACGTGCGAGGAAATTCTTGCCGATATTCCCGCAGAGCTGGAAGTCGACGGCGACGAACTCAACGCGGCGCTCGCGCTGCTGCACAGCTTCGACCCGGCGGGCGTGGGCGCGCGCTCGGCGTCCGAATGCCTGAAGCTGCAATTGCTGCGCATGACGTCGACGGCTACGCGCACGCTCGCGCTGGAGATCGTCGCGAATCACCTCGAACTGCTGGCCGCGCGCGACTTCACGCGCCTGCGCAAGCAACTGAAGACCGGCGACGACGAACTCCGCGACGCGCACATGCTGATCCGCTCGCTCGAGCCCTTCCCCGGCGCGGCATACGGCAAGGCGGAAGCCGACTACGTGGTGCCCGACATCATGGTCAAAAAAACGGGGCAGAACTGGCACGCGGAGCTCAACCCCGAAGTGGTACCGAAGCTGCGCATCAACCATCTGTACGCGAACATCCTGCGCAACAACCGCGGCGATCCGGGCAGCGGCTCGCTGCGCCAGCAGTTGCAGGAAGCGCGCTGGCTGATCAAGAACATCCAGCAGCGCTTCGAGACGATCCTGCGGGTCGCGCAGGCTATCGTCGAGCGTCAGAAGAACTTTTTCGTGCACGGCGAAATCGCCATGCGCCCCTTGGTTTTGAGGGAGATTGCTGATACGCTGGGCCTACACGAATCAACTGTCTCGCGTGTGACAACGGGCAAATATATGCTCACGCCATTCGGGACGCTTGAGTTCAAATACTTCTTCGGTTCGCATGTGTCGACCGATACGGGAGGCGCGGCATCGTCCACCGCGATACGTGCGCTCATCAAGCAACTGATAGGAGCCGAAAACCCCAAATCTCCTCTTTCGGACAGCCGCATTGCTGAATTGCTGGCAGAACAGGGCTTCGTCGTGGCGCGACGTACCGTCGCCAAGTACCGTGAAGCGCTGAAGATTCCAGCCGTCAACTTGCGCAAGTCTCTTTAGCCTGTTCCGGCTTTTACGGAATGGGCACTTTCCGGCCGCTACGCCCGTTGGCGGAAATGGCCGGCCGCGCTAGCCCGTAGTCGCAGGCCTTTCGGGGAGCCGCGCACAGGCAGTCAGTCGACCGGCATTGCCGCGCTTCACGCGTCACGCGGCCATCAGCCTGGAGAAGCACTATGAATCTGAAGATCAGTGGACACCATCTCGAAGTAACGCCAGCGTTGCGAGAATATGTGATCACCAAACTGGACAGGGTGCTAAGGCATTTCGATCAGGTCATCGATGGCAATGTGGTCCTCTCGGTCGACAACATCAAGGAAAAGGACAAGAGACAGAAGGTGGAAGTGAACCTTCATCTGAAAGGCAAGGACATCTTCGTGGAAAGCTGCAATGGCGACATGTATGCCGCCATCGATCTCGTGGTCGACAAGCTCGATCGCCAGGTCGTGCGCCACAAGGATCGTCTGCAGGGTCATGCCCACGAGGCGATCAAGCACCAGCCCGTACCGGTGCCCGGCATCGAGATCCCGCCGCAGTAAGGCGCGAGCGATCCATGCAATGACGAGGGACGCGAGCCGGAGCTGAACGCTCACCCTCCGACCCTCGCCGCTTCGAGCATGAGCAATACCGTGCCCAAGCACCTGGCCGCCCAAACGGGGCGGCTTTTTCATGGGCGCTTTTCTGCCCCGCTTTTTTACATTCTTGATTTTTACGGGGACGGTTGCACATACGTGCTACGAGGTGCAACCCGGCAGTCCAGGTTGCGCTGATGCATGGCGCATCGCACCATCGGCGCGTACGCTTGTTCTATAATGGTCCAGTCGTTTTCGGGGTTTTCTGACACAATCGAATTCCCTGCGGTCCCGGCACCGGGCTTCGTCGCCAGATCCACTTGTTTGCCATGACGGCCCGCGCAGCGGGCGCGGCATATGCAGCCATTGTCGAGGTGAGGAGCATTCAGGCCACGTTTTCGCCTGCCAACATGAATCGTTTAGCCAAAATACTTCCCATCGAGAACGTCGTCGTCGGCCTGTCCGTTACCAGCAAGAAACGCGTCTTCGAGCAGGCTGGCCTGATCTTCGAAAACCAGAACGGCATCGCTCGCAGCACCGTTACCGACAATCTTTTCGCGCGCGAGCGCCTCGGCTCCACGGGCCTCGGCGAAGGCGTCGCGATCCCGCACGGCCGCATCAAGGGCCTGAAGCAGCCGCTCGCCGCGTTCGTGCGTCTCGCCGAACCCATCGCGTTCGAGGCGCCCGACGGTCAGCCCGTCTCGCTGCTCATCTTCCTGCTCGTGCCCGAACAGGCCACGCAGCAGCATCTCGAAATTCTGTCCGAAATTGCCCAGTTGCTATCGGATCGCGAGACGCGTGAGCGCCTTCACACGGAAGAAGACCGCGAAACGTTGCATCGCCTGCTCACGCAATGGCAACCTTGACGGCACGCGCGAGCCGGGATAAACCCGGTGCACCATCCGGCTTTCAGCGTCGTTAACCCGCTTGTGAGGCCGGTTTGCAAGGCGCCGCCCGGCGCGCTTCCCGCCCCGGTCTTCCCGCCCGCCTCACGTTTGCCCTTCTTTCGCCTTAGCCAGTTGAGCGAGTCATCTCGCGGAGTCACCGACTCATGGACACTTCCAGCATCAACGCCCAAAGCATCTTCGACGACAACGCCACCACGCTCAAGCTGAGCTGGCTGACGGGGCACGAGGGCTGGGAGCGCGGTTTTTCGACGGAGACGGTGGCCACAGCCACGGCGAGCGCCGACCTCGTCGGCCACTTGAACCTGATCCACCCGAACCGCATCCAGGTGCTCGGCGACGCCGAAATCCATTACTACCAGCGCCAGACCGACGAAGACCGTTCGCGCCACATGGCCGAATTGATCGCGCTGGAACCGCCGTTCCTCGTGGTCGCCGACGGCATGACCGCGCCGCCCGAACTCGTGCTTCGCTGCACGCGCTCCTCCACGCCGCTCTTCACCACGCCCATGTCGGCGGCCACGGTCATCGACAGCCTGCGCCTCTACATGTCGCGCATCCTCGCGCCGCGCGCGACGCTGCACGGCGTGTTTCTCGACATTCTCGGCATGGGCGTGCTGCTCACGGGCGACTCGGGTCTCGGCAAGAGCGAACTCGGTCTCGAACTGATCAGCCGCGGCCACGGTCTCGTGGCCGACGACGCCGTGGACTTCGTGCGCCTCGGCCCCGATTTCGTGGAAGGCCGTTGCCCGCCGCTGCTGCAAAACCTGCTCGAAGTGCGCGGCCTGGGTTTGCTCGACATCAAGACGATCTTTGGTGAAACGGCCGTGCGTCGGAAGATGAAGCTCAAGCTTATCGTGCAACTGGTGCGCCGCCCCGACGGCGAGTTCCAGCGCCTGCCGCTCGAAAGCCAGACGGTGGACGTGCTCGGCCTGCCGATCAGCAAGGTGACGATCCAGGTGGCCGCGGGCCGCAACCTCGCCGTGCTGGTCGAAGCGGCCGTGCGCAACACGATCCTGCAACTGCGCGGCATCGACACGTTGCGCGACTTCATGGACCGCCAGCGCCTCGCCATGCAGGACCCCGACAGCCAGTTTCCCGGCAAGCTGATCTGACCTTAGCCACCCGCGCGAGCCACGGCCCGCGCGGCTGAGACGCAGGTGGCGCGGCCGGCTGGCGAGTACGGTCGCGCAAATCGGATGCTATGATGACCCCATCGGAGTCATCCTATTTCCCATGCGTATCATCCTGATCACCGGCATCTCGGGTTCCGGCAAGTCAGTGGCGCTGAACGCGCTCGAAGACGTCGGCTATTTCTGTGTCGACAACCTGCCGCCGCGCTTTTTGCCGCAACTCGCGCAATATCTCTCCGACGACGGTTACGAACGCCTCGCGGTTGCTATCGACGCGCGTTCGAGCGCCTCGTTCGACGACATGCCGGAGATGATCCGCGACCTCTCGCAACGGCACGACGTGCGCGTGCTGTTTCTCAACGCGAGCACGCAGTCGCTCATCCAGCGCTTTTCGGAAACGCGCCGCCGCCATCCGCTTTCGGGTTCCGCCGCGCACGCCGCGAACGTCGGCATGATGAAGTCGATCGAAGAGGCCATCGAGCACGAGCGCGAACTCGTCTCGAATCTCGCCGAGTTCGGCCATCAGATCGACACCAGCAATCTGAGCGCGAACGCGCTGCGCGCCTGGGTCAAGGTGTTCGTCGAACGCGAGCGCGGTTCGCTCATGCTCACGTTCGAATCGTTCGGTTTCAAGCGCGGCGTGCCGCTCGACGCGGACTTCGTGTTCGACGTGCGCACGCTGCCCAATCCGCATTACGACGCCCGTCTGCGTCCGCTCACCGGGCTCGATCAGCCCGTGATCGACTTTCTCACCGCGCAACCGGCCGTCCACGAAATGATCGACGATGTCTACGCGTTCGTCGCCAAATGGCTGCCGCATTTTCGCGCCGACAACCGCAGCTACCTCACGGTCGCCATCGGTTGCACGGGTGGCCAGCACCGTTCGGTGTACATCGCCCAGACGCTCGCCACGCGCTTCGCGGGCGAGTCGAACGTGATCGTGCGTCACCGCGATGCGCCGCTCGACGTGGGCGAAGCGGCGCGCCTGATCGCCTAACCGGCTGCGTGTCGCGCGGCCTTTAACCGAAGCGTTGCGCCATGTCTCCGTCTCCTGCCGTGCTTGCCGATTTGCCGCTGTTCCCGCTGCATACGGTGCTGTTTCCCGGCGGCCTGCTGCCGCTCAAGATCTTCGAAGCGCGTTATCTGGACATGGCGAGCGCGTGTTTGCGCGAGCGCACGCCGTTCGGCGTGTGCCTGCTCAAAAGCGGCGCCGAAGTCGCCCTGCCCGACGAACCCTCGGTGCCCGAAGCCATCGGCTGTCTCGCCACGATCGAGGCATGCGACGTCGAAACCGTCGGCATGCTGCACATTCGCGCGCACGGCACGAAGCGTTTCCGGCTGCTCTCGCATCGCGCGGAAAACAACGGTCTGCTGGTGGGCATGGCGGAAGTGCTGCCCGAAGACATCCCGCTCGAGGGCGGCGAACGGCAAGCGCGCTTCGGCGCCTGCTCGGAAGTGCTCGAACGCATCATCGCCACCATCAGCGAGCGCGACCCCACCGGTTTGCCGTTCGCGGAGCCGTACCGTTTCGACGATCCTACGTGGGTCTCCAACCGTCTCGCCGAAGTGCTGCCGATCGCGCTGCGCGCGCGCCAGAAGCTCATGGAACTCGACGACGCCGGCGAGCGCATCGACGTCGTGCATCACTACATGCAGCAGCATCAGTTGCTGTGATGCGCCCGCGCGCGCGTTAGAGCAGCGGGCCGCGCAAGCCGTCGAGCAGCTTGCGCACGGGCGCGGGCACGCCGTACGCGTCGATCTGCGCGAGCGGCACCCACGCGAAGGCGCCGTCGTTCGCCTCCAGCGCGGCGGCGTCGCGCATCACTTCCACCAGACGCGGTTCGATGTCGAGCTTGAAGTGCGTGAAGGTGTGCGTGAGCGGCATCAGCGGAATGCCTTTCGCGGCGGCATCGCTGGCGCCATACGCCTGCGCGCGCTCGGCGAGCGCGGCTTCGTCGGCGGCTTCGGGCAGGCTCCACAGGCCGCCCCAAATGCCCGAAGGCGGGCGTTTCTCCAGCATCACCGCGTCGCCGTCCATCAGCACGAGCATCCACGTGCGCCGTTGCGGCACGACCTTTTTCGGGCGCGCGGCCGGCAATTCGCGCTGGCGCCCCGTGGCGTTCGCCACGCAATCGGCCGCAAACGGGCAGCGCGCGCAGTCGGGCTTGCCGCGTCCGCACAGCGTCGCGCCCAGATCCATCAGCCCTTGCGTGTAGGCGCTCACCTCGGCGTCGCTCGCGGCCGCGCCCGGCACGATGGATTCGGCGAGCGTCCACATCGCGTTCTCCACGCGCTTTTCGCCCGGAAATCCTTCCACGCCGAACACGCGGGCGAGCACGCGCTTCACGTTGCCGTCCAGGATCGTCTCGCGCGCGCCGAACGCGAACGAGGCGATCGCCGCGCCGGTCGAGCGGCCGATGCCGGGCAATTCGGCGAGCGCCTCGCCCGTCGACGGAAACTGGCCGCCGTGCTCGTCCGTCACCACCTGCGCGCAGCGATGCAGATTGCGCGCGCGCGTGTAGTAGCCGAGGCCGGCCCAGAGCGCCATGACGTCGTCGCTGGGCGCGGCGGCGAGCGCCTCGACCGTGGGAAAGCGTTCGAGAAAGCGCGCGTAGTACGGGATCACGGTCGAGACCTGGGTCTGCTGGAGCATGATTTCCGAGAGCCAGATGCGATACGGGTCGCGCGTGTTCTGCCACGGCAGGTCGTGGCGGCCGTGCTCGCGCTGCCATGCGATCAGGCGCGGCGCGAAGCTCGCGAGCAAACCGGCGGGATAGGTACCGGCGGGCAGTTGGACCTTGGGGGAAGACGTTTTGTACATGAATGCGAGGCGAGTCAGCGCTGGCAGCGCGGACAAAAATAAGTGGACCGCTGGCCCTGCACGATCTGCTTGATCGGCGTGCCGCACACGCGGCAAGGTTGGCCCGCGCGGTCGTAGACGAAGTATTCGAGCTGGAAATAGCCGCTCTCGCCGTTGCTGCCGACGAAGTCGCGCAACGTGCTGCCGCCCTTTTCGATGGCCGAGGCGAGCACGGCGCGCACGGCGTCCGCAAGCAGTTCGTAACGCGCGAGCGAGACGCGGCCCGCCGGCGTGGTCGGCCGGATACCCGCGCGAAAGAGACTCTCAGACGCGTAGATATTGCCGACACCCACCACGATATCGCCCGCGAGCAGCGCCTGCTTCACCGCGACCTTGCGGCCGCGTGTCTCGCGAAACAGCAGCGCGCCGTCGAAGGCGGGCGTGAACGGCTCGATGCCGAGACTCGCGAGCAGCGGATGGCCGAGCACGTCGCCGGCCTCGCGCGGATGCCAGAGCACGGCGCCGAAGCGGCGCGGATCGCGGTAGCGCAGCGTGAAGTCGTCGAACAGCCAGTCGACGTGATCGTGCTTTTCGGCGGCGGGCGGCTTGGGCAGATTGCGCAGCACGCGTAGCGTGCCCGTCATGCCGAGATGGACGATGAACCAGCCTTCGTCGACTTCGAACAGCAGATATTTGCCGCGCCGCCCGACCGAGCGGATCGTGCGACCGCGTAGCGAGCGCGCGAGCGTGGCCGGTACGGGCCAGCGCAGTGCGGGATTGCGCACCTCCACGCGCTCGACGCGGCGCCCGGCGACCCACGGTTCGATTCCCCTTCGGGTAACCTCGACTTCTGGCAACTCTGGCATGGCTTACAGGCTGGCGCGATGATGAAAGGAGATGGTCTGCAACTTGCGTAATCAGGATGTGCGCGTTGTGCGCGTATTGTAGCCAGCGCGTTACAATCGACCGAAACATTCGACGGAATTCCATGGAACTGTCTTTCGTGAAGCTGTTCGCCACGCGTCTCACCACGCCGCGCCTGCCCGCCTCTTTCGCACGCCGCCTGGTTGGCGCGGCCGTGCTCGCGGCCTGGGCCTTGACCTCGCCGGGCGCCTACGCACAGGATCCGTCCCCGGACACGGACGACACTTCCGTGACCATGCCGGACGCGTTCGGGCCTGCCTCGCCGGACGAGAAGAAGGATCTGCCGGGCGTCGCGCTGTCGAGCCAGGTCGTCTTCCAGGTGCTCGCGGCGGAGGTTGCGTTGCAGCGCAATCAACCCGCGCCCGCGTTCCAGACTTATCTCGCGCTCGCGCGCGACACGCACGACCCGCGCATGGCGCAGCGTGCGACCGAGATCGCGCTCGCGGCGCAAAGCCCGACCGACGCGCTCACGGCCGTGCAGCTCTGGCAACAGTACGCGCCGGATTCGGAGCGTGCCGCGCAGCTCGACGCCTCGCTGCTCGTGCTCGCCGGCAAGCCCGACGACGCCCAGCCGCTGCTCGCGCGTGAACTCGCGCGCGTGCCCGCGGACAGCCGCGGCCAGGCCATCCTCTCGCTGCAACTGCTGATCTCGCGCGGCCCGAACCGCGTGGGCGGCCTGAACGTGCTCAAGACGCTGCTCAAGGACGACATGAACCGTCCGGAAGCGCAACTCGCCGTCGGCCGTCAGCAACTGCTCGCCGACGACGTGCCCGGTGCGCGCAAGTCGTTCGAGCAGGCGCTCGCGCTCAAGCCCGACTACCTGCCCGCCGCGCTCATGCTCGCGCAAATGGGCACGGAAGAGCGCAACGAAGGCATCGCGTCGATCGAAAAGTACGTGCAGCAGAATCCGAAGTCGCGCGAAGGCCGGCTCGCGCTCGCGCAAACCTATCTCGCGGCGAACCGCCTCGACGACGCGCAGAAGCAGTTCGAGATCCTGCACAAGGACAACGCGAACGACCTCATGCCGCTCATGGCGCTCGCGCTCATCAACGTGCAGGAAAAGAAGTTCGACGTCGCGCAGAAGTATTTGACGCAATACGCGCAGGTCGCGGAGAAGAGCCCGACCGCCGACGCGGGGCAGGCTTACATCTATCTGGCGCAACTCGCCGTCGAGCAAAAAGACGACGCGGGCGCGCAGAAGTGGCTCGACAAGATCCAGCCGAACAGCCAGCAATACGTGCCCGCCCAGATCACGCGCGCGCAGATTCTGGACAAGGAAGGCAAGACCGACGACGCGCGCCGCCAGCTCGCGGCCATCCAGACCGACGATCCGCGCGACCAGGCGCTGATCGCGCGCACCGACGCCGCGATCCTGTTCGACGCGAAGCGCTACACCGACGCCGAAGGCCGTCTCGCGAAAGCGACCGCCGACTTCCCGGACGATCCCGACCTCACCTACGACTACGCGATGGCCGCCGAAAAGAACGGCCACTACGAAGTCATGGAAGCGCAGCTGCGCAAGCTCATCAAGACGCAGCCCGACAATCCGCAGGCGTACAACGCGCTCGGCTACTCGCTCGCCGACCGCGGCCAGCGCCTGCAAGAGGCGGACAAGCTGGTCGAGAAAGCTTCGGCGCTCGCGCCCGACGACGCGTTCATCATGGACAGCGTGGGCTGGGTCAAGTACCGCATGGGCGACAACACCGACGCCATCAAGCTGCTGCGCAAGGCCTACACGATGCAGCCGAACGCCGAAATCGGCGCCCATCTCGGCGAAGTCCTGTGGAAAAACGGCGACCAGAACGGCGCGCGCGAAGCCTGGCGCGAAGCCCGCAAGCTCGAACCCGACAACGACACGCTTCTGAAGACGCTCCAGCGCTTCCAGATCAACGATCTCTGATGGCCGACCTGTTCCCCAACGCTCTCACGGCGGCGCGCCGCTCGACCCTCGGCGCGGCCGCCGCCGCGCTGCTCGCGCTCGCGGGCTGTGCCACCCAGCCGCCGCATCAGCCGTCCACGGCCAACGCGACCACCTCGCTCACCACGCAGACGAATCGCGCGTGGCATGGCCGCTTCGCGGTGCAGTACGTCGACCAGAACGGCCAGCAGCGCAACGCGTACGGCAATTTCGACTGGCGCGAGAACGGTGCGACCGTCACGCTGAACCTGCTCAATCCGCTCGGGTCGTCGCTGGCGATCGTGACCTCGTCGCCTTCGCAGGCCACGCTCGAGTTGCCGAATCGCCAGCCGCTCACCGCCGACAACGTCAGCACGCTGATGCAGCAGGCGCTCGGTTTCGCGCTGCCGGTGGAAGGGCTGCGTTACTGGCTGCAACCTTCGGCGGCGCCCACGTCGCGCGCACGCACGACGCCCGATCCGCAAAATCCGCAGCGCCTGTCGCGCATCGAGCAAGACGGCTGGACGATCGACTACGTGGCTTATGCCGACGCACCGGCAACGGGCGTGAAGCGCGTGAATCTTTCGCGCGACAACCCGCCGCTCACGATCAAGCTCGTGATCGACCAGTAAGCTCGCTGTATCGGCATGTTTCAATGCCGCGATTTCAACGCCGCCGTTTCACCGCTTTCCCGACTTCACGGCCGTGACGCGCGCCCCGCGCGCGCCGGCCCGCCTCAACCGCATCATGATCGAAACCCCGGACTCGCTGCGCGACTGTCTCGCGCCCGCGAAACTCAATCTTTTCCTGCACATCACGGGCCGCCGCCCCGACGGCTATCACGATCTGCAGACCGTGTTCCAGTTGCTCGACTGGGGCGACACGCTGCATTTCACGCGTCGTGACGACGGCCGCGTCACGCGCGCGACCGAAGTGGAAGGCGTGCCCGCCGAGCACGATCTCACCGTGCGCGCGGCCCAGTTGCTCAAGGCGCATACGGGCACGCGGGAAGGCGTCGAGATCGACATCGAAAAACGTCTGCCGATGGGCGCGGGTCTCGGCGGCGGCAGTTCGGATGCCGCCACCACGCTGCTCGCGCTCAATCGCCTCTGGAAACTGCATCTGCCGCGCGCGGAATTGCAAGCCCTCGCCCTCAAGCTGGGCGCCGACGTCCCGTTCTTCGTGTTCGGGAAAAATGCGTTTGCCGAGGGTGTTGGAGAGGCGCTGGAGGCAGTACAATTGCCTCCGCGTCATTTTTTGGTGGTGACGCCGCAGGTTCATGTTCCTACCGCCGCGATTTTCTCTGAAAAGTCGTTGACAAGGGACACAAAGGCCTGCACAATAGCAGTCTTTCTTGCACAGCAAGCAACGCAAAACGGTTGGCCAGATAGTTTCGGTCAAAACGACATGCAAGCGGTTGTCGCAGGAAAATACGCGGAAGTAGCGCAGGTGCTGAGATGGTTTGACGACATCGCACCCGCGCGGATGACCGGATCGGGCGCTAGTGTTTTCGCAGCGTTCGGCAGTCGGTCCGAAGCAGAATCGGCGCACGCCAGACTGCTCACGGAACACCCCGGCTGGCGAAGCGCAGTGACCCCGAGTCTGGACACACATCCACTCTTCACTTTCGCGGCATAGTTTTGCAGGGTTGATCGGACCTAGCCGATCAATCAGGCTCGAAGTTGTGTAGGGGAGTCGCCAAGTTGGTCAAGGCACCGGATTTTGATTCCGGCATGCGAGGGTTCGAGTCCTTCCTCCCCTGCCAAAAATTCCAGGCAGTTCGCCAAAAGTAGTTCCTCTCGCCCCCCCAAGTCCGCAGCAGGTGCATGATGAGCAGCCATGACGGCCTGATGGTTTTTACTGGCAACGCGAATCCCGCGCTTGCACAGGAAGTCGTCAAGATCCTCGGTATTCCCCTCGGCAAGGCTATGGTTAGCCGCTTCTCCGACGGTGAAATCCAGGTTGAAATCCAGGAAAACGTGCGCGGCAAGGACGTCTTCGTCCTGCAGTCGACCTGCGCGCCGACCAATGACAACCTGATGGAACTGATGATCATGGTCGATGCGCTCAAACGCGCCTCCGCCGGCCGGATCACCGCAGCCATCCCCTACTTCGGCTATGCCCGTCAGGACCGCCGCCCGCGTTCGGCGCGTGTGGCCATCTCGGCGAAGGTCGTGGCGAACATGCTGGAAATCGCCGGCGTCGAGCGGATCATCACGATGGATCTGCACGCCGACCAGATTCAAGGCTTCTTCGACATTCCCGTCGACAACATCTACGCAACGCCCGTGCTGCTCGGCGATCTGCGCAAGCAGAATCACGAGAACCTGCTGGTCGTTTCGCCGGACGTCGGCGGCGTGGTGCGCGCCCGTGCGCTCGCCAAGCAACTGAACTGCGATCTCGCGATCATCGACAAGCGTCGCCCGAAGGCGAACGTCGCCGAGGTGATGAACATCATCGGTGAAGTCGAAGGCCGCACCTGCGTGATCATGGACGACATGGTCGACACCGCCGGCACGCTCTGCAAGGCAGCGCAAGTGCTGAAGCAACGCGGCGCGAAGAAGGTGTTCGCTTACGCCACGCACCCGGTTCTCTCGGGTGGCGCGGGCGAGCGTATCGCCGCCTCGGAACTCGACGAACTCGTTGTCACCGACACGATCCCGCTGGGCGAAGAAGCGCGCTCGTGCCCCAAGATCCGCTCGCTCACGAGCGCCGGTCTGCTGGCCGAGACGTTCTCGCGTATCCGTCGCGGCGACTCGGTGATGTCGCTGTTCGCCGAAAGCTAAAAAGAATTGACGCGCGAGGCGCGGCATTCGCGAGGATGCCGCGCCTTTGCACGTAATCGGCGCGAACGGACGATGGTTCGCGCTGCATCACCTGGGGGCCTGTCATACGGGCCCCGTTTTACTGCCTGGTCGCGGGCAGTGCATTGGAGAATCACATGAAAGTCGTCGCTTTTGAGCGCAATCTGCAAGGTACGGGTGCGAGCCGCCGCCTGCGCAATGCTGGCAAGACGCCCGGCATCGTGTACGGTGTTGGCGCCGAGCCGCAACTGATCGAAGTCGATCACAACGCGCTGTGGCACGCCCTGAAGAAGGAATCCTTCCACGCTTCGATCCTCGAACTCGAAGTGGCAGGCAAGACGCAGCAAGTTCTGCTGCGCGACGTGCAATATCACCCGTTCCGTCAGCTCGTGCTGCACGTGGACTTCCAGCGCGTGGATCCGAGCAAGAAGATCCACACGAAGGTGCCCCTGCACTTCATGAACCAGGAAACCAACCCGGCTGTGAAGCTGGGCGGCGCGATCATCTCGCACGTCGTCAACGAAATCGAAGTGGTGTGCCTGCCGGGCGCGCTGCCGGAATTCCTCGAAGTCGACCTCGCAGCGATCGAAGCTGGTCAATCGCTGCACGCGAGCGACATCAAGCTGCCGAACGGCGTCACGCTGGTTCAACACGTCGAACAGGAAAACCCGGTCGTCGCACTGGCCGCTGTCCCGGCTGCTGCCGTGTCGGCTGCTGAAGGCGAAGAAGAAACGCCGGCTGCTGAGTAAATCGCAGCGGCGTTGGGTGGCGCCTCGCAGCGCCGCCAAGCCGATCCTCTCGATCCGTTTCCATGAAACGGTCGACGTGACCCGCCGCGGTTCGCCCCGGCGGGTTTTTTTTCGCACGCGGTTCCACTCTTTCGTACACTTGCGGATTCGGTCAGTTTCATCCGCAGGCGGAATATCACCATGATCAGGTTGATCGTCGGGCTCGGCAATCCGGGCGCCGAATACACGGCAACGCGCCACAACGCGGGCTTCTGGCTCGTGGACCAGCTCGCGCGCGAAGCCGGCGCGACGCTGCGCGACGAGCGCCGCTTCCACGGCCACTACGCGAAAGCGCGCCTCTACGGCGAGGAAGTGCATCTGCTCGAACCGCAGACCTATATGAATCGCTCGGGGCAGTCGGTCGTCGCGGTCGCGGCGTTCTTCAAGATCCTGCCCGACGAGATTCTCGTCGCGCACGACGAACTCGACCTGCCGCCCGGCAGCGTCAAGTTCAAGCTCGGCGGCGGCAGCGGCGGCCACAACGGCCTGAAGGACATTTCCGCGCATCTGTCGACGCAGCAATACTGGCGTCTGCGTATCGGCATCGGCCATCCGCGCGACCTGATTCCCGAAGGCGCACGCGCCGGCGCCAAGCCCGACGTGGCGAACTTCGTGCTCAAGCCGCCGCGCCGCGAGGAGCAGGACGTGATCGACCAGTCGATCGAACGCGCGCTCGCCGTGATGCCGACGTTCGTGAAAGGCGAAACCGAACGCGCCGTGATGCTGCTGCATCGCAACGCCTGATTGCGTCCGATCGCGCCCACGAGTTCGATTGATCGCCGGGCCGAATCGCGTCAAATAGCCCGTTTGAGGAGAGTGTCTTGAGTCGTTTCTGGAGTGACATCGTCCGCCGCCTGGTGCCGTATGTGCCGGGCGAACAGCCCGCGCTCGCGAAGCCGGTCAAACTCAACACCAACGAGAACCCGTACGCGCCCTCGCCGCGCGTGCTCGACGCGATTCGCGCGGAACTCGGCGAGCACGGCGAGTCGCTGCGCCGCTATCCCGACCCGCTCGCGAAGGGCCTGCGCGCCGCCGTGGCCGCGCACCACGGCATTCGCGCGGACCAGGTGTTCGTCGGCAACGGTTCGGACGAAGTGCTCGCGCACGCGTTTCAGGCGCTGCTCAAGCACGAGAAGCCCATTCTCTTCCCCGACATCACCTACAGCTTCTATCCGACCTACGCGCGTCTCTACGACGTCGAATACCGCACGGTGCCGCTCGACGAGCAGTTCGCGATTCGTGTCGACGATTACCTCGCGGCGAACGCTCCGAACGGCGGCGTGATCTTCCCGAACCCGAACGCGCCCACGGGCCATGCGCTCCCGCTCGCGGAAGTCGAGCGCCTGGTGGCGGGCAATCCGGACTCGGTGGTGATCGTCGACGAGGCCTATGTCGATTTCGGCGCGCAATCGGCGATCGCGCTGATCGACCGTTATCCGAATCTGCTCGTGGTGCACACGACTTCGAAGTCGCGCTCGCTCGCGGGCATGCGAGTGGGTTTCGCGTTCGGTCACGCCGACCTGATCGACGCGCTCAACCGCGTGAAGGACAGCTTCAACTCGTATCCGCTCGACCGCCTGGCGCAAGCCGCCGCGACGGCCGCCTACGAGGACGCCGACTGGCTCGCCAGCACGAGCGCGCGCGTGATCGCGAGCCGCGAGCGGCTGACGGCCGCGCTCGCGGCCGTGGGCTTTAACGTCGTGCCCTCCGCGGCCAACTTCGTGTTCGCGACGCATCCGGCGCACGACGCGGCGGCCATTTCGGCGAAGTTGCGCGAGCAGGAGATTTTCGTGCGCCATTTCAACGCGCCGCGCGTGAACCAGCATCTGCGCATTTCGATCGGCACGGACGCCGAATGCGACACGCTCGTCGCGGCGCTCAAGGGCATCGTGGGTTGAGATCGCAGCCATAGCGAAAAGCCGGCAGGAAACAAAAACGCGCCCTTCGAGGCGCGTTTTTTTTGCCGACCCGCGTGGCAAGAACAAGCGGGGAACGAACGGGGAAAGCGCGCGATGGATCGCGAGATTCAGGCGTCGTTTTTCGCCGTGACCAGCGCGTGGTACTTCTGCATCAATTGCTCGGGCGACTCGAGATGCTCCGGATTCTTCGGGATGCACTCCACGGGGCACACCTGAATGCACTGCGGCTCGTCGAAGTGGCCGACGCATTCGGTGCACTTGCCCGGGTCGATCACGTAGATCTCAGCGCCCATCGAAATGGCGTCGTTCGGGCACTCCGGCTCGCACACATCGCAGTTGATGCACTCGTCGGTAATCATCAGGGCCATGCTGGTCTCGGCTTTTCCTTCAAAAACAATGCATTATAGCGGTTTTGCGCGCCGGGCACCGGCGCGATATTCGGGAGACGGGGTGCGCGCCGCGCCCGCAAAGCCAGCCGCGCAGGGGCTCCTAGCGGGTCCGGCCAGGCGTCACTGGGCGTTCGGGAGTCCGTTATAATCGACGCGCCCGCTTATAGAGATCGATTCAGGGAGTATTCCACGTGCTGCCGAGTATGTACCGAAAGAAAATCCCATGTAAATGCTGCGGCTCAACAAGCGAAATATCGGGAATTCAAGACTTCTCTTTCTCCATGGCCGACGTCAAGGCCGGAAAGAAAATCGAGCCTTTTGCGGGCATACCGGTTTATTACTACTCCTGCACGAAATGCGGATTCACCTTTTCGACGCAATTCGATGAATGGACGCCGGAAATGTTCCGGCAATACGTTTATAACGATAATTACATTCATCACGATCCGGATTATTTTTCCACCCGGCTGAAAAAGAACGTATTTCTGTTAAGTCAGAATTTTCCTGAAATTGCGCCGGGCTCGATCCTTGTCTACGGCGCAGTACCCATCGACAACGCCTTCCAGATTCGCCTTCAGGAGGCCGGTTTTGGCGATGTCACGTCAACCGGGCCTGAATCGTACCCTTCCCTGGCGGGGAAAAAATTCGATACGATTCTGGCGTTCGACGCGCTCGAGCATCATCCCGAACCCAGACAGCTTTTTGAAAATCTGGTATCGCTGCTTAATCATGATGGCGCGATACTGTTTTCAGCACGACTTGCCGATTTCCCGGAAAATTCGGAAGCGAGCAATAAAACACTTCTTTTACCCAGAAATGGTTACGTCTCGCTTCACACCCGCGAGTCGCTTTCCATTCTGGCGAGTGAATTTCAGTTGAGTCTCGAATCGTTCGACTCGCATGATTTTTACGCGCTCTTCAAACCGGATCGACCGGCCTGGGCCAATAAATATTTCCCTCACGACCAGCCCGATGCCGCCCGTGAGATGTTGCGGGGCCGGGAAATCGTCACCAGCGACATTACGCTTTACGAACCCATTCAAGCGGCGTTGAGAACGGCCGCTGAAGGCCACGTTTCCGAGGCGATCCGCATTCTCGACAACCTGCTCGAGACTCAACCGTTCAATCGCGACCTGCATATGGACCGCGGGCTGCTGCGCATGAAATCCGGTGCGATTGCCGACGCGCTGGACGACATGGAATATTTCTACAAGGGATCGATGATTTCCCAGCGTGGCGTTTTCCGCGATCTCAAAGCGCGCGCGTCCGAGTTCGAGGGCAAGCTGGTCGTCATCGTCAGCGACGCGGGTATTGGCGATCTGCTGTGGCTCGTGCGATACGGCGTCCTGCTACACGAAGTCGGTGTTCGGGTCGTGGTGGAATGCAATCCGATTTTTCACAGCCTGTTCGACAACGCCAGCTGGATTACCCACGCCGCCGCCGTGGGTGACGTGCCCATTCCCTTTCTTTACCGCATTCCGCTCCACAATCTACCGGGTGCCTTCGAGACGAGGCGCGAGACGATTCCATCGTTTCCTCATTACCTGGCGGCGTCGGAGGAAAAGATCGCGTACTGGAAAGCGAGACTTCCGGCTAGCAGGAAAATTCGCGTGGGGATCAGCTGGCGTAGCTCCAATGAGCGCACTTCGGGTTGGGCGAGCAAACGAAGCATGGATCTTTCCATGCTGCTGGGTGCATTCGATCCGGAAAAATATGACTGTGTGGTCGTTCAGAAAGACCTCAACGAGGCGGAACGCGAAATCATCGCGCTCCATGAGTGGATTCATATACCAACCGGTGAAATCAACTGCATCGAGGATACCGCGGGGCTGCTCTCCTGCATGGATCTCGTCGTGTCGACCTGCACGATGATCCCTCACCTGAGTGGCGCCCTCGGCATTCCCACTTTTTTGATGCTTTCGACCAATGCGTCGTGGGTTTGGATGACGGAAGGCGAGACAACGCCCTGGTACGCGGCGATGAAGCTGTTCCGCCAGCACACACTGGGCGACTGGCAGCCGCCCGTTGCGCATCTGGGTCACGCGCTTCGCGAATTTACACGGGGGAATTGACGCCGCCTCACCCGGATCGCAACGCGCCGCCAATTCGAACGGAAGCCCGCGTCAATGGCGACAATGCACACGACGGGAACGGCAACACCAGGAGATCCGTCCGCACTACAATGACTTGCGGACGCTGCGCCGTGCCAGCATCACACTAACAAAACCCATCCTCGTAGATCGGAAAAATGCTGCCCCAAGTCAATATCATTCGAGCCAACAACGGCGACTTTCTCTCGTTTTTCGAACAAAAAGGCATTTCCGGGGTACTCACCGCATTTGGCGCATGGGATGAATTGACGATCGCGCTCGCGCGAACGCTCGTCGACATCACGGACCTGCCGCCGGTCATCATGGACATCGGCGCGAACATGGGCACGTTCACGGTGCCGGTCGCCAAACACGTGGCGGGTCGCGGCGGTCAGGTCCACTCGTTCGAGCCGCAGAAAATCGTCTTCTACCAGCTCTGCGGAAACATTTTTCTGAATCGCCTCGACAATGTCTGGGCGAACAACATGGCGCTGTCGAGCGCGAACGAATTCCGCGAAATCCCGCGCATGAATTTCGACACCGCGTGGAATATCGGCGCTTACTCGCTCGTGCCCGACGTCGACCCCCAGCAAAAGCTGGAGACGAAGGACCCGTGCGAATTCCGCAAGCTGGACGATCTCGAACTCGCCGCGCGCATCACCCTCATCAAGCTCGACGTGGAAGGCATGGAGATCGAGGTCTTGGGCGGCGCCATGAACCGCATCGCGAAAGACGGCTTTCCGCCCATCCTGTTCGAATCGCTGACGCAAGATCCGCGAAGCGCCGAGGTGAAGACTCTGCTCACATCGGCGGGCTACAAGTTGTCCCAATACGCCGATGAAGACTGGCTGGCGCAGCACGGCGACTGGCCGGTGGAAATCGCCCTCGTGAAAGGCGAGAACGGCATGTCGTACGGGCGACTTCGTTAAGCCGCCTGCCCTGCCGGCGCGCAACCGGCGGGCAACGGACTTTGGGGGTGACCGGGCGCGGTGCCCGGCTCGCTTCGCGATCGAAATCACGAGCACGTGTCGATTGCACCCTTAAGTCCGGCAAATCAGGGCCGATAACAACGGGATCACCGCTCTCCTGTTGTCCGCATGAAGCCCACCCACCGGCTGCTGCATTTTTGCCGCTTCGCCATTGTCTACGTCGTCCTGTTTCTCTGCGCCTCTCACGTCGTCACGCTCGATTTGCTCCATTCGGGCTTTGGCGAAAACACTTACGGCAACCGCGAGCGCGACCTGAGCCTCGTCGCGATGATGGACGGCACCGCGCCCAAGCCCTTCGTCTACCGGTCCTCGTTCCCGAAAGCGGTGAAATGGGTCGTCGAGCAGCTTCCCGAAGCCACGCGCGCGCGGCTCTATCGTCACATCGCCGAGCACGATTCCCTGCACGACACCTATTTCAAGGATTTACCCGATGCCGCGTGGACGCCCGTCACCGCGCCGGTTTATCGCGTCGCGTATTTCGGTGTGCTGCTTTCGGCGTTTCTCTCGCTGCTCATCGTCTACAAGATGGCGCGGTCCTTTGGCCTGTCGTTCGGCCGCGCGCTCGGGTTTCTGGTCGCGTTCAGCTTTGTGTATTCGCTGACCTTCGAAGTGGCGGGCTATTACTACGATTTCATCGAGCTGCTGGGCGTGCTCTCGGCCTGCTATTTCACGCTCAAACGCCGCCTGGTGCTGGCTACGGTGTCGATCGCGCTCTTTTCGCTCAACAAGGAAACCTTTTTCCTCGTGCCGCTCGCGCTGTTTTTCCTGCTCGATCGCGCCATGCCGCTCAAGACGCGTCTCGGCTGGACCGGCCTGCAACTCGCGCTCTGCATCGCCACGCGCCTTTACATCATGCACGGCTACGACGCGAATGGCGGCGCCTTCGTCGAGCAGCATCTGTGGTCGAACCTGCGGTTCTGGGTGAACCCGATGTCGTACCTGAAGTTTCACCGCCTCTTCGCCGGCAATCCCACGCCGGGCGTGCAGACCCCGCTCGTGCTGATTCCGTTGGCGGTCTTCTTCCGCGCGGCGTGGCGGCGCTCGCCAGCGGCGTATCGACGATATTTGCTGGCCTCGGCCCTCCCGCTCGCGCCGCTTTTCATCTTCTTCGGCTTCGAGGACGAATTTCGCGCGCTCGCGCTCGCGTTTCCGGCGCTCGTGCTGATCGCGTTGCATGGCGCGACGTCGTTTGGCGAGATTTTCGAGCCGGCGCCCCGGCCGGCCACGCGCACGTCGCGTGACGAGGCCGCGCACGAGGCGCATCCCGAACTCGAATGGGAAAAAGCATCGGCGTGATGGCGGTAGGTCTCGCGGACAAGAAAAACGCCCCGGCGCGACAGCGCACGGGGCGTTTTCGTATGGCTGGCCCGATCGACGCAATCAGCCCTTAACGAGCGAAGCGACCTTGTCCTGCAAGCGCTTTTCCACCGAGGGAAACACGAACTTGCTGACATCGCCGCCCAACTGGGCGATTTCGCGCACGATCGTGCCCGAGATGAACTGGTATTGGTCCGAAGGCGTCATGAACATCGTTTCGACATCGGGCAGCAAATAACGGTTCATGCCCGCCATCTGAAACTCGTATTCGAAGTCGGAAACGGCACGCAGGCCGCGCACGATCACGCGCGCGTTGTTGCTGCGCACGAAATCCTTGAGCAGGCCCTTGAAGCTCATGACCTGCACGTTCGGATAGTGGCCGAGAACCTCATGCGCGATCTCGAGCCGCTCGTCGAGCGAGAAGAACGGCTTCTTGTTGCGGCTGTCGGCGACGCCGACCACCAGCGTGTCGAAAATGCTCGACGCGCGCCGCACGAGATCTTCGTGACCGCGCGTGAGCGGATCGAAGGTACCGGGGTACACGGCGACTACCATGAGGCTTCTCCTCTCAACAGAAATGGGGCGCAATGCGTGTGACTTCGCATGCGCGCGTGCGGGCGTGAAGGCCGAGCCGTCCGCCGGTTCTTATCGAACGCGCATTATTCCTCATTTTCGCACCGCAGCAAATGATAGAAAACCGCGCCTGCCTTGCCTTCCTTCACCACGCTCCAGCCCGCCAGCGCAGGCTGCGCGGCCGGATCGAGGCGCGCGCCCGACTCGACGTAGAGCCAACCCTCGGGGGCGACGAGCGGCACGGCCAGCGCGAGCGAGCGGTCGAGCAACGCCGTGTCGCCAAAGGGCGGATCGAGAAATACGATGTCGAACGAAGCCGGCGCGAGATTGGCCGCGAGGCGCAGCGCGTCGGCTTCGGCAATTTCGATGCTGCGCGCGTTCAGGCGCGTCTGGTTCGCACGCAACTGCGCGGCCGCGCGGCCGCTGCGCTCCACCATGACCACACGTGCCGCGCCGCGCGACGCGGCTTCGAAGCCGAGCGCCCCACTCCCCGCGAACAGGTCGAGACAGCGCAGGCCGTCGAGCCGCTGGCCAAGCCAGTTGAAGAGCGTCTCGCGTACCCGGTCGGGCGTGGGACGCAGGCCGTCGAGGTCGAGCACCGGCAGCGGCGTGCGCTTCCAGTCGCCGCCGATGATGCGGATCGTGTGCGCGCCGCCGCCACCGCGCGTGCGCGTGTCGGAGGGCGATGAGCGGGCGCCTTGGCCTCGCGGAGATGAAGTACGGGTCATGCGTTTCGGCTAGTGAATGCGGATGGCGGGTGCGTTACGGTTTCGTGGCGCGCTCGCCGGAAGTCGCGTGGCGTTTGCAACGCGGCGGCCGGACGGCGATACGGCGTGACAGCGGGACTGCATCGCGCCCCCCAATCCGCGCACGTTACCACAGGGTTACAGCCGTGCCGCGTCGGATACCCTCGCTCGCGCGTGGGGACATGCCCGACTTGCGCGTGGGCGGGGCCACGACGCGCCCGGGGCCGCCTGATAAAATGCCGTGTTTTCCGCGCGTTACCAACTGGAGCGCGCCATTCAACGCGTCGCCGGCCACTCGGTCCGCCCCGCACGCGTCAGACCCACACCAGATCATGTTCAGTTTCTTCAAACGATTCCGCGGCAAGGACGACGCCGAGAACGCGCAGGCCGAAGCGCCCGAGGCGCAGGACGCCCTCGACGAACACACCGCCGGCGAGATCGACGCGCCCGCTGACATCGCCGAGCCGGTCGCGCCGGTCGCGCCGATCACGCCGGTCGTGCCGGTAACGCCCGCCGCCAAACCCGTCGCCCCCGCGCCGCAGGTCCCCGCTCGCATCGACGAACCCGAAGCCGTCGAGATCGTGCCGCCGCCGCCGCTGGAGGCCGCCGCGAAGCGCTCGTGGCTCACGCGCCTGAAGAGCGGGCTCTCCAAGACGAGTTCGAACATCCAGAGCATCTTCGTCAACGCGAAGATCGACGACGACCTCTACGAGGAACTGGAAACGGCGTTGCTGATGTCCGACGCGGGCGTGGACGCCACCGAATATCTGCTCGAAACGCTGCGTCAGAAGGTGCGCGCCGACCGTCTCACCGAAGCGCAGCAGGTGAAGGTCGCGCTGCGCGGCCTGCTGATCGACCTGCTCAAGCCGCTCGAAAAGTCGCTGATGCTCGGCCGCGCCCAACCGCTCGTGATGATGATCGCGGGCGTGAACGGCGCGGGCAAGACCACCAGCATCGGCAAGCTCGCCAAGCATCTGCAGAGCTTCAACCAGAGCGTGCTGCTGGCCGCCGGCGACACGTTCCGCGCCGCCGCGCGCGAGCAACTGGCAATCTGGGGCGAGCGCAACAACGTCACGGTCGTGCAGCAGGAAAGCGGCGATCCGGCCGCCGTGATCTTCGACGCGGTGAGCGCCGCGCGCGCGCGCCGTATCGACGTGGTGATGGCCGATACCGCCGGCCGTCTGCCCACGCAGCTGCACCTCATGGACGAGCTGAAGAAGGTCAAGCGCGTGATCGGCAAGGCCTACGAAGGCGCGCCGCACGAAGTGCTGCTCGTGATCGACGCCAACACGGGGCAGAACGCCCTCGCGCAGGTGAAAGCCTTCGACGACGCGCTCGGCCTCACCGGTCTCATCGTCACCAAGCTCGACGGCACGGCGAAGGGCGGCATTCTCGCGGCCATCGCGCGCCAGCGCCCGATTCCGGTGTACTTCATCGGCGTGGGCGAAAAGGTCGAAGACTTGCAGCCGTTCGTGGCCGAGGAATTCGCGGACGCTCTGCTCGGCGGTTGAGTGATTCAGGCAGCGTTTTAGCGCCGATAGCAACACGAAGGGCGTCGTTCTCGCGAACGACGCCCTTTTTTCATGCGCAAGAACCGCGTGCGCTCATTCGGAATCGGGTTGCACGCCCGGTTCGGCGCGGGCGAACGCGTCCAGCGTGAGCGCGTAGTCGTTGATGCGCTGGATTGTCGGATAGCGCGTGGTGTCGATCTTGAAGCGATTGGCGTTGTACACCTGCGGAACGAGGCACAAATCGGCCACGGTCGGCGTATCGCCGAACGACAGCTTGCCGGTGCGCGGGTCCTGGGCGAGGCGCTGCTCCAGCGTCTCGAAACCCGACTCGATCCAGTGGCGGTACCACGCGTCCTTGGTCGCGTCGTCCACGCCCACGGTGTGCTTCAGATACTTGAGCACGCGCAGGTTGTTCACCGGATGGATCTCGCACGCGATCTGCAGTGCCAGCGAGCGCACGTAGGCGCGGTCGAGCGCCGACTTCGGCAGCAGCGGCGGTTCGGGCTGCGTCTCTTCCAGGTACTCGATGATCGCGAGCGATTGATGAATCGTGTGGTGCTCGTCGTCGACGAAAGACGGCACGATTGCCTCGGGATTCACCTGCCGGTACGCGGGCTTCAACTGCTCGCCGCCCTCGCGCACGAGGTGCACCGGCACGTATTCGTACGGCAAATTCTTCAAGTTCAGCGCAATGCGCACGCGATACGACGCCGAACTGCGGAAATAGCTGTAAAGCTTCATGCTCCTCTCTTGCTCCTCTCGTTCTTCGTGGTCTCGTGATCTCGTGGTTCCGGCGGAGAAAACCGGGCGCACCCGGCTTTCTGCCACGCGCGCTTACACCACGCGCACCTCGAATTCGCCGATGCCCGCCACGCCGCCCGTCATCACGTCGCCCGGCACCACGGCGCCCACGCCTTCGGGCGTGCCCGTAAAGATCAGGTCGCCTGCTTGCAGCTCGAACAGCGAGGAAAGGAACGCGATCGTGTCGGCAACCGGCCAGATCATCTGCGAAATATCCGAGCGCTGCTTTTCTTCGCCATTCACCTTGAGCCAGATGTCGCCTGCCGAAAGCTGGCCGATCTTCGCCACCGGATGGATCGGGCCGATGGGCGCCGAGCGGTCGAAGCCCTTCGCGGTGTCCCACGGACGGCCCAGTTTCTTCGCCTCGGCCTGCAGGTCGCGACGCGTCATGTCGAGACCGAGCGCATAGCCGTAGACGTGATCGAGCGCGCTCGCCACGGGAATGTCCTTGCCGCCCTTGCCGATGGCCGCGACGAGTTCCATCTCGAAGTGCACGTTCTTCGACTGGCCCGGATACGGGAATTCGCCGGTCGAACCGGGCGGGACGTACAGCACGGCGTCGGCGGGCTTCGAGAAGAAGAACGGCGGTTCGCGATTCGGATCGTGGCCCATCTCGCGCGCGTGCGCTTCGTAATTACGGCCGACGCAGTAGATGCGGCGCACCGGGAAACGCGCGTCGCTGCCGGCGACCGGCACCGAGGCGAGCGGCGCCGGTTCGAATACGTAAGTCATGGAAATCTCCGTTTTGAGATAAGGCGTGCGCGCGGCACGCCAGCGTAGCGAGGCAAGTCGTTCAATTCGCGTCATTCGTGCAGCCTGGTCGAGGCGAGCGGCGGTACCCGCCGTCGGTACCCGCCGTCGGAGAACCCCTCGCGACCTCGCTGCGAGCCAAGCGCGAGTGTAACGCGCACGGCCGCGGCTGCGCGGTTGAGCCCGCGCGGCCATCCCGAAGCTCGTGCGATACTTCCGGCATCCCCAGGTCCCACGAAGCGCCCGTCACGCATGTCGATGACGGCCGCCGCGCCGACCGCATCGACAAACGAACTCCGCTGCCATGATCACCGCCGACCCGACCGACCTCTTCCCCTGCGCCCGCTTCATCAAGGAGATCGGCCGCGGCCCGCACGGCGCTCGCTCGCTGTCGCCCGAAGACACGCACGCGCTCTATGCCGCGATGCTCGATGGCCGTGTCGCCGACGTCGAACTGGGCGCGGTATTGCTCGCGTACCGGCTCAAAGGCGAGACCGCCGAAGAACTCGCGGCGATGCTCGCGGCCGCGCATGCGTCCTTCACGCCGCTCGCCCTGCCGGCGGGCGACTACCGGCCCGTGTCGATCCCGAGCTACAACGGCGCGCGCAAGCAGCCCAATCTTGTGCCGCTGCTCGCGCTGCTGCTCGCGCGCGAAGGCGTGCCCACGCTCGTGCATGGCGTGGTGACCGACCCGGGCCGCGTGACGAGCGCCGAAATCTTCGCGGAACTCAATCAGCCCGTGGCGCGCCATCACGCCGACATCGAGTCGCAACTTGCCGCCAATCGTGTGGCATTTGCTTCGATCGAGACGCTTGCGCCCAAGCTCGCGCGCCTGCTCGCGCTGCGCCGCCGCATGGGCGTGCGCAACTCCACGCACACGCTCGTGAAACTGCTGCAACCGTTCGCCGCCCCGGGTTTGCGGCTCGTGAACTACACGCATCCGCCGTATCGCGAGAGCCTGAGCGCGCTGTTCGCCGCGCATCCGGACGCCGCCGTGGGTGGCGCCTTGCTCGCGCGCGGCACGGAAGGCGAACCGGTGGCCGACACGCGCCGCCAGGTGCAGGTCGACTGGCTCCACGACGGTATCTGCGAAACGCTGGTCGAGCCGGAACGCTCGTCGCCGGACGCGCCCGAAGTCGACCTGCCGGAAGGCCGCGACGCGCCGACAACCGCCACGTGGATCGACGCCGTGTTGCGCGGCGAGGCACCGGTGCCGGACGCCATCGCGCGTCAGATCGAGACGATCAAGCGCATCGCGAAGCGCTGATGCGGGAAGCCCAACACGCGCGCGGCCCCGTGCCGCAGGCGTTTGTGCGAGATCTCCCGCCATCGTCGCGGATCGTCGCCACGGTGAATCTGCAAATTCCCTGTTGACACATTCGCCCGGCGTAACATACATTCGATGAATGCGTTCCTTCCCGAACTCCCTCCGCATTACCTTCGGCCGCCTAGCGGCCCTATCGCTACGTCTAGCGTAAGCCAGGCGTAGCGCTGCGCGACCACCTCCCCGGTCGGCAGTCCTCCCAGCAGTTTCCGCAGTACCCCAAAACTCGCAGTTCCCAACAACTTGTCGTCTGCATTCGTCCGTTTACCGTTCGGACGAGTCGCGAGGTCCAAATGCACGTTGCCTACGCATCGTTCTCGTTTGCTTGCGCCGCGCCGGTTACCGCCGTTGCCGCCCTCTTTTTCGTGTCCGCGGTTGCCGCCCGTTCGCGAAACCTGAGCCGTGAATCGAACTTGAGCCGCATCGTGCTTCGTCGTCAGCCTGCCAGCCGCCCGCCGATGACCGCCATCGCATACGACACCCTGAAGAACGAGGCTCGTCATGTTGCGTAATCCCGCCGAGAAGTACCGCCCTTTCCCCGCCATCCGTTTGAATGGCCGCAAGTGGCCGACGCGCAGCGTCGAACGCGCGCCCATCTGGATGAGCACCGACCTGCGCGACGGCAACCAGTCGCTCATCGAACCCATGAGCATCGAGCAGAAGACCGAGTTCTTCGAAATGCTCGTCGCGATCGGCTTCAAGGAAATCGAAGTCGGCTTTCCGTCCGCTTCGCAGACCGACTTCGATTTCGTGCGCAAGCTGATCGACGAAAAGCGCATTCCCGCCGACGTCACCATCGAAGTGCTCGTGCAGTCGCGTGAAGACCTGATCGCGCGCACCTTCGAGGCGCTCGACGGCGTGCCCCGCGCCATCGTCCATCTCTACAACGCGATCTGCCCGTCGTTCCGCAAGATCGTATTCGGCGCGTCGCAAGACGAAGTGAAGGCGCTGGCCGTGGACGGCACGCGCATGATCCGCGAACAGGCCGACAAACACCCGCAAACGCACTGGATCTACCAGTATTCGCCCGAAACGTTCAGCATGACCGAGCTGACGTTCGCCCGCGAAGTGTGCGACGCCGTCGCCCAGCAATGGCGTCCCACGCGCGACCACAAGATGATCGTGAACCTGCCGGCGACGGTCGAAGCGGCCATGCCCAACGTGTTCGCCGACCAGATCGAGTGGATGGACCGCAATCTCGCGTATCGCGACAGCATCGTGCTCTCGGTGCATCCGCACAACGATCGCGGCACGGCCGTCGCCGCCGCCGAGATGGCGCTGCTCGCGGGCGCGGATCGTATCGAAGGCTGCCTGTTTGGCAACGGCGAGCGCACCGGCAACGTCGACCTCGTCACGCTCGCGATGAATCTCTACACCCAGGGCATCGACCCGGGCCTCGACTTCTCCGACATCGACGCCGTGCGCCGCGTGGTCGAGCGCTGCAACCAGTTGCCCGTGCACCCGCGCCATCCGTATGCGGGCGACCTCGTCTTCACGGCGTTCTCGGGCTCGCACCAGGACGCGATCCGCAAGGGTTTCGCGCAGCGGCAGCCCGACGCGGTCTGGGAAGTGCCCTATTTGCCGATCGATCCCGCCGATCTCGGCCGCAGCTACGACGCCGTGATCCGCGTGAACAGCCAGTCCGGCAAGGGCGGCGCGACCTGGCTGCTCGAACAGGGCATGGGCTTCACGCCGCCGCGCCGCGTGCAGATCGAGTTCAGCCACGCCGTGCAGACGGTTGCCGATACCTCGGGCGAGGAAGTCACCGGCGACGCGATCTGCGCGCTGTTCGAACGCGAGTATTTCGAAACGCGCGGGCCGGCGGCGGTGGCGGGCGCGGGACGCGTGCGCTGGGAAAACCGCGACATCGCGGTGCCGGGCGGCGCGAACGTCGACGAAAACTACGCTTCAGCCGTGGCCGAAGCGATCGCGGCAGCCGCGGACGAGCGCATCGAAATCGCCTCGTTCGAAACGGAGCGCACCGCGCAAGGCGGCACGGCGGTGTTCGTCGGCGCGCGCGTGGGCGGCCAGCCGCTGCGCCACGGCGTGGGCGTAGCCGACGACGCGGCCCAGGCCGCCATCGCGGCCGTGGTCAGCGCGGTGAATCGCGCGGCGTGGACGCAAGTGGATCGCCGCGTGGCGGCTTGATCGGCAAACGATCTCGTGGGGTCTAGAACCCGCCGGACGTAGGCAATCAAGCAGAACCGCAGAAGGCGGCGCCGTTGAGCGCCGGCGGCAAAACGGGCCGCCGGCGTGCGCCTGAAACGCCCAGAAGGCGTTATCAGCGAATCGACCTACCGGTCGTCATTCGATCGCGCAACGCGTTGCCTGCCATGCGACGAGCCGCCAGTGACCGTCTTCCTGGGTCTGGATCGCCGTGTAGGCAATGGGAAAGAGCAAGGCGCCGCTGTTCGCTTCCATCTCGATCAGCACGCGGCCCGAGACGACGCAGGTTTCGTTGCCCACCGGCAGCACGTCCTGCGACTGAATCTCGATCTGCCGATAGCGGCGGCGTCCGGCCGTGATCGCGTCGATGAACTGCTGCTTGGTTTCACGCTTGCCGTTCGTGTGCACGAAGGTCGCCTGGTCCGAGAGCAACCGCTCCAGCAGCGAGCCGTCGCCATCCACCATCGCGCGAAACCGCTCGCGCTCCAGCCCGCGAATTGCATCGATCGTTTTTGCCGCCATTGCCTGAGCCCCTTGCGCGCGGCGCCGTCTTGCCGAGCCGCGCCGAAGTTTTCCGCCTGCGTCTGGACGAAATTTATACCAGGATTTGGCGCAAAGATACTTGCGATCAAAGGCGTCGGCCCCATATGTGCCGAGTGTGGCCGCGTCACAATAGTGAGATACGCGACCGGGCGTCGCAGCGCAGCAACTTTCGATGCCCTTCTATGTCCTTCTTAAGGACCGCGGACGAAATGCCGCGCGCGACGCCCGCCGATATTGCCCTCAATTTTCTTTTTCGCCAGCGGTCGCCGTCGCCGGTTGCATCGCAATCTAGAATGATCCTTCGGCTCGCCCCTGCCGCGAGCCGCCGCCGGGCGGAAAGCCCCGTCCCGTCTGCCTCTGCTGATTTCGTTGAAATCTATCGATACAACTGTGTCGATAGAGACTACGGAACTCTCAAACCCCTACAGGCTCCAAGTATTAGCACTCGGTGATTCAGAGTGCTAACATCACCCTGGAGTCGAAGTCTGACTTTTGCAAGATTCTAAGGAGTTCGCTACGTGAGCAACGCAATGACCATGACCCTTCCCAGTACGCTGAGCCCGTCGTCGGCCAAGGCCGGGGGTTCGGGTGCACTGGCGCTCGCGAATGCCTCACTGCTGCCCGGTCAACTGGGCAACATCGACGCCTACATTCAGGCCGTGAACCGGATCCCGATGTTGACGCCGCAAGAGGAGCGCCAGTTCGCGACCGAGTTTCGCGAGCAAAACAACCTCGAGTCCGCGCGCCGCATGGTGCTGTCGCATCTGCGACTCGTGGTGTCGATCGCGCGTAATTACCTCGGCTACGGCTTGCCGCACGCCGACCTGATCCAGGAAGGCAATATCGGCCTGATGAAGGCCGTGAAGCGCTTCGACCCCACGCAGAACGTGCGTCTGGTGTCGTACGCCATGCACTGGATCAAGGCCGAGATCCACGAATACATCCTGCGCAACTGGCGCATGGTGAAGGTCGCCACGACCAAGGCGCAGCGCAAGCTGTTCTTCAACCTGCGCAGCCACAAGCAGGGCCTGCAATCGTTCACGCCCGAGGAAATCGAGGGCCTGGCGCAGGAACTGAACGTGAAGCGCGAGGAAGTCGTGGAGATGGAAACGCGTCTGTCCGGCGCCGACATCGCGCTCGAAGGCCAGACCGACGACGGCGAGGAATCGTTCGCGCCTATCGCCTGGCTCGCCGACTCGCACAGCGAGCCGAGCGCCGTGCTGGCCGCGCGCGCCAACGACCGTCTGCAAACGGACGGCATCGCGAGCGCGCTGGAATCGCTCGACGCGCGCAGCCGCCGCATTATCGAGGCGCGCTGGCTGAACGTGGCCGACGACGGTTCGGGCGGCTCGACGCTGCACGAACTCGCCGACGAGTTCGGTGTGTCGGCCGAGCGGATTCGCCAGATCGAGGCGAGCGCGATGAAGAAGATGCGCACCGCCCTCGCCGAATACGCGTAATCGCGCTGAAGTGCGCCTGAAGTACCGCAAAGCCCCGTTCTTCGAACGGGGCTTTTTCTTTTGGCGCGCTCGTAAAAAAACGCCGCGGCGCTAATGTGCGCCGCGGCGTTTTCATGCCGATTCCGCAAACCTCAGCCGATCACGCCGGCTGCAGCGCCAGTTCGCGCGCGTAACGCCCGGCGGCCTCGCCGACCACGATATGCAGCGTGTCGGTGGTCACCCACACGGTGTCGAGGGCTTCGAGCGCCGCGCGGTCGACGTTCGCCGCGTTGCGCACGACCACGCGCAGGCGCGTGGCCGCCACGGCGTCGAGCGAGACGATATTGGCCGCGCCGCCGAGCACCGCGATCCAGCGCGCCGGGTTCGGATCGAGCGGGCCTGCCCCCGCCGTTGCGGGCGCCTGGGCCGCCTGTGCCGCCTGCGCCGCGAGTTCCACCGCGGGCGCGGCCTTCACCGCCGTCGCACCCACGCCGCGCGCGATCTCGCCGCGCATTTCGTCGGCGATGAGGTCGGCTTCCGGCCCGATGATGACCTGCACGCTTTCGCCGCCGCGCTTGAGCACGCCACGCGCGCCGATCGCCTTCAACGCCGGCTCGGAAACCCGCGCCGGATCGTTCACCGAGAGACGCAGACGCGTCGTGCACGCATCGACCACCTTGAGGTTGGCCGCGCCGCCGAGCGCATCGATATAGCGCGCGGCACGCGTGGCCGTTGCCGCGCCCGCCACCGTCGCGCCCGACATCGACTCCGCGATTTCCGTGTCGCCCGCCGAAGCCTCGCGGCCCGGCGTGGGCAGGTTGAAGCGGCGGATGAAGAAGCGGAACAGCACGTAGTAGACCACGGCGTAGGCAATGCCCAGCGGAATGGCTTCCCAGCCGTGCGTGGAGAGGCCGTAGTTCAGCACGTAGTCGATGAAACCGGCCGAGAACGTGAAGCCAAGCTTGATGCCGAGCAGCGAGCAGATCGCGAGCGACACGCCCGTGAGCACCGCGTGGATCGCGTAGAGCACCGGCGCGAGGAACATGAAGGTGAATTCGATCGGCTCGGTCACGCCCGTCAGGAACGAGGTGAGCGCCATCGACATCAACAGGCCCGCGACCATCGCGCGCTTTTCCTTCGGCGCTTCGTGGAGCATGGCGAGACACGCGGCCGGCAGGCCGAACATCATCACCGGGAAGAAGCCCGCCATGAAGCCGCCCGCCGTGGGGTCGCCCGCGAAGAAGCGATGCAGGTCGCCGGTCACGGGCGCGCCGCCCGCCGGCGTGAACGTGCCGAACACGAACCACACGAGCGAGTTGAGGATGTGGTGCAGGCCCGTGACGAGCAGCAGGCGGTTCAGCAAACCGTACACGAAGGTGCCGATCGCGCCCGCCGTGGTGAGCCAGTGGCCGGCCGTGTCGATCACGCCCTGCACCGGTCCCCACGCGTAGCCGAACACCACGCCGAGCACCACGCACACGAGCCCGGTGATGATCGGCACGAAGCGCTTGCCGCCGAAGAACGCGAGGAACTCGGGTAGCTTGATGTCCTTGAAGCGGTTGTACAGCATGCCCGCGACGACACCGGCCACCACGCCCGACAGCACGCCCATGTTGAGCTTGTCGTTGATGTCCTTCATCACGGCGGTTTCGACCAGGTAGCCGAGCGCGCCCGCCAGCGCCGCGACGCCGTTGTTGTCTTTCGCGAAGCCCACGGCAATGCCGATCGCGAACAGCAGCGGCAGATTGTCGAAGATCGCGCCGCCCGCGTCGGCGATGATCTTGATGTTGAGCATGTCGCTCTGGCCGAAGCGCAGCAGCAGGCCGGCGACCGGCAGCACTGCGATCGGTAGCATCAGCGCACGGCCGAGGCTTTGAATCTTGAGAAACGGATTGCCATCCATCGTACTGCCTCCAGTCCCTATTTCTGGCGTCGTTCGACGCGTCATGCGACGTGCGTATGACGCGGTGGTTGACGCGCTGTTTGACGTATTGCCGAGGAAACCCGCGCGCGATCGCTGCGCGCGCGGGCGTGTGGTGAAAACGTGGTTGAGGATTGCCGATGAACGACGAACGTTACCGGCGGATCACAGGCCTCAATCGAGCGGCCAGGTCGCGGCGCTCGCGGTGCGCACCGCTTGCGCCGACTCCAGCGCGAGCGCGTTTTGCGCACGCGCGCGGCATTCGTTGTAGTCGAGCTTGCGCACGCGCGCCTTGATCGACGGCACGGAAACCGGATCGACCGACAATTCGCTCACGCCGAGGCCCACGAGCAGCGGCACCGCGAGCGGATCGCCCGCCAGCGCGCCGCACACGCCCACCCACTTGCCGTGCCGGTTCGCGCCCTCCACCGTGGCCGCGACGAGCCGCAGCACGGCCGGATGCAGACCGTCGGCTTGCGCCGCGAGATCGGGCTGGCAGCGGTCCATCGCGAGCGTGTACTGCGTGAGGTCGTTGGTGCCGATCGAGAGGAAGTCGGCGTGGCGCGCGAGCTGGTCGGCCAGCAGCGCCGCCGAAGGCACCTCGATCATCACGCCCACCTCGATGGGTTCGGTGCGGCCCGCTTCGCGCGCGAACGCTTCGATGCGCTCGCGCAGACGCACGAGTTCGCCCACGTCGGTGACCATCGGCAGAAGAATGCGCACCTTGCCGGCCGGCTTCACGGCGAGCAGGCCGCGCAGCTGGTCGTCGAGCAGATCGGGGCGCACCTGCGCGAGGCGAATGCCGCGCAGACCCAGCGCCGGATTCGGCTCGGGCGGCAGCGTCAGGTAATCGACCTCTTTATCGGCGCCCACGTCGAGCGTGCGGATGATCGCCGTGCGGCCCTTGAGCGCGTCGGCGATCGCCTGATAGCTCTGGCGATGCTCGTCCACGGTGGGCGCCGCCTGGCGGTGGATGAACATGAGTTCGGTGCGCAGCAGGCCCACGGCGTCGGCGCCGTTGTCGACGGCCGTCACGGCGTCGTCGAGCGTGGCGATATTGGCGGCGATCTCGACGGCGCGGCCATCGCGCGTGGCCGCCGCTTCGTGCGAGCTGCGGCGGTTCGCTTCGCGCAGGCCCGCGAGGCGCAGCCGCTCGTTGCGGGCGCGGTCGATGTCGGCGGCGCTCGGCGTGTAGGCGAAGCGGCCCGCGCCCGCGTCCACGACCACTTGCGTGCCTTCTTCCACCTGCTTGAGCGCGTCGCCGAGCGCGACGAGCGCCGGAATGCCCGCCTGGCGCGCGATGATCGCCGCGTGCGAGGTCGCGCCGCCGCGCGCCATCACGAGCGCCGTCACGCGCGAGCGGTCGAGCGTGGCGAGGTCGGATGGCGTGAATTCGTCGGCGGCGAGCACCGCTTCGTCGGGCAGCACGCGCGCGGCCGTGTTCGACAGACCGAGCGCGCGCAGCACGCGCTTTTCGAGGTCGCGCAGATCGGCGGCGCGTTCCGCGAGCAGCGGATCGTCGACCTTGCCGAGCACGGCGATCTGCGCGCGGATCGCCTCGCGCCACGCGTAGCCCGCGCTCTTGCCGAGACTGATCGCGTCGCGCGCCGTGTCGACGAGCGCCGGATCTTCGAGCAGCACGCGATGCATCGTGAAAATGCCCGCCTCGCCGATCGCGCCGCGCTGCGACGCCGTGCGCACGCTGTGATCGAGTTCCGCGTCCACGGCGGCAATCGCCTTGTCGAGCGCGCGGCTTTCCGCCGCCGGCGTGTTGCTCGCGGCTTCGGCCGGCGTGAGTTCGGCTTCGTCCCAGCGCACCAGCGTGCCCACGGCCACGCCCGGCGCGGCGCACACGCCCGCGAGCACGCCCGGTTCGGCCGTTGCAGCCGATGCCGTAACCGGCGCCGGTGCCGATGCCGGCGCGCGCGCCGGCACTTCGTGCGCCTCGCCCGCGGCTTCGCGCAGCAGTTCTTCGGCGACCGCGTTCACCGCGCGTTCGGCTTCCTTGCCGATCCCGACGAGTTCGATGGTCACGCCCTCGCCCGCGCCGAGCGCGAGCAGGCCCACGACGCTTTCGATGGCGGCCTTGCGCTCGCCGTAGCGCACTTCCACGCGCGCGTCGACGCCGCGCACGGCTTCGCGCGCCCGCGCGGCGGGCCGGGCGTGCAGACCGCCCGCATGCGCGAGCGTGATCGTGCGGCGCACTTCGTCGGCGATGAATTCGTGTTCGGGGATCGCGCCGGGCACGACGCCGCCCCGCGCGCGCAGCACCAGCAGCGTGCTCGCGCCCGCTTCCACGTGGCCCGCGCCCGCGCGCTCGACTACTTCGAAGGCGTCGGAATTGGCGATCGCCACGACCGAAACGAGACTCGGCGCGCGGCACGCGACCACGTCGAGATCGAATTCGATCAGCGTGTCGCCGCGGCGCACCGAATCGCCTTGTGCGATCTTCGGCGAGAAGCCTTCGCCGTTGAGTTCGACCGTGTCGATACCGATATGCACGAGCACCTGCACGCCTTCGGCGCTTTGCAGCGTCACGGCGTGCCCCGTGCGCGCGAGATGCATGACCGTGCCGTCGCACGGCGCGATCAGCTTGCCGACGAGCGGATCGATGCCAATGCCGTCGCCGAACAGGCCTTCCGCGAACACCGGATCGGGCACCGCGGCGAGCGGCACGACCGGGCCGGTGAACGGCGAAACCAGCACGACGTGCGCCTCGGCAGGCTTGAGCGGATCCATCAGGCGGGACTCCTCGATGCGTTCCATCTGCTTTCCAATCTAGTGGGTTTCGGTGACTTTGTTCAGGTAGCGCGGCTCGTCGGGATTGCGGCCGCGCGCGGCGGCGAGACCCGCCGCCATGACGTAGAACGAAAGGATGGCCGCGATCGGGTCGAGCGCGGCGTCGGCGGTGCTGACGAGCGGCAGCGCGACGTCGCCGGCACCCGCCAGATCGGGCGGCGCCGCGAGCAACACGCGCGCGCCGCGCTGCTTCATGTCGCGCGCGAGATCGACGAGACCGGCCTGCTCCGGTCCGCGCGGCGCGAACACGAGCAGCGGATAGTCGCGGCCGATCAGTTCCATCGGGCCATGACGCACTTCGGCGCTCGAAAATGCCTCGGCCTGGATGCCCGAGGTTTCCTTGAGCTTGAGCGCGGCTTCCTGCGCGATGGCGAGACCCGCGCCGCGCCCGATCACGATCATCTGCTTCACGTCGCGCAGTTCGTGAACCGCCTTCGACCAGTCGAGCTTGCCCGCCGCTTCGAGCGAGTCGGGCAACGCGCGCACGGCCTCGAGCAGTTGCGCGTCGCGCTGCCAGAAGGCCACGAGTTGCGCCGACATCGCGAGCATCGCGACATAGCTCTTGGTGGCGGCCACGCTGAGTTCGGGACCGGCGAGCAGCGGCAGTTCGGTGCCCGCGGCCTCGGCGAGCGGCGAGCCCGCGACGTTGACCATCGCCGCCGTCAACGCGCCCGCTTCGCGCAGCGCCTTGATGGTCGCGACGAGATCAGGACTCCTACCCGATTGGGAAAAAGCCAGCGCAAACTGGCCGCGCACACGTAGCGGCGCCTGTTGCAGCGTGGCGATCGACATGGGCAGCGAAGCGACCGGCACGCCCACGCGGCTCATGGTGAGCGCCGCGAAATAACTCGCCGCATGGTCCGAGCTGCCGCGCGCGACCGTGAGCGCGACGTGGCGCGGCTCGGCGTCGAGCGCCTGGGCGAGCGCCTCGACGCGCGCGGTGTCCGCGAGCTGCGCGGCAACGACGCCGGCCGAGGCCAGCGCTTCCTTAAGCATATTCGACAATCGATTCTCCTTCGACGTAGGTCGCGGTGAGCGCGAGATCGCGGTCGAACACGTTGACATCGGCCCATGCGCCGCGCGCGAGGCGGCCGCGGTCTTCGATGCCCAGGTAGTCGGCCGCGTAGCGCGACAGGCGTGCGGAAACGTCCGCGATCGGCAAGCCGAGCGAGACGAGGTTGCGCAGCGCCTGGTCCATGGTGAGCGTGCTGCCCGCGAGCGTGCCGTCGGCGAGACGCACGCCGCCGAGGCACTTGGTCACGTGCTGGCTGCCGAGGCGGTACTCGCCGTCGGGCATGCCGGTGGCCGAGGTGCTGTCCGTGACCACATAGAGGCGCGGGATCGCGCGCAGCGCGGCGCGTATCGCGCCCGGATGCACGTGCAGCAGGTCGGGAATGATTTCCGCGTATTCGGCATGCGCGAGCGCCGCGCCGACCACGCCCGGATTGCGGTGATGCAGCGGCGACATCGCGTTGAACAGATGCGTGAAACCGCACGCGCCGTGCTTGAGCGCGGCCACGGCGTCGTCGTAGGTGGCGAGCGTGTGGCCGATCTGCACGCGCACGCCGCGCGCCGCCATTTCGCCGATGATCTCGATATGACCCGCGATCTCGGGCGCGACCGTCACCACGCGTATGGGCGCGATCGACAGGTACTTGAGCACTTCGTCGAGCACGGCGGAAACCGCCGCGTCGGGCTGCGCGCCGAGTTTGCCGGGATTGATGTACGGCCCTTCGAGATGCACGCCCAGCACGCGGGCGCCACCGGCCGTGCGATTGCGCGCGACGCCGCCGAGACCTTCGACCACATGCATCAGTTCGTCGCGCGGCGCGGTCATGGTGGTGGCGAGCAGGCTCGTGGTGCCGTAGCGCGCATGCGTGCGAGCGATGGTTTCGATCGCGTCGCCGGCTTCCATGACGTCGGCGCCGCCGCCGCCGTGCACGTGCAGGTCGATGAAGCCGGGGATCAGATACGGCGCGTCGTTGTTCGCCGGATCTGCGGCCTCGCCCTCGATCGACGTGACGCGTCCGTTCTCGAACGACAACGTGCCGTGAATCCAGCCGTCAGGGGTGAGTATGTTTCCGCTCAGCATGAGAATTTTCCGGTGAGGCGCAGGAAAGCGCCGTAAAACAGATCGATGACGGGCGTAAGAGCGACAGGCAGCAAGGGCGTTCCCGGTTTCACTGGCGCAACTCCGCAACGAAGTCGTAATAGCCGTCGCGGCAGTAGGTATCGGTTAGCTCGATCGCGCGCTGATCGGCGGAAAAACCCACGCGCGTGATCACGAGCAGCGCCGCGCGCGGCTCGACGCCCATGCGCGCGGCGATCTCGCCCGTGGCGTTGACGGCGCGAAAATGCTGCAAGGCGCGCACCACGGGCACGCGCTGCTGTTCGAGATACGCATAGAGCGATCCGTCGATGGCGTCCGGCTCCGGCACGATCGAGACGGGCAATGTGGAATGCTCGACCGCCATCACGATGCCGTCGGCGCGGCGCAGGCGGCGCAGACTCGCAACCGACGCCCCCGGCGACAAGCCCAGTTGCACGATTTCCTCGCGGCGCGCCGGGCGCACTTCACGCTCGAGCCACACCGAATCCGCCGTGAAGCCGCGCTGCTCCATCTTCTTCGTGAAGCCGGTGAGGCGCGAGAGCGGATCTTCCACGCGCGGCGTGATGAAACTGCCCGCCCCGCGCGCGCGCCGGATCAGGCCCTGCTCGACCAGCAACTCGATCGCCTTGCGCGCCGTGATGCGCGACACGCCGATGGCGTCGGACAGCGTGCGCTCGGACGGCAGCGCCTCGCCCGCCGACCACACGCCGCAGTGAATGGCGGTGGCGAGGTTGCGCGCCAGCTGGAGGTACAGCGGCGTCACGTTGCGCGCGTCGGGCGTCAGGGCAGACCAACGGGTTTCCATGGAGTCAGCGCCAGCGGTTGGACAGATCGTGGGGTGGCCGGACGGCGCGCCATGCGTGCGGCGCGCATTCATCCGATGAATCCGCGCGCCTGGAGTTCCGCGCGGCTCGACGGGTTCGACTGAAAAGCGAGCCCATTATATAACCACAATAAGACCAGTCAATATGACAGCGGCTTCGCTATCGGCCTGAAAAATATCGCATAAATTCAAGGTTTTACACGAAATTACCGTATGCCGCGCGCTAGCCGGCCGGCATCAGGATTTACCCTGGAAATGCATTTCGGCGCGCGAATAAGACCAATTTGGGCTCGACTTTGCAAATGTTTGGAGACCAGCGTAGTACCGATATGGAACCAGCGGCAACGGCGCCCCTGAGAAGATAACGCGCGGCCGCGCGTCTCGATTGCGCGCGATCAACCTCGCACGCCGGAAACCGCCATTTCGATATCGTCCGACATACAAGAAGCCGCGCTCCGAAACGCGAGGGCAATAAAAAACGCCGTGGTTTTCACCACGGCGTTTTCGCGTACGGCAGCTACGAGGCGCAGCTTAGAACGACGGCACCATCGAGCCCTTGAACTGGGTCTTGATGTACTGGCGCACGTCTTCCGACTGGTATGCAGCCACGAGCTTCTTCACCCACGGCTTGTCCTTGTCCTGCGTGCGCACGGCGATCACGTTCGCGTACGGGCTGCGGATGTCTTCCAGCGCGATCGCGTCCTTGGTCGGCTGGAGGCCGGCGGCCAGCGCGTAGTTCGTGTTGATGACGGCGGCGTCCACGTCGGCGAGCGAGCGCGGCAGTTGCGCGGCGTCCAGTTCGACGAACTTGATCTTCTTCGGGTTCTCGGCCACGTCGAGCGGCGTGGCGTTGCTGCCGTTCGTGCCCGCGCCCGCGCGCAGCTTGACCACGCCCTTGGCCTGCAACAGCAGGAAAGCGCGGTTTTCGTTCGACGGATCGTTCGGCACCGCGACCTTCGCGCCTTGCGCGAGATCGTTCAGCGACTTGAGCTTCTTCGAGTACACGCCGATCGGCGAGATGTACGTGAGGCCCGCGCTCTGGATCTTGTAGCCGCGCTGCTTGACCTGGCTGTCGAGGTAAGGCTGATGCTGGAAGCTGTTGGCGTCGAGGTCGCCTGCGTCGAGCGCGGCGTTCGGCTGCACGTAGTCGTTGAATTCGATGACCTTGACGTTCAGGCCTTCGCGCTTCGCGACCTTCTGGACCACAGCCCAGACTTGCGCGTCCGGACCCGAAACGGTGCCGACCTTGATGACCTGGTCGTCGGCGCGCGCGCCGAAGCTGGCGGCGAGCGTGGTGGCGGCGAGGCCGGCGAGGAGTGCTTTAATCAGATTTCTGCGCTGCATGGAGGTGATGTTCCTGCGTGTGTTTGGTATTGCGCCTGCGTGAGGCATTGTGTGCCGTCTGCCGGACGGTATAAATCGTCTCATATGACGGCGGTGCCTGGAAATAATGAAATCGCATACTGGTATGCCGCGCGGACGTAAAAAAGCGCGCCTCGCGGGGCGCGCTTTCGCGGGATCGGCGCTGAATGGCCGTGCCTCGCGGACGATCAGGTCGAAACGCCGAGCAAAATCTTGAGATCGTGCACCCAGGGCGTGACGCCCTGCCCGTCGCGGGCGAACAGGCGCAGCTTGCCGTCCGGATCGAACACGTAGCTGGCCGCCGTGTGATCCATCGTGTAGTTGTCCGGAGTACTGCCGGGCACCTTCGCGTAGTATACGCGGAAGTCCTTCGTCACCTGCTTGAGCTGCGCCTCGTTCGCGGGCCGCAGCGCCTGGAAGCTGGGGTTGAACGCCGAGACGTACTGGCTCAGGATCTGCGCGCTGTCGCGCTCGGGATCGACGGTCACGAACAGCACCTGCACGCGCTTCGCGTTTTCGGGCCCGAGTTGTTCGAGCGCCTGCGAGAGCTCGGCCATCGTGGTCGGGCACACGTCGGGGCAATGCGTGTAGCCGAAGAACAGGACGACGACCTTGTTCTTGTAGTCGGCGAGCGTGCGCATCTGGCCGTGGGTGTCGGGCAGCGCGAAGTCCTTGCCGAACTGCGTGTTGCCCGTGATGTCGAGATTCGAGAACGACGGCTGCTGCGGGCCGCAGCCTTGCAGCGCGAGCGTGCCGCCCACGGCAAGGGTAGCGGCGAGCGCGACGACCGTGGCGCGCAGGGCGCGTGCGAGCGAGCGGGCGGCCATGGCGTTACGCGGCGATGATCGCGTGCACGTAGTGATCCACGAGCAGCGCAACGAACAGGATCGACAGATAAACGATCGAATAGCGGAAGGTCTTGCGTGCAAGCAGGTCGGAATATTCGACGTAGATCTTCCACGCGTAGGCGAGGAACACCGCGCCGAGCAGTACGGCCGAAGCGAGATACAGCAGGCCGCTCATGCCCGAGATGTACGGCATCAGCGTGACGCAGAACAGGATGATCGTGTACAGCAGGATGTGCAGGCGCGTGTACTTCTCGCCGTGCGTATTGGGCAGCATGGGCAGGCCGGCGGCCTCGTAATCCTTGCGGCGATACAGCGCGAGCGCCCAGAAATGCGGCGGCGTCCACACGAAGATGATCAGCACGAGAATCCAGGCGTCGCCGGGCACGTGACCCGTGACGGCAGCCCAGCCGAGCGCGGGCGGCATGGCGCCCGAGGCGCCGCCGATCACGATGTTCTGCGGCGTGGCCGGCTTGAGCAGCAGCGTGTAGATGATCGCGTAGCCAATAAAGGTCGCGACCGTGAGCCACATGGTGAGCGGGTTCGTGAACGTGTAGAGCACCCACATGCCGAGGCCGCCGATCACGGCCGAGAACAGCAGGATCTGCCGGCTCGTGATCTCACCGCGCGCCGAAGGGCGCCATGCGGTGCGGCGCATGCGCGCGTCCACTTTTTGTTCGACGAGACAGTTGATGGCGAAGGCCGCGCCGGCCGTCAGCCAGATGCCGACAGTACCGCCGATCAGCTGTTTCCAGGGCACCATGCCCGGCACGGCGAGAAACATGCCGATGACGGCGCAAAACACGGCCAGTTGCGTCACGCGCGGCTTGGTAAGCGCCAGATATTGGGAAATCCGGCTGCCGGGCGTTTGGGATAGGGTTGTACTTTCCATGGGGCGGGATCACACCGCGGCGGTGTCGCGCGCGGGGAGGAAGGCGCGACCGGGGCGGTTACAAGCAATTCGAAAGTTTAGCACGACGATCAAAAGCAGCAGGATCGCCGCGCCACCGTTGTGCGCGACTGCAACAGGCAGCGGCCACTGAAGCACGATATTCGACAGTCCGGTCAGAAACTGGACCGCAATCACGATGATGACCCAGTTGGCAGGACGCCGCAGCGAGGCAAAGCGCCGCATTTCGAAGGCGAACCATAGCAGATATGCGATCACCACGAAGGCGAACGTGCGGTGGGTCCAGTGAATCGCGACGAGCGCGTCTTGCGTGATGACGTCGCCGTTGCCGTCCATGCCGAGCGCGCGCCACAGATGGAAGCCGTGCTGGAAGTCCATCGGTGGAATCCAGGCGCCGTTGCAGGTCGGGAAGTCGGTGCAGGCGAGCACCGCGTAGTTGGTGCTCACCCAGCCGCCCAGCGCGATCTGCACCACGAGCAGCGCGAGCGCCGCCAGCGCCGCCACGCGCCAGCGCGCGACCTCGGGCTCGAACGCGGGCAGCGGCGTGATGCGCGCCGCGAGCCAGGCGAGCGAGCCGAGCAGCGTGAGGCCGAGCAGCAAGTGTGTGGTGACGATCACGGGTTGCAGCTTCATCGTCACGGTCCACGCGCCGAACACGCCCTGCACGACGATCAGGCCGAGCAGCGCCGTGGGCCACCACGGCGAAACGTGGAGCGGCCAGCGCTTGATGCGCGCGCGCCACGCGATGGCCATCTGCGCGATGATCAGCACGCCGATCGCCATGGCGAAATAGCGATGGATCATCTCGATCCACGCCTTCGAGAAGCTCACGGGCCCGCTCGGCATCGCGAGATGCGCGGCGGCGATCTGCGCGTGCGCGATGAACGGCGAGGACGTGCCGTAGCAGCCCGGCCAGTCGGGGCAGCCGAGGCCCGAGTCGGTGAGACGTGTGAATCCGCCGAACATCACGAGGTCCAGCGTCATGAAGGTCGTGAGCCACACGAGCTTGCGGAATTTGTTGTCGTCGGCCTTGACCCAGACCCAGGACAAGGGCAGCAACGCGATGCACAGGCCGATCAGGCCCAGCTCCAGGATAAACATCTTGCGTACTCTTTTCTGTCAGACGGCGCTGCGCACCTTAACCGATGCTGGACCACTTGAGGAGTTTTGTGACGTCCTGCTTGATCTTTGACGGATCGGCCTGGGCGGGAAAACGCATCATGAGATTGCCGTTCGGATCGACGAGATAGATATGGTCGGTGTCCTTCGTCGTGTCCGTGGCGGGCAGCCATTGCGCGAGCGCGGGCGCGCCGGCGCGCAGCATGCGCGTGTCCGGGTACGCGCCCTTGATCTTGTCGGGCACGGCGGCGTTATCGGTGCGCAGCCAGACCGTGACCACCCGCTCGCGCTCCGCGCCTTGCGTCGCGCGCACCTGGCGCATGAAGTAGAGCTTGGTCGCGCAGGCTTCGTCGCACGCGCCGCCATCGACGGAAATCATCAGCCAGCGCCCGCGCAGCGAGGCGAGCGGCACGGCGCGGCCGTCGTCGCCCGTGACCGTGAGAGCTTCGGGAATGGGCCGTTGCGGCTCGATCAGCGTGCCGTAGCTCGTGGTGCCGCCCTTCGGCTTGATCACGTAGTACGTGAAGTACGACAAGGCGATGGGCGCGCCGCAGATCAGCGCGATGAGCAGCAGCGTCCAGCGGCCGCGCCGCCACGAGCCTCGGCTACGTTGCATGGCGACCTGCGCGGGTTGGGCGGGTTGGGATGTTTGCGTCGACACTCTCGGGAAACCTCGCTTCAGTTGTCCATGTGCCCATTGAGATGCGGGCCCGGGTCCGGCTCGCCAGTGCGCGCTTTTGTCGCAGCCTTGCGGGCCGCGTAGAGACCAAAAAGCAACGCTGCGAGCGCCATGCCCCACCACTGGAGCATGTAGCCGTAATTGCGCTCGACGTCGGTGTCGGGCACCGGCCAGTCGCGCACGAGCCCGTCCTTGAAGGCCGGCACGAAGCCGGTTTGCTGGATCACGAACGGTTGCAGCGGCAACCCGGTTTCCGCTGCGTAGGAAGCGACGCCGAGATTCTGCCGAATTTTCTGATGCGCTGCAGAGCCGTTCGCACCCAGTTCGAACGCGCGCGTGGCGTCCGCACGCGCGATGCCCTCCACTTCCACCACGCCCGTGGGCGTTTCGTAGGGCGCGATCGCCGTGCGGACCGCCATGTTGCGCGGCAACCAGCCGCGGTTCACGAGCACGACGCCGCCGCCTGCGAGTTTAAGCGGCATCACCACGTAAAAGCCTGGCTGGTCGTTATAGGGACGATTGTCGAGATACACCACCTGCGCGGGCATAAACGTGCCGCTCGCGCGCACGCGATGAAACTGAATGTCCTTCAACGCGAGCGGCGCGGCACCCACCGTTTGCGGCGCCGATGTTTCGTACTGCGTAATCTGCGCCTGCAACGCCTCCTTCTGATGCGCGCGGTCGCGCTGCCAGAACCCAAGCCGGATCGTCACGGCCATCACGATCAGGATGAGCAGCGCGGGAACGAGACGAATCTTCATCGGGTATGTCCGATGCGGCACATAGCGGTGATCGAACCCCGCGTGACGCGACGCGGTGCGATAATGAGACAGGCGTTTTCAGGCATGCCCAATTCCGTGAGCTTCATGCACATACTCGTTCCCGTGGCGTTCGCGCTGATCATCGCCAGCATGATCTCGGCGCTCTATTTCATGATGCACGACCGGGGCCGCACCAAGCGGATGGTCTGGTCGCTCGCCACACGCGTGGGCCTGTCCATCTCGCTGTTTCTCTTCATTCTCTTCGCGCACTGGATGGGCTGGATTCAATCCACCGGCATTCCGTACGGGCGCTGAGCGAAGCGCCATCGGCATAAAACCGGCATAAAACCAGAAGGCGCCGCGCCGACTCAGTCGGGCGGCGCCTTTTGCATTTCACCGCATGACGAGGCGCTGCACGCGCGCATCGGCATCACATCCGCATCGGCACGGCAAGCTCGTCACAACCAGTACACGACGACGTAAAGGCCGAGCCACACCACGTCGACAAAGTGCCAGTACCACGCGGCGCCTTCGAACGCGAAGTGATGATCGGCCGTGAAGTGGCCGCGAATCATGCGGACCAGCACCACCGTGAGCATCGTGCCGCCGAGGAACACGTGGAAACCGTGGAAGCCCGTGAGCAGGAAGAACGTGGAGCCGTAGACGCCCGAGGCGAGCGTGAGATTCAGTTCGCCATACGCGTGGATGTACTCGAAGGCCTGCAGGAACAGAAAGCAGATGCCGAGCACGATGGTTGCCGCGAGCCACGCGATGGCCTTCTTGCGATGATCCTCGCGCAACGCGTGATGCGACACCGTGAGCGTCGCGCCCGAGGAAAGCAGCAGCGCCGTGTTGATGGTCGGCACGGGCCACGGCGTCATCGAGCGGAAGTGCGAGACGAGTTCCGCGGGCCCCGTGTTCGGCCACACCGCGCTGAAGTCCGGCCAGATCAGCTTGTAGTCGAGGCTGCCGAGCTGATGCAGCGCGATCGCGCGCGCGTAGAACAGCGCGCCGAAGAACGCGCCGAAGAACATCACCTCGGAGAAGATGAACCAGCTCATGCTCCAGCGATACGAGACGTCGACGCGTTTGCCGTACATCCCGCCCTCGGACTCGGCGATGGCGTCGCCGAACCAGTGCCAGAGCGTGAAGAGCAGCCACAACAGGCCGATGACGACGCCGATGGGCGCCCACGATTCGCCGTTGATCCACGACGCCAGCGACGAGAGCATGACCAGCAGGCCAATGGCTGCGCTGATCGGGTGCCGCGACGGATGCGGAACGAAGTAGTACGGGCTTTCGTTTTGACCGCTCATGCCTGATTCTCCAATTTCCGGTTTCCGGCCGCAGCCGGCTGTCTCTGCGTTGTCAGTTATTCAGTTGTCCTGCCGATGCATCCGGCATGCTTCAGCCCACCACCGCATGCACGATCAACAGCAGCACGACGATGAAAAGCGCCGCGCCCACCAGCCCCGCGATGATGAGATGCGCGGGATGCAGTTGCGCGGCGTCGGCTTCGAGGTCGGCGCGTTTGCGCACGCCCAGAAACGACCACGCCACCGCTTTCATCACCTGCAGCACGCCGCCCTTTTTCGCGGGCGGCCGTTGCGCATCGCCTTCGTCGCTCATGGGCGCCCTCCATGCGGCGCGGGTTTCGTCATCCCGCGGGTTTCGTCATCCCGGGGGTTTGTCATCCGTCAAGCGCCCGCCGACTGCTTCGGCGCTTTCGCCACCGCCGGCTTGTTCAGCTCGAAGAACGTGTACGACAGCGTGATCGTTTTCACGTCTTTCGGCAGCTTCGGGTCGACGACGAACACCACCGGCATGCGCTTCGTTTCGTTCGCCTGCAAGGTCTGCTGCGTGAAGCAGAAGCACTGGATCTTGCGGAAATACTCGGTCGCCTGCTTCGGCGCGTAGCTCGGAATGGCCTGCGCGTCGATCGTGCGTCCTTCGTTGTTCGAAATGTCGTACATCACCGTCATGACCTCGCCCGGATGCACGTCGAGGCTCGACTGCTCCGGCTTGAAGCCGAGCAGCCCGCGCGCGTTCGCGTCGAACTCCACCGACACCGTGCGCGTCATGTCCACCTGCGTGTTGCGCGCCTCGGCCTCGGTGGCGTCGCGCTGCACGAGGTTGTTGATGCCGGTGACCTGGCAGATCGCGCGATACATGGGAACGAGCGCGAAGCCGAAGCCGAACATCAGCAACGCCACGACGATGAGCTTGAACAGCATCGACCGGTTGAACGCGCGGTCGCTATGCGCGTGCTGCGTGGACATCGGACGTCCTCTTACGGTTCTCGCGCTCCTGTCAGTGCGCGCTGAAATACAGCTGTTTCACGATGGCCGCCGCGAAAAAAGCGGCGACCACGATCAGCAGGACGAGCCCGAGCCGCCGGTTGCCCGCGCGGATCTGCGCGGGCGTGCGTCGCGTGGGTTTGTCTTCGGGCATCGCTTTTTGCGTCGACACGTGGCTCATTCCACCGTCGGCGGATTTTCGAACGTGTGGAACGGCGCCGGGCTCGGCACGGTCCACTCGAGACCCGTCGCGCCATCCCACGGCTTGTCGCCGGCTTTCTCGAGTTCGCCGCCGCCGCGATACACGGGCAGCGCCACCGCGAACAGGAAGTACACCTGCGAGAGCCCGAAGCCGAACGCGCCGATCGTGATGACCTGGTTCCAGTCGGTGAATTGCGCCGGGTAATCCGCGTAGCGGCGCGGCATGCCCGCGAGCCCGACGAAGTGCATCGGCAGGAAGGCGAGGTTGAAGAAGATCAGCGAGCACCAGAAGTGGATCTTGCCGCGCATCTCGTTGTACATCCAGCCGGTCCATTTGGGCGACCAGTAGTACCACCCCGAAAACAGCGCGAACAGCGACCCCGCGACCAGCACGTAATGGAAATGCGCGACCACGAAATAGGTGCCGTGATACTGGATGTCGAGCGGCGCCATCGCGAGCATCAGACCCGAAAGACCGCCGAACGTGAACACGATCAGGAAGCCCACGGCCCACAGCATCGGCGTTTCGAAGGTGAGCGAGCCGCGCCACATGGTGGCGACCCAGTTGAACACCTTCACGCCCGTGGGCACGGCGATCAGCATGGTCGCGTACATGAAGAACAGCTGGCCCGTGACCGGCATGCCGGTCGCGAACATGTGGTGCGCCCACACCATGAACGACAGAATGGCGATGGAAGCCGTGGCGTACACCATCGAGCTATAGCCGAACAGCGGCTTGCGCGAGAACGCCGGAATCACCTGCGAGACGATCCCGAACGCCGGCAAGATCATGATGTAGACCTCGGGGTGCCCGAAGAACCAGAAGATGTGCTGGTACATGACCGGGTCGCCGCCGCCGGCCGCGTTGAAGAAGCTCGTGCCGAAATGGCGATCGAACAGCAGCATCGTGATCGCGCCCGCGAGCACCGGCATCACGGCGATCAGCAGGTACGCGGTGATCAGCCACGTCCACGCGAACATCGGCATCTTCATGAGCGTCATGCCCGGCGCGCGCATGTTGAGGATGGTCACGACGATGTTGATGCCGCCCATGATCGACGAGGCGCCCATGATGTGCACCGCGAAGATCGCGAAGTCCATGCCGGGGCCCATCTGGGTGGAGAGCGGTGCGTAGAGCGTCCAGCCCGCGGCGGTCGCGCCGCCCGGCGCGAAGAACGAACCCACCAGCAGCACCGCGGCGGCGGGCAGCAGCCAGAAGCTGAAGTTGTTCATGCGCGCGAACGCCATGTCCGACGCGCCGATCTGCAGCGGCACCATCCAGTTCGCGAAGCCCACGAAGGCGGGCATGATCGCGCCGAACACCATGATCAGGCCGTGCATGGTGGTGAGCTGGTTGAAGAACTCGGGCCGCATGATCTGCAGGCCCGGCTCGAACAGCTCGGCGCGAATGCCGAGCGCCATCACGCCGCCCGAGAGAAACATCACGAACGAGAAGATCAGATACAGCGTTCCGATGTCCTTGTGATTGGTCGCGAGCAACCAGCGTCGCCAGCCGTGAGGCGTGGCATGCGCGTGGTCGTCGTGCTCGTGACCGTGCCCGCCTGCAACATCGTGTCCGATGGTCGACATGACTTAATCTCCTGTCGATCGCAGTTGCGCCTTGCGCGCTGACCGCGACCCATTAATTGCCAAAGCGTGAGCTTTGCGTCTCTGACTGCAGCGTTTGACTGCTTGTTCTGTACTTGTGCAGCGCCTGTCCCGCGAATTCTGCGTGCTTCTGCGTGCGTGCTTCCGTGCGCCGTGTGCAGGCGCGTCCTGCTCTCAGCGTAGTCGTTTGCGAGCTTCCTTGCGACCCTGATGCTGCGTATGTCGATACGCGTAGCCAGCGTGAAGGCTTACGCGGCCGGGCTGATTTCCACGCGGCGCGCTTCCTTCGCGTCCGTGCCGCCCGTGATCGTTTCCGGCTTCTTGAGAACGATATGGTCCTCGGCGATGCCGGCCGCCTTCAGCGCGTCGCGCACGGCTTGCGCGCGGCGCTTGGCGAGGTCGGCGTTGGCGTTGGCCTTGCCGCTCGCGTCCGTGAAACCCGAGAGCGTGAACTTCGCGTCCGGATGCGCCTTCGCGTAGTCGGCGGCCGCCTGGATCGCGCTTTTCGCGTCGGCGGGCAGCGTGGCCTTGCCGACGGCGAAATACACGCTCGCCGGCAGACTCGCCGAAGCCTGCGCCGCCCCCGACGCTTCGCCCGCGCCGCTCGCGGCCGCGCTGTTAGCCGCCGTATTGGCCGCCGGAGCGCTGGCCGCACCGGCATCGGCGCCGCTGGCGCCACTCGATGCCGCCGCACCGCTCGCGCCCGCCGCATCGCTGGCCGCCGCCGCGCCGCTCGCCTGATCCGCGCCGCCCGGCGCGCCCGCCGCGCCCGCCGTGTGATCGCCGCCTTCGGGCATCTTGCCGTTACGCGCGTCCGCGACCTGGCGCGGTTGCAGCACGTCGCCCGTATGGTTGCCCCACGAATTGCGCTCGTAAGTAATGACCGAGGCGATCTCGACGTCGTTCAACGTGGGCGCCCACGACGGCATGGCGTTCTTGCCGTGCAGCACGATGCTCACGTGTTCGGCGATCGGGCCGTTCGCGACCTTGCTGCCGTCGAGCGCCGGGAACGCCCCCGCGCCCTTGCCCGTGGGCTGGTGACACACCGCGCAGTTCGACGTGTAGACCTTCTCGCCGCGCTCCTTGAGTTCGGCGAGCGTGTAGGTCTTGTTCGGGTCGTCGGCCGCGGCGGCGAGCTTGGCTTTTTGCGTCTGCACCCACTTCGCATAGTCGTCGTCGGACAGCACCTCGACCACCACCGGCATGTACGCGTGCTCCTTGCCGCACAGTTCCGTGCAGAAGCCGCGATAGGTGCCGACCTTGTCGGCCTTGAACCACGTGTCGCGCACGAAGCCCGGAATCGCGTCCTGCTTCACGCCGAACGCGGGCACGTACCACGAGTGCACCACGTCGTTGGCCGTGGTGATGATGCGAATCTTCTTGTTGACGGGCACGACCAGCGGGTTGTCGACTTCCTGCAGATAGGTGTCGGTAATGGGCGCCTCGCCGTTCACTTCCGAGCGCGGCGTGGTCAGCGTCGAGAGAAAGCTGATGCCCTCGCCCGGCCCCTTCACGTAGTCGTAACCCCATTTCCACTGATAACCCGTGACCTTCACGGTGAGGTCGGCGTTCGAGGTGTCCTTCATCGCGACCACGGCCTTGGTGGCCGGCAGCGCCATCAGCACAACGATCACGAACGGCACGATCGTCCAGATGATTTCGACGGTCGTGCTCTCGTGGAAGTGCGCCGCCTGATGACCCTTCGATTTGCGGTGCGCAAAGATCGAATAGAACATGACGCCGAACACGCCGATGAAAATCACCGTGCAGAGGATCAGCATCATCGTATGGAGGCTGTAAAGCTCTTCGGCGATGCGCGTAACGGGCGGCTGGAGATTGATCTCGTTGACCGCGGGACCGCCGGGGCTGTCTCCCACTGCGAGTGCCGCGCCGGCGACGAAAAATCCGCTGCACGCCAGCACGCCCATGAGGGCTCGCTTGATTGTTTTCATAGCTTCCTTACCCATAATTTCCATTCAAACCCTCGGCCCCGCAGGAAGGTTTTGCAACCAGGGCGCCCCCTGGGACGCATGCGCCGCGCATCGGGTCCCACGCGCTCGTCCATTCGATGAGCACGCAACCAGCCCCACTCGCGCCGCAAGGAAAACGCTGCGACTCAACCCGCGCGCGCGAGCCACGTCCGCAGTTCCCGCGCGAACTGCGCACGCCGATAGTGCGGCAGATGCAACCCGACAGCGACCGCCTGGCCGCGGGACACGAGACGCACCGGGTCGCGTGGGGTCGCGCCCGGCTCGACCCGGACCCAGCGGGGATTGAATTCGAACTGCGTGAGCGTGTTGGCGCTCATCTGCTCGATCACCAGCCGGTTCGGATAAAGCCTGATACGTTCGTAATCGACAGCATGGCGCGCATGAATGACGAATGCGCCGCCCACTACCAACAGATCGATGCCGGTGAACGGCATAACCAGCCAGGCGCCGTGGATCAACAACAGAACGGCGATCGCGATGGAGACCAGCGCCAGCGAAACATAGAAGAACACAAATTGCCTGGGCGAAACCGAACAGTTGCGCTTCATGAGCCAGTCCTGCAGGACCGGCTCCGGACTCGCCAGCAGATCAGACGCCTGCATCGTTCGCTTCCCCCACTGCAACAACCTCAGACTATCGCCGCGCCGCGCCTTGCACAACTGCGGGCAGATACGGATTTGGGGACCCTTCCGCGTAGCGACCTGCGCATTATAGGCGCGATCCCCAGGCCCTTCAAGCAAGCCTCAAACTCCCGCAAACCCAATACCAGCGGGCATTTCAGCGATTTTTCGAGATAAATTCGAGAGCTTTTCAGGCGCTAATTTCAGGCATAACGAAAGCCCCCTTATTACGTCACCGATTCCTTGCCGGACCGCGCCCGATATCTTCGATACGCACGATGCCGTGACCTTCGGCCGTGGTGCGCGGCACGGCTTTCCATGCGTGGCCGTAGATGATCTCGAAGGTCAGCGGGATCGTGCCCGCATGCGGGCCTTCGGTCGCGCGGCGCGCTTCGAGCGCCGCCAGCAGCGCGCGGTGCAGCCGTCGCGAACCGGCGATGGTAGCGCTCTCGCGCGCGAATGGGTATGCGCCCCAACGGCGCACGTCGGCGAGCAGTTTCTCCGGCGTCGTGTAGGTGACGGTCAGCGTTTCCTGATCCATCACCGGAATTTCGAAGCCGTTCTCGACGAGCATGTCGCCGAGATCGTGCATGTCGACGAAATCGATCACGTGCGCGCGCGAGCCGACGCCGTGCGCGGCTTCGACTTCGGCGAACGCGCCGCGCAACTGCTTGAGCGTGTCGGGGCCGAGCGTGCTGAACATCAGCAGACCGTCGACCTTGAGCACGCGCTGCCATTCGCCGAACACGAGGTCCGGGCGCGGATGCCAGTGCAGCGCGAGATTCGACCAGAGCAGTTCGAAGGCGCCGTGCGCGAACGGCAGTTCGGCGAAGTCGGCCTGCGCGAAACGCGGACCACGCGCGCCGAGCGCACGCCCGACGGACGCGGGCAGAAAGCGCCGCCAGCTGGTGTCGCCGGCGTCGTGCGCACGCGCGCGTTGCAGCATGGCGAGGGAGAGATCGGCGCCGAACACGGGCGCTTCGGGAAAGCGCTCGCGCAGGCCGGGCAGGTCGTCGCCCGCGCCGCAGCCGATGTCGAGCACGCTCGCGGGATTCACCTTGATGTATTCGAGGCGCTCGCGCATGCGCTGGGCAATTTCGCGCGGCAGGAAGGCGACTTCGTCGAAAGTCGCCGCACGGCGATCGAAGATGCGCCGCAAATGTCCGGTTTCATAGTCCGGACGGCCAGTTCTTGCGGGAGACGGGGACATGTCGATCGTATTGGCGAAGTCTGCGAAGTATACTCGCTCACTCCCATCCTTTCAGTTCAACGAGCCCGCGCACGGGCCGCTTTCGATGCCGCCGCCCGTTTTGCCCGACCCCGCGCCTCGCCGCGCCGCGCCGCCCGACACCTCGTGCATGACGCCCGTCGCCGCGCCCGACGCCGCGCGAAGTCCCGCGCGGGAGCGGGCACGGATCACGGCGCGAATCACGGCGCAAATCACGGCGCGCAAAACTGCGTCTCGCGCCCCGGCCGTCGCGCGGTGCGCGCGCGCCTGCCGGCAAGCGCGCGCGCACTGGCCGCGGCTCACCCACTTCGTGCTGCCACTGGTGTTTCCAAACCGGTGCTCATTATGCGGCAATTTGTCGCGAGCCTCGCTTTGCGTGTCCTGCGACGCCGCGTACTGGAACGAGCCGCGCCTGCGCTGCACCGTGTGCGCCGTGCCGCTCTCGCGAGCATTTCGGACAGCCGATCAATCGCACGCAAAATCGCACACAGCATCGCACGCGGCGGCGCGCTATCGCTGTAGCGCGTGCACGCAGTCGCCGCCCGCGTTCGACGCCACGCTCGCGCTCGCCGACTATCGCGCCCCGCTCGATCTGCTCGCGCTCGGCCTGAAGTTTCGCGCGCGCCTCGCGCTCGGCGAAGAATTCGCGCGGCGGCTCGCGCGTCTGGCGCACGATAGCTTCGATGCGCAGGGCATGCCCGACCTCGTCGTGCCCGTGCCGCTGTCGCGTGAACGCATGATCGAGCGCGGCTACAACCAGGCGTGGCTTATCGCGCGGCCGCTCGCGCAACATCTGAATGCGCGCGCGGAAGCCACACTCGTGCGCCGCGTGCTGCACACCGCGCCGCAATCGAAGCTCGATCGCGACACGCGCCGCCGCAACGTGGGCCGCGCGTTCGTGCTCGATCCGGCGCTCGAGTGCGCCGTGCAAGGCGCGCACGTGGGCGTGGTCGACGACGTGATGACCTCGGGCGCCACGCTCGACGCGCTCGCGCACACGCTCAAGGCCGCGGGTGCCCGCCGCGTGACGAATTTCGTCGCGCTGCGCACGCCCAAGGACTGAAAGCCCTCATTCGTCTACCCGTTTCAGAGAGTCCCATCGCCATGTTCAACGTCGTTCTGGTCGAACCGGAAATTCCCCCGAATACCGGCAACGTGATCCGCCTGTGCGCCAACACCGGCGCGCGGCTGCATCTGATCGAGCCGCTCGGCTTCCCGCTCGACGACGCCAAACTGCGCCGCGCGGGCCTCGACTATCACGAATACGCGCAAATGCAGGTGCATCGCGACTGGGACGCCTTCCTCGCGGCCGAAACGCCCGACCCGGCGCGCCTGTTCGCGTTCACGACGCGCGGGTCGGGGCGTTTTCACGCGCACGCGTTCACGCCCGGCGACTGGTTCGTGTTCGGCGCGGAAACGCGCGGCCTGCCCGACGCGGTGCTCGACCGCTTCGCGAATGAACAGCGCGTGCGCCTGCCCATGCGGCCGGGCAATCGCAGCCTCAATCTGTCGAATACGGTGGCGGTGGTGGTGTTCGAAGCGTGGCGGCAGGCCGGTTTCGAAGGCGGCGAATAAGCCGCACAGGCGCCGTTTCCGGCTCAGGCGTTCGCGCGCGCGGCGAGCGCCTGCTCGTAGCGCGCGAGCATGGGCTGATCGAAGCACGCGAAGATCACGTGCCGGAGTTTGGGCGATTGCGGCAGGCCGTCGATCACCGTTTGCACGGCGATCCGCACGGCTTCGTCCGGCGGAAAGCGATACACGCCGCAACTGATCGCCGGAAACGCGAGGCTCGTCACGCCCGCCTCGTGCGCGACTTCGAGCGAGCGCCGGTAGCAGGCGGCCAGCAGGAAGGCTTCGTCGCGGTGGCCGCCGTGCCAGACCGGTCCGACCGTGTGGATGACGTGTTTCGCGGGCAAACGGTAGCCGCGCGTGATTTTGGCGTCGCCGGTCGGGCAGCCGTGCAGCGTCTCGCATTCGCGCAGCAATTCGGGACCGGCGGCGCGGTGAATCGCGCCATCCACGCCGCCGCCGCCCAGCAGCGACTCGTTCGCGGCATTCACGATGGCATCCACGGCGAGCGTGGTGATGTCGACGGCTTGCGCCTCGATGCGGCAATTCGCGAGCGTGAGCATACGGTCCTCCTGATCGGCCTGAAGCGCGGCTAGCGCGCCGCTATCAACGGGCATTGCCAGCATGGCGCGAGCCCGCGCGGCGGTGACGCCGCGCAAACCGTCCGCCTCGCGTTGTATCGCGTTGCCTCGAGTTATCTCAGGCCACGTCAACCCGGCCGGCGCCGCCCTATTCCGCCTTGGCGTCGCGCCTGAGCAATGCGCTCACGGCGTCGCGCGGCGCGGTGCCGTCGAACAGCACGGCGCAGACCGCCTCGGTGATCGGCATGTCGATGCCATGGGCGCGCGCGATCGCGAGTACCGCCTGCGCGCAGCGTACGCCTTCGGCGACATGGCCGAGCGCGCCGAGAATGTCGTCGAGTGTGCGGCCGCTCGCGAGCTGCTTGCCAACCGTGCGGTTGCGCGAGAGATCGCCCGTGGCGGTGAGAATGAGGTCGCCGAGGCCCGTGAGCCCCGTGAAGGTTTCGGCGCGGCCGCCGAGCGCGGCGCCGAGCCGCGTCATTTCCGCGAGGCCGCGCGTGATGAGCGCGGCGCGCGCGTTGAGGCCGAGGCCGAGGCCGTCGGAAATGCCGGTCGCGATCGCGAGCACGTTCTTGACCGCGCCGCCCACTTCCACGCCCACGACGTCGTCGCCGGTATAGATGCGCATGGCGCGGTGATGGAACGCGTCCAGCGTACGCTCGCGGCAGGCGGCCGAGGCGCTCGCCACGGTGAGCGCGACCGGCAGGCCGTCGCCCACTTCGCGCGCGAAACTCGGGCCCGAGAGGACGCCATTGCTCGCGTGCTCCGTCAGTTCGGCCGCGACGACCTGGTGCGGCATCAATTGCGACGCCGCTTCGAAGCCCTTGCAGAGCCAGACGAAATGCGCGGGCACACGGCCCATGTCGCGCAAGGTACGCAGCGTGTCGCGCAGGCCCGCGACGGGCGTGGCGAGCACGACGAGATCCGCCTCGCCCGAGCCATGGTCGAGCGCGGCGGCGAGATCCGTTTCATAGCGCAGGGATTCGGGCAGCGCGACGCCGGCGAGATAGCGGGCGTTTTCGTGCGTCTGGCGCAGCGTGTCGACGAGCGCGCCATCGCGCGCCCACAACACCGTGTCATGCGCCTGAGCCAGATGCCCTGCCAGCGCGGTGCCCCACGCTCCGGCGCCGAGAACGGCGATTTTCATTCCGATACTCCGCACCGGTGATTCGTGAAGTCAGTCAAGCAACGATCGCAGCGCGATCAGTGCGTGGCGTTGCTCGCGCCTTCGGGCTGCTGCGCGAGTTGCTGCAGACGTTGCTCGTAGAGCGCCTGGAAGTTGATTTCCGCGAGGTGGATCGGCGGGAAGCCCGCACGCGTGATCGCGTCGGCGATGTTCGAGCGCAGGTACGGGAACAGGATCGTCGGGCAGGCGATGCCCACGAGCGGGTCGACCTGTTCGACCGGAATGTTGCGGATGTCGAAGATACCGGCTTGCTTGGCTTCGATCAGGAACGCGACCTTGTCCTTGACCTTGGCCGTGACCGTACCCGTGACGAGGATCTCGAACACGGACTCGGCGAGGCGCTCGGCCTTGACGTCGACTTCCACTTCCACCGACGGCATGTCCTGCTCAAGGAAGATAGCCGGCGAATTCGGCTGCTCGAGCGACATGTCCTTGAGGTAGATGCGCTGGATGTTGAAGAACGGCTGGTTGTTCTCGTCAGACATGATGATTAGCTTCCCTGATTGAATGGATCACGGCCTCGTTTTCGTGGCATCTCGCAGCACGAACACGCGGCCGCCTTACGGCAATGATTGCCGGTGAACGGCAACAGGCCCGCGCGAACCTTGCGGTCCATGCGCGGGCCGAAACCTTGCGGCGCTACACCGCGACGCCCGGCGCCGGCAGCGCGCCCGACAACGGCGCGCCCCCGACCTCAAGCGGCGGCTTCGAGCAGCGGCGTGAGGCCGCCCGCGCGGTCGAGCGCGGAGAGGTCATCGTAACCGCCCACATGCGTCTCGCCGATGAAAACCTGCGGCACGGTGCGCCGGCCGGTGCGCGTCATCATCTCTTCGCGCCGCGCCGGGTCCCGGTCGATCAGCACCTTTTCGATGTGCTCGACGCCGCGCGACTTTAAAAGACGTTCGGCCATCTGGCAATACGGGCACACCTGGGTGCTATACATCACAACCTTGTTCACTTCGAACCTCCTTATTTGACGACCGGCATGCCGGCCTTCTGCCAGGCGTCCACGCCGCCGTCGAGCACGTGGGCGTCGGCGTAACCGGCCTCCGTCACGAGGCGCAGGGCCTTGTGCGATTGCTGGCCGGTCTGGCAAACCAGCAATACCGGGGTGCTCTTGTTCTTCGTGAGCTGAGCGGCTTTCGACGCCAGTTCGCCGAAGGCGATATGGCGCGCCGAAGGCAAGTGGCCCTTCGCGAATTCTTCCGCGGAGCGCAGGTCGATCACGACCGCGTTGCGGCGGTTGATCATCTGCGTGGCCTCGCCGGCCGACACGCCGCCGCGGCCGCCGCGCTTGAGCGTCGGCCACAGGAGCATCCCCCCGGAGATGAGGACGATCGCGATAAGTACAAGATTGATGTAATTGGTGAAGAACGTCACGAAAGGTCCGCCGGTGAAAGAGAAATTCGGAGAAATCGCGGAAAACCGGATTCAGGCAATCCGCTCATTATAAAATAAGCGTTTGTCGCAGGGTGACCGCCCCCCAGCCTCGGGTGCGCGCCCGCGGGAAGGTCCGCCGCAGCGCGCGTGCCAGTATGCACCGCGCGCACCGCAACCGTCCCCGATTACCGCTTCCTTCACTACCGACCGGCATCCTCATGTACAAACTCGTACTCATCCGCCACGGCGAATCGACGTGGAACAAGGAAAACCGCTTCACCGGCTGGGTGGACGTCGACCTCACCGAGCAGGGCAACCGCGAAGCCCGTCAGGCGGGCCAGCTGCTCAAGGAATCCGGCTACACCTTCGACATCGCCTACACCTCGGTGCTCAAGCGCGCGATCCGCACGCTCTGGCACGTGCAGGACGAAATGGACCTCATGTACCTGCCCGTGGTCCACTCGTGGCGCCTGAACGAACGCCATTACGGCGCGCTTTCGGGCCTGAACAAGGCCGAAACGGCGGCGAAGTTCGGCGACGACCAGGTGCTCGTCTGGCGCCGCAGCTACGACACGCCGCCGCCCGCGCTCGAAGCCACCGATCCGCGCACGGCCTATGACGACCCGCGCTACGCGAAGGTGCCGCGCGAAGAGCTGCCGCTCACCGAGTGCCTGAAGGATACCGTCGCGCGCGTCATGCCGATCTGGAACGAGTCGATCGCACCGGCCATCAAGGGCGGCAAGAAGGTGGTGATCGCCGCGCACGGCAACTCGATCCGCGCGCTCGTGAAGTATCTCGACGGCATTTCGGACAGCGACATCGTCGGCCTGAACATCCCGAACGGCGTGCCGCTCGTCTACGAACTCAACGAAAACCTCAAGCCGATCAAGCATTACTACCTCGGCGACGCCGAAGCCATCGCGAAGGCCCAAGCGGCCGTCGCGAACCAGGGCAAGAAGGCGGGCTAAGCTCGCCACCCCGGCCTCGTTCGCCTCGCGCGTGCCAGCAAGGTACAACGAGCGCCATCGCAGTACCACGAACGCCGCGCGGCCACCGTCACGCGGCGTTCGTCGCTTCCGTCACGGCTTCCGTTGCCGTGATCGCCGTTGCCCGCGCGCCTTGCCCGTTTTTCACCGCGCGTCTGGCAAAACTGCCAGTTGTGCGTCAGGGCCGCGCCATCGCCGCGCCAGTCATGGCTTTGCGGCACACGACTTGCGAACCACGCCCGCGCGCCGCTGTCTTAACCGCATCGTTTGCGCCATATGCACAGGCGCGGCAAGTGTGCAGTTATACTTGTCCGTCGCTTTTCCATTAGACGCTGCCCCACGCGCCCTCGCGCGCTTCGACCGCACGCAACAATCTCTATGCGAAAGAACCTGAAAAACATTGGCCTGATCGCCGCTGGCCTCGCGACCGGCGTATTTGCCACCCTGCAGATTTCCGCCGAGGCGCAGCAAACCCAGCAGACCGTGATCGAGCCGCTGCCGCTCGACCAGCTGCGTCTCTTCGCCGAAGTGTTCGGTCAGATCAAGCATGAGTACGTCACGCCGGTCGACGACAAGAAGCTCCTCACCGCCGCCATCAAGGGCATGGTGTCGAGCCTCGACCCGCACTCGTCCTATCTCGACAAGACCGACTATCAAGAGCTTCAGGAGCAGACCAAGGGTCGCTTCGCGGGCCTCGGTATCGAAATTTCGTCGGAAGACGGCCTCATCAAGGTGATTTCGCCGATCGAAGACACGCCCGCGTTCCGCGCCGGCATTCGTCCGGGCGACCTCATCACGCGCATCAACGACAAGCCCGTGCGCGGCATGACGCTCGACCAGGCCGTCAAGCAGATGCGCGGCGACCCGGGCACCAAGGTCACGCTCACGATCTTCCGCAAGACCGACGACCGCACCTTCCCGCTCACGATCACGCGCGCCATCATCAAGGTGCAGAGCGTGAAGTCGAAGATCCTGGCGCCGGGCTACGCGTACATCCGCGTCACGAGCTTCCAGGAACGCACCACGCCCGACCTCGCGGCCAAGCTGCAGGACATCGCGCGTCAGGAACCGAACCTCAAGGGCCTCATTCTCGACCTGCGCAACAACGGCGGCGGTCTGCTGCAGAGCGCGGTGGGCGTGGCCGGCGCGTTCCTGCCGGCGGACTCGGTCGTCGTCTCCACGAACGGCCAGATCCCCGATTCGAAGCAGGTCTATCGCGACAACTACGAGAACTACCGCCTGCCGTCGTTCGACGGCGACCCGCTCAAGGGCGAAGCGGCCGAGTTCAAGACCGTGCCGATGATCGTGCTGACCAACGCCTACTCGGCGTCGGCGTCGGAAATCGTCGCGGGCGCGCTGCAGGACCAGAAGCGCGCGCTCATCATCGGCAAGACCACCTTCGGCAAGGGTTCGGTGCAAACGGTGCGTCCGATGACGGCCGACACCGCGCTGCGTCTGACCACGGCCTACTACTACACGCCGTCGGGCCGCTCGATCCAGAACAAGGGCATCCGTCCTGATGTCGCGGTCGACCAGTACGCCGACGGCGATCCGGACGACGCGCTCGTCACGCGCGAAGTCGACTACTCGAACCACCTGGCGAACACCCAGGATCCGGACGAGAAGAAGGAACAGGAAACGCGCGAGCAGGAACGCATGGACATGCTGCGTCAGCTCGAAGAGCAGAACGACAAGAAGACGCCGGAACAGCGCCAGAAGGATCGCGAGCGCAAGCCGGTCGAGTTCGGCTCGAACGACGACTTCATGCTCCAGCAGGCGCTCAACAAGCTGCAAGGCAAGCCCGTGATCGAATCGAAGTCGCCGATGGAACGCCGCCTCGCGCAAGCGAAGCCGCCCACCTCGGCTTCGGCGCCGATCGCCGTGAAGCCTTCGGCTTCGGCCGTGCCCGGCGCCTCCACGCCGGTGCCCGCTTCGGCTCCGGCACCCGCGAAGTAACACGCGAAGTCTGCCGCTGTCTCCTCGCGGTCCGCTGCTGCAAGCGGGCCGCGAGGCGCCTCCCTCCGCGCCAGTACAATAGTGTTCTGTACTCCCGGCGCATGTCGCGGCCTCCCCGGCCCATCGCAGCGCCAGCACCCTGCGCATCGCGATGAACGACGACCAACTCCTCCGCTATTCCCGCCATATTCTCGTCGACGAAATCGGCATCGAGGCGCAGCAGCGCTTTCTCGACGCGCACGCGATCGTCGTGGGCGCGGGCGGTCTCGGCTCGCCCGCGGCGATGTATCTCGCGGCCTCGGGCGTGGGCACGCTCACGCTCGTCGACAACGACAGCGTCGATCTCACCAATCTGCAGCGCCAAATCCTGCATGAGACGGCTGCCGTCGGCCGCGCCAAGGTCGAGTCGGGCCGCGACGCCCTCGCGCGCCTGAATCCCGAGGTGCGGGTGCGTGCGCTGCAAACGCGCATCGACGCGGCCTGGCTCGATGCGCACGTGCCCGGCGCGACCGTCGTGCTCGACTGCACCGACAACTTCGCCACGCGCCACGCGATCAATCGCGCCTGCGTGCAGCACGGCGTGCCGCTCGTCTCGGGCGCGGCGCTGCGCTTCGACGGCCAGATCAGCACGTTCGATTTCCGGCGCGAGGACTCGCCCTGCTACGCCTGCGTGTTTCCCGAAGATCAACCGTTCGAGGAAGTCGCATGCTCGACGATGGGCGTGTTCGCGCCCACGGTGGGCATCATCGGCGCGATGCAGGCGGCCGAGGCGTTGCGCGTGATCGGCGGCATCGGCGAAACGCTGGTCGGGCGGCTCATGATGCTGGACTCGCTGCGCATGGAATGGAACACGATGCGCGTGGCGCGTCAGCCCGATTGCCCCGTGTGCGGCGAGCGACACGTGCACGCCTGACCGCGTTGCAAGCTCGTGGGCGTAAAAAAGCCCCGGTCGAGGCCGGGGCTTTTTTGCATGCGCGCGCAACGAACTCGCATCGCGTCACGCGAGCATGCGATGAATCACGCGAGCATGCAACGAGTCACGCGAGCACGCGATGAGTCACGCAAGCATGCAACGAGTCACGCGAGCATGCAACGAGTCACGCAAGCGTGACGCGCTTCAACGCCGCCTGAAGTTCTTCGGGCTCGTAGGCGGCCAGCACATCGGCAACGGGCTTTTCGAGCGTCTTCAACTGCGAGCGCAGGATTTCCTGCTTCACCACGAGCAGCTGGCTCGGATGCATCGAGAACTCGGTGAGCCCCATGCCGAGCAGCAGCCGCGTCATGCTCGGGTCGCCCGCCATCTCGCCGCACACGGAAACCGGCACGCCCGCGCGCTTCGCCTCGCGCAGCGTATGCGCGATCAGGTGCAGCACGGCCGGGTGCAGCGGATCGTAGAGATCGGCGACCGCGTTGTCGGCGCGATCGATCGCTAGCGCGTACTGGATCAGGTCGTTGGTGCCGATCGAAAGGAAGTCGAGCCGGCGCAGGAAGATGGGCAGCGCGAGCGCGGCGGCCGGAATCTCGATCATCGCGCCGACCTGGATATTGGGATCGTAGCTGAGCCCGGCGTCGTCGAGCTGGCGCTTCGCTTCGCGGATCAGGTCGAGCGTCTGGTCGATCTGCTGCGCGTGCGCGAGCATCGGAATCAGGATCTTGACCGCGCCGAACGCCGAGGCGCGCAGGATCGCGCGCAACTGCGTGAGGAACATCTGCGGCTCGGACAGGCTCCAGCGAATCGCGCGCAAACCCAGCGCCGGGTTCGCCGCCGTCTCGTAGCCGTCGCCGCCGCTCATCGAGTCGAGCGGTTTGTCGGCACCCACGTCGATCGTGCGGATCGTCACGGGCAGCCCGTTCATCAACTCGGCCGCGCGCCGGTAGGCGATGAACTGCTCCTCCTCCTCCGGCAACTGGTCCTTGTGATTCATGAACAGGAACTCGGTGCGGAACAGGCCCACGCCGGTCGCGCCCGAATCGAGCGCGGCCTGCGCGTCCTCGGGCAATTCGATGTTCGCGCAGAGCTGGATTTTCGAGCCGCACAGCGTTTGCGTGGGCGAGAACTTGAGGCGCTGCAGCTTGCGCCGCTCGAGCGCCATCTCGCTCTGGCGGTACGTGTATTCCTCGAGCACGATGGGCGCGGGATCGACGATGACGATGCCGTGATCGCCGTCGACGATGATCAGGTCGTCCTGGCGAATGAGCGCGCTCGCCTGCTGCACGCCCACCGCCGCCGGAATGCCCAGGCTGCGCGCGACGATCGCCGTGTGCGAGGTGCGCCCGCCGAGGTCGGTGACGAAGCCCTGAAACGCCTGCCCCTTGAACTGCAGCATGTCGGCCGGCGCGATGTCGTGCGCGACCACGATCATCTCGTCGCAGCCGCCGTGCAGCACCGCGGGCGACGCGCCCGCGAGCGCCTTCAGCACGCGCTCGACCACCTGCTCGATGTCGGCTTTGCGCTCGCGCAGGTATTCGTCCTCGACTTCGTCGAAATGGCGCGTGAGGCGTTCGAGCTGCTCGGTGAGCGCCCATTCCACGTTGAAGCGGCGCGTGCGGATGAGGTCGATGGTCTCCTGCACGAGCATCACGTCGTTCAGGATCATGAGGTGCACGCCGATGAACGCGCCCATCTCGGAGGGCGCGTCGGCGGCGAGGTCGGCACGCAGCGTGTCGAGCTCCTGGCCGACCACGGCCAGCGCGACGCGAAAGCGCTCGATTTCCCCGTCGATCTGCGGATGCTCGATGAGATAGTGGTCGACGTCGAGCGCGGCCGGAGCGATCAGATACGCTCGCCCGATGGCGATACCGCGTGATACGGGAATTCCATGCAGCGTGAACGGCACGCGCACCTCCTCTGGTTATTGATGCTGCGGCAAACCGCTGCAATGCGCTCTCTCAGACCCCGACCGTGATTATAAATTCCGTCGCGCCCGAATGTGGCGGTGCGCACCGCTGCGGCCTTGCGCAGCAGGCCGCGCGATTGGCGCACCGCAAAAAAAACGCCGCGACGAGCGCGGCGTTTCTGGCGAAGCCAATGCGGGGCGTGAAGCGGCTTACTGGCCTTCGCCGAACTTGTCGGCGATGAGCTTGAGCAGCGCGCTCATGGCGTCGGCCTCGTCGGGGCCTTCGGTTTCGATCAACACCGTACTGCCGATACCGGCCGCGAGCATCATCACGCCCATGATGCTCTTGGCGTTGATGCGGCGGCCGTTGCGGCTCATCCAGATTTCCGACTGATAGTTGCCTGCGAGTTGCGTCAGCTTCGCCGACGCCCGCGCGTGCAGGCCGAGTTTGTTCACGATGGTCGTTTCTTGTTGCAGCATGGTTCGATCCGGGCGCAGTTTTTAGGAATGTAGCGAGATTCTTGCGGCGAGCCTTCGTCCGCGTCGAACCGCCAGGCGGTCAGGCGGGTGCGGTCAAACAGGTGGCGAAACGGCGGCGCGGCCGCCGGGCTCGAGCGGCTAAGCCGGTTTGAGCGCCGCGGCGGTGCTGCACGCGCCGGCGCCGTTCGCGACTTCGGCCGCGGCTTCCGCACAGGGCGTGGGCGCGCAACCGCAGTCGGCGGGCGAGGACGCGGGCGGCGTGCCCGGCCCGATGGTCTGCACGCCCTTGCTCGCGCCAGCCAGCGCCTTTTCGACCAGCGTGTCGAGCGGCGTGGCGCGGTAGCACACGGCGCGCACGAGCATCGGCAGGTTCACGCCCGCCAGCACACGCACGTCGGGCACGGTGGCGAGCCGCGCGGCAATGTTCGAGGGCGTCGCGCCGAACATGTCGGTCAGCACGAGCGCGCCGTTTTCCTCGCGCAGCCGCTCGATCTCCGAATTCGCCTGGGCGACCACCTGCGCGGGGTCACTGTCCGGGAGCACGTCGAGCGCGCCGATGCGCGCGGGACAACCGCCATAAATATGTGCAATGCACTCGCGCAACGCGGTGGCGAGCGGTGCGTGCGCGATGATCAAGATCCCTGCCATGTCAGCCTGAAGCGATATGCAAAAAAGACGGCTTCGGTTCATTGCAGCGCCGAACCCGGAGCCAGCCGTAAGCTCACGGGGTCGGAACACACGCCGCGCGTGGCGGCCGTTACCTTCTACAGTAGCAAGATAGCGGCCCGCCAGCCCGGAACATGGGCTCGCGGCATTGTAGCAGGGTCATTTTCGCGCACACGAGGCGGGTTTGCCCATGCTTTTACGCGCGGCGCGACGGGTGTCGCGCGAGGGTCACATTCGCTTGCATCGGCGCGCGGGCTCTGGTGCGTCGGGCCGGCCACCCTGCCGGGGCCGCCCGTGACACGAAGATGCCGGCGAGCGCGCGCGATTCAAGCCCGCGCCGCAGCGCGCGTCCAGGTGCGGGACTCGAAAAGGCGCCTTTGCGCCGAACGGCTCGACGCGCGCGGAAGCCCCCTCACACGTGCGACATCGACATCGACATCGACAATCAGGCCGCCGCGCGCTCCAGCGCGTCGATGAACATCGCAGCCACGTCGAAGCCGGTCTGCTCCATGATTTCGCGGAAGCACGTCGGGCTCGTCACGTTGACTTCGGTGAGCCAGTCGCCGATCGCGTCGAGCCCCACCAGCAGCAGGCCGCGCGCCGCGAGCACCGGCCCGAGCGTGCGCGCGATTTCCTTGTCGCGCTCCGTGAGCGGTTGCGCCACGCCCAGACCGCCCGCCGCGAGATTGCCGCGCACCTCGTTGCCCTGCGGAATACGCGCGAGCGAATACGGCACCGGCTCGCCGCCGATCAGCAGGATGCGCTTGTCGCCGTTCTTGATTTCGGGGATGAACTTCTGCGCCATCACGCTGCGCGCGCCGTCCTCGCTCAGCATCTCGATGATCGAGCCGAGGTTCATGCCGTCGGGCTTCACGCGGAACACGCCCATGCCGCCCATGCCGTCGAGCGGCTTGAGGATCACGTCCTGGTGTTCTTCGTGGAATTTGCGCAGGCGCGCGGCGCTGCGCGTCACGAGCGTGGGCGCGACGAACTGCGGAAATTCGCCGATGGCGAGCTTTTCCGAGTGATCGCGAATCGACTGCGGCTTGTTGAAGATCTTCGCGCCCGCGCGCTCGGCAATTTCGAGCAGCCAGGTCGACGTCACGTATTCCATGTCGAACGGCGGGTCCTTGCGCATGATCACGGCGTCGAAGTCCGTGAGCGCACGGGAGTCCGGCGTGTCCTTGAACCACGTCTCGCGATGCAGGTCCGCCGTGTCGCCGACGATCTCGAAGCGCCGCACGTCCGCCTCCACGCGGCCGCCGGTCCACGCGAGATGCTGCGGCTCGCACGCATAGAGCGTGTGGCCGCGCTTCGCGGCCTCGGCCATCATCGCGTAGGTCGAGTCCTTGTAGATCTTGAACCGCTCGAGCGGATCGGCGATGAAAAGAATGTTCATGTCGTCCCTGCTGAAACTCATCCGTTATGACGGCAACGCCCGCTCGGGGCGGGCGCTGCGTGAATTGACTGCGAGGTCGTGCGACGCGACCGTACTGCGTAGCGAAGCCGCCGGCGTCAGACCTGGATCGCCTCGGGGTCGGTTTTTTCCAGTTCCACCGAGGCGGCCAGCAAACCGAGCCGCGCGACCACGCCGTACATGTAGAAGCGGTTCGGCGGCGCGGCGCCCGGCTTCGCGCGCGTATCGGGCAGCGCCGTGTGCTCGAAACCGAGCGGCACGAAGTGCATGCCGGGCGCGTTCAGGTTCTGGTCGCGCTCGCGGCTGCCGTGCGCGCGGTAGAAGCCGCCCACCACGTAGCGGTCGATCATGTACACGACCGGTTCCGCCACTTCGTCGCCGATATGCTCGAAGGTGTAGACGCCTTCCTGCACGATCACGTCGTGGACTTCGAGCCCGTCCTTCGTGGCCGACATCTTCGCACGTTCGCGCTTCGTGAGTGCGGCGACCTCGGAAGCGTCGTGCACCGTCATGACGCCGCGGCCGTCGGTGCCCGCGTCGGACTTGATGACCACGTACGGTTTTTCGGTGATGCCGTACTCGCGATACTTCTTCGCGATCTTCTTGAGCACCGCGTCGATCGCCGTGGCCAGTTGCTCCTCACCCGTGCGCGCCTCGAAATCGACGCCTTCCACGTGCGAGAAATACGGGTTGATCATCCACGGGTCCACGCCCACCATCTTCGCGAACTTCTTCGCGACGTCGTCGTAACACGAGAAGTGCGTGGATTTGCGGCGCACGGCCCAGCCCGCGTGCAGCGGCGGCAGCAGATATTGCTCGTGCAGATTCTCGAGCACGGGCGGAATGCCGCCCGAGAGGTCGTTGTTCAGCAGGATCGAGCACGGGTCGAAGTTCTTCAGGCCGAGGCGGCGCTGCGAGCGTTCGAGCGGTTCGAGCACGATCTTCTGGTTGTCCGCCAGCGAAATGGTGACCGGCCCGGCGATGCTGTCGTCGAGCGTGCCGAAGCGCACGTTCAGGCCCGCCTGACGCATGATCGTGGCGAGCCGCGCGACGTTCTCCAGATAGAACGCGTTGCGCGTGTGCATTTCCGGGATCACCAGCAGATTCTTGGCGTCCGGGCAGATCTTCTCGATCGCGGCCATGGCCGCCTGCACGGCGAGCGGCAGCACTTCTTCCGGCAGGCAATGGAATGCGCCGGGAAAGAGATTCGTGTCGACCGGCGCGAGCTTGAAACCGGCGTTGCGCAGGTCGACCGAAGCGTAGAACGGCGGCGTGTGCTCCTGCCATTCGAGGCGGAACCAGCGCTCGATGGCCGGCGTCGCGTCGAGGATGCGCTGCTCCAGCTCGAGGAGCGGGCCATTCAACGCCGTAACCAGATGCGGGACCATAAGGGGTGACTCGCGGACTAAAGCAATGATTGTAGGGAAACCGGCCGTTTATCTGGGGACGATTGCGGCCGTTGCAAGATGCCGCCCAGGCCTTTATCGACGCCGTCTTTCAGCGCTTTCCCCTCACCCGCGGCAGGGGTAATCGGCGCGCCGGCGGCGGGATGCTCCCATCGACCAGCCATTCTGGACCGCCCACGGTGCGCGGCGCAACGGTCACGCCGATTGGGCCCACGCGGCGAAGGGACACTACGCGAGCGCACGACGAGGGACACTACGCGAACACGCCTGACCGCCGTTTTATTCCCGCCCGGTTTCCCGCCCGGTTTCCCGCCCGATCTCCCGGCGATTTCCCGGCGATCTCCCGGCGATTTCCCGACGATTCCGCGTGGCGATGCGTGGCGTTGCGTGGCATTGCGTCTTTGGCTCGCCAGCCTCGTCTTTACGGAGATAACGCAAACCGCACCGGAGATAACGCAAACCGCACGCCCGCTGCTCCGGTCTTCCAGCGGGCAAGCCGCAAGCGGTCCGCGGCCGCCATCGACAGCGTTATCCGGCGGCGCAAAGAAAAAGGCCCGCCGGAAAACCGGCGGGCCAGGTCGCTGCTGCTTGCCTTGCTACGGACTGCTACGACTCACTACTCCAACCCTGTTGCCAGGTGCCGTGCCCGCGTCGAACGCCGCGCTTACTCCACGCGCTCGCCGTGCAGGATCACGTCCAGACCTTCGCGCTCTTCTTCTTCCGTGACGCGCAGGCCCATGACCATGTCGATGATCTTCAGCAGGATGAAGCTGCCCACGCCGCTGTAGATGACCGTCGTGAGCACGCCCTTGATCTGCAGGACGATGCTGCCGTCGAAGCCGCCGATGTCCTTGACCGCGAACACGCCCGTCAGGATGGCGCCGATGATGCCGCCGATGCCGTGCACGCCGAACGCGTCGAGCGAGTCGTCGTAACCGAACTTGTGCTTGAGCCACGTGGCCGACCAGAAGCAGACCACGCCCGCCACCACGCCAATCACGATCGCGCCCAGCACGCCGACGAAGCCCGAAGCCGGCGTCACGGCGACTAGACCAGCCACGGCGCCCGAGGCGATACCGAGCACCGAGGGCTTGCCCTTGGCGATCCATTCGGCAAACATCCAGCCCAGTGCGGCGCAGGCCGTCGCGATTTGCGTCGTGAGCATCGCGAAACCGGCACGGCCGTCAGCCGCCACTGCCGAACCCGCGTTGAAGCCGAACCAGCCCACCCACAGCATGGCCGCGCCCATCAGCGTGAGCACGAGGTTGTGCGGTGCCATCACTTCGCGGCCGTAGCCAACCCGCTTGCCGAGCACGAGGCAGCACACCAGACCGGCCACGCCGGCGTTGATGTGCACCACCGTGCCGCCCGCGAAGTCGAGGATGCCAGCGCTGGCGAGCCAGCCCGTCGGTTCCCAGACCATGTGCGCGATCGGTGCGTAGATCAGGATCGACCACAGCGACATGAACACCAGCATCGCCGAGAACTTCATGCGGTCAGCGAACGCACCGGTAATGAGCGCCGGCGTGATGATCGCGAACGTCATCTGGAACACGAAGTAGACGCTTTCCGGGATCGTCGTGGCGAGGTGGCTCACGGTGAGCGTGGTCGCCTTGTCGCCCTTGATGTAGTTCATGCCTTCGAGGAACACGCGCGAGAAGCCGCCGACGAACGCGTTACCCGGCGTGAACGCGAGCGAGTAACCGATCACCGTCCAGATCACCGTGACGACGCAGGTGATCGCGAAGCTCTGCATGAGCGTCGAGAGCACGTTCTTCTTGCGGACCATGCCGCCGTAGAAGAGCGCGAGGCCCGGGATCGTCATGAACAGCACGAGCGCGGTGGAGGTCAGCATCCACGCGGTGTCGCCCGAATTGATCTTCGACGAGTCGACCGAGAACGGCGCGGTCGGCGCGGCGGGTGCGGCGTCCGAAGCGGCAGCGGCGGCGGCGGCGGCCGGTGCGCTTGCGGCGGCGGCCGGAGCCGATGCCGTGTCGGCGGCGGGCGCCGAGGCCGGTGCGGCAGCCGAGGCGTCGGGGGCCGAAGCCGTGGTGGCGGGCGCGGAGGCCGCAGCCGGTGCGGAGGCGTCGTCCGCCAGCGCGGCGCCGACGCCGCTGGCCAGCAACGAGCCGGCCATCAGCAAGGACATCAAAAGTTTGCGCATCTCGAAGTTCCTCTTGTCTCTAACAGAGTTGACGCTTGCGGCTTAAGGGGTCGCTTTCGCGTCTAACCCGGGTCCCATGCGTGAAGTGTGGTTACAGCGCGTCGGCGCCGGTTTCGCCCGTGCGAATACGGATCACCTGTTCGATCGGCGTGACGAAAATCTTGCCGTCGCCAATCTTGCCGGTGCGGGCGGCGCGCTCGATCGCCTCGATCGCCTGGTCGACGATGTCGTCGGACACGGCGGCCTCGATCTTCACCTTCGGCAGAAAGTCGACGACGTATTCCGCGCCGCGATACAGCTCCGTGTGGCCCTTCTGGCGCCCGAAGCCCTTGACCTCCGTTACCGTGATCCCCGAAACGCCGATCGCCGAGAGGGCTTCGCGCGCCTCATCGAGCTTGAACGGCTTGATGATTGCTGTAATGAGTTTCATGTAGTCCTCGCTGTGGTTGCTTCATCCCCTGGTTGCTTCTGCAACGGGCGCCTTGCGAGCGGCGCATTGGTCACCCCGCGTCGCTGGCGCACCGTGAGCCAACCATCGTTCGGTGCGCGGGGCAGTAAAAGCAACAGGTGTGCCAGTTTGTTTCAGGCCCGCTCTGCGGCGCTTCTGACCTGGTTCGATGCAAGCGCGGCAAAAGACGGGGACAATGCCGGTCCGCGCCCGCGAAGGCGCGGCCCGCAAGGCCCTGGCCGAACGGCCAACGTGCCGCGCGCGCGGTGGCGTGGCCGGTTGAAGGTTGTTAGAGTGTCCGCAGGATTCGCCCGGCGCGCCGCGCCGGGAGCGGGTGCGAGGCGGCGTGGCGCAGTTGCGCGGCACGCGTGGTGCGGTCTGCCGCAGCGAGGCGCACCCGTTGCGTGCGCACTCGCCGGCGATCCATCGGGCATGCACCAAGATCGATCACGATGCGAACCGGGGCACGGGCGAAACGAAACTTGCACAATTTTTGTGCAGCGAAGGGGAAACGAATGAAACAACCGAACGACGTCTTCAACGATCTGCAGTCGCGCTTCAGCGACCTTCTCAAGAACTCGCCCGCGCGCGACGTGGAGCGCAACATGCGCGCGATGCTTTCGCAGGGCTTTTCGAAGCTCGACCTCGTCACGCGCGAGGAATTCGACGCGCAAACGCAAGTGCTCCTGCGCACGCGCACGCGCCTCGAAGAACTCGAACGCCGCGTGGCCGAACTCGAACAAAAGCTGCCGGCAACCGGCCAGTCGTCGTAACCCGGCGATGTTCGCGCGCGGGCGTCCGCCTCGCTGCGCGGAGCTTGCGCGGTTTGTTGCGCACGGTGCGCGGCTAAGTGGCGGGCGGCTAGCGGCGCACGGCTAGTAGCGCGCGGCTAGCGGCGCACGGCTAGTGGCGCAGTTGCGCGGTCGCGCATTCCTCGGGCTCGTCGTGCCGGTTTGCGCCACATCATCGCGGTAAAGCATCGCGCCGCGCCGAAAGCGTTCCGTAGCGCGATCGAAATGGAACCGTAAAGTGGCATCGCCTCACCAGCCTGGCGCATGCGCGGCGCGCCGTTCACGCGCGAGCGCCGCGCCATCTTCCGGAGAATCCCATGTCGCTTGCCGTGGTGCGCAGCCGCGCGCCGGCTGCTGGCCGCGCGCCCGAAGTTACCGTCGAAGTCCATCTCGCCAACGGCCTGCCGTCGTTTTCCATCGTCGGCTTGCCCGACCTCGAAGTGCGCGAAAGCCGCGAGCGCGTGCGCGCCGCGCTCTGCAACTGCGGCTTCGACTTTCCCGTGCGGCGCATCACCGTCAACCTGGCGCCCGCCGATCTGCCGAAGGAATCGGGCCGCTTCGACTTGCCGATCGCACTCGGCATACTCGCGGCGAGCGGCCAGTTGCCGGTCGCGGCGCTCGCCCATCGCGAATTCGCCGGCGAGTTGTCGCTCACCGGCGCCGTGCGTCCCATGCGCGGCGCGTTCGCCATGGCGTGCGGCACGGCGCGCGCGCAAGCGGACCGCGAAACGCGCGCGGAGCTAGCGGCCGATGCCCTAACCCGCATCAGCGCGTCGTCGATTGTTGGCATTCCTGACGATGAAGCGCGCCACGCGAACGACGCGCGGCGCGGCGCAACCGAGCTGTATCTGCCAGCGCACAACGCGGCCGAAGCCGCGCTCGTGCCGGGTGTGATCGTGTATGGCGCGGCGGATTTGCGCTCGCTGTGCGCGCATCTCGCGGGCGCCGACCCCGGAGCGCGTCTCGCGCCCGTGCGGGCCGCCGCGCTCGACGCGGCGCAAGCGGCCGCCGGGCCGGACATGGCCGACGTGATCGGCCAGCGCGGCGCGCGCCGCGCGCTCGAAGTGGCGGCGGCGGGCGGTCATCATCTGTTGATGGTCGGGCCGCCGGGCGCGGGCAAGTCGATGCTCGCGGCACGCCTGCCCGGCCTGCTCCCGCCGATGACCGACGCCGAAGCGCTCGCCTCGGCCGCGCTGCTCTCCGCGAGCGCGATCGGCTTCACCCCGCAGCAATGGCGGCGGCGGCCGTTTCGGGCGCCGCATCATTCGTCGAGCGCGGCGGCGCTGATCGGTGGACGCAATCCGCCGCAGCCCGGCGAGATCACGCTCGCGCACCTGGGTGTGCTCTTTCTGGACGAGCTGCCCGAATTCGATCGCCACGTGCTCGAAAACCTGCGCGAGCCGCTCGAAGTCGGCGCGATCACCATCTCGCGCGCCGCGTGGCAAACCGACTTCCCGGCCGCGTGCCAGCTCGTCGCGGCCATGAATCCGTGCCCATGCGGCTGGCGCGGCGATCCTTCCGGGCGTTGCCGCTGTACGCCCGAAGGCGCCGCGCGTTATCTGCGCAAGCTCTCCGGGCCGCTGCTCGACCGCATCGACATCCAGATCGAGCTGCCAGCGCTGCCGCCCGCCGAACTCGCCGCCCGCGCCCACGCCGCCGCCGAGCCGAGCGCCGCGATTGCCGCGCGCGTGCAGGCGGCCCGCGCAACGCAGCTCGCGCGTCAGGGCAAAACCAATCGCGAACTCACGGGCCGCGAAACCGACACCGTCTGCCAGCTCGACGCCGCCGGCGAGGCCTTGCTGCGCGAAGCGGCCGAACGCTTCGGCTGGTCGGCGCGCGCGCATTACCGCGTGCTCAAGGTCGCGCGCACGATCGCCGATCTCGCGCAAACCGCCATGCCGGACGCCGTACACGTGGCCGAAGCGGTGCAGTATCGGCGGGTGCTCGCCGAGGCGTGAACGTGGACGCTCCCCCGCGCCCTCGGCAGACGAATAGCGCCAATAAATCGAAGTCAAGACTTGACTTATGCACACAACCTCGTGTTACGCCCCGATTTGCGCGTCGTTCGCATTACGCGAAGGCGATTTCCGTAAGTCATTGATTTTTATGCTTTTCAGGGCACACAGGAAAGCACGCAAAATGGTCGAAAAGCCCGATGGACGGCCATTTGCGGCTTTTGGACGCGCCTTGTCCACAAAGTTACCCACAAGCGATGTGGGTAACCTGTAAACCTTCAATCAAATCCGCAAGATAGCGAGTAAACCTGCTGCCCGACTTTCATAACGGGCCGCAAATGCCCGTGATTGCGCGATGCCCGATACATGTTCCGGACTCCGGAATCTCAGGACAGCGCAGCGTGGATATTCAGTACAGCTTGAAGGACGTGAAGAACTGATCGACCTGCTCGGCGGGCGGTTCTGCGCGCCCCACGATCGCAATCTGGTACGCACGCGTACCTTTGGCGACGAGGCGCGCGTGTATCGTGCGCGTCTCCCCGTTCGCGCCCGCTTTCCCGGCCACGCGCAGTTCCACGCCCTCGACCGCGCCGCCCACGGCGAGCGGCACCGCGACCGCACGCGCGTCGGGGGCGGCGCTCACGTTGCGGGCGAGCCCGGCGCGCAGGAAATCGAGCGCCTTCTGCTGCGTGGCGGGTTGCGCGTCGGGCAATTCGAGCGTGCCGACCACGAACACGTCGCCGGCGACTTCGGCGGTTTGCACGCGCATGGGCATGGCGGTGCCGTTCACGTCGATACGGCGTTCGTCGCTGCCGGGCTTGGCGGGCAGATCGACGGTGTAGCCGCTGTCGTTGTTCGAGATCGTGCGCCAGTCGTAGGTCGGCGAGCAGGCCGCGAGCGCCACGGCGCCCGCGAGCACGCCGTACGCAAGCACGCGCGGCTCGCAGCGGGCGCGCCGCCGCGGGATCGCGGCAAGCACGGCGGCCAGGATCGCCACCACGGCCACGAGCGCCATCGCGACCCGCCACGAAATCCACGCCGTCGGCACCGCCGCTATCGACGTCAACCCTGCATCACGAAGCCCGGCCAATCGCATGAGCGTCCACGGTTCGACTTGAAAGGAAACATCATTATCCGCTCCGGCGCGCCCTGCGTTGCGCTGGAAACGATATGTCAGAATTCAGAGCTACAATACGCTCGCTCATTCCCGCGTCCTTCGGCGCACGAGGCAAGACCCATGACCGCTGCATCCCCGAATTCCCCGCAAGCGCGCTCCGGCGCGATCCGCAGCATCGGCGCGGCCGTCGTCGTGATCGCGCTCGCCGTGGCCGGTTACTTCGCGTTCTTCGGCAGCCAGCAGCGCGTGCCCGACGCGACCTTCACGCTGCTGTCCGGCCAGAAAGTTTCCACGCATGATCTCAAGGGCAAGGTCTATCTCGTCAACTTCTGGGCGACGAGCTGCACGACCTGCATGGCCGAAATGCCGAAGATGATCCAGACCTATAACCGCTTCAAGGGCGAAGGTCTCGAGTTCGTGGCCGTGGCAATGAACTACGACGCGCCGATGTACGTCGCGAACTATGCGCAAACGCGTCAGCTTCCGTTCAAGGTGGCCATGGACGACGGCTCGGCCGCGAAGCAGTTCGGCAACGTCCAGCTCACGCCCACGACGTTCGTCGTCGACCGCAACGGCAAGATCCTCAAGCGCTACGTGGGCGAGCCGCAGTTCGCGGAACTCGATCAGCTGTTGCAGAAGGCGCTGGCGACCTGATCCACGCGCTTTAATGCGAAACAAAAAAGCAGCGGAAATCCGCTGCTTTTTTTTTCGTCCGCGCGCTGTGTTCACGCGCACTTCAGCCCCGTCACGCCCGCGCGTCGCCTTCGCGCGCCACCAGCCCGTAGCGGCGAATTTTCTCGTAGAGCGTGGCCTTCGCCATCTGCAAACGCTCGGCCGCTTGCGCGACGGCACCGTTGCTCTGCTGCAGGGCGTCGGCGATCAGCGCGCGCTCGTAGTGCTCCACGCGCTCCTTGAGCGGCAGCGTTTCGTCGGCGCTGCCCGGCGCGTCGGCGGAAAGATCGTCGGGAATGCCCAGCACGCGCCGCTCCGCCGCGTTGCGCAACTCGCGCACGTTGCCGGGCCACTCGCGCTGCGCGAGGCGCATGCGGTCGCGCTCGGTGAGCAGCGGCGCCGGGCGCTGATAGCGCACGGCGGCATCGAGCAGAAAATGCTCGAACAGCGGCACGATGTCTTCGCGGCGCTCGGCGAGCGGCGGCAGCGCGATCGTCACCACGTTCAGCCGGTACAACAGGTCGCGCCGGAACGTGCCGGCGGCCACGTGCTCGTTCATGTCGCCCTTGGCCGCCGCCACCACGCGCAAGTCGGCGCGTACCGGCTGATTCGAGCCCAGCCGCTCCAGCACGCCGTCCTGCAGCACGCGCAGCAGCTTGACCTGCAACGCGAGCGGCATGCTCTCGATCTCGTCGAGAAACAGCGTGCCGCCGCTCGCGTGTTCGAGCTTGCCGATCCGGCGCTTGGCCGCGCCCGTGAACGCGCCCGCCTCGTAGCCGAACATCTCCGACTCGAACATCGGCTCGGGCAGCGCGCCGCAATTCACGGCCACGAACGGCCGGTCGTGGCGCGGCGAAAGCTCGTGCAGACTGCGCGCGATCAGTTCCTTGCCCGCGCCCGTGTCGCCGTTGATGAGCACCGAGGCGTCCGTGGGCGCGACGTTCGCGATCAGCTTGCGCACCTGCTCGATTGCCGGACTCTTGCCGATGATGCGCGGCGCGAGCGCGTTCTGTCCCGCCAGCTCGCGGCGCAGCGCGACGTTTTCGAGGATCAGCGTGCGGCGCTCCAGGGCGCGGCGCACCGTTTCGATCAGCCGCTCGGAGGCGAACGGCTTTTCGATGAAGTCGTACGCGCCGTCGCGCATCGCCTGCACGGCCATGGATATGTCGCCGTGACCGGTGACGAGAATCACGGGCACGTCGGGCGCGCGCTCGTGGCACTGCGCGAGCAGGTCGAGGCCGCTCATGCCGGGCAGGCGGATGTCGCTCACCACGATGCCCGCGAATTCGGCGCTCACGAGCGGCAGCGCGGCTTCCGCGTTGGCGAAACCGGCCGCGTCGAAGCCCGCGAGTTGCAGGCTCTGCACGCCCGCGCGGCGCACGAGTTCGTCGTCTTCTACGTAAAGCACCCGGCCGGGCTGCGTGGTCACCATGCGAGTCGCACCATGTCGTTCGTCGTCCTTGAAGCGGTTCAGAGCCCCGCCGCGCGCGCCGCGTTCGCCGCATCGGCGCGCGCGCGCCGCAGCGTGAGCGTGAAGCACGCGCCGCCTTCCTCGTTGTTGGCCGCCGTGAGCGCGCCGCCGCAATCGCGCGCGATCGACGACGAAATGGCGAGACCGAGCCCCAGGCCCTGCCCCATTTCCTTGGTCGTGAAGAACGGCTCGAACAGCCGCGGCAGCACGTCTTCGGGAATGCCGGGGCCATTGTCGCGCACGGCGATCGACACCGTCGCGGCGCTCGCGTGCACGTCGACGGCGAGCTGCGGCGCGCTCACCTCGGCCACCGCGTCGAGCGCGTTGCCGAGCAGATTGATGAGCACCTGTTCGAGCCGCAAGTCGTCGCTTTGCGCGAACAGGTCGGGATACCCGGCGTGCGTGTCGAGCGGCGCGGGCGGCGCGCCGTCTTCGTGCAGCGTGAGCGCGATGGGCACGCCGTTCAGGCGCTTGCCGAGCAGCGCGAGCGCGTTGTGCAGCGCGCGCGCCACGCTCGAGCGCGCGCTCTTCGGCCGTGCGCGCCCCACGAACAGTTTGAGCTGATTCACGATCTTGCCCATGCGCTCGGTGAGCGAGCCGATCGCTTCGAGATTCTCTTCCGCCGCCGCGTACTGGCCGCGTTCGAGAAACACGCGCGTGTTGTCGGAGAAGCTGCGCAGCGCGGCGAGCGGCTGATTCAATTCGTGCGTGATGCCGGCCGCCATCTGCCCGAGCGCGGCGAGCTTGCTCGCCTGGATCAGCTCGTCTTGCGTCGCGCGCAACTCGTGCTCGGCGCGCGTGCGTTCGGCCACTTCCTGCTGCAAGCGCTCGTTCGCCTGCGAGAGGTCGGCGGTGCGCTCGGCCACGCGCTCGTTGAGCATCGCGTAGGCCTTTTGCAGCATCGCGCGGCTGCGCATGACTTCCTGCACGCGCGCGCGGCGCATGCGCCAGTAGAAGCCAAGCAGGCACAGCGAGACATAGCCGAAGCCGGTCATGATGGTCGTGTCGCGCGCAGCGTCGAGCACGGGATCGATCGACGACATCGTCACGAGATGCCAGTCCGGCTCGCCCAGCGCGCGGCGCGTTTCGAGGTAGCGCGGCGCGCGCAGGCCGCTGCCGATACGCACGATGTCGGCGTCGCCTTCGAGCACGCGCTCGACGCCGGCCGGCAGCGGTGTCAGGCGCGCGTTCGCGTACTGGCGCGTGGCGTCGATCGCCGCGACCACGGCCGGCGCGAGCGGGCTCATCGTGCGGTATTTCCAGGCGGGCACCGAGGACAGAAAGATCACGCCGTGATCGTCGGTGACGAGCAGCGGCTCGGACGCATCGGCGCCCGGAAACCATTCGAGATTGAGCTTGACCACGGCCACGCCAACGATCTTGCCGTCGCGCCGCACGGGTTGCGAGACGTAGTAACCGGGATCGTGCGAGATCGTGCCAATGGCGAAGAAGCGGCCCACGCCTCCCTTCACCGCGTCGATGAAATACGGCCGGAACTGGTAGTTCACGCCCACGAAGCTGTCGGCCTCGTGCCAGTTGCTCGCGGCGATGCTCATGCCGTCGGCGCGGATGATGTAGGTCGTGGTCGCGCGCGCGTGGCGGTTCACGTCTTCGAGGTAACGGTTCGCGGCCGCGACCCATTCGGGTTTCGGGTCCGCGAGCACGTCCTGCACGAGCGGATGCTCGCCCACGATGTACGGCAGCGAGTCGTAGCGTTCGAGCGTGCTCTTGAGCGCGGCCGTGGTGCGGTCGCCGCGCACGGCGGCGTTGCGGCGCAGCGTGTCGATGCCGGTCTGCCAGGCGAGCGCCCACGAGAGCGCGCAGACGGCCGCGAGCCCGGCGGCGAGCACGATGAGAAGAATGAGGCGGCGCGTCACGTGAGCGGCTTCCGGGCGGTCAACACGATCGAAACGGTCGGGAAATGAGGTCGATTGTGTCACACGTGAAAAACCCGGCAAGCCGCGTGTGCGGCGAAGAGTGCGAGCGCGGCGCGACGGCGGCGCCATCGGCACCCTCGCGCGCGGCAGAAGCAAAAACGGGCGACGCGGTGCAGGGGACACGCCGCGCCGCCCGGCGGCCCGATGGCCGATAAACGGTCAATGCAATACTACGTGCAACCTCGGGCGGCGCGTTTCGGTAAGCATCGGCATCTCTCGACCTGCATCGACCTGCATCGACACACACCGGCGCCTGGCGCGCCGCGCCGCCTGAGCCGGTTACACGCCCGCGCCTTCCTTCACCGCCTCGGCTTCGCCCGAGAGCACCGCGCGCAGCTTGTCGCGGTCGAGTTCCTTTTCCCATGCCGAGACGACCACCGTGGCCACGCCGTTGCCGACGATGTTGGTCAGCGCGCGGCACTCGCTCATGAAGCGGTCGATACCGAGAATCAGCACCATGCCCGAGAGCGGGATCGTCGGCACCACGGCCAGCGTGGCGGCGAGCGTGATGAAGCCCGCGCCGGTCACGCCGCTCGCGCCCTTCGAGGTGAGCATCGTCACGGCGAGCAGCGTAAGCTGCTGCGTCCACGTGAGGTCGGTGTTGGTCGCCTGGGCGATGAAGAGCACCGCCATCGTCATGTAGATGTTGGTGCCGTCGAGGTTGAACGAGTAGCCGGTCGGCACCACGAGACCCACCACCGAGCGCGAGCAGCCGAGGCGTTCGAGCTTCTGCATCAGTTGCGGCAGCGCCGACTCCGACGAGCTCGTGCCGAGCACGATCAGCAGTTCTTCCTTGATGTACGAGACGAAGCGGATGATCGAGAAACCCGTGAAGCGCGCGATCGCGCCGAGCACGACGAGCACGAACACGACCGAGGTCAGATAGAACGTGCCGATCAGCTTGAGCATCGGGATCAGCGAACCCACGCCGTACTTGCCGATGGTGAACGCCATCGCGCCGAACGCGCCGATCGGAGCGAGCTTCGTGACGATCTTCACGACGCCGAACAGCACGCCCGAGACGCCGTCGATGAAGTCCGTGACCACGCGGCCGCGCTCGCCGATCTGCGTGAGCACCGCGCCGAACAGCAGCGCGATGAGCAGGATCTGCAGGATTTCGCCCTGCGCGAACGCCGAGAAGATCGTGTCCGGAATGATGTGCATCAGGAAGTCGACGCTGCTCTGGCCGTGCGCCTTTTCGGCGAAGCTCGCGACCGACTTGGCGTCGAGCGTCGTCACGTCGACGTTGAAGCCGGCGCCCGGCTTGAGCACGTGCGTGGCGATCAGGCCGAGCACGAGCGCGAAGGTCGAGACGATCTCGAAGTAGAGCAGCGCCTTGCCGCCCACGCGGCCCACCTTCTTCATGTCTTCCATGCCGGCGATGCCGGTCACGACGGTACAGAAGATGATCGGACCGATCACCATCTTGATGAGCTTGATGAAGGCGTCGCCGAGCGGCTTCATGTCGATGCCGAGCGCGGGCCAGAAGTGCCCGAGGATCACGCCGACGACGATCGCCACGATCACCTGGAAGTAGAGGACTTTGTGGAGAGGTTTCTTCACGATGGTTCCTGCGAATGTAATTAAGCCAATGGCCGAACGACGCTGAGGTCGGGCCGCGACAGAGCGAAAACGGGAATCAGCGAAACCGGAAGAAGGGATCGGACATCGGCTGTCTCCTGTTGGCTGGACCACGCGCCTGGGCGCGGGATACAGCCTCATTTTTTTGTCGCGACCGAGGTGGCCGCGCCTTTCTTATTGCAAGGTCGATGCCAGCGCATGCGCGCGCCCAATGCCTTGATTTATCAACGTTTTGCCGCGCGGCAAAGCGCCGCGAATCTGGTTTTCCAGAAACCCGGCCGGATGGCGTCCGGCTTTCCATAACGAGGGATACGGCGTGGTTCTGGTTAACCCGTACGGCTGGACAGCACGGGGGTTTGCCACGCCGAAACGGTTCGAGTGGCCGCCGGGCTGTGCTATCGTATACCTATAGGGGGTATAGGTATGTCACATCTTTCCGAACACAAAGACGATCTGCTCAAGCGCGTGCGCCGTATCGCCGGTCAGGTGCAGGCCATCGAACGCTCGCTCGAAGGCGAAGCCGAGTGCGAAAAGATCCTGCATCTGGTCGCCGCCACGCGCGGCGCGATGAACGGTCTGCTCGACGAGATCATCGAGGCGCATGCGCGCGAGCATGTGGCGCATCCCGACCTCACGAACCAGGAACGGCAGCAAGGCGTCGACGAACTGCTCGAAGCCCTGCGCCGCTATTCACGCTAAGTCCGGCACACCACCACGCACGCCATGAACATCGATTCCCACGCGCCGCGCGCCCACGAGCATTCGTTTCTCGGCAGCGCGCACGACGAGAACGCGCGCCGCACGCGCTCGGTCGTCGCGCTCACATTCCTCATGATGATCGGCGAGATCGTGGCCGGTTATCTCACCGGCTCGATGGCGCTGCTCGCCGACGGCTTCCACATGGCCACGCACGCGGGCGCGCTCGGCATCGCCGCGCTCGCCTACCGCTACGCGAAGCGCAATGCGGGCAATCGCGCGTTCAGTTTCGGCACGGGCAAGGTGGGCGAGCTGGCCGGTTTCGCCTCGGCGCTGATCCTCGCGCTGGTGTCGCTCGGTATCGGCATCGAGTCGGCATTCCGGTTCGTGCAGCCGACCCGCGTGGCCTTCGGTGAAGCGACGCTCATCGCCGCGGTCGGGTTGATCGTGAACATCGCGAGCGCGCTGCTGCTCGCGGGCGGCCACGGGCATCACCATCACGGCCACGCGCATCATCACGACCAGGGTCATGACCACGACGCGGCTCACGCTCACGGGCATCACGGCGACAACAACCTGCGCTCGGCCTACGTGCACGTGCTCGCGGACGCCCTCACCTCGGTGCTGGCGATCGCGGCGCTGCTGGCCGGCCGCTATCTCGGCTGGGTCTGGCTCGATCCGCTGATGGGCATTGTCGGTTCCGTCGTGATCGCGCGCTGGGCCTGGACGCTCATGCGCGATACGGCCGCGATCCTGCTCGACAAGACCGACGAGCACGTGGCCGGGGAAATCCGCGAGATCCTCAGCGCGCACGGCGACGCCGACATCGCCGATCTCCACGTATGGCAGATCGGCCCGCAGGCGCGCGCCGCGATCGTGAGCGTGCGCACGCGCGGCGGCGTGACGGTGGAGACGATCCGCGCGCGGCTCGCGGCGGTGCACGAGGTGTCGCATTTGACGGTGGAGGCGGCTTAGGCGGTTGCGAGCGCGCCCGGCACCAATGAAAAAGCCCGCAAAACGCGGGCTTTTTTTCAACTCGATCGCAACTCAATCGCAACTCACAGCGCGCGCATCACACCACGCCCGCGCCATGCGCCTGCAGATCGGCGTGATAGCTCGAACGCACCATCGCGCCCACGGCCGCGTGCGTGAAGCCCATCTTGTACGCCTCTTCCTCGTACATCTTGAACGTGTCCGGGTGCACGTACGCGCGCACCGGCAGGTGATGTTCCGAAGGCTGGAGATACTGGCCGATGGTGAGCATGTCCACGTCGTGCGCGCGCAGATCGCGCATCACCTGAAGAATCTCTTCCTCGGTTTCGCCAAGACCGACCATCAGGCCCGACTTGGTCGCGACATCGGGATGCAGCGCCTTGAAGTCCTTCAGCAGCTTGAGCGAATGCGCGTAGTCCGAACCCGGGCGCGCTTCCTTGTACAGACGCGGCACCGTTTCGAGGTTGTGGTTCATCACGTCGGGCGGCGCGGCGTTCAGAATGCCGATCGCGCGATCGAGACGACCGCGGAAGTCCGGCGTGAGAATTTCGATGCGCGTTTCCGGCGAAAGCTCGCGCGTACGTCGAATGCATTCGACGAAGTGGGCCGCACCGCCGTCGCGCAGGTCGTCGCGGTCCACGCTCGTGATCACCACGTACTTGAGCTTGAGCGCCGCGATCGTGCGCGCGAGATTTTCCGGCTCGTTCACGTCGAGCGGATCGGGGCGGCCGTGACCGACGTCGCAGAACGGGCAGCGGCGCGTGCACTTGTCGCCCATGATCATGAACGTCGCGGTGCCCTTGCCGAAGCATTCGCCGATATTCGGGCAGCTCGCCTCTTCGCACACCGTATGCAGCTTGTGCTCGCGCAGGATCTCCTTGATCTCGTAGAAGCGCGAATTGCCCGTGGCCGCCTTCACGCGGATCCAGTCGGGCTTCTTGAGCTTCTCGATCGGGATGACCTTGATGGGAATGCGCGAGGTCTTGGCCTGCGCCTTCTGCTTGGCGGTGGCGTCGTAGGCGGCAGCGTCGGCGACCGACGTAACCGGCACAGAGGGTGCAGCGGGAGCAGCGGAATTCGCGGCGGGGTTCGCGGTGATGTCAGTCATGCTTTCGATCCAGTCAGGCCGCCGGTTCGCCGCCAGCCTGCGGTTGCGGCGGTTACCCGCCTTCAGACCGCGCTTGCGGTCGGGTTCCCTGTAGCCGCTTCGGCTGCCGGGTCTGCGGCGATCGGAGCGACCACCGGGTCTGCGGCAGCCGCTTCGGCCACCGAAGGAATGTTTGCGCGTTGCGCGTGCGCGGCCAGGTTCGCTTCGAGCCGCGCGGCGAGCGTCGCGGCCACGTCGCGCCAGCTCGCATTCACGCCGAGCGTGGCCATGTCGACGGTTTCGAGGCCGGCGTAGCCGCACGGATTGATCGCGAGGAACGGGCTCAGGTCCATCGACACGTTCAGGCTCACGCCGTGATAGCTGCAACCGTTGCGGATCTTGAGACCGAGCGCGGCGACCTTCGCGCCCGCGTGCGTGGCGAGTGGCGCGCTCACGGCGCTTTCGGCCTGTTCCGGCACGTAAATACCGGGCGCACCGGCCTTGCGAACACCCGCGAGATTATACGCCGCCAGCGTTTCGATCACGGCGTCCTCGATGAGCGTGACCAGCTCGCGCACCATCAGCTTGCGGCGCCGCAGATCGAGCAGCAGGTAAGCCACGACCTGCCCCGGCCCGTGATACGTAATCTGGCCGCCGCGGTCGATCTGCACGAGCGGGATGCCGCTGTTCGCGACCAGCAGATGCTCGGGCTTGCCGGCCTGGCCGAGCGTGAAGACGGGCGGATGTTCGACGAGCCAGATTTCGTCGGGGGTCGTGGCGTCGCGCGCGGCGGTGAAGTCGCGCATGGCGTCGAAGCTGGCCTGATACGCCTCGTTGCCGCGCCAGCGCACGAGAGGCGGCGCGAAAACCGCGCTATCGGCCAGGCTTTCGGCGATCAAGGGGTCGGAAGAAGTCTGCGGGGATGAAACCGGTGTGGCGCACATGATGGCGCAAGTTTACCGAATTCGAGACAAGTGCGCCGGGCGTCGATACGTCGAGCGTCGATACGTCGATACGCCGGGCGTCGATACGCCGGGCGTCGATTATCTGTCGACGAAAAGCCCATCGGCCTTGCGCGCGGCAGCGCCATCGCTAGCCGCCGCGCGCCATCTCCATCAAAACCGCGCTCAAACCGTTCGCCAGCCGTCGCCGAGATGCACGCCCGCGCGCTGCGCCACGCGCGCCGCCAGATCCACCGCGTGCTCGCCGAGCCGCGCCGGCGCCGCGAACTGCACCCAGGCGCACGCGCCGCCTTCCGCGCCGATCCACAGGCGCTCGCCGCGGCGCAGCCGCAACATGTGGCCCGGTTCGAGCCAGTAGTCGGCGGTGTCGTCGCTGCGCGTGACCCACACCGTGCCGCACGTGACCGTGAGCCGCGTGCTGCGCGTCACGCGCACCGAGGCGGTTTGCCGGGCGGCCACTTCAAACGTGATATCCGAAGAAATTTCTCTCATTTCGCGCTCCGAAAGTGCTGCTTCGATGGCTACAATCGTAGGCAGTACAAGGCATCGGGCAAAACGATCAATTTTCACGGCTATGTGAGAAAAATTACGATGGACCTGAGACAGCTCCCCGCCCTCAACGCGCTCAAGGCCTTCGAAGCCGCGTCGCGCCACGAAAGCTTCTCCCGCGCCGCCGACGAACTCTTCGTCACGCACGGCGCGGTGAGCCACCAGATCCGCGCGCTCGAAGCCGAACTGGGCGTGGCCCTGTTCGCCCGCGACGGCAAGCGCGTGCGCATGACCGACACGGGCCGCCGCTACGCCGCCCAGGTCCGCGACGCGCTGCTGCAACTCGCGCACGCCACCCAGGAAATCCGCGCCGGCGACCGCGACCGGCGGCTCGTCATCTCCATGCTGTCGTCGTTCGCGGCGCGCTGGGTGACGCCGCGCATCGGCCGTTTCATCGAGGCGCATCCGCAGTGGGACGTCGAGCTGCAATCCACCAATCTGCTCACCGACTTCGCGCGCGACGACGTGGACGTGGCGATCCGCTTCGGCTTCGGCCACTATGCGGGGCTGCACGCCGAACTGCTGCTCGACGAAATCTTCTTTCCCGCGTGCTCGCCCGACTTCAACGGCGGCAAGCTGCCCGAAACGCCGCGCGAACTCGCGACCCTGCCGCTGCTGCGTTCCGACGACGAACTCTGGCGCCCGTTCTTCGACGCCGCCGGCCTGCAGGACCTGCCCGAACCCAAGCGCGGCGTGCTCTACCAGGATTCGTCGAATCTGCTGCAGGCGGCCATGGACGGCCAGGGCATCGCGCTCGTGCGCCGCTCGCTCGCCATGCACGAAATCACGCGCGGGCGCCTCGTGCGCCTCTTCAAGGACATCGACGGCCCGAGCCCATGGCGCTATTACTTCATCTGCACGCCGCAGCGCATGCAGACCGAGCGCGTGCAGGCGTTCCGCAACTGGGTGTTCGACGAAGTCGCGCGCTTCCGGCGGCTCTACGAAGACGCCTGCGAGGCTGGGCCGCTCATCACGGCGGCCGCCGCCGCACAGCGCGCCCGCGTGGGCGATCTGCCCTGAACGCCGCGCCCCGAACGTAAAAAGGGCCGCATAGAGCGGCCCTTTTTTACGGCTGAAGCGGCGGGCTCACAGCACGATCTTCACCATCGGATGCCCGGTGAGCGCACGGTACATATCGTCGAGATGCGCCTGGCTCGTGGCGCGCACGGTCACGGTGAGGCCCGTGTAGTTGCCGCCGCTCGACGGGCGCGTTTCGATCGTCGTGGCGTCGAAGCCGCCGTCGAATTCGCGCAGCACGGCCACGATCGTGTCGTGGAACTCGGGATGCGTCTTGCCCATCACCTTGATCGGAAAGTCGCACGGAAATTCGATCAGCGATTCCTTCGCTTCGGCGGGACTGCCGCCGTTTTGCTGCGTCATGCTCATTGCTCCCTGATTACCGGCCCGGTCAGGTCAGGCCCGGCCTGACCGCACTCGGCCACTCGTCTGCACAGCCCGGCATTTTAAGCGCTGTGCACGTTCCGCGCTTCGCGTGCCTTCGCGCGCTGGTAGGCGGCGTAGAGCGCGGCGTACACCGGCCCTGGCTGGCCCGAGCCCACGCGCGCGCCGTCGAGCGACACGACCGCCAGCACCTCCCTGGTCGCCGAGGTCACGAGTATTTCGTCGGCGTTGCGCAGTTCGGTTTCGCCGATGTCGCGCGCCTCGAAGCGAATCGCGCATTCCTGCGCGAGTTCTTCGAGCAGACCGTAGCGGATGCCTTCGAGAATGCGCTCGCTGCGCGGCGGCGCGTAGAGCGCGCCGTCCTTCACGATCCACACGTTCGCCGACGAGGCCTCGGTGAGAAAACCGTCACGCAACTGGATCGTTTCGTACACGCCGTGTTCCGCCGCATGCTGCGCCATCAGCACATTGCCGAGCAGCGAGGTGGACTTGATGTCGCAATGCAGCCAGCGGCGGTCTTCGGCCGTCACGCAATGCACGCCGTGCTCGCGTTGCGCGGCGCCCGGCAGCACCAGCGGATTCGCCATGGCGAACACCGTGGGCGTGGCGTGCGCCGGAAACGCGTGGCCGCGCGGCGCGACGCCGCGCGTGATCTGCACGTACACGTTCGCGTGCGCGTCGGGGGCGAGCACGCCCGCCGCGACGTTGGCCTCGACGAGACGCGCGACGAGCGCGCGCCAGCCGGCTTCGTCGAACGGCGCGGCAATGCCCACCTTGTCGAGCGAACGCGCGAGCCGCGCGAAATGCTGCGCGCCGCGAAACGGCACCCGCACGCACGCGCCGCCGGCTTCCACGGGCAGCGCGTACACGGGCACGACTTCGTAGATCCCGTCGCCGAAAATGAAGCCGCGGTCGAGCACCGGAATGCGCGCCTCGGACAGCGGCGTGAGCGCGCCGTTGAGCCAGACGAGCGGCTCGGCAATGGCGCGTTCCATCCCGCGTTCCACCTCGGTCGAAACCGCGCCCGCCGCCAAACCGGTGGATGCCGGAGCCGCCGCCTTCATCACTTCTTCTTGTTGACCATCAGCATGAGCGAATCCCACACGCGGCCGACGATACCCGCCTGCGGCACCGCTTCGAGCGCGACCACCGGGAATTGCGCGAGCACCTTGCCGTCCGCGCCCACGAACTTCGCCGAGCCGAGCTGCTGGCCGTCCGCGATCGGCGCGATCAGCGGGCTCGTGAGTTCGATCTGCGGCTTGGCCTTGTCGGCGGCGCCCTTCGGCAGCGTCACGTACTGGTCCTTCTTCACGCCGACCTTCACGGCGTCGAGCGTGCCCTTGTAGACGCGCGGCGTGGCCACGGCCTGATTCGCCTGATAGATGCGCGTGGTGTCGAACGCGCTATAGCCGTAGTTCAGCATCTTCAGGCTGTCCTGGACGCGATCGTGCTCCTTGGTCTCGCCCATCATCACCGAGACCAGACGACGGCTGCCGCCACCCGCGATCGGACGCTTCGCCGAGGCGATCAGGCAGTAACCCGCCGCCTGCGTGTGGCCGGTCTTCAGGCCGTCGACGGTCGGATCGATCCACAGCAGACGGTTGCGGTTCGGCTGCTTGATCTTGTTGTACGTGAATTCCTTGACCGAGAAGATGTTGTAGTAGTCGGGGAAGTCGCGGATCAGGCGCGCCGAGACGATCGCGAGGTCGCCCGCCGTGGTGTAGTGCTGCGGGTCGGGCATGCCGTTCACGTCGGCGAAATGCGTGTGCGTCATGCCGAGCTTCGCGGCTTCGGCGTTCATCATGTTGACGAAGTTCGACTCGCTGCCGCCCACCAGTTCGGCGAGCGCGATGGCCGCGTCGTTACCCGACTGCACGATCATGCCGTACACGAGGTCGTGCACCGAAACCGGCTTGTTCGCTTCGATGAACATGCGCGATTCGTCGGTCTTCACGCGGCGCACGGCGTCGCTCGGCGTGACTTCCTGCTCCATCGTGATCTTCTTCGACTGCAGCGCCTCGAACACGAGGTACGCGGTCATGAGCTTCGTGAGCGAAGCCGGTTCGACGCGCTCTTCGGCGTTGCCGGACGCGAGCACCTGGTTCGCGGTGGCGTCGACGAGCACCCAGGAACGGGCGTTCACCGCGGGCGGCGGCACCTGCGCGAACGCGCTCGCGCTGGCGAGGAGCGTGGCGGGCAACAGCGCGGCGAGCGTGGCACGACGAACGAGGGAAGGAGGAGCGAAAGCGGACTGGCCGGAGGAGAGAAAACGCATAGGTTCGGATCGGGCTGAATGAGGCTGGATGAACGTGGCGCGCGGAGCGGCGCGCACCCGGAGGCAGGCGGGGATGCGGGCGCGGGCGTCGCCTTGAAGCACGGCGAGCCGACTGCAAAATCCGGGCGCGCATCCACAAAAATGGCGTCCATTATACGCGCCACATTCGGGCGTTTTTCCGCGATGTCACACGTTTGCGCGCCCTGGACGCGCGTTTTTCACGGTAAATGCACGTTTCGAATCTTTGCTAAACGTGCATGACAGAAGGACAACAAGGGGACAAAACAACCGCGAGCGCGCATGAAAGCGCGTTGAACAACCAAGGACGGCGCACTGAAAGGCGGCCTCGCGGCCGCTCGCTTCAGCGCCCGGTGACTTCGGCGAATACCTCAGCGCCAGGCTTCCACGATGATGCGCTTGAGCACGTGCAACTTGCGGTGCAGGAAGTGCTCGGCGCCCGGAATCACCACCACCGGCAGCTCTTGCGGGCGCGCCCATTCGTAGACCGACAGGATGGGCACGGTGTCGTCGAGTTCGCCGTGAATCACGAGCGTGTCCTCGCGTACCGGCGCGACGTCCCAGCGGCTCGCGGCCGTGCCGACGAACACCATGCGCTCGATCGCGCCGCCCGCTTCCAGAAAACGCTTCGCGACGTGCGAGAGCACGAAGGTGCCGAACGAAAAGCCCGCGAGCACGAGCGGCTGGTCGGCGTGGCCCGGCTGCGCGCGCATGTGCTCGAGCAGCGCGAGCAGGTCGTCCTGTTCGCCGATACCTTCGTCGTGCGTGCCTTCGGTCGCGCCCACGCCGCGAAAATTCGAGCGATACGTGGTGTAGCCGAGTTGCACGAGCGTGCGCGCGAGCGTCTGCGCGACCTTGTTGTCCATCGTGCCGCCAAAGAGCGGATGCGGATGCGCGACGAGCGCGATGCCGCGCGGCGTGGTGCCGGCTTCGGGCGCGTCGAGCGCGCACTCGATCTTGCCGACGGGACCGTCGATCTGGAATTTTTGCGTCTGGGCGTTCATCGGTGAATGGTTTCCTTCGGTCTTGCTCGGCGCTCTCGCGGTCTCGCGGCGTTCGGTCAGCGGTCGATCTTCAGGCGCTCGACCACCTGGCCGTTTTGCAGATGCGACACGACGATCTCTTCGATGTCGGTTTCGTCGATGTAGGTGTACCACGTGCCTTCCGGATACACGACGACGACCGGGCCCTCCTCGCAGCGATCGAGACAGCCCGCCTTGTTGATGCGCACCTGGCCCGGCCCGGCGAGGCCCAGCTTCTTCACGCGCTTCTTGGCGTACTCCTGCATCTCCTGCGCGTTGCAGTTGGCGCAGCTCGGGCGCTCCGCGCCGGGATCGCGCTGGTTGAGGCAGAAAAAGACGTGGTACTTGTAGAAGGAATCGGTCATGACGTGGGTACCGTGTTATGTGCTTCGCAGTCTCTGCGAGGTGGGGAAGCGCCGCGCGATCGAACCCGGCCCGGGCCACGAGCGGGCCCGCTTCGTGGCGCGATACGGCTGACGCGGCGGATCGACGGGGCGCGATCCTTGATCCGGTCGATTATAGCGAGCGGCGCACGAACGCTCCGTGGGCGCCGCGCGGGCTCACGCATCGCAGGCAGCGCGCCGCGCGGCTCGGAACGACCAGCCTGGGCGACCGGCGAGAACGACCTGCCAAGGACTGCCCGCTCAGGACCGCCCGCTCAGGACCGCCTGCTCAGGACCGCCTGCTCGCACGCCGCAAGAGCCATGCGCGCTCGGCGGAAAATGCCGCCCACGCGAGCGCGGCCCATGGCCAGGTCCACGCGAGCCAGCGCGCGAGGCCGTTGAAGTGCAGATAGCGGCCCTGGCGCCAGTCTTCCAGCACCACGTCGAAATACGGATTCACGGGCAGCACGTTCACCAGCACGAGCGCCAGCGCCAGCGCGCAGGCCGCCGCCGTCGCGCGCGCGGCGCGCGGCAGGCGCAGCGCGACGAGCGCCACGAAGGTGCCGCAGGCAAGCCCGACGAGCGCGCCCGGCGTCGCCCAGTCGAACACGAGACCGCTTTGCGATTGCAGGAAGGTCGCGCCCGCCTTCACCACCAGCGTGACGGCGATCAGCAGCAGCATGAGGCGCGCGCGCGGCGCCCGCGCGCGCATCGGCAATGAGGCGAAGGCCGCCGCGCCGAACAGGTTGAGCGTGGTGACAATGGCTTCCCAGCCCGTGTCGGGCAAGCGCGCGGCAAGCGCGTCGGGGAGCGCGCGCAGATGCCAGGCGGCGGGCGTCCACGCGAGCATGACATCTTGCATGGAGGCGTCGAAGCGCTGCCACAGCGCGCGCGGCCAGTCGCCCATGCCGAACAGGCGCGGCGCGGGAAACATCGTCGCGAACGGCCAGAGCGAGGCGAGCACCATCAGCATGCCCGCATCGCGCTCGAACCAGCGAAAGCGCAAGCGCCTGAGAAACCCGCGCTCCAGCAGCGCGCCGGTGGCGGGCGCGGCGAGCACGGCGCCGAGCAGCGCGCCGAGCGCATTCGAGGCGAGGTCGAGGTTCGAGGCCACGCGCGTGGGCAGCCAGGTCTGCACCGCCTCCATCACGCCCGAGAGCAGCGTGCCCGCGACGCTCGCGAGCAGCACCGCGCGCACGCCGCGCCAGCGCGGCCACGCCGCGAGCACGACGAGCGCGCCGAACGGCATGTAGCCGAGCACGTTGGTGACGATGTCGAAAACGGTCCAGTAGCGCGGGAACGGATCGCCGAGATAGGCGAACGGGCTCAGGCCGAGCGAGCGCCAGCCCGAAAATGGATACCACGAGCCATAGACGATCAGCGCGGCGTAGAGCGCGAGCGCCTGGCGCGAGAGCGCCGAAGCCTGACGCGGCAGAGGTTCGTGCCCGGGCCGCCCGGCGGATGAAGACGCGGATGAGGACGCGGATGAGGCGGCGGCCGCGCCGCGTTCGTGCGCGCTGCGGCCAACGCCTCCGCCAGCACCGCGCGCGGCGTCCGGATGCGCGCCCGCGCGCGGCGCGCGATGCGCGGCGCCGCCCGGCTTGCTGTCTGCCTCGCCGCCCGCCTCGCTCCCTTCGGGGCCGCGTCCTGAACCGTTCGCGCCGCGCGGGCCGCCTTGCGGCGCGCGCTGCTTCGGCCGTCCCGCTTCGATCATGGCGCTTGCCTGCTGCTGTTCAATCGCGATTCAACCTGCCTCGCTCCTGTTGACCGCAACCGCCTCAAGGCGTTCCGGCGAACACCTGCGAGCCCAGCCACGTATTCAGCTGACCCGCGAAGTCGTCGCTGGCCGCCTGCAGCGCATGCACGCCGCCCGCCGCGTCCGGCGAGTTCGCGGGCGCGCTCACGACGAAGTCGCGTTGCGCCAGCACCTTGCCGCCCTGCATGAGCGTCGCGCGCGCGGCCAGCACGCCCATGCTCTCGGTCGCGCTCTGGAACACCTGCTCGAAGTCGATCAGCTCGACCTTGAGCATCGGGGCGGGCACGGCGTCGGCGCCCGAGAGCACGGTGGCGTTCGCGCCGAGCGCCGTGCGCAGGCGCTCCGTCAACAGGCGCGCGGGCGACATCGTCCAGCGGCTGTTGGCGTAGCGGCCGGTGCGCTGCGAATCGACGTTCATGCGGTAGACGATGCCGTCGTTGTCGAGCGGCGGCGGCGCGCTCACGGCCAGCACCTTGAGCAGCGGCTTGCCGAGCTTGCCCTGGGCGGTCTTCTGCATCTGCTGCGCCTGCGTGGCTTGCGGCCCGAGGTCGTAGCGCGCGTCGTTGATGGCGGCCTGCTCGCCCGCGCAGGCCGCGAGCAGCGCGGCGAGCGCAAGCGCCGCCAGCGCCTTCGCGGGCGGCAGGGCGGCGGACGTCGAGGCGAAAAAGCGTGACATGGCGATTCCTTGTGGTGTCTCTGGCGGCGGCTTCCGGCTCGGGGGCGCGGCAGTCGCCGAACGTAGCGAATGAGGGCGATCGGGCTGGGCGAACGGCGTTGGCCAACTTCGGCAAGCGCGGCGGTCAAGCGTGAATCCAGCGTCGCTCACCCGAAGATCCAGCTTCGATCCGCGGCGCAACGCGCCAGCGCCCAGCGTAATCGGCGAAATTATTTGCCGCCCGCCGCGGGCCACGCGAAGCCCGGCTCGCCGGGCCCCGGCGCGGGCTGCGGCGCGCCGCCGAACAGCACGCTGCGCGGGCTCGTGCTGAATGTGCCCGCCGCGCGATCCACGGAACGCATGGCCGAGCGCACGTCGTCGGTCAGCGAATCGACGCGCGGCAGCGTGTCGTAACCCACGCGCGCCGAGAGTTCCTGCACCGAGGCGTCGATCGAGGCGAGCGCCGCGCCCGCCTGCGCCGCCGCGGTGCCGGCCTTGTTGAGATTGGTCTGGAACGGGCCGTCGGGGCGGTTCACGCTCGTGATCAGCTGGTTGGTGGATTGCAGCGTGTGCTGCAGGTCCGTGACCGCGCCGGGCAGCTTGCTCGTGGTCGGCTCGAGTTGCTGCGCGAGCGCGTTCACGCTGCTCGCGGCCTGCTGGAGACTCGCGACCGTCGCCATCAGCTGCTTGCGGTTGTCTTCGTTGAGCATGTCGTCCACGTCGCCGGCAATGTGGTCGAGCTTGTTGAGCAACGCGTCGCCGCGCCGTTGCAACTGGTCGAGCAAGCCGGGGCGCAGCGGCAGTTCGGCCACGTGCTTGTCCGACGAGGCGAGCGGCGAGAGGTCGACGCCGTTGTCGTCGAGTTGCACGAACGCGATGCCGGTCACGCCCTGGAGCGCGAGCGTGCCGAAGGTCGAACGCGTCATGGGCGCTTTCTGATCGACGAGAATGCGGATGCGGATCTCGCCCGGGCGGCCCGGATCGAAGCGGATCGACTGCACCTTGCCCACGTCGAGACCGCGGTAACGCACGGCCGCGTCGGGGTAGAGGCCCGTCACGCTGGTGCGCGAGATCATGTCGTAGGGCACGCGCACCGCGTGATCGGCGCTGAAGAACAGCACCGTCGCCGCGATCACGACGAGCAGCCCGATCGTGAAGAGACCCGCCCAGAACGCATGCGGTTTGTTTTCCATCGTCAGATTCCTTTTATGGCTGACCCGGCACGCCGCGCCCGGTGTCCGTCGTGCGCATGGCTAGCCCGGTTTGCAACCTACCGCCGCCGAAGCGAGCGCGGCCGGCGGCAGTTTCGCGCGCCGCTCCGGCGGCAGCGCCTGGAGCGCGCGGCGGCCGCGCATGCCCAGAAAATATTCGCGGATGAACGGGTGATCCACGCTCGCCGCCTCCTCCACGGGCGCGGCCACCAGCACGCGGCGCTCGGCGAGCACGGCCACGCGCGTGGAGAGCGCGACCATGGCGTCCAGATCGTGCGTGACGAGCACGACCGTCAGGCCCAGCGCGCGGTGCAGCGTGCTGATGAGGTCCACCACTTCGTCCGAGGAGCGCGGGTCGAGTCCGGCCGTGGGTTCGTCGAGAAACAACAGTTCCGGCTCCAGCACGATGGCGCGCGCGAGCCCGACGCGCTTGATCATGCCGCCCGAGAGCGCGGCCGGCATTTTCGAGGCGTGCTTGCACGGCAGCCCGACCATTTCGAGCTTGAGCATGACGATGTCGCGCAGCAGGTCGGGCGGCACCTTGCCGAGTTCGCGCACGGGCTGCGCGATGTTGTCGAACACCGTGAGCGAGGAAAACAGCGCGCCCTGCTGGAACAGCATGCCGGTGCGCGTGCGCATGAGGCGCGCTTGCTCGGCGCCGATCGTCGCGATGTCTTCGCCGAACATCTTGATCGTGCCCGACGTGGGCTGTTCGAGCCCCAGAATCTGCCGCACGAGCGTGGTCTTGCCCGAGCCCGAGCCGCCCACCAGCGTGACGATCTCGCCGCGCCGGATCTCCAGGTTCAGATGCTGATGGACGATGTTGCGCCCGTAGCGCTTGGTGAGGTTCTGCACCTCGATCACGGGCTCGCCAATGGCGGGCAGCGGCAGATCCTGCACCACGTCCTTGAGCGGCGTGGTGAGCGTGCCCGTGGTGCTCACTGCGGTGTTGGCGGCGGATGGGCTCGTTACGCTGACAGTGCTCATGACAGCCCCACGTTCTGAAAAAGGATCGCGAACACGGCGTCGGCGAGGATCACGATGGTGATCGACGTGACCACGGAAGTGGTCGTGCCTTCGCCGAGACTCTGCGAATTCGCCTTGATGCGAAAGCCGAAGTGACAGCCGACGATCGCCACCAGCATGCCGAACGCCACGCCCTTGGCAAGGCCGATCCACAGGTTGGCGATAGGCACCACGCTCGGCAGCGAGCGGATGAACCACGAAATGTCGATGCCCAGCACGATCTTCGCCGCGATCGCGCCGCCGATCAACGCGATGATGTCGGTCCAGATCACCAGCAGCGGCATGGCCACGCCGAGCGCCACGACGCGCGGCAGGATCAGCCGCAGGCCGTGCGAAATGCCCATCACGCGCATCGCGTCGAGTTCTTCCGTCACCCGCATCACGCCGATCTGCGCCGTGATCGCCGAGCCGGAGCGCCCCGCCACGAGAATTGCCGAGAGTACCGGCCCCAGTTCGCGGATCACCGCGAGCCCGAGGATATTGACGATGAACTGGTTCGCGCCGAACAGACGCAATTGCTGGGCCGACAGATACGACAGCACGATGCCGATCAGAAACGCGACCAGCGCCGTGATCGGCAGCGCGCGCGCCCCGGCGTTGTAGACGTTCGCCGAAATCTCGATCCACGGCGCGATTTTCGGTTTGCGCAACACCCGCAGCAGATCGAGGATCACGCCGCCCAGCAGGCCGATGCCGCCGTACAGGTGATCGAGAAACGAGAAGATCGCGAGGCCGAGCCGCGTGACGGGATCGACGCGCACCACGCGCTCGGGCGCTTCGCGCACCGAGTCGAGCAGCGCGATGCGCTCGAAGATGTCGCGCTGGGTTTGCGAGAGCGCGACCAGATCGGCGGGCAGCTTGTGGCCCCAGACGCGCCACAGCGCCTGGCCGCCCACGTGGTCCATGCGCTCGACGCGCGACAGATCCCACTCGCTCACCGGTTCGCTGGCGATCGCGCGCAGCCGCCGCGCCGCGCCGCCCTGGTCGCGGTCGCGCGCGAGCGCCAGCGCGGTCCACTGGCCGGACAGACGCACGGTTTTTCCGCGGGTGCCGGCCGTAACTTCGAGGCCGGGCGGCGTGTCTTGATTCAAGTGAGCACTCGACGGATCGCAAGGTTCAAACATTGTAACGAACGCGCCCCGTTTCGTCGGCAAGGCCGCCCAGGCGGGCGCGGGAGCGGCCTCCCGTCGCCCGAACTGTGGGTAATTCCGTGGATAACCTGTGGGCCGCCTGTGGGTGAGCTGTGGATTGCACGAAAATCCGGCGAATTCGCGGGCAGTGGCCATCCGGCCGGTCGCGTTGCCATCTGTGGATGAATCGGTGGATAAGCTGTGGGCGAGCGGTGGGCGGCATGTGAATAATCATGTCGATGAGCGTGGCGCTGGCGTTATCGGCGGCACGTTTCGAAGCCGGCGCCGACCGCGGCGGCGCGCTGCAACCCCGACGCGAGCCACTACAATACGAGCCATGACTTCCACGCCTCCACCCTCCGCTTCCCCGGGCGCCGACTGGCGCATCGACCGCGACCGCGCGATCACCCTGTTCGGTCCGGCCGCGCACGACTGGCCGATCGAGATCGTCGAGGAAACCGGCTCGACCAACGCCGACCTGATGGCGCGCCTGAAAGCGCTGCCGCAGAAAGCCAACGCGCTCGCGCGCCCGATGGTGCGCGTCGCGTACCTGCAAACGGCGGGCCGCGGCCGGCGCGGCCGCACGTGGGTCGCGCAGCCCGGCGACGCGCTGCTGTTCTCGCTCGCGGCCGTGCTGCCGCGCCCGATCGGCGGCCTCGCGGGCTTGAGTCTCGCGATCGGCTCGGCGCTGGTGGACGGCCTGCGCACGCTGCCCGTGGCCGCGCCCGGCCAGATCGCGCTCAAGTGGCCGAACGACGTGCTGCTCGAAGGCGACAAGCTGGTCGGCATTCTCGTGGAAACGGCGTGGAGCACGCCCGACGCCACGGCGGTCGTGATCGGCATCGGCACCAACGTGCGCGGCGCCGAAGCACTCGCGGCCGAGGTCAAGGCGCTCAATGCCGCGCCCGCCGTGCCCGGCACGACGCCCACGGCGCTCTCGCGCGCGTGGCCGCACGCCAATCTCACCGACACGCTCGCCGCCGAACTCAACGCGCTCGAAGGCGCGCTGCAGCGCTTCGGCGCGCACGGCTTCGCGGCGTTTCAGGCGCGCTGGAACGCGTGCCATGCCTACGCGGGGCGCGAGGTCGTGATCTACGAACAGGGCAAGGAGTTGCTGCGCGGCGCGGCCGTGGGCGTCGACGAACAGGGCCAATTGATCGTCGATACGCCGGGCGGGCGCGAAACCGTCACGACCGGCGACGTCTCGCTGCGGCTCGCGGGCAACGGCGCATGACGCCAGGCTCGATGACGGCGAGCCCGCGCCGGGGCGGCCCGTTTCTGCTGATCGACGCGGGCAACAGCCGCATCAAGTGGGCGCTCGTGGCCAGCGACGGCTCGCGGCTGCACGCGGGCGTCATGGAGCACACGCGAGAGCACACGCGAGAGCACACGCGCGAAGGCGAAGCCGCGGATGAAATCGAAGCCTGGCGCGCATTGCCCACGCCCTCGGGCGCCTGGATCTCGAACGTGGCGGGCGCGGCCGTGGGCGAGCGGCTCGCGGCGCGGGTCGAAGCGCACTGGCCCGGCGTGCCGCGCACCGTCGTGCGCGCGTGTGCGCAGCAGTGCGGCGTGACCAATCGTTACACCACGCCGGACGGGCTCGGCAGCGACCGCTGGGCGGGCCTGATCGGCGCACGCCATGCCTACCCCGACGAACCGCTCCTGATCGCGACCTTCGGCACGGCCACCACGCTCGAAGCCCTGCGCGCGGACGGCACGTTCGTTGGCGGCCTGATCGCGCCCGGCTGGACGCTCATGATGCGCTCGCTCGGCGAGCACACGGCGCAGCTTCCGGTGATCGAGCGCGGCGCGCACGAGATCGAAGCGGGCGCGAGCGCGTTACCTTTTGCCACGGACACGCGAAGCTCGATCTCGGCGGGCTGCGCGCTCGCCCAGGCCGCGCTGGTGGAGCGCGCGTGGGCCGATCTGCAGGCGGCATGGAACGAGCCGGTGCGCCTCGTGGTGAGCGGCGGCGCGGCGGCGGAAGTGACAGCGGCGCTCAAGGTGCCGCATACTCGCCACGATGCGCTCGTGCTCGCGGGCCTCGCGCTGATCGCGGCGCAGTCCTGAGCCGCGATCCTGGCGCGAAGCCCACCACCCGATTCACCCCGACAACGTTATCTTCGGAGCTTTCTGTGATGCTGCGCTGGCTGATCGCCATCCTGATTCTCGCCAATCTGCTGGCCTTCGCGGCCGTGAGCGGCCTGTTCGGCCCGACGCCCGCTTCGGGCAACCGCGAAACCACGCATTTGAGCCGACAGATTCATCCCGAGCGGCTGCGCGTGCGCGCGATCCTGCCGTCGGAATCGGCCGATATGCCTACGGTTGGCGGCCCGGTCGCGCAACCGGCCGTGCAGGCTTCGGCGCTGACGCAATAAGGCTCGACCGGCGCGCGGCCGCGTTACCACCGGCGTCCCAGGCAAAACCGGCCGCACGTCCCGCGCTTTTCTAAGCGCAAGACGTGCGGCCGGTTTTTGCGTGCCGCGTTTCGATCGATAAACGGCTTATTTGCCTTCGGCGGCGCGCACCTTCTGCAACAGCTTGGTGGTCGAGCGGTCGTGCTCGAACGGAATGGCGAGCGCCGTGCCGCCCCAGCTGCGCACGAGCGCCGACTCGGCGAGCTTGTCCATGTCGTAGTCGCCGCCCTTCACGAGGATGTCGGGCCGCACCGCGCCGATCAGCTCGATCGGCGTGAACTCTTCGAAGCGCACCACCCAATCCACGCTTTCGAGCGCCGCCAGCAGCGCCATGCGGTCGTTTTCGTTGTTGATCGGCCGGTCGTCGCCCTTGCCGAGCAAACGCACCGAGGCGTCGCTGTTCACACCGACGATGAGCGTCGCGCCGAGCGCTTTCGCGTCGGCGAGATAGGTCACGTGACCGCGATGAAGAATGTCGAAAACACCGTTGGTGAACACCACCGGGCCGGGCAGCGAGGCGCGCCGTTCGGCGAGCGCCTCGCGCGTCGTGATCTTGCGTTCGAAGGAAGCGGGCATCGGAGCGAATGAAAAGGACGACGAAGGTGAAAAAACCAACGGCCCGGGACGCGCGAGCGCTCCGGGCCGTGCCGCGCCGGGTCCGGCGCGGCGAGGCATGAGGTGAGGCAACGTGGCGTAACGTGACGCGACGCGATTCTCGCGCGTCAGGCCGGTTGCTGCGTGCCCGTTTCGGTCTGCAGACGCTGCACCACTTCCTTGCGGTAGCGGTTCAGTTCCTGCGCCGTGGTGAACGTGCGCTCGAACAGGATCGAGAGGTTGTGCAGGATACGCTCGACGACCTTCTTCTCCCAGCCGTCGTCGAAACGGATCTGCTCGTCGAGCCAGCGCTCGAGCCATTCCGGGTCGGGCAGACGCGACTGGATCGTGTCGCGCGGGAACAGCGCCTGGTTCACGTGCAGGTTGGTCGGGTGCAGCGGCTTTTCCGTGCGGCGCGCCGACGCCATCAGCACGCCGATCTTCGCGAACGCCGCGCGCGCGACGTCGCCCGCATTGTTCAGCGCCTTCTTCATGTAACGCAGATACGCGCCGCCATGGCGCGCTTCGTCACGCGAAATGGTTTCGTAGATGGCCTTGATGACCGGCTCCGTGTGCCATTCGGCGGCACGGCGATACCAGTGGTTCAGGCGGATTTCGCCGCAGAAGTGCAGCATGAGCGTTTCGAGCGGAGGCGCCGGGTCGAACGTGAAGCGCACGGCGTGCAGTTCTTCTTCCGTGGGCACCATGTCCGGCTTGAAACGACGCAGGTATTCCATGAGCACGAGCGAATGCTTCTGCTCCTCGAAGAACCAGACGCTCATGAACGCCGAAAAGTCGCTGTCGTGATGGTTGTCGCGCAGGAACATTTCCGTGGCGGGCAACGCGGACCACTCGGTGATCGCGTTCATCTTGATGGTCGCGGCCTGTTCGTCCGTGAGGAGCGACGCGTCGAACTTGTCCCAGGGAATGTCCTTTTCCATGTCCCAACGGACTTGTTCGAGCGATTTGTAAAGTTCCGGATAAAGCATCGTGTTCATAGTCCCGCCCCTGATCTGCGCATAACGCGCGCATGACGAATGTGTAGCGTGCCGCGTGCCCGCGTTCAGGACGCGGCATGCGAGCGAAAAACATTTAATTTTACGCGGTATCGGGTCCGCTGGACGCAATCGCGGAGCGGGCCACGCCTGAGCGTTGTCCCACAACAATGCTGCCAACCGGAGTGAACGGCGTCATAAGGGGTTCTGGGTAACGAATGCCTGCCTTGAACCCGGCCGCCTTGACCACTGATAGCCGCTGATCCACCACTTGCTACGCGGGCCGTTCGCCTGACGTTTGCCGCGTGCCTGCCGCCCGACCAGCCATGCGCCAACGCGGTAAGCGTTACAACGCCCCGCTCGCCTTACCTCGGCCAGCGCCTGCGACACCATGTCGCACCATGGCGACCCCGGACGCCAAGCCTTGCCCGTTGGCCTTCCGGTGCGCGTGTCCCGCGCGCGTGGACTTCGCTCAACAGGGCGCCACGCGTACAAAAACCGTCGCAAACACCCGTCGAATCCCACAATTTGACCGGAAAAACCTTACACCATGATAGCACGCCGATCTTGCAGTTCCGGATGGCGGCCGGTGCCACAGAACGGCCGTCTCCGCGAATTTGCGCTAGATCAAAAATGACGCCAGCTGCCGCGTAAAAGCGAGGAAAGCGGGCGTCGGGATGAGCCGCCGATGCGCGCGTGAAAGCACCGTTATGTGCGCATTCACGCGCCTGTTCCGCCGATGCCGAGGTACCCGCGCGCTCGCGCCTACTCGGACGCCGCCGGTTTTTTCGCGCCGCGCGCCGCCGTGCGGCCCGTACCGCCAGCGCTGCCAGCCGCGCTCGCGCTGCTGCCGCTGGCACGTTTGGCCGCGCCCGCGGCGCCTTTGCCCTTCGCGCCCTGCGCGGCTTCGGCCTGTGCCTCGCTCGCGGCCTGCGCGGCCGCTTGCGCGGCTTGCGCCGCCGCGGCGGGCTGCGCCATGGCGAATTGCGCGAGCTGGTTGAACTGCGTTTGCAGCAGATTCCACCACGCCGAGGCATCGAAGCCCGGCGGCGGCGCGTCCGCTGGCTGCGCGCTTTCGCTCGCCCCGGCCGCTTGCGCCGCATCGGCGGCCATTTTCGCTTCCTGCCCGCGGTCCGAAGACGTCGCACTCGCCGCACCCGCCGCACTCGCATAGGCCGCGAACGGGTTGTAGCCGCTGCCGGCCGAGCCCGAAGCACTCTCGGCCTCGGGCTTCGCGGGATTCATCTGCGCCTGCGCGAACGCGCCGAACGCGCGCAGCGTGGAGAGCGTCGCGCGCTGCACCTCGAGCGCCTGAATCGCCGATTGCAGCATGCCGAGATTGAGCTTGAGCCACTGCTCCACGGCGCGCAGGTCGGTGATGCGCTTGTCGAGTTCCTCGATGTTGGTGAGCGGCGTCATCATGTCGGACATCATCGACAAGGACGGCCCGAACGGCTGCGCCGCGCCCGGCTCCGCGCCGGGAAACGCCGCGCCGAACGGCGTGAGGCGCATCATGCCCCACATGCGGTCGAGCATTTCCGCGGGCGGAAAACCGGGAAAGCCCGGGAACGGCGGCATGGCGCCAGCGGAATCGGTCATGCGGTTCTCCCTCGCATTGGTGGTGATTCGCCCGCGCGGGCGATTGCGTCGATCATACCGCGCGGTTCGTACGATCAAATTGCCCGTGCCGCACGTCACGCGCCCGCCGTATCGACGAAACCAGCGCGACGAAACCAGCGCGACGAAAGCCAGCGACAAACGAGCAACAAACGAAAGCAACAAACGCCAGCGACGAACTCCGGCAACGAGCAGCGGCTGAAGGCCGACAACGAAGCCAGCAACGCCGCCCGGCGCCTCAGAACGGTTCGCCGCCCGGAAAATCGGGCGCGCGGCGTTCGCGCAGCGACTGCACGCCTTCGCGCACGTCCGGCCCGGAAAAGCCCATGAATTCGAGCGCGAGCGACGTATCGAAGGTCGGCCCCGCCGAGCGCAGCCAGTTGTTGAGCGCGTACTTGGTCCAGCGCACCGCCGTCTGCGAACCGCTCGCGAGGCGCTTCGCCACTTCGAACGCCTTCGGCAGCAGGTCGTTGTCGTCGACGGCGAGCGAGACGAGGCCGATCCGCTCGGCTTCCGCGCCGCTCACCGGCTCGCACAGCAGCAGGTAGTACTTCGCCTTCGCCATGCCGCACAGCAGCGGCCAGACGATCGCCGCGTGATCGCCCGCCGCCACGCCCAGCCGCGTATGACCGTCGATAATGCGCGCGCTTTTCGTGGCGATGGAGATGTCGGCGAGCAGGCCCGCGACGAGGCCCGCGCCCACGGCCGGGCCGTGCATCGCCGAAACGATCGGCTTGCTGCAGTTGATGACGTTGTAGACGAGGTCGCGCGCCTCGCGCCAGACGCGCGCGCGCACGTCGAAATGCGTGGCCATGTCTTCGACGAGTTGCAGGTCGCCGCCCGCCGAAAAGCCCTTGCCCTCGCCGCGGATCACGGCCACGCGCGCGTCCGGGTCACGGTCCACGTCGCGCCAGATTTCCGCGAGTTCGCGATGCATGTGCGCGTCGGCGGTGGCGAGGCCGCTCTTGTTGGTGCCTTCGCCGCTCATCACGATCTCGACGATACCGTGCTCATGCCGCCGCACGCGCAAGGCGTGATAGCGCTCGTAAAAAGGATCGTTCATGGGCACGGCCTCCTTCGTTTTCAGATGCTTCGGAACACTAACGACATCGCATGGCGAGTGCGTGACGTCGGCTTTATTTCGGCTGATACACCCACTTGCCGTCGCGGATCTCGACCATCACGCGCGCCTTCGCGTCGAGGCCGAGGTGGTCGGTGGCGCTCATGTTGACCACGCCGTTGGTGTCCTGCAGCCCGCGCGTCGCTTCGAGCGCGTCGCGCAGCGCGCGGCGGAATTCGGGCGTGCCGGGCTTGCCCGACTTGAGCGCGACCGGAATCGCACTGCTGAGCAGCATGCCCGCGTCCCACGTGTACGCGCCGAACGCCGAGACCGTGCCCGCGCCGTACTTCGCCTCGAAGCGCGCAATGTAGTCGAGCGCGAGACGCCGGCCGGCGCGGTCTTCGGGCAGTTGCGAGGCGACCAGCACCTGGCTCGCGGGCAGGAAGGTGCCGTTGCAGTCGGCGCCGCACACGCGCAGGAAGTCGCGGTTGCCCACGCCGTGGTTGTGATAGATGAGGCCCTTGTAGCCGCGCTCCTTGAGCGTTTTCGGGGGCAGCGCGGCGGGCGTGCCGGCCGCGCCCACGACCACGGCGTCGGGATGCGTGGCGAGAATCTTGAGCACCTGGCCCGTCACGCTCGGGTCGGTGCGATTGAAGCGCTCGCTCGCGACGACCTTGATGTTGTGCTGCTGCGCGGCCTTCGCGACTTCGGCGTAAAAGGTCTCGCCGAGCGCGTCGTTCTGGCCGATATACGCGAGCGTCTTCACGTTGCGCGCGGCCGCGTGCTCGGCGATCGCGCCCGCCATCATCGCGTCGGTTTGCGGCGTCTTGAACATCCAGTGGCGCTTGTCGTCCACCGGTTCGATGATTTTCGCCGACGATGCCAGCGAGATCGTGGGCGTCTCGCCTTGCGCGATCACGTCGAGCATGGCCAGCGAATTCGGCGTGATCGACGAACCGACGATGGCGTCCACGTGTTGTTCGTCGATGAGCTTTTTCGTGTCCTGCACGGCCTGGGTCGTGTCCGAGGCGTCGTCGAGCACGATGTACTGCACCTGCTGGCCCGCGATGGTCGTGGGCAGCATGGCCGCGGTGTCGCGCTCGGGAATGCCGAGCGAGGCGGCCGGGCCCGTGAGCGAGATCACAAGGCCGATCTTGACCTGGGCGAGCGCGAGCGCGGGCGTCAACGCGACCAGCGCTGCGGCGCTGGCGATGGCGTGGGCTTTGAAGCGGGCTTTGAAGCGGGCGGTGAAGCGGGCTGTGAAGCGATCCCGGCGAGAGGCGTGCATGGTTGTCTCCTCGTTGGTTTTCGTGCGCCCGCGTGCCCTCACGTGTGATGGGCCGCGACGTCGAGCGAGCGCGCATTGTCTTGCGTCTTCTAGCGTACGTCTGTCGTGCCGCGCAAAAAGCCCGCGCGGGCTGCGCCCGGCCGCGCCGCCCTGGTCCCTGGCGGCCGCCGAAGCGCGTCCGCCAGTGTAGCCGCCCGCGTGGCGCGCGGCATCCGGCGAAACCCTTCTGTAAGTCTTTCGCTACACCGAGCGACCTCGCCCCCAGGCGCACTGCGAGGCGCGATGCCGTACCGCTGTCACGCGTCCGGCGTGAGCGGCGCCACGGCCTGGTCGATCGCGCCGAAGATCGACTTGCCCGCGTCGTCGAGCATTTCGATCTTCACCGTGTCGCCGAACTTCATGAACTCCGTTTGCGCCGCGCCGTGCTCGATCATTTCCAGGCAGCGCTTTTCGGCGATACAGCAGTAGCCGCGCTTCGCGTCCTTGTTCGAGACCGTGCCCGAGCCGACGATCGCGCCCGCGCGCAGGTTGCGCGTCTTCGCCGCGTGCGCGATCAGCTGGCCAAACGGGAACACCATGTCGGTGCCCGCGTCGGGCTGGCCGACCTTCTTGCCGTTCCAGTACACCAGCATCGGCAGATGCACGCGGCCTTCGCGCCAGTGCTCGCCGAGTTCGTCGGGCGTCACGGCCACCGGCGAGAACGCGCTCGCGGGCTTGCTCTGGAAGAAGCCGAACCCCTTCGCGAGTTCGGCGGGAATCAGGTTGCGCAGCGAGACGTCGTTGACGAGCGTAACGAGGCGCACGGCGCGCAGCGCTTCGTCGGGCGCGGCGCCCATCGGCACGTCGCCGGTGATCACGGCCACCTCGGCTTCGAAGTCGATGCCGAAGGCCTCGGACGCGCACACGATGTCGTCGCGCGCGCCGATGAAGTCGTCGCTGCCGCCCTGGTACATGAGCGGGTCGGTCCAGAACTCGGCCGGCATTTCGGCGCCGCGCGCGCGCCGCACGAGTTCGACGTGATTGACGTACGACGAGCCGTCGGCCCATTGATAAGCGCGCGGCAGCGGCGCCATGCACGCGTTCGCGTCGAAGCTGAACGCGTTGCGGGCGCGGCCGTGATTGAGCGCCTCGTAAAGCTCGGCGAGCTGCGGCGCGTAGAAGCGCCAGTCGTCGAGCACGCGCTGCAGCGTGGGCGCGATCGTGTCGGCAATGGCGGCGGTGCGCAGGTCGCGCGACACGACGATCAGCTGGCCGTCACGGGTTCCGTCTTTGAGCGTGGCAAGTTTCATAGGGCGCTGAGGTGACTGCTGAGGGTGACTGAAGGGGCGCGCGGTGTCGCGCAGTGACGTCTGAGGAAATGTATTCTACGATGGTGAATCCGCGCGCCCCAAGCGCCCCGCTCGCCCCACGCCTTCATGCCGCCAACCGCCCGCCCCGACCTCGACCACGCCACCAGCGACGATCTCGCCGACGCCACGGACTTGAACGACACCGCCGACGCCCCCGAAGCCAGCGAAGAAAAACTGCGCTCCGGCATCCAGTCGATCGAAGTGGGCTTCCGCCTGCTCGAGGTGCTGACCAGCGAACCGCGCGCGATGATGCTGCGCGATCTCGCGCAACGCGCGGGCATGAGCCCGGCGAAGGCGCACCGCTACCTCGTGAGCTTCCTGCGCCTGGGCATGGTCGCGCAGGATCCGCTCACGGGCCGCTACGAACTGGGCGGCTTCGCGCTGCAACTGGGTCTCGCGCGGCTCGCGCGCGTGGACGGCGTGAAGCTCGCGCGCCTCGCGCTCACCGAATTGCGCGACGCGCTCGACATCACCGTGGGCATCGCCGTGTGGGGCAACCAGGGGCCGACGGTCGTGCACTGGCTGGAGTCGAGCCATCCCGCCAAGGCGTCGCTCAAGCTCGGCGACGTCATGCCCATGCTGAGTTCGGCCACGGGCCTGCTGTTCGCCGCCTACCTGCCGCGCAGCAAGACCGCGCCGATGATCGAGCGCGAACTCGCGGGCGCGCAGCACTATTCTTACGGCTCGACGCCGCGCACGGCCGAGGCGCTCGAACGCGCGCTCGAAGACGTGCGCGAGCACGGCGCGGCGCGCGTGGAAGGCATGCTGCTGCCAACCATTCACGCGTTCTGCACGCCGGTGTTCGACGCGAGCGGCGACCTCGCGCTCGGCCTCATCGCGCTCGGTCACGAAGGCGCGTTCGACATTCACTGGAACGGCGCCGTGGATATCGCGTTGCGCGACTGCGCGCGCAAGCTCTCGTACGAACTCGGCCATGGCGCGACGCCGCGCGAGGCTTCGGCACGGCCTTGAGCAGGCGCCGAGGGAACGCGCCGTGCTTGCCGACTGCACGGTGCCGCGCGCTGCGAAGGTGGCGCCGCTTGTGTCAGAGTAACGATTCCCGCGGATTCCCGCGATGACGAAGCGCACGTTGCGATTCGCAGCCGCGCGATGGCTTTGCCGTAGCGATCCCGGCTACTTCGTCACGCCAGCGCTTTCCTCGATTTCCCAAGCCGACCGATCAAGCCGATGCCCGAAACCGCCGCCTCGACCGAGGCCCGCCCCACGCGCCACACCGACCCGGACGCGCGCCCACGCCGGCACGCGTGGCGCTGGGTCGCGGCGTTCGTCGCGGTAACGGTGCTGCATTGGGTCGCGGCGGAATGGATCGAGCGTCATCGCGGCGCGCCGCCGCCCGTCGCGCACGTGCGCGTGCCGGTGCAGGTCGCGCTGCTCAAGACCGAGCGCATCGAGCGCGAGGCACCGCCGCCCGCGAGCCCGGCCAAGGCCGCGCCCCAACCCGCGCCCAGGCCGAAGCCCAAGCCCGCCGAACCGCACACGCTGCAAGCCGTCTCGCCGGCGAAGCCGCATCCGGCCACGCCCGCGGCGGCCTCGGCGGCCACGGAAGCGGCGGCGCCCGATGCGGCTTCCGCCACAAATACCGGAGCGAGCGGCAACGGCGCGAGCCACGCGGCGTCCGGCAACGGCAATACGCCGAACGCGCAAGCGCCGCAGGCGTCGCACGGCATCCGGTTTTCGGTGCCGCCTTCGGGCGAGTTGCAGTACGACACGTTCTTCAACGGCGTGCGCAATCAGCCTGGCACGATCCACTGGTTCAGCGACGGCCAGCGCTACGAAATGGTCGTCTCCGTGCCGCTGCCCTTCGTCGGCACGTTCAGCTGGACCAGCAAAGGCCATGTCGATGCGTTCGGCCTCGCGCCCGATCAGTACATCGAACAGCGCGGCCGCCGCGCCGCCGACATCGCCGTGTTCGATCGCAACAACAAACAAATCGTCTTCACGCGCACGCCCAATTCGCTGGCGCTGCCCGACGGCGCGCAGGATCGCTTCAGCATGGTGATGCAGCTCGCGAGCCTCGTGCGCGGCAATCCCGGCGCGTACACGCCCGGCGTCACGCGCGAGTTCTACGTGGCCGACAACGACAGCGGCGAAACCTGGCCGATCACCACCATCGGCGACGAAACCGTGAACACCGATCACGGCTACGTGAGCGCGCGCCACTTCATGCGGCTGCCGCGCCACGACGGCGACAAGCGGCGCATCGACGTGTGGCTCGCGCCTTCGCTCGGCTGGCTACCCGTGCGCCTCGTGCAGACCGAGCCGAACGGCAACCAGTTCGAGCTCGTGTGGCGCGGCGCGCTGACGGTGCCGCGCGCGGGTGCGCGTCCGGCGGATCAGCCCGCACCGGCGGTGCCGAGCGCGCCCGCCGACGCGGGCAATCCGGCGCCCGCGTCCGAACCCGCGGTCACGCCCGATGCGTCGTCGAACGCGGCGCCCGCGACGTCAGATCCGGCCCAGCCCGCGCCCGCAGCACCGTCGGCGGCATCGCCCGATGCGGTGACGTCGCCCGGGTCGCTGTCCACGCCGCCGTCCACGCCGCCATCCACGCCGCCGCAAGCGCCGTTGCCATCGCCGGCACCATCGCAAGCACCGCCGCCATCGCCCGACGCTACCGGCGCACAAGCCGAGCATCCCTGAAGCGCTCGCGCCGCACCGCTCGCGCTTGCATCATCGAGACAACACGAACGACATCCGCGTGGCCAATACAACGACATCGACGAAAAAAATTGGCCCGAATGCCTGCAGGTTTGCGCGAAATCGCCCATACTGAGTTGCAGCGGTCCGGTAGCATGAAACAAGCATCGGAACCGCATTTCAGCAGCGCCGCGCATGGCAAAAATTTCATCGACGAAACCCAGCGGCGCACGCGCGAATTTCACAAAAAGAGATTAGACGGCGAGCAGGCAGATGCAGGTTGGCATGGCGTGACATGCTGCACCGTAATCAGCTCATCGCGGCGTAACAGGGACGGCAACATCAAGAGTGCATAGCGGGTGCAGCGTCAGGCGCGAGGTGCGTCGAGAGGCGCGTGCGAGCCACCCGCATATCGATTGCAAACATCGGATTGCAAACAGCAGATTGCAAACAGTGCGCATCACGTTCACGGGCCTCGGGCGCGTGAATTGCTGCACAGCATCGAGCACGCAGTACCTCGCAAACGGCTTGACTCCCGGCCCCGGCGGGCGAAGGAGGAACCCATGCAAGTGACTGTCAACGGCATCGACACGCACTATGTCCACGACGACAGAAGCGGCGGTCCCGCGCTGGCGTTCGTGCATCAGCTCGGCGGTGATCTGTCGATCTGGGACACGCTGGCAGGTCACTTCCGCCATCGTTACAGCGTGCTGCGTTACGACGTGCGTGGGCACGGCGCGAGTCGCGTCGCGCGCGAGGCATTCGACTTTGGCGCGCTCGGCAGCGATCTCGCCGCATTGCTCGACGTTGCTGGCATCAAACGTGCACATATCGTTGGCATGTCCATGGGCGGCATGATCGCGCAGCAGTTCGCGCTCGATCACCCCGACCGTGTGCTCACGCTCACGTTATGCGATACCGCGAGCCATACCGCCGCCGAAGCGCGCGCCAGCTGGGACACACGCGCGGAAACGGTACGGCGCGAAGGTCTCGCCGCGCTCGCCGACGCCACCATGGCGCGCTGGTTCACCGCGGAATTCCGCGGCGCGCAGCCTCATGTGATCGACCGTGTGCGCGACGTGTTTTTGCGCACACCCGCCGAAGGTTACGCAATGGCGTGCGAGGCGTTACGTAACTTCGACGTGGAGGAGCGGCTCGCGCAGGTGCGGGCGCCGGTTCTCGCGGTAGCAGGACGGCATGACACAGGCACGCCATCTGCAAACACACAGGCGATGGCGCGCGCCATTCCGGATTCGCATTTCGTCGTGCTGGATGCGGCGCATCTGGCCCCGATCGAGGAGTCGCATCGCTTTACCGCGTTGCTAGAGACGTTCCTCAAGCAGCAGATCTAATGTTTTTCGCATAACGGCCGTTGAACAGGTAAGCGCCGCAGCAGGTCTCGCGGCAGTGATCGAAGCCGGCCGAACGCCGTTGAGTAGAGCAGTCGCAGCGCCCGTAGTGGCAGTCGAAGTTGCGGTGAATTTGCAGCAAAGGGAGAGCAGTCCAGAAAGAGGTGAAGCCGGACCCACCCCTTGAATTCCAGAACGAACGCTCCATGTATCGATTCAAGCAGTCAGGGAGCATAGGAAAAAGGAGTGTCGCCATGCAGATGATCTACAACAGTCCGAACTATTGCGTAGTCGAATTTCCGCCGCAGGATGGCCATGTCGCCATGAGTTCCGGCGGCTATGAGATCGTCGACAAGAACTCGCGTCGCGAGCTATTTATCGACGGCATGATGGCGGCACGTTTTCGCGAAGACGTGCAGAAGTTGATGGATGAGGACCAGTCGCTCGACGAGGTGGATGAATTCCTCGGGCAGTTCGACAGCCTCATGCAGCAACCCGTCGTGCTTCACTGACACGCCCGCCCGAAGGCCTCGCGCGCGGCACTCGCGCGGCCCTCTCGTCGCAGGTGGGTCCAGGCCCCGTCCGGTTCGCCGGGCGGGGCCTTTGTTTTTGCGGCGATGGCGCGTGGCCTAAGCCTGTCGCCCGCGCCGGTCGCCCGAGCCCGGCGTCCAATCCCGATGGGAAACTCGCAGGTACGCGCCCCGATTGCGGCCCGGCGCGCCCGACCAGGGGCGTTGCACGGGGGCCCAAGCGCGCAGCGGGCCGCCCCGGCTGCGGCTACAATGACGGGTTTCCCCGTTCACCCGGCGCTCGTCACGCCCGCGATCCATGAACCAGTCCGTTAAAACTGCCCACTACACGCGCGGCGCCGCGCTCGTCGCGCAGCTCGCCGCGCGCATCGTCATCCTCGACGGCGCGATGGGCACGATGATCCAGCGCTACAAGCTCGACGAAGCCGCCTACCGCGGCGAGCGCTTCAAGGACTACGCGCGCGATATCAAGGGCAACAACGAACTGCTCTCGCTCACGCAGCCGCAGATCATCAGCGAGATTCACGAGCAATATCTCGCGGCGGGCTCGGACATCATCGAGACCAACACGTTCGGCGCGACCACGGTCGCCCAGGACGACTACGGCATGGGCGATCTGGCGATCGAGATGAACGTCGAATCGGCGAAACTCGCGCGCGCCGCGTGCGACAAGTATTCGACGCCCGACAAGCCGCGCTTCGTCGCGGGCGCGATCGGACCGACGCCGAAAACCGCGAGCATCTCGCCCGACGTGAACGATCCGGGCGCGCGCAACGTGACCTTCGAGGAACTGCGCCGCGCTTACTACGAGCAGGCCAAGGCGCTCATGGACGGCGGCTGCGACCTCTTCCTCGTGGAAACGATCTTCGACACGCTCAACGCCAAGGCCGCGCTGTTCGCGCTCGACCAGCTGTTCGAAGACACCGGCGAAAATCTGCCGATCATGATCTCGGGCACCGTGACCGACGCCTCGGGCCGCATTCTCTCGGGTCAAACCGTGGAAGCGTTCTGGAATTCGCTGCGTCACGCGAAGCCGCTCACCTTCGGCTTGAACTGCGCGCTCGGCGCGGCGCTCATGCGCCCGTATATCGCCGAACTCGCGAAGCTCTGCGACACCTACGTTTCGTGCTACCCGAACGCGGGCCTGCCGAATCCCATGAGCGACACGGGCTTCGACGAAACGCCGGCGGATACGTCGGCGCTGCTCAAGGAATTCGCCTCGGCCGGTCTCGTGAACGTGGCGGGCGGTTGCTGCGGCACGACGCCGGAGCACATCGCGGCCATCGCCAAAGCGCTCGCCGAAATCAAGCCGCGCCGCTGGCCGGGCCAGTATCGCGACGCGGCCTGAGCGCGGCGGCCGGCGCGGCGATCGTCGCGCTGACTGCCGCGCTTTTCGCCACATTTTTCGCCGCGCTTTTCGCCACCCGAATCGCCTCGCCAGCACCGTTCGCCGCCAGGCTCTCAAGACAAACTCTCGCTCCGGTCCCACGCCATGACTGACCATACCCTGCGCCTCTCCGGCCTCGAACCCTTCAACGTGACCGAGGGCACGCTCTTCATCAACGTCGGCGAGCGGACCAACGTGACCGGCTCGAAGGCCTTCGCGCGCATGATCCTGAACGGCCAGTTCGACGAAGCGCTCGCGGTCGCGCGCCAGCAGGTCGAGAACGGCGCGCAGGTGATCGACGTGAACATGGACGAAGCCATGCTCGACTCGAAGGCGGCCATGGTGCGCTTCATGAACCTGATCGCGTCCGAGCCCGACATCGCGCGCGTGCCGATCATGATCGACTCGTCGAAGTGGGACGTGATCGAAGCGGGCCTGCAATGCGTGCAGGGCAAGGCCATCGTCAACTCGATCTCGCTCAAGGAAGGCCGCGAGCAGTTCGTGCATCACGCGAAGCTGATTCGCCGCTACGGCGCGGCGAGCGTGGTGATGGCGTTCGACGAGCAAGGCCAGGCCGACACGTTCCAGCGCAAGACCGAGATCTGCAAGCGCTCCTACGACATCCTCGTGAACGAAGTGGGCTTCCCGCCCGAAGACATCATCTTCGACCCGAACATCTTCGCGGTGGCCACGGGGATCGAGGAGCACAACAACTACGCCGTGGACTTCATCAACGCCACGCGCTGGATCAAGCAGAACCTGCCGCACGCGAAGATCAGCGGCGGCGTCTCGAACGTGTCGTTCTCGTTCCGCGGCAACGACCCGGTGCGCGAGGCGATTCACACCGTGTTCCTCTACCACGCCATTCAGGCGGGCATGGACATGGGCATCGTGAACGCGGGCCAGCTGGGCGTGTATGCCGATCTCGACGCCGAGCTGCGCGAGCGCGTGGAAGACGTGGTGCTGAACCGCCGCGAGGACGGCACCGACCGTCTGCTCGAGATCGCCGACAAGTTCAAGACCGGCGCGGCGAAGAAGGAAGAGAACCTCGAGTGGCGCAACCAGCCGGTCGAGAAGCGTCTCGCGCACGCGCTCGTGCACGGCATCACGAACTTCATCGTCGACGACACCGAAGAAGCGCGCGCGAAGATCATGGGCGACGGCGGCCGGCCGATCAACGTGATCGAAGGCCCGCTCATGGACGGCATGAACGTGGTCGGCGACCTGTTCGGTCAGGGCAAGATGTTCCTGCCGCAGGTGGTGAAGTCGGCGCGCGTGATGAAGCAGGCCGTGGCGCATCTGATTCCGTTCATCGAGGAAGAAAAGCGCCTGCTCGCGGAAGCGGGCGGCGACGTGCGCGCGAAGGGCAAGATCGTCATCGCCACCGTGAAGGGCGACGTGCACGACATCGGCAAGAACATCGTGTCGGTCGTGCTCCAGTGCAACAACTTCGAAGTGGTCAACATGGGCGTGATGGTCCCGTGCAACGAGATTCTCGCCAAGGCGAAGGTCGAAGGCGCGGACATCGTCGGGCTCTCGGGACTCATCACGCCGTCGCTCGAGGAAATGGCCTACGTCGCGAGCGAAATGCAGCGCGACGACTACTTCCGCATCAAGAAGATTCCGCTGCTGATCGGCGGCGCGACCACCTCGCGCGTGCACACGGCCGTGAAGATCGCGCCGCACTACGAAGGCCCGGTGGTGTACGTGCCCGACGCGTCGCGCTCGGTTTCCGTGGCGTCCAGCCTGCTCTCGGACGAAGGCGCGACGAAGTACATCGACGAACTCAAGACCGACTACGAGCGCATTCGCGACCAGCACGCCAACCGCAAGGCCACGCCGCTCGTGACGCTGGAAGAGGCGCGCGCGAACAAGACGAAGGTCGACTGGGCGAGCTACACGCCGGTGAAGCCGAAGTTCATCGGCCGCCGCGTGTTCAAGAACTTCGATCTCAACGAACTCGCGAACTATATCGACTGGGGTCCGTTCTTCCAGACGTGGGATCTGGCCGGCCCGTACCCGGCCATTCTCAACGACGAGATCGTGGGCGAGTCGGCGCGCAAGGTGTTTTCGGACGCGAAGTCGATGCTCTCGCGCTTGATTCAGGGCCGCTGGCTGCAGGCCAACGGCGTGATCGCGCTGTTGCCCGCGAACACCGTGAACGACGACGACATCGAGATCTACACCGACGAATCGCGCAGCGAAGTGGCGCTCACGTGGCGCAATCTGCGCCAGCAGACGGTGCGGCCGGTGGTGGACGGCGTGATGCGCCCGAACCGCTCGCTCGCCGACTTCATCGCGCCGAAAAGCTCGGGCGTGGCCGACTATATCGGCATGTTCGCGGTCACGGCGGGCATTGGTGTGGACGTGAAGGAAGCGCAGTTCGAGAAGGATCACGACGACTACAGCGCGATCATGCTCAAGGCGCTCGCCGACCGCTTCGCGGAAGCCTTCGCCGAGTCGATGCACGCGCGCGTGCGCCGCGATCTGTGGGGCTACGCGGCGGGCGAAACGCTCGACAACGAGGCGCTTATCGACGAGAAGTACGCGGGCATCCGTCCGGCGCCGGGCTACCCCGCGTGCCCGGATCACCTCGTGAAGCGCGACATGTTCGAGGTGCTGCAGGCGAACGAGATCGGCATGAGCGTGACGGAGTCGCTGGCCATGCTGCCGGCCGCGAGCGTCTCGGGCTTCTATCTCGCGCACCCGGACAGCACGTACTTCTCGGTGGGCAAGATCGGCCAGGATCAGCTCGCCGACTACGCGCGCCGCATGGCGCTCTCCGACGAAGACGCGCGCCGCGCGCTGGCGCCGCAGCTATAACGCGGCGGTTTTCTTCGCCAGGAAACACGACGGGGCGCTTGCGGCGCCCCGTTTCTTTTGCGCCTGGCACTTGCGCTTGGCACTCGCGCTTACGCTTGCGTTTTCATTGGCGCGCGGCCTGCGCCCGGCACGGCGCGCTGTTGCGCCCGCCCGACATACGCGAACGCGCAGGGTGAATATTACGCGCACGTCATTTTTCGGCTTTGTAAGATGCCCCGGCAAGACCTCGCTTCACGACGTTTCGCACGATCATCAGCAAATCCTTAAAAGCACATTCGCAGCACATTCAAGCAACCACGACGGAGAAAATCGTATGAAAAAGCTGATGTTGATGTTGACCGCCTGCGGCGTCGCGGCGCTCGCCCAGCCCACGTTCGCGCAGCAGCCCGCCGCGCCCCAGCAGGCCAGCCCGGCGACCACGTATTCGCCGCCCACCGAAAAGCACGTGAAGAAGCCGAAGAAAAAGAAGATGAAGAAAGCGGCGGCTTCGACCGCGGCGGCGAGCGAGTGAGCGCACGCGAATAAGCGCAGGTTCGCCTCGCTCGAACGCACCAAAACAAAGAGCCCGCATCGGCGGGCTCTTTACATTTCAGTGCCCGGAAAACTTCCCGGACCCGGGCGCGAGGCCGCGGAGCAAAACCCTCAGATTCCCCAGACGATGTCGTTCTGTTCCTTCTGCGCCGCGCGCAGCATGTCGAGGAACGGAAACGCGCGCTGCGCGAGGCCGACCGGCATTTCGTGATGCTCGTGGCCTTCCTCGCCTTCGTGGAAGTGGCCTTCGTGTTCGGCGCGGTCTTTTTTGTCGGTGGCGATGGCGGCTTCCAGCTTGGTGATGGCCGTGTCGAGCTCATCGTGCGTGATCACGCCGCGCTCGCCGAGCCGCTTGCCGATGATGCCGAGAAGATACTGCGCGAGGTTCTCCAGCATCGTGACGTCCGGCGCAGCGTGACATTTGAAAGTAACCAGCATGTCTGTTCCCTTTATGGTTTTTTAGGCTCTCGCCCGGCGTCAGGGCCGCTCGCGAGCCGTGCGAGGCCAGGGCGGCCCCTGCCGGGCATCTCATTCCACATATTAGCACCTGCTAAAATCCGTCTGGACGGATTTACCCGCAGGGCGCGGCGGCCCCGCGGCGGCTCGATCGGACCGGTTCCGGTGCCCCTTCGTGCCGCCCGACAGCCGCCTCACCGCTTGCCGCGCGGCTTATCGCACGCGTCTGGCCGCCGCTCACCCGGCGGCGCGCTGCAGGAACGCTCGCACGACCGCGCCCTCGCCGTAGTTGGCGGCCCGCGCCGCATCTTATTACCCGCACAGGACCTGCAATCAGCATGTTGCCCGCACAGAAACACACCCTGGAGACCCTGCTCGCGCAAGCCGTGACTCAGGTGGCCAAAGCCACCGAAGGCGCGAGCGAAGCCGCATTCGTCGTGCCCGCGATCACGCTCGAGCGTCCGAAGGTCGCCGCGCACGGCGACGTCGCCTGTAACGTGGCGATGCAGCTCGCCAAGCCCCTGCGCGCGAATCCGCGCCAGCTCGCCCAGCAGATCGTCGACGCGGCGCTCGCCCAGCCCGAAGCCGCCGGCCTGATCGACGGCGCCGAAGTGGCCGGTCCCGGCTTCATCAACCTGCGCCTGAGCGCGGCCGCGAAGCGCGCCGTGATCGGCGCCGTGTTCGCCGAAGGCGAGGCATTCGGCCGCTCGCAGCGCGAAGCCGGCAAGCAGGTGCTGGTCGAGTTCGTCTCGGCCAACCCGACCGGCCCGCTGCACGTGGGCCACGGCCGCCAGGCCGCGCTCGGCGACGCCATCTCCAACGTGCTCGCCTCGCAAGGCTACGGCGTGCACCGCGAGTTCTACTACAACGACGCGGGCGTGCAGATCGCCAATCTCGCGGTGTCGACCCAGGCGCGCGCGCGCGGCTTCAAGCCCGGCGACGCCGAATGGCCCGAAGCCGCCTACAACGGCGAGTACATCGCCGACATCGCGCGCGACTACCTCGCCGGCGCGACCGTCGCCGCGAAAGACGGCGAACCCGTGCAAGGCGCGCAGGACCCGGAAAACCTCGAAGCGATCCGCCGCTTCGCCGTGGCGTATCTGCGCCACGAGCAGGATCTCGACCTGCAGGCGTTCGGCGTGAAGTTCGACCGCTACTACCTGGAGTCGTCGCTGTACACCGAGGGCCGCGTCGTGAAGACGGTCGAGGCGCTGGTGGCATCGGGCCAAACCTACGAGCAGGACGGCGCGCTGTGGCTGAAGACCACCGACTACGGCGACGATAAAGACCGCGTGATGCGCAAGTCCGACGGCACCTACACGTACTTCCTGCCCGACGTCGCCTATCACGTCACCAAGTGGGAGCGCGGCTTCACCAAGGTCATCAACGTGCAGGGCTCGGACCACCACGGCACCATCGCGCGCGTGCGCGCCGGCCTGCAGGCGCTCGGCGTCGGCATTCCGAAGGGCTATCCCGACTACGTGCTGCACAAGATGGTCACCGTCATGCGCGACGGCCAGGAGGTGAAGATCTCCAAGCGCGCGGGCAGCTACGTGACGGTGCGCGACCTGATCGAATGGTCGGGCGGCCTCGCCCCCGGTCACGAGACCGCGCCGGACCAGATCGACGAAGCCACGATTCGCCGCGGCCGCGACGCCGTGCGCTTCTTCCTCATCTCGCGCAAGGCCGACACGGAGTTCGTGTTCGACATCGACCTCGCGCTCAAGCAGAACGACGAAAACCCGGTGTACTACGTGCAGTACGCGCACGCCCGCATCTCGTCGATTCTCGGCGACTGGCAAGGCAAGTTCGGCGGCGATCTCGCCGCGCTGCCCGCCGTCGACCTCGCGCCGCTGTCGAGCGAACGCGCGCTCGCGCTGGTCGCCAAGCTCGCCGAATACCCCGACATGCTCACGCACGCGGCGAGCGAACTCGCGCCGCACGCGGTCGCGTTCTATCTGCGCGAACTCGCGGCTGAGTTTCACTCGTTCTACAATGCCGAACGCGTTCTCGTGGACGACGCCCGCGAACGCGACGCGCGCGTCGCCCTGCTCGCGGCCACGCGCCGCGTGCTCGCGAACGGTCTTGCGGTGATCGGCGTGTCCGCGCCGGAACGCATGTAACACACGCAAGACCGGGCGCGGCGCACTCGCACGAGGCGAGCGCGCGCCGCGCCCGGCACACCACCGCCGCACCCTGTTTTGGGGCCGCTCGCCACGCGCGCGCGGCCATTCCGGATTCTCTTGTTTGCAGGTGATTCAGACGATGGCAAAACCGCGCCGCACTACAAAACAGCAGTCGAAACAGACCGGGGGAACCTTTCTCGGCATCGTGCTGGGCCTGATCGTCGGCCTTGCGATCGCGGTGGTCGTGGCGCTCTACATCACGCGCGCGCCCACGCCGTTCGTCGCCAAGGTCGCGCCGCCGGCCGCTTCGGACGCGAGCCAGAACGGCCAGTACGATCCGAACCGCGCGCTGCAGGGCAAGTCGCCGGGCCAGCCGGTGCCGCAAGCCGCGCAGAGCACGCCGCCCAACACGGCGCCGGGCCAGACCACCAATCAGTCGCAGTCGTCGGGCATGCTCGACGAGCCGCAGATCGTCGAAGTGCCGCCGTCGGGTTCGGCCGACAACGGCAACGGCGTCGCGGTCGCACCGAAGCCCGCCACGGGCGACACCGTGACGAGCGGCACGGCCATCGTGAAGAAGCCGCAGGCGCCCGCGGCGACCAACCCGGCGCAGATCCTCGCGGGCAACCAACCGCAGAAGCCCGCCAACGCGGTGCCCACGCCGCCGCCCGCCAAGGCTGCGCCGGGCAGCAACGCCGCCGCCACGGCCGGCGACGCCAACACGGGCTACTTCCTGCAGGTGGGCGCGTACAAGACCTCGGGCGACGCCGAGCAGCAGCGCGCGCGCCTCGCGTTCCAGGGCTTCGAGTCGAAGGTCACGCAGCGCGACGCCGGCGGCGTCACGTACTTCCGCGTGCGCATCGGGCCGTTCTCGAAATTCGACGACATGAACTCGACGCGTCAGCGCCTGTCCGACGCCGGTATCGACACGGCCGTCATCCGCTTCACGAAGCAGTAACCGCACTCCACGCCGCGCGCCTCGCATCCGTCCTCCGTTGCCCGCCGCCTCGCCCCCGGGGCGGCGCCCGGAACCGACGAACGCGTTCGCGCGGCACGGTTTTTCGTCAACACGCATCGTGCCTTTCCGCCAGCGCGCGCGCTGCCCGGCCAGCGATGCAAGACCGGCCTGCGACGCCAGACCGGCCGGTCCTGTCCAGTGGGAAACCCAACACCATGAAACGCCTTCTCGGTACGCTTCTCGTCTCGCTCTCCCTCGCTGCCGGCGCCGCGCACGCCTCGCCCACCGCACCGGTCGCGGGCAAGGAATACACGGTCCTCAAGACGCCGCAGCCGCTCGACGTGCCCGCGGGCAAGATCGAAGTCATCGAATTCTTCTGGTACGGCTGCCCGCACTGCAACGCCTTCGACCCGACGCTCGAAGCGTGGATCAAGAAGCAAGGCCCGGACGTCGTGTTCAAGCGCGTGCCGGTGGCCTTCCGTGACGATTTCATCCCGCATTCGAAGATGTACTACGCGCTCGACGCGCTCGGCCTCTCGCAGAAGCTCACGCCGGTCGTGTTCCACGAAATCCACGTGAACAAGAACTATCTGCTCACGCCGGAGGACCAGGCCAAGTTCCTCGCCACCCAGGGCGTGGACGCGAAGAAGTACATGGACGCCTATAACTCGTTCTCGACGCAAAGCGCGCTGCAACGCGACAAGGCGCTGCTCGATTCGTACAAGATCGACGGCGTGCCGACCATCGCGATCCAGGGCAAGTACGAAACCGGCCCGGCCATGATGCAGATGGACGAGCAGCACGCGCTGCCCGCCACGGCGCAGGTGATGGACTTCATCGTCTCGCAGATCCGCGCGAAGAAAATGTAATGAGCGGCGCGCCGCTGAAGGTCTTCATCACCGGCGCGTCGAGCGGTATCGGCGCGGCGCTCGCCGCCGAATACGCGCGGCGCGGCGCCGTGCTCGGGCTCGTCGCGCGCCGCGCCGAGGCCCTCGCCGGCTTCCGGCAAGCCCACCCCGATCGCACGATCGACATCTATCCCGCCGACGTGCGCGACGCCGAGGCGCTCGCCGCCGCCGCGCGCGACTTCATCGCGAAGCACGGCCTGCCCGACGTCGTGATCGCCAACGCGGGCGTGAGCCGCGGCGCGCTCACCGGCGAAGGCGACCTCGCCACCTTCCGCGACGTGATGGACACCAATTACTTCGGCATGGTCGCGAGCTTCGAACCGTTCGCCTCGGCCATGGCGAAGGCGCGGCGCGGCACGCTCTGCGGCATCGCCAGCGTGGCGGGCGTGCGCGGCTTGCCGGGCTCGGGCGCGTACAGCGCCTCGAAGGCCGCGGCGCTCGCCTATCTCGAAGCGCTGCGTGTGGAGATGCGGCCCTTCGGCGTGCCCGTCGTGACCATCGCGCCGGGCTATATCCGCACGCCCATGACGGCGAAGAACCCCTACCGCATGCCCTTTCTCATGGACGCGGACCGCTTCGCCGCGAAGACCGCCGACGCCATCGCGCGCGGCGCGTCGTTTGCCGTGTTTCCGTGGCCGATGCGCGTGGTCGCCATGCTGCTGCGCGCGCTGCCGCGCTGGCTCTACGACCGCGCGTTCGAGAAGGCACCGCGCAAACCGCGCTCGGCCGAGCTTTGAGCGAACGCTGACGGCAGCGCGTGCGCGAGGGCATGCGCTTTGCTGATGCGCCCGGCTTTCCGCGTTGCCCGATTGCTCCGCTCACGCCGATTACGCCGATTGCGCCGCTCGAAGCCGCTCGCGCGGAGCCCGCGCGATATCGGTATGTGGAATAAATGGTTGTCCCGGCAATTTCCCTTCAGTAAGCTTGCCTGACCCGGGCGCCTCTCGAGGCCTCACCGCCGCTTCGGCATCTCACGCTCCACACGCAACACGCGGAGGCGCCGCCCGTCACCGAAGAACCACGGAGATCCCATGCGCTTCACCCCGCTCAACGCGCCCGCGCGCTCGTCCACGAGTTGGTCCGCCCTGGTGCTCGCGACCGCGCTCGGCGCCGCGTGCGCCTTCGCGTCCGCCGCCGCGCTCGCGAAACCGCTAACGATCTGCACCGAGTCGAGCCCGGACGGCTTCGACGTCGTGCAGTTCAACTCGCTCGTCACGACCAATGCCTCGGCCGACGTCATCTTCAACTCGCTCGTGTCCTACGACGAAGCGCAGAAGAAGGTCGTGCCCGCGCTCGCGCAGAAGTGGGACGTGAGCCCCGACGGCCTCACCTACACGTTCCATCTGCGCCCGAACGTGCAGTTTCAGACCACCGAGTGGTTCAAGCCCACGCGCACGCTCAATGCCGACGACGTGGTGTTCACCTTCGCGCGCATGCTCGACGAGAACAACCCGTGGCACAAGGTGGCGGGCGCGAGCGGCTTTCCGCACGCGCAGTCCATGGGTCTCGTGAAGCTCGTGAAGTCGGTGACCAAGGTCGACGCCAACACGGTGAAGTTCGAACTCAACGAGCCGAACGCCACCTTCCTCTCGATCCTGACGATGGGCTTCGCGTCCATCTATTCGGCCGAATACGCCGACGAACTGCTGAAGGCGGGCAAGCAGGTCGATCTCAACGCGAAGCCGGTGGGCACGGGCCCGTTCGAGCTGAAGAGCTACACGAAGGACGCGGTGATCCGCTACGACGTGAATCCGTCCTACTGGGGGCCGAAGCCCAAGGTGGACCGCCTGATCTACGCGATCACGCCCGACGCCGCCGTGCGCGCGCAGAAGGTCAAGGCCGGCGAATGCCAGATCGCGCTCTCGCCGAAGCCGCAGGACGTGGCCGACGCGAAGCAGAACAAGGCGCTCAAGGTGGTCGAAACGCCCGCCTTCATGACCGCGTTCGTCGCGCTCAACACGCAGAAGAAGCCGCTCGACAATCCCAAGGTGCGCCAGGCGCTGAACCTCGCGTTCGACCGCACGACGTATCTCAAGACCGTGTTCGACAACACGGCCACGGCCGCCTCGAACCCGTGGCCGCCCACGACGTGGGGCTTCGACAAATCGATCCAGGCGTATCCGCACGACCCGGCGAAGGCGAAGCAACTGCTCGCCGAAGCGGGCCTGCCGAACGGCTTCGCCACCACGATCTGGGTGCGCCCGAACGGCAGCGTGCTCAATCCGAATCCGCGCGCGGGCGCCGAGCTGCTGCAGGCCGACTTCGCGAAGATCGGCGTGAAGGCCGAGATCAAGGTGATCGAGTGGGGCGAGCTGATCAAGGAAGCGAAGCAAGGTCAGCACGACACGCTCTTCATGGGCTGGGCCGGCGACAACGGCGACCCCGACAACTATCTCTCGCCGCTCTTTAGCTGCAACGCGGTGCAGTCGGGTATCAACTTCGCGCGCTATTGCGACCCGAAGCTCGACAAGCTGATCGCCGACGGCAAGGCCACCGCCGATCAGGCGAAGCGCACGAAGCTCTACGACGCGGCGCAGAAGATCATCCACGATCAGGCGCTGTGGATTCCGCTCGGCTATCCCACGGCTTCGGCCATCACGCGCAGCAACGTGAGCGGCTATCAGGTGAGCCCGTTCGGCCGCCAGAACTTCGGCAACGTCGCGGTGCAGTAAGCGCGCGCGAGCTTCTCGCCATTGAAAAGCCGGGCGCTGCTGCCCGGCTTTTTTCGTTGTGGCGAGCGCTCGCGCGCCGGAACGCCGCCGTCATCATTACAACGCCTCGAACGTCGATATCGAAATGCAACGGCCCAACTGGCGGAAAACGCCCGGAAGCCCCGCCGCACAGGGCTTTCACGGGCAATCGACGCGTCACGCGCGTAAGAATCGCGCGCACATTGTTGCAGTTTGGTAACTCAAGCCCGAGCGCGCCTGGCTACATTGAAGCCATCGATCTTCACCTGCCACCCGGACGACATGCCGAGAGCAGGCCACCGATGCCAACCGAAGGAGGCTCCTATGAAAACCAAACTCTTTGCCGCACTGGGCGCTGGCGCACTCATCCTCGCCGCTTCGCAAACCGCGATGGCGGGCGTCGCGGTGGGCCTGAACATCGGCATTCCGGCTCCGGTCTACGTCGCGCCGCCGCCGCCCGTGTATGTCGCGCCGCGTCCGGTTTATGTCGCCCCGCCGCCGCCGATGCCCGTGGCCTACGCGCCGGCTGTCGTGATCGGCTGGCACGGCGACCGCTACTGGGACGGCCACCGCTGGTACGGCCGCCGCGAGTGGAACGCGCATCGTCGCTGGTACTAAGCGCCGGTTTCGCGACCACGCCTCACGTGGCGTAAAAGCAAAAACGCCTCGCAATGTGCGAGGCGTTTTTTCGTGCCGCCAGGAAAACCGCGCGTACGGCGTTACTTGCGGTCCGCGACGATCTGGTCGTACGTGCCGCCATCGGCGAAATGCGTGGCCTGCGCCTTCTGCCAGCTGCCGAACACCTGCTCGACCGTGAAGGTCTTGAGGGGCTTGAACTCGTTCGCGTGCTTCGCGAGTACCTGCGCGTTGCGCGGGCGCAGGTGGTGATCGGCGATGATCTCCTGCGCCGCGGGCGACCACAGATAGTCGAGATACGCCTGCGCGACCTTGCGCGTGCCGCGCTTGTCCACGACCTTGTCGACGATCGTGACGGGCGGCTCCGCCAGCAGGCTCACCGACGGATACACCGGCTCGAAATCTTTCGCGGCCGCGCCCGTGTCGATGAGGTTCACCTCGTTTTCGAAGGTGACGAGCACGTCGCCGATGCCGCGCTGCGTGAACGTCGTGGTCGCGCCGCGCCCGCCCGCGTCGAGCACCGGCACGTTCTTGATGAGCGCGCGCTCGAAGTCGAGCGCCTGCGCGTCGCTCGCGCCTTGCAACTTGCGATAGCCCCACGCCGCGAGGTACGTGTAGCGGCCGTTGCCCGAAGTCTTCGGGTTGGCGATCACGACCTGCACGCCCGGCTTCGCGAGATCGTCCCAGTCCTTGATGTGCTTCGGGTTGCCCTTGCGCACGAGGAACACCATGGTCGTGGTGTAAGGCGCGCTCGCGTCCGGCAAGCGCGTGCGCCAGTTCGCGGGCACGAGATGGCCGCGCTCGGCGAGCAGGTCGATGTCGTTGGGCTGGTTCATCGTCACCACGTCGGCCTGCAGGCCTTGCAGCACCGAAAGCGCCTGCGCGCTCGAGGCGCCGTGCGACTGCTTGATCGCGACCGTCTCGCCGCCCTTCTTCTGATAGTCGGCGATAAAACTCGCGTCGATGTCCTTGTACAGCTCGCGCGTCACGTCGTACGAGACGTTGAGCAGCGACGTTTCGGCGTGCGCGGCCGGCGCGCTCAAAGTGATGCTGGCGATGATGCCCGCGCCGACCCAGCGCGCCGTGCGTCCCAAACCTGCCATGGTGATCCCCGTTTTCGTTGAAAGGCGTGATGGCTCGCCTTCACCGAATGCGCCGCGGAACGCCGTGCGCAAAACGTAAGGAAGCCGAACGACGATTCTAGCGAGCCGGGCGAAACCGGTTAGATCGATGGGAAATATGCATATGCCCGCGCCCCGGGCACCGCGCGCTACGCCATGATGTGCGCGCCGCCGTCGATATACACGGTGTTGCCGCTCATGCGGCGCGCGTAGCGCGTGGCGAGGTACGCGGTCGCGTAGCCCACGTCCATGATGTCGACGAGCTCGCCGAGCGGCGCGCGCTCGACGGCGTCGGCGAGCATGCGGTCGAAGTCGGGCAAGCCGGAGGCGGCGCGCGTCTTGAGCGGCCCCGGCGAAACGGCGTGCACGCGTATGCCGAGCGGCCCGAGTTCGTACGCGAGATAGCGGCACGACGCTTCGAGCGCGGCCTTCACCGGGCCCATCAGGTTGTAGTTGGGCACCACGCGGTTGGCGCCCACGTAGCTCATCGCGAACAGCGTGCCGCCGCGCGGCATGAGCGGCACGGCGCGTTGCGCCATGCGGATGAACGAATGGCACGAGATGTCCATCGCCATGGCGAAGCCTTGCGCCGAAGACGCGAGCAGGCCGCCTTGCAGATCGGCTTTGGGCGCGTAGGCGATCGAGTGCAGCACGATATCGAGCGCGCCCCACTGCTCGCGCACCGCGTCGAACACGGCGTCGAGCTGCGCGTCGTCCTCCACGTTCAGCGGCAACAGCAAGCTCGCGCCGAGTTCGTGCGCGAGCGGCTCGACGTACGGTTTGGCCTTCTCGTTCAGATACGTGAGCGCGAGTTCCGCGCCCAGCTCGGCGAACGCGCGCGCGCAGCCGTAAGCGATCGATTCGGCGTTCGCCACGCCGGTGACGAGTGCGCGCATGCCCGCGAGCGGGCGGTCGGGAAGCGTTTGCATGGCGGACCTCACGTTGCGGTGGGCGGGACGGGGGCGGCGTTACGGTTTCTGTCGATGGGCGGGCGCGCGGCGGCTAGACGCGGTTGCCGGAGCCAGGTGCTGAAAACCGCGCCGCCGTGCATGACGGCACGGCGGCGCGGTGGCCCAGCGCTGACGGCGCGCGGCGGCTTACTCGCCCGAGCCGCGCGTGGAGCGGCGGCGCGTGGCCGGCGTGCCCGCCGCGCGCGTGGGCGTGGGCGCGGCGGCCGCGCGCGCCTTGCGCGGCGTCTTCGCCGCGACGGGCGCCTTTTTCGCCGCGGCGGCGGGCGCCTTCTTCGCTTCGGCGGCTTCGGCCTTCACGGCCACCGCACGCGCGGCGCGGCGTGCCTTGGCGGGCGTGACATGCGGAGCGGCGTCCTTCGCTTCACCCGATGCACCCGCTGCAGCCGCTGCGCCCGACGCACGCGAGGCTTGCGGCGCGGCGCGTGGCGCGACCTCGGCGCCCGGCGCTTCGCCGGTTGCCTGCGGCGCGGCCTGCGCCTGCGCATCGGCATCGGCATGCTTTGCCGCGCCCGGAGCCGGCGCGACCGCTTCATCGCCGGCGGCAGCAGCGGCCTGCGCAGCCGCCTCGCTTTCGCTCACGCCACGACCCGGCGCGGCGCCGCCGTCGGCGGGCGGCAAGCCGGTCTTCTCGCTGCCCGGCTCCACGCCCAGCGCGCGCTGCACGTCGCGAAAGCGTTCGCGGCGCTCGCCTTCGAGCGGCCCGGACACCGTCGCGATGCGGTACACGGCCGCGAGCAACGCACGGCGCGTGGGCATTTCGGGCACGAGCAGCGGCAGCGCCTCGATCGCCGCGTGCGGGTCGAGTTGCACGATCGCGCCCTGGCGGCGCGCCGACTCCTTCAGCTCGGCGATGGTCGGTTGCCGCTCGCCGAGATACTCGCGCGCGAGTTCGCGCATGCGCTGGAACGGCCGGTACTGCACCGTGTGCATTTCGTCGGTGAGATACGCGGCGATCCGCATGAACGCGTCGACGAGCGAACCCTGGGTAAGATGCGCGCGCGCCGCGCGCAAGCGCGACTGCGCGAGTTCCTTGCGCAGCGCCATCAGCGGCGGCGCGATGGGATCGAGCGGCGTGTTCGGCGCGACGCCCACCCACGCCTGCACCCACGGCGCGGTGTAGACGCCGTAGAAGGTGCGCTCGACCCACGCGTCGCGCGCGTCGCGATACGCGTCCCACGAGGCTTCGATGCTCGCCGAGGTCTGCTTCTCCATCAGCGTGAACGGATTGTCGGCCGCGGCGGGCTGGCGATGCGCGCGCACCGCGTCGGCCACCGCGGGCAGCAGCGCGAGCGCGGGATTCGCGTCGCTCAGCACGCTGCGCTCCACGCGCGACGGATTGGCTTCGCGAATCGCATGCGCCGTGAACGCGTTGCTCGACGCGCGCACGAACGGCGAGACGAACAGATCGTAGAGACGCTGATTGTTCTCCGCGAACCGGCGCACCACCTCGAACGGCTGCTCGTCGTCGCGGCCGTCGTCGAGCGCGAGGATGTCGTCGATGGTGCGGCGCTCGAAGTGAATCTCGTAGCGCCCTTCGAGCGCCTCGAGACGCGCGGCGTGCGGCGTCGTGTCGCTGATCTTCGCCTCGTAGAGACCGGGCGGCAGTACGTCGATCAGATCGAGCGCGGAAAATAGTTCGGTGTGCTCTTTATTTGCCACGCTCGCCGAAACGAAGATGCCGAGGTGCCCCACCTTGTCGTGCAGGCAATACACGATCACCTGCTCGTTCGCCACGATTTCGTCGACGCTCGCGTAGAGGTCGGGAATCCAGTTGAGCGCCTGCTGCGGCGGCGTGATGTTGTCGCCCCACGAAGCGAGCACGATGATCGGCGTGCGAATGTTGCGCAGGTCCACGGGCGAGCGCGCCTGCTTCGCGTAGACCTGATTGCGCGTGAGGTGATTGCCCACGAACAGGTTCTGCACGATCCAGTCGATCTCGGCGCGATTCAACTGGAAATGGCCGCCCCACCAGCGCTCGAATTCGAGAAAGCGCTCGCGTTCGGTATCGACGTGCGAATAGAGGTTGTAGAGCTTGCCCCAATACGTGTTGGCCGGATTGAGGCTTTCGAAGTTCTGCACGAGATGCGCGCCGTCGAAGCGCCCGTCGCCGAGATCGGCCGCGAACGACGACATCCACGAGCCGCCGAGCATGCCGCCCGAGTAGCGCATGGGGTTCTTGCCGCGCACGCCCGCCCAGTACGAGAGCGGCGAACCGGCCAGCATCAGCGGACCGACCAGCGAAGGCGCGGACGCGGCGAGCAGCGCGGCGGCCCAGCCGCCCTGGCAATTGCCGATCACGAACGGCAGGCCGTCCGACTCGGGATGCAACTCGCGCACGCGGCGCAGGAACACGGCTTCGGCCTTGCCGACCGACTCGATCGTTTGCGTGTCGCAGGGCACCGGGAAGAACGTGACGAAGTAGACCGGATGACCCTTGCGCAGCGCGATGCCCACCTCGCTGTCCATCTTGAAGCCCGCGATGCCGGGGCCGTGGCCCGCGCGCGGATCGATCACGACGAACGGCCGCATGCGCGGGTCGGTGGCGGCACCGGCGTCGGGCTTGATGCGCAGGAGCGCGTAGTTGCACGGATCCTCGAGTTCGCGACCGTCGGCGATCACGTCGTACTCGAACGCGAGCACGGGCGGCATGCCCGCCTGCTCGTGCTGCCATGTCTGGTTGCCGCGCTCGCGCAGCACGTCGAGAAACAGCACGCCGCGCTGCCAGGCGTCGAACAGATAGTCGTAGAACGGTTGCGCGGCGGCGGGCGCGAGCGGTGCCTGCTGGAGCGCGGCCGCGGCTTTCGCGAGCGTGTTCGCGGTGGCGCCCACGGTTGCGTCCACCGCGGCATGCACGGCGGCGGCCGGTTCGGTGAGCGAGGTGGCGGGCGTCATGGCGTCGTCGGGCGTGGCCGCGAAAGGCCAGAACGGCGTGAAGGTCGACAGCGACGAAAGCGAAGCGAAAGGCCAGAACGGCGCGCCCGAGTCGAACGTCGGCAGAAACGAAAACGGGGACGACGACGGGAGCGGCGAGGACGACTGCGGCGAAGGCGACTGCGAAGTGGAAACTGCCACGAGACACATCTCCTTTAAGGGAGCGCAGGGAGCGCGAACTCGCGAACGCGTCGTTCGGCGGGCGCGCGCCTGGCGGAATCTGAAGCGGCCCGTTTTTTCGGGCTTGGCCGCGATGGCCGCGATGGCCGGCGAGCCGGCGGCGGCGGGCGTGATCCGGCGGCAAAACGTGGGCGGCGCGTGCCGGGTCCGGCGCGCCCGCGCGGGTTCGCGTGAAGCGCGAACCCTACCGAGCTGTTGCCGAGCTACCCGCTAAGCATCGATGCAAGACCGCGCGTCATCGACAAGACATGCCGCACCGCAGCATCCCAAAATCTAGGCAGCGCAGCGGCGAAAGTCAAGGCGCGGGACGCGCGCCCTGTCATCGTGGATCATCGCCTCGCGCCGTGAACGAAGCGTGACAAGGCACGGCGCGGCACGCGCGCCGTGTGCGTCACGATGCCGCCCGCCGCGAGTGAGCAACTTTCGGACTGGCGATGTCGCGCTGGACTACACTGTTAGCGCCTTGCGCGCCGCAGCAAAAATTCGTACGCGCCGTTTATCGCTGTGCTTCGCCGTTCTTCGCCCGTCCTCCGCGCGCGATCGCGTCACGCGTCGATCGCGGCGGGAATTGCCCGTGTGTTCGTCTGGAGTCAGTCATGGCTGCATCGCCCGACAAGTATTCGGTTCTGCTCGCCCGTTGCGGCGGCCTCGCGCCCGTGCCGACAGCCGTCGCGCATCCGTGCGACGTGTCCTCGCTCACCGGCGCGCTCGACGCCGCCAACCTCGGCCTGATCGTGCCGATCCTCGTCGGCCCCGAAGAGAAGATTCGCGCGGTGGCCGAGGAAGCCGACCTGCGCCTCGACGGCGTGCGCATCATCGACGCGCCGCACAGCCACGCCTCCGCCGAGCGCGCCGTGCACGCCGTGCGCGAAGGCGAGGCCGAACTGCTTATGAAGGGCAGCCTGCACAGCGACGAACTGCTGCACGAAGTCGCGCTCGGCGCCAACGGCCTGCGCACCGAGCGGCGCCTCTCGCACGTGTTCGCGATGGACGTGCCCTCGTATCACAAGCCGCTTTTCATCACCGACGCGGCCGTGAACATCTTCCCCAAGCTCGCCGACAAAGCCGACATCGTGCGCAACGCGATCGAACTCGTGCAGGCGCTCGGCATCGGCACGCCCAAGGTCGCCATTCTGGGCGCGGTGGAAACGGTCTCCGACAAGATGCCTTCCACGATCGACGCCGCCGCGCTCTGCAAGATGGCCGACCGCGGCCAGATCGTGGGCGGCCTGCTCGACGGCCCGCTCGCCTTCGACAACGCGATCAGCGCCGAAGCCGCGCGCATCAAGGGCATTCACTCGCCGGTCGCGGGCGACCCCGACATCCTGCTCGTGCCCGACCTCGAAGCGGGCAACATGCTCGCCAAGCAGCTCACCTTTCTCGCGGGCGCGGAGGCGGCCGGCATCGTGCTCGGCGCGCGCGTGCCCGTGATCCTGACGAGCCGCGCCGACAGCGTGCGCTCGCGCATCGGCAGCTGTGCGATCGCGGTGCTCGTCGCGCATGCGCGGCGCGCGCGCAAAGCCACGGAGATCCTGTGAGCCGCGCCCATGAAGGCCACCCGCTGCCCGGCCATGTGGTGCTGGTGGTGAACGCGGGTTCCTCGAGCATCAAGTGCTCGGTGTATCGCGTGATCGAAGACGCACGCGTGGCGGGCGGCGCGCGCGCGATCCACGGCGCGGGCGGCCAGATCGAAGGCATCGGCGTGGCGCCGCGCGTGGTCGCGCACATGGCCGACGGGCGCCTGATCGTCGACGAAAAATTTCCCGTGGCGCAGGTCGCCGATCACGACGCCGCGTTTCGCCTGCTGCGCCTCGTGCTTGCCGTGGGCTTGCGCGACACGCCGCCCGCCGCCATCGGCCATCGCGTCGTGCACGGCGGCGCGCAGTACCGCGAGGCCGTGCTCATCGACGATCAAGTGATCGCCGACCTCGACGCGCTCACGCCGCTCGCGCCGCTGCACCAGCCGCACAATCTCTCGGCGATCCGCGCGGTGCGCGAGGCCGCGCCGGAGCTGCCGCAGGTCGCCTGCTTCGACACGGCTTTTCATGCGAGCAACGGCATCATGGCGCAACTGTTCGCCCTGCCGTACCGCTACTACGAAGAAGGCGTGCGCCGATACGGCTTTCACGGGCTCTCGTACGAGTACATCGCGAAGCATCTGCATCAGGTCGCGCCCGAGATCGCACGCGGGCGTCTCGTGGTCGCGCATCTCGGCAACGGCGCCAGCTTGTGCGCGATGCACGACGGCAAGAGCGTGGAGACCACCATGGGCCTCACCGCGCTCGACGGCCTGCCGATGGGCACGCGCTGCGGCGCGCTCGACGCGGGCGCCGTGCTGTGGATGATGGCGCGCGGCATGGACTATCACGCGATCGAAAAGCTGCTTTATCAGGAGTCCGGACTGAAGGGCTTGTCGGGCGTGAGCAGCGACATGCGCGAACTGCTCGCGAGCGATCACGAACACGCGCGGCTTGCGATCGACTTCTACACGTATCGCATCGCGCAGGAAACGGGCAAGCTCGCCACCGTGCTGGGCGGCCTCGACGGCCTCGTATTCACGGGCGGTATCGGCGAACACGCGGCGCCCATCCGCGCGCAGGTGTGCGAGCGCCTCGCGCCGCTGTTCGGCACGCGGCTCGACGCCACGGCGAACGAAAGCGGCCAGGACGAACGCGTGAGCACGCCGGACAGCCGCGTACCCGTGTTCGCCATGCCCACCGACGAAGAAGGCATGATCGCGCTGCATACGGCACGCTTGTTGCGCGCCACGCTCGCGCACTGAACGTCCCGAGCGCACGGGGCGCGGCGGGTGGCTTTTCTCGGTTTTATCGCGTTTTTGTCGCGTTTCTATTGCGCTTTTATCGCGTTTTTATCGGATTACGCATCGGCGGGCGGCGCCGCCTTCCGGTGGACGCGGGCGGGCGCGTCGGTTGCTACTCGTCGACAAGCTCCTTTTTGCGGAGGTTCGCCCATGGCCGCGGAAACCCAAACGCTCACGGTGCAATTGCCGGTGGAACTGGCGCAGGAACTCGATGCGCTCGCCGACATGATCGCGCGCCCGAAAAACTGGATCGTGCGCAACGCGCTGGTTCAGTATTTCGCACGCGAAGGCGAAAAGCGCCGGATGCTTCAGGAAGGCCTCGAGGACATCACGGCGGGCCGCGTGGCGTCGCTCGAACAGGTGCGCGCGTGGGCCAACAGCATCACGAACGGCGCGAACGTCACGAACGGCGCCGCGCCCCATCCCGGCGAACCCCAACCCGCGCAGGCCAGAACATGAACGCGAAAGTCATCGTCGCCAACAAGGCGATGGCCGATCTCGGCGCGATCTGGAAAGGCGTGACGAAGTACCACGACGACGCGAGCGCGTACCGCACCATCAACGCGCTGCTCGACGAAGCGGAACGCCTCGGCCAGGAAACCACGCAGCGGCTGGGCGAACAGGTCGACGGTTTCGACGGGCCGCCCGCGCGCGAGATCTACCGCTGGGTGTGCCTCGCCGGGCGCTACGAATTGCACTACGAGGTGCTGCCCGCCTACGCGATGCAGCCCGCGACCGTCGCGATCCTGCGCGCCTCGCACGCCCGCAAGGATCGCTGAGAACCCGTCTCGCCGATCGGGCGTGACGCTCGCGCAATCACGCGAACGCCGGGCCGCTCGCGTCGAAGGCCTCGTCGCGCAGGCGCGCCGGCGCCGCGCCGTGCACCAGCGTATCGACGAAATATCTGGCACGCGGCCACGGACCGAAGCCGGCCGCCGTGTTGATGTGCCCCGCATCGCCGAGATTGACGAACGCGCTGCCCAGTTGCCGCGCGAGCGTGCGCGCGCCGTCGAGCGACATCCACGGGTCGGTTTCGCTGCCGATCAGAATTGACGGCACGTTGAGCGGCTGCGGATCGAACGGTCCCGCGAAACGGAACTTCGCGGGACTCGCGGGCGCGACGAACAACACCCCGGCGATATCGGCGCTGACCGCGCCCAGCACGCCTTGCAGCAACGCATGCGCCGTCACGAGGCAGCCGAAACTATGCGCCGCGAGCACGAACGGCCCGCGTTCGCCAGCGAGGCGCCTCGCGAGTGCCGCGCTCCACACCGCGAGATCGGGTGCGTCCCAGTCGTCCTGCTCGGCGCGCAGCGAGCGCGCGAACTGGCGCTCGAGCCAGCTTTGCCAATGCGCGCCGTCACTGCCGTGCAAACCGGGCACGGTGACGAGTCGCGGCGGCCAACGCGTTTGGGCGCACGAAAGCATGATTTTTTCCTCGCTGGATCACGGCGTGCTTCGATTGTCGCGGCCGGGCGCCAGGTACCGAACCAATTTTTTTTGCTTTGCTTGTGCACGCGCGCGCTGCGCTGCGCCGTAACGGCCGTCGCACGGGCGCCGGCGCGATTGAAGCGGCGAGCGCGATGCCGAAACCGTAGAATGTGGGCCAGTGACCACGTTTTCAGCGCTCTCGCCCATGAAAATCCTGTTCTGGCTTCCGCAAGCCGATGCCTCCGCCTGGCTGCACGGCCTGGCGCGCGCCCTCCCCGAAGCCGAGTTGCGCGAATGGCAACCCGGCGACACCGCCCCCGCCGACTACGCCGTCGTCTGGCATCCGCCGCGCGAACTGTTCGCCGCGCCGGGCCTGCGCGCGGTGTTCAACCTCGGCGCGGGCGTCGACGCGATCCTCGCGCTGGAGCGCGACCAGCCCGGCACGCTGCCCGCGAACGTGATGCTCGTGCGTCTCGAAGACTCGGGCATGGGCCCGCAGATGGGCGAATACGTGCAGCATGCGGTGCTGCGCTACCTGCGCCGCTTCGACGACTACGCGCTCCAGCAGGCGCGCCGCGAATGGCACGTGCTCGCGCCGCATCCGCTCGAAACCTTCACGGTGGGCATCCTCGGTCTCGGCGTGCTGGGCGCGCAGGTCGCGCGTGCCGTGGCCGCGCTGGGCGTGCCCGTGCGCGGGTTTTCGCGCAGCGCCAAAACGCTCGCCGGCATCGAGACGTTTTCCGGCGAGTTGCACGGCCCGCAGTTCGACGCGTTTCTCAGCAACGTCAAACTGCTCGTGAACCTGCTGCCCGCCACGCCCGACACCGAGAACGTGCTCGATGCGCGCACCTTCGGCAAGCTCGCGCGCGGCGCGTATCTCGTGAACGTCGCGCGCGGCACCCATCTCGCCGAAGCCGATCTGCTCGACGCGCTCGGGAACGGCACGCTCGCGGCCGCCACGCTCGACGTGTTTCGCGAGGAACCGCTGCCGGCGGAGCATCCGTTCTGGCGCGAACCGCGCATCACCATCACGCCGCATAGTTCGGCGCTCACCTTGCGCGACGAAGCCATTTCCCAGATCGCCGACAAAATCGGCGCGCTCGCGCGTGGCGAAACGGTGAGCGGCGTCGTGCACGTCGAGCGCGGGTATTAAGCCGCTCGAACGACTCATATCAGACAGCAGGAGACAAACATGGCATTGCCGAACGCAGTGAAGATCGTCGAAGTCGGGCCGCGCGACGGTCTGCAAAACGAAAAGGAATTCGTTGCGACCGCAACCAAGATCGAACTCGTGAACCGGCTCTCGCGCGCGGGCTTTCCGAATATCGAAGCCGCTTCGTTCGTCTCGCCGAAATGGGTCCCGCAAATGGCCGACGGCGCCGAGGTGATGCACGGCATCGAGCGGCGCGCGGGCGCGATCTATTCGGTGCTCACGCCGAATATGCGCGGCTTCGAAGGCGCGCTGGCCGCGCGCGCGGACGAGATCGTGATCTTCGGCGCGGCGAGCGAGGCGTTCTCGCAGAAGAACATCAACTGTTCGATCGCCGAAAGCATCGAGCGTTTCGCGCCCGTCGCGCAGGCCGCCAAAGCGCACGGCGTGCGCATCCGCGGCAGCGTGTCGTGCTCGCTCGGTTGCCCGTATCAGGGCGACGTGCCGGTGGCGTCCGTGGTCGACGTGGTCGAGCGCTTCGCGGCGCTCGGCTGCGACGAGATCGATATCGCCGACACCATCGGCGTGGGCACGGCAAAGCGCGTGCACGACGTGTTCGCGGCGGTCACGAAGGTGTTCCCGCGCGAGCGGCTTTCGGGCCACTTCCACGACACCTACGGCCAGGCGCTCGCGAACATCTATGCCGCGCTCGAAGAAGGCGTCGCGATCTTTCACGCCTCGGTGGCGGGGCTCGGCGGCTGTCCTTACGCGAAGGGCGCGACCGGCAACGTCGCGACCGAAGACGTGCTGTATCTGATGAACGGTCTCGGCATCCACACCGGCATCGACCTCGATCAGGTCGTGGCGGCCGGCGACTTCATCTCGCAGGCCATCGGCCGGCCCAACGTGTCGCGCGCGGGCAAGGCGCTGCTGGCGAAGGCGCAGAACGCGGCCGCGTGCGCGTGACGTGGCGCGCCGAACCTTGTACATGAATCATCGATTAATTCGCAGTTCGAAGGAAACGAACGTATGACCGAAGTGACTGCAACGCACGCCAACGACAACCTCGACACGCTGCCCGACTCCGCGCGCCGCGTCGCGCTGCTGCTGCGCGAGCGCGGCCATGCGAAACCCGTGGTGATGCTGCCCGAAACCGGCAAGACCTCGGCCGAAGCGGCGGCGGGACTCGGCTGCGAAGTCGCGCAGATCGCCAAGTCGATCCTGTTTCGCCGCCGCAAGGACGACGTGCCCGTGCTCGTGATCGCGAGCGGCGCGAATCGCGTCGACGAGAACAAAGTGGCCGAACGCGTGGGCGAGATTGGCCGCGCCGACGCGAAGTTCGTGCGCGAGAAGACCGGCTACGCCATTGGCGGCGTCTGCCCGATCGGTCACGCTGTCACGCCCGTCACGCTGATCGACGCGGACCTGCTCGCGCTCGACAGCCTGTGGGCGGCGGCGGGCCATCCGCATGCGGTGTTCAATCTCACGCCGCAGGAACTCGTCGCGCTCACCGGCGCGCCCGTGGTGGACGTCGCGCTGCGCGACGCGTGACACCTCTCGACACGACCATGACCACGCCTTCGCCCTGCATCAACGTCTGCCGCATGAACGCGCAAAGCGGCCTCTGCGAAGGCTGTTTGCGCACGATCGACGAAATCGCGGCGTGGTCCACGCTCGACGACGACGCGAAGCACGCAATCTGGGACGCCATCGAAGCGCGTCACAGGGAATGGCTCGCGCGCCGCAACGCCGCATCCTCCGGAGACCTGCTATGACCGCGCCCGCGCGCGTCGTGACGATCGGCGAGACGTTTCGCTCGACGCTCGCGCTCACGCCCGAATCGGTGAAATCGTTCACGCGGCTCGTGAACGACCTCAACCCGCTGCATCTCGACGACGCCTACGCGGCGCAGAGCCGTTTCGGCGGCCTGATCGCGTCGGGCACGCAGCCCACGGCGCATTTCATGGCGCTGCTCGCCACGCATTTCTCGCAATACGCGCAGCCGCTCGGGCTCGAATTCGACATGAAGCTCAAGCGCGCCGCGTATGCCACCGACGTGATCACCTTCGAATGGCGCGTGGAAGAGGCGTACTGGAAGCCGAGCCTGAACGGCGACCTCGTGAAGCTCGCGGGCGAAGCCGTGAACCAGAACGGCGAGGTGCTCGTGGTGGGCCGCTCGACGATCCTCGTCATGCCGAAGCCCGCGCACGCCGCGCAATGAGCGCGACCGCCCAGCCTGCCCCGTTGCCCGCGTCCTTGCGCGTGTTCGAGCGCGGCTGGCTCTCGTCGAACAACGTGTTGATCGCCGATACGCAACGCGCCGCGCTCATCGACACGGGCTACGCCACGCACGCCGCTCAAACCGTCGCGCTCGTGCGGCACGCGCTCGGCGCGCGCCCGCTCGACCTCGTCGTCAACACGCATCTGCATTCGGATCATTGCGGCGGCAACGCGCGCCTGCAAGCGCAATGGCCCGCGTGCGCCACGCTCGTGCCGTCCGCGAGCGCGAACGCCGTGCGCGACTGGGACGAAGCGCGCCTCACGTTTCGCGCCACGGGCCAGACCTGCGAACGCTTTGGCTTCACGGGCACGCTCGCGGCCGGCGACCGGCTCGCGCTGGGCGGTTTCGAGTGGACCGCGATCGGCGCGCCGGGCCACGATCCCGACTCGCTCATGCTCTACGCCGCCGAGCCGCGCGTGCTGATCAGCGCGGACGCGCTCTGGGAAAACGGCTTCGGCGTGATCTTTCCCGAACTCGACGGCGCGAGCGGCTTTGCCGAGCAGCACGCGGTGCTCGACGCCATCGCGCAACTCGATATCGACGTGGTCATTCCGGGTCACGGCGCGCCGTTCGCAAACGTCGGGGCCGCGCTCGAACGCGCGTACTCGCGCCTCGCCTGGCTGCGCGCCAATCCCGCGCGCAACGCGAAAAACGCGCTCAAGGTGCTGATCGTGTTCAAGCTGCTGGAAGTGCGCGCGATGACGTTCGAGGCGCTCGAGGCACTGCTGGATCACGCCGCGCTCATGCGCGCCGCCGCGCAGTCACTCGCGCCGCGCGCCGCCTGGCCCGCGCTGTTGCGCGAACTCGTGGCGGAACTGGTGAAGGCGGGCGCGCTTGTCGCAAACGGCGAGTGTATCGAGGCACCCGCCGCCGCGGTGTGAGCGGCGCGATGGCGGCGCGAGGGTGACATGATGGCGCACAACGGCCGCTCGAACGCGGCGCCATCGACGAAAAAAAACGCTCGTCCGTTTCGGGACGAGCGTTGCAATGTGTTCTGACGTGATCAAACTGTCGAGCGAATCATACTCGCGCCAGAAATGGCGAAGCATCGGTGATTTCCCTACAAATGTTTGACGCTCCGCGCAGCCCGTAGCAAGCAAATCGAAATATTTCGCGCCGCCACGAGATAGTTGGGATTCCCGATCAATAGCCGAGCGCAATGCGCAGCCATTCGAACCCGTACGAGCACAGATACAGCCCCAGCCCGATGGTGCCGCCGATCACCGTGCCGTTCACGCGAATCTCCTGCAAGTCCTTGCCGATCTTCAGCTCGATGAGCCGCGCCGTGTCGCGCGTGTCCCAGTGGCGCACGGTGTCGCGAATGTGATGCGTGAGGTACTGCGCGAAATCGGGCGCCATCGCGCGCGCGGCGTCTTCGAGATGGCCGTTGAGCGAGGCGCGCAAGGCGGCGTCGGCGGCCAGCGTTTCGCCGAGCCAGTGGCCCGCCGCCGCGACCTTCGCATGCAGCGAGGAATCCTCCCGCGCGAGGTCGTCGCGCAGCCACGCGCGCAGGCTGTCCCACAGTTCGCGCGTGTAGTCGTTGAGCGCGCTGCCTTCGCGCAGGCTCGCCTTCAGTTCCTCGCCCTTGCGCAGAAACGCGGGATCGCTCTTGAGCTGCACGATCAGCTTGTGCACCACTTCGTCGAACTTCTGCCGCAGGTGATGCTCGCGGTCCTCGCTCACCTGCAGCAACAGGCGATTCACCGCGCTTTCGAGCACCCGCGCGCCACTTTCGCCAATCCAGCCCGAGGGCAGAATCTTCTCCGTCTTCGGAAATTCGCCCTTGAGCCCGTCGACGATCCGCGCCGCCACGAACGCGCGCGTGCTCTCCTCGCTCAGCAGCGCGCCGAGCTGGTCGAGCATCTGGTCGAGCAATTCCTGATGCCGGCCGTCTTTGGTGAGCGTGTCGAGTATCGCGCCCGCCGACTTCGAGAGATCGACGCGCGCGAGCGCCGCATGCAGCCCGTCGCGAATGAACGTCTGGATGCGCGCGTCGTCGGTGAGGCCGAGCAGCCCCGACATCACGCGCACCGCGTAGTCGCCGAGATGCCGCGCGTTGTCGGGCGCGGTGAGCCACACGGCGAGCCGTTCGACCGGATCGTGACGGCGGATCAACGCGACCAGCGAGCCCACGTCGAGAAACTTGTCGCGCACGAACACGGCGAGTTCGTCGGCGATGCGATCCTTGTTGCGCGGAATCACGCCCGTGCGCGCGGAAACGAACGGGATCGGCACGCGCCGGAACAGCGCGACCACGGCGAACCAGTCGGCGAGCGCGCCCACCATGGCGGCTTCGCTCACGGCCTTGATACCGTCGATGACAACGCCGGGCGGCGAGAGCGCCGTGGCCACGAACACCACGGCCGCAACGATCAGCAGCAGCAAGGCGCGGCGCTTGGCGCGCGCGAGTTCGGCTTCGTCGCGCGCGGTGGCGGAGGTCGGCAAGGCATCGGAGTCGTGCGGTGGCGTCATGCGCAAAACCTGTGTCGCGAAAGGCAATCGCAACATTATGCGGCCGCCCGTGAACCGGGGCGGCGGCGCGGTTGCCGCACGCGCGCGCCGTCGCTCGCGAAAGTACGGCGCAAGTTCCGCGCGAGGCCGCTGCCCCACCCTCGACGCAAAACCCTCAATACGAAATCAGCGCTCGGTGGTCTCGAAGAACGCCAGCATTTCCTCGACGAGCACGTCGCTCGCTTCCTCGGGAATGTAGTGGCCGCACGGCAGCGCGCGGCCGCTCACGTCGCGCGCGACCTTGCGCCATTCGGCGAGCGGATCGAAGCAGCGTTCGATCACGCCGGCTTCGCCCCACAGCACGCGCAGCGGGCACGCGACCTTGTTGCCGCGTTCGAGATCGGCGCGATCGTGTTCGAGGTCGATGGTGGCCGAGGCGCGGTAGTCCTCGCACATCGCGTGCACGGCGCCGGGCTGGCGCAGCGCCGCGCGATACGCGTCGAGCGCTTCCGGCGAGAACGGCGCGAGACCGGCGTGGCGGCTGCCCATCACGCGTTCGATGTAGACGTCGGGGTTGGCCGAGATCAGCGTTTCGGGCAACGGCTCGGGCTGGATCAGGAAGAACCAGTGGAAATAGAGCGTGGCGAATTCGCGGCTGGTTTGCTCGTACATGGCCAGCGTGGGCGCGATGTCGAGCAGCATCAGCCGTTCGACGGCCTGCGCGTGATCGAGCGCCATGCGATGCGCCACACGCGCGCCGCGATCATGCGCGCAGACCAGAAAGCGCTCGAAACCGAACTGACGCATGACGTCGACCTGATCGGCGGCCATCGCGCGTTTCGAGTACGCCGCGTGCGTGGCGTCGCCAGCCTCGCTGTCCGGCTTGGCCGAGGCGCCGTAGCCGCGCAGGTCGGTGGCGATCACGGTGAAGCGCCGCGCGAGCGCGCTTGCGCAGCGATGCCAGATCATGTGAGTCTGCGGGTGGCCGTGCAACAGCAAGAGCGGCGGCCCGTCGCCGCCTTTCACTCCGCAGATGTCGACGCCGCTCGCGGTGCGAACGCTGAAGGGCTGGAATCCATCGAAGGACATGGGACGTGTCTCTTGTGCTTGTTGGTGTTGTCATTGTATGAGCGGTGCGCTGCGCGCCGGGCCGGTTTGCGGCTCGCGGGCGTAGAAACCGAACACTCACTCGAATGCCGCACGCACCGTGCCGCAGCAGCCTGCGGCCTATAATCGAACGATCGTTAGCAAAACGGGAAGCGCGACGCTTTGCTGGAAACGTTTTCCGCGACCTCGCGCGCGAGCTTCTCGAACCGTACGCGCCGCACCCGTGCCCCCAACCCGCCGCCCGCGCGAAAGACGCGGGCTTCAACAAGGAGACAAGACTCATGGCATTGCCCGCCGTCCTGCAAAACCTCGCGCTGCCCGTCGTGGCCTCGCCGATGTTCATCGTCAGCTACCCCGAGCTCGTGCTCGCGCAATGCAAGGCGGGTATCGTCGGCTCGTTCCCGGCGCTCAATGCGCGCCCGGCCGAACTGCTCGACGAATGGCTCACGCAGATCCAGAGCGAACTCGCGGCGCACAAGGCCGCGAACCCCGACGCCGTGATCGGCCCGATCGCCGTGAACCAGATCGTCCATCAGTCGAATGCGCGGCTCGAGCACGACGTGCGCGTGTGCGTGGAGCACAAGGTGCCGATCTTCATCACGAGCCTGCGCGCGCCGCCGAAGGAGCTGCTCGACGCCGTGCACAGCTACGGCGGCATCGTGCTGCATGACGTCATCAATCTGCGGCACGCGACCAAAGCGCTCGAGGCGGGCGTCGACGGGCTGATTCTGGTGGCGGCGGGCGCGGGCGGCCACGCGGGCACGACCTCGCCGTTCGCGCTGGTGGGCGAAGTGCGCAAGATGTTCGACGGCCCCATCGTGCTCTCGGGCGCGATCGCCAACGGCGGCTCGATTCTCGCCGCGCAGGCCATGGGCGCCGACCTCGCCTACATGGGCACGCGCTTCATCGCCACGCGCGAGGCGCACGCCGTGGACGCGTACAAGCACGCGATCGTCGAAGCCAGCGCTTCGGACATCATCTACACGAACCTCTTCACGGGCGTGCACGGCAACTACATCCGCGAAAGCATCGTGAACGCCGGGCTCGATCCCGACGCGCTGCCCGAATCCGACAAGTCGAAGATGGACTTCGGCGCGGGCAGCTCGAAGGCGAAGGCGTGGAAGGACGTATGGGGCGCGGGCCAGGGCGTCGGCCTGATGGACGACGTGCCCGCGGTGGCGGAACTCGTCGCGCGGCTCAAGGGCGAGTACGACGAGGCGAAGGCGCGGCTGGGAATTGGCGCGCGCTGAAACCCGCATCGGGCGATGGCGCGCGGCCTCGCGCTCAGGTGACGGGGCCCAGGCGCGTGGGCCAATCGGCGCGCCACGGTAGCGCGCGTCAGGCCTCGAAATCGCGCTGCGCCCGGGCGGCGGCCGCGCGTATCGCTGCCACGTCGGGCCACAATTCGCGTGCCGAAAACCGCGCCGCGAGGAAATCGACGAACGAACGCACCTTCGCCGAAAGATGGCGACGGCTCGCGTACACGGCGTAGATCGGCAGCTCGCGCGGCGGCAGCGCGTCCACGAGCAGCGGCACGAGGCGGCCTTCCGCGATGTCGTCGCCGACCACCTCGGTGCCGAGCATGGAAAGCCCGCCGCCTTGCAGCATCACCACGCGCAGCGCTTCGAGATGGTTGACGATGAGATTGCCGCCCGGCTTGAGCTTCGCGGCGCTCGCGCCCGGGCCGTCGGCGGATAAGGCGAGTTCCTGCGCCGAGGCCCCCGCGTATTGCACGAAGCGATGGCGCGCGAGATCGGCCACCGTCTGCGGCATGCCGTGGCGGCGCAGGTAGTCGGGCGCCGCGCACAGCACGATGTGCGCGGTCGCGAGCGGCCGCGCGATCAGCGAGGACGACTTCAGGCCCGAAGGCGCGGCGCGAATCGCCACGTCGAAACCCTCGTCGATCAACTCGACCACGCGGTCGGACAGCGTGATGTCGACGGTCACCTGCGGGAAGTCCGCCGCGTAGTCGGCCACGGCGCCCATCACGTGCCGCAATCCGAACGCCGTTAGCGAGGAGACGCGCAGCCGGCCCTGCGGCACGACGCTCGCGGCGCCCACGGCCTGGCCGGCTTCGTCGAGTTCGGTGAGTGCGAGCGCGAGACGCTCGTAGTATTCGCGGCCCGCCTCGGTGGGCGCGACGCGGCGCGTGGTGCGGTTCAGGAGGCGCGCGCCGAGCTGCTGCTCCAGATGCGCGACGTGCTTGCTCGCCATCGCCGCCGACATGCCCAGGCGCTCCGCGGCCGCGACGAAACTGCCCGCCTCCACCACCTGGCGGAACACGTTCATGCTGACGAGGGTATCCATCGCGCCGACCTTCTATTTCAGTTGCGGAATCAATCGGCGATATTTTGCGCGGTTTATCAAATGCGGGTAGGCAAACCTGCACGCTCGCACGCGGTATCGACGAGCAAGCGACGATAAAAAACCCCGCGCCGCTTCTCGCCGCGCGGGGTTTTACGTCGACCGTCGACGGGAACGCGCAGCCGCCTAGAACTTCGCGCGAATGCCCACGCCGTAGGTCATGCCGCTCGACATGTTGTCGTAGTGGTCGTACATGTACGCCGCGTAGAGGTCGGTGCGCTTCGAGAGCGCGTAGTCGTAGCCCACGGCCGCCGTCTGGTGCGTCTGGTTCAGGCCGCCCGTGTCGCGCGAGTACGCGTACGAGGCCATCACCGTGCCCGGGCCGACCGGTGCCGAAACGCCGCCTTGCGCCGTGTTCACGTGGAAGCTGCCAATCTGCTCCCAGTTCGCCGTGTACATGTACTGGCCGAAGAACTTCACGTACTTGAGGTCGTACGAGAGGCCGACCTGCGCGACGCCCTGGCTCTTCAGGCCGACCACGGTCGTGTCGCCGCTGATGATGCTGCCGATGTCGCCCGGCGTGTTGTTGAAGTTCACGTACTGGTACACGGCCGTGGCCGCGAACGGGCCGTGGAAGTACAGGCCCTGCACGCTCCACTTCTTCTGGCCGTTCTGGCCGGCCTGGTTGCCGAACGCGTACATGGCCGAGCCCGAGAGGCCGTTGAAGTTGGGCGTCGAGTACTGCACCGCGTTGTTCCAGCCCGAGTCGCCCACCACGCCCTGGTCGGTCGTGTAGGTCGGGAACGTCGAGAGGCCGAGGTACACGTGGTACACCATCGGCGAGAAGGTGTACGAGTCGATGAACGGGTTGAACAGAATCGTGGAGACGAAGAGCTGCGTGGTCAGGCGGCCCGCCGTGACCGTACCGTACGGCGACTCGAGGCCCACATACGCGTTACGCGCGAAGAAGGTGTCGCCGGTGAAGCGGCCGTAGTTGCCGTTTTGCGCGCGGAAGAAGCTTTCAAGGGTGAAGATCGCCTTGTAGCCGTTGCCGAGGTCTTCCGAACCCTTCATGCCCCAGTACGACGTCGACATACCGCCGCCGCCCACGTTCCAGGCCGTCTGGCTGCCCGGAAAGCGCGTCGCGCCGACCCATTCGTCGACCTGACCGTAGAGCTGGACGCTCGACTGCGCCAATGCCGACGACGACGCGGCGGCAAGTACGGCGGCGATCGCACTCGCCTTCAGGGTGGTGCGCAGCGCGCGGCTCTTCGTGGTGTTCATGGGTTCTCCAGTCTTTGTCAAAAAAGGGATAGGCGGCTGGGCTCGAAGCCTTGTTTTCGTCGTTCGCGGCAGGGACCGCGCTTTCATTGCCGGTTGAATCGCGCTTCGAATCGGTGCGGGCAGGTCCATCTTTGCGGACCATTTTTACGGTCAAAAATATTGGGTGTTATCGCCGGTATATCGACGGGAATACTTTGTCGCCGATGAAACCTGTTTAACCGCGCTTCCGACCCCTTTCTACTGCGCTGCAGCACGCGTTCTCGCAGGCCGCAAAGCCGCGCGGGTCAACGTTTTGCCGACCTCCGCGCGGCGCGAATGACGCGCCGCCGTAGCGAAGTCGAGATTTGATGACGAAAGGGTTACATCTGACGAGAGATTTCCAAAAAAGTGTGGTATCCGCGCGTCAAATTGGCGGCGACGGGCTACCGGCGACGGGCTGCCGGCGACGGGCGACCGGCGACGGGCGTGCGGATATCGGGCGCGCGACAAGGCGCGACCCGGCGATGCCGATTCGGCGTTGGAATGGAGAAAGCAGGAAGCGGGAAGCGGGAAAAAAGCGGAAACGCGAGACACAGCGGTCTCGCGTGGTCGGCAACGGGTCAGTTGCCGCTTAACTGATGATGAATTGCCGATCAGTCACGATCAGTCGCGATCAATTCCGATCAGTTCCGATACGGCGAAGGCATCGGCGGACGGGGCACGTCGCCGCCGCGCTGCAACGGCCGGAATGCGGCGCGCTCCTCGTTGTAGCGCGCGACGTCTTCGCGGATCGAGCCCGCGCGCACTGGCGAGTCGGCGGGCGGATGCGGCGCCGGGCGGGTTTCCGCACTCACCGGCGTGATGGGATTGCCCCGATAGCCGCCCCCCTCGTCGAAGCCGCCGTACGAAGCACCGCCGTAATGCGGCGCGGGCGGCGCTTCCGCCGGGCCTCGCCATGCGTTGTGGGCCCGCGCGCCGCCGCGCTCGCGACGGCCGCCCTGATCGGCCACGCGCACCGGCGCCGGACCGCGCATGCCGCCGCGCATTGCGCCGAAGTCCTCGCGGCCCGGACCTTGCGGGCTGAACACGGCACTGCGCATGCCGCCGAAGCCCGGATTACCGCCGCGTTCGCCAGCGCCGTAGGCGCTGCCATTGCCATGGAAACCGCCGCCGCCCCAAGGCGCGGAGCGCATTTCGGGCGCGCGCGCGCCAGCGCCGCCGTGCGAGCCGGCGGGCGCGAAAGCGGGATGGGCGTGGGCCAATACGACAGCGGACGCCAGACCGGCGCCCAGAACCCAACGTCCCAGTTTGAACAACCCTGCGTGCATTGTGATGTTTCACCTGCCCGACGATCCGCATGGCGGCGCACCATTCGGGCGGTGGCGCGCCTGTCCCGGAATGACGCCGCTGTCCGTATTCCTGTACGAAACCGCGATGCGTAACGATTGCCGCCGCAACGGTCGGCGCATTCCTTTCACGGTAATTTATGGGCGCTCCTAAACCGTGTCGAGCCAATAATTGTTATGCCGCCTGAAGGGTTGTAACACCATGTTACTGCACGGTTTTTTGGTATCGAGTGGGCTCCGTGATTGCCCGTAGACGCTTGCCGGACAAGGCTTTCAACGCCACGAATCGACCTCTGCAAACGCAGGCGAACGTCTGACGAATCGCGGCACTTTGAACGGTTTTGTTGCGGGCCGGGAATACCGCTCGCGCGCTCAAAATCCGTTATGCCGATGCGGCATTCAAAACGCCGATCCATGCAATCGATTCATTAATCGATTCTTCAAATGAATTTGCTTTTTCAATCGCTCTGCGCCGACAATAGGACCTTCCGTTTTCGACCTTTTCGACTCAACCCCAGGCAACGCAGGCTCACGCCGCCGCGCGTGGCGCTTTAGAGATTCCTTCGATGGCTCGTCCGAAATTCCTGCCCGATAACTTCACGTTGTGCCTCGTCGGCACCGTGATCCTCGCGAGTCTGCTGCCCGTGCACGGCCAGTCCGCCACCGCGTTCAACTGGCTGACCAACATCGCCGTCGGCCTGCTGTTCTTCCTGCACGGCGCGAAGCTCTCGCGCGAAGCGATCATCGCGGGCGCAACGCACTGGCGTCTGCACCTCGTCGTGCTCGCGAGCACCTTCGTCCTCTTCCCCGTGCTCGGGCTCGTGCTCAAGCCGGTGCTCTCGCCGCTCGTCACGCCCGCGCTCTACGCCGGCGTGCTGTTCCTCTGCACGCTGCCTTCCACGGTGCAATCGTCGATCGCCTTCACCTCCATCGCGCGCGGCAACGTGCCCGCGGCCGTGTGCAGCGCGTCGGCGTCGAGCCTGATCGGCATCTTCGTCACGCCCGCGCTGGTGAGCGTGGTCGTCACGAACCAGAACGCGGGCGGCACCTCGGCGTGGCATACGGTGGGCAACATCGTGCTGCAACTGCTCGTGCCGTTCGTCGCGGGTCAATTGCTGCGCCCGCTGATCGGCCGCTGGATCGAGCGCAACAAGAGCGTGCTCAAGTTCGTCGATCAGGGTTCGATTCTGTTCGTGGTGTATGGCGCGTTTTCGGAAGCCGTGAACGAAGGCCTCTGGCATCACATTCCGCTCGCGGCGCTGGGCGGCCTGCTGGTCGTGAACGCCGTGCTGCTCGCGCTGGCGCTGGGTATCACCATCTTCACGAGCAAGAAGCTCGGCTTCTCGCGCGCGGACCAGATCACCATCATCTTCTGCGGCTCGAAGAAGAGCCTCGCGGCCGGCGTGCCGATGGCCAAGGTGATCTTCGCGTCGAACGCCGTGGGCGCGGTCGTGCTGCCGCTCATGCTGTTCCATCAGATGCAGCTGATGGTGTGCGCGGCCCTCGCGCAACGCTGGGGCGCACGCGACCTGAGCGCGGAGCGCGACGCCACACGCGGCGAAGAATCGGGTGCCAGCGCGGGCGAACGCACGGCCGCCGCCCGCCGGTAGATCCCTCACGCCGCGCGCTCCAGCCGCGCACATCGTCCACAAAACGCCCGCCTCGCCGGGCGTTTTGCGTTTGTCGCGCGCTTGTTCTGCGCGGATATCGGGCCAAATCATCCGTAATATGACAGCCCGAATCTGACATGGAAATGACGTTTATGCGCCACGGATTGGCGGCGCGCAAACGGTTGCGCGACTTTTCATGGCCGGAATCCGCGTTTCTGTCACCAAAATTTCACTTAATTCATCCGATCATTTGCCGTTAAATCCAACGTCTACGCCCGTCCTGGCTTGTTCATGTCTGCTCGCGCGCCACTCCTACGCGCCGCGCCCGGTGTTGGGGCTTTGATCGCCCAACGCCAGTTGCGCGCCGTCTTTCAGCCGATTGTCGATTTCGAGAACGGCGCGATCCTGGGCTACGAAGGGCTCATTCGCGGGCCGGCCGGCTCGCCGCTCGAATCTCCCGCGGCGCTGTTTTCGCGCGCCCACGCCGAAGGCTGCACGGCCGCGCTCGAACGCGAAGCGGCACTCACCTGTATCGAAGCGTTCGCGCGGCTCGACTCGCCCGCCAAACTGTTCCTCAATTTCAGCGCCGACGCGCTGCGCCAGTTCACCGAAACCGGCGACGCGGGCGACGCCGCGCGCGCGCTCTTCAGCGGCCCGATCGATCCCGCGCGCATCGTCATCGAACTCACCGAGCAAAGCGCCGTCGACGACCTGCGCGACTTCGCGCCCGTGGTCGAACGCCTGCGCGCGGCGGGCGCCCAGTTCGCGCTCGACGACTACGGCACGGCCAACGCGAGCCTGAGCCTGTGGGCCAGGCTGCAACCCGACATCGTCAAGATCGACCGCTTCTTCATTCACGACATCGCCAACGACCCGCTCAAGTTCGAAGCCGTGCGCGCCATGCAGCATTTCGCGCAGGCGAGCGGCGCGCGGCTCGTGGCCGAGGGCATCGAAAACGCCGCCGACCTGATCGTGCTGCGCGACATGGGCATCGCCTGCGGCCAGGGCTTCTTCTTCGGCCGGCCGGAAACCGAGCCGCTGCGCGCGCTCGCGCCCGAAGCGCGCGAGGCGATTCGCGCGGGCCATATCGCCGTGTTTCCGGAAGCCACGCGCAGCGCGGCGACGCAGGCCGCGGGCACCGCGCCCGCCGAGAAAATGCGGGTGCGCGCGCCCGCCTTGCCGCGTCACGCGACCAATAACGACGTGCTCGAACTCTTCAACAGCCGCGCCGACCTGCACGCGGTGGCCGTGGTCGAGGGCGAGACGCCGGTCGCGCTCATCAACCGGCGCGCTTTCATGGACCGCTACGCGCTGCCGTATCACCGCGAATTGTTCGGCAAGAAGGCCTGCATGCAGTTCGCCAACGCCTCGCCCGTGCTGATCGAGCAGACCATGAGCGTGGAGCAGATGGCGACGCTGCTCGCGAGCGACGACCAGCGCTATCTCGCCGACGGTTTCGTCTTCACCGACAACGGCCGCTACGCCGGTCTCGGCACCGGCGAAAGCCTCGTGCGCGCCGTGACCGAAGTGCGCATCCAGGCCGCGCGTTACGCGAATCCGCTCACGTTTTTGCCGGGCAACATTCCGATCAGCTCGCATATCGAGCGGCTGCTGTCGCACGACGCGGGCTTCCATGCGTGCTACGTCGACCTGAACCAGTTCAAGCCGTTCAACGACCAGTACGGCTACTGGCAGGGCGACGAAGTGCTGAAGTTCGCGGCGCAGGTGCTCGCCGACGTGTGCGATCCCACGCGCGACTTTCTCGGCCACGTGGGCGGCGACGACTTCCTGATCCTGTTCCAGAGCGAAAGCTGGCGCGACCTCGCGTGCCGCGCGATCCAGACGTTCAACGCGGGCGCGCTGCGCTTCTACGCGCCCGAGGACCGGCGCGGCGGCGGCATCCACGGCGAAGACCGCCATGGCAATCCGACCTTCTTCACCTTCGTGACGATGGCGATCGGCTGCGTGCGCGTCGCGCCCGGCGACGGCGCGCGCCATAGCAGCGACGCGATCGCCTCGCTCGCGGCATTGGCCAAACGGCGCGCGAAACAGGAAGCGTCGGGGCTGTTCGTGATCGAAGCCAACGAACGCTTTCCCACGCTCACCAGCGTGCCCGGGGGTGATCGTTGACCGGGCGATCGGGCCGGCCGTGAGCTAGCGGTCGATCCTTTAGCGGCGCCCCAAAAGAAAACGGGCCGGCCGCGCGGCAATTGCCGCGCGCCGGCCCGTTTTGCGTTTCGACGCCCTGCGCGCGAACACGCAGGACGCCGTCACGCAACGCGAACGGTCATATCGTGCCCATCAACACCAGCACGATAACGACGATCAGCACGACGCCGAGCGTGCCCGACGGTGCATAGCCCCACGAGCGGCTATGCGGCCAGGCGGGAAAGGCGCCGACGAGCAACAGGATCAGGACAACCAGAAGCAGGGTGCTAAGCATGATGCCTCCGAGAGTGAAGTGATTAGCGCCAGCCCTTCCGCAACCGGCGTGCCCGGAGAATATGTTTAGTTCATTTTACTAAACAAATTATTTTGCGTTTATCTGAGTGATTACGCGGTGTTACGTGGTGTTCCGAACGTAAACCCGGGCTTTTTTCGATGCTTTTTACTATACAATGCCCCGCACCTGGAGGACGCAGCGGAACCAAGAGCCGAACATGGGGACAACCATTCGTGACGTCGCGCAGGCCGCCAACGTGTCGATCGGCACGGTGTCGCGCGCGTTGAAAAATCAGCCCGGTCTGTCGGAGGCCACGCGCGAGCGCGTGGTCGAAGTGGCGCGCGCGCTGGGCTACGACATCGCGCAATTGCGGCCGCGCATACGCCGTCTGACCTTCCTGCTGCACCGCCAGCACAACAACTTCGCGGCCAGCCCGTTCTTCTCGCATGTGCTGCACGGCGTGGAAGACGCCTGCCGCGAACGCGCGATCGTGCCCGCGCTCCTCACCGCCGGTCCCGCCGACGACACCGTGCAGCAATTACGCCTGCACGCGCCCGACGCCATCGCCGTGGCCGGTTTCGTCGAGCCCGAAACGCTCGCCGCGCTGGTCGCGCTGCAACGCCCGCTCGTACTGATCGATCTGTGGGCGCAAGGCCTGCGCTCCGTGAACGTCGACAACGCGGCGGGCGCCGCGCTCGCCATGCAGCATCTGTTCGCGCTCGGGCGGCGGCGCATCGCGTTCATCGGCGGCTCGCTCGCGCACTACAGCATCGCGCAGCGCGCGCTCGGCTACCGGCGCGCGTTCTTCGAGGCGGGCCTGCTGTTCGATCCTTCGCTCGAAACCACCCTCGACGGCGGCCTCGACCCCGACACCGGCGCCGCGCTCGCCATGCAGCGGCTGATCGACACGGCGCGCGCCGAATCGCGGCCGCCGCCCGACGCGCTGTTCGCCTACAACGACGCCGCCGCGCTCGCGGCCATGCGCGTGTGCGCGGCGAACGGCCTGCGCGTGCCCGAAGACATCGCCATCGTCGGTTTCGACGATATTCCGGGCGCCACGCACGCCTCGCCCGCGCTTTCGACCATCGCCGTCGACAAAGAAGCGCTCGGGCGGCGCGGCGTCGAACTGCTGCTCGAAGAAGCGCCGGCGCACAGCGAGATCCGCCTGCCGGTGCAGCTGGTCGCGCGCGCGAGCACGTTAGCCACGTTGAGCACGGGCGCATGCACGCCCGCCGCGCCGCCCGAAACGCCGGTTCATGCCGATGGCGGTCGCGACACGCACGCGGTCGTATCCGCCGTGACAGCGCCCGCTTTATCGGCATCGACATCGACATCGACATCGCTCAAAGCGGCGGCCAAACCCGCGCGCGCGCCACGCGCCGCGCGCGCGGTTGCCGTCGCGCATGCCGCCGCCGCGGTCGAAGCCACCGAAGCCACCGAAGCCACGGTAGCCACCGAAGCGCCGCAAAAAACCCGTTGACGCCACAATCGGCGTGCACGCCTCGTCCACCCGACTCCAGCACGCAGTCCAGCAAGAAGAGAACGCCATGACGACGACCGCTACTCCGCCTTCTGCTTCACAACCAGCTTCACAAAACGCTTCACCGACCGATTCGCAAACCGCCGCGCCGGCCGTCGCGAGCTTTCGCGACCGCGGCTTCCTGCTCGGTCACGTGCAGGACACGCTGCGCTTCTACGCGCCCAACGTGTTCGACCGCACGGGCGGCTTCTTCCACTATTTCCGCGACGACGGCTCGATCTACAACGCGCACTCGCGCCACCTCGTGAGCAGCTGCCGCTTCGTGTTCAACTATGCGATGGCGTATCGCGAGTTCGGCGATCCGCAGCATCTCGAATACGCGCGCCACGGCCTGCAATTCCTGCGCGACGGTCACTGGGACCCGCAACGGCAAGGCTACGACTGGGAGATCGACTGGCGCGACGGCCAGAAACAGTTGCTCGACGGCACGCGCCATTGCTACGGTCTCGCCTTCGTGCTGCTCGCGTATGCGCACGCCGCGATGGCGGGCATCGAGGAAGCCAGGCCGATGATCGCCGCGACCTTCGAGCTGATGGAACACCGCTTCTGGGACGGCGCGGCCGGCCTTTACGCCGACGAAGCCACGCCCGACTGGACCGTTTCGAGCTATCGCGGCCAGAACGCCAACATGCACACGACCGAGGCGCTGATCGCCGCGTACGAGGCGACCGGCCATCTCGTCTATCTCGACCGCGCGGAGCGTGTCGCGAGCAACATCACGCTGCGCCAGGCGAAGCTGTCGCAAGGGCTCGTGTGGGAGCACTATCACGCCGACTGGTCGGTGGACTGGCACTACAACGAGGAAGACAGCTCGAACATCTTCCGTCCGTGGGGTTTCCAGCCGGGCCACCAGACCGAGTGGGCGAAGCTGCTGCTGCTGATCGAGCGCCATCGTCCGCTGCCGTGGCTGCTGCCGCGCGCCATCGAACTGTTCGACGCGGCCATGGCGCACGCGTGGGACAACGACCACGGCGGCCTGTACTACGGCTTCGGCCCGGACTACACCGTGTGCGATCACGACAAATACTTCTGGGTGCAGGCCGAGACCTTCGCCACCGCCGCGCTGCTGGGCAAGCGCACCGGCAACGAGCGCTTCTGGGACTGGTACGACGAAATCTGGCGCTACAGCTGGAAGCATTTCGTCGATCATCGCTACGGCGCGTGGTATCGCATCCTCACCTGCGACAACCGCAAGTACAGTGACGAAAAGAGCCCGGCCGGCAAGACCGACTACCACACCATGGGCGCCTGCTACGAAGCGCTGAACGGTTTGCCCGGGCGCGGCATGGCGCCGGTCGTCGGCCGCGAGGCGGCGCCGCACGACGCGCCGTAACGCCAGCGACCGGCGTACGGGCATCCGGCATACGGGCATCCGGCGTACGGGCAACCGGCGTACGGGCAACCGGCATACGCATTCCAACGATCGAGACAGCGGCCCGATTCCGCCGCAACGAAGCACAAGGAACACGACGATGAGCACTTGCAGCACCGGTCCGGACTTCTCCTCCGGCTTCCCGGCCTTCATCTCGGCCGGCGACATCCTCACCGACCTCGTGCGCGGTCCCGCGCCCGAAGGCAGCGCGCACGCGTCCGTGCCGGGCGGGCAGGCAGGCACGGATTCGCACTGGCGCGCGCATCCGGGCGGCGCGGGCTGGAACGTCGCGCGCGCGGTGGCGCGCCTCGGCCTGCCCACGGCCTGCGTGGGCGCGCTCGGCACCGACAACTTCTCCGACGAGCTCTGGAACGCCAGCGTCGCCGCCGGTCTCGACATGCGCTTCATGCAGCGCGTGGAGCGCGCGCCGCTGCTCGCGATCGTGCATCAGACGCACCCGCCCGCGTACTACTTCATCGGCGACAACAGCGCGGACCTCGCCTTCGACCCCGCGAAGCTGCCCGAAGGCTGGCGCGCGCACGCGAAGTGGGCGCACTTCGGCTGCATCAGCCTCGTGCGCCAGCCGCTCGGCGAAACGCTCGCGACGCTCGCGGCCGAGTTGCGCGCGGCCGGCGTGAAGATCAGCTTCGATCCGAACTACCGCAACCTCATGGCGCACGGCTACGAGCCGATCCTGCACCGCATGGCGGCGCTCGCCGATCTCATCAAGGCTTCGGACGAAGACCTGCGCATGCTGTTTCCGGGTCTTGCGGAAGCCGAAGCGATCGCGGCGCTGCGCGCGCTCAATCCCGCCGCCACGCTGCTCGTCACGCGCGGCGCGCAGGCGGCCACGCTCTACGTGGGCGACGAGGTGATCGAGGCCGCGCCGCCGCGGGTGGAAGTGGCCGATACGGTGGGCGCGGGCGACGCGTCGATCGGCGGTCTGCTGTTCAGCCTGATGAGCACGCCGCAACGCCACTGGCGCCAGCATCTCGCGTTCGCGCTCGCCGCGGGCGCCGCCGCCTGCCGCCGCGCGGGCGCGCATTCGCCGACGCTCGACGAAGTCGTCGCGCTGATCGCGGATTGAGGGCCGGCCGGGGTTCGACTGGTGTGTCGATGGCGTGTCGATGGTGGATCGGTTGAACCCTGGTTGAAGTCGATCGATTCGATCGAGGGCGGATCGAGGCCTGCGCCTCGGCTGCCTTCCCGCGCGCGGCGCGCCATGCCGCCACCGTACGAGACGTACGAGACGTACGACACGTACGCCACCGCACGACCGCCTCGGGCGCGCCCCGTGCCCTACCCGGCTTTCCCGCTCCCCGCTCCCCGCGAGGCCACGCGCCACACGCCACACGCTGGCCAGCCGCGTCACGAAGCTGCCGCGCAGCCGTCACATGCGTGCCCCGCAGCGCCGCTGGCAACGTGCTAGCATGGAATCGACCCGCATGGATGTCAGACACAGCCTGATGTCGACGCGGGATTTTCCCTCCACGAGGAGCTGGGTATGGAAGACGTCACCTACACCAAGGGAATCTACACGGCCGTCGCCACGGTGCGTCCCATGAACGCGGGCAACGCGGGCACGTACCAGGGCCTGGTCTCTCTGGCGCGCGACGACGGCGAGGATCTCGAGAACGCGCTCTACGAAGTCGAAGCGGCCTCGGGTACGCCGGAAGAAGCCCTCGAGGAAGCCAAGGCGCTCGCGCATCGCCTGCTTGGCGAGCTGGAACTGTAGAACGGTAGTCCCGGGTTCGACCGCGAACCGGCTGGAGATGATCATGGCCGAACAGCTTTTCCTCCACGGCGTCTACGCCATCCACGTGCATCCGCTCGAACTGCAGGGCGCGCGCTGGGACGCCGAATATCAGATCACGCATCGCGACACGGCCGTGCAGCCGTGGGTCACGATCGGCGGCAACGCGGGCTTCGACGCACCTGCGCAAGCCGTCGAAGCCGCGCGCCGCCAGGCCATCGCCGACATCGAGCACGGCGCCGGCATTCCGAAGCCGCACGGCTTTCCTTGAAGGCACGGCTTTCCTTGATGTCGTGATTTCCTTGAAGGCACGGCTTTCCCTGATGTCGTGATTTCTCTGAAGGCACGGCTTTCCCTGATGTCGTGATTTCCCTGAAGGCACGGCTTTCCTCGATTCACCTCGCACCCCACGGCTTTCATCGACGCTGACCATCCCGCGCGCCGCCTCGCGACGGCCCGGGTGCATGGCGAGGCGGCATCGTCCGGGCCGATCGCGCACGTCCCTCTCACGCCGGCAGGCCATGGCCCGCCGCCAGCTTGTCCGGCTTCCCCGGCGTTGCTACGCTCTCCTTTTCCGCCTCAGGGAACGCAGAGGACCATCATGACGCCCGACACGCCGGAGCGGCTCGCCCATCAGGAAGCGGCGCAGCAGGCCGAGTTTGCGCCCGTGGAGACACCGGGCGCGCAGCCGGGCGCGCAGCCGCGCCCGCCGTCCAGCGCGAACACCGAAACGCCCGCGACCGACACCGCCGCCGCCGCGCGCCGCGGCCCGGGCCGCCGCCTGCGCATCGGCGCGCGCGAGGTGCTCGTCTACGGCATGCCGGTGCAAACCTGGGGCGACTTCTACCACTCGGCGCTCACCATGCGCTGGTCCACGTTCTTCGCCTCGCTCGCGGGGCTCTTTCTGCTGCTCAACGGCGTGTTCGCGTGCCTCTACCAGATCGGCGCGGCGCCTATCGCGAACCAGTATCCGCGCGGCTTTCTCGGCGCGTTCTTCTTCAGCGTGGAAACGCTCGCGACGGTCGGCTACGGCGACATGCATCCGCAAACGCTCTACGCGCACGCGATCGCCACGCTCGAAATCTTCGTCGGCATGTCGAGCATCGCGTTGGCGACGGGCCTGATCTTCGCCCGCTTCTCGCGGCCGCGCGCCAAGATCATGTTCGCGCGCGAAGCGGTCGTGCATCCCATCGAAGGCCGTCTCACGCTGATGGTGCGCGCCGCCAACGCGCGCCAGAACGTGATCGCCGAAGCGGGCGCCAAGCTGCGCCTGATTCGCGTCGAAACCTCGCCCGAAGGCTTCTCGTCGCGGCGCATTCACGACCTCAAGCTCGTGCGCGACCAGCATCCGCTGTTCACGCTCGGCTGGAATCTCATGCACGTGATCGACGAATCGAGCCCGCTGTTCGGCGCGACGGCCGCGACGCTCGCAGGCCAGAACGCCTCGCTGCACGTGGTGATCGAGGGCTCCGACGAGTCCACGGCGCAGACCATGCAGGCGCGCTACAGCTGGTCCGACCAGCACATCCACTGGCACTACCGCTACGTCGACCTGATGAGCGACGAGGGCGGCATCAGCACGATGGACTACACGCACTTTCACGATGTCGTGCCCTTCGACGGGAAAAAGCCCTACGGACCGCGGATGATCTAGGCCGCGCCACGGTTGGGGCGCCGCGAAAAATCTCACTCGAAACCCCGCAAACATGAGCGGCATTTGGCGCAATTGGGGAGCGCACCCGCAGAGTTAGCAAAATATTTCCGTCATTGGCGCGAAAAAATAGAGTCTTCATCGCCGGTGTTAGTGAAGCGCCTGGCGAATGCACAAAACGGAGACTCCCCCCATGACCGCGCGCCCCGCCTTCGGTGACACGCCTGCTTCGCCGCTCGACTCGCCCCCTCTCGCCGACTACAAGCTCACCGACAACCTCACCGCCACGCGCGGCCGTATCTTCCTGACCGGCACCCAGGCGCTGATCCGCCTGCCGCTCATGCAGCGCGCGCTCGACCGCGCGCACGGGCTGAACACGGCGGGGTTCATCAGCGGTTATCGCGGCTCGCCGCTCGGCATGGTCGACCAGCAGGCGTGGAAGGCGAAGAAACTGCTCGAAGCCGCCGACGTGCGCTTCCTGCCCGCCATCAACGAGGAACTGGGCGGCACGGCCGTGCTCGGCACGCAGCGCGTGGAAGCCGACCCGGAGCGCACTGTCGAAGGCGTGTTCGCGATGTGGTACGGCAAAGGCCCGGGCGTGGATCGCGCGGGCGACGCGCTCAAGCACGGCAACGCGTACGGCTCCTCGGCGCATGGCGGCGTGCTCGTGGTGGCGGGCGACGATCACGGCTGCGTGTCGTCGTCGATGCCGCACCAGAGCGACTTCGCGTTGATGGCGTGGCACATGCCGGTCGTGAATCCGTCGAATATCGCCGACATGCTCGAATTCGGCCTGTACGGCTGGGCGCTCTCGCGCTTTTCGGGCGCGTGGGTCGGCTACAAGGCGATCTCGGAAACGGTGGAGTCGGGTTCGACCGTCGACCTCGACGCGATCCAGACCGACTGGCCCGCGCCCGCGGGTTTCACGCCGCCGCCGGGCGGCCTGCATAACCGCTGGCCCGACCTGCCGAGTCTCGCGATCGAGCAGCGTCTCGCCGCCAAGCTCGACGCCGTGCGCCACTTCGCGCGCGCCCACAGCATCGACAAATGGATCGCGCCGAGCCCGCACGCGAACGTGGGCATCGTCACCTGCGGCAAGGCGCATCTGGACCTGATGGAAGCGCTGCGCCGGCTCGACCTCACCGTCGCCGATCTCGAAGCGGCGGGCGTGCGCATCTACAAGGTCGGGCTCTCGTTTCCGCTGGAGATGTCGCGTATCGACGCGTTCGTGGCCGGTCTCGACAACGTGCTCGTGATCGAGGAAAAAGGCCCGGTGATCGAGCAGCAGATCAAGGATCACCTCTACAACCGTACGAGCGGCGCGCGCCCGGCGATCGTCGGCAAGCATGCGGAAGACGGCACGCTGCTGCTCTCCGATCTCGGCGAACTACGGCCCTCGCGCATTCTGCCCGTGTTCGCCGCGTGGCTCGCGAAGCACAAGCCCGCGCTCGACCGCCGCGAGCGCGTGGTCGATCTGGTCGCGCCGCAGATCCTCTCGAACGTGGCCGACGCCGTGAAGCGCACGCCCTACTTCTGCTCGGGCTGCCCGCACAACACCTCGACGAAAGTGCCCGAGGGCTCGGTCGCGCAGGCCGGCATCGGCTGTCACTTCATGGCCTCGTGGATGGAGCGCGACACCACGGGTCTGATCCAGATGGGCGGCGAAGGCGTGGACTGGGCCTCGCATTCGATGTTCACGAAAACGCCGCACGTGTTCCAGAATCTCGGCGACGGCACCTACTTCCACTCGGGCATTCTCGCGATCCGCCAGGCCGTGGCCGCGAAGGCCAACATCACCTACAAGATCCTCTACAACGACGCCGTGGCGATGACGGGCGGCCAGCCCGTGGACGGCACGATCTCGGTGCCGCAGATCGCGCGCCAGGTGGAGGCCGAAGGCGTGTCGCGCTTCGTCGTGGTGAGCGACGAACCCGAGAAGTACGACGGCCATCACGGTCAGTTTCCGAAGGGCACGACGTTCCACCATCGCAGCGAACTCGACACGGTGCAGCGCGAATTGCGCGAAACGCCGGGCGTGACCGTGCTCATCTACGATCAGACCTGCGCCGCCGAAAAGCGCCGCCGCCGCAAGAAAGGCGAGTTTCCCGACCCGGACAAGCGTCTGTTCATCAACGAGGAAGTCTGCGAAGGCTGCGGCGATTGCGGCGTGCAATCGAATTGCCTCTCGGTGGAACCGGTGGAGACGGAGCTCGGCCGCAAGCGCCGTATCGACCAGTCGTCGTGCAACAAGGACTACTCGTGCGTGAACGGCTTCTGCCCGAGCTTCGTGACGATCGAAGGCGGCAAGATCAGGAAGGCCGCGGGCGCGGCGTTCGATCCCGAGGCGCTGGCCGCGCGCGTGAACGCGCTGCCCGTGCCCGCCACGCCGCTCGATAACGCGCCGTACGACATTCTCGTGACGGGCGTGGGCGGTACGGGCGTGGTGACGGTGGGCGCGCTCATCAGCATGGCCGCGCATCTGGAAGGCAAGAGCGCCTCGGTGCTGGACTTCATGGGCTTCGCGCAGAAGGGCGGCTCGGTGCTGTCGTTCGTGCGCTTCGCGGCCACCGACGCGCTGCTCAACCAGGTGCGCATCGATACCCAACAGGCCGACCTGCTGCTCGCCTGCGACATGGTGGTGGGCGCGAGCCCCGACGCGCTGCAAACGGTGCGCCACGACCGCACGCGCATCGTCGTGAACACGCACGAGATTCCGAACGCGACCTTCGTGCAGAACCCCGAGGCGAACCTGCACGCCGACGCGCTGCTCGCGAAGATGCGCCATGCCGCCACCAACGGCCACACGTCGGCACAAGACCCGCTTTCGACCTGCGACGCGCAGGCGCTCGCGCAGCGTTATCTGGGCGACACGATCGGCGCGAACATCGTCATGCTCGGCTTCGCGTGGCAGCTCGGCCTCGTGCCGGTGTCGCTCGCCGCGCTCACGCGCGCCATCGAGCTGAACAACGTGGCCGTGCAGGCGAACCTGTTCGCGTTCGCGATTGGCCGCCTCGCCGCCGCCGATCCGGCCGCGCTCGAAGCCCTCGACACGCAACGCGCGAAGCTCGCCAATGCCGCCGCCAAAGCCAGCACGCGCCAGCTCACGCAAACGCTCGACGCGTTGATCGCCGACCGCGAAGCGCGTCTGCTCGCCTATGGCGGCGCGCGCTACGTGAAGCGGTATCGCGCACTCGCCGACGCCGCGCGTCAGGCCGACCCAAGCCTCGAGCAAACGCTCGCGCGCGCCGTTGCCACCACGTTCTTCAAGCTGCTCGCGGTGAAGGACGAATACGAAGTTGCGCGCCTGCACGCCGACCCGGCGTTCCGCGCCGCGCTCGAAGCGCAGTTCGAAGGCAAGGCCGGCAGCGACTTCACGGTGAAGTTCAACCTCGCGCCGCCGCTCGTCGCACGCGAAAAGAACGGCCAGCAGCCGCGCAAGATGCAGTTCGGCCAGTGGATCTGGAGCGCGTTCGGGCTGTTGCAGAAGGGTCGCGGCGTGCGCGGCACGTGGCTCGACCCGTTCGGCAAGACGCTGGAGCGCCGCATGGAACGCGCGCTCGCCGACGACTACGAGGCGACGCTGCGCGGCGCGTTCGCTCACCTCACCGCCGAAAACGCCGACGACATCGCGCGGCTCGCGAATCTGCATCAGCGCGTGCGCGGCTACGGGCACGTGAAACTCGCGAACGTGGCGGCCGTGAAGCGCAGCGAACGCGACCTGGCCGCGCGCCTGAAGCTCGATGCGCGCACGAGCCCGGCGGTGCAGGAAGCGCTGGATTCGTTCAAGGGCGCGGGCGCGCTGCGCGGCATTCCGGTGGTGGTGGCGAAGTAGCTTGCCGCGAAGTTGTCCGCGTGGTCGTTGTGAAAAGCCGCGAGTGCTGGCAGCACTCGCGGCTTTTTATCGACATTCAGATTGAGTCAACCCCGGCGCCCTCACCCCACCGCTTCCTCGCCCTCGTGCCAGTCCACGTCGCCGCATAGCACGCCCATGCGTTCGCCCACCTGCACGGCTATCGAGATCGTCACGCACGGCAGCGCCTCGTTGATCGACAGATACGGCCCCGTCACGTGCGCATGCCCCGGCGCGACGAGCGCCGCGCGAAAGTACGGGCGCCGCAGCCAGCTCGCGCCCTGCGCGTCCTCGAGCGGCAGGAAGCGCGCGTCGCGTTCGGCGCGATCCACGCGCAGCACCACGTTGCGGCCCGCCTGGCGGCCGTTCGCATCGAGCAGGTAGCAGCGCGCCGCGTGATCGAGCGCGAGAAAATTCCAGCACACTTCTTCGAGTGGTTCGCCCGCCGAAAGCCGCTCGGCCGCGCGCTCGAACGCGCGCAGATACGGCGCGAGCCGGTTGGTCGTGCCGCGCTCGCGCGTTTCGGTCTGCTGACGAAAACGCTCGGTGGCGTCGGCGATCACGGCCTGCGCGTGGGCGGCATCGGCGAGACCCGGCGCGGGCCGCGCGAAGAACTGGCCTTGCACGAAGTCGGCGTTGCAGGCGAGCGCGAGTTGCGCCTCGTGCTCGGTTTCCACGCCTTCGATCAGCACGAGCTTGCCCGCGTCGTGCAGCAAGGCGACCAGCGCGGGCAGGGTCGCGGCGCGGTCGGCGCGCTGCTGCGCATGCAGCAGCATGATGCGGTCGAGTTTGACGATGTCGGGATTCAGCTGCCACACGCGGCCGATGTCGAGATTGCCCGCGCCGAAGTCGTCGAGCGCGACGAGAAAGCCGCGCGCCCGGAAGGCGTCGATGGCGTGCGCGAGCGCCTCGAGATCGGTGCCCTCTTCTTCGAGCACTTCGAGCACCACGCGGCGCGGCGCGATGTTCAGCCGCCGCAGGTTCGCGAGCAGCGCCGCCGTGTTGTACGACTCGATCAGCGTGCCCGGGTGCACGTTGAGAAAGAGCCATTCGCGCTCCGCGCCGAGCAGCGCGAAGTTCTCCAGATGCAGCGCCTGGGTGAGCCGGTCCACTTGCAGCGCCTCGCCCACGCGCGCCGCGCCGCCGAACACGTCGGCGGCCGAGACGTTGCGGTCGAGCGCGTCGTGCGCGCGCAGCAGCCCCTCGTAGCCCACCGCGCGCATGTGCGAAAGACTGAAGACGGGCTGGAACACGCTCGTGAGCGTGAGCCCGCCATGTTGCGCGCTATAGCGCGTCAGCCCCGAAGTGACGCTGAGATCGAGGCCGTGCGGGGCCGCGGCCGGTCTGTCCTGTTGCTCTGTGGTCATGCTGTCCTCTGGCGCCTGGAAAACGCTGCGCGCTCGCCCGTGGCGGATGCCGATGCATCGATGCCGTTGCGTTGCTACCGTGCGTCACGAGCGAGACTAAGCAAGGTCCGTGCTCGCCCGCGTTCGCGATCCGGCATGCATCGCAAAGGATGCGACAAGCCGCCGCGTGCGCCGCAAGTGGGCACGCCATGCACCGCGCGCAACCGTGCGCGATGCACCGATATCGTGCGCCTTTCGCCGCGGGATTGCGCCGGCGGTGGCGCACACAGCGTCGCAAGAAAGCAGGCGGCCGCAGGAGGCGCACGCGCCGCATCGCGCGCCGTGCGCTGCGCGCCTCGCGGCGGCGCAACGCGGCCTCGGGCTACACTTGTGGCCCGCCCGGCCGCCGCCGGTCGCTTCGTCGCTGGCTATTGCGCCGACTTCTCCGCTGGCTAGCCCGCTTGCCGCAAGCCTCGGCGCCCGCTTTGGCACGATCGGGTCGCGTAGACCGGATCACGCAGATCGGGTCGCGCAGATCGGGTCGCGGCAGCGGAAGCGACGGTAGCCGCCGTCACGGCAAGCCCGATCACGGCGAACGCGTCCGCGCCACGCCACCCGAATTCACGCAGGCGCGCCGCCGCGCGCGCCGATCCTCACGTCTCGATGGCCATTCTTTTCACCGTTCTCATTCTGCTGCTCGCCGTTGCCGTCTCCGGCGTCGTGGTGCGCGTCATCCCCGTGAAGCTGCCGCTGCCGCTCGTGCAGATCGGCATCGGCGCGCTGCTCACGTTCCCGCGCGTGAATCCGCACGTGACCTTCGATCCCGACATCTTCATGGCGCTGTTCATTCCGCCGCTGCTGTTCGCGGACGGCTGGCGCATTCCCAAGCGCGAGTTCTTCATGCAGCGCCGCGCGATCCTCATGCTCGCGCTCGGGCTCGTGCTGCTCACGGTGGTCGCCGTCGGCTATTTCGCGCACTGGCTCGTGCCGCAGATCTCGCTGCCAGTCGCCTTCGCGCTCGCGGCCGTGCTCTCGCCCACCGACGCCGTGGCGCTCTCGGCCATCGCCGGCAAGGACCGCATTCCCGCGCAGCTGATGCACATCCTCGAAGGCGAAGCGCTGATGAACGACGCGTCCGGCCTCGTCGCGCTCAAGTTCGCCGTGGCGGCCGCGCTCACCGGCGTGTTTTCGCTGCGCGCGGCCACGCTGAGCTTCTTCCTGATCGCGGCGGGCGGCCTCGCGCTGGGCGCGGTGATCGGCTGGGTGTTCAGCTTCGTTTCCGCGCGCTTCCTGAACGTGACCGAAGACGGCGACCCCGCGCCCGGCGTGGTGCTCACGCTGCTGATTCCGTTCGCCGCGTACCTCTTCGCCGAGCATCTGGACGTCTCGGGCGTGCTGGCCGCCGTGGCCGCCGGGATGATGATGAACTACACGAGCACCGCGCACACGGGCCCGGTGTCGACGCGCGTACGCGCCTCGAGCACGTGGTCGATGATCGAATTCGTCTTCAACGGCATGGTGTTCACGCTGCTCGGCCTGCAGTTCCCGGGCATTCTCGGCAAAGCGCTGCTCGACGCGCATCACACGAGCGACGTGCAGATGCTGCGCCTGCTCGGCTATATCGCGGCCGTGCTCGTGGCGCTCTACGCCATGCGCTTTTCGTGGGTGTGGTTGCTGCGCTGGGTCGCGAGCCGCGGCGCGGCGCGTCACGGCGTGACGAACGCCGTGCCGGGGTTGCGCACGGTCGCGATCACAACGGTGGCCGGCGTGCGCGGCGCGGTCACGCTCGCGGGCGTGCTCTCGCTGCCCGTGACGCTCGCGAACGGCGCGCCGCTGCCGGGCCGCGACAGCGCCATTTTCATTGCGACCGGCGTGATCCTCGCTTCGCTGCTGGTGGCGATCGTGGGCTTGCCGTTGCTGTTGCGCGGCGTGCGGCGCGCGGCCCAGGGACCGCACGCGGCCGAGGAGCGCGCCGCGCGCGTGCAGGCGGCGCAGGCCGCGATTCGCGCCGTCGACGCCGTGCACGAACAGGCCACCGAAAACCTCGACGAAGCCGAAGCCGCCTACGCCGCCGACGTCACCGCGCGCGTCATGGACGGCTATCGCCGCCGCCTCGCCTCGCTCGACGCCGACCGCGACCGCAGCGCCCACGCGCGCCGCGCCGAAGCGCTCGAACTCGAAATGCGCCTCGCGGGCATGCGCGCCGAACGCGCCACGCTGGTCGCGCTGCGCAATCACATGCGCATCAACGACGAAACGCTCGCCAAGCTGATGCGCGAAGTCGATCTCGCCGAAACCGCGATGACCTCGCGCGGCCGCACTCGCGCGTGAACGGCGCGCGGTTCTTCAGCGCCGAAAAAAAGCAAACGCGCGGGACGGACCACCGTCGCCGCGCGTGAAGGCGTTCGCGCCGCGCAGACGCGGCATCGGCCTCTAATCGACGCTCACACCGCCGCTTCCTGCGCGGGCTTCTTGCGCAGCAGCGCGTACAGGATGATCGCGCCGAACGTGGCCGTGCCGATACCGCCCAGACCGAAGCCGCCGAGCTTGAGCGAGAAGTCGCCCGCGCCCAGCACGAGCGTGACGGCCGCGACGATCAGGTTGCGGTTGTCGGAGAAGTCGACCTTGTTGACGACCCAGATACGCGCGCCCGTGACCGCGATCAGCCCGAACACGACGATCGAGACGCCACCCAGCACCGGGCCCGGAATCGTCTGGATCACGGCGCCGAACTTCGGCGAGAAGCCGAGCACGAGCGCGATCACGGCGGCGATCACGAACACGAGCGTCGAGTAAATTTTGGTGACGGCCATCACGCCGATGTTTTCCGCATAGGTCGTCACGCCCGTGCCGCCCGCGAAGCCCGAGACGACGGTCGCGATGCCGTCGCCGAGAAACGCGCGGCCGATGTAGCGGTCGAGGTTGTAGCCCGTCATCGCCGAAACGGCCTTGATGTGGCCGAGATTTTCGGCGACGAGGATCACGGCGATCGGCACGAGCAGCGCCATCGCGTGCGGATCGAACACCGGCGCGCTGAACTTCGGCAGGCCGAACCACGCGGCGTTCGCGACGACCGAAAAGTCGATCGGCTTGCCGAGGCCCATGCCGTTGGTGACGATCGCATAGATCACGTAGGCGATGATGAGGCCAACGAGAATCAGCAGGCGCTGCAGCATGCCGCGCGTGAACACGGCCACGCCGCCCACGCACAGCACGGTGACGATCGCCATCCACGAGTCGAACTGCGAGCCGCTCACGCCTTTCACGGCGATCGGCGCGAGATTCAGGCCGATCACGCAGACGATCGCGCCGGTCACGACCGGCGGCATGAGCGTTTCGATCCACTTCGTGCCCACCGCCGAGACGACCAGGCCGATCAGCGCATAGACCACGCCGCACGCGATGATGCCGCCGAGCGCGACCGGAATGTTCAGGTTCGGGCCGTGGCCCGCGTAGCCCGTGACCGCGATCACGAGGCCGATGAACGAGAAGCTCGAGCCCAGATAGCTCGGCACGCGCCCGCCCACGACGAAAAAGAACAGCAAGGTGCCGATACCCGACATGAAGATGCAGAGGTTCGGATCGAAGCCCATGAGCAGCGGCGCGAGCACGGTGGAGCCGAACATGGCGACGACGTGCTGCACGCCCATCGCGAACATCTGGGGCCACGCGAGCCGTTCGTCGGGCGCGACGACGCTTTTGACGGCGCCTGTCTGTGCACGCCAGCGCGGGAAGTAGGAGTCGGACATCGGGTTCCTCCGGCGGGATATGGTTCTGTTTATAGGCGCACGTGGGCCCGCGAGCAGGAAAACTGCGCGGCGGCGGCGGCCGAAAAGGGAAATCAGGCGCGAGTGTACGGAGCCGGAATCGGCGTGGCAAGCAGCGCGTGGGCGCGCGCGTGGCCGCTGTTGCGGGCTTGCCAGCCGCGCTTCGTCGCACTGGACAAAGCGCGCACCGCTTCGGGCGAAGTCGGGCTGATTTAGGCAAACTCGCCCAGATTCAGACTGGTCCTATATCAGCCCGCGGGAGCGGAATCTACACTTTCTTTGCTGCGTGACCCCATGACAGTTCATGCAGAGGTTGTTAGTTGTAAACTCTCCGACTTCTCCGCTCCTGCTTTCCGGCTCGAGCGGTTTTTTTTCGTCCGCGCTTTTTCGTCCGCGCTTTTTCGTTTTGTCTTTTGTTTTCCGCTTGCTTCGCCGGCGTCGCTTTCTCGGCGCTCAGTCGAACGCGCCCGCCGCCAGCGCGCCCGCGTAATCGCGCACGTCGTCCGGCCAGCCCGCGAGCGCCGTCTCGAAGCGCGTGCGCTCACCCGCGTAAAGGGCGCGCAGCGCGTCCTCGTAACTGGGCAGATTGCCCGCCAGCGCCGTCATGAAACGGTGCGCCGCTTCCTGCGCGTGACGCCTGCGGTCCTTCGCCTCGCTCGCGTGACGCGCGCCGTCCACCAGCCGCCGCAACACCACCGAGGCGCCGCCCGGCTGCGCCGCGAGCCATTCCCAGTGCCGCGGCAGCAGCGTGACCTCGCGCGCCACCACACCGAGTTTCGGACGGCCGCGGCCACGCGGCGCGCCGTCTTCGGGTTCGTGCGCCGTGGCGGCCGCCGTGGCGTCATCTCCCGCGCGGGGCCCGGCCGCCGCCTCCACGGCATGGCGCGCGGCGATCTCGCTTGCCGTGCCGCGCAGGTCGAACTCGAGCGGGCGCGCGTCGCGGTCGTCGAAGACGAGGATCGCGGCGTCTTCGCCACGCTCGAGATGGGCCTTGACCGCGAGCGCCACGGCCGGCGGCGCGCCGCGCGCGATCCGCTGCGTGCCCGCGAAGGCGGTGCAAGTCGCGGCATCGCGTTGAATGGGGTTCATGGTGTTGCCTCGCCGAGTGCCAAAGATGCGCCGAATTTTATCCGGGTAAATTAAAGAATGCAATATACCCGGGTAAAATTTGACGATCAGCGTCGGCGTGCTTCCCGTTCGACGGCCTCGCCGCGCGCCTCGGCGGCGAGCGTCGGTTGCCATGCCGCCACGCGGTTGCGGCCCGCGCGCTTCGCCGCATAGAGCGCGGCGTCGGCGGCGTCCACCAGCGCGCGCCAGTCCGCGAACGCGCCCTGCGCCGTGCACGCCACGCCCACGCTCACCGTCAATACGCCAGACGGACTATCGCCATGCGGCACGCCGAGCGCTTCCACGGCCGCGCGCACGGTCTCGGCGAGCGCGAGCGCGGCGGCGGGCGGCAGCTCCGGCAACAGCAGCACGAACTCCTCGCCGCCGTAGCGCGCCGCGAAGTTGCCGACTCCGCCGGCGTTGCGCCGCCCGTGCGCGTCGATCGCGTGCGCGACGGCCGCGAGCGCGTCGTCGCCGGCGAGATGGCCGTAGCGGTCGTTGAAGCGCTTGAAGCGGTCCACGTCGAGCAGCGCCAGCGACAACCCGCCGCCCGCACGGCGCGCACGCTGCCATTCGTGCAGGGCGCGCGCCTCGAAGGCGCGCCGGTTCGCGAGCGACGTGAGCGCGTCGGTGCCGGCCTGCGCGCGCAACTCTTCTTCCACCACCACACGCCGCCGCAACTGGCGCGTGAACATCGCGGCGAGCGCGATCAGCGAGGCGTCGAGCAACGCCGTGAGCGTGCCGATGATCCACGCGCGCACGCGCCATTCGCGGTAGATATCCTCGGCCGCGATCGCCACGCCGAACACGAGCGGAAAGCCCTCGACGCGACGCAGCGCGAACCAGCGCCGCACGCCGTCGACGGGCGCCGAGGCAAAGAAACCGCTCGCCGCGTTTTGCGCCGCACGCTGGAAAATTGCCGAATAATCGGGCTTCTGGCCGATCAGCGCGGGATCGTAAGGACGGCGCATGAGCACGGTGCCGTCGAGCAGCGTGAGCGCGATGGCGCCGTTCGTGCCGATATCGACGCCGCTGAACAGCTGCCGGAAATAGTCGAGCCGCATGGTGCCGACCACGATGCCCGCGAACGAGCCGTCGGGATTCGAGAGACGGCGGCTCAGCCCGATGGTCGCTTGCCCGGGCTCGTCGCGCGGAATGAACGGACGACTCACATACAGGCCGGTAGTGGGCGTCTCGCGCTGCACGGCGAAGAAGTCGCGGTTGGCGAGATTCATCTGGCGCGGCCTGACGGCATGAGAGTCGAAGGTGACGTTGCCCGCCGCGTCGGTCACGAGAATCGCACCGAGATGGTTCGCCGATGCCGCGCGGTCGAACAGCACGCGCTGGCGAATGTCGGGCGCGAGGCTCGCGAGACGCGGGTCGGCGAGCGCGTCGACCACGGCTTGCAGCGAGAGCGCGTAGACGTCGAAATTGCGCGCCGTGTCGCGCTCGAACAGCAGCGCCATGTTGTAGGCGGAGGCGCGCGCGCTCGCGAGCGCGTCGTGCCGCATCTGCGCCATGACCCACGCGGCGACCAGCGTCAGCACTGCGGCGAGCGCAATGCCGATCGCGAGCACGGCATGGGGGCGGCGGGTCATCATGATGCGTCGGTCTCGACTGGCATCGCGCGGCGGCGCTGTCGATCTGCCGGCCTGAGGACCGGCGATCGAAGGCACACGCCGCGTGCAGGCCTGCATCGTCGCATGCGGCGCGCCCGCGCGCCATGGGGACAATTCCGGTTGGCCGCGCGGCATGCGCACGCGGTTTTACGCGCGATTCCTCCGAACAAAGTGCCGGATTGAGCGTCGAGCTTGCGCGGGATTTTCTCGCGGATTGCGTGAGGACCGCGTGAGCGATTCACGCGATTAGTTGGGATTCCTTGCGTTATGCCGATCGCGTTATCACCGCGTTATCACCGCGCTATCGTCGCCGGATTTCGCTCATGTCTCGCTCATGTCGACGATCGCGCCCGCCTCGATCCACGCGCGCCAGGTGCCGCCGAAGTCGAACGCGGCATCGACATCGAACGCCAGCGCGAGCGCTTCGTCGAGCGAGGTGCCCGCGCTCAACGCGATGAACGCGGCATGCGCGGCCGGCGTGTGCGTGAGCAAGGCCGGGCGCCATTGCGGCCGCACCACCAGCGTCCACGCGGGCGTGTCGATCCGCTCGGGCCACGCGCCGCCCGGCTGGTGCGCGCGCCAGATCGCGGGCGCGTCCGCGCGCAACGCGAGCGCGGCGCACGCGGGATGCACCCGGAGCCGCGCCTGCGCGAGACGCCCCGCGTCCACCGTTTGCCAGTGCGCCGCGCTCCAGGGCGTGACGTTCGCCGCATACGCGGCCACGTGCAGCGCCCACTCGAGCCGCGCGACATCGGCGAAATACGCATAACGCGGCTCGCTTTCATAGTGCGCGACGAATGCCGCCAGCGAGGCGCCGAAGCCCGTGAGATCGGCGTCTTGCGGCGGATGCGCGCGCGCATAGGCGAGCGCGAGCGCGTCGAAATACGCGTCGCCGGTGAGCGCGGCGAGCACGGGATACGCGCTCGCGAGCGCATGCCGGCGCGCCGCGCGCACGTTGCCGCGATACAGGCCCAGCCGCGCGTGCAGCAAGGCCGGGTCGGCGGGAAGCAAGGTGGGGGCGAGCGCGGCGTCGGCGGCGGCGTCGTCCAGCGCGGCGGCGAACGCGTGCTGCGCTTGCGCGAGCGAGTCGCGCGCGGCGCTCATGGGTGCGCGTCCTCTCGCCCAGGGCGAACCGGGCGCTCGCGCCTGGGAAGGACACGGCGCTCGCGCACGTGCTCTTGCTCGTGACGCGCCAGGCGCGCGCGGGCGCACTGCGCCTCGTCGAGCAGCACGTCGAACGCGGGCAGACCGGTGTCCCATTCGATCAGCGTGGGCACCGCGCCGAAGCGGGCGAGCGCCGCTTCGTAGAGCGCCCAGACTTCCGGCGCGACGCGCGAGCCGTGATCGTCGATCACGGCGTCCGGCGTCACGCGATGCCCCGCCAGATGAATTTCGCCGATCGCCTGCGGCGGCAGCGCGGCCATGGCCGCCAGCGCGTCTTCACCGTGATTGCATTGATTCACGTACAGATTGTTCACGTCGAGCAGCACGCCGCAACCCGTGCGCTGCGCGAGCGCCGCGAGAAATTCGGCTTCGCTCATGGCGTCGTCGCGAAATCGTACGTAGGCCGAAACATTTTCGATCAGCACGTTGCGGCGCAGCGCGTCCTGCATCTGCGCGACGCGCGCACTCAGATGATCGAGCGCGGCCTGGGTGAGCGGCATCGGCAGGAGATCGTGCAAGGCGCCCGCCGTGCCGCGGCCCCAGCACAGGTGCTCGGACACCACGGCGGGCTCGATGCGCTCCACGAGCCGCGCGAGCTTCGCGAGATGCGCCGTGTCGAGCGGCGCCGCCGAGCCGAGCCCGAGGCCCACGCCATGCAGGCTCACCGGCAGATCGCGGCGCACGTGCTCGAGCACGTGCAGGTCGTAACCGCCATCGCCGAAATAGTTCTCGCTGTGTACCTCGACCCAGTCGATGGCGCCGGCGATGGGCGCGGCGGCGGGCGGCGCCATGAACGCCCCGTAATGCGCATGACGCAAGCCGACGCCCACGCCCGCCGGCGCTTGCGCCGGGGCGTCGCAACGGGGCGCCGCACCGCTCGATACCGTCATGCCGGCGCGCTCACTTTTCCGGCGAGCCGCCGAGCTTGAGGCAGTTGCCCTTCGGCATGGTCTTGAAGTCGCCCTTGTCGTGATCGACCTTGGCCTGGCCCGCGCAGTCGTGCACGCCGGTCTTGCTCGCGCAGTCGTTGTGGCCGGCCTTGGCTACGCCGTAGCAATTCACGGTGTCGTCGGCGTGCGCGACGGTGGCGCCGGCGGTCGAAAGCCCCGCGAGCGCGGCGGCGATCAGTGCCTGGCGGCCGAGACGGTTCTTCATGGCAGTTCTCCTCGTGGACTTGAGTGGTCGATGAAAGGCGCGCTTGCGCGATCCGGCTATTTTGCCTGACGCCGCGCCCGGACGATTTCGTTCGCGTATCGTCCAGCCCCGCGCCCAGCCCGGCGTCCGGCCCCGCCGATTATTTCCATTCACGTAACGATGTTTGCTATATCGCGATATTTATCTTTGATGTGCGCCGCAATAAAGTGTCATCAACGGTTCAAACAACGCGATTGTTACGAATCGAATACATAATTTTCGGAGGTTGTTACCATGAAGAATCTGATCGCTGCCGCGCTCGCCGCCACTGTCCTCGCCGCTCCGGCGCTTTCGTTCGCCCAGGCCAGCCAGGCGCCCGTCACCCGCGCGCAAGTTCGCGCCGAACTCGCGCAGCTCGAACAGGCCGGCTATCGTCCGGGCGTGTCGAGCCCCTACTACCCGGAAGACCTGCAAGCCGCCGAAGCGCGCGTGAACCAGCAGAACGGCGCGGCGCAAGCCACGGCCTACGGCGCGTCGACGAACGGCAGCTCGCAAGCCGGTAGCCCCCAGCCGAACGTCAAGCCGGTCTACTTCGGCAACTAAGCCAGTTTTCGCGGCGCGCCGGATCGTCGCCCGAACGCGTTGAGCGCACGCCTCGCGCGCTCACGACTTAGCCGATTCGCGCTCGCCGCCTCGCGGGCCCGCTCCCTGTTTCCGGGTGCGGGCCCGCCGCGCTTTCCCCTTTGCCGCGCCATCGCCGCGGCCGGTCCGCACGGGGTGCCAGCAGTTCATGCGGCGCTTTGGCGCTCGCCTCAGGAAACCTCCGCCGCCGGCAATCCGGCGGCTTTGCCCGGACTTCGGTCCGGGCCTTTTTCCTTTTTCCCTCTCACGCTCGCGAGCGCGAACGCGCAGGCGTCAGTAGCCGTGCGTCACGAGCGCGAGCACGGAAAGATCGGGATGCGTGCCGTCGACGATACTGCGGCCGACGTGCATCGCCTCGTCGACGGCCTCCTGTTCGCTGCGCCAGGTTTCGTCGCCATCCGCATGAAACGGCACCGTGTGGCCGGGCAGCGCGGCATTGGCGCCCGGATGGCAGACGTAGGCCGCGTAGGTGTAGCGGCTCGCGCCGCCTTCGAGGGGTGTGGCCGTCACGTGAATCTCGAAGCCTTCGTAGTCGGTTCGATGCGAAGGTCGATTCGTGACGGGTTGCGATTCTTGAAGCGCTGCCTGCTGCGGCGCTTGCGCCTGAGCGTTCATGATGCCTCCGGATGCCGCGTGCGCGCGGCGGCGGCCGGCGCCATGCGGCCGCGCCCGCCATGAAAAGTTTAGGCGATGCGCGCGGCATCGACGCCAGTGCGCCACACCGTGCGCGGCATGACCTACCATGACGGGACTTTCATGCGCGGTTCGCGCGCTCAAGGAGACTCAGCATGGCTACCGGCACGGTTCGCCTTCATCGCGTGCTGCGCGCGCCGCCCGAGCGCGTCTATCGCGCGTTCCTCGACGCCGCCGCGCTCGTCAAGTGGCTGCCGCCCAACGGTTTCACGGCCACCGTCCATCAACTCGACGCCACCGTGGGCGGCCGCTATCGCATGTCGTTCAGCAACTTCACGACCGGACCCGGTCACGCGTTCGGCGGCGAGTATCTCGAACTCGTGCCGCACACGCGCCTTCGCTACACGGGCATCTTCGACGATCCGCACCTGCCCGGCGTCATGCAGACGACGGTCGAGTTGCGCGAGGTGTTCTGCGGCACCGAGCTGCAGGTCGTGCAGGAAGGCATCCCCGAGGTGATTCCCGTCGAGGCCTGCTATCTCGGCTGGCAGGAGTCGCTGGTGCTGCTGGGCAAGCTGGTGGAGGCCGAAATCCCGGCGTGAAACGCCCATGCGGCAAAGCTTCGCGCATGCCGGGTTTTAAAGCGCCGAATTGAGGGGTTTTTGGGGCTCTTTTCGACGCTTTAAACGGCCTTTAAAGCACCATTAACGAGCTTTTGCCGATTTTTTCCCGCGCCGGCCGCAACTCGCCAACCGGCATTCGCAATCCGCCTCGACGAATCAGAAAAAATTACCTTGCGTTACTGCTGAGAGGGAATTTACCTATCCAGCGGCGAAGTGTACCGCCCACGCAACGGAGCGATTTTTTATTTCTAGATCGTTGATAACGCAACGTTTTTCACGAAACCGTTTGCGAGCGGAAAAATTTTCCTGGCCCAGGTTGGCGTAAACAACGTATTCGAACGTGCCGCGAGTGAAATAGAGCCAAGTAAAACGTTTGCGAGGGACATTCCACTCGCATAGGGTTAAAACCTTACCCGTTTACGAGTCACGGATTGCGTCCCGCCTACGCCAAACTGTCAGAAAATTACAGGGTCTAGCGCACATAAGACATTGTTTTTTTACAAATACTCCATAGAATGTGAATCGCGAATCCGTCACGGGGGACGGAGCGTGTTTATTCGCCCTTGGAGCCAATCATCATGTTGAAGTTGATTAACAAAATCCGCCGTGACGAACGCGGTGTTAGCGCGCTGGAATATGCAATTCTCGCCGCTATCGTTGTTGGTGCAGTTGTTGCGGCCGGTACGGTCCTGTCCAGCACCTCTACGGGTCTGCCGGGACTCTTCACGTCGCTCATGACGAAGATCACGAATACGATCAACGGCACGACCTAAGCATCGGTCAGGTCAGAACGCCTTGGCGTTCGTAGACTTCGAGATGGCCGCCGCTTACCCCGGCGGCCATCTTTTTCCTGGACCGGTCGCTTCATTTTTCTTTTTTTCTTCCGTTAAGACATTCAATGCAGCAGATTGCCTGCGCCGTGACCATCGCGCTGCTCGTCAGCCTGGCGTGGTTCGACGTGGTGCATCGACGCTTGCCGAACACGCTGATCGGCGTTGTCGCACTGCTGTATTTTCTCGTGGCGGTCTTTGCGAAGGAGCCGCTGAGCGCGGTCGCGGCGCACGTCGCCGTAGCGCTGCTCGCGTTTCTCGTCGGCGCATTGCTGTTCGCCGCACGGATGCTGGGTGGAGGCGATGTGAAGTTCGCCGCCGCGGTTTTTTTGTGGTCTGGCGCGAGTCTCGCATGGCCAACCTTCGTTCTGATCTCGCTTGCCGGTCTCGTCGTCGCGCTCATCGCGCTGACCGCGGGATGGCTGGTGCGCCGCTCGCCTTCCGCGAGGCTCGCGGGCCTCGCCAGGCCGTGGGCCGCCACACGTGGCGTGCCTTATGGCGTGGCCATCGCGCTCGGCGCACTGCCCATACTCGCACTGCGCATGCTCGCAGGCGGCATGACCCTATAAACCAGCGTCGCTGGATGTGGTAACTGGCATGTCTAATATCGTTAAGGTAGGTTTCCTGGTCATCCTGGCGGCGCTGGTCGCCTTGATCCTGCGCGGGTTCTTTATCGCCGCTTCGAAGCCGGCCGGACCGCAGGAGCCGACCACCGACCGCATCCGCATCGCGGCGGCCGATCTGCCGCGCGGCCTGCTGCTGCGCGACGACGATCTCAACTGGAAAGCCGTGCCGCACGAAAGTACGCCGGCCGGCGCCGTGATCGACGGTCCGCAGCACGACGTCACGCTCAAGGGCGCGGTGCTGCGCCACGCCGTGACCGCGGGCGCGCCCATTCTCGCCTCCGACGTGATCCAGGCCAACGCGCCCGGCTTTCTCTCGGCTACCCTGCATCCCGACATGCGCGCGGTGTCCGTCGCGATCGACGACGTCTCGGGCAATGCCGGCCTGATCCAGCCCGGCGATTACGTCGACCTGATCCTCACGCAGAGCATGCAGGGCAAGACCGACTCGCCGGACGAGTCCGTCTCGAGCGAAACCGTGGTGCAGCACGCACGCGTGCTCGCCGTGGGTTCGGAACTCGTGCCGTCGAAAGATTCGACCGACGCCAACACGCGCGCACGCACGGTCACGCTCGAAGTCTCGCCGCACACGGCCGAAGCGATCGCCGTGGCCGCGCGCCTCGGCAGCCTCTCGCTCGCGCTGCGCAGCTTCGCGACGCTCGACCGCGCCGCCAACGCGGCGTCGGCGCCCGACGCGACCTCGGACACGCTGCCCTCGGCGCAACCCGTGTGGGCCGGCGACATCTCGCGCGCGCTGCGGGCGCTGCCGGGCAACGTCCGCAACGCCAATGCGGGCGGCACGCCGTTGCCGGCCGCGCCGGTGGCCGCGCCGAGCGTGACGATCTATCGCGGTTCCGCCGTCACGACGCAAAGCGACAACAACGCCGTTCCGGTGATGCATGGCAGCGGCGCAGGCGGAGGCGGCCCGTTGCCGCAGCCGACGATCGGTGTCCCGCCCCTGCCGAGCCCGATGGCGCAAACCTTCGGCATGCACTAGGCGTTCGCGCCCGCACGCCGGTTATTCGAACCTCGGGCTTTGCCCGAACGATGTAGCTGCTCATGAACACATTCCTGGCCCGTAGCCGCCGGACGTCGATACTCGGAAACCTCGCGTCGCTCGCCGCCGCGCTGGCGCTTTCGATGACGGCCATGACCGTGGCGCATGCCGCCGGTCCGATGCGCACCGTTCCTGGCGCGGCCTCCGCGTCGGGCGCCGCGAATTCGCCGATGATCTACGCGACGCCCAGCGCGCCGGTTGCGGAAGCGCCCGGCACGCCGCTCGCCGTCGGCACCGGCAAGGGCGTGATGCTGCGCCTGCCCGCGCCCGCCACCGCCGTGTTCGTCGCCGATCCCGACATCGCCGACGTGCACGTGCCCAACTCGCAAGCCGTGTTCGTGCTCGGCAAGAAGGCCGGCTCGACCACGCTCTACGCGCTCGGCGCCAACAACAAGACCATCCTGCAGCGCACGGTGGTCGTGAACACCGACATCGACGCGCTGCACGACATGCTCGCCACGCGCTTTCCGGCGCTGACCCTGCACGTGGAAGCCGCGCCCGGTTCGCTGCTGGTCGCGGGCCAGGTGCCGAGCGCCGCCGACGCCGACGCCGTGGTGCAAACGCTCAAGCCGTATCTGCACGACAAGGAATCGCTCATCAACCGCCTCACGGTGACGCGTTCGATGCAGGTGAACCTGCACGTGCGCATTGCGGAAGTCGACCGCACGGTCACGCAGCAGTTCGGCGTGAACTGGTCGGCGGTGGGCGGCATGTGGGGCAACTTCATCGGCGGCATGCTCTCGGGCCGCACGATTCAGGACACCTCGGGCGTTTATCAGATCGCGAGCAGCAACGCGTTCTCGACGCTGCTCGGCTTCAAGGCCGGCAAGACCAACATTCAGGCGCTGATCGACGCGCTCGACCAGGAAGGCCTCATCACGATGCTCGCCGAGCCGAATCTCACGGCCATGTCGGGCGAAACGGCCAGCTTCCTCGCGGGCGGCGAGTTCCCGATTCCGGTCTCGCAAAGCGGCAGCAGCGGCGGTTCGATCGGCGTGGAATTCAAGCCGTTCGGCGTGTCGCTCAACTTCACGCCCACCGTGCTGTCCGACAACCGCATCAGCCTGAAGGTGAACCCCGAAGTCAGCCAGATCGACAGCACGGCCAGCATCACGACCAACGGCATTTCCATTCCGGGCCTGAGCGTGCGCCGTCTTTCGACCACGGTCGAACTCGGCAGCGGCCAGAGCTTCGCGATCGGCGGCCTGCTGACGAGCGACTCGAGCGACACGCTGGCCGCGCTGCCCGGTATCGGCACGCTGCCGGTGCTCGGCAAGCTGTTCTCGTCGCGCCAGTATCAGGACAAGAAAACCGAACTCGTCGTCATCATCACGCCGTACCTCGTGAATCCGACCGACGGCAACCGTCTGCGCACGCCGCTCGACACGCTGATCTCACCGAGCGGCGACATCGAGTATGGCGTGCAGCGCTCGCTCGGCATCGACCCGCTGTCCGGCGACACGCCGCGGCTCGTGGGCGCCGCGGGCTTCGTCTACTGAAGGAGAAGTTGCGATGGCTAGCTTGCGCCCGCGAACCCTTTTTTGCCGCTTGCCGCTCGCGCTGCTGCTGTGCGCCGCGCTCGGCGCGTGCATGTCCGAGCGTCCGCCGATCGGCCTGCCCAGCGCCCAGTCGATCCAGTTCGACGGCGTGCATGCACTCGGCCCGAACTGCGCGTCGATCGCGTTGCCCTCCACGATCGGCGACCCCGACATGGTCGAACATCCGTCGATTCCGTTCGGTTGCGCGACCTATTCGAATCTCGCCGCGCAACTCGCGCGGCCTGCCGACATCGTGCAGCCCACGCCTTACGGCGGCACGAACGGCGTCGTCGCGGAGCGCGCCCTGTCGCGCTACAACGCCATGCCGGAGCCGCACGCGGCACCGGACGCCGCGCCCGCCACGACGAATGTGGGCCATTGACGCGCTCGGCGCATAAGGAGTCACTGCGATGGGTGTATCCGAAACCCTTTCACGCTTGCGTCCCGGCAAAGCCACGGCGGCCCAGGCGGCCGAATTCGTCGCGTACGTGAGCGACGCGCAGACCGAAGAGTCGGTGCGCCGCTACGTGCACGACCGTATGATCCAGCACGCGTTCATCGCGATCGGCACGGTCGACGACGCCATCGAGCGCCTGAAAAGCATGGAGCGCTCGCCGTCGAAGCTGCTGATCGACGTGTCGGGTTCCGACATGCCGCTCTCCGACCTCGAACGCCTCGCGCAAGTGTGCGAGCCGTCCGTCTCGGTCGTGACCGTGGGCGAGCGCAACGACGTCGGCCTGTTCCGCAATCTGCTGAAGATCGGCGTGCAGGACTATCTCGTCAAGCCGCTCACCTCCGAGCTGCTGCAACGCACCTTCGACACCACCACGAACGCCGAGCCGCTCCAGCATCGCCGCACCGGCAAGGTGATCGCGATCGCGGGCACGCGCGGCGGCGTGGGCACGACCACCATCGGCGTGGCGCTGGCCCGCCAGCTTGCCGACGTGACCATGCGCCGGGTCGCGTACCTCGACCTCAACCTGAACGGCGGCGCGGCCTGCACGCTGCTCGGCCTGACGAGCAACAACGGTCTCACCGACGTGCTCGAGAACGTGCACCGGCTCGACGTGCAGTACATGGAGCGCACCTTCGTGACGCTCGGCCCGCGCCTGTTCGTGCTCTCGTCGGAGCTCGACTACGGCAACGCGTTCGAGCTGCAGCAAGGCGCGCTGAGCGAACTGGTCTCGACGCTCAAGCACCACTTCCACTACGTGCTGCTCGACATGCCGAGCGCGAGCGGCATTGCCGCCGAGGAAGCCTTCTCGGCCGCCAAGAACATCTACCTCGTGGCCGACCGCTCCGTGCATTCGGCGCGCGAAGTCACGCGCATGATCCGCTACGCGCAGTCGGCCGGCAACGAACCGACCATTTCCGTGCTCGTCAACAATCCGGGCCAGCCGGCCGCGGGCCGCGTGGCGTCGAGCGATCTCACGGCGGCGATCGGTTATCCGGTCACGCAGGAATTCCCGTTCGACGGCAAGTCGGTCGCCGCGGCCGAAAACCTCGGCGAACGCGTGCGTCCGGACAGCGAGTTCGGCGTGGCGATCAGCCTGCTCGCCGACAACCTCACGGGTACGCACAGCACCGCGGCCGCGCCGTGGTACGCCCGCTTCATCCCCCGGAAGAAAGCATGAGTTTCGGTCTCAAACGCGATATCGAAAGCCACGCGCCGCAGGTGCAGCCGGCCGAGAAGCCGCGCACGAGCGAAGCGTCGGCCGCCATTGCACGCCTGTCGCGCGACATCGAAGTCCGGCGCGAACCCGCGCCCGCGGCCGCGGCAGTCAGCGAGACCATGATCCGCTCGGAAGCATTCCGGGTGATCCGCACCGGCGTGTTTTCGTCGATGAACGTCTCGGCCGCCGTGCTCAAGACGCGCGAGGAAGTGCGCGAAGGCATCGAGCAGATCGTGGCCGATATCGTCGAGCGCGAGCGCATGAACTTCACGCTCGCCGAGCAGATGCTGATGGTCGACGAGCTGCTGAACGACATGTTCGGCGTCGGTCCGATCGAGCCGCTGCTCGCCGACGACACCGTCACCGATATTCTGGTCAACGGCCCCGACCAGGTGTACGTGGAACGCCACGGCCGCCTCGAACTCACGCCGCTGCAATTCCGCGACAACGCGCACGTCGTCAACGTCGCGCAGCGCATCGCGGCGGCGATCGGCCGTCGCGTCGACGAAAGCAGCCCGATGGTCGACGCGCGTCTCGCCGACGGCAGCCGGGTGAACGTCGTGCTGCCGCCGCTCGCGATCCACGGCGCGTGTATCGCCATTCGTAAGTTCTCGAAGCGCAACATCACGCTCGCGCGCATGGCGCAGCAGGGCAACATGTCGGCGGAAATGGCGCGCGTGCTGAAGATCGCCGCGACCTCGCGCCTGAACATCCTGATCTCGGGCGGTACGGGTTCCGGCAAGACCACGCTGCTCAACGCGATGTCGCATTTCATCGACGAACGCGAGCGCGTGATCACGATCGAAGACGCGGCCGAACTGCAACTCCAGCAGCCGCACGTGGTGAGCCTCGAAACGCGGCCCGACAACACCGAAGGCACGGGCGGCGTGGACCAGCGCGACCTCGTGCGCAACGCGCTGCGGATGCGCCCCGACCGCATCATCCTCGGCGAAACCCGGGGCGCCGAAGCGTTCGACGTGTTGCAGGCGATGAACACGGGCCACGACGGCTCGATGACCACGATCCACGCGAACACGCCGCGCGACGCCATCGCGCGTCTGGAAAGCATGGTGATGATGGCGAACGGCAACCTGCCGCTCGCCTCCATCCGCCGCCAGATCGCGAGCGCCGTGCACATGATCGTGCAGGTCGAGCGTATGCGCGACGGCGTGCGCCGCATCACGCGCGTGTCGGAAATCGCGGGCATGGAAGGCGACATCGTCACGACGCAGGATCTCTTCGTGTTCCGCTACGACACGACGAGCTACAACGACGAAGTGAAAGGCACGTTCGACTGCTCGGCGATCCGCCCCGTGTTCGCGGGCCGCGCGGCGTACTACGGCCTCGAAGACGCGCTCATGGAGGCGATCAAGGTATGAGCCCCGCCGACATCGTCACCGCAGGCGCCTTTCTGGGCGTCATCTTCATCGGCCTGATTCTCTCGACGTTGCGCGATGCGCGGCGCGCGCAGCCGGAGGTGCGCATTCGCGTGCGTCTGCAGGAGATTCAGACGCTGGAGATCACCGAGACGGTGTCGCCGGATGCGAAGGCCGCGGAGCTTTTCAAGCTGCGCTCGCCCGAAGGCTGGCTCGAGGTGTGGTATCGGCGTCATCGTCAGCGGCTCGCGACCATTGGCGGCTCGCACGGCATGAAGTGGATGGTGGTGGCGGCGGTGCTGGGATTCGTGGCGAGCATCGTGGCGTCCAAATTGCCCTGGATTCACGGGCCGTTCGTGCCGCTGCTGTTTCTGCTGTTGCCCGCGCTCGCGGTGGTCATGGCGTATCGCATGCTCAACCGCCGTTTCAGCACGCGTTTTCTCAAGGCGTTTCCCGACACGCTCGATCTCGTGATCCGCGCCGTGCGCGCGGGCGTGCCCGTGACCTACGCGATCGCGGCGGCCGGCGAGCAGGCGGACGAACCCGTGCGCACCGAATTCCGCACCATGGGCGACGCGCTCAAACTCGGCATCGACGTATTCGAGGTGCTCGACGCCGCCAATGCGCGCATCGAAATTTCCGACTTCGCGTTCTTCGCCGTGTGCCTGCGCCTGCAACGCGAAACCGGCGGCCAGCTGAGCGAAACGCTGGAAAATCTCGCGACGATCATTCGCGCGCGCCGCGACATGAAGCTCAAGACGAAGGCGCTCACGGCGGAAGGCCGCATGACGAGCAAGATCATCGCGGCGGTGCCGTTCGTCATCATGGCGGCCCTCTACCTGATGAACCCGCAATATCTCGACCCGCTGTTTGCGACCGAACTGGGCCGCGACCTGCTGGGCGCGGCGGGCGTGCTGATGTCGATCGGTCTGATGATCGTGAACAAAATGGCGAAGCTGGAGACGAATTGATGAACTCGATGTCCGTCGCGGCAGGCAATCTCGTCCTGATCGGCCTCTTGATCGCGGGCGTGTATCTGTACATTCGCACCGGCAACAGCACACGCGCGCGCGTTTCGGAACGCGCACGCGCCATGTCGCTGGCTGCGCACAGCATCAATCCGAACGCGGGTGAAAACGCCAACGCCGGCTTGCTCGGGCGCGTGAACAAACTGAGCCGGCTGTTCGCGCTGGTCGGCGAGCGCCTGCCGCTATTCGACGCGAAGCAGCGCGCGAAACTCGCGCTCGCCTGCCGCCGCGCGGGCTTCTACGGACATCGCGCGATGTCGATGCTGGTGGGCCTGAAGTTCACCTGCGGCATTGCCGCGGGCGCCTGCGCCGTGGTGTTCGGCGCCAAGGTACCCGTGTTCGGCCAGTTCCTGATCCTGCGCGCGATGCTCATGCTCGCCGCGTTCATCATCGGCATGATCGTGCCGGAATATTTTCTCTCGTTCATGGCGCGCCGCCGCCGCCGCCAGATCGCCCGCGTGCTGCCCGACGCGCTCGACCTGCTCGTGATCTGCACGAACGCGGGGCACAGCCTCGCCGTTGGGATCCAGCGCGTGGCGAAGGAAATCCGCACGGTGTCCGTGCCGCTCGCAGACGAACTCGATATCACGTCCTCCGAACTGCATCTGGGCGGGGACGCCGCGATCGCGCTGAACAACCTGAGCGACCGCATCGACCTGCCTTCGGTGCGCAGCCTCGTTTCGACGCTCGTGCAATCGCAGCAGTACGGCACGCCGATCACGAGCGCGCTCAAGACGCTCTCGAAGGGCAGCCGCGCGCAAGCGATGCTGGAGCTCGAGGAAAAGGCCGCGAAACTCGCGCCGAAAATGACGTTGCCCATGATGCTCTTCATCCTGCCGACGGTGACCATCGTCGCCGCGGGTCCGGCGGTCCTGCGCCTCCTGACTGTGTTTGGAAAATGAACCCTATTCCTCGCCCCATGCGAGCGCTGCTCGCTGCGCTTCTCGTTCCGCTCGGCTTGCTCGCGGGCTGCTCCAGCACGCCGCACTACGCGGCGGCGCCCCCCGGTCCGCGTCCGCTGACGCACACGCTCGGCGCGACCGACGACCTGCGTATCGCCGCGGGCGCGCTCGAATCGGGCGACGTGCAGTTGGCGGGTTCGCTCTACGAGAAGGCGCTCAAGGCCGATCCGAACTCGGTGGACGCCAATCTCGGCATGGGCGACTGTCTGTTCCAGACCGGCGACCTCGAACGCGCGCGCATCGCTTATGGCCGCGCCGCCGCGATCGCGCCCGACGCGCGCCTGCCGAAGCTCGCGCTCGCGCGCGTCGCGCTCAAGCAGCGGCGTTTCGACGAGGCCACGCACCTGTATCGCGATCTGCTCGCGCGCACGCCCAATGATCCGGCCGCGGCCGCCGGTCTCGGCACCGTGCTCGACCTCACCGGCCATCACGACGAAGCGCAGACGACCTACCGCGACGCGCTCGCGCAGCACCCCGACGCCATGGCGCTGCGTATCGACCTCGGTCTCTCGCTCACGCTCGCCGGACGCCCGCGCGAAGGCGTGAACGTGCTGCTCGACGTGGCCAGCATTGCCGACGCGCCGCCGCAGGCTCGCCAGGATCTCGCGCTCGCCTACGGCCTGCTCGGCAACGACGCGGCCGCCGAGAAGATCCTGCTCGCCGACCTGCCCAAGAACTCGGTGCAAGACAACCTGCGCTACTACGCGCGCGTGCGTTCGGCGATGCAAAGCCGCGCCACGGCCTCGCAAAGCGCACAGCCGGCCGCAGCGGCGGTGGCGGTCGCGGCGCCGGTGGCGACGCCCGTCTCGGTGACAACCAGCGACGCACGCACCGTTTCGATGACGCCGGCCACGCTGCCCGCGCCGAGGCGTGCCGCCGCGGCCACGAGCGCGGCGCTGGCTCCGGCGAGCCCGGCCACGGCGCTCTCGAGCGCCAGCGACGCGCAGATCCCGCTCACGGGCGGTTTCGGCGGCCAGTCGCGCCTGATCGAAGCCAAGTAAGACACGCGGCAAGGGACCAATACGATGACGGGAAAACCCTTCCGCCCGGCGCGCGCGCGGCGCCGGCTCGCGGCCAGCAAGCGGCGCGCGCGCGGCGCGACGGCGCTCGAGTTCGCGCTGATCCTGCCGTTCTTCATCCTCGTCGTCACGATGATCCTCGAACTGAGCTTCGTGTTCGTCGTCCAGGAGATGCTCGACAATGCCGCGCGCGACGCCGCCCGGCAACTGCGGATCGGCAATCTCTCGGGCAGCAGTTACGCGAGCTCGCTCACCACGGTCATCTGCAACGACCTCACGTTCTCGAAGTTCACGCTGGTGCCGTCGTGCGCCAGCAACATCCAGCTTTACGTGGCCGCCGCGGCATCGGGCTCGCCCGCCGGCTACGGCTTCACGACGCTCAAGACCGCGGCCGTGAGCGGCCAGACCATGGCACAGACGCAGGCCACCGTTTCGGCCAACTACGACGTGCTGCTGCAGATCGGCTATTCGTACCCGTGGATGCTGCCGGGTCTGAAGCTCGTCACCGGCAACGCCATGCTGATCTCCACGATCGCCTTCCAGACGGAGCCCTACTGATGCGCAGGCTGCGTGCACTTCTCGCGGACAATCGCGGCGTCGCGGCGCTCGAGTTCGCCATCATCCTGCCGATCATGCTGACGCTCGTGTTCGCCACGTACGAAATCTCCCAGTTCGTGCGGGCGCAACTGAAAGTGGACAGCGCCTCGCAGGCGATCGCCGACATGGTCGCGCAACAGGCGGCGGGCGTGACGAGCGGCACCTCGGGCTCGCTCGGCAACTTCTGCACGGCCGGGACGCTGATGATGACGCCGTTCGCCGTTGGCACCAACAACTCGTCGTTTTCGATGGCGGTGGCGAGCGTGACCAACTATTCGCTGACCGGTCCCACGGTGGACTGGGAAAGCGACAAATCGTGCAGCACCACGGCAACGGCGCTGGGCTCGAGCGCCAAGTCGCTCGCCACGTCGCCGACCAACCTGATTCCCACGGCGGGCTCGCCCGGCGACAGCGTGATCGTGGTCACGGTCAACTACGTCTATAACTCGCCGCTCCATTACATCATCCCGGGCCTGCTGACCCTGACGCATACCGCGTTCGCGCGACCGCGCAGCAACGGCTTGATTCTCTGTACGGCGCCGTGCACGTGAGGACCGAATCCGTGACCGCAATTCCCTCTACACAGCGCGCGCCGCGCGCGCCACGTCAGCCTTCGCGCCAGCGCGCGCGCCCGTCGAAACAGCGCGGCGTCTCGAGCCTCATGCTGCTCGTGCTGCTGATCCCGCTGCTGCTCTGCGTCGGGATCGCCGTGGACATCGGGCGCATGGTGCAGTTTCGCTCCGACCTGCAGAACGCCGTGGACGAAGCCGCGCTCGCGGGCGCGGCCGTGTTCATCGACTCGACGCAAAGCTCGCTCGCGTCGAGCGTGGCCACGAACTATTTCAATCGCGCGATTCTGCCGATCGCCATCTCCGTCTCGGCGCCCACGGTCACGACCAACGCGAGCGGCACCATCAACCCGACGCTCGGCACCTCGGCCGCCCACTCGGTGACGGTGAGCGCCACCGCACAGGTGCAGACCACGCTGATGGCGCTCGTCGCGCCTTCGATGGCGACGATCAGCACGACCGCCACGGCGGCGAACCCGGTGGTGCAGGCGAACCTCGCGTTCCCGACCCAGGTCTCGGCGGCGTGCGACGGCAACAGCGTCTATCTCTACCAGGTGCCGCAGAATTCGACCAAGACCGGCTACGACTATTCGAGCGTGCCCGCCTACAGCACCGACAACTACTACCGCATTTACACGAGCTATTCGCCGAGTTCGTCGATGGGTCAGGCCGTGAGCCAGAACCTGCCCACGTTCTCCGTGAACCAGCCGCTCGGCGTGATGATGCGCAACGACACCAACGGCAACGTCGGCAATTCGAACTGCGGCGTGACGGTCACGGGCGCGAACTCGTACGGCGCGCCGAGCGGATCTTCGCAGGCGTTCTATTCGTCGCTGCTGATGAACGGTCAATCGCCCAGCGAAAACTCGAACTACACCTACTCGGCGACGGTGTCGGTCACCACGACCAACACGCAGACGACCACCACCACGACCGGCTATGGCGCCGGTACCTCGACGAGCAGCAGCAGCAGCTACAACGTGAACTCCTACTCGCTCACGTTGCCGCCCAGCACGCTGTATCCGAGCGGCCGGACCGTTTCGGGAACGAGCTCGAATCTGCCTTCGGGCTACGATCAGCTCACGATGATCTTCGGAACGAGTGCGCCGAACAACGCGAATTCGGGCTGCACGACGGTCGGAACCCCGACCACGACGAACGGAAACACCACGACGACCACCTCGCAGTCGAGCACCTGGTACAACCAGACCACGACCAAGACGGTTTCGACGCCGACCACCACCGTCACGCAGTACAGCTGCAAGACGCAGTACCGCACGAGCCAGCAGGGCACCGGGAATTGCTCGCTGTACGTGCAGACGGGAGCCGGGGTGACGAAGAGTTATCTGTCCGGTATCTCGACGAGCTCGCAGGCGCCCGCCGCCGCGCGCGGCAGCTGCTTCGACATGACTTCGGCCGGCGCGAACTATTCGGCGCCGAGTTGCGCACAGCTTTCGGCGCTCGCGAGCGGCAGCGGGTCGACAGCCGTCGCGCCCGCGGCCGTGTTCTGGTGGGACGACGCGGGCGGCGTGGGTCCCGGCGAGCAGTACTACAGCCCGTCGTCGCATTGCTCGCAGATCACCTCCGGCAGCCCCGGCTACGGCGAGGACTGCCAGTACAAGAACATGGTCGTGGCGTTGCAGTGTCAGTCCAGCGGCGGCAGCGGAACCGGCTACACGGCCGTGGTGTTGACGAACTAAAGATGAATGCAGGCAAGAGCATGAACGAGGCGCGCCCTTTCGCTTCCCCACCCGCCAGGCACTGGCTGAACCCGGCGCGGTTGCGCGCCTATAGCGCCGTGGTGCTGTTCTCGTGGGCATTCTTCGTGGTGAGCACGGGCTGGAAAATGTGGCGCACGTATGGTCAGCCCAACGGCATGGACTTCCGCACCTTCTGGATGGCCTCGCGTCTGTGGCTCGAAGGGACGCCGCTCAAGGCCTATTCGTTCGACGCGCTCACGCAAACCGCCAAGCGGATCCAGCCGCTGCTCCCCGACGCCGCGCCGTTCTTTTATCCGCCGAATTTCCTGCTGTTGCTGCGGCCGCTCGCGCTCGTGCCGTGCAGTGTCTCTTCGCTGGCGTTCACCGCCCTCACCACGGGCGTATTCGTGTATCTGGTGCGCAAGATTCTGCCGATGCGCGCGGCGCTGCTGCCGATTTTCGCGTTTTCCGGCATGTGGCTGAACATGGCGCAAGGGCAGAACGCCTGCCTCACGGCGAGCTTCGCGCTGGGCGCGTTCCTCCTGCTGGAAAAGCGGCCGGTTCTGGCGGGAGTCTGCATCGGCATGCTGTCGATCAAGCCTCACCTGGCCATCCTGTTTCCGGTGGCGCTCGCCTGCGCGGGCATGTGGACGGCGTTCGCCGCGGCGGCCGTCACTGTCGTGCTGTTCACCGGTTTGTCAGTGGTGGTGTTCGGCCCGGAAGCCTTTCCCGCCTTTCTGCAGGGCATGCATCTCGCGCGCAGCGGTCTGGAAAGCGGCGCGCTGCCGTGGGGCCGCATGGCCAGCTTCTTCGCGACGCTGCGCCTCGTGCACGTGCCCGTGTTCTACGCCTACCTCGGGCAAGCTTGTCTCGCGATCGTGGCGACCGTCACGGTGGCGTGGGTCTGGCGACGTTCGACCGATCTGGCGCTGCGCGCGACGGCGCTGATCGCGGGCACGTTCATGATCAGCCCTTATCTCTACAACTACGATTCGCCGTGGCTGGGCGTGGCGCTCGCATTCTTCACCGCCAAGGCGCTGCGGGATGGCTGGCTGCGCTGGGAGCGCGAGATCATTTGCGTGGCTTGGATCTATGCGCCGTTCGGCGACCTGTCTGGCGACTTTCTGCACGCGAATTTTGTGCCGCTCGTGTATGGCGCGGTGTTGTGGATGGCGGTGCGACGGGTGCGGGTGGAGCTTTTGGTGAGGACGGCGGAGGACACCGATGCTCATGCGGCGGGGGAGATTCGCCGGGAGGCGGTGGTTGGGAGGTGAGATGGGGGGGCTGCGTTGACGATGGACGTCTCTAGCTCTTCGCGCTCACTGGTTCGCGCCACGCCCGGTGGCCTCGCAACCAGGTCAGAACCTCGGATTTAAGCCAGACGCCCCCTCCGACCAGGAATTTTGATCCAGGTTGGTAGCCGATGGGCGCTCGCGTGGAATTTCTGAATATCGTTGCAGTAGGTCGGCGAAGATACTCTCACCGAGTGCCTAAGCATTAAGGACACGATTAGAAAGTGCGGGCCCCAGCATCGTTGGAAGTGACCTAAGTGGTCCACGGACCTGTAATTGAGACAGGTACGGTCCCCCGAAGTGCGTTTAGATACGCATTTAGAAGTCAGCCGCAAGCTCTGCGGTAGGTACTTCACGTAACCCAAAAATCTCTCCGTGCTGTTGCTAGGGGGACATTTTTGGGAGGTTGCGCGGGAATTTCGGGGAAGCTGGAGGGGGCGGCGCACTGCCAAAACAAAAAACCCGCGAAGCCTTACGCTACGCGGGTTTCGGTTGAATCTATTGGTGGGCGGAGGGCTCCCAAACTAATCCGCCTATCTCCCAGCCTATAAGGCTCACAAAGCCGGAGAATAAGAAGATGCCCCCAAAGTTGCCCCACCATTAAAGTGCCTAGTTTCTCTAGGCGTAGCCACCTCGCGATAGCATGGAAAAATTCTACGCGTCTTTGAGCGGTGTGACTCAAAAGCAACAGCATACCTACGCCTTACAGACAACCGCGTGGCTATCGACTGAACACGCGACCGGCCTTGCAACGGCTCCGGAGATGGGCGCTCGGAAAGCACGACCTAGCTAACATCATCATTTTGATGATATAAAGCGTCCAGACCAAAATGAATAACGACGGCTCCTGCAATGACCCCAGCTGCCGGACCAGGCAATCGTACGGCGACCAACCTATCTCACGCGCAGCGTGAGCGGCTGGCCTACATCGAGTTTCGCCTCTATTTCACCGGCGCACTTGGGCGCGCCGATCTGATCAACCGTTTTGGTATTGCGCCGGCCGCCGCAACCCGTGATTTGGCTTTGTATCGGGAATTGGCTCCAAACAACATCCGCTTCGATGGCAGCACCAAGCTATACCGCTTTGGTGTTGCGTTCGTCCCTATGTTTCACCGATCGTCGCATCGTGCTCTAATCGCCCTCTCCCACGGCTTTGGCGAAGGCGACGATGCTGAACCTGCTGCCCTACTGGCCTGTGAAACACCCGCATTATTGTGCCCGCCGCCGCTCGACACCTTGGCCACCGTTTGTCGTGCGATCAAAGCGCGCCAGCCCTTGGCCATTCGCTACAAATCTGCGAGCAGCGAAGAGACCGAGCGGGTCATAGTACCGTTCGCTCTCGTTGATACGGGTATGCGCTGGCACGTTCGCGCCTTCGACCGCAAACGCCAATCCTTCCGCGAGTTCGTACTCACCCGCATCGACGTCCTGAATGCGATCGAAGAAGAAGCTCTCCTGCACGAGCGCCCGGAGCACGACAACCAGTGGAGCCGCACGATCGATCTGGAGCTTGTGCCTCATCCACGCCTAGATTGTCCCGAGATCGTCTCTCGCGATTACGGCATAACTGACGGCACGCTGCACCTCCGCGTGCGTGCCGCCGTGGCCGGTTATATGTTGCTGCGTTGGGGCGTGGATTGTTCACCCGACCACAATCTAACTGACGAACAGTACCGTCTTTGGTTGCACAACCCCATGACTCTTTACGGCGTCGAAAACGCCCGGCTGGCGCCCGGCTATCAAGAACCCGCGTGCCCCGCAACTTCCTCACAGGCAATTAACTGATGCAACTGACTCAAGCCCCCGCACCAGGTGCACGCGCGCTAATCCGCGACGAAGAATGGATCATCCAGAGTGCGGACCAATGCAACCTTGGAGGCTGGCAACTCTCCTGCATTGGCGTGTCGGAAACCGTGCGAAACCGCCACGCGTTATTCCTTAGCCAGCTTGAGGAAGTTACGCTGATCGATCCGGCTAAGACCGAGCTGGTGAACGACGATTCCCCGACCTTTATTGCTGCGCGTCTCTTCATCGAAGCACGCCTGCGGCAGTCCGCCTTGCAAAGCGAAGCTGTGGTGCTGGGGCATCATGGCGTAATGGATGCCTTGCCCTTTCAGCTCGCGCCCGCGCACACGGTATTGCAGCAATTGCGCCCGCGCCTATTAATCGCCGACACGGTGGGCTTAGGAAAAACGCTTGAAGCCGGCATTCTAACCACTGAGCTCATGCGCCGAGGTAAGGCCCGCCGCATCTTAGTGGTCACCACGAAGAGCATGATGCGTCAGTTTCAGCAGGAGTTTTGGAATCGTTTCACTATTCCTTTGACGCGACTTGACTCTGCGGGCATCCAGCGAATCCGACGTGACATTCCAGCCAATCACAACCCATTCAGCTACTACGACCGCACGATCATTTCGGTTGATACGTTGAAGCGCGACAGCGAATACCGACACTACCTGGAAAGCGCCTGGTGGGATCTAATCATCATCGACGAAGCCCACAATGTCTCGTTTAAGGGAAACCGCACACAAAGCAATCGTCTCGCCGACCTGCTGGCGCAACGATCCGACGCTTTGATTTTGCTCACCGCCACACCGCACAACGGGAGGAAGGAGAGCTTCGCCAGCCTGATGCGCATGCTCGACCCCACGGTCTTGCCGCCTGGTGCCGATTACACTCGCGGCGATGTGGAGCACCTTTTCGTGCGCCGATTCAAAAAAGATGTTCGCGAGCAGATGAAGCAGGACTTCCCGGAGCGCGAGGTGTTCCGCTTGTCGTGCAGCGCCAGCCCGGCGGAAAACCTCGCCTTCGATGCATTGGCAGAACTCAAGCTGGCGAGCGACGGGACGAGCGCACGCGAGGGCGCCATGCTGTTCCGCACCGTTCTGGAGAAGGCCCTCTTTTCCTCGCCCGCTGCCTGCGTACAAACGCTGAAAGAGCGCCTGCGGAAGCTGGAAAGCAAAGTTCCGAGCCATCCTGACCTGCCAATCTTGCGCGACCTGCAAAGCCTGGTACAAGCCATCAGTCCAGACAACTTCAGTAAATTCAAGCATCTCATTCAACGGCTCAAAAGCGATCCGCACTGGCGCTGGGACGGCAACGACCCGAGCGACCGCCTCGTGATCTTCACTGAGCGTGTGGAAACCCTGAAATTCCTGCAACGAGAACTGCCTAGAGCCATAGGTCTCGAAGATGACACCGTAGCCATTCTGCATGGTCAACTGCCCGATCAGCAAATACAGGAAACGGTCGAAGACTTTGGCAAAACCCACTCGTCACTACGTCTGCTGATCGCATCCGACGTCGCTTCCGAAGGCCTCAATTTGCACTATCAGGCGCATAGGCTAATCCACTTCGATATTTCCTGGTCGCTGATGGTCTTCCAGCAGCGAAATGGACGTGTTGACCGCTACGGTCAGACCCGCACTCCGAAAATCGCCTACCTGCTCACAGAGCCGCGCAACGAGCGGATCCGTGGGGACCTTCGTTATCTGGAAATCCTGATCGACAAAGACGAACAAGCCGCCAAAAACATCGGCGACCCCTCGGCCTTCATGGGCCTGTATGACGAAGAACTGGAGACCGCAGAGGTCGCCAAGGCCATCGAAGGCAACAGCACCGCCGAGGCCTTTGCCGCGTTGCTGGCCGGCAACGACATCGACCCTTTCGAGGCGCTTTGGGGAAGCGTGGACGAGGTGCAGGACACCACGTCTACCGAACCCGTCGCCCCAGACTGTGCTCCCACCGCCGAACTACCGAGTCTGTTCCACGACAGCTACTGCTATGCCCGAGACGCCCTACGTTGGCTGAGCCATCAGGCGCCGCGGGAGCACCGGCCCGTGCAGGCCGACGACATACATCGCACCTTGAGCTTCCAGCCCAGTCGAGATCTGGCACAGGTGCTGGGGCGAGATCTCGCGGACGAAATGTGGCCCAACGACAATAGCTTCTCGCTCAGTGCGGACAAGAAAGTGGTCGAAACCGCAATCAAGCATGCCCGCGATACCAACGCATGGGCTCAAGTGCATTATCTTTGGCCGCTGCATCCGATTGCGCAGTGGCTGGACTACAAGCTCATGGCCTTGTTCCGTCGCCAAAGCGCTCCGCTTATTCGTGTTTCGCAGGGCTTGGCCAAGGACGAAGCTGTTGTCCTCGTCCTCGCGCAGGCGCCCAATCGCCGTGGTCAGGCTGTGCTGGCCGAATGGGTCGGTGTAAAGGTCGGCCCTACCGGTCAGATCCATGGGGTGCTGACTCTAAACGAAGTCCTGCAACGAACCGGGCTATCGAATGACACCGGCCACACCCTGACCAATGATGGCCAGGCCCTGAATAGCCATACGCTGCAGCAAGCTTTGCCCGAGGTGATTCAGGCTGCCCAAGCTCATATCAAGCCAATCAAGCACGCCTTTGAAGCCGATTGTCGGGCACGGTTGGATCGGGAACTTGGCAAACTGAAAACGTTACAAGACAAGCACCTACATCAGCTGGAGCTGGACTTCAGGCAGGGTATCGCGCAAGTCAACGCTGCGCGCCGCAGGCAAAAGGAAAGTGCCACGATTGATCTGTTCAACAACTACCAGCAATGGATTCGCGACACCCTGCAACTGGACGACCGCGTCCAGTTCACAGTCGTCGCTGGCCTGATGGCCTGAAGAGGGGAACATACAGCATGAGTTTCGCCATCACCGGCCTTGCCAACGCCAACGAGTTCTATAGCCAGCACTACCTGGACGAAATTCTCGAAAAGGATCTCAAGCCCCTGTTCGAGCGCTGGAAAGAGCAGGGAAGCGATAGCCCCGTTTCCCGCCTACGCGCCGCCAGTGGCGCCAACGGCTATTTCCGCGCGCGCGAACGATTCCTTGCCGAGCGTAGGCAAGACGAGCGCACCAGCATGTTGCTCGATCTAGCCGAGCCGCTTCTGCAGGCGCTGGGCTATGCCCTGAATCCGCAGACCCTACCGCTGGCAGATGGCGAGCTACCGGTTCTCGCTGTGTATCGCGATGCCAAACAGCTCCCCATGCTCGTGATCGCCGCCGCCGTGGCCGGACCCGGCGACGAGGAAACCAGCCCGTTGCAATTGGCGCCACTACGCACGGTCGACGACAAGCGGGGTAAGCAGGTCCAGCCCGACTGGGAAGAAACCCTTACCAAGCGTCTGTTTGCGCACGATCAGCCACCGCGCTGGGTGCTGTTGGTGCACCACGAACAATGGATGCTGATCGAGCGAAGCAAATGGGGCCGCAAGGCATTATTGCGCTTCGAGCTACCCGAGCTGTTTGGCCCGCGTGACGAACGCCAATTCCGCACCATGGCCGCACTGGCCGGCGCCGAATCCGTACTGCCGGCAGAGGGTGGCGTGGCGTTGCTCGACAGCCTGGATGACAGTTCGCATAAGCATGCTTTTGAGGTCTCCACCGACCTCAAATACGCTCTTCGCGAATGTATCGAGGTGATTGCCAACGAGGCTATTCGCTACAAACGTGAGGTCGCCAAGGAAAAAGTCTTTGAGCGCAATGACACTGACTTGGCCGACCAGCTTAGCCGTGAAAGCCTGCGCTATATGTATCGGCTGCTGTTCCTGTTCTACATCGAGTCGCGCCCCGAGTTGGGCTACGCGCCGATTGATGCCGAAGCCTATCTCAAAGGCTACAGTGTTGAACACCTGCGCCAACTCGAGCAGACTCCGCTCACCACGCCCGAAGCACAGGACGGCTTCTACTTCCATGAGAGCCTCAGGCAACTGTTCAACCTGATCTGGCAAGGCTTCCCCGCCGGTGATGCCGCCAATGTTCAGCTTGACTTGACCACTACTCACGATCGCCCGCTTGACACCGGTTTCACTATCGCCCCGCTGCAAGGACACCTGTTCGACCCGGCGCGCACGCCACTCCTGGGTAGCATCAAGCTGCGCAACCGCGTGCTGCAACGGGTAGTCGAGCTGATGTCGCTTTCTCGTGGCACCGGCAGAGGAGGCCGTGGCCGCATTAGTTATGGCACCTTGGGCATCAACCAGCTTGGCGCAGTGTATGAGGCCCTCCTGTCGTTCCGTGGTTTCTTCGCAGAGGAAGATCTCTACGAAGTGCGACCCGACCCAAAAGGTAAGAAAGCCCCCAAGATGGAGGATGAAAGCGAAGAAGACGGCGAAACCGACGATGCGGACGATGTCGATTTCGAGCTCGATGTCCCTAGTGCCGCGGAAAGAAAGAAAGACGCCGCGCTCGATCCGCTGGAGGCCGCCTATTTCGTGCCGGCCAGCAGCATTGCCCAATACACAGACGCCGAACGTCTATTTGGCGGTGAGCCACGTCTCTATAAGAAGGGCACTTTCATCTACCGCTTGGCTGGACGTGCGCGGGAGAAATCCGCCAGCTACTACACCCCCGAGGCGCTCACTCAATGCCTCGTCGAGCACGCGTTGAAAGAGATGCTTCCTGGCAAGAGCGCAGACGAGATCCTCGAGGTCACCGTTTGCGAGCCTGCCATGGGAAGCGCGGCCTTTTTGAACGAGGCCGTGAACCAACTGGCTGAGGCCTACCTGCAAGCCAAGCAAAAGGAATTAGGTCAGACCATCGCCCACGAGGACTACGCGGAAGAAAAACAGCGGGTAAAAATGTACATCGCCGACAGCAACGTGTTTGGTGTGGACCTTAACCCCGTAGCAGTGGAACTCGCCGAAGTCTCGCTGTGGCTCAATGCCATTTTCAAGGGCGGCCATGTGCCCTGGTTTGGCCTGCAGCTGGTCGACGGTAACTCACTGGTGGGCGCGCGGCGCGACGTATTCAGCACCGCACAGCTCAGCCCCGGCAAGGGTGAAAATGGCCAGCCCGAGCGTGACTGGCGCGCCGCAGTACCTCGTGCACTCGCGCTAGCGCAATCCCCGGACAGCACTGACATATTCCACTTCCTGCTGCCCGCCGACGGCATGGGCAGTATCAGCGACAAGGTGGTGAAGGCGCTCGAACCGGCAGCGGTTGAACAGTTCAAGCAATGGCGTAAGACCTTTTGCGCCCCGCTGGCTCGCGATGAAATTGAGCGAGTGCAAAAGCTCGTCAAGGCGGCGGAGGCCCTGTGGCAACAGCATGCCGAGGAACTCGCTCGCGTGCGCCGCGCCACTTGCGACGAGCTGCACGTGTGGCCCGACTCGACCGGCAACCGCGCACCGACTTCCACCGCGCAGAAGGATGCCGCCTACCAGCGAGAGATGTTGAGTGAGCACCAGATAAACGCAAGCCCCTACCGCCGCTTGAAACTGGTGATGGACTCCTGGTGTGCGCTGTGGTTCTGGCCGCTGGAACAAGCAGAGAATCTGCCCACCCGCGAGCACTGGTGGTTCATTTTGGAAACCGTTTTGCTGGGCAATGCCAGCCTGACCGCCGCGCCAGCCAATGACTTCTTTCCAGAAACCATTTTGCAGCAGGGGTTGGATTTTACCCCGGAGCGCGACCGCTACGGCCTTGTTGATATCGAAGCGCTAATTGCCGCTCTGCCACAATTGCAGGTGGCGCAGGCTGTGGCCGCGCAGCAGCACTTTATGCACTGGCAGTTGGAGTTCGCCGACCTGTTCAAGCAGCGCGGTGGCTTTGATGTGGTCCTCGGGAATCCGCCGTGGATCAAGGTGGAGTGGAACGAGCAGGGACTGCTTTCGGACTTCGACCCGCGCTTCGCAATTCGGAAGCTCAGTGCTAAACAGGCTACTGACCAGCGCGACGCTGTGTTTGTGGCGCTGCCGCAGGCCAAAGCTGACTACTTGGCTGAGTGTGCCGCCACAGAGGGCATGGGGCAGTTTTTGAACGCCAGACAGAATTACGGTCTACTCGAAGGGCAGAAAGCCAATCTATACAAATGTTTCTTGCCATTGGCATGGCGCATTGGTTGCGGAGTTCAGGCATTGCTACATCCGGAAGGTCCATATGAAGATCCTAAGGGAGGCAAGCTGCGCGAGGCGATATATAGCCGCCTGCGCGCGCATTTTCAGTTTCAGAATGAACTGAAGCTTTTTGCAGAAATCGGTAACCGAGTGAAGTACAGCATCAACATCTACGGAAATGAACGGGCGGCCGCTTTCAGAACGATGGCGAACGTGATGCATCCGCAAACTACGTTTTCCTCCCTAGCACACCCCGGCGGCGGTGCAACGCCTGGCATCAAAAGCGAAGCAGGCAACTGGGACTTCACCGGTCACCGAAACCGCGTTATCGAGGTCGATGCTTCGTTGCTTTCTACCTTTGCCTTGCTCTACGACGAGCCTGGCACCCCGTCCATGCAAGCGCGTCTCCCGGCAGTGCATAGCCGAGAATTAGTTTCGGTGCTAGAAAAATTCGCACGTGTCCCTCGTAGGCTTGGCGATCTGAACGATCATGAATTCACCGCTGTTTGGTTTTTCGATGAAACTGCCGCGCAACGCGAAAAAATAATTATGCGTCGCACAGAATTTCCCGAATCACCGTCTACCCTTGTCCTTTCGGGTCCACATTTTTATGTTGGGAACCCACTGAACAAAACACCTAAGCGAGTTTGCGAAACACATAAAGCTTACGATCCGCTTGATCTGGAATTTCTGCCAGACGATTACTTGTCACGTAGCAATTATCGTCCTGCTTGTGCGATGGACGCATATATCAAGCAGGTACCGCTGGTCAATTGGGTTGAGGACAATGAAAGTCAGAGCAGACCGGTAACGGACTATTATCGACATATAAACCGAGAAATGATTAGTACCTCCATGGAGAGATCTTTAATATCTGCGATCATTCCAAAAGGGGTTGGACATATTCACGCCTGCATAAGCACAACGTTTCGCACAATAAGTGATCTACTCGATTTCCACTCAATGACTCTCTCCCTGCCTTTGGATTTTTTTATGAAATCTACTGGGTCTGGGCATGCCAACTTGGCCTATTTGAGTCGATTGCCAATGCTTGCGGACGTGTTCCCGTCAGCTTTGCGCAACCAAATGCATTTAAGAGCACTGGTACTAAGCTGCCTTACGAGTCACTATGCCGACCTTTGGCACAAGACTTGGCTACCGAGCTTTCAACACGAACGCTGGGCCAGCAGCGATCCTCGATTGCCTTCTGATTTTTTTGTTGGGCTTACGCCCGAATGGAAACGTCACTGTGCTTTGCGCAGCGACTACGCTCGACGCCAGGCGTTGCTAGAGATAGACGTGCTGGCTGCACAGGCGCTCGGACTGACATTGGACGAACTGCTGACCAGCTATCGCGTACAGTTTCCCGTGATGCGCCAGAACGACCAAAACACCTGGTACGACGCCGAGGGCCGCATTATCTTCACCGCCAGCAAGGGTTTAGCGGGCGTTGGTCTTCCACGCAAGCCCTCCAAGAAGGAGCTCGAGTGCACCCTGTCCATCCCAGGGGGGCAGAGCAAAACCCTGCGGCTCGGTTGGGATGACTTGATGCCTAGAGAGGGTAAGCCGCAAGTGCCCGATGGTACCGTAATCAAACGCCCGATCAATGACGACACGCAGCCGGGTAATTCGATGCATCGAATCATCCGGTATGTCGCCCCATTCACTCTCGCAGATCGCGAAGCCGATTACCGCGTGGCTTGGGCTCATTTCGAATCGCAGGGAGCATGAGGATGATGAGCGAGACAGGGCCCCTATTCTCTGTACCCAATGACAGTAACCCGTGTGAGGTCATCGTCGCCGGCATGCGGACTCCGTTCGATGAATACGATGCGGCGCCCGAGCTGACATAGCGATAAAGCTCGAAAGACTGTTGGACATTCACAAAAATAAGGAGAGCAGTAATGGCCTCGTTGTTTCTGAACCGCCTAAGCGCAGATGACCGTAACGCGTTGCTTACCAAGCTGCATCAAGCCCAGCACGGGCATTGTTTTATCTGCGAACAGGCTGTCGATGTTCAACTTCATAAGGATAGCCTGGACATTGATCATGTAGTGCCGCTGAAAAACGGCGGCAAGGATGATCCGAGCAACTTCGCCTTAACCCATGCAAGCTGCAACCGCTCCAAGCAAGCCAGCAATCTTGAGATAGCACGGGTCCTGCAACGCTTCGTCGCGCTAAAGGAGAAGCTGGAACCGGAGAACCGCAGCCCCAACCTGGGCGACATCCTTAACAGCGCGGGTGGCGGAAGCGCCGAGCTGAGCTTCAAGCTGGACGCACAGCAGCTTCAATTTACCCTGAGCGCCTGCGGCGACGAGCGCATCCACAGCGTGCCGCTATATGAGGACGAGCTAAGCGGGTTTAACTACTTCTTCGTCAAGTTGCCGATCCAGTACTTGCGCCACGATGATCGTATCAATCCGCGCGCGATTGGCAGCAATATCAGTAAGCTGGTTGAGGAGTTCTACCAGAAGCGACCGCAATTGCATGTGCCATTGGCCTGGTTGAGCTCGGAAGGCGGCAAAGGCGCCGTGCATGTATTCGATGGCCAGCACAAGGCGGCCGCGCAAATCATGCTAGGTGCCAAAGCATTGCCTGTGCGCGTTTTTATCGACCCCGATGCGGATACGCTGATTACCACCAACACCAATGCGGGTACTACGCTCAAGCAGGTTGCGTTCGACAAGTCAGTTCAGCGGCACCTGGGCAGCACGCTGTATCAGGACCGTATCGAACGTTACCGCCGGGAAACCAGCCGTAAGGATGATGATCTGGCGTTCAGCGAGCGCGATCTGGTGAACTATTTTAAAGGCCAATCGCGCGAGATGAAACGCTACATTCTGGACGCGGTGCGCGATGGAGTGACTTCGTCACCCGATAACAAGCTGCGCGACTTTATCGACTATGGCGGTCGCGGTAAGGAACGGCCACTGTCATACAGTTCCATCGACAAGACGTTCTATTCATTTTTCATCTATCAGGAAGTGTTGGAAACCCGTCTGGACCATGGTGTCGACGATGGTGAAAACCCGCGAGAGTTGGAAACCGCGCAGCTGGTTCGTTTGATGAACGTGATTGCCGAGGAGATTTATATCGGCAAGTTCGACAGCGACATCGGTACTGACAAGATCGAGAATCAGCTGCAAAAAGGTGAAACCTTCCCTCACGCACATCTATGCGCTTTCCGCATGAGCAAGGAGGAGGTGATCTACAACTGGCTGCGGTTTGTTCGGCAGATCGCGATCAACTACTTCATCACCACCGGCAAGCCAATTCAGGAGAACAAGCTGTTCCAGTATCACTTCGCGGAACAGCTGTGGATCAATATCCGCAATTTTGTTCGAAACTTAGCAGCACTACCCCTGTGGGTCAATAAGGACCTGTCGGCAACGGTGTTCGGCGGCAAGCAGAACAACAGCTTCTGGCAAACCGTGTTCGAGACCGGCAAGAGTCCACAAGGTGTGCAGGTGATGGCGCAGGGCATCAACCTGGTCGAAATGATCAAGTAAGGATCGCACCGAATGCAGCCATTAATCGTCGCTCAGCAAGTAACCACGGGGGTTGCAGATTTTCTGCGCACCGCCTTTCCGTCGACCACGCCTGGATTTGTCGGGCTATTGGAGCGCTTTCTGGCCGAGCGCGACAATATCCTCAAAGGCCCATATCTGACGGTGCCGCTACCGTTTCGCAAACAAGCGAACGCTGGGCGGGCACCATTTAGCTGGCTACCTGCAGGCTTTGTGCCGCATGCTCACCAAGCCCGTGCCTTTGCCCGACTCGTCGGCGAAGATGCGCAGTCGACGCTGGTCGCCACCGGTACCGGTTCGGGCAAGACGGAGTGCTTTCTTTACCCAATTCTGGAACATTGCCGAGCGGCCCGCGCTGAGGGGCGACGCGGCGTCAAGGCGATCATTCTCTATCCGATGAATGCGCTGGCCGGCGATCAGGCCGGACGTGTGGCCAAGGAAATAGTCAAAGCAGCAGGGCTGACCGGCATTCGCGCCGGCTTATATGTGGGCGATACACCGGCGGTGGACTCGGATGTGGTACAGCAGTTGGACGAGAAGACCTTTACGGTCATTACCGATCGAAATGCGCTTCGCAGCGCCCCGCCTGACATCCTGCTGACCAACTACAAGATGCTGGATTTCCTGCTGATTCGAGCGGCCGATGCGCCGCTGTGGGCGCACCAGCAACCGGATACCCTGCGCTACCTAGTGGTAGATGAGCTGCACACCTTCGACGGCGCACAGGGCACTGATCTTGCCTGCCTGATCCGCCGTTTGAAAGGGCGGTTGAATTGTCCGCCCGGGCAACTTGTTTGCGTGGGCACCTCAGCCACGTTGGGTGATGAGGGCGTTGGCGATTTGCTGTCCTTCGCCGGAGATGTGTTTGGTGAAACACTGGACGAGCGGGCTGTCATCGCCGAGGATCGCGAATCGGTGGGTGCCTATTTAGCCGAGGCGGTGGTCGAGTTCACTCGAAGTCCTCAGCCGACGGATATCGCATTGCTGGCGCCGGAGAATTTCGACGATATACCAGCTTACCTGGCAGTACAGGCAGCACTGTGGTTTGCCCAACCCTGCTCGGCGGAGCAGGTGCGGGACTTTGGCTGGCGCTGTGCGTTGGGCGAGCTTCTGAAGTCCCACTTTGCCTTTCAAAACCTGTTGCGCGATTTGGAGCGGTTAGGGCCCAAATCGGTACTGCTAGATGACCTGCTAGCGCTGCTGAAGCGGCGCCTGCCGGCCAGCGAGGAGGAACGCTACCCGCTGTTGTGGTTATCCAGCTTGCTGGCATTGGTGGCCCACGCGCGAAAGCCGGGGCCTCAGGATTTCTTCCTGCAGGTAAAAGTCGAAATCTGGCTGCGCGAGCTGCGTCGCATGGTGGCGGCACTGGACATCGAGCCGGTGCTCAGACATCACGATGATCTGGCCAAGACCGATCAGGGACAGGTTTATTTGCCGGTCTTGCACTGCCGCGACTGCAACGCGACAGGCTGGGGCGCCACCCTGACGAAGACTAGCCCCAATCAGCTGGGCGCCGATCTGCGCGCGTTCTATAGCGCGTTCTTTGCCGAGGACGTAGCGACGCGCTTTCTGTTTCCTGCGACCGAGAGTGCCCAGCCCAAGGTGTTCGAGCGCAAGCGAGTTTGCCCGAAGTGTGGCACTTTGCATCAGCTGGCTCAGGTCGAATGCTCGCATTGCGGTCATGGGGTTTTGCACGCAGTGGATTTGACGGCGAATCTACGTGAAGTCACACGAAATGGCGCCAAACTTACCAAGTCCAATCACGACTGCCCGTACTGCTCGGGCTACAACTCGCTGACCATTGTCGGATCGCAAGCCGCCAGCCTGGCCGCAGTAATGCTGGGCCAGCTGTTTGCCTCCCGCTTTAACGCAGACAAAAAGCTGATCGCCTTCTCTGACTCGGTCCAGGATGCCGCGCATCGTGCCGGGTTCCTTGCCGCGCGTACCTGGCGCCTAAACCTTCGCCCAGCGTTGACGCAGGTCATTGCAGCGGCTCACGAGGCTGGCCAGCCGCTGACCTTGGCAGATTTGCCAAAGGCATTTGAACAACGCTGGCGTGACGGGACGGGTGATGCCCAGTATGTTGCCAATTTCCTACCTCCTCAGCTCCATTGGCTGCGTGATTTCGAAACCCTAATGAGTGAGGGTGCGCTACCCGAAAACAGCGATCTGCTACGTTTGCTTGGGCGAGTACTGCCTTGGGTAATCAATGCTGAATTCGGCCAGGATGCGCATGTAGGCCGTACTTTGATGGCTACTGGTACTGCTAGCGTCCTGCCAAGCGAAGGCGCGCTGGAAGCTGCCGCCGACTGGCTGTTGCCTCGCCTGCGCGAGCAGCTTGACGAGTTGGCCGGCACATCCCCACAAGAAGCTTTAGTGTTTCTGCGTGGTTTGGTGGAGGAGATGCAGCGCTCTGGGGCCTGGCGGGATAATGGCTTGGCGTTTTATGCCCGTATGGGTTGTAGTCCTTGGGTGTACAAGAAGAATCCGGCCGAGTCCAAGATGATCTCTGGCCCGCGTCCGCCACGATTTATCACGCTGCCAGAGTACCAGCGCTGCGTCAGCATCGGAGGAAGCCATGCGCAACTCTTTCGCGCTTGGGCCTTCAAGGCCCTTCCAGTTTTGCATGATCTCGCCCTTGGAGCTGATGCACTGTTAATGCCGTTGTATCGCCTGGCACTGGAAGCGCTTAATGCAGCAAGATTGGTTGGCTTTGAACAAGCTGAAGGGCACAAGCACGACATCCGTGTTTGGGGACTGGAGCCTGCGGCCTTCTTTGTCACATTGGGCGGACAAAAATGGCGCTGCGGGTGTTGTCACGCGGAGCTTCTGTCTGGGCCAACTGAGGAGCTAGTTGGCCAGCCCTGTCGCCGGGGAGATTGTCGAGGGTTGCTGGAGCCTGACGACGCGCGGGGTGATTTCTACCAAAAGCTATATCTGCATGCCGATATTCAGCGGGTCGTAGCCCATGAGCACACCGGCCTGCTACCACGTGAAACCCGAGAGGCGGTGGAGCGCAATTTCAAGGCTAACAGCGGGCGCCCTGGCGAGCTGAACGTGTTGTCGGCTACGCCAACGTTGGAAATGGGTATCGACATCGGCGATCTGTCCAGTGTCTTACAGTGTTCGGTACCGCCGCAGCAGGCCAACTATATCCAGCGCGCGGGCCGCGCCGGTCGCAGCACCGGTAACGCCTTGTTGATGACCATGGCGACCAGCAAGCCGCATGACCTCTATTTTTGGGATGACCCCAAAGACATGATTGCGGGGACGGTTCAAGCTCCCGGAGTATTCCTCAATGCCTCTGCGGTACTAGAGCGGCAGTTGACTGCGTTCACCTTGGATTGTTGGGTGCAGGAGGCTGGACGCGCGGCGCAGATCCCCGTGGAAGTTCGCGCTGTGTTCAGCGCCATCGAGAATCAGACGACCAGTCGTTTTCCCTATCCCTGGTTGGACTATGTCGAGCAGAATCGGGCGACACTGCTCGATCGTTTCCTGCGTTTGTTCAACCAAGGCGCGCAAATGCCTTTGAGTGATAGCACGCAGCAGTGGCTAACCAAATTTGTCGATGGAGGAGCAGACGCTTCCGGGTCATTGCCCTGGAAGATCGTTCATCGCTTACAGGGTATTGCGAAGGATGTCGCAGAGCTCAAGCGCCAACGCGAGCGCACGGTCAAGGAAGTCGACAAGCTACAGGCACTGGCAGTGCGCGGCGAAGAACAAGAAGCGGAACTTGCGCGCCTGCTTCAGGAGCGCAGCGCGCTCTCGAGGCTCATTGGGAGCATTGAAGGCAAAGCCACGCTGAATGTGCTTACCGATGAAGGGCTGTTGCCTAATTATGCCTTTCCTGAACAGGGAGTGCTGCTGCGCTCGATCATCGTGCGCGAATCCAAGACAGGTGGAAATACCGCAGATCCGCTCACGTTCGAATACGAGCGCCCCGGGTCGTCGGCGATCACAGAGCTGGCGCCCAACAATACCTTTTACGCTGAAGGGCGGCGGGTGGTAGTCAACCAGGTGGACGTTTCCAAGATCAAACCTGAGGCCTGGCGCTTCTGCCGGCAATGTGCCTATGCCGAGCCGCTCTCTTCGGGCGATCCCCACGCACATTGCCCTCGCTGCGGCGACACCCTTTGGCGTGATAGCGGCAGGGTGCGCGAGATGCTGCGCCTAACCACGGTGTTTGCACGCACCTTGGATCGTGACAGTCGCATCGCCGACGACTCGGATGAGCGTCAACGTGGTTTCTATGTTCGCCAGGCCTTGGTGGACAGCCCGCCTGATGCAGTGAAGCAGGCCTTTGTGATCGACAAGCCCGACTTTCCCTTTGGCTTCGAGTTCCTCGACCGGGTGACCTTCCGCGAGGTGAACTTTGGTGAGCAATCGCCAGACGCATCACCCATGCAGATCGCCGGCGAAGAGTTGAACCGACCAGGTTTCACCATCTGTCCTGAGTGTGGCACTTTGCACCGTAAGCGCACAGCTGAGGAGATGCATCGTAACCACTCTGCGTGGTGCTCACGGCGCAAGAACCCGGAGGCAAGCACGCAGCAATGCATTTTCCTGTACCGCGAATTTTCCAGCGAAGGCATTCGGGTCTTTTTGCCCGACGTCGGTTTTGCCGATACGAAAGAGTCGCTGATGAGCTTTGTGGCGGCTCTGGAGTTGGGGCTGGCACGGCGCTTTAGAGGAGCAGTCGATCACCTGCGCATTGCACTAGATATGCGCATGGCAGCTGGTTCGGACACCCCACGCACCTATCTGGTCATTTACGACAGCGTGCCCGGAGGCACGGGCTATCTAAAAGACTTGATGCGTGCCCCCGAACCATTGCTCGAAGTGTTCGAGCTAGCCTTGCACGCACTCAACACCTGCGGTTGCAATCAGGACAATGACGCCGACGGCTGTTACCGCTGTGTGTATCGCTATCACAACAGCTTCGATCGCAAGCTCATTTCTCGCCGCATTGCACAGAAACTGCTGAACGACGTCACGCAGTTCAAGGGCAGTTTAAAGCCTGTCACCCATCTGGCAGGGCAGGCTCCCAGCAATCACTTGCTGGAAAGCGCACTCGAAAAACGTTTTGTGGAGGCATTACGCCACGACCACAGCGGGCTGAGGTTTCAACTGAGCGATGCTCTGTTTAAAGGAAAGCCGGGCTATCAGGTTCAGGCAGGGACGCGGCGTTGGCGTTTGGAGCTACAGGTTAACTTGGGGCAGGCCAATGGGGTGGTAGTACCCTGTAAGCCAGACTTCGTGTTCTGGCCTGACGACGCCAATGATGACTTGCCTGTGGCGGTATTCGTGGACGGCTGGCAGTGGCACAAAGACATTGTGTTAACGGATCTGGCCAAGCGCATGGCGTTGGCCAAGAGCGGGAAGTTCGCCGTCTGGACATTGACTTGGGATGACGTAGACGCAGTGCTGCAAGGTAAGCAGGCGGCAGCTCCATCTGTCTGGCCGTCGTTGTTCGATGACAGTGCGACTCCGGTGCTTCAAAAACTTTGCGCTGCACAGGGCATCGAGGTTCTGCAGGACTTCAAGGCGCGGTCGCCATTCGCTCAGCTGCATAGGCGTCTGGCCAGCGGCTCACATGTCGCGTTGCGCAAGCTGGCGATGGCATTGGCCGCGAGCCTGATGGTCCCGGCCGGTGATTCAGCTGCCTTGCAAAGCATGCAGGACGGGGACTTTTGGAAGCGGCTTGATGATCTGAATTTACTACCCGATTTGAGCCAAAACCGCCTTAGCCTGCGCCAGCTCGGAACAGCATTGACACTTGCAGTTGCTATCCACCCGGATCAGCTCAAACAGATCATCACCGGCCATGTTGGCGTCGAGTCTGAACCCTGTGTAGTGGGGCACTGGCAGGACGTCGGTTTGCCGGATGCCGAGCGGCTTTTACGTTGGCAGCAGCTTTGGCAGTTGTTGAACCTGTTGCTGCCGTTGCGAGGCATCTGGGTTGGTGCGGCCGATATGCCGGGCCTGCCAGCCATGCAGGATTGTCCGGTGTTCAATAGCCACTCCGCCAAGCTTTCCCCGGCTTGGCTGGAGGCGTTGGAGTTTGCAGCGCAAGAGGTACAAGATTGGGCCATGGCATTGGCCGAGCTAGGTACAGATTCACCCGAGCCCGGTTATGAACTTATGGGCGACAAAGGGCGCGTTCTGGCGCAAGCCGAGTTGGCTTGGCCCGATCAACGCGTTGCCGTGCTGTTGCCTAGTGCAGAAACAGACGCCAAGGTATTTGCCGAGCACGGATGGCTAATTTTTATCGTGGACGGTGGTGCGCTGCCCTCCGACCTAGAGAACACATTGATGGAGACGAAGGCATGACGCTGGCACCCAAGATCGCGATGTCCGATGACTTTTTGAAGGCGTTTGCGGCAGTCCCTCGCTCCCACCAGCAGGCAGTGTTGGCCTTTGTGGCCAAATTTCGCCAGAACCCCATGGCGAGTGGGATCAACTATGAGCGCATACGCGATGCTGCCGACCTAAATATGCGATCGGTACGAATCAACGAAAACATGCGTGGCATCGTTTTAAAGCCAGATGTCGGCAATGTCTATTGTTTGCTATGGGTTGATCAGCATGACGACGCCTATCATTGGGCGCGGCGTCATCGGGTAGGCGTTCATCCTGACGTGGGTAGCATTCAGGTTTATGCTGTACAAGAAGAATCCACTCCAAGCGAGAAGCCTGTTGCCGCGCACACAGCGAGCTTGTTCGATGCGCTCAAGGACAGGGAGATCCGCAAATTAGGCGTGCCAGACGACATGCTGGTCGCGGTGCGCGCTGTTACTACAGAAAATGGTCTGGAGGCGTTGGAGAAGCAGTTACCGGATGAGGCCTATGAGTCCCTATATCTGTTTGCTGCAGGTGAAACGCTCGATAAGATCTTGTCCGATCAAGCCGCGCCGAACAACGTTGATACCACCGACTTCAGTGCCGCACTCGAGCGCGACAGCACGCGTCGACACTTTGTAGTATTGACCGACGACAGCGACCTCGAAGCCTTGCTGGCTGCGCCGCTCGAGCGCTGGCGAGTATTCCTGCACCCCAGTCAACGTAAACTAGTCGAACGGGATTGGAACGGTCCTGTGAAAGTGACTGGGGGAGCCGGCACCGGCAAGACCGTGGTAGCCATGCACCGCGCTGTACGATTGGCCCGTCAATACGCCGCACTGCCTGGACGGCCTGTAGTGTTCACTACGTTCACCAAGACTCTGGCAGAGGACATCCGCAGTCATCTAGCTCTCCTATGCACCCCGCAGGAGCTTGAGAAAATTCAAGTGGTTAATCTCGATCAATGGGCGTCGGGCCTGCTGCGGCGCTTCGGCTACCCGCATAGCCTTCTATACAACGAATCGGATCGCCGCCGCTTTTGGGAGGCGGCCATGTCTGCCCTGCCGGCAACGGTCGATCTATCAGCTCAGTTCTTGCGCGCAGAATATGATCGGGTCGTGCTGCCTCTCGGCTGCGAAACCGCCGAGGACTACATGCGTGCCAGCCGTGTCGGCCGTGGCGGGCAACTGAGTCGACCGATGCGCAAAGCAATCTGGCCGGTTTTCGCCGAGTATCGCTTCCAGCTGAATGCCGCCAACCAGCGCGAGCCAGAAGATGCCTTCCGAGAAGCGTGTCAACTACTACGCCGAGAAAAACCCGAACTGGGCATTCGTGCCATGGTGGTAGACGAAGCCCAGGACATGAGCCCCGCTGCCTTTGAGCTGATCCGCACCGCCGTAGAACCAGCCGCCAATGATCTGTTTGTGGTTGGCGACGCGCATCAGCGCATTTATCGACACAAGGTGGTACTTAGCCGGGTAGGCATCCAGGTACGCGGCCGGAGCGCGAGCTTAAAAGTGAACTACCGTACAACCGACGAGATCCGTAAGTGGGCCTGCGCTCAGCTCGAAGGCTGCGAGGTGGATGATCTGGACGGCAACCTCGATACTCTTCGAGGTTATCGCTCTCTAACCCATGGCGACGCGCCGGATATCATCGTGTCGGCTTCCCAGCAAGAGGATATTGCACATATCCGAGCGATCCTGAAGCAGTTGCAGGACGATGACATGGAGTTACGCCAAGTGTGCATTGTATCGCGCACGAATGACGACCTGAACGGCATTGCAAATGGGTTACAGCAGACTGCTATACCCTGCCTAAGACTGGACAGCTCGACTGCTGACGATTCCTCCATGCCAGGCGTTCGCTTAGCGACAATGCACCGTGTTAAGGGGCTTGAGTTTGGTGTAGTGATCGTTGCCGGGTACCACGGCGCGGTGCGCTATGCTGAACAATTCAGCCGAGACGACGATGCCGGTGTCGCCGAGGACACCGAGCTTGCAGAACGCTGCCTGTTGCACGTTGCGGCCACGCGGGCCAAGCGGAATCTGTTTGTTTTATCACGTTCTGCATGATCGTCCACGCATCCGTAGTCGCGTGTTTGTTAGCAGTAGCCCCCAGGCTGGTTGAAAGTCTGGGAGTCACACGGAGCATTTACCGTGCAGGTACCACGTGCAAAAAGAGAGCTACTTGCCAGCAAGCCAGATGAGGGCAATATCCTTCACGACCGTTGATTCGAGCGCAATTCCAAAGTGTCCAGCAGTTCGTGCAACGCGGACATCGCCACATCAGTCAGTGCCGTCATGACGATGCGCGGCGAATTGCCTGCGCGTGAACTGCTGCCGTATATCGCTGCACAGCTGGTCGGCGCACTGCTCGGCGCGTGGCTTGCGCATGCGATGTTCGATCTACCCATCGTCGAGCTATCGAGCAAGGTTCGCACGGGAACCCGGCAATGGATTGCCGAAGCAATGGCTACCGCCGGCTTGCTGCTCGTCATCCTGCGCGCACCAGCTGGACGCATGTCGATCGTGGTCGCTGCATACATCGGCGCAGCGTACTGGTTCACTGCATCGACGTCGTTCGAGAACCCGGCCGCAGCTTTCGGTCGTATGTTCATCGACAGCTTCGCAGGCATTGCGCCATCGAGCGTACCCGGCTTCGTCATTGCCGAACTGATTGGCGCGGCAATTGGCCTCGCATTGCACACCGCGCTCAAACCGCGCGAGCGGCACATCGGTCACCCGAACCTAATCGAATCCTCTGGTGAGTAAGCGCGCGGCGAACCCATCTTGACGATGGGCGGATCGATCAGTTCGACGCTGTGCGTTGCCAGCGATGCGGCAGCAGATCCTCGATGCGAGCTCCTCACCTCACCCGGATTGACTCCCGCGACAAGTAAAGCCCGAGCCTCGTCCCTCAGCCTCCTTGCTGCCCCAAGCGTGACTTCTGGGTAGATGCCGAGCGACAGGCTTTTCTCCTTACCGCCGAATCGGTACTTAAGCCGCCACAACCTGCTACCCCGCGGTGTGACGAGCAGGTACAGCCCGCCGCTGTCGAAGAGCTTCCTCGGCTTTTCGATGGGGCCGGTGCTCCTGATGAATGCTTCGGTTAGCGACATATGGAAACCGTGCTGGGGAATACTGTCTTTCTAACATGACCTGCTGCCCCCAAAGTCTTCCCCCCTTGGGGGCAGCTGTCAACAGATACTCTCAGACATCGCCAGAAACAAAAAACCCGCGGAGCCTTGCAGCTACGCGGGTTTCAGGACTTTCTCGTACAACTTCAGACATGTTCTTGGTGGAGCGGATGAGGATCGAACTCACGACCTTCGCATTGCGAACGCGACGCTCTCCCAGCTGAGCTACCGCCCCAATCAGCCTTTGATTCTACACACCCCAAATAAAACTTGCCAAGTCAAAAACTTAGCCCAAGGCAAAAATTATTTAGAAGGCGCGCCAGCCAGCACCCACGCTACAACCGTATGAATATCCGCTGCGCTCATACCCGGGTGCGAGGGCATCGGAATCGCGCCCCATACGCCGCTCCCGCCGTCGCGGACCTTCTTCTCCAGCTTCGCCTGCGCACCGGCATCGCCCTTGTACTTCGCGGCGATGTCCTTGAACGACGGCCCCACGAGTTTGCGATCCACCGCGTGACAGCCCATGCAGGCATTGCGGCTCGCCACCGCCGTCCCATCGGCGGCGGAAACCGCTGCAAAGGCCGGCGCGGAAACCGTCATCGCCAGAGCAATCACCGAAATCCACCGTTGCATCACAGCGCCGCCCCCCCGTTACCCGCGCGCGTAGCCGTGGAATTCGTCACGGGCGCGGGCGGCTGGTGCTCGATCGGACGCGAGCTCACGCCCGAATCCGGCACCGCGCCCACCGTCGGTTCGTCGGCGCTGGGCGCGGGCGTGGCGGCCGGCGCATTCGATGCGGCCGCGTTCGCCACCGCCGCCTGCTCCGGCTTGATGTACTGGTAGCACTTCACGACCTTGGCCACGCCCATCACCTTGCTGGTCGCGTCAGCGGCAATGTCGCCCTCGCGCTGGGTCACGAGGCCCATGAGGTACACCGTGCCGCCCTCGCTCACCACCTTGAAGTTGTTCGCCGAGATGTCCTTGTAGGCGATCAGTTCCGACTTCACGCGCGCTTCGAGGTACGAGTCGTTGGCGCGATCCGAGAACGAACTGGCCGGCGAAACGCTCAGGCCGTTGACGATCGATTCGACGTTTGTCACCGCGCGCACGACGCCCTCGGCCTTCTGCTTCGAAGCCTCGTCGGGCACTTCACCCGTGAGCAGCACGCGCTGATTGAAGACCGCCACGTTCACGTGCGACGCGTCGGGCAGGTTCTTGTTGAGGTCGGCGATCGCCTTCACCTGAATCTCGCGGTCCTCGGTTTGCGAGCCCACCGTGCGCCGGTCGGTGGCGACCAGCGCGGTGCCGCCCGCCGCGCCCGCGAGCGCCAGAAAACAGCCTTGCAAGCTCGCGCAGAGCGAGGCCGCAAAGCCGATCGTCAGCGTGGTCCGGGCCAGCGCGCGCGTCATGCCGTATCTGCTCATCAACTTCCCCTCTCGTCGTCCTACGGTGTCAGTCGTCGCCCAGCAGCATCGCGTCGATGCCGTCGCACAGGCAATGGATGGCCAATAGATGGATTTCCTGGATGCGCGCCGTGCGATCGCTCGGCACGCACAGATGAATGTCGGTATCGGCGAGCACGGCGTTCACATTGCCGCCGCCCTTGCCCGTGAGGGCGATGACGATCATTTCGCGCTCATGCGCTTCCTCGATGGCCGCCAGCACGTTCGCCGAATTGCCCGAGGTGCTGAGCGCGAGCAGCACGTCGCCGGGCTGGCCGAGCGCGCGCACCTGCTTCGCGAACACCTGGTCGTAGGCGTAGTCGTTCGCGACGGCCGTGAGCACCGAAGCGTCGGTGGTCAGCGCGAGCGCGGGCAAGCCCGGGCGTTCGCGCTCGAAGCGGCCGATCAGCTCGGCGGCGAACTGCTGGGCGTTGGCGGCCGAACCGCCGTTGCCGCACGCAAGGATCTTGCTGCTGTTCGCCAGCGCGGCGAACATCGTGTCGACCGCGGCGGCAACGGGGACCGCCAGGGTTTCCATGGCCGCGAGCGCAATGGCTGCGCTGTCGCGGAAGTGCTGTTGAATACGTTCGACGGACATCGACTCTCTAATCTTTACTGCGGGTATCGCGAATAGTCCGCATGCATGCGGGTGCCGCAAGTTTAGCGCACTCGCGCGCGGTTATTTTCACCCTTCTTGGCTGAATAACGATTTTTAGGCCTGTTTTCGCGGGTTTTTTCATCCGCTTGCTCAGGTTTCGCCCGCTTCGAAGCCGAACGCGTCGCGCAGCCACACGAGTCGCCCGCTTTCGAACGCGATCACGTCGAAGCGGCACGGCGGGATCGGCGCTCCGCTTGCCGCGTTCGCGGTATTCACCGCGCCTGCCGATATCGTCGACAGAAAATGCCGCGCCGCGCACAGCACGCGTTGCTGCTTTCGCCAACCGACGCTCGCCGCCGCGCCGCCGAATTCCGGCCGCGCTCGCGCGCGCACTTCCACGAAGACGAGCGTGCCGTCGCGCTCGCGCATCACGAGATCGAGTTCGCCGCCACGGCAATTCACGTTGCGCGCCACGCACTCGTGACCCTCGCGCCGCAGAAACGCCAATGCGTGCGCCTCGAACCGCGCACCAATCGCGCGGCGCCGCGACGCGTGGCTTGGGGCGTTGGACCGGGCGGATGCGAAAAAGTTGTCGGCGTTTGCGCGTTCTTTCGTCGACGGGCGCGGCGCCCGCGTGTGTTCGCCAGCCGTTTCGCCGAAGGGTTCGCTTAAAGCGGCGCACGTCGATCCGCGCGACAAATCGCTCGCTGACTTGCCCGTCGATTCGTCCGCCGATTTGGCCAACGAACGGCTCGCCGATCCGCGTGACAAATCGCTCGCTGATTTGCCCGTCGATTTGGCCTTCGAACGGCCCGCCGATCCGCGCGACAAATCGCTCGCTGATTTGCCCGTCGATTTGGCCGTCGAACGACTCGCCGATCCACGCGACAAATCGCCCGCCGATTTGCCCGTCGATCCGCCCGCCGCTCCACGCGACAAATCACTCGCTGATTTGCCCGCCGCTTCGCCCGCCGATTCGTCCGTGGATCCGCCCGCCAACTCGCCCGCCGATCCGCCCGTCGCTTCGCCCGCAGCGCTTCCCACGGGCCAGGCCGCTTCAGCGTGGCACAATGGCGGCCTCTTTTCCTGCATTCGCGCGTTCCGTGTCATGACGTCCTCCTCGTCAAATTCCTCGCCTTCGTCGCACTCGGCCTCGTCCGTTTTCGAACTCGCGCAGAACCAGCAGTACCCGGCCGCCACGCTGTATGTCGTGGCGACCCCCATCGGCAATGTCGCCGACATCTCCCTGCGCGCGCTGCACGTGCTCGGTCTCGTCGACCGCATCTGCGCCGAAGACACGCGCAACACCGGCACGCTGCTCGCGCGCTACGGCATTTCGAAGCCGCTCGTGGCCGTGCACGAGCACAACGAGCGCGAGGCCGCGCAGCGCGTGATCGACTTCCTGCGCGCGGGCGAGCGCGTAGCTTGCGTCTCCGACGCGGGCACGCCCGGCATTTCCGACCCGGGCGCGAAACTCGTGGACGCCGTGCGCGACGCGGGCTTCAACGTCGTGCCGCTGCCCGGCGCGAGCGCACTCGCGACCGCGCTCTCCGCGGCGGGCGACTGGGTATCGACATTCACGTTTCTCGGCTTTTTGCCGCCCAAAGCGAAGCAGCGCGCCTCCGCGCTCCAGCCGCTCGCCACGCACGCCCATGCGCTCGTGTTCTACGAAGCACCGCATCGCATCGTGGAAACGGTGCAGGCGCTCGCCGACGCGTTCGGTCCCGCGCGGCGCCTGTTGATCGCCCGCGAATTGACGAAGCTACACGAAGCGCTCTGGCGCGGCACCCTGGCCGAAGGGCCAACGTGGCTCGCCGCCGACGCGAACCGTCAGCGTGGCGAGTTCGTGCTGGTGGTGGAAGGTGCGTCCGCGCAGCCCGATGGCGACGCCGATCACGACGCGCTGCTGCGCACGCTGCTACAGGAAGTGCCGGTGAAAAGCGCGGCGAAGCTCGCGGCAGCGCTCACGGGCGCGTCGCGCAACGCGCTCTATGCACGCGCGCTGGAATTGAAGGGCGAAGACGAGGATCGCGACAACGCGCAAGATTGAGCCGGAGCGTGAGCCCGGCGGCGGACGACAATGCGAAAGGGCCGCCCGAGGGCGGCCCTTTCTACATTCGGCGCAAACCGGATCAGTTGTCCGTGCTGGCGTTCGAGTTCGCCGCGACCATTTCGGCCTGGGCGACCTTCGCTTCCTGACGCGTGAGGCCTTCGATCGTGACCTTCGCGGTGCCCGCGTGCTGCACGCCGAGCATCTTCGCGGCGGCGTACGAGAGGTCGAGAATGCGGCCGCGCGCGAACGGGCCACGGTCGTTGATCTTCACCACCACCCACTTCTTCGTGCCGGCGACACTCACGCGAACGTACGAGCCGAGCGGCAGCGTGCGGTGCGCGGCCGTCATCGCTTCCATGTTGTAGCGTTCGCCGCTCGCGGTCTTGCGGCCGTGGAACGCGCGGCCGTACCACGAGGCGCGGCCGGTCTGGTGGAACGAATGGACGTCGGTGCCGTTGTCGTCGATCGGCTGGGCGTCGGCGAGCGAGTTGTCCTTGGCGGTACCCGAGGCAGGCAACGCAGCGAGCGCCGAGCCATAGCTCTGCGGCGCCGCGAACGCGGTGTTCCGGGTGCTCAGGGCGTCGTTGTCGGCCTGATTCTGGGCATTCGGCGGCACGGCACAACCGGCCAGTGCGGACACAGCCAGAAACGTCCCGAAACGTCGTCGAGTCAAACTGAAATTCATAAGCTAGCCATCTCATGTCGAAGCCCGAAAGGCGCACTGGGTGCGCTCGGTCGAATGGCTTCGGCGGTCGTGGGCAAGGCTTCGCCTTCGTTCGTCAAAAATGGAATCGACGAGCGCGTGCCAATACCCGGATGCAGCCCTATTAGCTGCTAACCGCTAGTTATCTTTCACGTCTGGCGCAACCTGTCCCCGGCAGCCTGACCAGACCCCACAAGCCGCCATCGGATGCGATGACGCATTCGCGCGCACCGGAAACTCGCGGCGCACAGGAACGGCGGCGTAGGCCCCACCCAGCTTCACGGCATGTAGGCCGTTGCAGGCGCGTGGCGCCTGGCTGGGCAAGACGTGCGGCATCGAAATGATCGACACCTGATTTGCCATCTTGTAAGGCAGCCTGTTCAGCCAGCCTCCAACGACGGCACTGCTTGACGGCGATGCATCGTGACCTCATTAACTGCTCGGGTCGCATCGCCCAGTGAAAGCACGGCAAACCGTGCATGTTGGGCTGCATTATACCCAAAAGTAATTCCTGTCACCGAAGTCAGTCGAAAAACTCCATGATTTCTGACTATTAGCGTAATAAACCGCCTCAACCGAGGTTTGCATCGGTCCGTGCAGCCCTTGTCAGACAAGGGATTCGGCGGACGGCAACCCCGTCGGCGCCACTGTGGTCTCACCGGTACAATCGGTCTTTCGGTCGGCGCCGCGGCCGCGGTTTCGAGCCAGCAGCCGCGCGCGAACGCTGACCGCGGATCACCCTTCAAAAGGCTGCGGCAGCGCGTCGCACCCTCGACACATTCCCCACGAGAACGCCGCACATCGCATGAAAGTCACGCTGATTCCCGTCACGCCGTTCCAGCAAAACTGCTCGCTGCTCGTCGACGAAACCACGGGGCGCGCCGCCGTGGTCGATCCCGGCGGCGACCTCGAATTGATCGAAGCCGAACTGGCAACCCAGGGCGTGCAGCTCGAAAAGGTGTTCCTCACGCACGGCCATCTCGATCACTGCGCGGGCGCGAAGACGCTGGCCGACAAATACGGCGTGCCGATCGAGGGACCGCAGGAAGACGAGCGTTTCTGGATCGACCAGTTGCCCGAGCAGAGCGTGCGCTTCGGTTTTGGTCACGCGCAGGCGTTCGAGCCCACGCGCTGGCTGCACAACGGCGACACGGTGCGTTTCGGCGGTGAAGAACTTGAGGTGTATCACTGCCCGGGCCATACGCCCGGTCACGTGGTTTTCTTCAGCCGCGCGCATCGCGTCGCGCTGGTCGGCGACGTGCTGTTCGCCGGCTCCATCGGCCGCACCGACTTCCCGCGCGGCAATCACGCCGATCTGATCCGCTCGATCCGCGAGCGGCTCTGGCCGCTGGGCGACGACGTCACGTTCGTGCCGGGTCACGGCCCCGTATCGACGTTCGGCGAGGAGCGCCGCCACAACCCTTACGTCGCAGACAACGTACCCGGATAAGATGAAACGTACGATGAATCAAGCCGCCATCGAAGAAATTTACGTGAGCACCGACGTCGAGGCCGACGGTCCCATTCCCGGGCCGCACTCGATGCTGAGCTTCGCCTCGGCGGCCTATACCGCCGACAAACGCCTGATCGCCACGTTCTCGGCCAACCTCGCGACGCTCGAAGGCGCGGCGCCGCATCCCGTGCAGGCCGCGTGGTGGGAAACCCAGCCCGAAGCGTGGGCCGCGTGCCGCACCGACTTGCAGGACCCCGCGCAGGCGCTCGTCGCTTACGTGGACTGGGTGGAGGCGTTGCCCGGCAAGCCCGTGTTCGTGGCCATGCCGGCGGGCTTCGATTTCACCTTCATGTTCTGGTACATGATGCGCTTCGCGGGGCGCTGCCCGTTTTCGTGGTCGGCGCTCGACATCAAGACGCTCGCGTTCGCGATCACCGGCCTGCCGTATCGCAAGAGCATCAAACCGCGCTTCCCCAAGCACTGGTTCGACGATCACCCGCACACGCATGTGGCGCTCGACGACGCCATCGAGCAAGGCGCGCTCTTCTGCAACATGCTCGCCGACCTGCGCGCACAGCAGGCCGCGCTCGCCGAAATTCGCAATGATGGGGACGGCTCGGGGCAAAACGCCGCGAGCGAACCGGCAAATTAGGTGATCTCCCTCGTCGACGGTGCTTTGCATTGCGTTTTGTTTTCCCGGCCTCTAACATCCAGGAATACAGCGACGCAACGGAGGCGCAGTTGACACTCGATACGTTCTCTCAGAAGATCCTGCGCCTGCTGCAGCTCGACGCGCGCCGCTCGGTGCAGGAAATCTCCGACCAGGTGGGGCTTTCCAGCACGCCGTGCTGGCGCCGCATCAAAGACATGGAACAGTCGGGCGTGATCCAGCGCTACACCGCGCTGCTCGATCGCGAAAAACTTGGCCTGCACGTTTGCGCGCTCGCGCATATCCATCTCACGCGGCACACCGAAGGCGGTGTGGAAGCGTTCGAGCGCGAGATCGCCACCTGTCCCGAGGTCACCGAGTGCTACAGCACGACCGGCGAATCGGACTACATCCTCAAGATCGTCGCGCCCGACATCAAGGCCTACGACGCCTTCCTGCACGAACGCATCTTCCGCATTCCGGCTGTCGCGCAGGTGCGCACGAGCGTCGTGCTGCGCGAAATCAAGTTCGACACGCAGTTGCCGCTTTAACGCGGTGCGGCATCAGCCTAACCCTGCGATTTGACAGTTTGTCGTTCGACGGGCTGCACCACGTTCAAACGCTGCGCGCCCAGTTGCGCGCGCAACGCTTCGAGATCGACGGCGGCGAGGCGCGGCGCGTCTTGCGCGCTCGCGAGCGTCACCTGAATCTCGATGCCCGTGCTCAGATAATGCAGCGTGATGTCGCGCAATAGCACGCCGTGCGCCGCGAGCGCCTCGCGCAGCCGCGCGGCCACCTGCTCGCGCGGCGGCAGATTCGCCACCGACCGCACGTGCATGTCGTCTTCCGGGTCCACGTGGATGAGCGCGTCGAGCACGCGCGCGTCGGTGAGCAGGCGCGCCCGCGCCGACTCCGCAATATAGTGACCTTCCGAAACGGAGATCCACGGGTCGACCAGAATATGCGCGTCCACGAGCGCGAGGTCGCCGGTCTTGCGCGTGCGCATGCCGTGCACGTCGCGCACGCCCGGCGTGGCCGCGAGCAGCGCGCGCAGGTCGGCGGCGGTCGTGTCGTCGAGCGCGCGGTCGGAGAGATCCTGGAGCGCGTCCCAGCCGAACACCCAGCCCATGCGCGCGACCATGAAGCCGACGATGGCCGCCGCGATCGGGTCGAGCAACCGCACGCCCGCGAGCGAGCCGACGATCCCGAGCGCCACCACCAGGGACGAAGCCGCGTCCGAGCGCGCATGCCACGCATTGGCGATCAGCATGGCCGAACGCACGCGTTGCGCCTCGCGCAGCATGTAGCGAAACAAACCTTCCTTGGAAACCAGCACGAACAGCGCGACGAATAACGCGCTCAAATGCACGGGCGGAATCTCACCGAGATTGGCAATACGTGAACCCGCGCGTGCGAGCATTCCCACGCCGACAGCAATCAATAATGCGCCGAGAAATAATGAAGCAACCGTTTCATAACGGCTGTGGCCGTAGTTATGATCGGCGTCCGGTTTAGCGCCGCTATGCCGATTGGCGAGCAGCACCACGAAATCAGAAACGATATCGGCAAGCGAATGCACGCCATCGGCGATCAACGCCTGCGAATGCGCCAATACGCCAACGGCGATTTGCAGGACCACCAGCACCGAATTGACGGCGACGCTAACCCACGTGGTGCGGCGCGCGACCTCGTGTTTATCGGATAACGGCGTGGTGGCGGCGGCATTCATGCGCGGCGGTACAAAATAGGGAAATAACCTCGATTCTAAGCGCGACGCCTGCCGATTTTGCGGATATCCCTAAAAACTTCTTTTAAATCAGTTGCCTACAAGAATGAAAAGTATTCTTATTTAAACTCACGCCGGCTTGGCGCGCCAAAATACAAAAAGCCGCGCGTCCCCCGACTGCGCGGCTTTTTGCCTGACGGTTCCGAAATCCGGGAACCGTGCTCGCCATGGCCAAACCGCGGCCGAGGGCGATTTACTTCTGGATCAGAAAACGGTCGCGGTCTTGACCGGCAATCCAGCGCGGCGGTTTGCCGCGGCCCGACCACGTGCTGCCGCTGTCGGGATCGCGGTATTTCGGCGCGACGCTGGCGCGCGAGCGGCTTGCGGCCTTCGCGGCCTTGGTGCTGGCGCGGCCGCCGCCGAGTTCGGCAAGCGTAATGCCATAGTCGGCCATTTTCTGCTTGATTTCGTCGAGGACCTCGGCATATTCACGTGCCTTCGCCTCTTCAATCTGCTTCTCCAGCTTTTCTCGCTGAGCGAGGAGTTCCTTGTAGGAAGACATAGGTGCCCTTGTGGTTTGGTCGTAAATGGCTACCAGTCTCACGCCAGTATGCCGATTGATAGATGCGTGCCTCGGAAATCGGTGGCGAGATTAACACAGATTCGAATGCCGGGAAGCGCATCAACAATAAAAATAATCAAAACGGGATTTCGAAACCGGTCGCGCGCCACGCACGTCTATCTCAATGTGATTCGATGCAAATCGGTATTTTTACTAAATCTGACTTTTGAACTGATAAATCTCCGTCTCATATTGGCAGCGCATGAAAATTAAATGGCTCGCAAACGTCACAACATTTCATGGCATGAAAACTTTGTACGTTTGAAAGCTGTTATGCAAGGTTTGATGCCGCGTCATGCGGCATTTCCTAAGCCTGCTTTCTAATTGGCGCCGCCCGCGCGATAAATCAGAAAAAAATACCGTTTTAAGCGAGGTGGCGTTCGATGCAATCGTCCAGCACGGCATGCAAGGATTGGTAATGCGTTTGCGGTGTATCGAAAATAAATCGCGTACGCCCGTCATTCTCCGTTATGAGGTCGGCGCCATAACGATCGACGCCCGCCAGCCGCAATCCGGCGGGCCGCGCCGCATGCGTATCGAAAAAATGGATCAGCTCGGCTTCTTCGTCGGCGGCCAGCGGGTCGAGCGGGTCGAGGTCGGCGGCGTCGAGCCAGCCCATCGCCCCGAATCCGCCGATATAACGCAGCCGCTCCACCTCCATCGTCCAGAACGTGAAGTCGCCGAGCGCGAGGTAGCGCTCGGCGTCGGGGTGGTAGCGCAGATAGCGGCGCGCGATGGCGGCGTGCTCCGCCGCGTGCGCGGCGGCGTCCACGGGCGTGAAGCGGCCCAGCAGCGTGGCGCGCGGCGCGTCGAGCACATTCAGCCCGTCCCGCTCGTGACCGTGCGCCACCAGAAAACCGGCGCGCGGGTCGTCGAGCAGATTGCGCGTGTGCTCGGCGAGCCGGCTCACGAGAATCACGGGGCGATGGCGCGCGTCGGGCGCGAACGGCAACAGCGTGGGATACGGAAAGCCGCGCGGGTCGCGCGAATGCGTGGCGAGCGCGCCGGCGGGCGTCTGGTGCAGCAGATGCAGCGGAGCGTGAGCGGGAATCTTCAAGGGCGCGTCCTCGGGTCGTCGGTCGGCGAAATGCGCGTCGCGGCCGCGACAACGGACCGGCGGATCGTGCCGTTCCTTGCCGTGTCACGCGGCGGCGCATGCCGATAGTAGTGCAGCGCGCGCTCGCCCGGCAGGCCGCGAGCGCGTTCGCTAGAATCTCCGTTTGCTTTCAGGCGCCTTCCGCCGCCCTCTTTTTCCGGAATTCCCTCGTGTCCGACCACTCGACCGCCACCGCGCAACCGTCTTCGGGCGCGCCCGACTCCAGCCCCGCCGCCCAGCACCGTGCGTTGCCCGCGGCGCAGCGCCACCGCGCGCGCCTCGCCACCATGGCGCTCTTTTTCGTCGCCGGCATGATGTACGCCTCGTGGGGCGTGCACGTGCCCACCGTGCGCGACAAGTTCCACCTGGACGCGGCGCTGCTGTCCTACGCGCTGTTCGCCGTGGCGGGCGGCTCGATCGCCGCGATGACGCTGATCGGCGGCTGGATCGCGCGCGCCGGCTCGCGCCGCGCCTGTCTCGCGGGCGGCCTGACCATGAGCGTGTGCGGCGCGCTGATTCTCGTCGTGCCGTATTACTGGATGCTGCTCGTGGTGCTCGCGGCGTTCGGCGTGGGCATGGCCACGCTCGACGTGGCGATGAACGCCGAAGCCAGCGCCGTCGAGGAAGCCGTCGGCAAGCCGATCATGTCGGGCCTGCACGGCATGTTCAGTCTGGGCGGCATGGCGGGCGCGGCGATCGGCGGCGCCCTGCTCGCGCACGGCATGGCGCCCGCCGTGCATCTGCTGCTCGCGTCCGCGCTCGCGGCGCTCGTGCTCGTGCTGTCGTGCCCCGCGGTGCTGCCGCACGTGCCGCATGCCGCGCACGGCGAGCACGCGAAAACCGGCAACCGCTGGCGCACGCCTGCGCTCTGGGCGCTGGGCGCCATCGCCCTGATCGCGTTGATCGCCGAAGGCGCGATGTACGACTGGGCCACCGTCTACATGCGCGACGTCGTGCTGTCCACACCCGCGCTCGCGAGCGCGGCCTACGCGGCCTTCTCGGGCGGCATGGCCGTGGCGCGCTTCGCCGGCGACGCCGTGCGCGCGCGCTTCGGCGCGCCGCAACTGGTGCTCGCGAGCGCGTCGCTGGCCTGCGCGGGCATGATCGGCGCGCTGCTGCTGCCGTATTCGTTCACCGCGCTCACCGGTTTCACGCTGATGGGCCTCGGCCTCGCCAACATGATGCCGGTGCTGTTCGCGGCGGCCGCGCGCGTGAAAGGCATCCACGCGGCCGAAGGGCTCGCGCACGTGGCGGGCATCGCGTATTTCGGGCTGTTGTTCGGACCGGTGGTGATCGGCGGCATCACGCAGGTGACGAATCTCACCGTGGGGCTCGCGGTCGTGGCGCTGTGCGCGGCGCTCGTGGCCTTCGCGGGGCCGAAGGTGTTGCGTCGCCTGGGTATTTGATCGCGCATCCGATCGCCTGTCCGATCGGGCATGCGGGCCGCGCCGCCGTCGGCGCATTCCGGTAGCGCACGCCATCGCCGCAAAACAAAAAGCCCGCAGGCGCGAACCTGCGGGCTTTTTCGCATCGATCACGCCGAACCGCACTGAAGCGCGGCCCGAACGTGCCGGAGCGCGGTCTTACATCTTCACCACGTCGAGCAGCGACTTCTTGCCCGACTTGTAGTTGTACAGCGAGATCACGCCGTGCTTGAGGTCGCCCTTCGAGTCGAAGGTCGTCTCGCCGATCACGCCCTTGTAGTCCGTCGCCGGCATTGCCGCGAGGATCTTCGCCGGATCCGTCGAGTTCGCGCGCTTCATCGCATCGACGATGATGTACACGGCGTCATACGTGAACGGTGCGTAGATCTGGATCGGCTGGCCGAAACGCTTTTCGTACTTCGCTTCGAAGGCCTTGCCGCCGTCCATCTTCTCGAGCGCCATACCGGCTTCCGAGCAGACGATATTGTCGGTGGCGTCGCCGGCCAGGTCCGACAGCTTGTCGGTACACACGCCGTCGCCAGCCAGCACCTTCGCGCGCAGGCCGAGCTGCTTGGCTTGCTTGGCGAACGGGCCGCCCGTGGCGTCCATGCCGCCGTACATGATCGCGTCGGGGTTTTCGCCCTTGATCTTCGTCAGAATGGCGCGGAAGTCGACAGCCTTGTCGTTCGTCGCGTCATGCGAAAGAACGTTCATGCCGAGCGACTTGGCGGTCTTCTCGAACTCGTTCGCGAGACCCTGGCCGTAAGCCGTCGAGTCGTCGACGATCGCGACGCTCTTGACCTTCAGGTTCTTCGACGCGTAGTTCGCGAGTGCCGGACCTTGTTGCGCATCGGTCGCGACGACGCGGTACGTCGTCTTGAAACCTTGCTGCGTGTAGGCCGGGTTCGTGGCCGACGGCGAGATCTGCACGATGCCTGCATCGCTGTAGATCTTCGATGCCGGGATCGACGTGCCCGAGTTCAGGTGGCCCACCACGGCAACGACCTTGTCGTCGACGAGCTTCTGCGCAACCTGCGTAGCCGTACGCGGGTCAGCCGCGTCGTCCTGCGCGTCGAGTTGCAGCGTGACCTTCTGGCCGCCGATCGTCAGGCCCTTGGCGTTGATTTCCTCGACGGCGAGGCGTGCGCCGTTTTCATTGTCCTTGCCGAGGTGGGCGATGCCGCCCGTGAGCGGCGCGACGTGGCCAATCTTGACCGTGACGTCGGCGCTTGCCGCCGTTGCAAACGAAGCGAACAGCATGGCCGCAGCGCTGATCGGCAACAGCTTGTGAAGCTTGATATTCATGTAGATCTCCAGTTTCTCTCGAACCCAAAAGCAACGTAATCGCCCTGTGCTCCCGCGCCCCGAACGTGTCGCTCCCCGTGCGGACGACCACGCAGGATGCATCCTTGATGCACCTGGCCAGCATGGCGTCGGGCCCGTTCATGGCGGGCCGTCTGGCCATACTTGCGCGCAAGTGTAGGTGATCAAATTAATTTGGTGGATTTTTTTCAGATATCGGGGCGAGTACCAATAGGCGCTCGCCAAGTGCCCGTCAAATGGCCGTTTTCCGGCCGAAATCCTTGCTGGATCGAGCTCGCGAGAACGCGGCCCAATGCGCGGCAAAGCGCCGCCAGACACCTTACCGAATCAGTTTTGAGATTTTTTGACGGTAATTCTGACGAATTGGCGGGGGTAAATCGCGCGCCGCTTCCGGAATGACCGAAAACTCGTTGCGCGCGCATCCGTCGGCCAAACGTGTTCGCGCGTCCTGGCCGCACGATTCAAGTCAGCATTCGATTAATGCCGATCGGCACGCACGCAAACGTGCGGCGGCTGGCATCGGCGCGAGCAATGCGGCTTTGCCGCAACAATCGGACGGCCACGGCTCACCTGGCCCGAAGCGGCGTGGGCCGAACCGAAGCGGCGGCGCGCCGAGGTCGCACGGAGCCGCGGCGCGGAGCCGTCACCCGGAGCAGCGGCGCGAGCACGTGGCGCGCTTTGAACGCTTCGAACGCATCGAGCGCGCTCCCGGCCGTGGCCCAGCAACAACTCAGCCGCACCCCCTGCCGCGCTTGCGCGAATTCAGCCGCGCAAGCCCGCCAGCGCGGCGCGCCATTCGCGCTCCAGCGCCTCGACCACCTGCGCGGCGCCCAACCCGGCTTCGCGCGCGCGGCCGAGCGGCGCGCCCTGACCCGACCACAGCGAGAGCCAGTCGCCGTCGTCGGCGCGCGCCGCGCGTTGCCGCAGCGGCTGCGTGAGCGCGTTCTGCACGGGATACGGCGCGACCGAGCCCGCGTGCGCCTGCTCGTACGCTTCGAGCTGCGTCATCAGCGCGTTGCGGATGCCGCGCGCGTGCCGTCCCGTGATCGCGCGCGTGACCGCGGTCGCGGTGTCCGCCGAGGCGCGCAGCCGCGCTTTCCAGTCGGCGGGAATCGCGCTTTCGGCGCAGCCGAGAAACGCCGTGCCCATCTGCACGCCCTGCGCGCCGAGCGCGAGCGCCGCGACCATGCCGCGCCCGTCCATCACGCCGCCCGCCGCCAGCACGGGCAGGCCGGTCGCGTCGGCGAGCTGCGGCACGAGCGCGAAGGTGCCGATCAGCGCCTGCGGCACCTCGCCGATGAACGTGCCGCGATGACCGCCCGCCTCGGCGCCCTGCGCGACGATCGCGTCCGCGCCCGCATCGCGCCACGCGAGACCTTCGGCCACGTGCGTCGCCGTGCCGATCACGTAACTGCCCGCCGCTTTCAGGCGCGCGACGTCCGCTTTCGCGAGCAGCCCGAACGTGAAACTCACCACCGGCAGGCGCAACTCGACCAGCATGTCGAGCTGCGCGCGAAAGTCGGGCGCGTAGGACGCGAGCGGCGCGCCGGGCGCGAGGTCGAAGCGCGCGGCGAGCGGATCGATCGCGCCGAGCGCGCGGCGCACGGTGGTGTCGTCGGGTTGGGCGCGCTCGAGCACGAAGAGATTCGCGCCGAACGGCTTGCCGGTGAGCGCACGGATCGCCGCGACTTCGCTCGCGAGCTTCTCCGGCGCGAGCGCCGCGCCCGCGAGAAAGCCGAGCCCGCCCGCGTTCGACACGGCCGCGACCAGCGCGGGCGTGGTCGGGCCGCCCGCCATCGGCCCCTGCACGACGGGCAGGCGCAAGCCGAATCGGCGCATGAAAGCGGTGACGGGCGCGGCGGAATCTGACGAAGCAGCGGGCGAAGCAGTGAAAGCGGTAGCGGCGGGGTTCATGGCGCGTTCCTGGATGGACGGAGGGACAGTCGGCACGACGTGCCACCGACTCTAGCCAAAGCGCCCGCGCGCGAACAATGAATAATCGAGATCATTACGATCCGCTTGCGAGAACAGGCGCGAAGCCGCGACGCCACGAGCGCCTATGGCAAACTGGCTGCCCGAATTTCCACCGGGCGCCGCGCGCCGGGCGCCGGGCGCCGCGCGCCGCTCCTCGTGCCCGGCGTCCGGCCGCGCGACTCACTATTACTATTGAAGAGAAGACGGAGAAAGACATGAGCGTTTCGACTCGATGGATCGACATTCCCGTCGGCGACGACAGCTTCGGCGCGTACGTCGCCACGCCCAGGGGCGGCAAAGGTCCCGGCATCGTGATCCTGCAGGAGATCTTCGGCGTGAACGGCCATATCCGCGAAGTGGTCGAGCAATATGCGCTCGACGGCTACGTGGCGATCGCGCCCGACGTGTTCTGGCGCACCGCGCCGCGCGTCGAGCTGGAATACGTGGGCGCCGACCGCGAGCGTGGCATCGAACTGCTGCAAAAAACCGACGTGAATCTCGCGGTGCAGGATATCGGCGCGACGGTCGCGGCGCTGCGCGCGCTGCCCGAATGCACGGGCAAGGTCGCAGCCATCGGCTATTGCTTCGGCGGGCGTCTCGCGTATCTCGCGGCGGCGCACGGTCTCGTCGATGCCGCGGTGTCGTACTACGGCGGCGGCATCCAGAACCTGCTCGATCTCGCCGGCAAGGTGACCGTGCCGATGCTGTTCCACTACGCCGAGAACGATCACGGCATTCCGCTCGACGCCGTCGGCCAGGTGCAGGCGAGTTTTGCGGGCCGCCCGAACGCGGCGTTCCATCTGTATCCGAACGCCGAGCACGGTTTCAACTGCTCGGTGCGCGCGTCGTACAACCAGAACGCCTCGGCGCTCGCGCACGGCCGCACGCTGAGCTTCCTCGCCGAAAAGCTCTGACCCGCACGCGGGGGTATCGATAGAAACTGACTGCGGAAACTGACTGCGGCGCGCCTCGATCCGGCGCGCCGTTTTCACGTCGAGCGGCTTGATCCCGCGCGCTTGCGGCGCCGGTTTGCGCGCACTCGCGCACGCGCCCGAATGCGCGGCACCGGTATCATCGTCCGCATTCAACGCTTGCCGCCCAACGACGAGGAGTGCGCGCCTTGCTGTCCGATTATCTGGAATACGACGCCATCGGCCTCGCCGATCTCCTGCGCCGCCGCGAAGTCAGCGCGCGCGAACTGCTCGATAGCGCCATCGCGCGCGCCGAAGCCGCGAATCCCGCGATCAACGCCCTCGTCCTGAAGGACTACGAGGCCGCGCGCGAGCGCGCACGCGAGATCGCGGCAAACGCCAACGGCGTGGACGCGCTCGCCGACGGTCCGCTCGCGGGCGTGCCGTTTCTCGTGAAGGATCTGGGCGCGGCCGTGGCCGGCCTGCGCATGACGCTCGGCAGCCGTCACTATCGTCATTACATTCCCGCCGCCGACGCGCCCGTGGTCACGCGCATCCGCGCCGCGGGTCTCAACATCTTCGGCAAGACGAGCGCGCCCGAACTCGGGCAGATGCCTTATACGGAGCCCGAACTGTTCGGCCCGTGCCGCAATCCGTGGAATCTCGATCACACGCCGGGCGGTTCGTCCGGCGGCGCGGCGGCGGCGGTCGCGGCGGGCATCGTGCCGCTCGCGCATGCGTCGGACGGCGGCGGCTCGATCCGCATTCCCGCGTCGTGCTGCGGGCTGTTCGGGCTCAAACCGTCGCGCGCGTTTCAGGTGCCGTCGAACGTGCCGCCCGCGCCCGGCGCGCTGGGTGTCGACCTCGCCGTGTCGCGCAGCGTGCGCGACAGCGCGCTCATGCTCGATCTGTTCAGCGGCGAAGGCAGCGTTGCGCCCGGCGCGCCGGGCAGCTTTCTCGCGGCCGCGCGCGAGCCGCTCGACGGCGCGAAGCCGCTGGCCGTCGCGCTGATCGCCGAGCCGATGTTCGCCGAAACGCTCGCGCCCGACGTGCGCGACGCGCTCACCGACGCGGCCACGCTGCTCGAATCGCTCGGTCATCGCGTGGAGCCGGTGTCGCTGAAGCTGGATTTCGCCGCGGCGCGCGAAGCGTTTCTGATGCTGTGGTCGGTGGTCGCCGAGCAATACGTGCTCAACGCCGACACGATCACCGGCATCAAGCCGCGCCGCGAGGACTTCGAGATCGCCACGTGGGCCATGGCGCATATCGGCCGCAAGCTCGGCGAACGCGAACTCCCTGCGGCGCTGGAGGTGCAGCAGAAGATCACGGCGCAGCTCGCCGATCTGATGACGCGTTACGACGTGCTGCTGTGCCCGACGCTCGCCGCGCCGCCCGTGAAGATCGGCGAATTGCGCCCCACGCAAAGCGAGCGTTTGCAGATGCGCGCGGTCACCGCCGTGCCCGTGGAGGCGCTCATGCGCAAGCTGCTGACCGAAGCCTCGAACAAGGCGTTCGCGTGGGCGGGCTGCACGGAACTGTTCAATCTCACCGGCCAGCCCGCGATGTCGGTGCCGCTCTGGTGGAATGCGCGCGGCCTGCCCGTGGGCGTGCAGTTCGCCGCGCGCGAGGGCAACGACGCGCTGCTGCTGCGCCTCGCCGCGCAACTCGAAGCGGCACGGCCGTGGTTCGCGCGGCGGCCGCCGCTGTTGCAGGCGCGCATGTGAGCGGCGCGCGTCAGTCTCGTTGCGAGACTTGAAGCAAAGCGTGCGCCGGGCGCGCACGTGGTTTCAGAGGGGTTTCAGCGCGGCGGCAGGCACCTTTTTGCAGGCGCCCCGCGCCGCCGCGCAGCGCTCGAACCCGCGCTCAGGCCTTCTTGTTGTACGCGCTGCACCAGCCCTTGCCCGCGACCTGTTTGCCGCCGAACATCGGGCACGGCGCGAAGGCGTCGGTGGCCTTGCCCTGGTAGAACGTGCAGTTGCTGCAGTCCTGACCGGCGGCGTATTTCGCGAACTTCGACTTGTCGACCTTGCTCGCGTCGAGCTTGTAGCCGAGCGCCTGCGCGGTGGGATCGGTCTCGGCGGCCTTGGGCGCGTCGGCGAACGCCTGGCGCGACAGCGCGAGCGTCGACGCAACGCCAAGGCTCGTGATCAGAAAGCTGCGGCGGGACGATTTCATGAATCTCACTCCGGTATTGAGGGGCGATGTGTTTCGCTGGGGTTGTTGTCGAGCTTCGTGATGCGCCGCTCTCACGACGGCGTCGCGGAGAAGCTTAACAACGAAGCGCGCCCGTTTGCGTCTGCAATGCCGGAGATAAGTGAGCCGCATTGTCGCGGCCACGCGGCGCGACGCCGCGGTTTTTTATCGTCGATATGTCGATATCTCGATATGTGGATGGCGTAGTGCGCGGCTACCTGCCCGTCACGCGTTCCCCGCCAGCTCGCAAACGCGTTGCGCGATCGCGAGCGCCGCCGTGAGTCCCGGCGACTCGATGCCGAACAGGTTCACGAGCCCGCGCACGCCGTGCGACGCCGCGCCCTGGATCAGGAAGTCGGCGGGACTTTCGCCGGGGCCGGAGAGCTTCGGCCGGATGCCCGCATAGGCGGGTTGCAGCGCGTCGCCGGGCAACGCGGGCCAGTAGCTGCGGATGGCGGCGTAGAACGCCTCGGCGCGGCGCGGATCGACGTCGTAATCGATCGCGTCGATCCATTCCACGTCGGGACCGAAGCGCGCCTGCCCCGCGAGGTCGAGCGTGAGATGCACGCCGAGCCCGGCGTCGTTCGGCATGGGATAGATGAGCCGCGAGAACGGCACGCGCCCCGCCACGCTGAAGTAATTGCCGCGCGCGAGATAAAGCGGCGGCACGTGGCGCGCGTCGAGCCCGCGAATGCGTTTGGCGAGTTTCGTCGCGTACAGTCCCGCGCTGTTGACGACGCAGGTCGCGCGGATTTCGGTGAGGGCTTCGGGGTTCGCGTGGTCGCTCGCGCTATGGCCATCGCCGCTCACGCGCACGACGAAACCGTTGCGCCCGTTGCCGAGCGCATCGATCGACATCACTCGCGACTTGAACGCGAACACGGCGCCGTCGCGTTCCGCGTCGCCCTGCAGCGCGAGCATGAGCTGATGACTGTCGACGATCCCCGTTTGCGGCGAATACACGGCCGCCACGCATTCGAGCGCCGGTTCGAGCGCGAGCGCCTCGCTGCCGCTGATGCGCGTGAGGTCGAACACGCCGTTTTCCTTGCCGCGCGTGCGGATCGCCTCGAGCTGCGGAATCTGGTTCGCGGCCGTCGCGACCAGCAGCTTGCCGCAGCGCGCGTGCGGCACGTGCCGCTCCGCGCAGTATTCGTAGAGCATTTCACGCCCGCGCACGCACAGCGCCGCCTTGAGCGAGCCGCGCGGATAGTAGAGCCCCGCGTGGATGACTTCGCTGTTGCGCGAGCTGGTGCTCGTGCCGATGGCTTCGGCGGCTTCGAGCACGATCACCTCGCGTCCGCGCGCCGCCAGCGCCCGCGCCACGGCGAGCCCGACCACGCCCGCGCCGATCACCACGCATTCGATCTGATCCATGTTCCCGCTTCCTGCACGTTGAGTGCATGCCATCCGTCTGGAAAAATTGTACGCCGCGCCGCGAGGCCGTCACGGCCCGTGTTGGCGAGCAACGCGCGCCGGGAAACACAGCGCGGCCATTTGCGCGCGGCGTGAACGTCATGCCAGGCAAGCGTTGCAAAGCCTTCCACCCAGGCGGTGAAAAGCGTCGGGCGCGCCAAAGCCGGGGATGCCGGTGTATACGCGCACTATCGCCGCGCCGTGACGATAACGTTTTGATAACGCATGGATAACCACCGGCATTGCTTTGCGGAGATAGCAACAGTTCATATCCAATCGGCGGAATTGGTGCGTTTTTCATCGCCTGGCGAGCTGGCAATTTTCCGGTTGAAGCGGCGGCCGGTCGTCCCCACCTGAAATGCACCCCTGTGGTCCGGCGTTTGCGAACCCGGTATAGGATCGATGGTCAGAACGTACCCGCCGCCCACGCACGGAGTCGTCACTATGACGTTGTGGAAACCTTGTCTCGCGCTCGCGCTGCTCGCAGCGACTTCCGCGATCGACACCAGCGCTTTCGCGCAAACCGCCGCGCAACCCGCCGCACAATCTATGGCACCCACGGTGGCCCCCGCGGCGGCATCGCCCGCGCCTTCCGCGCCACCCGCCTCGGCGCCCGGTGCCGCGAGCGCGGCGCAAAATACGGCGCCCTTGCCGGCCGCCGTGCCCGTCAAATGGACGCTCGACGTGATCCAGAACGGCCAGCAGATCGACTCGTTCAGCGCCACGACCTCGGTCGGCCAGGCGCGCACGGACACGCACCACAAGGTGATCACGCACAACGTGGGCTGCAAGGATCAACCGGCGGGCAGCATCGACCTGGCGCGCACGATCACGGTCTCGCCGTTGCGCGCCGACGCGAGCGGCGTGATCTTTTCGATCGACGCGCAGGAAACGCTGGAAAATGCCGCCGCGCCCGCGCCAACCACGGCGCAAGGCTGCAAGCTGCCGCCGCAGCCGCGCCAGATCAGCGCCAGCCATCCGGGCCTCGTCGTGCCGCCGGGGCAAACGGTGAGCTGGCAGATCGTCGACAAAGACCCGTCGCTCGCCTACCGCGTGAGCGCGAGCGTCGCGCCGCAGCCCGCGCCATGACGCCCGTTCCCGACATCCGGCCGCGCGCGCGAGCCCCGCAAGGCCTGAGCGCGGCGCGCAACCCGACCGATACGCCATTGAATAACGCATGCGAAATCCCGAACAACCGCTGATCCAATCGGACCACGCCAAAGACTTCGTGGCGGTGAGCTGGAACCTGCACAAGGGCCGCTCGCCGCTCGGCTTCGAGGCGTGGGAGGCCATGCGGCGCTGGGTGCAGTCCACGCACGCCGACGCCTGGTTTCTCCAGGAAGCGATGGCGCGCCGTATGCCGCAGCCGGTGCTCGCCTCGAGCTTCGGCTCGCCGCTCGCCGATCCGATGGAAGACGTCTGGCAATGCCAGGCCACCGAAATCGCCCATGCGCTCGAGTTGCAGATCGCGCTCGGGCCCAATGTGTTCAAGCCGTCCTGGCGCCACGGCAACGCGATTCTTTCGCCGCATCCGCTCGATCTGGGCGGACGCTGGGACATCTCCGCGCACCGCTTCGAACGGCGCGGGCTGCTGGTCGCGCGCGCGAGCGTGGCCGGGCAATCGGTCACGCTACTGTGCGCGCACCTGGCGCTCACGCGCAGCGCGCGGCTGCGCCAGATGCACTGGATCGCGCACTGGATCGCGAAAGAAGCGCCGCAAGGGCCGCTCGTGCTGGCCGGCGACTTCAACGACTGGCGCAACGACTCGGTGCCGCTGTTCGCCGAACACGGCCTGCGCGAAGTCGCCACGCTGCTCGGCGAACCGGTGCGCACGTTCCCGGCGTTTTCGCCCGCGCTCGCGCTCGACAAGATGTTCGTGCGCGGCCTGAAACCGGTGGAGCTGATCCAGCCCGCGCAGGAAACCGCGTGGCTCTCCGACCATCTGCCGTATATGGCGCGCTTGCAGCTCGAATAGGCCGTTAGCGCTCGCCGGGTCTGCGCGGCATTGGCCTCGTATCGACGATGCCGCGCCGTATGCGCTTTCGCGTTTGCGTTCGCCGGGGTTCGCCGGTTCACCGCAGGATCCGCGGCCGGGCTCGCATTCACGCGGCGCGGCGTGCGCGCAACACTCGCCCGGCCCGGCGTAAAACACCCCACGGGCACCCGGGCGCAACGCGATACCATGTCGCGTTCCCACCCGCGTGCCTGCGTCCCTGCCGTGCTTCCCGCACCTGAGCGCATCCTGGCGCGCCCTCCGTCAGGTGTTTCCCGATGCACTATCTCGCCACGCTGCTGCAGATCGCCGTCGTTTATCTGTTCGCGCTCATCAGCCCCGGCCCCAACTTTTTCATGGTGACGCAGCTTTCGCTCGCCGGAAGGCGCGGCCTGGGCGTGGCCTCGGCGGCGGGCGTGGGCGTGGGATCGACGCTCTGGGCCGCGCTCGCGATGCTGGGCTTCGCGGCCGTGCTTCAGCACATCGGCTGGCTCTACAACGGCGTGCGCGTGGCGGGCGCGCTCTATCTCGTGTGGTTCGGCTTCAAGCTGCTGCGCTCGGGCGTGCGCCGCGAGATCGCCGCCGCCGCGCAGGCCGTGGTCGCACCGCCGCCGCCCGCCGATCGCCGCGCGTGGTTCCGCACGTGGCGCGCGGGGCTCATCACCTGCCTCACGAATCCGAAGTCCTGCGTGTTCTGGACCAGCGTGTTCGCGGCCGTATTTCCCGCGCATCCGCCGCTGTGGTTCTACGGCGTGGCGCTGGCGACGGTCGCGGCGATGTCGTTCGGCTGGCATTGCAGCCTCGCCTTTTTATTTGCCGACGACCGCACGCAACGCGGCTACAAGCGCATCCGCCGCCCCATCGACGCCTTCTGCGGCGCCGCGCTGATCGGCCTCGGCGTGAAGCTGGCCGCCGACCGGTGAGCGTGGCGCGGACGCTCGAACGCTAGCGGCATCGGCATCGGCATCGGCATCGGCATCGGCATCGGCATCGGCACACACTAACCAGGCTCGGCGCGAATCCGCGCGGCACCCCGCCGCAGGATTGGGGATCTGCACGCTTTCGCACCGATCCCGATGCCATCGACGGCAAAAAACCGCGCAAAATCAACCCGCTCAACAGGGTCAATGCTGCGAGCTGTCAGACCTTCCGGTATCATCTAGCCGAAATTTCGTACGCGCGCGTCCGTTGTCCGTCAGGACTTCCGGTCACACCGCTGCGGCTCGAGAATCCGTTCTCGCCCGTGTGCCGCCGCAACGCCACGCAGGCCGCCCAAGCCGACGCCAGCTTTATCCGCACCTCCGCTGTGCGCAAGCCAGCCCGCCGCCGCGCATCACGCGGCCACGCTTCCCTTGAGGCGCATCGGCGCCCACCCGGCCCGAGCACGGTAAAATGGCGGATTGCGCTTCGTTCGGAGCGAGGCGCGCGCAAAAATCGTCAAGCTACGCTGTACGGGACAGCAGGCCGGCAGGATCGCCGCAGTCTGGCGGTCCCTGTTTCGCACCTTCAGGAACCATGAGCAAAAACACCGAAGAAACCGTCTTGAGCGTCCATCACTGGACCGACACGCTTTTCAGCTTCACCTGCACGCGCGATCCGGCCCTGCGTTTCGACAACGGCCAGTTCACGATGGTCGGCCTCGAGGTCGACGGCAAGCCGCTGATGCGCGCCTACTCGCTCGCGAGCGCCAACTACGAGGAACACCTCGAGTTCCTGAGCATCAAGGTGCAGGACGGCCCGCTCACCTCGCGTCTGCAGCATCTGAAGGTCGGCGACAAGGTGCTGATCGGCAAGAAGCCCGTGGGCACGCTCGTGGCCGACAACCTGCTGCCCGGCAAGGTGCTGTGGCTGCTCTCGACCGGCACGGGCCTCGCGCCGTTCATGTCGATCATCAAGGACCCGGACATTTACGACCGCTACGAGAAGATCGTCCTCACGCATACCTGCCGTTTCGTCGACGAACTCGCGTACAAGGAGTTCATCACCGAGGAACTGCGCGAGCACGAATACCTCGGCGAGATCGTGCGCGAAAAGCTGGTCTACTTCCCGACCGTCACGCGCGAAACCTTCGAGAACCGCGGCCGTATCACCGAACTGATCGACACGGGCAAGCTGTTCGAAGACCTCGGTCTGCCCGCGTTCACGCCCGAGCGCGACCGCATCATGCTCTGCGGCAGCACGCACATGCTGCGCGACACGGTCGAACTGCTCGAAAAGGCCGGTCTGGAAGAAGGCAGCAACAACAAGCCGGGCCATTACGTGGTCGAAAAGGCGTTCGTCGGCTGAGTTTCGTCGATCCGCCTCGCGCCTCGCGCAACGAAAAAACCGGAGCTTCGCGCTCCGGTTTTTTTTCGTCCGGCGATTTGGCGCGGTTTCAGGCCAATTTCACCGCGCGATTGCCCGGTTTGAGGCGTGAGCTTTTCGTCCGACGATTCGTGCGAATTTTGTCCGCTTTCGTCTGCGGATTGCGCATTGCATCATTCCAGAGCGTGGTTACAGGTGTCACAGAAGCTCAGTAAGTTCCGTGTCGGTGTTTTTCCTACATGACAATCGGGCCGCGACTTCATGCTGCACCTGAAGATTGCGCGCTAAGCCTTGTCAGCGCTGAACTTTTTCTTTTTTTAAGATATTATCGCAGCGCATCAAACAATACATGGTAACGATCTCAGGGCCGGAGCCAGGTTGTTACGGGATGTAAATTTCGTTACGCTGCGCCGTGCCATTTTTGCTGCCGCGCCGGACGTCCGCGCGAGCAAAAAATCACGGTCCAGGACCGTTTCCTGAACGGGGAGAAGGATGATTACGTCGAGATTCGGCGCGCTGAACGCGCGCATGCCGGAGGGCGATGCCGCGCGCACCGCCGACGGCCTCGCCTTCTTCGCCCACGCCGCCGAACTGGCGAGCGAGTCGGCCACCATCGCCGCACTGGAACATCTCACGCACACGCAGCGCCAGCTCGGCTCAACGTCGCCGGGTTCGCCGCCGGGTTCGCCGCCTGGCACGCGCGCGGGCGCGCTGCCGGGGGCAAAGTCCAAGGCGCGGCCCGGCGTCAAAGCCAAAGCGCTGCCGGGTTCGCAATCCGGCGTCAAGCCCGAAGCCAACGGCGTCGCGCGCCCGCGCCGTCCGGCGGCCGGCCGTCCCGCCGCCGGGCAGATTCACGCCGACGAAGCCGCGCGCCAGCGCCTCGCGCGCGAGTTGCACGACAGCGTGGGCGCCGAACTCGCGGCCACGCGCTTCGCGCTCGCCAATGTGCATACGTGGCTGCCCGTGGATGCGCCGCCGCAATGCGCCGAAGCGCTCGCGCTCGTCGCGCGCTCGCTCGACGCCGCCACCGGCGCGATCCGCACGGTGCTCGACGGCCTGCACGCGCCGCAGCTCGACGCGGGCCTCGCCGCCGCGCTCGCCGACTGGACCCGCGACTTCGCCGCGCGCAGTGGTCTCGCCGCCGCCATGACGCACACCAGCGACGACGCCCGCCTCGCGCGCCTGCCCGCCGACGCCGCGCTCGCCGTGTTCCGCGTCGCGCAGGAAGCGCTCGTGAACGTCGCGCGCCACGCCCGCGCCTCGCACGCCGAAGTGCGGCTGGAAAGCACGCCGCGCCATCTCACGCTGGTCGTGGTGGACGACGGTATCGGCTTGACGGCCGTCAGCAGCCGCGCGGCCGGCCACTACGGCCTCAAGGGCATGCGCGAACGCTGCGCGGCCTTCGGCGGCTCGCTGCGCGCCACGGCCGTGGCCGCGGGACCGCACGAGCCGGGGCAAGACCACGCGACACGGAACGCCACGCCCGCCGGCACGACGCTGCGCGCGCGCTTCGCGTGGGCGGCGCTGCTCGGCACGGCGCCCGCCACGCCGCCCATTCAGCCCAAAGGCGCTCATTCATGACCCATCGCATCCTGCTCGTCGACGACCACGCGGTCGTGCGTCAGGGCGTCCGCCAGCTGCTGCTCGATCGCGGCATCGCCCACGAGGTGGTCGAAGCGCAAACCGGCGCCGAGGCGCTCACGCTGATCGCGAAACACGTGTTCGACGTGGCGCTGCTCGACATTTCGCTGCCCGACATGAACGGCGTCGAGGTGCTCAAGCGCGCGAAGAAGAAGGCCCCGCGCGTGCCCGTGCTGATGTTCTCCATGTATCGCGAAGACCAGTACGCGGTGCGCGCGCTCAAGGCAGGCGCGGCCGGCTATCTCTCGAAAACGGTCGATGCCGCGCAGATGATCGCCGCGATCCAGCAGGTCGCCGCGGGCCGCAAGTACGTGAGCCCGGCGATGGCGGAAGCGCTCGCCGACTACGTGCTGGTGGACGGCGAACAACTGCCGCACGAAAAGCTCTCCGACCGCGAATACCAGACGCTCTGCATGCTCGCCTCGGGCAAGCGCCTGACCGACATCGCGCACGCGCTCTCGCTTTCGGTGAAAACGGTGAGCGTGTACCGCACGCGCCTGCTCGAAAAGATGAAGCTCAGCAACAATGCCGAGCTGACCTTCTACGTGATGAGCAACCGGCTTGTGGATCTCTCGCCGGCCGTAGGCGCCTGAAGTCGGCGCAAGCGGTTCGCGCGACCGGTTCGCGTGATCTCGCCGGCGGACTCCCGCGCCAGGCGGGGTTTTGCCGCGCCTGCGGCATCGAGGCGGCCTTCTCGTCATAACGCCGCGTTCGCGCAACGAACTGCGCCGAACGCGCGGGTTCCGGCAAGGATCGCGCGCCCGCCTGCCGCTTTGCGGCGGAATCCCCCGCGACACTTCGCCCCCGCCGACCGGCCTAACCCGATCCCGGGTGCGACATCCGCTAAAATTTCAGGTTTCCCCAAGACATCCGGCACGCGATGCCGGCGGCTGCGCACCTTTCCCGCGCTGGCCGCGCTCGCGCGTTTTACGTGGAGTTCCTCGCCAAATGTCCCTTTTTCGCAAGAAAAACATCGAGCACATGTTGAAGGCCAGCGCCCAGGGCGCCGGACTCAAGAAAGCGCTCGGTGCGCTCGATCTCACCTTTCTCGGCATCGGCGCCATTATCGGCACCGGCATTTTCGTGCTGACCGGCACCGGCGCCGTGCAGGCCGGCCCGGCGCTCATGGTGTCGTTCCTGATCGCCGCCGTGGCCTGCTGCTTCGCCGCGCTCGCCTACGCCGAATTCGCCTCGACATTTCCTGTCGCCGGTTCGATCTACACGTACTCGTACGCCACGCTCGGCGAAGTGGTCGCCTGGATCATCGGCTGGGATTTGATGCTCGAATACGGTCTCGCCAGCTCGGCCGTCTCGGTCGGCTGGTCGGGTTATCTCCAGTCGCTGCTGAGCGGCTTCGGCCTCTCGCTGCCCGTCGAACTCACGGCCGCGCCCGGCGCGGTGCCCGGCGTGACCACGTTCTTCAACCTGCCCGCCTTCTTCGTGATGATGGCGATCACCGCGCTGCTGTCCATTGGCGTGCGCGAATCCACGCGCATCAACAACGTCATGGTCGCGATCAAGGTGACCGTGGTGCTGCTCGTGATCGCCGTGGGCGTGTTTCACGTCACGCCCGCGAACTGGCATCCGTTCATGCCGAACGGCTGGAGCGGCGTGTTCGGCGCGGCGGCCGTGATGTTCTTCGCGTTCATCGGCTTCGACGCGGTGTCGTCGGCGGCCGAGGAAGTGAAGGTTCCCAAACGCGATCTGCCGATCGGCATCATCGCCTCGCTCGCCGTGTGCGCGGTGCTCTACGTGGCCGTGGCGGCCGTCGTGACCGGCATCGTGCCGTCCGCGCAATTCGCCAATATCGGCCACCCGGTCTCGTACGCGCTCCAGGTGGCGGGCCAGACGTGGGTCGCGGGCTTCATCGACCTGGGCGCCGTGCTCGGCATGCTCACCGTGATCCTCGTGATGAGCTATGGCCAGACCCGCATCATCTTCGCGATGTCGCGCGACGGCCTGCTGCCCGCGCGGCTCTCGAAGGTGCATCCGCGCTATTCCACGCCGTTCCTCACCACGTGGCTCGTGGGCATTTTCTTCGGGCTGATCGGCGCGCTGGTGCCGCTCAAGGTGCTCGCCGAACTCATCAACATCGGCACGCTCGCGGCGTTCTCGATGGTGTCGATCGCCGTACTCATCCTGCGCCGCACGCACCCGCATCTGCCGCGCGCGTTCCGCTGCCCCGGCGTGCCCGTGGTGCCGATTCTCGCGGTGGCCTCGTGCCTGTTCCTGATGCTCAACCTCGCGTTGTTCACGTGGCTCGCGTTCTTCGCGTGGACGGCGATCGGTCTCCTGATCTACTTCTTCTACTCGCGCAGCCGCTCGCGTCTCGCCCGCGGGACGCCATCGCACTGAGCGTGGCGGCACACGCCCGATCACGCTGCGGTGCAGCGTGAAAGCGTGGCCATGACGCACTCGCAGGCCCGCTCCGACCCGCTCGGCGCGGGCCTTTTTCATGGCGCTTCGCGCGCGGCGCCGAACCGGTAAACCCGCGCAGCGCAAACGAAAAAATTGTGCTTTACTGGCGAGGCTTCATCCCAAGGTTTCACCCCAGCAAGGCACCAGCCGAACCCAGATTCCGCTTCATCCGCTTCGCCCGTAGCGTTTCGCCCACCCGCGCAACGCCGTGCGTTGCGCGCGGCAGGCTCACGCGCAATGCGTAGCACGGGCGGGTCTTTTGGCGGGCGGTGCGGTGGCAATGCAGGTGGACAGCAAGCGGGTTTTGGCGGGTTTCTCTCCCACAACGTTGTGTGGGATCGGAGTGGTGCGTGTCGATCGGCGTTGGCGCTTTCGCGCTTGCTTCGATCCCTGGCGCGAGCTCTGGTCGACACACTGGAGACAAGTCAATGCCGATCAGCATCCGCCTCACGGTCAACGGCGTGCCCGTGACCGCCGAAATCGAACCCCACACGCTCCTCGTCCAGTTCCTGCGCGAACAGCTGCGCCTGACCGGCACGCACGTCGGTTGCGACACCGCGCAGTGCGGCGCCTGCACCGTGCATCTGAACGGCCGCGCGATCAAGTCGTGCAACCAGCTCGCGGTGCAATGCGACGGCATGACCGTGACGACGATCGAAGGCCTCGCGAAGCCCGGCACGCTGCACCCGATGCAGGCCGCGTTCCGCGACTGCCACGGCCTGCAATGCGGCTTCTGCACGCCCGGCATGGTGATGTGCGCGAGCGCGCTCGCCGCCGCCAGCCTGCACGCCGGCGCGGACCTCACCGAAGCCGAAGTGCGCCACGGGCTCGACGGCAATCTGTGCCGCTGTACGGGCTATCACAACATCGTCAAGGCCGTGGTCGCGGGCGCGCAGCAGATGCGCGCCGACGCCGCGCCCGCCGCGACGAGCGCCGCCGCCGCAGCCGCGTGATCGGGAGGCACATCATGAACGCACCCGAAACCGCCCGCATGATCGGCGCGCCCATCAAGCGCAAGGAAGACTTCCGCTTTCTCACCGGCGTCGGCCAGTACACCGACGACGTCGTGCTGCCCGCCCAAACCTGGGCCGTATTCGTGCGCTCGCCGCACGCGCATGCGCGCATCCGCCGTATCGACACGCATGCCGCGAAGGCCGCGCCCGGCGTGGTAGCCGTGTTCACGGGCGCCGATCTTGCCGCCGACAACGTGGGCGGCTTGCCATGCGGCTGGCTGATTCACAGCATCGACGGCACGCCCATGCACGAACCGCCGCATCCCGTGATCGCGCACGAGAAAGCGCGTCACGTGGGCGACCAGGTCGCGCTCGTGATCGCCGAGTCGATGCAGACCGCGAAAGACGCGGCGGAGCTTGTCGAAGTGGATTACGAAGCACTGCCCGCCGCCGTGGACACGGCCAGCGCCGCGAACGGCAAGCAGCCGCTCGTGCACGACGGCGTGCCGGACAACACCTGCTACACATGGGGCCACGGCGACAAGGCCGCCACCGACGCCGCCTTCGCGAAAGCCGCGCACGTGACCACGCTCGACATCGTCAATAACCGGCTCGTGCCCAACGCCATCGAGCCGCGCGCCGTGAACGCGAGCTACACGCCGCACGACGACAGCTACACCGTGTACGTGGCGAACCAGAACCCGCACGTGGAGCGCCTGCTGATGGCCGCGTTCGTGCTCGGGTTGCCCGAAACCAAACTGCGCATCGTCGCGCCCGACGTGGGCGGCGGTTTCGGCTCCAAGATCTTCCTCTACGCCGAAGACGTGGCGCTCACGTGGGCATCGAAAAAAATCCGCCGTCCCGTGAAGTGGACCGCCGAACGTTCGGAATCCTTTCTATCCGACGCGCACGGCCGCGATCATGTGACGAAGGCCGAACTCGCGCTCGACGCCAACGGCAAATTCCTCGCCATGCGCGTGCACACCACGGCGAACATGGGCGCGTATTTGTCGACGTTCGCCTCCAGCGTGCCGACCATCCTGTACGCCACGCTGCTCGCCGGCCAGTACACCACGCCCGCGATCTACGCCGAGGTCAAGGCGGTGTTCACGAACACGGTACCGGTGGATGCGTATCGCGGCGCGGGCCGGCCCGAGGCGACCTACGTGGTCGAGCGGCTGGTGGAAACGGCCGCGCGCGAGTTGAATATCGACCCCGTCGAACTGCGCCGCCGCAACTTCATCACGCACTTTCCGTACGCCACGCCCGTGGGCCTCACCTACGACACCGGCGACTACGAAGCCTGCCTCTCGCGCGCGCTCGAACTCGCCGAGGTGCAAGGCTTCGCCGCGCGCCGCGACGCGTCGAAGGCGCAAGGCAAGCTGCGCGGGCTCGGCTACTCGTGCTACATCGAGGCGTGCGGGCTCGCGCCGTCCAACATCGCGGGCGCGCTCGGCGCACGCGCGGGGCTGTTCGAGGCGGGCGAAATTCGCGTGAATCCCACGGGTTCCGTCACCGTGTTCACGGGTTCGCACAGTCACGGCCAGGGCCACGAAACGACCTTCGCGCAGGTGGTGGCCGACCGCCTGGGCGTGCCCATCGAACAGATCGAGATCGTGCACGGCGACACCGGACGCATTCCGTTCGGCATGGGCACATACGGCTCGCGCTCGATCGCCGTGGGCGGCTCGGCCATCATGAAGGCGCTCGACAAGATCGAGGCCAAGGCGAAGAAGATCGCCGCGCACCTGCTCGAAGCGGGCGTGGAAGACATCGAGTTCGCCAATGGCGTGTTCCGCGTGGCCGGCACGGACCGCACCCAAACCTTCGCCGACATCTCGCTCGCCGCCTACGTGCCGCACAACTATCCGCTCGAAACGCTCGAACCGGGCCTCGACGAAAGCGCGTTCTACGACCCGACCAACTTCACCTATCCGTCGGGCGCGTATCTCTGCGAAGTGGAGATCGATCCCGAGACGGGCGAGACGCGCATCGAGCGCTTCACGGCCGTGGACGACTTCGGCAACGTCATCAATCCGATGATCGTCGAAGGCCAGGTGCACGGCGGCCTCGGCCAGGGCATCGGTCAGGCCATGCTCGAGCGCTGCGTGTACGACACCGAAAACGGCCAGTTGCTCTCGGGCTCGTACATGGACTACGCCATGCCGCATGCGTCCGATGTGCCCTTCTACACGGTGGAAACCGCGAAGGGCACGCCCTGCACGCACAATCCGCTCGGCGTGAAAGGCTGCGGCGAGGCGGGCGCGATCGGCTCGCCGCCCGCCGTCATCAACGCGATACTCGACGCGCTCGCGCCGCTCGGCGTGAAGGATCTGCAGATGCCCGCCACGCCGCATCGCGTGTGGGAGGCGATCCAGGCGGCGCAGGCAGCGGGACACACGTCGCAAGCAACACATGCGGCGGCACGTCAACCTTGAGCGGAGCGCAACCATGTACGCATTCGACTATCAGCGCGCCAGCGACGCGCGAGGCGCGGTGAAAGCCCTGGCCGCCGACGCGGAAGCCAAATATCTCGCGGGCGGCCAGAGCCTGCTCGCGGCGATGAAGCTGCGGCTCGCGCAGCCTTCCACGCTCATCGACGTCACGCGCATTCCCGAACTCAAGGCCGTCACGGTGGACGGCGGCGTGGTGACGGTGGGCGCGGCCGTGAGTCACGCCGATGTCGCGGAGCACACGGAGATCCGCCAGGCGTTGCCCGCGCTCGCGCAACTCGCGGGCATGATCGGCGACCCGCAGGTGCGCGCGCTCGGCACGCTCGGCGGCTCGATCGCCAACGACGACCCGGCCGCCGACTATCCCGCCGCGCTGCTCGGCCTGAAGGCGACGGTGATCACGGACCGGCGGCGTATCGCGGCCGACGACTTCTTTATCGGCATGTACGAAACCGCGCTCGAACCCGACGAGCTGATCGTGGCCGTGGCGTTCGCGGTGCCCGAGCGCGCGGCCTACGAGAAGTTTCGCAATCCGGCTTCGCACTTCGCGCTCACGGGCGTGTTCGTCGCGAAGTATGCCGATGAAACGCGCGTGGCCGTGACGGGCGCGGCGGCCTCGGTGTTTCGCGCGAGCGCGCTCGAACAGGCGCTCCAGACGCACTTCGCGCCCGAAGCCGCGCGCGCTGTGACCCTCGCGTCCGACGACCTCAACACCGACCTGCACGCCAGCGCCGCGTATCGCGCGCACCTGATTCCGGTGCTCGCGGCGCGCGCGGTGGCGAAGGCCCTCGGCTGACCTCGCCCGGTTGCGGCGAGCGCACGCGCGTTGTGTTGAGCGCGCGTGCGCTCGCTGTCATGGAGTCGCGCCATGCCACCCGCCATGCCACCCGATTCGATCGACGACACCCTCGCGCAGCTCGAAGCGCGCGGCTATTTCGCGAGCCGCGCGCTCGCCACGGCGCTCTTTCTCGCGCTGAAGATGGAGCGACCGCTCTTTCTCGAAGGCGAGCCGGGCGTGGGAAAAACCGAACTCGCGAAGGCGGCCGCGCAACTGCTCGGCACGCCGCTGCTGCGGCTGCAATGTTACGAAGGGCTCGACACCGCGAGCGCGCTCTACGAGTGGGACTATCCGCGTCAGATCATGGCGCTGCGCCTGGCCGAAGCGGCGGGCGAGACGCCGCGCGGCGACACGCTGTATCGCGACGAGTTTCTGTTGAAGCGCCCGCTCTTGCAGGCGCTGCAAGCCGATCCCGAGCATCCGGGCGCGCGCCGCGTATTGCTTATCGACGAAATCGATCGCGCCGACGAGCCGTTCGAAGCCTTCCTGCTCGAACTCCTTTCGGACTTCCAGGTATCGATTCCCGAATACGGCACGGTGCGCGCGAGCACGCCGCCGCTCGTCGTCATCACGTCGAACCGCACGCGCGAAGTGCACGACGCGTTGAAGCGCCGCTGCCTCTATCAATGGCTCGGCTATCCCGAGCGCGCGCGCGAACTCGCCATCGTCGCGGCGCGCGCGCCGGCAACCAGCGCGGCATTGCAGCGCCGCGCCGTGGCGTTCGTGCATCGATTGCGGACGATGGATCTCTTCAAAGCGCCCGGCATTGCCGAAACGATCGACTGGTGCCGCGCGCTCGCCGCGCTGAGCGTGACGGAACTCGATCCGCAGTCGGTGCAGGACACGCTGGGCGTGCTGCTCAAGTATCAGGACGATCTCGCGCAGCTCGACGCCGAGCGCATTGCGCAGACGCTCGCGCTCGCGGAATGACGATGACGACGCAGACGAAAGCACGCGGCATCGACACAAAACACGCAACGCCCACGTTCGCGAGAAACGTCGTGCACTTCGTGCGCGTGCTGCGCGGCGCCGGTTTGCCGATGTCGCCCGCGCACGCCGTGGACGCGCTCGACGCGCTGCGCCACCTCGACCTCACGCGCCGCGACGACGTGCACGCGGCGCTCGCCGCGATCCTCACCGGCGCGCCCGACGAGCGCGAGATTTTCGACGCCGCGTTCGCGCTGTTCTGGCGCGATCCCGACTTCGAAGGCAAGCTGCGCGCGCTGCTGTTGCCGAAGGTGCAAGGCGGCGTGCCGCCGCCACGCCGCAACAACCGTCTCGCCGACGCGCTCGCGGCGCGCGCGGGCGCGCGGCCCAACGCCACGCCGCCGCCCTCGCACGAAGAACACGTGTTGCGCGCGCACGCGACTTTCAGCGCCGAGGAACGCCTGCGCCAGCGCGACTTCGACACGCTCGACGCCAACGAATGGCGCGCGCTGCGCCACCTGATCCGCGCGCGCCGCCTGCCGCTCGCCACCGAGCGCACGCGGCGTTTGAAGGCCGCCTCGCACGGCACGCACGCCGACTTGCGCGCGAGCGCGCGGCAGGCCGTGCGCGCGGGCGGCGACTGGACCGGCTGGAAATATCGCGCGCCGGTGGAGCGCAAATTGCCGCTCGTGCTGCTGCTCGACATCTCCGGGTCGATGAGCAGTTACTCGCGCGCGGTGCTGTACTTTTGCCACGCGCTGCTGCAATCGCGCGAGCGTTTGCAGGTGTTCCTGTTCGGCACGCGTCTCACGCACGCCACGCGCGCGCTGCGCGAACGCGATCCCGACATCGCGCTCGCGCAACTCGCCGCTCAGGTCGCGGACTGGTCGGGCGGCACGCGCATCGGCGCGACGCTCGCCGAGTTCAACCGGCGCTGGGCGCGGCGCGTGCTGGGTGGACGCGCCACCGTGCTGATCGTCACCGACGGTCTGGACCACGACGCGAGCGGCGCGCTCGGCGAGGAAATGGCGCGCCTGCATCGCTTCGCGCATCGCGTGGTCTGGCTCAATCCGCTGCTGCGTTACCGCGATTTCGCCCCGAAGGCGCGCGGCGTGCAGGCGATGCTGCCGCACGTGGACGCGCATTTCCCCGTGCACAACCTCGAGAGCCTCGAAGCGTTCGCGCGCGGCCTGAGCGGCGCGCCGCACGCCGCGCCCGCGGCACGCGCGTTGCACCGCCTCTCACCTGGAGAATCACGATGGAGCTGACCGAAAGCCACACGTTGCCCGTGCCGCAGCAGCGCGCGTGGGAAGCGCTCAACGACACGGCCATGTTGAAGGCGTGCATTCCCGGCTGCGAAAGCATCGAAGCCGATGGCGAGAATGCCTACGCGGTCGCGCTCACGGCGGCGGTCGGGCCGGTGAAGGCGCGCTTCAAGGGCCGCATGCAACTCGCCGATATCGACGCGCCGCGCAGCTACACGATCGTGTTCGAAGGCCAGGGCGGCGCGGCGGGTTTCGGCAAGGGCGACGCGCACGTGACGCTCGAACCCGCCGGCGACGCGGCCACCACGCTCGCCTACACGGCGCGCGCGCAGGTGGGCGGCAAGCTCGCGCAGATCGGCTCGCGGCTCGTGGACGGCGCGGCGCGCAAGATCGCCGCCGAGTTCTTCCGGCGCTTCGGCGAGCAGCTCGGTGAACAGCGGGACAGCGGCGCGGCCGCAATGGACGAATCCGCCGGGCCGGCGACAGCGGAAAACGCAGCGAACGAAGCGGGCGACGATAATGTCGACGACACCGGCAGCACCGACGCATCGCAAACAAGGAAACGATCATGGACAGCGTGGATCTCGAAGTCCTGAAGTCCGGCGTGCGCTGGCTCGACGCGGGCCATCGCGCGCTGCTCGTGACCGTCGTGAAGACGTGGGGCTCCTCGCCGCGGCCCGAGGGCGCGATGCTCGTGGTGCGCGACGACGGCCTCGTGGTGGGCTCGGTCTCGGGCGGCTGTATCGAAGACGACCTGATCGAGCGCGTGCGCCGCGAAGGCGTCACGCAGCCCGCGCCCGAGGCCGTGAAATACGGCATCACCGCCGAGGAAGCGCACCGTTTCGGCTTGCCCTGCGGCGGCACGATCCAGCTCGTGCTCGAACCGCTCGGCGCGCTGTCGCGCCTGCGCGCGCTGCTCGACACGGTGGAGCGCGGCGAACTCGTCGCGCGCACGCTCGACATGGCCACGGGCGCGGCGACGCTCGGCCCCGCCAATGCCACCGACGGCGTGCATTTCGACGGCGCGCGCCTCCTGACGATCCATGGCCCGCGTTACCGCATGCTCGTGATCGGCGCGGGCCAGCTATCGCGCTATCTTTGCCAGATCGCGGCGGGGCTCGATTATCAGGTGACGGTATGCGACCCGCGCGAGGAATACACCGACACGTGGGACGTGCCCGGCACGACGCTCGTCCACACCATGCCCGACGACACCGTGCTCGACCTGAAGCTCGACGAACGCTGCGCCGTGATCGCGCTCACGCACGACCCGAAACTCGACGATCTCGCGCTGATGGAAGCGCTCAAAACGCCCGCGTTCTACGTGGGCGCACTCGGTTCGCGGCGCAACAACGCGGCGCGGCGCGAGCGGCTCAAGGAGTTCGATCTCTCGGAAGCCGAACTCGCGCGGTTGCATGGGCCGGTCGGCATTTATATCGGCAGCCGCACGCCGCCCGAAATTGCCGTGTCGATACTCGCGGAGGTCACGGCGGCGAAGAACGGTGTATCGCTGCCGACGATCTTGCAGGTGGAAGGCGCGAAGGCCGCGCGCGAGGAAGCGGCGGGCGCGGGCTCGACCTGCGACGTGTAACGCGCCATTCGCAGGGAGCCACGCCCGGCGCGGGTTGCACGCCGTACGGCGCGAGACACGCGAGGGTGCGCGCCGCGAGCGCGACAGCAGCCCACGCGTGCACCACGCGAGCCCATGAAACCGCGCGTCACGCCTCGCGCTGCTGGCCGCCTTCTTCGTCGGCATCTGGGTCCGGCGCGGCTTTCGAAGCGGCCTCGCGCGAACCCCGCCGTGCGCGCGCCTCGCGCAACCCCTTCGCGCGCACCAGCCGCACCATACGCGTCCACCCCGAAGGACGCGGGTCCGCCAGCATCGAGAGCGCGCGTGCATAGTCGAGCGTGAGACCGGGCGTCCACGCCATCGTCTGGCCGCGCTTGCGCAACTGCGCCGCCACCCACAACTCCGGCGTCGCGAGCATGCGCGCGAACGCGAGCCAGCCGTGGCCCCACACGCGAGGCGTCGCGCCTTCGAGCGCCGCCTCGAGCGCATGCGAGACCGTGCTCGAACAGTTGCGATGCGTGAGGTTGTAGGTCGTGTCCTCGCGATAGTGCTGCCAGAAGCGCGTGAGCCGCAGCGGGTCGTAATTGCGAATGCGCACCTGCCGCGTGGACGGGCACCACGCCTGCGACTCGGTCGCGTAGTCGGGCTGAAACAGCCCCGGCACGTCGTTTTCGCGGGTCGCGCGCAGCGTCCGCGCGAATTCGTCGGGATTGCGGTCGATTTCGATCGCGGGATACAGGCTGATGTAGACGCGCTCCGGCGCCTCGAGCGCGGCGTGCCCTGTCGAGATCACGCCGTGGCGATCCACGGCCGCGATATAGCGGTCGATCACGGGCTGGCGCCGCGCCTCGCTTTTCGACGTGCCCACGGGCGTCCACACGTGCACGGTGAGCGCGTGCTCCTGCGGCGCGGGCGGTCCGTCGAACACTTTCTGCGCGAGCGTGGGTCCGTCCGCGGCGGCACCCACGGCGCTCGCGGCCAGCGCGGCCCGGCCGCCTTGCGCCGCCGCCGGATTCACCGCGAGCCGGCGCGCCCGCAACGCGAGCAGCAGCATGTTCCAGCCCGCGAAGAACAGCACGAGGCCGAGGCAATACGGCACCGTGCCCTTGTAGTGCGTCGGGTACGGCTGATACAGAAAGACGGCGATACCGATCTCGACCGCGCCGCCCGCCACCGCGAGCCGCCACGTGCGATAGCGCACGACCCACGCCGAGGCGATCTGCAGCACGCCATCGGCGAGAAACAGCGTGGCGAAGATCATCGAGAGAATGAACGAGCCGTGGCGATACCCCGAGAGGATCAGCACGGCCGTCGCGCAGAAGCTCGCGCCTTTCAGGTAGCGCAGCGTGCGCTGGCCGCCCATGCCGGTCCACGCCACGGCCAGCGTGGCGAGCCCTTCGACCAGCAGAATCCACGCGAACGGGGCGATGTGGAAATGCAGCACGCCGTCGAGCGCATCGAGAAACAGACCCAGCCCGACGAGCGCGCTCAGCGCGCCCATCAGCAGCACGCCGCGCCAGCGCGCGCGCAGATAGTCCACGCCCAGCAGGATCATCATGAGCCGCACCATCGTCCGTCTCCGCTTTCCGGCACCGATGAAGCGCATCGTACGCCCGCGCGGCGCGAGACCGTTGCGAACCTGCACGCCGCTCGCTCGCCGCGCACCGCTCGCCGCGCACCGCGCACCGGGACGCGATCACCTTACGATCGCGCCCCGCAAAAACAGCGCGGGCCGCGCGACTTGCGTCGGCGGCCCGCGTGGGGTGCGGCTTTTTCAGCGAATGCAGCGCGGCATCAGCCGAACAGCTTGAACGCCTGCTTGAGCGTGTTGGTCACGCCCCAGACGAGCGGCACGAGCACGTAGAGCCAGAACACGGCCATCAGCACCTTGTTCGAGGACTTCGGAGCAACGGTATTCATGGTTCGGGTTCCTTACTGTTTGGCGGCGAGCTGCGACTCGCTCATGTGATGCTTTTCGTTCACGCGGCGCACCAGCAGATTGCAGACGAAGCCCACGATCAGCAGCAGCGCCATGATGTGCACCGTCATCGTGTACGCGTCGGCCTTGGCCACACCGTTGGCGAGCTGATACTGGCGCAGATAGTTCACGAGCGCCGGGCCCGCGACGCCCGCCGCGGCCCACGCCGTGAGCAGACGGCCGTGAATGCCGCCGACGAAGGCCGTGCCGAACATGTCCGCGAGATACGCGGGCACGGTCGAGAAGCCGCCGCCGTACATCGACAGGATCAGGCAGTAGGCCAGCACGAACAGCACGATGTTGCCGCTCTGCGCGAATTGCGGCACCGCGTAGTACAGGATCGCACCGAGCACGAAGAAGATGAAGTACGTGTTCTTGCGGCCGACCCAGTCCGACGCCGAAGCCCACACCAGACGCCCGCCCATGTTGAAGAGCGACAGCAGGCCCACGAACCCGGCGGCGGCGCCCGCCGTGACGGTGTCCTTGAAGCTTTCCTGGATCATCACCGAAGCCTGGCCGAGAATGCCGATGCCGGCCGTCACGTTCAGGAACAGCACGAGCCAGATCAGGTAGAACTGCGGCGTCTTGAGCGCTTCGTCGATATGCACGTGCTTGCTCGAAACCAGCTTCTTCGCGACCACGGGCGGCGTCCAGCCAGCCGGCTTCCAGTCAGGCGCGGGCACGCGAATGGCGATCGAGCCGATCGTCATCGAGATGAAGTAGGCCACGCCCAGCACCACGAAGGTCTGCGCCACGCCCGAGCTCGTGTCGCTCGCGAAGTGCTTCATCAGCATCACGGAGAGCGGTGCCGCGATCATCGCGCCGCCGCCGAAGCCCATGATCGCGAGGCCCGTCGCCATGCCGCGGCGGTCCGGGAACCAGCGGATCAGCGTGGAAACCGGCGAAACATAGCCGAGCCCGAGGCCGATGCCGCCGATCACGCCGTAGCCGAGATACAGCAGCACGATCTGGTGCAGATACACGCCGAGCGCGGAGACGAGGAAACCGCCGCCGAAGCAGCAGGCCGCCGTGAACATCGTGCGGCGCGGGCCGACGCGCTCGAGCCACTTGCCGCCGAACGCGGCGGAGAGGCCGAGGAACACGATCGCGAGCGAGAAAATCCAGCCGAGCGTCGTGAGCGTCCAGTCGCCGGGCGCGGATTGGGTCACGCCGATCACCTTCGTGAGCGGCGCATTGAAGACGGAAAACGCGTACGCCTGGCCGATGCACAGATGCACCGCGAGCGCGGCGGGCGGCACCATCCAGCGCGAAAAGCCGGGCGGCGCGACGGTCGCCTCCTTGGAAAAGAATGGTGCGTTTTGCGCACCGCGCGTCGAATCAGCAACGCTGCTCATGGTGTCTCCTATGGCGGCCGAAGGCGGGCATGCGCACCGGCTCCGGTCCCTTGCCAGATGGCGGGTGGTAGGCGTGGTCTCTCGCGTTTCTGGCGCCTGTGGACGCCGAAAAACTGTCTGCCGGATGTGGCAGCCCCGAACGTTAGTGCCCCGGCGCGCGCTTGGCAATATGAGACAGCGATGCATATGCACAAATCCGATCGCCCGCGCCCATTCATGCTGCCAATGCAGCAATCGAAATAACGGGATAAAAGCGGGAAAAGCGCATGAGGGAAAACGCCTGGCACACCGATGTTTGGGCACGGCGAAAACGCCACGCCGATGCGAACGGTTGGCATCGGCGCCAGGAAAAAGCCCGTTGAGCGGTGCGCAAACGCACATAAGCACGCATTGGGGCACGAGCCTCGCGCGCTATGCGCCCCATCCGCTTGACAAGAAAATTGGCCCGCCTTGAACTGGCAACGGTGTGGCACGCGCGCTCCGCGCCGTCTGCCATGCCGTCCTGCGCTCATCCGTGACCCGACATTCGCCGAGCCCCTCATGCGCCTCGCCTTCGTCTTCCGTATCGCCCTGTTCGCACTCGGGGGCCCGGCCGCCGCCGCGCTGGCCGCCGACGCGCCCGCGAGCGCCGCCACGCTCGCGCCGTCCACGGCCGCCGTGGCGAACGTGCCGCTCGAACCCGCCGGCAGCGCCGCGCAGGCGCCCTACACGAACGAAGGCGAGACGCAGACCTTCACCGTCAACGCCGACGGCTCGTACACCAAGCTCGACTCGCTCACGCTGCGCGTGAACACCGAGGCGGGCATCGCGCGGGCCGGTCAGTATTACGTGTGGTTCAACCGCGAGATGGCGCACGTCGACATTCTCGAAGCCTGGACCGAAGACCCGGCGGGCGGCCGCCACGACGTGCGCCGCGAGCAGATTCGCGACGTGCAGGAAGTGCGCTCGTTCGACGCGCCGATGTTCCAGGACGTGCAGGACAAGGTGATCGTGTTTCCGGCCGTGGAGCCGGGCGCGCGCGTGCATCTCACGTGGCGGCGCACCCAGCGCGTGCCCATCGTGCCCGGCTGGTTCAGCGACTTCACGCCGCCCGATCTCGCGCCCACGCACAACTTCCGCGTGATCTACGACCTGCCCGCCAAAGTGCCGCTCTATGCCGACGCGCGCGGCTTCACCGCGCTCGCGCCCGTCACGCACAACGGCCGCACGCGCTACGAATACCGCTACGACAAGAGCAATTTCGAGCGCCTCGAATACGGCTCGGTGGCCTATGTGAGCTACGGCGACCGGCTGATGGTCTCCACCTTCCCCGACTACGCCGCGTTCGCGCAGGTCTACCGCGAAGCCTCGGCCGATACGACCACGCGCGACGCCGCCCTCGTGCGGCTCGCGCAATCGCTCACGGCTCGCGACGGCACACCGCGCGCGAAAGCGCAAACGCTCTACGACTGGGTGCGCCGCAACATCCGTTACGTGGCGATCAACGTGGGGCGCGGCGAGATCGTGCCGCATCGCGTGACCGAGGTGCTCGCGAACCGCTACGGCGACTGCAAGGACCACGTGGCGCTGTACGGCGCGCTGCTCGACGCCGTGGGCATCCGCAACACGCCCGCGCTCATCAACAGCGGCACGGTCTACACGCTGCCCGCCGTGCCCGGCTTCGGCATCATCAATCACGTCATCACGTGGCTGCCCGACTTGCAGATGTTCGCGGACTCCACGGCCAGCAACATCGAGTTCGGCTATCTGCCCTCGACCGACATGGATCGCGTGGCCGTGCTCGCCGGCGACGGCACGCAGCTGCGCACGCCCGCCACGGCCAGCACCACGCGCGACAGCGACCTCGACATCACCGTTGCGCCCGACGGCTCGGCGCGCTTCGTGTACCGGCTACAGGCGGACGGCTGGTCGGCGGAACAGACGCGCAGCGTGCTGCGCCTGCAAACGCCCGCGCAGCGCGAGGAATCGCTGCAATGGGAGCTGCGCAACGCCAATCTGCGGGGCAGCGCCACGCTGGCCTCCAGTTCGCTCGACGCCACCGGCGGCCCGCTCGTGCTCACGCTCACGGGCAGCTTCGACGGCTTCGTCGACCCGGAAATGACCACGCCCGTGCCCACGCTCACGAGCTTCGTGGGCGGGCTCGACGCCTCGCTGCGCTACTGGCTCGGCGAGCCGCGGCGCACGCAGCCGTTCGTCTGCCGCAACGTCGTGGTGACGGAGCGCGCGCGCATCGCGCTGCCGCCCGGCATGCGCGTGCTCGACGTGCCGATCTCGCAGCACGCCGACAATCGTTTCGTGGATTTCCGCTCGCAGTACGCGCTCGACGCAGCCTCGAACGTGCTGCGCGTGACGCGCACGGGCCGCACGCATTTCGCGAGCGACGTGTGCAGCGCCGACGACTTCACGCAGATGCGGCCCGTGTTCGAAAAGATGGCGCGCGATCTGCGCGCCCAGTTGATCGTCAAGCCGGCGGCCGCGATGCAGGCGCCGAACGGCGCGCCCAGCGATCAGTGAGCGCGCGCCGGGCTGCCTCACACGGGCCAGAGCGGCCCTTCCTGCATCGCGCCGATCTGCTCGCGCAGTTCGAGAACGCGCTCTTCCCAGTAGCGCTGCGTGTTGAACCACGGGAACGCCGCGGGGAACGCGGGGTCGTGCCAGCGGCGCGCGAGCCACGCCGAATAATGGATGAGGCGCAGCGTGCGCAGCGCTTCGACCAGATGCAGTTCGCGCGGCTCGAACTCGCAGAAGTCCTCGTAACCGGCGAGCAGGTCGGCGAGCGCGCGCGACGCGCCCGCGCGGTCGCCGGGCAGCAGCAGCCAGAGATCCTGAATCGCGGGGCCCATGCGGCTGTCGTCGAAGTCGACGAAATGCGGGCCGGCGTCGGTCCAGAGCACGTTGCTCGGATGGCAGTCGCCATGCAGGCGCAACGGCCGGATCTCACCGCCTTCGCTCGCGCGCTCGAACGCGCCCTTCACGCCTTCGAGCGCGAAATCGACTGCCGTTCGCCACGCCTCGCGCAGGTCGCGCGGCACGAAATCGTGCTCCAGCAGGAACGCGCGCGGCTCGTAGCCGAACGTTTCGATGTCGATGGCGGGACGCGCGCGATACGGCTCGGTCGCGCCCACGGCGTGAATCCGGCCGATGAAGCGGCCGAGCCATTCGAGCGTGTCGCTGCGGTCGAGATCGGGCGCGCGGCCGCCGCGCCGCTCGAACAACGCGAAACGGAAACCTTCATACGAATGCAGCGTGCGGCCTTCGAGCACCAGCGCGGGCACGGCGGGAATCTCGCGCGCGGCGAGTTCGGCGACGAACGCGTGCTCTTCGAGTATGGCCTCGTCGCTCCAGCGCTCGGGCCGGTAGAACTTGGCGACGAGCGGCGGCCCGTCTTCCACGCCCACCTGGTAGACGCGGTTCTCGTAACTGTTGAGCGCGAGCATGCGGCCGTCGGTGCGGCGCCCGGCGGGCATCAGCACGCTGTCGAGCGCGTCGAGCACACATTCGGGCGTGAGGCGCGCGTAGGGCGCGGCGCCGTCGTTGCCGGCGGGCGCGGCGTCGTGATCGCCTGAGAAGGGGGAAGGATCCTGGTTCATACCCGCAATTGTGCCTCTTTGCGGGCGAGCGGCGCGAACCGCGTGCCGTGCGGGGCCGCGTGATCTCGCGCGAGGTCGCTTTCGGCGCGTGCGGCGTGTGCGGCGCGCGCGTCCGGTAGAACCGCGCGGCGGCCATTCGCGCGGCGTGCGCCGGGACGGCACGGCAACGCGGGTCGTGCAACAGGTCTTGCTACATCGTGTCGCCAGGCGCGTGGGACACCTTGAGCGTGAACACGATGCGTCGAACACGGCGCGAAAACCCGCGCCCGGCGAGCTTGCCTAGTGGATCTGCGCGCCGGCGGGCATGACGTGCTCGCCCGTATCGATCAGATCTTCGAGAAAAAAGGGCTCGGTGTTGAGTTGCGCGGAGGCGCCAGGCTCGCCGGCGTACCACGTCACCATGGCCATGTCGCCGAGCAGACGCATGACGATGCCGCGAGCGCCTTGCGGCACGGCGATATGAACTGAGCGGACGATAGAACCGATTTGCATGATGTTTCCCCGTACCCTAGCCGGTCACCTCGAAGGAAGACCGGTCGGTATGCTGACAAAAACCGATGCGCACCGTCGGTTGCGCGCGCATCCAATTCGCCACTGATCCCCCGCTGCCACGCAGCCCGACGGGACCAATGGTCAATCTATTGTTGCCTGTTTGAACGCCTGAGCAAAGCGAAATAATAGGGGCGTCAGTCACCGTTTTACATGACATGCGCGCGACGCCACATAAGAAACATCGCACGACCCATAAATTTCGCGTCGCATTTTTACATCCACGGCAACAACGCAGGGCCCACTGTAACAGATGGTAAACCCCACATTACGCGAGCTTGCTACGGAGGCCCCGCAAAAAGTACGCTGATTGCCTGAAACAGGCGCTATAGTCCTGTCCTCATCCGGGACGTCGAAATTGCATCGCACACCGTAGCAAGTCGTGATTCGTCGCTTGCGTAACGGTCTCTGCGCAGGACTTTCGCGCGATTCGCCTGCACTTTTTACAGCAGACGATACGCGTGCCGTTCAGGCAGGCGACGCCACGGAACCCACGAGACCAGACAACCTGCGCCCTCGCGCATGCGGCCAAAGAGCCACGCGAGCGGCGCGCCGACATCAGCGAAGGAACCTGCCGTTCCATGTGGATTGTTCGACTCGCGCTCAAGCGCCCGTACACGTTCGTCGTGCTCGCGTTGCTGCTGATGATCGTCGGGCCGCTGACGATCCTGCGCACGCCCACCGACATCTTCCCGAACATCGACATCCCCGTGCTTTCGGTGATCTGGACGTACACGGGTCTGCCCGCCGACGAAATGGAACGGCGCATCGTGCTCAACTACGAGCGCGGGCTCTCCACGGCCGTGAACGATATCGAGCACACCGAATCGACCTCGCTCAACGGCATCGCCGTGGTGAAGATCTTCTTCCAGCCGCACGCGAACATTCAGGAAGCGCTCGCCGAAGTCACCTCGCTCTCGCAAACGCAATTGCGCCAGTTGCCGCCGGGCATCACGCCGCCCAACATCCTGCGCTACAACGCGTCCACGGTGCCGATCCTGCGGCTCTCGCTGTCTTCGCCGCAGCTCACCGAGCAGGAGCTGTTCGACTACGGCAACAACTTCCTCAAGACGCAACTGGCCACCGTGCCCGGCGCTTCGGCGCCGCTGCCCTATGGCGGCAAGCAGCGGCAGATCATGGTCGACATCGACCAGCGTGCGTTGCAGCAGCACAACCTCGCGCCGAGCGACGTGGTCAACGCGATCAGCACGCAGAACCTCATCCTGCCCTCGGGCACCGCGAAGATCGGCGCGACCGAGTACTCGGTGACGATGAACGCAAGTCCTACGAGCATAGAGGGCTTGAACGACATCCCCGTGAAAACCACGCCGAACGGCACGATCTACATCCGCGACATCGCGCACGTGCGTGACGGCTTCGTGCCGCAGACCAATATCGTGCGCGTGGACGGCCAGCGCGCCTCCATGCTGTCGATCAACAAGACGGGCAACACGTCCACGCTCGAAATCGTCGACCGCATCCAGTCGATGATGCCCACGCTGCGCAACCTCGTGCCGCCTTCGCTGAACATCGACCCCGTGGCGGACCAGTCGCTGTTCGTGCGCGCCTCCGTGCAGGGCGTGCTGCGCGAAGCGCTCATCGCGGCCGCGCTCACGGCGCTGATGATCCTGCTGTTTCTCGGCAACTGGCGCGCGACGCTCATCATCGCCGTGTCGATTCCGCTCTCGATGATCACCTCGCTGATCGCGCTCGCGGCGCTCGGCGAAACCATCAACATCATGACGCTCGGCGGTCTCGCGCTCGCCGTGGGCATTCTTGTCGACGATGCAACAGTGGCGATCGAGAACATCAGCCAGCAACTCGAGCAAGGCAAGACGCTCGAGCAGGCGATTCTCGACGGCGCGCATCAGATCGCGATTCCCACACTCGTCTCCACGCTCTCCATCTGCATCGTGTTCGTGCCGATGTTCCTGCTCACGGGCGTGGCGCATTACCTCTTCATTCCGCTCGCCGAAGCCGTGGTGTTCGCGATGCTCGCGTCGTACTTCTTCTCGCGTACGCTCGTGCCCACGCTCGCGATGTACCTGATGCGCCATCATCACAAGGCCGCCGACGCGCATCACGCGCACACGGGCACGCGCAATCCGTTCATGCGCGTGCACCTTGGCTTCGAGCGCGGCTTCGAGCGGCTGCGCGGTCGCTATCGCGGCTTTCTCGAAGCGCGCGTCAACCATCCCGTGTGGTTCGTGGCGATCTTCCTGGGCTGCTGCGGCGCTTCCATGCTGCTCATGCCGTTCCTCGGCCGCGACTTCTTTCCGCAGGTGGACGCGGGCACGATCGCGCTGCACATTCGCGCGAAAACCGGCATGCGCGTGGAAGAAACCGCCGTGCTCACCGACCGCGTGGACAAGCGTATTCGCGAGCTGATCCCGAAGGCCGAGTTGCATTCGATCATCGACAACATCGGGCTGCCGGTGTCGGGCATCAACCTCTCGTACAGCAACACGGGCACCATCGGCACCTCGGACGCCGACGTGCTCATCACGCTCAACGAAGACCATCACGCGACGGCCGGTTACGTGCGCACGCTGCGCCGCACGCTCAACGCCGAATTCCCCGGCGTGCAGTTCGCCTTCCTGCCCGCCGACATCGTGAGCCAGACGCTGAACTTCGGCATGCCCTCGCCGATCGACGTGCAGATCGTGGGCCGCGACGTGGCGGGCAATCGCACCTTCGCCGCGAATCTGCTCGCGCGCCTGCGCGGCGTGCCCGGTTTCGCCGACGCGCGCATCCAGCAGCCCGCGGATTTGCCGCGCATCTTTATCGACGTCGATCGCACGCGCGCGCAACAGGCGGGCTTCACGCAGAAAGACGTGGCGAGCGACCTGCTCATCACGCTCTCGGGCAGCCAGCAGACCACGCCCACGTTCTGGCTCAATCCGCGCAACGGCGTGAGCTACAACGTGGTGACGGAAGCGCCGCAATACACGATCGATTCGCTGCAATCGCTCGCCAACATTCCGCTCACCGCGAACGGCCGCAGCAACATTCTCGGCTCGCTCGCGAGCATGCAGCGCGTGGCGGGCAACGCCGTGGTCACGCACTACAACGCGCAAACCACCATCGACATTTACGGCACCGCCGACGGCCGCGATCTGGGCGCGGTCTCCGACGACATCGCGAAGATCATCGACGAAACGCAACACGAGTTGCCCAAGGGCTCGACGATCAAGCTGCGCGGCCAGGTGCAGACGATGAACGATTCGTTCTCCGGACTATTGTTCGGACTCGTGTTCGCGATCGTGCTCGTGTACCTGCTGATCGTCGTGAACTTCCAGTCGTGGCTCGATCCGTTCATCATCATCACGGCGCTGCCGGGCGCGCTCGCGGGCATCGTCTGGATGCTGTTCCTCACGCACACCACGCTGTCCATTCCGGCGCTCACGGGCGCGATCATGTGTATTGGCATTGCCACGGCGAACTCGATTCTCGTCATCAGCTTCGCGCGCGAGCAGTTGCGCGAGCACGGCGACGCCGCGCGCGCGGCGATCGAGGCGGGCTACACGCGCTTTCGCCCCGTGCTGATGACGGCGCTCGCGATGGTGATCGGCATGGTGCCGATGGCGATCGGGCTCGGCGAAGGCGGCGAACAGAACGCGCCGCTCGGCCGCGCCGTGATCGGCGGCCTCGCTGTGGGCACGCTCGCCACGCTGATCTTCGTGCCCGTGGTGTTTTCGCTCGTGTACCGCAAGCTCGGCGAACGCCGCCGCCGCGCGCTAGAGCATGTCGTGCCCCGATAACACTGCACCGTAAAAATTCGCCTCTCTCGCGACCCTCGTCATGACGACTCACACCGATACGCCTCCTCCGCCAACGCCGCCGCACAAACCGCGCCGCTGGCCGCTCGTGGTCGCCGCGCTCGTGGTGCTGGGGCTCGCCGCACAAGGCATCTGGTCGCGCCACAGCGCGCACGCGGCGCTCGAACACGACGCCCAGGCCGCGAGCACGCTCTCCGTGCAGGTGGTCGAGCCGCAGCATTCGGCGCGCGCGCTCGATCTCGTGCTGCCCGGCAACGTGCAGGCGTTTCTCGACACGCCGATCTACGCGCGCACGAGCGGCTACCTGCGCAAGTGGTACTTCGACATCGGCGCGCACGTGAAGGCGGGGCAGTTGCTCGCGGAGATCGACGCGCCCGAAGTGGACGATCAACTGCGCGCCGCGCGCGCCGATCTCGCCAACGCCGAAGCGAACTACGCGCTCGCCAGAACCACGGCCGACCGCTGGCAGCAGATGCTGCAAAACCGCTCGGTCTCGAAGCAGGACACCGACGAAAAAGTGGGCGACATGCTCGCGAAAAAAGCCACGCTCGACGCCGCGCGTTTCAACGTTTCGCGGCTCGGGCAGTTGCAGTCGTACGAAAAGGTGACGGCGCCGTTCGACGGCATCGTCACGGCGCGCAACGTGGACGTGGGCGCGCTCATCGACGCGGGCAACGGCGGCAGCGCGCAGAAAGAGCTGTTCCATGTGGCGCAGGCCGACAAGCTGCGCGTGTACGCGAACGTGCCGCAGGCCTACGCGCAGCAGATTCGCGCGGGCCAGCCCGCGTTCCTCACGCTCAACGAGACCCAGGGCAAGCGCTATCCGGGCACGATCGCGCGCACGGCGGGCGCGGTCGACCCCACGCAGCGCACGATGCTCGTGGAAGTGAGCGTGGACAACCGCGCGGGCGAATTGCTGCCGGGCGCCTATGCGCAGGTGCATTTCGCACTCGACGGCTCGGCCACGCCGCTCACGCTGCCCGGCAACGCGTTCCTGTTCCGACCGGGCGGCGTGAAGGTCGCGACCGTGGATGCGAACCACCGCGTGAAGCTCGTGAACGTCACGCTCGGCACCGACTACGGCACGCGCGTGGCCGTGGCCGCGGGGCTCACGGGCGGCGAGCGCGTGATCGTCAACCCGCAGGACTCGATCGTCGATGACACACCGGTGCGCATCGTCGCGGCGCATGGCGTGAACCCCGCCAGCGCGCCTCAAGCCGATGCCGAAGCCGCCTCGGCGCATGGCGCGAGCGGCGCGGCCAGCGCCAACTCGAGCGCCGCTTCGCAACGGAGGCCCGCATCATGAGGCACGCGTATCGGTATCGGCTTACCTCGCGTCGGCTGATCGCCGTGGCGGCCACGCTAACCGCCCTCGCCACGCTCGACGGCTGCACGCTCGGCCCGGATTACCGGCGGCCCACGCTGCCCGTGGCCGCCACGTACAAGGAACTCCAGGGCACCGGCTGGGCGCTCGCGCAACCGGCCGATCAAGCTTCGCGCGGCGCATGGTGGACGATCTACGGCGACGACACACTGAACGCGCTCGAAGCACAGGTCGCGGACGCGAACCAGAACGTGCTCGCGGCGCAGGCGCACTTTCGCGCGGCGCGCGCCAACGTCGCGCAACAGCGCTCGCACTTCTTCCCCGTCGTGACGGCGAGCGGCGACTACTCGCGCACGCGCACCTCGCAGAACATCCTCTATACGTCGAAGGCCGGTCACACGATCAACGACTACGCCGCGGGCCTCGACGCCACGTGGGAGCCGGACCTCTGGGGCCGCGTCGCGCGCAGCGTGGAAGCCGCGCGCGCCAACGCGCAGGCGAGCGCCGCCGACATGCAGGCCGTGCTGCTCTCCATGCAGGCCGAACTCGCGACCGACTATTTCGAGTTGCGCGGCATCGACCGCGAGCAGCAGTTGCTCAACGACACCATCGCGGCGTACGGCGATTCCGTCGATCTCACGCAGCATCGCTACGACGGCGGCATCGCCACCGACGCCGACGTCGGCCAGGCGCAAACGCAGCTGCAAACCACCCAGGCGCAGGCCATCGACCTCGGCGTGCAGCGCGCGCAGCTCGAACACGCGATCGGCATTCTGGTCGGCCAGTCGCCCTCGACGTTCTCGTTGCCCGCGATTCCCGCGGTGCCAGGACCCGCCGCCTACACGGTGCGCGCGATCGCGAGCCCGCCGGGCGTGCCGTCCACGCTGCTCGAACGGCGCCCCGACATTGCCGCGGCCGAGCGCCGTGTGGCCGCCGCCAACGCCGAAGTGGGCGTGGCCACCGCGGCGTTCTTCCCGAACCTCATGCTCGCGGTCACAGGCGGCCTCGAAGCGACCAACTACGGCCAGTGGCTGATGGCGCCCGCGCGCTTCTGGTCGCTCGGGCCGACGCTCGCGGGCACGCTGCTCGACTTCGGCGGCCGCGAGGCGGTGCGCGACGCCGCGCGCGCGCAGTACGACGAAAGCGTGGCGCAGTATCGGCAGACCGTGCTCGACGCGTTCGGCGAAGTCGAGGACAACCTCGCCACGCTGCGCGTGCTCGAACAGGAGGCGGCCGCCCAGGACCGCGCCGTGAGCGCCGCGCAGCGCACGCTCGCGAACGTGCAGAGCCGCTACCAGAGCGGCGCGATCACCTATCTCGACGTGGTCGTGGCGCAGACCACGGCGCTCACCAACGAGCGCCAGGCCGTTGCCATCGCGCGGCGGCGCATGGCCGCGAGCGTGGCGCTCGTGAAGGCGCTCGGCGGCGGCTGGAGCGCCGCCGATCTGCCCAGTAACGAAGCGCTGACGCACCCGGGCGAGGTGGCCGGGAAGGCGGCCGGAAAGGTCCCCGACACCGCACCGCCCTCGACGGGGCAAGCCGAACCCGCGCGTGCCGCGAGCGCGCCGGGTTGAACGGCTAACGCGCGCATTTCCCCATTCATCGACGAAAAACCCGCGTAAAACGCCCCAAGCGCCCACGAAAGCCCACGCAACCCCAAAAAACTGCGGCGCTCGCCGCCATCGGGCGCCCAACAGGCGTATCGTTCAGGGTTTCCCCTAGTTCGTGGAGTTTTCGTCGTGACAGTTTCACCGGGCGCCGGCCGCCATTCCGACGCGCCCCCGGCCGCTTCGTCCGCCGCCGCCATCCCCTACATCGAACGCGGCACGCCCGCGTTCTGGCGCGCGAGTCTCGCGCTGCTGTTCGCCGGTTACGCCACGTTTTCGCTGCTTTACTGCGTGCAGCCGCTGCTGCCCGCGTTCTCGGCCACATTCGGCGTGAGCCCCGCGCAGTCGAGCCTGTCGCTTTCGTTCAGCACGGCCGCGCTCGCCATCGCCATCTTCATCGCCGGCTTCGTCTCCGAAGGCTGGAGCCGGCGCGGCATGATGACCGCCTCGCTGTGCGCCTCCTCGCTGCTCACGCTCGCCGCCGCGTTCGTGCCGCACTGGCACGAGCTGCTGGTGCTGCGCACGCTCGAAGGCATCGCGCTCGGCGGCGTGCCCGCCGTCGCCATGGCGTGGCTCGCCGAGGAAATGCACCCGGACGGCCTCGGCTTGTCGATGGGGCTCTACGTGGGCGGCACCGCGATCGGCGGCATGGCGGGGCGCGTGATCACCGGCATCGCCACGGATCTGTTCGGCTGGCGCGTGGCCGTGGCCGTGATCGGCGTGCTCGGGCTGGCTTCGATGTTCGCGTTTCGCGCGCTGCTGCCGCACTCGCGCCATTTCGCGCCCAAGCGCGGCCTGGGCTTCTCGCATCATCGCGCGGCGCTCGCGCGCACCTTCGCGCGGCCCGGCCTGCCCGTGCTGTTCGCCATGGGTTTCGTGCTGATGGGCAGCTTCGTCACGCTCTACAACTACATCGGCTACCGGCTGATCGCGGCGCCGTATCACATGAGCCAGGCGGCGATCGGCGCGATCTTCCTCGTGTATCTGACCGGCGTGGTCGCCTCGCCGTGGTCGGGCCGCATGGCCGACACGTTCGGACGCGGCCGCGTGCTGATCGCCGCGCTGTTCACCATGCTCACGGGCGTCGTGCTCACGCTGTTCGCACCGATCGGCGCGATCGCGGCGGGCATCGCGTGTCTCACCATCGGCTTCTTCGCGGGGCACTCGGTCGCGAGCGGCTGGGTCGGCCGGCTCGCGCGCGAAGCGAAAGGCCAGGCGGCCGCGCTCTATCTGCTCGCGTACTACCTCGGCTCGAGCGTGATGGGTTCGGTCGGCGGCCACTTCTGGACCTCGATGGGCTGGGGCGGCGTGGCCGGACTCGTGATCGTGCTGCTCGTGGCGGGACTCGCGGGCGCGTTCATGCTGCGCTCGCGCGAGCGTGCGCAGGCGGCATAGCGCGCGCTCAGCGCGGCCGGGCAGGCGGTGATCGCACCGATTGCCGTGAATGCGGCGGCACGCCGTATGCGTGCGCCTCGACACAGGCGCGCGACGTTCGCAATCGAAAGTCATTCGTAATGCTGCGAACGCGTGTGCCGGGAAGGCGACGGGCCATGCCGTTGGCCGCGCAAACGCCGCTGGACGCGGCTTCGCGGCCGCAGCGCGAGGCGGTGCTCACCCATGCGGCATCGCGGCGGCCCAGCACGCCGAAAACCCTCACCTATACTCGATTGAGGCTCGAGGCCACCGCGCCAGCCAGCACAAACACACGAAGCTTGCGCGACTTCGAAGCCAAAACGATAAGGAGACGAGCATGCAAGGCTATTTCACGATCGGCGACTTCGTGATGATCATCCCGATGGCCCTCGCCGGTGCGCTCTTTCTGGGCGCGCTGCCCTGCGCAACCGAATTCCGTCACAACACGCTGCGCGTGATCGGCGCGCTGATCGGCGCGACGCTGGCCGTCGCGCTCGTCGAGGCGCTGCCCGCGCTCATGTGACGCGCGTATCGATCGCGCGCGGAACTTCGGTGCCCGAAACATCGGCGTTCATGCCGCGAAACTGACGCAGCACGGCCGCGAGATACGGCGTGCGCGCGCTGACGTTCGCCTTGTCGTTCGCTTTATCGTCGATGGAAGCGAGTGCGGGCAACGCGGTCCACGGCAGCGTGGGATGCAGATGATGCTGCCGATGCAGATGGTGATTCATCAGCAGCACGCCCAGCGCGCGCGGCACGCGAAAGTCGCGCGCGCGGCCCGGTTCGTCGAGCGCGACGTCGTAGTGCGGCAGGTTGTCGGCGAGCGACAGCCACAGGCCGCGCAGAGACATCGCCACGAGCAGCACGCAGCCGTAGCGGCCGTAGAGCGCGAACGCCATGGCATAGAGCGCGAGCGAGAGCAGCCAGTCGCGCCGCGCGCGCCGGCGCCGCACGGGGTCGGCGGCGTGATTCGCGAACAGCCGCTGCACCTGGACACCCGACTCGCCTTGCGCGCCCACGCCCCGCGCGACGATCGCGCGCGCGGTCGTCTTCGGCAGAAATGCCAGCAGCGGCAACACCAGTTCCATCAGATAGAAACCGCCGAGCAGCCGCGCGTAATACGCCACGCGGCGCCGCCAGCGCGAACCGCGCGAGGCGATCACGTCGGGCCGGTCGAACGGCTCGCGCGTGAAGCGGTGATGCATGAGATGACCGAAGCGCACCGCGTCGAACGGTAACGCCAGGCCGATCGCGAGCGCGCGGGCGAGCGCTTCGTTCGCGCGCCGCTCGCGCAGCAATTGACCGTGAATGCCCTCGTGCACGAGTCCCCAGTGAATGGGCGTGGCGAGCACGACGGGGATCAGCGTCACGGCGAGCGCGAACGTGAATTCGTGCGTCGCGCGCAATAGCAGCGGCAAACCGAGCCATTCCCAGCCGAGCGCGGCCACCGCGAACGTCAGCATGCACGCATTGGCGCGCGCGAGCGCGGCCCGGCGCGCCGCGTCGAAACGCGGAGCGGAGGCGGAAAACACGGGCGTTTCGGCGCTCGTCGGGTCCATCGGCAATTCCTCGCGGCACGGGCTGCGGCGACGTTAGCAGCGGCGCGTGACAGCGCGAAGAACGGTGCATTACGGCATCTTGCGCGAGGGGTCCGAATGCCGCTCCGAAAGCATTCGATGCGCGCTGCGGCGCATAAAAAAACCGCCTCGCGAAGGAGGCGGTTCGAGCACGGCCACGCGCGAGCGGGCGCTTAGATGTGCTGATCGGTCGACGGCTTTTCCCACAGGTTGACGCCGCCTTCGGTCGCGTAACGATCGATCTCGGCGAGTTCTTCCTGCGAGAATTCGAGGTTCCGCAACGCGGCCACGTTCTCGCGCACCTGCTCCGCGCGACTCGCGCCGATCAGCGCCGAGGTCACGCGGCCGCCGCGCAGCGTCCAGGCAATCGCCATCTGCGCGAGGCTCTGGCCGCGGCGTTGCGCGATGTCGTTCAGCTTGCGCACGTGTTCGATGTTTTCCGCGCTCAGGTGATCGCCCTTGAGCGAGCCGCCGCCCGGACGGTTCACGCGCGCGTCGTCCGGCACGCCGTTCAGATACTTGCTGGTGAGCAGCCCCTGCGCAAGCGGCGTGAACGCGATGCTGCCCGCGCCCACTTCGTCGAGCGTATCGAGCAGGCCGTGCTCGATCCAGCGGTTGAGCATGTTGTACGACGGCTGATGGATCAGCAGCGGCACCTTGTATCCGGCGAGCAGCGCGGCCATTTCGCGCGTCTTCTGCGGCGAGTACGACGAGATGCCCACGTAGAGCGCCTTGCCCTGCTGCACGGCCGTGGCGAGCGCGCCCGCGGTTTCTTCGAGCGGCGTGTCCACGTCGAAACGATGCGAATAGAAGATGTCGACGTAATCGAGACCCATGCGCTTCAGGCTCTGGTCGAGGCTGGCCAGCACGTACTTGCGCGAGCCGCCGCCCTGGCCGTACGGCCCCGGCCACATGTCCCAGCCCGCCTTCGACGAGATCAGCAGCTCGTCGCGATACGGCCGGAAATCGTCGGCGAAAATGCGGCCGAAGTTGGTTTCCGCGCTGCCGTACGGCGGGCCGTAGTTGTTCGCGAGATCGAAGTGCGTGATGCCGAGATCGAACGCGGTGCGCAGGATCTCGCGCTGCGTCGAGATCGGCGTGGTGTCGCCGAAGTTGTGCCACAGACCGAGCGAAAGGGCGGGCAGCTTGAGCCCCGACTTGCCGCAAACGCGGTACTGCATGTCCGAATAGCGTTCGGAAGCTGCTTCGTAGGCCATGGTCTGGATCCTCGGCAAAAACGTGGTGGGAGGCGCGAGCGCGATGCGAACGATCGGGCGGCGCGCAAGGAGGCAGCTATGGTAGCCAATCCGCGCGCGTCGTGCAGATGCCCAGTATGCGGGACGGCGCGCGGGCCGCGACGCGGTTCGCGGCGGTGCGCTGCGGTTGGATTCGACGGGGAGCGCACCCTTGCGCGCACTGGAGCGGACGACGAAGCACGCGACGAACGCGACACCGGCGCGCGGTGGACGGCGCGAAGGCGCTCGCCTACACTTCGGCCTCCCTCCCTAGCGAAGGTTTGTCATGGCCAAAGTGATTTCGATCGCGCTGATCGCCTGCGGCGTCGTGCTGCTGTACTTCGGCGGCCAGTCGTTTCACTCGTTTTCGAACGACGTCTCGCGCCTCTTCACGGGTGCGCCGACCAATCGCACGATCCTGCTGATCGTGGGCGGCATTGCCGCGACGCTCGCGGGCATCACCGGGCTGGCGATGTCGGGCAAGCGCCGCTGAGCGCGATGAAGCGGTGAAGCGCGAACCGGAAGCGGCGCTGCGAAACGCGGTACCGACGCGATCGTCTCGCCGCACTCGCCGCGTCGTTCCCGGTTACAGCTTCACTTCGGGCGTGGCCGCCGAACGCGTGCCGGGCAGCGGCACGTTGCTCGCGCCGTGGTAGGTGTAGACGAGCGAGAACTTCACCTCGTCGCTCTGGTTCTGCCCCGCCGAATGCAGCGTGTTGCAGTGGAAGAACACCACGTCGCCGGCCGCGAGCGTGGGCGAAACGGCGCGGTCGATCCACGCCTGGTTTTCGGGCAGGTCGGAGCGGAAGAATTTCGCGGCATCGAAGGCGTCGGACGTGAACGGCGCGTCGTGCGAGCCCGGCACGAACCACAGGCCGCCGTTTTCCTTCTTCTCCGGTCCGAGCGCGAGCCACACGGAAACCAGATCGTCGCGCTCGAACGACCAGTAGCGCACGTCGCGATGCCAGCCCGTGAGGCTGCCGTACGCGGGATGCTTCGTCATCATGCAGTTGTGATGCGCGCGCGAAAGCACCGGCTCCTCGCCGAAATACACCTCCATCCAACCGGCGATCTCCGGCGAGACGGCCCACTCGCGAAACTGCGCGTCGCGCCCGTACGCGTCGAGCAGACGCCGCACCGTGTGACCGCCGGGCGCGTCTTTCGAATCGGGCGCGCCGGGATAACGCAGGTCGGCCTCGAACTCGAGCGGCGCCGCGGCCGCCCGCAACTGCGCCTGCGCGGCGCGCTTGATCGCCTCGCAGCGCTCGGGCGCGACGAGCCCCGGCACGACCACGAAGCCGCGCTCGCGCAGCGCCTGCACCTGTTCTTTCTTTGACTGGACTGACATGGGACTTCCGTTGATGCGATGTCGATGCGAACCATGGCCGCGCTCATCGTCCGGTTGCCGCGACGACCTCCGCGCCCGGCCGATTTTGCGATTGTAAAGCCGCGCGCGAGCAGCCGGCACGCACGCAACACCGATGCGTCCCTTGGCCACCTCAACACGCAGTGCCCAGCGAAACGGCGATCACGGCGAGCCCGGCACGATCCGTCCCTATCGGCGGCAAACTCGGCCTAACTTCACACTAACGCCATGCATCGTTCGCGTGCGCACGCAAACGGCGCGGGCGCACCGCCATGGCGAGAAAGGGTGCGATCGGCTGCATCGAAACCGGGCAGCCCGGGTATTAACCGACTTTCGGGCGTCATGATTCGCGTGTAGTCTGCGCGATGTTGTTCGAACCCATAAAAAAGATATCGCACGGACGGAGCGCCGCGGCAATTCCCGCGAACTCCCGTGGCCACAGGCGCTCGAAGCCCTGTCACCGTCACGTTGCGTCATTTGCCGCGCCAGCCGGCCTGCCATTCGCCTTCGATCACCCTCTTTCGTTCGTGACGACACCCTGATTGGCACGTTTGCTGCTCGACGCGATACGTCGCGCAAGGCGCATTCCGAAACCGTTTCAACCCAAGCCATGCCTACCCTTTTCGATACTCGCATGACCCGCGCTGCCCTCAAGGCCGCCCGCCCCGCCCGCCGTCACGTGGTGCGCGCCCTGCGCCATCACGCCACCCGCACGCGCGCCCTCGCGCAACAGGTGCGCGAGGCGAAGCCGGTGGACAGCATGCGCGCGTGGTTCCACTCGTTTTTCGCCGTGCTGCGCCTGCGCGCCGGTTCGCGCCACTTCTCGCTGCGCACGCTGCTGTATCGTCCGAACGCGCCGCTGCGCTCGCTCGCCGCGCCCGTCACGGTGCATGCCGCGCGCGGTTCGCGCCGGCCGCGCCGCATGGGCGCGAGCAGCGCGGGCTGGTTCGGCTTCGCGATGCGCTGATCGCCCGATGCTGATCGCCCGGCGCTGACCCTCTGCGCGGCGATCGGCAAGAGCCCGCGCCGGCAATAAAAAACCCCGCAAAGGCCTTGGCCCGTGCGGGGTTTTTCTTGCTCGAATCCGGCGCGGCCGGATTCGCTTCAGCGCATCGCGCTTACGCCAGTTCGACGACCGGCTCCGTGCCGGCGGCTTCGGCGAGAGCAAGCGCCTTGTCGGTGGCTTCCCACGAGAATTCCGGCTCTTCGCGGCCGAAGTGGCCGTAAGCGGCGGTCTTTTCGTAGATCGGGCGCAGCAGGTCGAGCATCTGGATGATGCCCTTCGGACGCAGGTCGAAATGCTCGCGCACGAGCTTCGTGATGGTCGCGTCCGACACCTTGCCCGTGCCGAACGTGTTGACCATGACCGACGTGGGTTCCGCCACGCCGATAGCGTACGAGACCTGGATCAGGCAGCGCGACGCGAGGCCCGCGGCCACGATGTTCTTCGCCACGTAACGGCCCGCGTATGCGGCCGAGCGGTCGACCTTCGACGGGTCCTTGCCCGAGAACGCGCCGCCGCCGTGCGGTGCTGCGCCGCCGTACGTGTCGACGATGATCTTGCGGCCCGTGAGACCGCAGTCGCCTTGCGGACCGCCGATCACGAAACGACCGGTGGGGTTCACGAGGAACTTGATGTCGCCCTTGATGAGGTCGGCCGGGAGCACCGGCTTGATGACTTCTTCGATCACGGCTTCGCGCAGCGTGCCGAGGTCGATGTCCGGCGAATGCTGCGTGGAGAGCACGACCGTGTCGATGGCGTGCGGCTTGCCGTCGACATAACGCACCGTGACCTGCGACTTCGCGTCCGGGCGCAGCCAGGGCAGACGGCCGTCGCGGCGCAGGTTCGACTGACGCTCGACGAGGCGGTGCGACAGGTGGATCGGCAGCGGCATCAACTCGGGCGTTTCGTCGCACGCATAGCCGAACATCAGGCCCTGGTCGCCCGCGCCTTGATCGAGGTTGTTGTCGTGCGCGCGGTCCACGCCTTGCGCGATGTCCGGCGACTGCTTGTCGTACGCGACGAGCACGGCGCAGCCGCGGTAGTCGATGCCGTAGTCGGTGTTGTCGTAGCCGATGCGCTTGATCGTGTCGCGCGCGACCTGGATGTAATCGACGTTGGCCGTGGTGGTGATTTCACCGGCGAGCACGACGAGACCCGTGTTGCACAGCGTTTCCGCTGCCACGCGCGAGTATTTGTCTTGCGAAAGGATGGCGTCGAGAATCGCGTCCGAGATCTGGTCCGCGACTTTGTCGGGATGGCCTTCGGAGACGGATTCGGAAGTGAAGAAATAGTCGTTTGCCACGTTTCAAGCTCCTGTAGCTGGTGACGGTTGAAGTTCACGTAGCCAGCTTCGGAAGCCTTGAAGCGGCGACGCTTTAGCGGTTTTGTTGCCCGGTTGGCGCCTCTGAACAGGTCAGAGACAGTAAGCCGGCTTCGCCCCGCAAGTTGTCTATTAACTCGGCGAAGCCCTTATTATAGCGACTTCCCTAATTCGTCGCAGAGTCACGCCGCGTGCCGTCAGTCGCATTCCACTCCTCATTCACGCTTGCGCTGTTCCGCGCGGGAGCCGTCGCATGCTAGGCAAACTCGGCTCCCGTTTTGCCATTGGCCTGCTCAAGCTATTTGCGATCCTACCCTATGGTTTCGTCGCGCGCCTCGGCGACGGGTTGGGCTGGCTGCTGTACCAGATCCCAAGCCGCCGCAAGCGCGTCGTGCATACCAACCTGCGTCTGTGCTTTCCCGAATGGAGCGAAGCCAGGCGCGAGGAAGTCGCGGGCCTGCACTTTCGCCACGCCATCCGCAGCTACATGGAGCGCAGCGTGCAGTGGTTCGGCTCCGCGAAGAAACTCGAAAAGCTCGTGCAGCTCGACAGCGAAATCGACCTCACCGACCCGGATCTGCCGCCCACGCTCTTTCTCGGGCTGCATTTCGTCGGTATCGAAGCCGGGTCGATGTTTCTGAACTACTCGCTGCACCGGCCCTGCGGCTCGCTCTATCAACCGTTCTCGAACCCCGAGTTCGAAGCCGCCGCGAAAGCGGGCCGCAGCCGCTTCGGCGCGGAAATGGTGAGCCGCGCCGACAGCGCGCGCGCCGTGCTGCGCTGGCTGCGCGACCGCAAACCCGTGATGCTCGGCGCCGACATGGACTACGGCATGCGCAACTCCGCGTTCGTGCCCTTCTTCGGCGTGCCCGCCTGCACGCTCACGGCGGTCGGGCGTCTGGCGAAAGTCGGCCATGCGCAGGTCGTGCCGTTCATCGGCGAGGTGCTGCCCGATTACAAGGGTTATCGGCTGAAAGTCTTCAAACCTTGGGACAATTATCCGACCGGCGACGACGAACTCGACGCGCGCCGCATGAACGCCTTTCTCGAGGAGCAGATTCCGCATCTGCCCGAGCAGTACTACTGGGTGCACAAGCGCTTCAAGACGCGCCCGCCCGGCGAGCCGAGCGTCTACTGACGCGGGGTGCGCGGCGCGGGCGTCGCTTACAATGACGGCATGAAACTCAAATTCACCAAGATGCACGGCGCGGGCAACGACTTTGTCGTGCTCGACGGCTACAGCCACCCGCTCGCGCTCACGCCCGAGCGGGTGCGCGCGCTCGCCGACCGTCACTTCGGCATTGGCGCGGATCAGTTGCTGATCGTCGAAAAGCCCACGGTCGATGGCGTCGACTTCCGCTATCGCATCTTCAATTGCGACGGCGGCGAGGTCGAGCATTGCGGCAACGGCGCGCGCTGCTTCGTGAAATTCGTGCGCGACCAGAAACTCACCGAGTCGAACCGCGTACGCGTGCAAGTGCAGAAAGGCACGATCACGCTCGCCATGCAGGAAAACGGCGAGGTCGTCGTCGACATGGGCCGGCCCGAGTTCGAAGCCGCGCGCGTGCCGTTCGACGCGAAAGGTCTCGAAGGCCGCCGCGAGGGCAACGACACGCTGTGGCCGCTCGACGTGAACGGTGAAACGCGCTGGGTGTCGACCGTGTCGATGGGCAACCCGCACGCGGTGCAGGTCGTCGACGATGTCGAGGCGTATCCGGTGAAAGCCGAAGGCGCGCTCATCGAGCGTCATGCGCGCTTTCCGAACAAGGTGAACGCGGGCTTCATGGAAATCGTGTCGCGCAACGAAGTGCGGTTGCGCGTGTTCGAGCGCGGCGCGGGCGAAACGCTCGCGTGCGGCACGGGCGCCTGCGCGGCCGTGGCCGCCGGCATTCGCCGCGGCCTGCTCGATTCGCCCGTGAAAGTGCACACGCATGGCGGCGTACTCACGATCGCCTGGGACGGCGCGCGCGACGAAGCCGCCGCGCTCACGATGGCGGGACCGGCCGCCACCGTGTTCGAAGGCGAGATCGAACTCGCCGATTGAGGTGAATCCCGCGCGATTGCGTGCGGGTTTCAGCGCACGGTTTCAGCGTGATTTTCCGCGACGCTTCGCTTCGGCGAGATCGCGCACCGCTTGCAACGCGTTCCGCAACGTATCGACCGCATCAACCCGCACCAGCGCACCAACAACATGAACGATCGCGAAGTCGCCGACTATCTGCTTGCCCACCCCGATTTCTTCGTCGAGCACGCCGAACTGCTCGCGTCGATCAAGCTCGGCAACCCGCACGGCAAGGCGGCCGTGTCGCTGCAGGAGCGCCAGATGGAAATGCTGCGCGAGAAGAACAAGCATCTCGAACGGCGCTTGTCGGAACTGCTGCGTTACGGCCACGAGAACGACTCGATCGCCACGAAGTTCGGCCGCTGGACCACGCGCGTGATTGCCGAGCGCGATCCGTACGCGCTGCCGCGCACCATCGCCGAGAATCTGCGTGATGTGTTCGACGTGCCGCAGGCCGCGCTGCGCATCTGGGACGTCGCGCCCGCCTACGCCGAAGCCGAGTTCGCGCGCCATACGGGCGAGGAAGTGCGCCTCTACGCGAACAGCCTGGATACACCCTACTGCGGCGCGAACGCCGGCTTCGAAGCCGCGCAATGGCTCGATTCGAGCGAGGGCGCCGCGCAATCGGTGGCGATCATCGCGCTGCGCAGCGCGCCGGAAGCGGAAGGCGGCGGCGCGCAAGGCGCGGCGTTCGGCCTGCTCGTGATGGGTTCTCCCGACGCGCGCCGCTTCCACGAAGGCATGGCCACCGACTTCCTCACGCAGATCGGCGCGCTCGCGAGCGCGGCGCTCACGCGCTTGTTGCCGCATTGATTGCCGCATTGATTGCCGCGCATTGCCGACATTGATCCGCCGCCACCGATCGACTACACCAACGTGAACGCGCCCGCTGCCACCGCCGCTCCCCTCGACGCGCATATCGCGGATTACCTCGCGAGCCTCGAGCACGAGCGGCGTTTGTCGGCGCATACGCTGCGCGGCTACACGCACGAACTCGACGAACTGCACAAGCTCGCCAACGGCCGCCCGCTCGCGGCGATCACGCCCGCCGACGTGCGCGGCGCGGTGGCGCGCGCGCACGCGGGCGGGCTCTCGGCGCGCTCGATCGCGCACCGGCTTTCGGCGTGGCGCGCGTTCTATCGCTGGCTCGCGGGCCGCATCGAACTCGAAGCGAATCCCGTGGCGGCCGTGCGCGCGCCCAAGAGCGCGAAGACGTTGCCGAAGGCGCTTTCCGTCGACGACGCCGCGCAGCTCATGAACGCGCCCGCGATTGGCGGCGCCGACGCCAACGGCCCCGAAGCGCTGCGCGACCGCGCGATGCTCGAACTGTTCTATTCGTCGGGCTTGCGCCTCGCCGAACTCGTCGGGCTCGACGTGCGCTACGTGAAGCGCGACGGCTACGAATCGGCGGGCTGGCTCAAACGCGACGCCGCCGAAGTCGAAGTGCTCGGCAAGGGCAAACGGCATCGGCTGGTGCCCGTGGGCGCGAAAGCGCTCGACGCGCTCGACGCGTGGCTCGCCGCGCGCGGCGCATTCGTCAAGCACGACGACGCGCCGCTCTTTCTCTCCGTGCGCGGCAATCGCATGGCGCCGGGCGTGGTGCGCGAGCGCGTGAAGCGCGCCGCCATCGCCGCCGGCATTCCGGCCAACGTGCATCCCCACGTGCTGCGCCACTCGTTCGCCACGCATCTGCTGCAATCGAGCGGCGATCTGCGCGCCGTGCAGGAGTTGCTCGGCCACGCGAGCATCGCGGCCACCCAGGTCTATACGTCGCTCGACTTTCAGCATCTCGCGAAGGTCTACGACACCGCGCACCCGCGCGCCAAGAAACGTGTCGACGAGAGTTAGCGCTTCAGCGCTTACTTTCGTCCCATGCAAAGCTGTCGACGAGAGTTAGCGTGTCGGCGGGAGTTGGCGCTTCAGCGCTTAGTCCCGCCCCACAGCGCTTACTCTGGTCCCATGCAAAGCTGTCGACGAGAGTTAGCGCTTTAGCGCTTACTTTCGTCCCATGCAAAGCTGTCGACGAGAGTTAGCGTGTCGGCGGGAGTTGGCGCTTCAGCGCTTAGTCCCGCCCCACAGCAGTTACTCTCGTCGACAGCGACGCCGTCCATGCGCGAAGCGCCGTCGCGCGCCTCGCCCAAGCCGTATCGAATACATCATGAATATCGTCACCCTCAAGCCGTCGAAAGAAAAATCCCTGCTGCGCCGCCATCCGTGGGTCTACGCGAACGCGATCGAGCGCGTGGAAGGCAAACCCGCCTCGGGCGCGACCGTCATCGTACGCGCCGCCGATGGCCGCTTTCTCGGCCGCGCCGCCTACAGCCCGCATTCGCAGATCCGCGCGCGCATCTGGAGCTTCGACGAAAACGAGCCGATCGACCACGCGTTCTTCAAGCGCCGCGTGCAGCGCGCCCTCGCCGACCGCCGCGCCATGGTCAGCAACACCGGCGCCGTGCGCCTGATCTTCGGTGAAGCGGACGGCTTGCCGGGCCTGATCGTCGATTACTACATCGCCGACGACTCCGGCGCGCGCGGCCAGCTCGTCTGCCAGTTCATGGCGGCGGGCGTGGAAGCGTGGAAGGAAGCGATCGTCGCGGCGCTCACGCAGGTCACGGGCTGCCCGAACGTCTACGAGCGCTCGGACGTCTCCATCCGCGAAAAGGAAGGGCTCGAACAAATCACCGGCGTGCTCGCCGGCGACGAACCGCCCGCCACGCTCGTCACGAACGAAAACGGCGTGCGTTATCACGTCGATGTGCGCAACGGCCACAAGACCGGCTTCTACGTCGATCAGCGCGACAACCGCGCGCTCGTGCAGACCTACGCGCGCGAGCGCGAGGTGCTCAACTGCTTCTGCTACACGGGCGGCTTCTCGCTCGCGGCGATGAAAGGCGGCGCGAAACGCGTGGTGTCGATCGACTCGTCGGGCGAAGCGCTCGCCACGGCGCAAAAGAACGTCGAGGCCAACGGCTTCGACGCGGCGCTCGCGAGCTGGCTCGACGCCGACGCCTTCAAGACGCTGCGCCGCCTCCACGAGGAAGGCGAACGCTTCGACCTCGTGGTGCTCGATCCGCCCAAGTTCGCGGCCTCGCGCGAGCACGTGGACCGCGCCGCGCGCGCGTACAAGGACATCAACCTGAGCGGCTTCAAGCTGCTGCGTCCGGGCGGCCTGCTGTTCACGTACTCGTGCTCGGGCGCGATCGATTCGGCGCTGTTCCAGAAGATCGTCGCGGGCGCCGCCGCCGACGCCAAGGTGGATGCGCGCATCCTCAAGCGCCTCGGCGCGGGCGTCGACCATCCGCTGCTCACGGCTTTCCCGGAAGGCGAGTATCTGAAGGGCCTGCTGTTGCAAATCGCCTGAGGCGCCCCTATCTGCCTGCGCATCGGCGCGAGCGGCGATACCCCGGTCGCGCCCCGAAACCGCGGCGCCGGCCCCGGCTTGAACGCCCCGCGCGCCGGGCCGCCTCATGCGAGCGCGGCGCAGATATGTTTCAATAGGAAGTTATCTTGTAACACTGACGGCCCCGCCGCCGCCCGTTCGCTCCGGCGGCGCGCCGGAACGCTCCCGAACGCACACACTCCAGGCAGACAGCATGGCAACCAGCATGATTCCCGTCACCATCCTGACCGGCTTCCTCGGCAGCGGTAAAACCACGCTGCTCAAGCGCATCCTCAACGAGAAGCACGGCATGAAGATCGCCGTGATCGAGAACGAGTTCGGCGAAGAGAACATCGACAACGAAATTCTCGTGCAGGACGCCAACGAGCAGATCATCCAGATGAGCAACGGCTGCATCTGCTGCACGATCCGCGGCGACCTCTCGCGCGTGCTCGGCGACCTCGCGCAGCAAAAGCGCGACGGCAAGCTCGACTTCGAGCGCGTCGTGATCGAGACCACCGGTCTCGCGAATCCGGGCCCGGTGGCGCAGACGTTCTTCATGGACAACGAGATCGCCGACACCTTCCTGCTCGACGCGATCATCACGCTCGTGGACGCCAAGCACGGCAACCATCAGCTCGACGAACACGAAGTGGTGCAGCGCCAGGTCGGTTTCGCCGATCGCATCTTCATCACGAAGGCCGATCTCGTCGACGAAAAAGAACTCGCCGACCTGCGCCATCGCGTGCTGCACATGAACCCGAAGGCGCAGATCCGCCAGGTGAATTTCGGCGAAGCCGACATCAAGGAAGTGTTCGATCTGCGCGGCTTCAACCTGAACGCCAAGCTCGAAATCGACCCCGACTTCCTCGCCGAAGACGAGCACGCGAGCCACCACGCGCACGCGCACGACGAGCACGGCCACGCGCATGGTCATGACCACGATCACGCTCATGACCATGCTCACGATCACGCCGACTGCGATCACGATCACGGCAAGTGCACGCACGAAGGTCACGACCACGGCCACCACCACCATCACGCGCACCACGACGACAAGATCAAGTCGTTCGTGTACCGCAGCGACCGCCCGTTCGACCCGAACCGCCTCGAAGACTTTCTCGGCGGCATTCTTCAGATCTATGGCGAACGCCTGCTGCGCTACAAGGGCGTGCTCTACATGAAGGGCGTCGACCGCAAGGTGGTGTTCCAGGGCGTGCACCAGATGATGGGCAGCGATCTCGCGGCCAAGTGGCTGCCGGTCGAGAAGAAGAACAGCAAGATGGTGTTCATCGGCATCGAACTGCCGCAGGATCTGATCACCGACGGGCTCGACGCCTGTCTCGTGTAAGCGCCTGACGGCACGACATCGGCGAAACGGCCCGGCGCCGTCTTGCCGGTTGCCGCCGAGCTGAACTTGCGCCCCGCGCCCGGCCCTCGCGACCGGGCGCTTTCGTTTGCGCGCGCCGGAGCCGGGCGGAAAATCGTCACCGTTCTGAAAAAAGTCCGAAAAAACCCGTCGAAAACGCGAATTCGCCGCGCGCAATGACGTCTTTCGCTGCGCGGACGCCAAATAACGTACCCGACCATCGCTTTTTCACGATTGGCGCGTTATATTTTCTGGATATCGACCGGTGCGCAAACGTAAATCCGACACGCTCAAGAAAATCGCGCCGTGACCGGGAATTTCCGGCTTGCGGCCTGAGTTTGCGGTTCGGTTACAATACGGCCCCACTGGAAGAGAGGCAGCCCCGGAATACGCGTTTTTCCGCCGTTCCGGCAGGGCGCCCCGCCGTCAGCGCATGGGAGTCGCAGCGCGCTGCCGGTACGAAATATGCCTCAGGAGCATCTGTAAAACCGGTTTCCAGAGGAGTTCGGCCCCGCAGCGGCGCTTCGCGCGTCACGACAATTCATCGTCCGTGCCCGCCAGCGCGCATGACGGCGCGGTTAATGCGCCTGGCAAAAGTGGTGAGTTCGCCACCGCGGCCACTGCGGGCAACACCCAAGTGCAGGCAAGATGTGCCAGTTTTGCCCCACTCATTGAAGAAGCAAGCCAGATGACGACGAAACGACTCTTGACCGAAGCCGAAATCCTGAAGATGGGCGACAAGGATTACATGAACGAGGATCAGCTCGCCTTCTTCAAGAACCGGCTCGAACAGCTGCAGGCGGAAATCCTCCGCAATGCGGGCCAGACCACCGAGAATCTGCGCGAAACCGTGATCGTTCCGGATCCGGCCGACCGCGCGACGATCGAGGAAGAGCACGCGCTCGAACTGCGCACGCGCGACCGCGAGCGCAAGCTGCTGAAGAAGGTGCAGCAATCGATCGCGCGCATCGAATCGGGCGACTACGGCTGGTGCGAAGAAACGGGCGAGCCGATCGGCATCCCGCGTCTGCTCGCGCGCCCGACCGCCACGCTCTCGCTCGAAGCGCAAGAGCGCCGCGAACTGCGCCAGAAGCTGTTCGGCGACTGAGATTGCCGGCTGCCGCGAACGGGTCTCGCGGCGCACGACTTGCCTTCGCGAAGAAGCGCACGGGTCTCCCGTGCGCTTTTTTCTTTGGCGCGGCGCCGGGCGCTCGCCCGGGCGCCTTGCCGGCCGCACCGCCGTGGCGGCCGCCTCACCGCCTTCCCACGCGCTTTTGCCGCACCCGCGCGGCCCGGTTTCTGCGCGCCTCGCCCTTGAAGTGTCGATCGACGCCCTAAACTTCTACCGACACGCGCTTCGGGCGCAACCGGATTCGAGCGCGGCGGCCACGCTTTCCAACGCCGCCGCGCCTCCCGACAACGGCACGCAATGCCATCGCATCCCACGCGGCATCAACGCAAAAAGGAACGCACATGGAGCAATTTCACGGCACGACGATCGTCTCCGTACGACGCGGCGACAAGGTCGCGCTCGGCGGTGACGGCCAGGTCACGCTCGGCAACATCGTCATGAAGGGTGGCGCGAAGAAGGTCCGGCGCATTTACGGCGGCAAGGTCATGGTCGGTTTCGCGGGCGGCACCGCCGACGCCTTCTCGCTGCTCGACCGCTTCGAAGCCAAGCTCGAAAAGCATCAGGGCAATCTCACGCGTTCGGCCGTCGAACTGGCGAAGGACTGGCGCACCGACCGCATGCTGCGCCGTCTCGAAGCCATGCTGATCGCCGCCGACGAACACACCACGCTCGTCATCACCGGCAACGGCGACGTGCTCGATCCCGAAGGCGGCATCTGCGCGATTGGCTCGGGCGGCTCGTACGCGCAGGCCGCGGCGCGCGCGCTGGTCGACAACACCGACCTCTCGCCGCGCGAGATCGTCGAAAAGTCGCTCGAAATCGCGGGCGACATGTGCATCTACACGAATCACAATCGCGTGATCGAAACCATCGAGTAACGGCCTCGCCACCGACTACAAGGACTCACGATGAGCACCATGACTCCCGCCGAGATCGTCTCGGAACTCGACAAGCACATCATCGGCCAGGCGAAGGCGAAGAAGGCCGTGGCCGTCGCGCTGCGCAACCGCTGGCGCCGCCAGCAGGTGGCCGAGCCGCTGCGCCAGGAAATCACGCCGAAGAACATTCTCATGATCGGGCCGACGGGCGTCGGCAAGACCGAGATCGCGCGCCGTCTCGCCAAGCTGGCCGACGCGCCGTTCATCAAGATCGAAGCGACCAAGTTCACCGAAGTGGGCTACGTGGGCCGCGACGTGGACAGCATCGTGCGCGACCTCATCGAGATCTCGGTGAAGCAGACGCGCGAGTCGGAAATGCGCAAGGTTCGCAGCAAGGCCACGGACCAGGCCGAGGACCGGATCCTCGACATCCTGCTGCCGAGCGCGCGCCCCGTGGGCTTCGGATCGTCGGAATCGGGCGCCGCGGATAGCGACAACGTCACGCGCCAGACCTTCCGCAAACGCCTGCGCGAAGGTCAGCTCGACGACAAGGAAATCGAGCTCGACGTCGAACTGCCGCAAGCGGGCATGGACATCATGGGGCCGCCGGGCATGGAAGACATGACCGAGCAGATCCGCTCGATGTTCGCCAATCTCGGCGGCGGCAAGAAGACGCGCCGCAAGGTGAAGGTCAAGGAAGCGCTGAAACTCCTGACCGACGAGGAAGCGGCGAAGATGCTCAATGACGAAGAGGTCAAGCAGAAAGCCGTGCAGAACGTCGAGCAGAACGGCATCGTGTTCCTCGACGAAATCGACAAGATCGCCTCGCGCAACAACGAAGGCGCGGGCGGCGGTGAAGTCTCGCGTCAGGGCGTGCAGCGCGACCTGCTGCCGCTCGTGGAAGGCACGACCATCAACACGAAGTACGGCATGGTCAAGACCGATCACATCCTGTTCATCGCGAGCGGTGCGTTCCACCTCTCGAAGCCGAGCGATCTGATTCCCGAACTGCAAGGCCGTTTCCCGATTCGCGTCGAACTCGACTCGCTCTCCGTGAAGGACTTCGAAGCGATTCTCGTCTCCACCGACGCGAGCCTCGTGAAGCAGTATCAGGCGCTGCTCGCCACCGAAGACGTGCATCTCGACTTCGCCGAAGACGGCATTCGCCGCCTCGCGGAGATCGCCTTCTCCGTGAACGAGAAGACCGAGAATATCGGCGCGCGCCGTCTCTATACGGTCATCGAAAAGCTGCTCGAAGATGTCTCGTTTGCGGCGGGCAATCACGCGGGCCAGAGCGTGACCGTCAACGCGGCTTACGTCGACAAGGCGCTCGGCGAAGTCTCGCAGGACGAAGATCTGTCGCGCTACGTGCTGTAACGCGATATCGCCCGTCGCCCGGCGGCGGGCGCTGGCAACATCGGCGCATCAAAAAAGGGACCCCGCGGGGTCCCTTTTGCATGGGTGCCGGCGTTTGCGTCGGCGTTTGCCCAGGCCCGCGGCGCGCCCGGGAGGCGCGCTCAGCGATGCCGGCTCACTGCCGCACGGGCCGCTTCGCGAGCTTGCGCTGCAAGGTGCGGCGATGCATGTTGAGCGCGCGCGCCGTGGCCGAGATGTTGCCGTTGTGCTCGGCAAGCACGCGCTGAATGTGCTCCCATTCGAGGCGCGCGACGGAAAGCGGCGCCGGGTGCTCGATGGCCGCTTCGGCCTGCAGCGCGCTCGCGTCGCCTTGAAGCGCCGAAAGAATCATCTCGACGTTCGCGGGCTTCGCGAGGTAGTTGTCGGCGCCGTCCTTCACCGCCTGCACGGCCGTGGCGATGCTCGCGTAACCCGTGAGCACGAGCATGCGCGCGTCGGGTTGCAGATCGCGCAGCGGCGCGATGAGCGAGAGGCCCGAGTCGTTGCCGAGATGCAGGTCGACGGTGATCTGCGCGAACTTCTGCTGGTTCGCGAAGCGGATCGCTTCGTCCGCGTTGTGCGCCTGCTCCACCTGGTAGCCGCGCCGCGTCAGGCCGCGCGCCAGGATGTCGGAGAACACCTCGTCGTCGTCGATGACCAGAAAACTCATTTCGCTCATGCCTATTGCTCCGTGTTGTTAGGCCGCACCGGGCCGGGCCGGCCCGTCGCCCGATTCCATTCCCGAACCGGCGGCCGCGCCTTCGTGCGGCGCCGCGTTCACCTCATTCGATGCCTGTGCGGCGGCCTCGTCCGTGTCGCCCGTGTCGTCCGTGTCGCCCGGCCGGACCGGCACGCGCAACAGCGCGCGCGTGCCGCGCGGCTTGCGCGGGCGCGCGTAAGTCGTGGGCGCGCCCGTGGCGATGGCCGCGCTGTCGGCGTCGGTGTCGCCCGCGGGTTCGCCGGGCGCCGTGACGTCGGCCAGTTCGATCGAGCCGCCCAGCCGCGCCGCCGACGCAAACGCCAGATACAGCCCGACGCCGTGACCGCCCTGCGTGCTGTCCACGGGCGCGGCGCCGAGCGACGCGCGCAGCGAAGCCGGAATGCCCGGCCCCGCGTCGCGGACTTCGAAGTCGACATGCCCCGCGCGCGGCGACGCGAACGCGCGCAACGTCACGAAATCGCGGCTCGCGCGCGCGGCGTTGTCGAGCAGGATCGTGAGGATCTGGCCAACCGCGACGGTGTCGTCGAGACTCAGGTCGGCGGGCGGTTCGTCGAGCAGCTCGAAGGTCACGTGCGGATGGCGCAGGCGCCATTGCTCGACGAACGGCCCGAGCCACTCGCGCACGGCCTGCCGGCTGCCCGCCGACGACGCGCGGCTGCGCAGGCGCGCGAGCGCCGAAGTACACAGCGTGATCTGCCGGTCGAGCAGGTCGAGGTCGGCGGTGTAGGGCGCGAGGCCCTGGTCCGTGCGCGCCACGTCGCGCAGTTCCTCGGTGAGCATGGCGATAGTGGAGAGCGGCGTGCCGATCTCGTGCGCGACCGTGGCCGCCTGCACGCCCAGCGCCACCGCGCGCTCGTCGCGCAACAGCCGCTGCTGGGCGTCGCCGAGCGCCGTGTCACGTTGCCGCAGCGCGCGCGACATGCGCGCGACGAACCACACGATCAGGCACACGCTCACCATGAAGTTCACCCACATGCCCGCGCGATAGTAGTCGAACAGGTTGGCGGGATTGTCGAGATTGAGCGGGACGTTGTCGAAGCCGAGCAGCACGTAGCAGGCCACCGCGAAGGCCGCGAGCCACGCCGTGAGATACCAGGGCAGCACGGCCGCCGCGATCGCGAGCGAAGGCAGATAAAGCGAAACGAACGGGTTGGTCGTACCGCCGGAGAGGAACAGCAGCGCGGAAAGCGCGCCGAGGTCGACCCATAGCTGGCCGAACAGTTCGAGATTCGACTCGGGACGATCCTGCGTGACGCGCAGCCACGTGACGCCGTTGAACGCCACTTCCATGGCGATCACGAACAGCATGGCGGGCAGCGGCAATTGCACGCCGATGAAAAGCTGCACGAAGGCGATCGTGCAGAGCTGGCCGATGATGGCGAGGCTGCGCAGCCAGAACAGATGGCTGAGATTGACGCGAGCACTGACGGTTATGCGATGCATGGCGTCAGTTTACCGGTTAAGACTTGTCTGATTCATCATCTTGAAAAGGTTTGCTTCAATCTAGGTCATCCGCCGACTACATAAATCGCGGCGTTTTCCTACAGGATAGAAGCAGCAATGCCCAATGTCGTTTCCGGTGCGCTCGCGCCTGCGCACGCCCTCTTTCTCGATTTCGTCGATGCCGCGAGCCACGACGCCCCCGCCGCTTCCACCGCTTCCGCCGATCGCGGCGCGGTGGCCGAAGCCGTGCTCGACCGCGTGCGCGCCGCGCTGCGCGCCCTCGACGACGACACGCTCATGCGGATCGCAGCGCGTGCCCGGCAGCAGCCGTTCGCCGACGAAGCCATCCGCCTCACGGGCGCGGTGGCGCGGCTCGCGCCGCAGCGGGCCGCCGCGGGGTTCGCGGCCGGTCTCGCGCTGCAATTCGCGAATCGTCACGCGGACGCCGTGCAACCTTACCGCCGTGCGCTTGCAATCGCGCGAAAGTTTCCAAATCTGCGGAACAATCTCGCATCAGCCTTGATGCAAATCAAATCTGATGGCAACGAAATCCTGGCATTGCTGAGCGAAGTCGTCGCGGAAGAACCCGGCAACGCGAATGCGTGGATCAATCTCGCGCGCGTGCTACCCACCGACACCGACATCGCCCGGCCGCTCGAGGCGGCGCGCAAGGCGCTAACCCTGGCGCCGCAGAGCCCGCTCGCGCTCAACAACTACGCCATGGCCTGCAAGGAAGCGCAGTTGTGGGACGAAGCCAGGCGCGCCGCCCTTGGCGCCTGCCAGTATGCGCCGAACGACCCCACGCAGCGCCTGAACCTGGCGATGACCCAGCTCCTGCGCCGCGATTACGCCAAAGGCTGGCCGGGCCACGAGACACGCTGGGAAGGCTCGAGCGAACTGGCCTCGGGCCGGCCCGTGTTCCCGAAGCCCGAATGGCGCGGCGAGCCGCTCGCGGGCCGCACGCTGCTCGTGTGGGGCGAACAGGGCATGGGCGACCTGCTGCAGTTCTGCCGCTATCTGCCGATGCTCGCCGAACGCGTGCATCGCGAAGGCGGCCGGCTGGTCTGGAATTCGTTCCCGCAGATGGGCGCGCTCCTCTCGCGCAGCCTCGGCGCGCACTGCGACCGGTATTGCGTGGGCGGTCCCGTGGAAAACCTGCCGCCCTACGATTACGAAATCTCGCTGCTGAGTCTCCCGCTGCTATTCGGTACCGTGGATGCGACGATTCCCGGTCCGGTGGGTTATCTCAAGGCGGATGCGCGGGCGGCCGCGGGCTGGCGTGAACGTCTCGCGGGAGAAAAGCGGCTCAAGGTCGGGCTCGCATGGACAGGCAGCCTCACGCACAAACGCAACCCGTTCCGGCGCGTCGGGCTCGAGGCCTATGCGAAGCACTTCGGCGCGCTGCAAGACGTGGCGGCGTTCTATTCGCTGCAGCCGGGTGCCGACGACGATGTTGCGGCGGCGCGCGCGGCGGGCTTCGAGGTGACCGATTTCAGCGCGCAATGGCGCGATTTCGACGAGACGGCGGCGTTCGTCGAATCGCTCGATCTGGTGATCTCGGTGTGCACGTCGGCGGCGCATCTGGCGGGCGCGCTGGGCAAAACCGCGTGGGTGCTGCTCGACGTGAATCCACATTGGGTCTGGCAACTCGAACGCAGCGACAGCCCGTGGTATCCGCACACGACGCTGTATCGGCAGAAAGCGTTCCGCGAGTGGGAGCCGGTGCTCGCGCGCGTGAGCGCCGATCTGGCGGCGCTGGCGAAGGCACCGCGCACCGTGTGACGCCTGGCACGCCAACGCGCGCGCGATTCAACACGAACACACGCGAGCGCGGACCGTCGCCGACACGGGGATTCAGCGCGGCGGCGGCACTTCGCCCGATGCACCGAGGCCGCCCGGCGCGGGCATGAGCGCCTCGGCGAGACATTCGGGGCACAAACAGCGGCCGCGCGGATCGAGCCGGCCGGCGGGGACAGCCGGCAGCGCCTTGCACCAGCAGTCGAACGGCTCGGTATGGCGGCCGCAATCGAACGCGGCGCCGCAACGCGGGCAGCGCACGCTTTTCAAGGCGTCGGCGGGGGGACGGGGAGCCGTCATGGCGTGCTCCTTGAGGTGACGGGGCCGAATTGGGGCGCGAAAGCCGTTTCGGAGGATGCCGGATCGCGACGGAACGCGCCGGATCGCGTCGAACGATGCCGGACACAGACGGAATCGCGGCACGGCGCGGCCCGGACGGCAACCCGGCGCGCCCCCGCGGCGAAGCGGAACGAAGCGGGGCGAGAACGCCAATCATGCCACGCCGACCGCCGCCGCGCCTTGACGGGCCCGCGCGACGGCCCTGTTGCGCACACGCGCCGGCCGACCGCGTTTTCCCTGCTGCGCCGCGACAGTCCTGTACAATCCGGCCTGTTTCAACCGGTTTTCGCCCGCGCTCCCCTCCGCGGCTCCAGTTCCGCGAGTGCGTGCGCGAGTTTCGTCCGTTTTCCGTCTGTTTTCGTCCAGCCCCGCCGCCATGTCCGAGCCTATCGACCTTTCGCAGATCGCGCCCACCCTGAAAGCCGAAATCCTTGCCGAGGCGCTGCCGTATATTCGCCAGTACCACGGCAAGACCGTCGTCATCAAATACGGCGGCAACGCCATGACCGAAGAGCGCCTCAAGCAAGGCTTCGCGCGCGACGTGATCCTGCTGAAGCTCGTCGGCATCAACCCGGTCATCGTGCACGGCGGCGGCCCGCAGATCGACACGGCGCTCAAGAAGATCGGCAAGCAGGGCACCTTCATCCAGGGCATGCGCGTCACCGACGAGGAAACCATGGAAGTCGTCGAGTGGGTGCTCGGCGGCGAGGTGCAGCAGGACATCGTCACGCTGATCAACCATTTCGGCGGCCACGCGGTCGGCCTGACCGGCAAGGACGGCGGCCTGATCCACGCGCGCAAGCTCATGATGCCGGACCGCGACAATCCCGGTCAGTACGTGGACATCGGCCAGGTGGGCGAAGTCGAGGCGATTAATCCGGCGGTCGTGAAGGCGCTTCAGGACGACGCGTTCATTCCGGTGATCTCGCCGATCGGTTTCGGCGAAGACGGTCTCTCGTACAACATCAACGCCGACCTCGTGGCGGGCAAGCTCGCGGTGGTGCTCAACGCCGAAAAGCTCGTGATGATGACGAACATCCCCGGCGTGATGGACAAGGCCGGCACGCTGCTGACCGACCTTTCGGCGCGCGAGATCGACGCGCTGTTCGAAGACGGCACGATCTCGGGCGGCATGCTGCCGAAGATCGCCTCGGCGCTCGACGCGGCGAAGAGCGGCGTGCGCTCGGTGCACATCATCGACGGCCGTATCGAGCATTCGGTGCTGCTCGAAATCCTGACCGAGCAGCCGTTCGGCACGATGATCCGCTCGCACTGAGCGAGCGGCGCCCGACGCGGCAGGTTCGCGCGAACGCACGCGCAACCGCCGCGCCATCGAAGCCCATGGCCTGTGCCGTCCGCCAGGCCGTCTCTTTCAACGCGCCGCGCGCGCCGTCGCAATACGGCCCGCACCGCGCCGCCACCCTGCCCGACGCACGATGACCGACTCACGCCCGAACCGCCGGCGCAGGCCGAGACGCGTCGCTCGCACGACCGCCGCCCCGGGCTTCCGTGCCCCTGTCTGGCTCTTCGATCTCGACAACACGCTGCACGGCGCGTCCCGCGCGATCTTTCCCGCCATCAACGCGGGCATGACGCAGTACATCATCGATGCGCTGGGCATTTCGCGCGAGCACGCCGACCATCTGCGCACGAGCTACACGCAGCGCTACGGCGCAACGCTGCTCGGTCTCGCGCGCCATCATCCCGTCGATCCGCATGACTTCCTCAAGGTCGTGCACACCTTCGACGACCTGCCCGCGATGCTGCATGCCGAGCGCGGTCTCGCGCGTCTTCTCGCCGCACTGCCGGGCCGCAAGATCGTCTTCACCAACGCGCCCGAGGTCTATGCGCGCGCGGTGCTCGCGGCGCTCGGCATCGAGCGCGTGTTCGAGCGCGTGATCGCCGTGGAAAACATGCGCAGCCCGCGCGGGCACTGGCGCGCCAAGCCCGACCGCGCGATGCTGCGCGGCAAATTGCGCGAAGCGGGCGTGGCGCTGCGCGACGCGATTCTCGTCGAAGACACGCGCAGCCATTTGAAGGACTATCGCCGGCTCGGTATCCGCACCGTGTGGATCACGGGCCATTTGCCCGCGCATGTGCGCGGCACCGGTCGGCCGCACTATGTCGATCGTCGCATTCGTTCGCTAAAATCGCTGAAACCAGGCCTGCAGCCGCGACGCTCGAAGTAAAACGGGGGAGCGTCGGACCGCGGCAAGAGGCCAGACCGAGGACGCCATTCATGCAGCCGACCGAAACGCGTGAAGCAGTCACCGCAGTTGATTCCGCGGGCAACGCCATACCGGGCGAGGGCCGTCGCGCCACGCGCCCGAAGCCAGGCGAGCGCCGCATCCACATTCTCCAGACGCTCGCCTCCATGCTCGAGGCGCCGCGCGGCGAGAAGATCACCACGGCCGCGCTGGCCGCGCGTCTCGGCGTGTCCGAGGCCGCGCTGTATCGCCATTTCGCCAGCAAGGCGCAGATGTACGAGGGGCTGATCGACTTCATCGAGCAGACGCTGTTCGGCCTCATCAACCAGATCGTCGAAAAAGAACCGGGCGGCGTGCAACAGGCGCGCGCGATCGCGCTGATGCTCGTGAACTTCGCGGCGCGCAACGCCGGCATGACGCGCGTCTTGACCTGCGAGGCGCTGGTGGGCGAGCACGAACGGCTCGCCGAGCGCGTGAACCAGTTGCTCGATCGCGTGGAGGCTTCCCTGCGCCAATGTCTGCGCGTCGAACTCGCGCAGGAGGCGGAACGCCGCGCGGAGGCTGGCACAACCGGTTCGGGCGCCCCGGTTCCGGGCGAAGCGCAGCGCGCGGCGCCGGCGGGCAAGAGCGGCCCGGCCAACGACGCGGCGATTCGCGCGAACCTCGTGATCCGCTATGTGATCGGCTGCTGGCATCGCTATGCGCAAAGCGGTTTCGCGCGCTCGCCGAGCGAACACGCCGACGAGCAGATCCGCATCATGCTTCAGTAAGCCCCATTTCAGTAAGCCCCGCTTCGCGCCGCGCCGCCGTGGTCTTCCGGCGCGCCGCGGCCGGGAGCCCGCGTGGATCGCTTCGCACTTTTTCCGATATACTCTGCGTTCGTTTTGCAATACCTTTGCAATCCCCACGCGCCGATTTGCTGACTCGATTGCGGGCGCGTGAATTCCGGGTCAAGGTCCGGAGTTCGATATAAATGCGGCTAAAGAGGTCGTCAGCTGCGCCACCCCTTTCGCATTCCGCGCTCGCCGAGACCATTTAGCCGCCCGAAACAACCAAGGCGGAACGAATGGAATCGATCGGTATCGTCGCTCCTCAAACCCTGCATTTCGACGCGCCGCTGCAATTGCAGAACGGCACGGCGCTGGCCGGTTACGACCTCGTGGTCGAGACCTACGGCACGCTCAACGCCGCACGCAGCAACGCCGTGCTCGTCTGTCACGCGCTCAACGCCTCGCATCACGTCGCGGGCGTGTACGCGGACAACCCGAAAGACGTTGGCTGGTGGGACAACATGGTCGGGCCCGGCAAGCCGCTCGACACCAACCGCTTCTTCGTGATCGGCGTGAACAATCTCGGCTCGTGCTTCGGCTCGACCGGCCCGATGAGCCGCGACCCCGCCACGGGCCAGCCCTACGGCGCGAAGTTTCCGGTCGTGACCGTCGAGGACTGGGTGGACGCGCAGGCGCGCGTGGCCGATCGCTTCGGCATCGACAAATTCGCGGCGGTGATGGGCGGCAGCCTCGGCGGCATGCAGGCGCTCGCGTGGAGCCTGCGCTATCCCGACCGCCTCGGCCATTGCATCGTGATCGCCTCCACGCCCAAGCTCTCGGCGCAGAACATCGCGTTCAACGAAGTGGCGCGCTCGGCCATTCTCTCGGACCCCGACTTCCACGGCGGCGACTACTACGCGCACGGCGTGGTGCCGCGCCGCGGCCTGCGCGTCGCGCGCATGATCGGCCACATCACCTATCTTTCCGACGACGACATGGCCGAGAAGTTCGGCCGCGCGCTGCGCCGCGCCGAAGGCGCCGTCGACGCGTACAACTTCAACTTCGACGTGGAATTCGAGGTGGAGTCGTACTTGCGCTATCAGGGCGACAAGTTCGCCGACTACTTCGACGCCAACACGTATCTGCTGATCACGCGCGCGCTCGATTACTTCGATCCGGCCAAGACCTACGACGGCGACCTCACGCGCGCGCTCGCGCACACGAAGGCGAAATACCTCGTGGCGAGCTTCGCGACCGACTGGCGTTTCGCGCCCGCGCGCTCGCGCGAGCTCGTGAAGGCGCTGCTCGACCACAAGCGTCAGGTGACCTACGCCGAGATCGACGCGCCGCACGGCCACGACGCCTTCCTGCTCGACGACGCGCGCTATCACAACGTCGTGCGCGCTTACTACGAACGCATTGCCGCTGAGGTGGGCGCATGAACCAGAGCGCATTCGACAGTCTTTCCGCCCGTCCCGACTTTCGCACCATCGCGCGCTGGATCGAACCGCGCGCCAAGGTGCTCGACCTCGGTTGCGGCGACGGCTCGCTGCTCTCGCTGCTCAGCGAGGAGCTGGAGTGCACGGGCTACGGCATCGAGATCAACGACGCGGGCGTGCTCGCCTCGGTAAAGAACGGCATCAACGTGATCCAGCAGAATCTGGAAGACGGCCTGCGCCTGTTCGAAGACGCGAGCTTCGACTTCGCGATCCTCTCGCAAACGCTGCAGACCATTCACCAGACCGCCGCGATCCTGCGCGAGACGGCGCGCGTGGGCAAGGAATGCATCGTCTCGTTCCCGAATTTCGGCTACTGGCCGCACCGGCTTTCGGTGCTGCGCGGGCGCATGCCGGTCTCGAAGTCGCTGCCCTACCAGTGGCACAACACGCCGAACGTGCGCGTGCTCACGGTGAAGGATTTCGAGGCGCTCGCGCCCGAGGTCGGTATCGAAATTCTCGATCGCGCCGTGCTGCATGGGGGCCAGACCGTGCGATGGGGCGTGAACTGGCGTGGTAGTCTTGCGGTCTATCGCGTGAGAAAAAAATGACGCCGTGCGCGGCGTCGCGTGTTTTTCCACCCAACTCACTCAACACCGCCGCCGCTCACGCCCGATATGCCGAATCCGCCGCACGAGGCACGCTCTCTCGACGCTCACGAATCCCATCCCGGCTGGCGTGCGTATCTGAATACGCACATGCTGATCTGCGTCTTTCTCGGCTTCACGTCGGGATTGCCGCTCTTCACGCTCGTGTATCTGGTGCAGGCGTGGCTGCGCTCGGAAGGCGTGAATCTCAAGGAAATCGGCCTGTTCGCGCTGATCCAGTTTCCCTACACGTGGAAGTTCGTCTGGGCGCCGCTCATGGACCGCTACGTGCCGCGTCTGCCGGGCTGGAAGCCGGGCCGCCGGCGCGGCTGGATGCTCGTCACGCAAATCCTCGTGGCATTCGCGATCGGCACGCTCGGCTATGTCTCGCCGAAGGACTCGATCTGGACCGTGGCCGCGCTCACGGCGCTCGTGGCGTTCTTCGGCGCGAGCCAGGATATCGCCATCGACGCGTATCGCCGCGAACTGCTGCGTGACACCGAGCAGGGCCTCGGCAACGCCGTGCATGTGAACGCGTACAAGATCGCCGCGCTCGTGCCCGGCTCGCTCGCGCTGATCCTCTCCGACCATCTGCCGTGGAGCACGGTGTTCGTCGTCACGGCCGCGTTCATGATTCCCGGCATGCTCATGACGCTCGTGGTGCGCGAGCCCGAAGTGCACGGCGCGCCGCCCAAAAACCTGCGCGAGGCGATTGCGCAGCCGTTCGTCGAATTCGTGCGCCGCGACGGGCTCGCGGCCGCGCTGTTCGTGCTCGCGTTCATCTTCCTCTACAAGCTCGGCGACACGATGGCCACCACGCTCTCGACGTCGTTCTTCCTCGACATCGGCTTCTCGCGCACCGAGATCGGCGTGATCGCCAAGATGACGGCGTTCGGCGCGAGCCTCGCGGGCGGCATCGTGGGCGGCGTGGCGCTCGTGAAAATCGGCATCGGACGCGGGCTGTGGATCTTCGGTTTCCTGCAGATGATCTCGACGCTCGGCTTCGCGTGGCTCGCGCAGTTGCACGACGGCTCGGCGTCGCTCGCGGCTATCTACGACGTGGTGCTCGGCGCGAGTCACGCGGTGGCCGCCGTGGCGCACGTGTTCGGCGCGAATCTGCAGCTCGCACTCGATCCGCGCGCGGCGGCGCTCGCGCTGGTGTACGGCTTCGAGACCTTCGCGACCGGTTTGACGCTCGCCGCGTTCACCGCCTATATCGCCAGCACCACCGACCCGCGCTACACGGCCACGCAGTTCGCGCTCTTCACGAGCCTCGCCTCGGTGCCGCGCACGCTCGCCTCGGCCGCGAGCGGCTACGTGGTCGCCCGCATCGGCTGGTTCGACTACTTCATCGTCTGCACGGCACTCGCCGTACCGGGTATGCTCCTGCTCATCCGTATCGCCCCGTGGAGAATCCGGTCGTGACGCAGCACCCGACTACCGTGCCAGGCACCGTGAAAGACGCCGTGCCGCCGCACGTTCCGCACCGCAACACGCGGCGGCGGGGGCGCGTTGTCGCACGCGCCGCGGCCGAGGTGCTGACCCGAATGCTGGTGCTGGCCGCCGCGCTGCCCGCGTGGCGCGTGGCGCTCGCCGCCGACAACCCCGCCGCCACGAGCGCGACCAGTGCGGCAGCCGCGTTGCCGTCGAGCGCCGATGCACCTTCGGTCAACAGCGCCGCCAGCGCGATCACGGGCGCGAACCCGGGCACCATGCCGAGCACGAATGCCGGCGCCGGTTCCAGCCCGGCCGCGACCAGCGCGCCCGCCGCCGCCATCGCGCCGAACACCGGCCGCGTCGTGCGCTTCGGCAACAGCGCCGTGTATCGCAACCTGATTCCCTCGCCGATGCTGGAGGCGCAGGCCGCCTCCGAATTCAACGAAATCGTGCGCGGCGCGGCCCATTCGAACCGTCTTTATGCCGATAGCGACCCGCGCGTGCAGCGCGTGCGCGCGTTCGTCGACCGGCTTGCGCCGTATGCGCTCAAGTGGAGCGATCGCGTCAAGAACTGGAAGTGGGAAGTCGCGGTGATCCGCTCGACGGACATCCGCATGTACTGCCTGCCGGGCGGCAAGATCGTCGTGTACGGCGGCCTGCTCGACCGCGTGAAGCTCAACGACAACGAATTCGGCATGCTGCTCGGCCACGAGATCGCGCATGCGGTGCGCGAGCACGTGCGCGAACGCCTCGGCGAGCAACAGGCCGCGCAGATCGAATCGGGCAGCGTGCCGCAGTTGTTCGGTCTCGCCGACCTCGGCGTGTTTCCGCTCGGGATCGGCTCGCAACTGGTGGAAATGCACTACGGCCGCGCCGACGAAACCGAAGCCGACGTGATCGGCGGCGACATCGCCGCGCGCGCCGGTTTCGACCCGCGCGCGGCGCTCACGCTGTGGGACAAACTCGCGGTGGCCACGCGCGCCGACCGCGATCAGGGCTTCATCTACGTGCATCCGTACACGCCCGCGCGCCGCGCCGACATCGCCAAACGGCTCGCGGACATGATGCCGCTCTACGCCAAGGCCATCGGCAAACCGCTCGACGCGCTGCCCGACTACGAAGGCATGGCCGCGCCGCAACGGCGCAAGCTCGCCGGGCAATGAGCGCGCCCGCAGTGCGGCGCGCGCGCCAAGGTCAGCCCTTCACCTTGTAGTCGTAGTCGATCGTCAGCGGCGCGTGGTCGCTGAACTTGATGTCCTTGAAGATCGACGTTTTCTTCGCCGTGTGCCCGACGCCCGGCGTGGCGATCTGGTAATCGATACGCCACCCCACGTTCTTCGCGTAGGCCTGACCGCGGTTGCTCCACCACGTGTACTGCTCGGCGCGCGTGTCGAGCGTGCGGAACACGTCCACATAACCCACGTCGTCGAACAGTTTCGTGAGCCACGCGCGCTCTTCGGGCAGGCAACCCGAGTTCTTCTGGTTGCCCTTCCAGTTCTTGATGTCGATTTCCTTGTGGACGATGTTCACGTCGCCGCACACGATCACTTCCCGCTCCTGCGCGAGTTCGGCCAGATGCGGCATGAATTCGTCCATGAAGCGGTACTTCGCGGCCTGGCGCTCCTCGCCGCTCGACCCCGACGGCACGTACACCGAGATCACCGAGAGCTTGCCGTAACGCGTTTCCACATAGCGGCCTTCGGGATCGAATTCGGCGCTGCCGAAGCCGATGATCACGTCGTCCGGCTCGTGGCGCGAGTACACGCCCGCGCCGCTGTAGCCCTTCTTCACCGCATGCTGGAAATAGCCCTTGAAGTCGTGCGGCGCGAGAAATTCGGGCGTCATGTCGTCCTGCGAGCACTTGATTTCCTGCACGCAGAGCACGTCGGCTTTCTGCTCGCCGAACCACTCGAAAAAGCCCTTCTTCGCCGCCGAACGGATGCCGTTCAGATTCGCGGTGATCACACGGAACATGGTGTTTTCCTCTTGTTTTGGGTTGCCTCGGCGGGCGAGGCGGGTGCGTCCGGTTTGCGCTCGAATCGAGCGGGATTCCAGCGCGATTCGAGCGTGAGTTCGGGCGGCGCTCAGTCGACCTTCACGCCCTTCAGTTCGGGCTTGCCCGGCGGATATTCGAGCTTGAGGCCTTCCATGAGGCGCAGCAGCAGCTCGGCCACCATCACGTTGCGATGCGTCTTGGAGTCGGCGGGCACCACGTACCACGGCGCGCATTCGGTGGAGGTGGCCGCGAGCAGATCGCGGTACGCGGCCTGGTACGCGTCCCAGTGCTGGCGCGCCTCGAGGTCGGAGAGATCGAACTTCCAGTGCTTCGTTTCGTCGTCGATGCGTGCCTGCAGGCGGCGCTTCTGCTCGTCCTTCGAGATGTGCAGCATGCACTTCACGATGGTCGTGCCGTTCTCCGCGAGCATGGCTTCGAACTCGCGAATCTGGCGATAGCGGCGCTCGCATTCGGCCTGATCGATCTGCTCCATCACGCGCGGCACCAGTACGTCTTCGTAATGGCTGCGATTGAAGATCGCAAGTTCGCCGGCGGCCGGCGTCTGCGCGTGCACGCGCCAGAGAAAGTCGTGCGCCGCCTCGATGGCCGTGGGCGCGCGAAACGGCACGATGCGCAGCCCGAGCGGATCCACTTCGTGGAACACGCCGCGGATCGTGCCGTCCTTGCCGCTCGTGTCCATGCCTTGCAGCACCAGCAGCACACGCTGATGACGCTGCGCGTGCAGGCGTTCCTGCTGCACGTCGAGCCGGTTGCCGATGTCGGAAAGACGGTCGCGGTCGCTGTCCTTGCTGCCCGTCGAGAACGGCTTCGCGCCCGGATCGAGCGCGTCGAGCGCGAACTTCTGCGCTTTCTTGTCGCCGAAAAACGGCACGCGGTAGTCGTCGAGCAGCGCGTTCACGCGCGCGTCGAGTTTCGCGTCGGAGTTCGGGGTTTTCGGCATGCTGTTCACCTCGTTCTGAAACGACGAGGCGGCGTCACACGTCACGCGCAACGCCGCCTTCGTCGACTGCCAACCGCTTGTCTTGCCCGCTCAGCCGAGCTTCTTCTTGAGCAACTCGTTGACCTGCTGCGGGTTCGCCTTGCCCTTGGTGGCCTTCATCGCCTGGCCGATCAGCGCGTTGAACGCCTTTTCCTTGCCCGCGCGGAACTCCTCGACCGACTTCGCGTTCGCGGCGAGCACTTCGTCGATGATCGCTTCGAGCGCGCCGGTGTCCGAAATCTGCTTGAGCCCCTTCGCCTCGACAATGCGGTCGACCGCGCCTTCGTCGGTGGCCTTCTCGTCCCACATCGCCTGGAAGATTTCCTTGGCGATCTTGTTCGAGATGGTGCCGTCGGCAATGCGCGCGAGCAGCAGCGCGAACTGCGCGGCCGAGACCGGCGAAGCGGCGATCTCCAGCCCTTCGCGGTTCAATTGCGACGAGACTTCGCCCATCAGCCAGTTCGCGGCGGCCTTGGCCTGCGCCGCACCCGCCTTCGCCACGACCGCTTCGAAGTACGCGGCCATCGCCTTGCTCGAGGTGAGCACGTTCGCGTCGTACGCCGTCACGCCGTATTGCTCGACGAAACGCGACTGCATCGTGGCCGGCAATTCGGGCATCTCGCCCTTCACGCGCTCGACCCACGCCGCGTCGATCACGAGCGGCATCAGGTCGGGGTCGGGGAAGTAACGGTAATCGTGCGCGTCTTCCTTGCTGCGCATCGAGCGCGTTTCGCGCTTGTCCGGGTCGTAAAGGCGCGTTTCCTGCACCACCGTGCCGCCGTCTTCGATCAGCTCGATCTGACGGCGCACTTCGTACTGGATGGCTTCTTCGAGGAAGCGGAACGAGTTCAGGTTCTTGATCTCGGCGCGCGTGCCGAATTCCTTCTGGCCGACCGGGCGCACGGAGACGTTCGCGTCGCAGCGGAACGAGCCTTCCTGCATGTTGCCGTCACAGATGCCGAGCCACACCACGAGCGTGTGCAGCGACTTCGCGTAGGCGACCGCTTCCGCGGCGCTGCGCATTTCAGGTTCCGTAACGATTTCGAGCAGCGGCGTGCCGGCGCGATTCAGGTCGATACCGGTCATGCCCGCGAAGTCTTCGTGCAGCGACTTGCCCGCGTCTTCTTCCAGATGCGCGCGCGTGAGGTTGACGGTCTTTTCGTACGCTTCCTTGCCCGCCTTTTCGTTGGCCGGCACCTGGATCGTGATCTGACCGCCCTGCACGACCGGAATCTCGTACTGGCTGATCTGATAGCCCTTCGGCAGGTCGGGGTAGAAGTAGTTCTTGCGCGCGAAGATGCTGCGCGGCGCGATGGTCGAACCGATGGCGAGACCGAAGCGGATCGCGCGCTCCACGGCGCCGCGGTTCATCACCGGCAGCACGCCCGGCAGCGCGAGATCCACGGGGCAGGCCTGCGAGTTGGGCGCCGCGCCGAATTGCGTGGACGCGCCCGAAAAGATCTTGGAGACGGTCGACAACTGCGCGTGCGTCTCGAGACCGATAACGACTTCCCACTGTGTGCTCATGCTTTACACCCCTGCCGGCGCCTGGCGATGCCACTCGGTCGCGCGCTGGAACGCGTCGGCGACTTGCAGCATGCGGGCCTCGTTGAAATAGTTGCCGACGATCTGCAGACCGACGGGTCGCTGCGCGTTCGCGCCCGCGCCGAAGCCGCACGGCACGCTCATGCCGGGCAGGCCCGCGAGGCTCGTGGAGAGCGTGTAGATGTCCGCGAGGTACATCTGGAGCGGATCGTCGCCCTTCGCGCCGATATCCCACGCCACGCTCGGGGCCACCGGTCCCATGATGACGTCGCACTGCCTGAACGCTTCCTGGAAGTCGTTCGCGATGATGCGGCGGATCTTCTGCGCCTGCAGGTAGTACGCGTCGTAGTAGCCGTGCGAGAGCACGTAGGCGCCCACCAGAATGCGGCGCTTCACTTCGGGGCCGAAGCCTTCCGCGCGCGACTTCTTGTACATGTCGAGCAGATCGCCGTATTGCGCCGCGCGATGGCCGAAACGCACGCCGTCGAAACGCGAGAGGTTCGACGAGGCTTCCGCCGGCGCGATCACGTAGTACACGGGAATCGACAGTTCGGTCTTGGGCAGCGTGACTTCCACCAACGTGGCGCCGAGCGACTCGTAGGTCTTCAGGGCGGCGTCGATGGCGGCACGCACGTCGTCGGCGAGACCCGCGCCGAAGTATTCCTTCGGCAGGCCGATGCGCAGGCCCGCGAGCGGCTTGCCCGCGGCGGCGTCCGGCGTCCAGTTCTGGCCGAGAAAGCGCGTGTAGTCTTCGTCGTCGCGTTGCAGGCTGGTCGAATCGCGTTCGTCGAAACCGGCCATGGCGTTGAGCAGCAGCGCGCAGTCGGCGGCGTTCCGCGCCATCGGGCCGCCCTGGTCCAGCGACGAGGCGAACGCGATCATGCCGTAGCGCGAGACGCGGCCGTAGGTGGGCTTGATGCCCGTGATGCCCGAGAACGACGCCGGCTGGCGAATCGAGCCGCCCGTATCCGTGCCGGTCGCGGCGGGCGCGAGGCGCGCGGCGACCACGGCGGCCGAGCCGCCCGAGGAGCCGCCGGGCACGGCCTTCGTGTCCCACGGGTTCTTCACGGCGCCGAAGAACGAGTTTTCGTTCGACGAACCCATGGCGAATTCGTCCATGTTGGTCTTGCCGAGGCAGACCATGCCCGCGCGCTCGAGGCGCTCGACCACGGTGGCGTCGAACGGGCTCACATAGTTTGCAAGCATGTTCGAGCCGGCCGTGGAGCGCCAGCCGCGCGTGACGAACACGTCCTTGTGCGCGAGCGGCAGACCCGCGAGCGGGCCGGCGTGGCCCGAGTGCAGCAGCGCGTCGGCGGACTTCGCCTGCGCGAGCGTCAGTTCCGGATTGACGTCGACGAAGGCGTTCAGGTCCTTGTGCGCCTCGATCCGGCTCAGATAGTGCTGGGCCAGCTCGACTGCGGAGTATTCCTTCGCAGCCAGCGCGGCGCGCAGTTCGGTCAAGCTTTTGTCATGCATTGCGTGATTCCTGGAAGAGCGTCACGGTGTAACCGGCGATATCCGGCGGCTCCTGCGCGGCGCGGCCGCGGTCTTTGCGGCGCACGCCCGGTTTGCGGGGCGCGCGTTTCGAAACGTTCTTAAAACGCCCGCGAAACCGCGCGAAAACTTCGGAGTCCGTGCCGTTTTTCGAATCGTTCCGACGACTCGAAGGATTTCGAAAAAAGCTAAAAAATGCTCAGCGTTTACTCAATCACGCGCGGCACGAGGTAAAGTCCGTCCTGTACCGCGGGCGCCGGACGTTGCAGCGCCTCGCGGTCGACGATTTCGGTCACGGCGTCTTCGCGCAGACGCAGCGCAACATCCTCGATCTGCTCGATCGGGTGCGCGAGCGGCGCGATGCCGGTCGTGTCCACGGCCTGCATCTGCTCGACGAGGCCAAAGAAGTCGTTCAGGCGTTCGAGCGTGTTGCCGGCTTCGGCGTCGGCCAGTTCGAGGCGCGCGAGATGCGCGATTCGCTTCACATCGTTCAGGGTCAGGGCCATGCGGTCACCGGAAAAAATGGCTGCGGCAGTGCGGGAAATCCAGTGCTGCAACAGCGGTTTATCGCGCCTGATCCGGCTGTGGACGAAAGCTTCGACGAGGTCAAAAACTGCCGGCCGGATCCTGCAAAACAGGCAAAATTATAAGGTATCATTACGCGTTCGACCCAAACCCGGACCGCCTTGCGCCCGCCTTTCAGTTCCGTACGTAGAACGATACGGCCAGAAAGGACTCAAAGCAGCACGCAAAGGGCAGCGCGGGGCAGCGCAACCAGGCTGCCTTCCGGTAACCATCCCCGCAGTCTCAGGCCCCTTCGTTTGACCGACGGCGCGCCCCATGCGGCGCCCCTTGCGTGTTTCCGGGGTGCTTTCGCGGCGGCGCGCTGCGCCCGCCCTGAGGCTGTTATTTTTTCCGCTGCCGCCCTTGTCCAGGCATCTGGAAGGACGGCCACAAGCGAGACAGGATTTTTGAATGTTCGGTTTTCTGCGTAGCTACTTCTCCAACGATCTGGCGATCGACCTCGGCACCGCCAACACCCTGATCTACATGCGCGGCAAGGGCATCGTCCTCGACGAACCCTCGGTCGTGTCCATCCGCCAGGAAGGCGGCCCCAACGGCAAGAAGACGATTCAGGCCGTCGGCAAGGAAGCCAAGCAAATGCTCGGCAAGGTGCCGGGCAATATCGAAGCCATCCGCCCGATGAAAGACGGCGTGATCGCCGACTTCACCGTGACCGAACAGATGATCAAGCAGTTCATCAAGACGGCTCACGAATCGCGCATGTTCTCGCCGTCGCCGCGCATCATCATTTGCGTGCCTTGCGGTTCGACCCAGGTCGAGCGCCGCGCGATCAAGGAAGCGGCACACGGCGCGGGCGCCTCGCAGGTCTACCTGATCGAGGAACCCATGGCCGCCGCCATTGGCGCGGGCCTGCCGGTTTCGGAAGCCACGGGCTCGATGGTCGTCGACATCGGCGGCGGCACGACCGAAGTGGGCGTGATCTCGCTCGGCGGCATCGTGTACAAGGGTTCGGTGCGCGTGGGCGGCGACAAGTTCGACGAAGCCATCGTCAACTACATCCGCCGCAACTACGGCATGCTGATCGGCGAACAAACGGCCGAAGCCATCAAGAAGGAAATCGGCTCGGCGTTCCCGGGTTCGGAAGTCAAGGAAATGGAAGTGAAGGGCCGCAATCTGTCGGAAGGCATTCCGCGCAGCTTCACCATCTCCAGCAACGAAATTCTCGAAGCGCTCACCGACCCGCTGAACCAGATCGTTTCCTCGGTGAAGATCGCGCTCGAACAAACGCCGCCGGAACTGGGCGCCGACATCGCCGAGCGCGGCATGATGCTCACGGGCGGCGGCGCGCTGCTGCGCGACCTCGACCGTCTGCTCGCGGAAGAAACCGGCCTGCCGGTGCTGGTGGCGGAAGACCCGCTCACCTGCGTGGTGCGCGGCTCGGGCATGGCGCTCGAGCGCATGGACAAGCTGGGCAGCATCTTCTCGTACGAGTAAGCGCCTCGCCTTCGCTGCGGGCGCACCGTGGCGCGCTGAGTCCGGCGCGCCGCCGCAGGCCCGGCGGTTCCGCCGCCGCCGCGCCGCCCGCAACGAAGTGCTGCGCCGGGGCGTCCTTCGGGGCGCCGCTGCATCATCTCCTGTTTCACCGAACCGTACACGCCCCCGGCGCCGACCATGGAATACAGTCCGCCGCCCCTGTTCAAGCAAGGCCCTTCGGCACTCGCACGGCTGATCTTCTTCGTCGTGCTGTCGATCGCGCTTCTGGTCTCCGACGCCCGTTTCAAGACGCTCGAGATCGTGCGCGGCGTGCTCGGCGCGGGGCTCTATCCGCTGCAACGCGCGGCCCTCGTGCCGCGCGACCTCTTTATGGGCGCCGCCGATCTGGCCGTGACGAGTTCCACGCTGCGCGCGGAAAACACGCAGCTTCAGACGCGCAATCTCCAGCTTTCGCAGCAGGCCAACCAGGCCGTGTCGCTCGCCGCCGAGAACGCGCACCTGCGCGCGCTGCTGCAACTGTCGCAGCATATCGGCACGCCCACCACGCCCGCCGAGATCCAGTACGACACGCGCGACCCGTTCACGCAGAAGGTCGTGATCGGCGGCGGCTCGCAGCAAGGCGTGCAGAACGGCTCGCCCGTGGTCACCGAAGACGGCGTGATCGGCCAGGTCACGCGCGTGTTCCCCATGCAGTCCGAAGTCTCGCTCGTCACCGATAAAGATCAGGCCGTGCCGGTGGAAGTCGTCCGCACGGGCCTGCGCAGCGTGATCTACGGCACCGCCAAGGGCGACCTGCTCGACCTGCGTTTCGTACCGATCAGCGCCGACCTGCAGACGGGCGACGAACTCGTCACGAGCGGGCTCGACGGCGTGTATCCGCAAGGTCTGCCGGTCGCGAAGGTGCTGCGCGTGGACAAGCAGGCCGACACGGCATTCGCGCGCGTGGTCTGCCAGCCGCTCGCCGCCGTGCGCGGCGCGCGCGACGTGCTGGTGCTGCATTTCGTGCCGCAGGTCCCGCCGAACCCGATCGTGGCCGAGGAAGCCGCCGCGGCCGCCGAGGCGAAGGACAAGAAAAAGGGCGCCAAGAGCGCCGCGAAGAACGACAAAGCCGCCGACAAGAAAGCCGAAGACGCGAAGAAGGCCGCCGCGCCGGCAGGCGCTTCCGCCGCGCAGGCCGCGCCCGCGCCGGCCGCGGCGAAACCGGCCGAAGGCAAGGCCGGAGCAAAGCCGGAAGCGAAGACCGAAGCCAAACCGGCCGCCAAGCCCGCCGCGCAAGGGGGCCGTTGATGCCGCGTCCGCAATACATTCTTCAGCCGGTCAATCCGTACTTCATCGGTTTCAGTCTCGCGGCCGCGTTCCTGCTGAACCTGCTGCCGTGGGGCAAGCTGGCCAGCGTGCCCGACTTCGTCGCGCTCGTGCTGCTGTTCTGGAACATCCACCAGCCGCGCAAGGTGGGCATGGGCGTGGCGTTCCTGCTCGGGCTGCTGATGGACGTGCACAACGCGAACCTGCTCGGCGAGCACGCGCTCGCCTACACGCTGCTTTCGTACGGCGCGATCACGATTCATCGCCGCGTGCTGTGGATGTCGCTCGGCCTGCAGATGTTCGCCGTCATGCCGTTGCTCGTGGGCGCGCAGCTCGTGCCCTTCGTGATCCGCCTGCTGATGGGCGCATCGTTTCCTGGCTGGGGTTATCTCATCAGCGGCTTCGTCGAAGCCGTGCTCTGGCCGATCGCGAGCGTGCTGCTGCTGTTGCCGCAGCGCCGTCCCGTCGATCCCGACGACACGCGGCCGATCTGAGCGGCGCGCGCCGCTTGCCGCGGGAAGACTGGCTTGACTACTTCTTACGCACTCCGCCCCGGCGTTCCGCACACACGGAAACGCGGGGTCCGGGCCTGACAGCATGACCGAATTCAAGGACACCCAGCAGCAGCTCTCGAAATTCCGCCTGCGCGTCGCGGCGGCGGGGCTGTTCGTGTTCGTCTGCTTCGGGCTGATCGGTTTCCGCTTCCTCTATCTGCAGGTCTGGAACCACAGCAAGTACTCGTTGCAGGCGGACGAAAACCGCATCTCCGTCGCGCCGATCGTGCCGAACCGCGGCATCATCACCGACCGCAACGGCGTCGTGCTCGCGAAGAACTACTCCGCGTACACGCTCGAAATCACGCCCTCGAAGCTCACCGACACGCTGGACAACACGATCGACCAATTGTCGACCGTGATCCCCATCGACCAGCGCGACCGGCGCCGCTTCAAGAAGCTGCTCGAAGACTCCAAGAACTTCGAGAGCCTGCCGATCCGCACGCGCCTGACCGACGACGAAGTCGCGCGCTTCACCGCGCAACGCTTCCGCTTCCCCGGCGTGGAAGTGCGCGCGCGCCTGTTCCGCCAATACCCGCTCGGCCCGACGGCCGCGCATGTGATCGGCTATATCGGCCGGATTTCGCAGCGCGATCAGGACCGCATCGACGATCTCTCCGATAAAAACGACAGCGATCCCGAGCACTACGATCCGCGTCTCGACGCGAACAACTACAACGGCACCGACTACATCGGCAAGATCGGCGTCGAGCAGAGCTACGAAACCGAACTGCACGGCCTGACGGGCTTCGAGGAAGTGGAAGTGACGGCGGGCGGCCGCCCGGTGCGCACGCTCTCGCGCACCCAGGCCACGCCGGGCAACAATCTCGTGCTCTCGCTCGACATCGGCTTGCAGCAGGTGGCCGAGCAGGCGTTCGCGGGCAAGCGCGGCGCGCTCGTTGCGATCGAGCCGTCCACGGGCGACATTCTCGCGTTCGTCTCGGCGCCGAGCTTCGACCCGAATTCGTTCGTCGACGGCATCGACCAGCAAACGTGGGACGAGCTGAACAACTCGCCCGATCACCCGCTGCTCAACCGGCCGCTGCACGGCACCTATCCGCCGGGCTCGACCTACAAGCCGTTCATGGCGCTCGCCGCGCTCACTCTGCACAAGCGCACGCCGGGCTGGGGCTTCTCCGACCCCGGCTACTACATGTTCGGCGGCCACCGCTTCAATAACGACGTGCGTTCGGGCCAGGGCTGGGTCGACATGAACCGCGCGATCATGGTGTCGAACGACACGTACTTCTTCATGCTCGCGCACGATCTGGGCGTGGACAACATCGCGAACTTCATGAAGCCGCTGGGCTTCGGGCAGCTAACCGGCATCGACATCGCGGGCGAGGCGCGCGGCATCCTGCCTTCGACCGAATGGAAGCGCAAGGCGTACCGCCGCCCCGAGCAGCAGCGGTGGTACGAGGGCGAAACGATCAGTCTCGGCATCGGCCAGGGCTACAACTCGTTCACGATCCTGCAGCTCGCGCACGCCACGGCCACGCTCGCCGACAACGGCATTCTGATGAAGCCGCACCTCGTGAAGGAAATCGAGAATCCGATCACGAAGGCGCAGCATCTGACCGTGCCGAGCGAAAGCGGCCGCCTCGACGTCAAGCAATCCGACATCGACGTGGTGAAGCGCGGCATGGAAAACGTGACGATGAATCCGTCCGGTACCGCGTACCAGGTGTTCAAGAACGCGCCGTACACCTCGGCGGGCAAGACCGGCACGGCGCAGGTGTTCTCGCTGCAAGGCAACAAGTATCAGGCGCACGCGCTCGCCGAGCGGCTGCGCGACCACGCGCTCTTCATCGCGTTCGCGCCGGCTGAAAAGCCGCAGATCGCGGTGGCGCTGATCGTCGAAAACGGCGGCTGGGGCGCGCAGTCCGCGGGTCCGATCGCGCGGCGCGTGCTCGATTACTGGATGGTGGACCGCCTCAAGCCGGGCGTGGAGCAGGCGGCCGTGGCCGCCGCGGCTTCGGCCACCGAAGATGCGTCCGCACCGCAGATCGGCACGGCGCCGGGCGCGGCTTCGGCGGGGGTACCCGCTTCGGCACCGGCTTCGGCGGCACCGGCATCTGCGGCTTCGGGTGCGGCGGCGGCGAGCGCGGCTGCGGGCGCCTCGGCCGGTAGCGCGGTCGCGCCCGCCGCGGCGCCCACGCCCGTGAAGGTCGCGGCCGGTTTCACGCCGCTGCCCGTGCCCGTGACGGCGCCGCCGCCCGCGCCCGCTTCGGCCGCATCGGACGCCGCCGCGTCCAACGCCGCGGCTGAAAACGCCGCATCGAGCGCCAACGCGCCGCGCGCGGCTTCATCGGCGAAAAACGGCAAAGCCGCGAACACGAAATCGCGCGTCAACGCAGCCGCTCAGGTTAGCCCGGACGCGCCCGACACCACCGACGCCGTGGACGGCGGCACCGCGAACAACGCGGCGCGCCCCGAAGCCGCCTCGCTGCCGCGCCATTTCGGCCCCGGCCCGCATCGTCAGCGCCGCCCCGCCAACGCGGCGGCGGCGACGCTCGCGCCGCCGCCCAAGCCCGCCACGGGCGGCATCGACGAGTAGGAGAGTCTCCATGCCCTTTCTCCAGTTCGACAAGATCGACAAGCGCGCTGTGCTCGACACGCTGCGCAAGATGTTCCTCGGCTTCGACCGCCCGCTCGCGCTCACGGTGTTCCTGCTGCTGTGCGTGGGTATCGTCACGCTCTACAGCGCGAGCCTCGACGTGCCCGGCCGCGTGGAAGACCAGCTGCGCAACATCCTGCTCACCTTCGTGCTGATGTGGGGTCTCGCCAACGTGCCGCCCAACACGCTCATGCGCTTCGCCGTGCCGATGTACACCTTCGGCATCGCGCTGTTGATCGCCGTGGCGGCGTTCGGCCTCACGCGCAAGGGCGCAAAGCGCTGGATCAACGTGGGCGTGGTCATCCAGCCCTCGGAAATCCTCAAGATCGCCACGCCGCTGATGCTCGCGTGGTATTACCAGCGCCGCGAAGGCGTGATGCGCTGGTACGACTTTCTGGTGGGCTTCGTGATCCTGCTGGTGCCCGTCGCGTTGATCGCCAAGCAGCCGGACCTGGGCACGGCCGTGCTCGTGTTCGCCTCGGGCGTGTTCGTGATTTATTTCGCGGGCCTCTCGTTCAAGCTGATCGTGCCGGTGCTGATCGCGGGCGTGATCGCCGTGGCGTCGATCGCGGCGTTCCAGGACAAGATCTGCCAGCCGCAAGTGAACTGGCCGCTCATGCACGACTACCAGAAGCACCGCATCTGCACGCTGCTCGATCCCACCTCCGACCCGCTCGGCAAGGGCTTCCACACCATTCAGGCCGTGATCGCGATCGGCTCGGGCGGCCCGCTCGGCAAGGGCTGGCTCAAGGGCACGCAGTCGCATCTGGAATTCATCCCCGAAAAGCACACCGACTTCATCTTCGCGGTGTTCTCGGAGGAATTCGGCATGGCGGGCGGCGTCGTGCTGCTCACGCTCTACATGTGCCTGATCGCGCGCGGGCTCTATATCGCGGCGAACGGCGCGACGCTATTCGGGCGATTATTGGCCGGCTCGCTCACCATGGCGTTCTTCACCTACGCGTTCGTCAACATCGGCATGGTGAGCGGCATCCTGCCCGTGGTGGGCGTGCCGCTACCGTTCATGAGCTACGGCGGCACGGCGCTCACCACGCTCGGCATCGCCATCGGCCTCATCATGAGCGTCGGGCGGCAGAAGCGTCTGATGCAGAGCTGAGCCACGCTGCCTCGTTGCATGCCGATAAAAAAACGCGCCGGGATCTCCGGCGCGTTTTTGCTTGAGCGGCATGTCGAACCCGCTTACTGCGGCTGCGCGGGCGCCGCTTTCTTGAGCTGCGCGCTCAGTTGCTGGAACTTGAGCCGCGCCGCCGGATCGCCCTGCGCCGCGGCCGCCGCGTAGTACGCGCGCGCCACGTTGATGTTTTTCTCCACGCCGTCGCCGCCGCGCTCGTAGAACGAGCCCGCCACGTACTGCGCGGTCATGTCGCCGCCTTCGGCCGCTTTCTTGTACCAGTAGAACGCCTGCTTGTTGTCGCGCGAGGTGCCGCGCCCGTCGAGAAACTGGTTCGCGAGCGCGAGCTGCGCCTGCGTGTGGCCCTGCTTCGCGGCCTTCAAAAACCACTGATGCGCTTCGGCCGGATTGCGTTCGACGAACTCGCCGTCGTCGTACATCTTGCCGTACACATATTGCGCGTGCGACATGTTGGCCTCGGCGGCCTTGCGCAGCCATTTGCGGCCCTCGCCCACGTCGGTGGCGCCGCCTTCGCCGTTCACCAGCATCATCGCGTAGTTGAATTCGGCGAGCCGGTTGCCGCGCTGCGCCGCCGCCTGGAACTCGGCGCGCGCCGCGTTCAGATTGCCCGCGTTGTAATCGGCGACGGCGTTGGCCGTCTGCGGATCCGTGGGCGCGACGGGCACGCCGTTTTTGGTTTCCCCCGCCGATTGCGTCGCTTGCGTCGATTGTGCCGCTTGCGCCGCTTGTGCCGCCTCCGCCGTGACCGCGCTCAGCGCGAGCGCCGCCGCCGTCACGCCGCCCAACGCCATCGCCCGTAATACCTTTGCTTTCGAACCGCTCATGACCGCGCCTCCTGCAGCGCTTGACGCGTCGCGCGCACGAGCCACATGACGTCGGCGGCGAGCGCGATGAAGTTGAAACCCATTTCCCGATACTGCCTGGCGCCGGCCGCGTCCATCGCGAAGATACCGGTCGCCACGCCCGCCGCGCGCGCGGCCGCGACCACACGCTGGATCGCCGCCTGCACGTCGGGATGCTTCGAGTCGCCGAGATGGCCGAGACTCGCGGAAAGATCGCCGGGACCGACGAACAGGCAATCCACGCCGGGCACGGCCGCGATCTGCTCGACCTGCTCGACGGCCTGCGCCGTTTCGATCTGCAAAATCGTGGCGATCTGCGCATTGGCATTGCGCAGATAGTCGCGCCGCATGCCGTAGGCGGCCGCGCGCACCGCGCCCGCGACACCGCGCTCGCCGTCGGGGGTGCCCACGTCCGGATAACGCGTGAGGCGCACGGCGCGCGCCGCGTCTTCGGCCGAATCGATGCTCGGGAACATCACCGTGCGCGCGCCCGCGTCGAGCACGTGCTTGACGAGCCACGTCTCGTTGCTCGCCACGCGCACGACGGGCTCCGTCGGCAGATGCGCGGCCGCGATCGCGCGCAGTTGCGCGACGATGTCGGCGCTGTCGTTGGGCGTGTGTTCCATGTCGATGAGCAGCCAGTCGAAGCCGGCGTGCGCGAGCGCCTCGGCGGCGGTCTCGCTACCCATCGAAAGCCAGAGGCCGAACAGCGGCTCCGCTTCCTTGAGGCGTTCCTTGAGGGGATTGGTGAAGGTGCTCATCGCCGTGCTCCCGGCGAGCCAGCACGTTGCGCGCGGCACGCGCGGGCGGTTACGCCCGGCGACGCGGCATCCGGCATGTCTCGCTCCGTTGAGTGTTGTCGGCCGCGCGCGAGGGTGCGGCGGGCCTTGCCGGAGCGATCATACCGCGACAAAAGTTTGCGAGCCGGACGCGGAAAACCCGGCTTGCGCGGCGCGAGCGCGATGCGCTTGTGCGTCATTCGCGCATCACGGACGCGTCTTGCTTGTGTGTTGCTCGCGTCGTGCTCGCGTGTTGCGCGCGTGCTGCTATCCGCGCGCGGCGGAAAAGCCGCGCGCTCGCTCGCACACGTCAGTCACGCACGACTTCGGCCCAGCAGTTCGGCGTTTCGTAGAGCCGCACCTTGTGCAGGCGCAGATTCACGCCGTAATGCGCGTCGTAGACCTCGGCCAGAATGTTGAACGCGATCGCCGCGAGATTCTCCACGGTCGGAATGCGATCGATCACCACCGTCTTGTGGCCCGGCAGCGTTTCGAGAAAACCGCGCACCTGCGTGTCGCCTTCGAAGACGAGAAACGCGTGATCCCACAGGTCGACGAGATACTGGTTCGCGAGCGACTTCACATCGGCGAAATCCATCACCATGCCGCGGTCCGGCGCGCCTTCGGTCTCGACGAGATCGCCTTGCAGCGTGATCTCGAGCACGTAGCGATGACCGTGCAGATTACGGCACTGGCTGCGGTGATCGGGAATGCGGTGGCCCGCGTCGAATTCGAGTTTTCGGGTGATGGTCAGCACGGCGGCGTCTTCGTGGAATCAGGGAATGTTCAGGTACTTGTGCGTCTGCATCGAGAGGCGCCATTGCGGATGACGCTTGCACCAGTCGATAGCCAGCTTCGTGTTCAGGTCGCGCGAGGGACCGTCCATGGGCTGCACGAGAAAATACTCGAAATCGAGCAACGCGTACTCGGCGAGACGCTGGTTCTCCTGCGGCACGACCACTTTCAGCTCGTTGCCCTTCGTGACGACGAGCGGCGCGTCGGCCTTCGGGCTCACGCAGATCCAGTCGATGGTCTCGAGCACCGGCAGCGAACCGTTGGTTTCGATCGCGATCTCGAAGCCGGCCGCGTGCAGCGCGTCCACGAACGGCTGATCGATCTGCAGCATGGGCTCGCCGCCCGTGCACACCACGAAGCGGTGGCGCTCGCCTTCGGGCCACAGCGAGGCGATCTTCGCGACGAGTTCCTCGGGCGTGCGGAATTTGCCGCCGTTTTCGCCGTCGGTGCCCACGAAGTCCGTGTCGCAGAAGCGGCACACGGCTTCCGCGCGATCTTCCTCGCGGCCCGACCAGAGGTTGCAACCGGCGAACCGGCAGAACACGGCCGGGCGCCCGGCGTTCGCGCCTTCGCCCTGCAACGTGTAGAAAATTTCCTTTACCGCGTAAGTCATGCTGCTGCCTGAATGTGGGTCGAACGCGCGCGGGTTCGCGTGCGTTCGTATCGGGCGCGATTTCGCTGAGAGTTTCGGCGAGGTTATCGTCGATTCGAAGCCAGAACCCGCTGCGCCGAAACCGATACACCCAGCCGATTGTAAGCCGGCCTGTCGCGCCGCCCGTGCGCGCCCGCCGCTGTTACCGCATCATGTGCCGCTCTTTTACCGCTGTTTTGCCGCGCTTTTACCGCTTGCTGCCGCCTGTTGGCGGACGCTCAAACCGGCGCTTCCGTGACGTTCTCGCCCGCGAGATAGGCCTCGTAGCCGCGCTTGCGCAGCTTGCACGCCGGACACTCGCCGCAGCCGAAGCCCCATGCGTGCAGTTCGGCGCGCTCGCCCACGTAGCAGGTGTGCGTTTCCACGCGCACCATGTCGACGAGCGCCTCGCCGCCGAGTTGCTCCGCGAGCCGCCACGTGTCGGCCTTGTCGAGCCACATGAGCGGCGTTTCGAGCAGAAAGCGCGTGTCCATGCCGAGATTCAGCGCGACCTGCAACGCCTTCATGGTGTCGTCGCGGCAATCGGGATAGCCCGAGAAGTCGGTCTCGCACATGCCGCCCACGAGCACCTTGAGCCCGCGGCGGTACGCAATGGCCGCCGCGATCTGCATGAACATGAGGTTGCGGCCCGGCACGAAGGTGTTCGGCAAGCCGCTCGCGGCCGTTTCGATCTCGATCTCGCGCGTCATGGCGGTGTCGCTGATCGAGCCGAGCACCGAGAGGTCGATCATATGGTCTTCGCCGAGACGCTTCGCCCATTCGGGGAACGTGCGCGCAATGGCGGCGCGAAAGCCGTCGCGGCATTCCAGCTCGACGCGATGACGCTGGCCGTAATCGAAGCCGAGCGTCTCGACGGTCTCGTAGCGGTCGAGCGCCCATGCGAGGCACGTGGCCGAGTCCTGGCCGCCGGAAAACAGCACGAGCGCGCCCTTGGCTTCAGTTCGAGTCACCGTGAAACTCCGTGAGTGAGGTTTCCGCGCCCACGTCTCGCCTTGAAGCTTGATGACGCGCGGACCGGCGTCCCGCCGGCTCAGGCAGTATAGGCCGCAGCCCCAGCGCGGACAGCGCCGTCACGCTTATGCCGCGGATACCGCCAGGCTCGCGTGGCGACCGGTTCGCGGCCCGAAAACGTACGGCAATGCACGTCGGCCGGACACGCAAACGACCCCGCAAGACAACGAAAAAGCCCCAGGAATCGAACGATCTCCTGGGGCTGCACATTCTGGTGGCCTGGGTCGGAATCGAACCAACGACACGCGGATTTTCAATCCGCTGCTCTACCAACTGAGCTACCGGGCCAACGAAGAGAGAAGAGTATAGCGGGCCAAACCGCTGCCCGCAAGACCTTTCGCAAAAATCTTCCGCGCGCGGGTCGCGCGGAGGCTCATTCGCCCTTGCTCTTGCCGAGATCGACGCCGAGCTGCTTGAGCTTGCGATACAGGTGGGTACGCTCCAGCCCCGTTTTCTCGGCCACGCGCGTCATGCTGCCGTTCTCGCGCGCGAGGTGATACTCGAAGTACGCGCGCTCGAACGCGTCGCGCGCGTCGCGCAACGGAATGTCGAACGAGATGGACGCGGTTTGCGAAGCCACCACGCCCGCCGGCACGCCGTCGTTGCCGAGCACGGGCAGCGCCGCCGCCGAGGCCACCGCCGCCACGCCGCCCGCCACCGGCTTGTTCGCCGCCGAGGCCGGCGTGACCGGCGCCGCGGTGCCGCGCGCGAGGCCCTGCTCGACTGCCTTGAGCAGCTTTTGCAGCGCGATCGGTTTTTCGAGGAAGTTGAGCGCGCCGATCTTCGTGGCCTCGACGGCCGTGTCGATGGTCGCGTGCCCCGACATCATGATGACCGGCATCGTGAGCTGACCCTGCGCCGCCCACTCCTTGAGCAGCGTCACGCCATCGGTGTCCGGCATCCAGATATCGAGCAGTACGAGGTCGGGCACGTGGCGCTGCCGGAATTCGCGCGCCTGCTGCGCATCTTCCGCGAGTTCCACGACATGTCCTTCGTCGCTGAGGATCTCCGAGAGCAATTCCCGGATGCCCATTTCATCGTCTACCACCAGGATGGTTGCCATTTACGCTGCCCTTGTCTGCACTGTTGCTTTTGATCCCCGCTCCGACGCCGCACGCGGCTTGTCGCCCGGCGAGCCCGAACCGGACGAGCCGGACGGGGTACCGTCCGGCGAACTGTCCGCCAGCTGGAGAAAGAGAATCGAGATCTGCGCGCCTTCTATCACATCGCCCGCCTTCAGTCGATTGCGGATGTCGATGCGCGCGCCATGCTCGTCGACGATCTTCTTGACCATCGCGAGCCCGAGCCCTGTTCCTTTGGCTTTGGTCGTGACGTAGGGTTCAAACGCGCGCGTGAGAATGCGCGCCGGGAAGCCCGGTCCGTTGTCCGATACCGTGAGACGCACCGCCTTGCGCGTGCGGCCCTGCGCGTCGGGGTCCCCATATTCTACGGCGCGCGTCTCGAGCGTTACACGAGGCGCCGCCGTGTCGGCCACCGCATCCTGCGCATTTTGCAGGAGGTTGTGGATCACCTGACGCAATTGCGTGGCGTCGCCCTTGATCACCGGCAGTTGCGAAAGCTCGACCTTGATCGCGCTCTTGCCTTCCTCCGCGCCATAGAGCGTGAGCACTTCGCTCACGAGTTCGTTCAATTGCAGATTCGCGAGCACCGCCGGCGGCGTGCGCGCGTAGTCGCGGAAGTTGTCGACCATCTGCTTCATCGCCGCGACCTGATTGACGATGGTCGTCGCGCCGCGCTTGAGCACTTCGGCGTCGGTGGGCGCGAGCTTGTCCGAGAGCTTCATCTGCAAACGCTCGGCGGACAGCTGAATGGGCGTGAGCGGATTCTTGATCTCGTGCGCGAGGCGGCGCGCGACTTCGCCCCACGCCACCGAACGCTGCGCCGAGATCACGTCGGAGATGTCGTCGAACACGACCACGTAGCCCGAGGTCTGCATGTCGCCCGCGTCGCGGCCCGTGTCGGACACGAGGCGCGCGCCGCGCACGAGCAACGTGAGCGGATCGGTTTCGCCGGGCACCGGCACCGAAAACTGCTGCTGCCAGTGGCCGCGATCGAGCTCGCTGTCGCTGTCGCCGTCGCGCCGCGACGCTTCCTGGTCGGCGAACGCCTTGCGCACCATCGCGCCGAACTCCGACAACGCGCCAATGTGATCGAGCGCCACGCCCAGTTGCGTCTGGAACGGCTGACGGAAGATGCGCTCGGCGCCGGGGTTCGCCGTGGTCAGACGGAACTGCCGGTCGAACACGAACACGCCCGCCGTGAGATTCGCGAGAATGCTTTCCAGATACGACTTCGAATGCTCCAGCGCGATGCGGTTCTTCTCCACCGCCTGGCGCGCCTCCGAGAGCTGGCGCGTCATGGCGTTGAACGACTGCGTGAGGAAGCCCAGTTCGTCGCGCGACTTGATTTCGCGTTTGGGCGTGTAGTCGCCCTCGGTCACTTCCTTGGTGCCCTGCGCGAGCAGGAACAGCGGCCGCGCGAGCTGGTTGCCGAGCGCGAGCGCGAGCATCATCGCCACGAAGGTCGCGAGGAACAGCGCGAGCGTGAGCGTGCCGATATACATCTTGCGCAAACCCGTGCGCCCGAGCGCCTTTTCCTGATACTCGCGATACGCGCGCTGCACGGCGTCGGCGTTGCGCGCGAGCGCGGCGGGCACGGGCTGCTCCAGTTGCAGGAAGCGCTCGGCGGGTTGCAGATCCGTTGTGTTCGCATCGGGAATGCGCGTGACCACGCGCAGGCGCAGCGCGCCCTTCGCGCCGAGCTGATGCGGGTCGCCGTCCACCTCGCCTTCGATCGCCGCATAGCCGCGCCCGCGCGCCTGGTCGATCATGAGCGGCGTGGGCAGGTCGGCCGGCATCAGCGAAGAGAAGTTGCTCGACGCCTGCGCGACCACGTGCATGTCCGGCGCCGCGCCCGACATGCTGCGCACCGGTTCGACGATGGTCGCGTCCTGCACGCCGAACTGGTCGCGCGCGCGCAGCAGCGTGAGCGTCGTGCCCGCCGAATCGCCGTTCGCGATCTGCTCGGCCATCAGGCGGCCCTTGGTCTGCAGGTCGGAGAGCGACGCGTCGAGCATGCCGCGCCCGAGATTGAGGCCCGCCGTGAGCGCCGTTTCCACGTTCACGTCGAACCACGATTCGATCGAGCGCGACACGAACTGATACGAGACGATGTAGATGATGCCGCCCGGCACCACGCCCACGAGCGCGAAGAAGAACGCGAGCTTGGCCAGCAATCGCGTGCCGAATTTGCCGCGCCTCAGGCGCACGACGATCACGATCACGAGCGCCGTGACCACCGACATGAAGATCAGCGCGACGACGATATTGGCCGCGTAGAGCCAGCCGTAATAGCGGTCGAAGAACTCGGTGTTCGCGCTCGCGGCCGCGAGCAGCACGAGCAGCAGCGTTGCGGTGCACGCAACGGTGGACACGAGCAGCTTGACGACGACGCTGCTGAAGCTGGTGGCGCGGCGCACTTTATTTAGCACGTTCGGTCACCGTGAAGTTGAATCGCTTCCAGTCGGAAGCGAGGTTCCAGTCGCGGTTGTTCACCGCGTCGATCTGGAACGGCTTGGGCATCAGCGCGACGTCGAGCTGCATGCGCACCGAAGCCGTATAGGTCTCGCCCGGGTGCACGTCGTTGCGCTCGATCACGTGCCACGACGTGACGTGCTTGATGACGGCGAGCGCTTCCGCCAGCGAGGGAAAGCCGAGTTGCAGCCCGCCGCTCGACACGCGGTATTCGCGCGTGAGCGGCTGGAACGACAGGCGAATGCTTTGCGACACGCTCACCGGCTGCTCGTCGAACCAGTACCAGCGCGGGCGCGTGAGTTCGAAGTCGGTGGTGAAGTAGAGCGGAATGCCCTTGTTGACCGCGTCTTCCAGACTGCTGTTGAGGTCGAAGTCGAAGCGCGCGTCGAGATTCCAGCCCGAGCCGTCGGCTTGCAGCGACGCGCGCTGCACCGAGATCGTGTCGGCGCGCGCGGGCGCGACGGCCGTGAAGCCGACGACGGCCAGCACCAGCCAGATCAGCGCCGCGAGCCGCAGCGGGAAGAAGCGTTTGAAGGTCACCGTTTCTGAAAGCGCGCGTAGAAGAATCCGTCGTGGTCTGCGGTGCGATCCGGAACTGCGGCCGGCGCATCGGCATGCTGCCGCGCCTCGCTGGCCGTGGGCAGCAGTTGCCCCGGCGCGTCCAATCGTACCGCATCCGCGTGGGTGCTTTCAAACCAGCGCGCCTGCGCCTCGCCTTCCTCGGGGAAGATCGAGCAGGTCACGTAGAGCAGTTCGCCGCCCGGTTTGAGCAACGGCCACAGCGCCTCGACAATACGGCGCTGCTCCTTCGCGAGCGCGGCGATGTCGCTTTCGCGGCGCAGCCAGCGGATGTCGGGATGACGTCGCACGATGCCGGAAGCCGAGCACGGCACGTCGGCGAGAATGCGGTCGAAGCCTTCGCCGTCGTGCCACGCGGCGGGCTCGCCCGCGTCGCCCACGACAATGCGCGCGCGCCGCTGCGGATGCGCGGGATCGTCTTGCGCAAAGCCGAGACGCGCGAAGTTTTCGCCGATGCGCGCGGCGCGCGTGGCGTCGCTTTCGAGCGCGATCAGGTCGATGTCGGCGAGTTCGAGCAGATGGCCGCTCTTGCCGCCGGGCGCCGCGCACGCGTCGAGCACGCGCATGCCGTCGCGCACGCCCAGCAGTTGCGCGGCGACCTGCGCGCCCGCGTCCTGCACCGAGACGTCGCCCGCCATGAAGCCCGGAATGCGGTCGACGGGCAACGGCGCGGCGAGCTTCACGGCCTGTTCGCCGATCTGCGCGGCCGCGATGTTCTCCGCCGCGAGGCGCTGCACGTAGTCGGCGGCGCTCGCGCGGCGCGCGTTCACGCGCAGCGTGAGCGGACCTTGCACGTTGCCGCTCGCGAGAATCGGCTGCCATTGCTGCGGCCACGCGGCGCGCACCGCCTCGAGCCACCAGCGCGGATAGTTCCAGTGCGCGACCTCGTCGGCGTTCGCGGCGGCCAGCGCGGCTTCGCGCTCGCGCAGGAAACCGCGCAGCACGGCGTTGACGAGGCCCTTCGCGAACGCGATCTCACGGCGCGCCGCCACGGCGCGCACGGCCTGATCGACCACGGTGAACGGCGTGTAGGCGGCGTGCGCTTCATCGTCGATCAACAGCGCCAGCGCGCAGGCAAGCAGATTCGCCACGAGCGGCGGCGGCGCCTTGCTCACGCGCTGCCGGATCAGCCAGTCGACGGTGCCGAGCCGCCGCATCGTGCGGTAGGCGATGTCCTGCACCGCGCCGCGCGCCGTCATGGCGAATTCGCCGGGCAGCGCCGCGAACGCGCCCGTGAGCGCGGCGGGCAATGCCGCGCCCGCGCGCACCGCGCCGACGGCATGCGCGGCCTGGTCGAGCGCGAAGCCGAGCGAGTCGGGCGACAGATGCACGGCCTGGCTCGCCGCCGGACGCTCGCGGCGCCCGGACGATGCGGGACGTTTTTTGCCGCCGGACGGCGCGGCGGGACGCCGGGAAGGGCTGGATGTCATGAAAAAACCGGATGCGGGCCGCGGCGCGCCGCGGCGTCAGTAAAACCAGAACGGGCCATTGTAGCGTGGCGTGGGCGCAACGCCGTCGCGCGGGGCGATGGCGCCGTCGTGGCGCGGGGCGGCCGCGCCGCGATCCGCCTCGCCGGCGCGCTATAAAACGTCCGATATCGGCGGGGCGCCCAGCCGATGATGGCTGCACCGTTCGACGCGAGCGCCATCATGAAGCTATTCGGGAAACGAACCGACATTGCGTTTCTGGTCTTCCTCGCGATGTTCTCCGTTTTGCAGCAAGGCCGCGGCAAGCTGCGCGCGCCGTTCTGGGACTATCACGTCTACGTGGACGCGCTCGCCCGGCTGCACGCCGGCGCGAACCCGTACGCCGCGCAAGCACTGCCGTTCGTCTATCCGCCCCTCTTCCTGAACCTGTTCGGGCACGCGCCGTTCGCGTCCGTCTACGCGCTGTTCGCGGCCGCCGCGCTGGGCTGCGCGCTGTGGGGTATCGGCAGATCGCCCGTGTGGCTCGTGGCCGCGCTGGGTTTCCTCACCGGCGGCGCGGGCGTGGGCGGCATCGTCACCGGAAATTTCGCGATCTTCGCGCACGTGCTGCTGGTCGCGCTGTTCTACGCGGCGTCTCGCGACGAAGGCCTCGGCACTGACGCATCGCGCGCGCTGGCGTGGCTGATCGCGCTGCTGATCGTCGTGTTCGCGTCGATCAAGATTTACTTCTTCGCGTATGCGTTCGTGTTCCTGTTCCTGCCGAAAGCCACGCGGTACTTACTGCTCGCGGCGGCGGGCGTCGCGCTCGCCGGTGTCGCACAGGTCGTGTTCGAGCCGCAGCAGTGGGCCGCGTTCGAAGCCATGCTGCGCTTGCAGATGCTGGTTCGCAACGACGCCGGGCTCGTGCTGCCGGGCTTGCTGCAACGGCATCTGCACGCGCTTCCGCCGTTTGTCGACGTGCTGGTCCACGTGACCATCGTGACGGCGTTGTTCGTCTACGCGATCAACCCGCTGCGCGCGCCGCGCGCGATCGCTTTCGGTGATGTGTCGGGAAAGCTGTTCTACCTGCTCGCGTTCGCGATCGTGCTGAATCCGCGCTTGAAGGAATACGATCTTGGGCCGTTTTTCGCGTGCTGCTTCGCCTCGCTGTTCCTCAATCGCCATGGCGACACGCCGCGCGAGCGTGCGTTCTTCTTCGCCGTGCCGGCCGCCTTCATCGCCGCGTGGATCGTGGTCGTGCTCACGCGCTGGTTCTTCGTGCTCGACGGCGCGTGGGTGCTCGGCGTGTATCTCGTGTTCGCGCTGGCCTCGCTTCGTCAGCGCGCGCAGCGTGCGCCCGCCATGCTCGCCGCCGAACCGCGCGGCACGCGCGATGCCGATTTGACGGTCACGCCGTGACGCGCGCGCATTGCTTTTCGTCGCCATGAAAAAACGCCTCCGAAGAGGCGTTTTTCAGATGCCGCACGCGGCCGTCACCATGGATGCCGACGCGAATACCGCCCTCAATACCGGCCGGTCGACGCCATTTCCATGAGACGGCGGATGCGCTCTTCGGTGGCCGGATGCGTGCTGAACAGATTCGCGATGCCGCCGCCCGCGAGCGGATTCATGATCATCATCTGCGCCGTGGCCGGATGCTGCTCGGCCGTGGCGAACGGAATGCCCTGCGCGTAGCGATGGATCTTGTCGAGCGCCGAAGCGAGCGCCTGCGGATCGCCGGAAATCTCCGCGCCGCCGCGGTCGGCCTCGAACTCGCGCGCCCGCGAGATCGCCATCTGGATGAGCGCGCCCGCGATGGGCGCGAGGATCGCCACGGCAATGCTCGCGATGGGGTTCGCCGGACGGCCGTTCTCGTCGCGGCCGCCGAAGAACATCGCGAAATTGGCGATGGCCGAAATCGCGCCGGCCATGGTGGCCGAGATCGTCGAAATGAGGATGTCGCGGTGCTTCACGTGCGCCAGCTCGTGCGCCATCACGCCGCGCATTTCGCGCTCGGACAGCACGCGCAGGATGCCCGTGGTGGCCGCGACCGCCGCGTGCTCGGGATTGCGGCCCGTGGCGAACGCGTTGGGCGCGTCTTCGTTGATGAGATAGACGCGCGGCATGGGAATCTGCGCACGCGTGGCCAGCTCGCGGACCATGCGGTAGAACTGCGGCGCCGTGGTTTCGTCGACTTCCTGCGCGTTGTACATGCGCAGAACCATCTTGTCCGAGAACCAGTACGAGAAGAAGTTCATCGCGAGCGCGAACAGCAGCGCGAGCATCATGCCACGATGCCCGCCGATCACGCCGCCGATCACGATGAACAGGGCCGTAATCGCGGCCATCAACATCGCGGTTTTGACCCAGTTGAACATGCTGTGCTCCTTCACCCAAAGGGGATCGAATCGTGGGACGCCCGCTGGCCGCCGTCCACCGGTCGGCCGCGCGCGGGCGAGCGCATTGTAAGCGATCTGTTAGATATGGGCGGCCACGAAAAATTCAATCGCGTTGGGCCGAAGTGTTCGCTCAGGTGTTCGCTTTTATCGCGTGCACTTTTTGTGTGCACTTAACGCGTGGTGGTGGCGAGCTTCACGCCGAGACCGAAGAACGCCGCGCCGACCGTGCGGTCGATCCACTTCTTCATGCCCGGCTTGCCCGAGAAGCGCTGCGTGACGCTGCCCGCGATCCACGCGACGAAGGTGTTCCAGACGGTGCTCATCAGCACGAACACGGCGCCCAGCAGCAGGAACGCGAGCGCCTTGTGCTCGCTCTCCGCGCCCACGAACTGCGGGAAGAACGACACGAAGAACAGCACGACCTTGGGGTTCAGCACGTTGGTCCAGAAGCCCGAAAGGAACAGCTGACGCAGCGGGCGCGCCGCGCTGGATGCGGCGGCACGGTCCGCGCCTTCGGCAGGCTTCGCGTCCTGCTTCGCGAGGATCAGGCGCACGCCGAGATACATCAGATAGATTGCGCCGACGAACTTGATGACCGTGAACGCCGTGGCCGAAGCCGCCAGCAGCGCCGTGAGGCCGAACGCGCAGGCGAGCGCGTGCACGCAGCAGCCCGCCGAGATGCCGAGCGCGGACACGAGGCCCGCGCCACGGCCCTGCGCGACGCTGCGGCCGACGATATAGGCCGTGTCGGGGCCCGGCGTCAGGTTGAGCAGAAAGACGGCGACGAGGAAGAAACCGAAATGGGTGATACCAAGCATGACAACCTCAGAAACGGCGAAAACCCGAAAAACTCGCGAAACACCGCGAAAACGTCACCGATTTTAACGCGCCGTTCGTGACGCTACACCCTGGCCGAACGGCCGACTGTTGCGGCGATCGCGCCCGGTTTACGCTGCGGGGGTATCGGCGGAATCCGGCAATTGGGGCAGCTCGAAGCGCTGGCCCACCGCGAGCGGCATGCCGGCGAGAAATTCGCGCGCGGGCAGGCGCTTGCCGCCGGGCTTCTGAAGCTGCGTGAGGCGCAGCGCGCCCTCGCCGCACGCAACCACCACACCCGCCGCCGAAACTTCAATCATCTCGCCGGGCGTCGCGCCGGTCTTGCCGTCCACCGGCTCGGCGGCCCAGAGCTTGAGCTGCGCGCCGTCGAGCGTGGCCGCGCCGCCGGGGAACGGATCGAACGCGCGAATCTGGCGCGCGAGTTCGACGGCCGGGCGGCGCCAGTCGAGCGCGGCTTCGTGCTTGCCGATTTTTTCGGCATAGGTCGCGCCAACGGCCGGTTGCGGCGTGCTGGGCAGCGCGCCGTCGCGTTCGAGCGCCACGAGACCTTCCACGACCAGCTTCGCGCCCAGTTGCGCGAGGCGGTCGTGCAACGTGGCCGTGGTGTCGTTGGCGGTAATGGGCGTGCGCACTTCGGAGATCATCGGGCCGGTGTCGAGTCCGGCGTCCATCTGCATCAGCGTGATGCCGGTTTCGGTATCGCCGGCTTCGATCGCGCGATGGATCGGCGCCGCGCCGCGCCAGCGCGGCAGGATCGAACCGTGAATGTTGATGCAGCCGCGCGGCGGAATGTCGAGCACTTCCTGCGGCAGCAGCAGGCCGTAGGCGGCCACGACCATCACGTCGTGCGGCGTCGCGCGCAACAGGTCGAGCGCCGCGGCGGCTTCCTCGGGATATTTGCCGTTACGGCGCAACGAGGGCGGTTGCGCGACCGCGATGCCGTGCTCCTGCGCATAGCGCTTGACCGGGCTCGCTTGCAGCTTCATGCCGCGGCCCGCGGGCCGGTCGGGCTGCGTGAGCACGAGCGGCACGGTAAAGCCGGCCTCGTGAATCGCGGCGAGCGCCGCGGCGGCGAATTCCGGCGTGCCGGCAAAGATGACGCGAAGACTGTGGCTCATGGGCGCTCGGGCAAGACGAAGTGACGATAAAAACGGCGCGGCGCCGCGTGGCGAACTGCAAAGTCCGTCGCGACACCACGGCGACGGGCACATCGGCGAACCCATCGCCAAACCCATCGCCAAACCCATCGCCAGACACGGCGACGGGCACGGCGGCGCGCGTTACATCGCGCGTTCGAGCTTCTTCATCTTGTTCTTGATGCGCGTCTGCTTGAGCGACGAGAGGTATTCGACGAACACGCGGCCCATCAGGTGATCCATCTCGTGCTGGATGCACACGGCGAGCAGCCCTTCGCAGTCGATCTCGAAGGTTTCGCCCTTCTCGTTCAGCGCGCGCACGCGCACTTTTTCGGCACGCTCGACGTTGTCGTAGATGCCGGGCACGGAGAGGCAGCCCTCTTCATGCACTTCCTTCTCGTTGCTCGCCCAGATGATTTCCGGGTTGATGAACGCGAGCAGTTCGTCGTGCGTTTCGGACACGTCGATCACGATCACGCGTTCGTGCACGTCCACCTGGGTGGCGGCGAGGCCCACGCCGGGCGCGGCGTACATCGTCTCGGCCATGTCGGCGACGAGCTTGCGGATACGGTCGTTGACCTTCTCGACGGGCTGCGCGACCTTGTGCAGGCGCTTGTCCGGGTAATGAAGAATGTTCAGTAGAGCCATGGTTCGACGGGGTTCTCGTAGGGCGCGGGGCGCGCGGGTACGCGGTGCTCGGCGGTTCGGGCCGCGCTTCGGCCCGCTCGTTGGTGCGCGTGTTGATGCGCGGATGAGGTCGATCATCCATTCGCCACGCGGGGCGCACGTTGGCCATTCGGCCAGCTAGCGGCTCCGCCGCGGGATTGCGACCATCAAACGGCGCCGATATCAGCAGATATACGGACGAACGGACCGCAAATCAACGGTGAATACGCGCTGGGCCAGCACGTGCGTGCGCCCGCACCGCATGCGTGACGCGCCACCTTTGTATTTCGGATAGTGAAAATTTTATCACGGCGTGCGGCAATTCGCCCGCGGCCGGAGAACGCCATGCTGACACCGTTGCCGCTGAGCCCCACCGAACTCGCCGCCTGGCTGCGCCTCGCCTTCGCGCGCGGTTTGAAGCCCGCAGCCCTGCGCGCGCTGCTGGGCGCGTTCGGTCTGCCGCATCACCTGTTCGCGCAACCGTTCCACGCGCTCGCCGCGGCGGCGGGCGCCGAAGCCGCGCGCGCTGCGCTCGACGACCCCGGTCCCGACTTCGCCGCGCAACTCGACGTGCTGGAAAGCTGGCGCGCCGCGCCCGGCAACGCGATCGTCACGCTCGCCGACCCGGCCTATCCGCCGCGTCTGCTGGCCATGCCCGATCCGCCGCTGCTGCTTTACGTGAAGGGGCGTCTCGACTTGCTGCACGCGCGCTCGGTGGCCGTGGTCGGCAGCCGCAATGCCACGCCGCAGGCGCTCGAAGACGCCACGCGTTTCTCCCGCGCGCTCGCCGCGAGCGGTATCACGGTGGTGTCCGGGCTCGCGCTGGGTGTCGACGGCGCGGCGCATCGCGGCGCGCTCGATCAGGCGGGCCGCACCGTCGCCGTGATCGGCACGGGCGCGGATCTCGTTTATCCCGCCGCCCACCACGCGCTCGCCACGCAAATCGCGGCGCTAGGCGCGATCGTCTCCGAATGGCCGCTGGGCACGCCCGCGCGCTCGGCCAACTTTCCGCAGCGCAATCGCGTGATCGCCGCGCTCGTGGAAGGCGTGATCGTGGTCGAGGCGGCGCAACGTTCCGGTTCGCTCATCACGGCGCGCCTCGCCAACGAAATGGGGCGCGACGTCTTCGCGCTGCCGGGCTCGATCCACGCGCCGCTCACGCGCGGCTGTCACGGGCTCATCAAGCAGGGTGCGCAACTCGTGGAAACGCCCGCAGACGTGCTCGAAGCGCTGCGCGTCGCAACGCCGGGCCGCACCGCGCCAGCCGCGCCCCGGCGGCCGCGCGAGCCGAAGCAATCGATTTTCTTCGATGTCGCGCGAAGCCCGCGCGGCGTGACGCTGCCGCTGGCGTTCGACGACGCGACCGCGCCTGCCAATGATCCGCCCGCTAGTGCCAATTCTTGTGCCAATTCTTGTGCCGATGCTCGTGCCAACGCTTGTGCCAATTCTTGTGCCGATGCTCGTGCCAACGCTTGCGCCGATACCGCGCGTGCGCGCCCGAGGACAGCTGGCAGCGAGAAACGCACCCAACCACGCAAACGCCACGCTCTCTCGCGCGATCGCGGCACCACGCCCGCCGCGCCCCACATCGTCGAAACACAAGCGGGCGAGCAACCGCCATCCTCCGAGGCGCGCCCCGCCAGCCTCGGCGCGCAGGCCCAACGCCTGCTCGACGCGCTCGGTTACGCCCCCGCCACGCTTGAAATCCTCGCCGAACGCACCGACATGGCCGAAGCGGTGTTGCAGGCCACGCTGCTGCAACTCGAACTCGGAGGGCATCTGCACGCGCTGCCCGGCGGCCGCTTCGTCCGGGCCTCTCACTGACGGCGCGCGGCCGTGTTACATTCGCGCCAACCACCCGCACCACCCCAGCTGCATTCGCTCTATATAGAAGAGCCGCAAGGAACGACCATGCCCGCGCTTGATCTCGACACCGACGCCGACCAGATCGCCGAACGCATCGGCGATCGCGACACGCTCTTCGTCGCCTGTCTGTGCGCGCAGTGGTGCGGCACCTGCCGCGATTACCGGGCAACCTTCGACCGTATCGCCGAGAAGCATCCCGAGATCTGCTTTGCCTACATCGACATCGAAACCCACGCCGACCGGTTCGACGATCTCGACGTCGAAAACTTCCCGACCATCCTGATCGAAGACGGCCACGCCACGCGTTTCTTCGGGACCGTGCTGCCTCACGCCGCCGTGGTCGAACGCATGCTCGCCGATCTCACCGCGCTGCCCGGCGTGGACGGCGCACCGAAATTGCGCCCGGCGCTGGCCGTCGCGTAACGGTTCGGCTTCAATCCAGTCCGCATAAAGTCCAGCGCTCGCGCCGGGTTCGGAACGCGTTTGCTCCGCCACGGCCGACGCCGCGCATCCGGCCCTGACCGTTCCGGCAGCTTGCCGCGCAGCCTGACGCGCCCTTATGATTGGGCGCCTCGCAGCCCCGAGCGGGGCCGGCACGGACCGCGCCGCGCGACGACGCAAAAATCGATGTCGGCGCGCCATGTGCTATAAAGCGGACGTTAACGCGCCCGCCACCTTATCGGGCGGCCCCGTCCAGCCTTGCAGCCTCGCGCCGAACCCCGGCGGCTGTCCGGCCGGCGCCGGCCGCCGGGGCGCTCAACCGGATTCACCCACTAGCAACCAGTCATGTCCAAAGCTCTGATCATCGCCGAAAAGCCATCCGTCGCGAACGACATCGCGCGCGCTTTGGGCGGTTTTACCAAGCATGACGAATACTACGAGAGCGACGATTACGTGCTCTCGTCGGCGGTCGGCCACCTGCTGGAGATCGCCGCGCCCGAGGAATACGAGGTCAAGCGCGGCAAGTGGAGCTTCGCGCACCTGCCCGTCATTCCGCCGCATTTCGACCTGAACCCGATCGCCAAGAGCGAATCGCGGCTCAAGGTGCTCACCAAGCTGCTCAAGCGCAAGGACATCGATCGCCTGATCAACGCCTGCGACGCGGGGCGCGAGGGCGAGCTGATCTTCCGCCTGATCGCGCAGCACGCGAAGGCGAAGCAGCCGGTTCAGCGCCTCTGGCTCCAGTCGATGACGCAGCAGGCCATTCGCGACGGCTTCGCGAACCTGCGCAGCGACAACGACATGCTGCCGCTCGCCGACGCCGCGCGTTGCCGCTCGGAAGCCGACTGGCTCGTGGGCATCAACGGCACGCGCGCGATGACGGCCTTCAACAGCAAGGGCGGCGGCTTCTTCCTCACCACGGTCGGCCGCGTTCAGACGCCAACGCTCTCGATCGTCGTCGAACGTGAAGAGAAAATCCGCCGTTTCGTGCCGCGCGATTATTGGGAAGTGCGCGCGGAGTTCGTCTGCGCGGGCGGCTTCTACGAAGGCCGCTGGTACGACCCGAAGTTCAAGAAGGACGAGTTCGATCCCGAACGGCGCGACTCGCGCCTCTGGAGCCTGCCGGCCGCCGAAACCATCGTCGCGGCCTGCCATGGCCGCGAAGGCACGGTCACGGAAGAATCGAAGCCGTCCACGCAGCTCTCGCCCGCGCTCTTCGACCTGACGAGCCTGCAGCGCGAAGCCAACGGCCGCTTCGGCTTTTCGGCCAAGAACACGCTCGGCCTCGCCCAGGCGCTGTACGAAAAGCACAAGGTGCTCACCTATCCGCGTACCGACGCGCGCGCGCTGCCCGAGGACTACATCGACACCGTCAAAGAGACGATGGCGATGCTCAAGGAAAGCAACAACTACCTGCCGTACGCCAAACAGGCGCTCGACAAGGGCTGGGTGAAGCCGAACAAGCGCATCTTCGACAACTCGAAGATCAGCGACCACTTCGCCATCATCCCCACGCTGCAAGCGCCGAAGAACCTCTCGGAGCCCGAGCAGAAGCTGTACGACCTCGTCGTGAAGCGCTTCCTCGCCGTGTTCTTCCCGGCGGCCGAATACCGCGTCACCACGCGGATCACCGAAGTCGCGGGTCATCACTTCAAGACCGAGGGCAAGGTACTCGTCGAGGCGGGCTGGCTGCAGATCTACGGCCGCGACACGGGCGGCGACGACGCCAACCTCGTGCCGGTGAAGAAGGACGAGAAGGTCAAGACCGACAAGATCGCGGCGCACCAGCTCGTGACCAAGCCGCCCGCACGCTACAACGAAGCCACGCTGCTTTCGGCGATGGAAGGCGCGGGCAAGCTCGTCGACGACGAAGAACTGCGCGAGGCCATGGCCGCCAAGGGGCTCGGCACGCCGGCCACGCGCGCGGCCATCATCGAAGGTCTGCTCGGCGAAAAATACCTCGTGCGCGAAGGCCGCGAGCTGATTCCCACGGCCAAGGCGTTCCAGCTCATGACGCTGCTGCGCGGTCTGGGCGTGGAAGAACTCACCGCGCCCGAACTCACGGGCGAGTGGGAATACAAGCTTTCGCAGATGGAGCGCGGCAAGCTCCCGCGCGACGCGTTCATGCAGGAAATCGCCCGCATGACGCAGACCATCGTCAAGCGCGCGAAGGAATACGACTCGGACACGATCCCGGGCGACTACGCCACGCTGGAAACGCCGTGTCCGAATTGCGGCGGTCAGGTGAAGGAAAACTATCGCCGCTTCGCATGCACGAAGTGCGAGTTCTCGATCTCCAAGATTCCGGGCGGCCGTCAGTTCGAAATCCCCGAAGTCGAAGAACTGCTGCAGAACAAGACGATCGGCCCGCTCTCGGGCTTCCGCAGCAAGATGGGCCGGCCGTTCTCGGCGATCCTCAAGCTCTCGTTCGACGACGACATCAAGAACTTCAAGCTGGAGTTCGATTTCGGCCAGGATCAGGGTGGCGAAGACGGCGAAGCGCCCGACTTCTCGCAGCAGGAACCCGTGGGCGTGTGCCCGAAGTGCAAGGGCCACGTGTACGAGCACGGCATGAGCTACGTGTGCGAGCACTCGGTGGGCGCGGCCAAAACCTGCGACTTCCGCTCGGGCAAAGTGATCCTGCAGCAGGAAATCGCGCGTGAGCAAATGGCCAAGCTGCTCGCCGAAGGCCGCACCGACCTGCTGACGAGCTTCAAGTCGTCGCGCACGGGCCGCAACTTCAAGGCGTTCCTCGTCAAGCAGACGGACGGCAAGATCGGCTTCGAGTTCGAGAAGAAGGAACCGAGCGCGAAGACCGCGGCCAAGACGGCAGCGAAGAAGACCACGGCCAAGGCCGGCGCCGGCGAAGCGGCGAACGACGCAGCGGAAACGGCCGACGCCGGTTCGGACGAAGCGGTGCAAACCGCGAAGCCCGCGCGCAAGACGGCCGCCGCCAAGGCCGCGCCGGCTCGCAAGACGGCGGCGCGTAAAACCGCCGCGCGCAAGACGGGCTCGTAAGCTTTCGCTCGAGCCATGGCAAAAGGCGCAGCTTCTCACGAAGCTGCGCCTTTTATCGACTTAACGTCGGCTAACCGAAGCTAACCCACCGCGAACGCTACGCTTACAGCGGCGAAATTGCCGACGTGCGCGTGCGCGCCGCCGAGGCGCGCGCGGCCTTGGGCGCGCGCTCCGCATCTAACCCGTTGTGCTCGCTCTCGTGGCGCGACACGGCCGGCTGACCGCCGTCGAACGGTTCCACGGCCGCCGCGCCACTGTGCACCGGCGCCTGAGCGGGCGACGGACGCGCCATGCCGTCCTTGACCCATTGCTCGCCGAGCTGGCTGTTCGGCGTCTGGCTGAAGTGCTCGACGAGATGGTCGATGAACGTGCGCACCTTGGCCGGCAAATGGCGGCGGCTCGGATACGCGACGTTGATCTCGACCTGCGGCAGACGATAGTCGCCGAGCAGACGCACGAGGCGGCCACGTTCGATGTCACGGCCGATCAGGTAGCTCGGCAGGATCGCGATGCCCATGCCGAGCAGCGCGAACTGGCGCAGCATCTCGGTGTTGTTCGCGACGATCACGTTGCTCGGGCGCACGCGGATTTCACCGTCCGGGCCCGTGAACACGCGTTCGTCACCCCAGTATTCCGAGGGCAGCGAGAGACACGGATGCTCCAGCAACTGCTCGGGGCGCGTGGGCGTGCCGTGCGTTTCGAGATACGCGGGCGTGGCGCACACGGTCATGCAGCCCGTGGTCAGGCGCCGCGTGACGATGCTGGCGCTGCGCATCTGGCGCGCGGCCACCACGCCCAGATCGAACCCTTCTTCGACGAGATCCACTTGCCGATCGACCAACGTGACGTCGGGGATGACCTGAGGAAACCGCTGCGTGTAGGTTTGCAGGACCGGCGCGAGATTGTGCAGCCCGAACACCACCGGCGCGACGATGCGCAGCGTGCCCACGGGCTCGTGGTTACGCGCCACCACCATCTGCTCGACATCTTCGAGCTCATCGAGAATCTGGCGGGCGCGCTCGAGATACACCTGACCGGACTCGGTCAGCGAAAGACTGCGGGTCGTGCGATTCAGAAGGCGCGTACCGAGACGGCCTTCGAGGTCCGCGACATGCCGCGTCGCAACCGCATTCGAGATATCCATCGCGGAGGCGGCCCGGGCAAAACTGCCGAGGTCCGCGACCCGGACGAAAACCCGCATCGACTGCAAATGATCCATGAGACTACTCCTGCCTGTTGCTGTCCGCCGAAAACCGGCAGAGGAAACCGCGAATTCTCCTACGACAGCAGAAATCGTGCATAAGTTGCCTCGGAAGCCCTTAATTTCTTTACAAATTCTTCGACTGAACCCTAAAACGGATTAAGACCTCCTCTATTGTTTCTTTCGACGAAACAATTTTGCGCAACGCAGCGAGATATAGGTGTAAACGCCTAACAGCGACCCTTTTTCGCCGCACTCAGGCAATCCGTTTCTGAAAAGAAAAAAGCCCCCCGGAGGCGGCTTTCGAGTTAGTGAGCGCTCACACTCACCGTGATTTTCCGATAATTTTTACATCGTCAGAGCCGTTCTTGCAGGGTTTCGCGCGAAGTCAGCAAGACCGGCGGCAAACCCTGCGCGAGCGTGTCGAACAATTCCGCGTGCAAAGCGAGCTCGTCGCGCCAGGCGTTCGCATCGACGGAAATCACCTGCTCGAATTGCTCCGCCGAAAAGTCGAGGCCGCGCCAGTCGAGGTCGTCGTAACGCGGCGAGACGCCGAACGCGTGTTCGTCGCCGGTGGCCTTGCCTTCGATCCGGCGCACCATCCACTCGAGCACGCGCATGTTTTCGCCGAAGCCCGGCCACACGAACTTGCCGTCCGGGCCCTTGCGGAACCAGTTCACGCAGAAGATACGCGGCAGCGCGGCGCCGAGTTGCTCGAGGCGCTCGCCGGTCTTCAGCCAGTGACCGAAGTAATCGGCCATGTTGTAGCCGCAGAACGGCAGCATCGCGAACGGGTCGCGGCGCACCACGCCCTGCTGGCCCGCCGCCGCGGCCGTGGTCTCCGAGCCCATGGTCGCGGCCATGTAGACGCCTTCGGTCCAGTCGCGCGCCTCGGTCACGAGCGGCACCGTGGTCGAGCGGCGGCCGCCAAACACGAACGCGTCGATCGCCACGCCCTTCGGGTTCTCCCATTCGGGGTCGATCGACGGGCATTGCGAGGCCGGCGCCGTGAAGCGCGCGTTCGGGTGCGCGGCCTTGCGGCCGGTTTCCTTGCCGATGGCGGGCGTCCAGTCGTTGCCCTGCCAGTCGATCAGATGCGCGGGCGCCTCGTCGGTCATGCCTTCCCACCACACGTCGCCGTCGTCGGTGAGCGCGACGTTCGTGAAGATCACGTTCTCCTTCAGCGTGGCCATGGCGTTGAAGTTGGTCTTCTCGCCCGTGCCCGGCGCCACGCCGAAGTAGCCCGCTTCCGGGTTGATCGCGTAGAGGCGGCCGTCCGCGCCCGGCTTGATCCAGGCGATGTCGTCGCCGATCGTCGTGATGGTCCAGCCGTCCATGGCGGGCGGCGGAATCAGCATCGCGAAGTTGGTCTTGCCGCACGCCGAGGGGAACGCGGCCGCCACGTGGTATTTGCGGCCCTCGGGCGAACGCACGCCGAGAATCAGCATGTGTTCGGCGAGCCAGCCTTCGTCGCGGCCCATGGTGGACGCGATGCGCAGCGCGAAGCACTTCTTGCCGAGCAGCGCGTTGCCGCCGTAGCCCGAGCCGTAGCTCCAGATCTCGCGCGTTTCGGGGAAATGCACGATGTACTTGGTCTTGTTGCACGGCCACGGCACGTCGGCCTCGCCCGCCGCCAGCGGCGCGCCCACGCTGTGCACGCAGGGCACGAAGTCGCCGTCTTCGCCGAGCACGTCGTACACCGCGCGGCCCATGCGCGTCATGATGCGCATGTTCACGGCCACGTAGGGACTATCCGAGAGTTCGACGCCGATATGCGCGATCGGCGAACCGAGCGGGCCCATGGAAAATGGCACGACGTACATCGTGCGGCCGCGCATCGCGCCGGCGAACAGGCCGTCGAGCGTCGTGCGCATTTCGGCGGGCGCGATCCAGTTGTTGGTCGGGCCCACGTCGTCCTCGTTCTGCGCGCAGATGAACGTGCGGTCTTCCACGCGCGCCACGTCCGACGGGTCCGAGCACGCGAGATACGAGTTCGGGCGCTTTTGCGGATTGAGGCGGCGCATGGTGCCGGCCTCGACCATTTGCGCGCACAGGCGGTCGTATTCCTCCTGGGAGCCGTCGCACCAGACGATCTGGTCGGGCTGCGTATGGGCGGCGATCTTTTGCACCCAGTCGATCAGTTTCCGGTGACGGACCCACGCGGGCACCTGAGCGGCGGCCTGCGCTTGATAGTCGGGATGATTCATCGAGCTGTCTCCATTCCTTGGGGCTATAAAAAACGGGGATCGGCCCTTGTAGACGCTGCAGGCGAGAGGCGCAACTACGACAAACCGGAAGTTGATGGCAGGTCAACGGTTCGACCGGTTCGGGCAGAGGGGCAGGTCGTCAAGGTCCTTTTTAACCGGGGTTCGAAACCGTCTGTAAAGCGGCTTGCATCGCAACCCGTCAAGCTGTTAAAAGTTGCAAATTCGTGGCCGACATCGCAGCGAAACATTGCTCCGTGGCTGCTGTATGCATGCTGTATGCGTTGCGCACCGGGAAGGTGCAAGAGCGCAACTTCAATACCTGCTGCTGTGCGACAAGCGACCTGAAGGCACCCTATATTCATAGCAGCCTTCCGGGCGCTGCATAGTGGGATAACCACCAGATGAACATCGAGTCCCGCCGTTTTCGGGACGACCAGACTACCCGCCGCCATGAAAATTGCCATCCTCGACGACTACCAGGACGCCGTCCGCAAGCTCGACTGCTTTGAATTGCTCGCCGACCACGAGGTCAAGGTTTTCAACAACACCGTGCGTGGCCTCGGCCAGCTCGCGAGCCGTCTCTCGGAAGTCGAAGCGCTCGTGCTGATTCGCGAACGCACCCGCATCACCTCGCAACTGCTCGACAAGCTGCCGCATCTGCGCATGATCAGCCAGACCGGCAAGGCCGGTCCGCACATCGACATCGAAGCCTGCAGCGAGCGCGGCATCGCCGTGCTCGAGGGCACGGGTTCGCCCGTCGCGCCCGCCGAACTCACGTGGGCGCTGATCATGGCGGCGCAGCGCCGCATTCCGCAGTACGTCGCGAACCTCAAGCAAGGCGCCTGGCAGCAGTCGGGCCTCAAGACCTCGGCCATGCCGCCGAACTTCGGCCTGGGCCAGGTGTTGCGCGGCCAGACGCTCGGCATCTGGGGCTACGGCAAGATCGGCCGTCTGCTCGCGGGCTACGGCAAGGCCTTCGGCATGCGCGTGCTCGTGCATGGCCGCGCGCATTCGCTCGAAGCCGCGCGCGAGGACGGTTACGAGGCGGCCGCGAGCCGCGAGGCGTTGTTCGAGGAAAGCGACGTGCTCTCGCTGCATCTGCGTTTGCACGAAGACACGCGCGGCATCGTCAAACAGGAAGATCTGCTGCGGATGAAGCCCACCTCGCTGCTCGTCAACACGAGCCGCGCGGAGCTGCTGGAAGAGAATGCGCTGCTCGGCGCGCTCTCGCACAACCGGCCCGGCATGGTGGCGATCGACGTGTACGAAAGCGAGCCGATCCTGCAGGGCTATAGCCTGCTGCGCATGGAAAACGTGATCTGCACGCCGCACATCGGCTACGTGGAGCACGAGAGCTACGAGCTGTATTTCGGCGCGGCGTTCCGCAATATCCTCGCGTTCGACGCGGGCGATACGGCGAGCGTGGCGAATCCGGAAGCGCTGCAAGGCGGCCGGCGCAAGTAAGCCGCGGCCGGCCGCGCTGTGCGGGCGTGGATGGCGCCCGCAGCGGCGCCGCGCGGGTTTGTCGTCGCCGGGAACGCGGTGGCGCTTGAAGCGCCACTGCGCGGGACGTTTTCGTCGACGGAAGAAACGGCGGCGCGCCTCAACCGTGCGCGGCCGCCGCCAGCACGTCGGGCAAACGCGCGAGGAAGCGTTCGCCGTCCACGCGCCCGAGGTTGTAGGCGTGCTGCATCTGCTGCGGGCTCGTGTAGTCCCAGCTCGAGATCGGCACCTTCACCGAAGGCTGCACGTACACGCGCTGCTGCACGCCTGCGGGCGTCTTGTGTCCCACCACGAACATCTGCGGCCGCGGGTACAGCCGCGTCACCATCACGAGAACGCGTCCGGGCGTGTCGTCGAGCGCGCTCACGGGCACGTTGTCGACCATGCCGCCATCGAGCACGGGGCGGCCCTCGCGCCGCAAGACCGGCGTGAACGGCGGCGTGCAGGACGACTGCAGGATCAGGTCGGCGAGATCTTCGACGCTCGCGCATTCCTGCGCCGTGACGAATTCCGGATGGAAGCCGAGCTTGCGCCCGAGCGTCGGGTGCAGCGTCTTGCGGATGTGTTTTTCGATGTTGTACGCGATCAGCCCGGCGGCCACGGCACTGCGCGCGCCGAGCCAGCGCGGCAGATGCGACACGCCGATGCGAATCTCGGGCGCGTTCTGGAGCTTCGTGAACGGCTCGCCGTAGATGTCGAGCAGCGCCTGCCGGTAGATGCGGTAATGCGGAAACACCGACTCGCTGCGCAGCAGGTTGCCCCAGTAGGCGTTGCGCTTGTTGTGGCGCAGGGCCTCTTCGTAATAGCGCATGACCCAGTCGGCGTCGCGCGTGTACAGCATGCACGCGGTGGCCGCGCCCGCCGAAATACCCGTGATCACTCGCGGACGCACGTGCAGCTGCGGCTGCACGATGTCCCAGAAACCCGCCTGCCACCAGCAGCGATTGCCGCCGCCCGCGAACACTACCTGATCGAACATGCCTTCTGCGTCCCTTGCGCTCATCCGTTCATCGAAGCGGCAAGCTTAATCGAGGAGCGCGTAAGTCGAGGTGGCGTGGACCGCCATGCGGCCGTCTTCGTCGTAGAGTTCTATTTCGCCGAACACGAGATTGCGGCCCATGCGCAGCACGCGCGCGGTCACGAGCACGTCGCCCTTGCGCACCGCGCGCATGAAGTTGGTGTTGAGCGCGACGGTGGTCATCGGCTTGAAGCCGCCGAGCGCGGCCGAGATCGCGACGATCATCGCCGTGTCGGCGGCCGCCATGAACACCTGGCCGCAGATCACCCCGCCCGCGTGGCGCAACTCGCCGGAAAACGGCAGGCGCAAGGTGGCGGTGTCGTCGGTGACTTCGACCGGCGTGAGCCCGAGCGAGCGCACCCATGGCGCCAGCACGCGCTCGAGCAGCGCGTCGATTGCCTTGTCGTCCATTGCTTGCATCGCGTCCATAGTTGGTCTCGCTGAGTCCGCCGGGCGCCACGCTGGCCGATCGCCTCGTCGAGCCAGCCGTCGCGCGGATGTGGCCACATGATACCGGGACGGCGTTGCCGCACGGTGAAACGCGCGCATGCGCGCGATGACGGCAGGCGCGGGAGCGCGCCAGCGGACACTTTCGCGAGTCTTTAGAAAATTTGCGAAAAGGGCTTGGCAAGTCCCAAAAACTCATGCATAATCTTTCTTCTGTTGGGGGCGTTAGCTCAGTTGGTAGAGCAGCGGACTCTTAATCCGTAGGTCGAGTGTTCGAGTCACTCACGCCCCACCAGCGAATTCGTCAAAAAGCCCGATCCTCGTGATCGGGCTTTTTGCATTTCTCGCCGGTTTTTTGGGTAGGCCACCGCGCCTGGCGCCAGGTCATGCGCGACCCGGCCATGCCCAGCGCAGCTACTTCCCCTTCACCCGCCGCACACGCGAACTCGAGCGCGGCAGCCAGCGGCCGAGCGTCTCGAAACCGTCGAGCTGGCGCAGCAGCGTGTCGACGGTCGACAGTTGCATGTGGGTCAAGTGATTCTGCCTGAGCAGCGTGTAGAGGCGTTTGCGCCAGTATTCCACGCCCATCACCGGCACTTCGAATTCTCCTGAAAGCGAAGGCGGCATCACGCGCGCGATATGCGCGATTTCCTGTTCGACGAATGTCATGGCGTTACCCCGTTCGGACTGCCGTGGTTTCTTATCGTATGAAGTACTGTAGGCCCCGCCGAAGCGCGCGCCAGCCTACCCGACTAGATAGGTAAAGAAACTCTGATCGTTGTCAGAAATAGGGGATGAATGAATCCGGCTCAGCGACGTCCTGCGTTTTTCAGATTGTTCTGATAGGGATTTTCTGACGCGCGTCCGATCATAGCCTGGTCAATCTGTTCACCGAGGTAATTCAAGATGCACGGCCATCCTACCGACCGGCTCGTGGCCGGCTCGATCATCGGCGCGATTTTTACGGCTTCGCTCCTTCTGCTGCTGATCTGGCTCGACATCCCTCCCGAGAAGAAGGTCGGGCCGGCCGTGCGGCTCGCGGTGCCGGTCGTCATTGCCGCCGTCGCGTTGTTCGCGCGGCCGCTGCTGTTCAAGACAATCTGGCGCGAACGCCGCGACCCAACGCTGCTCGAGGAAGATCTGAATCTGCTGATGATCGGTCGCGCACTGGGCGTGGTCGGCGGCTTCTTCTTCGGCGTCACGCTCGCCACGCAGCTGCTCTAGGCGCCGCGCGCGCTCACAGGAACGGTTTGCCGTCGACCTGTTCGTAGACGGGATTGCCCTCGTCGTCCTCGAACTGTTCGAGGTAATTGCGGGCGCCGCACACCGGGCAACGGAACAACGGCCCCTGGCCTTCGTTCTTGATCACCACCTCGCTTTGTTCCCACGGCGTGCCGCACGACTGGTTGCGGCAGACGAATGCGTTGGACATCAAACTCTCCTGACTGTTACGGGTGCCAAGCCTACCGCATGTGAGGCTTGCGCGCCGCCATTCTCCGCTGTGCGCGCCTTATTTGCGCCGATTTTTCGTGCGGATTCTTGCGCCACGTTTTACGCCGCGTGCTTCCCGCCGATTTTTGGCGTCGATGCCTGCGGTCGTTGCCCAGCGTCGAGCCGTCGTCGAGCTGTCGTCGAGCTGTCGTCGAGCTGTCGTCGATAACTGCGGTCGACGTGGCCGCGCTGCGCCCTCGTCGCAACGCGCAAGCTCGCCGTGCAACTCCCGGACGCCCGCAAACGCGCGGTGCTATCGTGATTCGCCCGTATTCGCGCATTCGCGCGCACCTGGAGAATCCGTCATGCCTTCCCGCGAAGTCGAGTTGCTCACCCTCGAACCCATGCCGCTGCTCGCCGTCGGCCACATCGGTCCGTACATGAAGATCGGCGACGCGTTCTACGCCCTCGCACAATGGCTCGCCGAGCGTCAGGTACGCACGTCGGGCAGCCGCCTCGTGGGCGTCTATTACGACGATCCCGAAACGGTGGAAGCGTCGAAGCTGCGCTCGAAGGCCGCGATCCATCTGGCCGGGGCGCAGGAGATCGCCATCGACGGTCCGGTCGAACGCCTGCAACTGCGCGGCGGCAAGCATGCGCGCATCGTGCACGACGGTCCCTACGAGGGCTTGATGGAAGCGTGGGGCTGGTTTTACGACGACTGGCTGGCGAAGTCGGGCGAAAAGGCGGACTTCTCGGCGCCGTCGTTCGAGGTGTATCTGAACACGCCCGAGGAAGTCGCGCCCGCGACGTTGAAAACGGAGCTGTATCTCCCGCTTTTGTGAAGGGAACGCGGCTCTGGCGCGATGTCTTTAAGGTTTTTTAATAGAGGTATATGTATACGTAGTAGTAGTTAACAAGTCCCTGGGTTTTCTGTGGATAACCCCGGAAAAGCATTGAGTAAACAACGCTGTGGAAAACTCATAACCCTGCGGGCGTTAACGGGACAATCTCCGGCAGTTGCTGACAACTTTTCCACTGTTTTATCCAGGGGTGGAGTTGTTCAGGATTCGTGCACAAGATGTTCCGGGGCTTTTCCGTGAGTTATCCGCAGGAGGTTGTGGATAGTTTGGCGAGGGCGAAATCGCGCAATTGGCCGCCCTCGCAAGCGTGTTCGCCGCTCGTCTTCAGGCCGCGAGCGCCTGCTTCACGGCGTCCCAATTCAGCCCGAAACGCGCCAGATATTTGCGCAACCGGTCCGCGTCGTTCGGCTGCTTCTTGCTCTGCCGCGACACCGCGAACAAGGTGCGCCCCGCCTCCGACAAGCTCGCCGACACGCGGCACACTTCGAGCACGCGCGCGAGCTGCACGCGATCGAACAGGTCGATTTCGCTCGCGGCGCCGCCCAGCGCCACATCGACAAGATCGCCGGCTTCCTGCGGGTCCGTCCAGGTGCGCGCGAGCCGCTCGACCTCTTCTTCCGCGATCGATTCGGTGATACGGCCGGCGTCGGCGAGCGTCGCCATACGCGTGATCGACGCCGAGAGTTCGCGGAAATTGCCGGCCCACGTTGCACGCGGCGACGTCGCGAACGCGAGAAAGCGCCGCCTGGCCTCGACGTTGAAACGCACCTGCTCGCCCTGCTCGCGCCCGAACCGGTCGAGTTCGAAATCGAGATTCGGCTCGATGTCCTCGCGCCTGCCGGCAAGACCGGGCAGCGCGTAAGTCCAGAGGTTGATGCGCGCGTAGAGATCCTCGCGGAACGTGCCGGCCGCCACCATCTGCCGCAGGTCGCGGTGCGTGCCCGCGATCAGCTCGAAGTCGCTCGTGACTTCGGTGTCGGCGCCCACCGGGAAAAAGCGTTTTTCCTCGACCGCCTTGAGCAGCATCGCCTGTTCGTCCAGGCCGAGTTCGCCGATTTCATCGAGGAACAACAAGCCGCCGTGCGCCGCGCGCAGCAGTCCGGCGCGCGCGGTCTGCGCGCCCGTGAACGCGCCCTTCACATGACCGAACAGCGTGGACATCGCCGCGTCGCCGCGCAACGTCGCGCAATTCACTTCGATGAACGGTCCCGCGAGCCGATGGCGCGCGCGCTTGAGCTCGTAGAGGCGCTTCGCGAGGAACGACTTGCCCGCGCCCGTTGGCCCGACCAGCAGCATGGGCGCGCGCGAACGCGCGGCCACGCGTTCGAGTTGCGCGATCAGCGCGTTGAACCCGGCGTTGCGCGTCGCGATGCCGGCTTTGAGGAACGAGACGGTTTCGTCGCGCTCACGCGTGAAGCGCTGCGCGATGCGGTTGTAGCGCGAGAGGTCGAGATCGATGATGGAGATCGAGCCCGGGCCGCTCGCGCCTTCGTCCGTGCGCTGCGGCGGCCCGGTCTGAACGAGGCGCGCGGGCAGATAGCGCGCCTCCGCGAGCAGAAACCAGCAGATCTGCGCGACGTGCGTGCCGGTCGTGATGTGGATCAGGTAATCCTCGTGCTCGAGGTCGAACGGATAGCCGCGCGCGTAGTCGTGCAACGCGGCGTAGACCTCTTCGAAGTCCCAGGGATTGCTGATGGCCAGCGGCGTGAGCCGCACCTCGGTGTGCGGCGAGAAGCGCGCGAGATCGCGTTTGACGTGATTCGCGAGGCGGCCGAAATCGGGCGAATGCAGCAATTCGAGCCGATCGATGGGCGTGTCGGGATGCGAGCACAACGAAATGGTGGGCCGCCACTTTTCAGCGCGGCGCACGCCGCGATCGCCCTGATCGAGCACGGTGCCCAGAAAACCGATCGCCACGGTCTTGCGCATGATTATCCAAAAAGATAAGAGCCGATCCGATTGTATCGAAAAGCTGGAATCATTCTGATGAGGATTCGCCGCACGACGGTTTCGCGAGTCGATGTTTATGTCGACAATTCAAGGGCTTATAAATTTCACGTCGCCGATGCGCGCGGACTGGCACGCTCCTCGCTAAATAAATTGCAGCCTGATGTCCCGCTGGCCCACGAGCCGAGGTTCCCAAGCCTTGCTGGTGCGCTACCGCCGAATTCGTTCGTTGCGGTTGCGCATGCCGCCATGGACAGACGACGGCCACTGGGTGCGCGAGGCATGCCGCGTTCGGGTTCGAATCCCGGAGTGCCCACCTTGTTCGATAGCTCGACCTGGAAGAGCGGCCGGCGCAAGCCGGACGGTAGCGGGTTCAAATCCCGCTCGAACGCTGTCCGCAAGGGCAGTCTTTTGATCAGCAGTACCCGCCGGCGCGGGCCGCGAGGCCCGCCGCGCGTCGCACCGGTTGCGGCGCCGCACGCACGGCAGGGCGGCCGAAGCGGCCAGCGCGAACGGACCCGACGACAGCAGCAAGACGTCGCATGTCCGCCCGCGCGAACCGTTTCGCGCCACTCTCCCGCGCGTGCCGCGTCTCGATCCGTGCGGCGCGCGCCCACCGGCCCTCGATGAACCATAAGGACAACGAATATGTGGATGCGTCATGTCGTGAAAAAGAACGAGCGCGCCCTCCTGATGAGCGAAGGCGATTTCATGAAGGTGCTGGAACCGGGCGTGTTCCGCGCTTTCGATCCCTTCAAGCGCCTCTCTGTGCAGACCGCGCAACTCGACGCGCCGCTCGCCGACGCCGCGCTTGCCGACTGGCTGCGCCGCGATGCGCCCGCGGTGCTCGCGCAGCATTTTGTCGCGATGGATCTCGCCGACGACGAAGCCGGTCTGCGTTACGCCGACGGCGTGCTCGTCGAGATTCTGCCGCCAGGCACGCGCCGTTTGTACTGGCGCGGCCTGGTCGAGCATCGTCTCGAACGCGTGGATTTCGCGCGCCACGGCGAGCTGGACGCGGCGCTCGTGAAGCGCGTGATGCAGCCTGCGCTGCGTGCGCGCGGCATTGCCGGACTGAGCGGCGTGTTGCTCGTGCAGGTACCGGCGTATCACGTTGGCGTGCTGAAAATCGACGGCAAGATCGAGCGACTGCTCGACGCGGGCCTCGCGGGGTTCTGGCGCTTCGGCCGCGAGGTGGCGGTCGAACTCGTCGACTTGCGCGTGCAGGCGCTCGAAGTCAGCGGTCAGGAAATCCTCACGCGCGACAAGGTCGCACTGCGGCTGAACCTGGCCGCGACCTGGTGCTACGCGCACGTGCTGCACGCCTTCGCGCAGTTGCAGAAGCCCGCCGATCACCTGTATCGCGAGCTGCAATTCGCGTTGCGTGCCGCCGTCGGCACGCGCACGCTCGACGAACTGCTCGAAGACAAGCAGATGATCGACGAAGTCGTGATCGCGCAGGTACGCTCGCGTCTTGGCGACTCCGGGCTGGAAATTCGCAGCGTGGGCGTGAAGGACATCGTGCTGCCGGGCGAGATGAAGACGATCCTCGCGCAAGTGGTCGAAGCGGAGAAGTCGGCGCAAGCCAACGTGATCCGCCGCCGCGAGGAAACCGCCGCGACGCGTTCGCTGCTGAACACGGCGAAGGTGATGGAAGAGAACCCCACCGCGCTGCGTCTCAAGGAGCTGGAAACGCTCGAGCGCATCGCGGAGCGGATCGATCGCATCTCCGTGTTCGGCGGGCTCGATCAGGTCCTGAACGGACTCGTCAGCATCAAACCCGCGGCGTGAGCGACGTATCGACGTGAAGCGGTGTAAAGCAATTTGCTGGCGATCGATAAAGCCGGTATGACAGTGACGCCGCGCGGCGCATGGGTGCCGCGCCGCGCGCCACGCAGAATTCAGGTGAAGCCATGAGTGAACTCGATTATCAGGTGATGGAACTGGCGCACGGCAAGCCCGTGAAAATGTGGACGCACGGCGTGGCCGTCGAGGAAGAAGCGCGCGCGCAATTGCGCAACACGGCGCAGATGCCGTTCGTGTTCCGGCATATCGCGGTGATGCCCGACGTGCATCTCGGCAAGGGCTCGACCATTGGCAGCGTGATCCCGACGCAAGGCGCGATCATTCCGGCCGCGGTGGGCGTGGATATCGGCTGCGGCATGATGGCCGCGCGCACGACGCTCACGGCCGCGGATCTGCCCGACTCGCTCGCCGGATTGCGCGGCGCGATCGAGCGCGCGGTGCCGCATGGACGCGCGCCGGGACGCCGCGATCCGGGTGCGTGGGGCAATCGCGCACCGGCCACGGTGGACGCGATGTGGAAGACGCTCGAGCCGGGCTTTCGGCGCATCGTCGAAAAGCAGCCGGAGCTCGCGAAGACGAATCACTACACGCACCTCGGCACGCTCGGCACGGGCAATCACTTCATCGAAGTCTGCCTCGACGAAAGCGAACGCGTCTGGTTCATGCTGCACAGCGGTTCGCGCGGCGTGGGCAATGCGATCGGCAGTCTGTTCATTGAACTGGCGCAGGAAGACATGCGCCAGCACATCGCCAATCTGCCGGATCGCAATCTCGCGTATCTCACCGAAGGCAGCGAGCATTTCGACGATTACGTGGAAGCCGTGGGCTGGGCGCAGGATTACGCGCGCCTGAACCGTCAGGCGATGATGGAAGCCGTGCTCGGCGCGGCGCGCGTGGCCGTCGGCAAGCCGTTCGAGATCGACGGGCACGCCGTGAATTGCCATCACAACTACGTGCAGCGCGAACGTCATTTCGGCGCGGACGTGCTCGTCACGCGCAAGGGCGCGGTCGCGGCGCAGAAGGGCCAGCTCGGCATCATTCCGGGGTCGATGGGCGCGAAGAGTTTCATCGTGCGCGGACTCGGCAACGCCGAAAGCTTCTGCTCATGCAGCCACGGCGCGGGCCGCACGATGAGCCGCACCGAAGCCAAACGCCGCTTCACGGTTGCGGATCAGGTGGCCGCGACGCAGGGCGTGGAATGCCGCAAGGACGCGGGCGTGGTGGACGAGATCCCGATGGCGTACAAGGACATCGACGCGGTGATGGCCGCGCAGCGCAGTCTCGTCGAAGTCGTGCACACGTTGCGGCAGGTGGTGTGCGTGAAGGGGTGAGGCGGCTGAAATGAAAAAAGCCCCAGGCTGAAAGGCTTGGGGCTTTTTTGCTTCGGAGGGGCGATTGGGCGTGCCCGTCCAACTCAAACGTCAATATTCCCCGCTCGCAGCGCATTGCTCTCGATGAACGCGCGACGCGGCTCCACGTCGTCGCCCATCAGCGTGGTGAAGATGCCGTCGGCCGCGATCGCGTCTTCGATCTGCACGCGCAGCAGACGGCGCACCGCCGGGTCCATCGTCGTTTCCCACAGCTGCTCGGGGTTCATCTCGCCGAGACCCTTGTAGCGCTGCTTCGACACATTGCGTTCCGCGTCGGCGATCAGCCACTTCATCGCGCTCTTGAAGTCGTTCACGGCCATGCTGCGCTCGCCGCGCTTGATGACGGCGTTCTTGCCGATCAAACCCTTGAACGTGTTCGCCGTGTTCACGAGCTGCTGGTAGTCGGCGGTGAGCTGGAATTCCTCGTCGATCACCGACACCTTCACGTTGCCGTGGTGCGTGCGCTCCACGCGCAGCGAACGCAGTTCGCGCACCGGGTCGTACATGGCCACGACCGAGACTTCGGGCTTGAGCGGATCGTCGCGCAGTTGCGCTTCGAGCGCGCCCGCCGAAACCTTCGTCGATTCTTCGCTCGACAGGTCGATCGCCACGCCGTCCATGATCGCTTCGAGCGCGCGCTCGTCATAAAGACGCGAGAGACGATCCACCACGCCGCGCGCGAGCTGGTACGAACGCGCGAGTTCGCCGAGCGCGTCGCCGGCGATCGGCGTAGCGCCTTCGGTCGGCACGAGTTCCGAGCCGTTCAGCGCGAGGCGCAGCATGTGCGCGTTGAGGTCGGCGTCGTCCTTCAGATAACGCTCGTCCTTGCCCGCCTTGAGCTTGTAGAGCGGCGGCTGCGCGATGTAGATGTAGCCGCGCTCGATCATCTCCGGCATCTGGCGATAGAAGAAAGTGAGCAGCAGCGTGCGGATGTGCGCGCCGTCCACGTCCGCGTCGGTCATGATGATGATGCGGTGATAACGCAGCTTGTCGAGGTTGTAGTCCTCTTTGCCGATCCCGCAGCCGAGCGCCGTGATCAGCGTGACGATCTGCTCGCTCGACAGGAGCTTGTCGTAGCGCGCCTTCTCCACGTTCAGCACCTTGCCGCGCAGCGGCAGGATTGCCTGGAACTTGCGGTCGCGGCCCTGCTTGGCCGAGCCGCCTGCCGAGTCGCCCTCGACGATATAGATTTCCGACTTCGCCGGGTCTTTCTCCTGGCAGTCCGCGAGCTTGCCCGGCAGACCCACGCCGTCGAGCACGCCCTTGCGGCGCGTCATTTCGCGCGCCTTGCGGGCGGCGTCGCGCGCACGCGCGGCATCGACAATCTTGCTGCAGATGATCTTCGCGTCGTTCGGCGTTTCCAGCAGGAATTCCTCGAGCGCCTTCGCCACGACGTCTTCCACCGGCGCGCGCACTTCCGAAGAAACCAGCTTGTCCTTGGTTTGCGAGCTGAACTTCGGCTCCGGCACCTTCACGGAGAGCACGCACGAAAGACCTTCGCGCATGTCGTCGCCCGAGGTTTCGACCTTGGCCTTCTTGGCGATCTCGTTGTCGGCGATGTACTTGTTGATGACGCGTGTCATCGCGGCGCGCAGGCCGGTCAGGTGGGTGCCGCCGTCGCGCTGCGGAATGTTGTTCGTGAAGCACAGCACGCTTTCGTTGTAGCTGTCGTTCCACTGCATGGCCACTTCCACGCCCACGCCGTCTTTCTCGCCCGAGATGTAGAAGATGTTCGGATGCAGGACCGCCTTGGCCTTGTTGATGTATTCGACAAAGCCCTTCACGCCGCCGCCGAAGGCGAAATCGTCTTCCTTGCCCGAGCGCTGGTCGGTCAGGCGAATGCGCACGCCGTTGTTCAGGAACGAGAGTTCGCGAATGCGTTTGGCGAGAATGTCGTAGTGATATTCGACGCTGCCGAAGATGGTTTCGTCGGCCATGAAGTGCACTTCGGTGCCGCGGTTTTCCGTGTCGCCGAGCAGTTGCATCGGCGAGACCATCACGCCGTTGCGCTCTTCGAGCACGCGGTTTTGCGCCACGCCGCGATGGAACTCCATGAAGTGCTTTTTGCCGTTGCGGCGCACGGTGAGGCGCAGGAAGCTCGAGAGCGCGTTCACGCACGAGACGCCCACGCCGTGCAGGCCGCCCGACACCTTGTAGCTGTTCTGGTCGAACTTGCCGCCCGCGTGCAGCTCCGTCATGACGATTTCAGCGGCGCTGCGCTTCGGATCGTGCTTGTCGTCCATCTTCACGTCCGTGGGAATGCCGCGGCCGTTGTCGGTGATCGAGATGGAGTTGTCCGCGTGAATCACCACGTGGATGTCGTTGCAATAACCCGCGAGCGCTTCGTCGATCGAGTTGTCGAGCACTTCGAAGACGAGGTGGTGCAAACCGGTGCCGTCCGACGTGTCGCCGATGTACATCCCGGGCCGCTTGCGCACCGCCTCCAGACCTTCGAGGATCTGGATCGACGAGGCGCCGTAGCTGTTGTCGGGTTGCGAGTTGTTCGTATCAGTCATGGATTTTTTCCGGTTCTGCGTACTGCCTGGGTTGCTGCTCGGGGCTTTTTCGAAAAGCCATAAAAACGCCAAAGGGGCGCTGCGCCCCCTGGAGTTCTGCTTCTGTCGCGCTTTTTTAGATGCGCATTGGCATCACCACGTACTTGAATTCCTCGTTCTCGGGAATCGTGATGAGCGCGCTGGAGCTGGCGTCGCCGAGGCTCACTTGCAGCGTGTCGACCTTCAGGTTCGCGAGGACGTCGAGCAGATACGTGACGTTGAACCCGATGTCGATGGTGTCGCCCTGGTAGGCGATTTCCAGTTCTTCCTGCGCCTCTTCCTGGTCGGCGTTGGTCGACATGATCTTGAGCTGGCCCGGCTCGATGATGCAGCGCACGCCCTTGAACTTGTCCGAGGTCAGAATGGCGGCGCGTTGCAGCGAGCGTTGCAGTTCTTCGCGGCCGATCTGGAAAGTGTTCTTGTGACCCTTGGGGATCACTCGCTGGAAGTCGGGGAACTTGCCTTCCACGAGCTTGGAAACGAGTTCGACCTGGCCGAACGTGAACTTCACCTGCGTGGAGCCGATGTCGATCTTCAGCGTGTCGTCGATATCTTCGAGCAGGCGCTGCAGCTCGAGGATGGTCTTGCGCGGAATGATGACTTCCTGGCGCGCGAACGAGCCTTCGATCTTCATCGAGGAGAACGCGAGGCGGTGGCCGTCGGTGGCCACGGCCATCAGCTGGTCGCCGTCGACGACGAGCAGCATGCCGTTCAGGTAATAGCGGATGTCCTGCTGCGCCATGGCGAAATACACCATGCCGAGCAGCTGACGGAAGGTTTTTTGCGGAACCGAGAGGCTCGCGCCAAAGTCTTTCGCCTGGGCGACCGTGGGGAACTCGTCCGCGGCCAGCGTTTGCAGGGCGAAGCGGCTCTTGCCCGACTGCACCGTGAGGCGCTTGTCGGCGAGCGTGAGCGTGACCTGACCGTCGGGCATCGCGCGCAGGATGTCGAGCAGCTTGCGCGCCGCGACCGTGGTCGCGACCTGGTCCTGGCCAACGCCGAAGTCGGCGTGCGTGGTGATCTGCAACTCGAGGTCCGTCGACAGGAACGAGACGTCGGAACCGGTTTTGGTGATCAGCAGATTGGCGAGGATCGGCAACGTGTGGCGGCGTTCGACAATGCCGCTCACCGTTTGCAGCGGCCTCAGCAGGTTATCGCGTTCGGTCTTGACCAGTTGCATAGAGTTCCTTCGTTGATATGACGGTCTGCGCACCGGGCGCCCCGTTCGACACATTCGGCGCGCATGCCCCGACGTTTCGTCACGCGCGCCTCGCGCCGCCCACGCGGGTCGCCCCGAGCGGGTTACACCCGGCTGGCCGGGCGAGTAACCGGGCGAAATTCGCGGCGCGAGTTACGGCGTGAAAACCGCCCCGGACCGCCGGGCGGTTAAACCCATATTGTGCCTGAAAACGGACCACTTCCCTAAATTGGGGGCGATCCACACAATAAACAAGACGACCCGGCGCTCAGGCGCGCCGCGGCCATCGCGCCATGACCGGCCGCGCGCCGGCGCTCAGCCCTTGAGCGTCTGTTCCAGCACGTGCAGCTCGTGATTGAGCTGGGCGTCCTTGGTGCGCTCGTCGGCGATCTTGCGCACGGCGTGCAGCACCGTGGTGTGGTCGCGCCCGCCGAAGAGTTCGCCGATTTCCGGCAGGCTCTTCTGCGTGAGTTCCTTCGCCAGATACATGGCGATCTGACGCGGCCGCGCGATGTTGGCCGGCCGCTTCTTCGAATACATGTCCGCGACCTTGATGCTGTAGAAGTCCGCGACCGTTTTCTGGATGTTTTCCACCGAGATCTGGCGGTTCTGCACCGTCAGCAGGTCCTTCAGCGCTTCCTTGGTCAGCTCGATCGAAATCTCGCGGCCGTGGAACTTCGAATACGCGAGGATCTTGCGCAGCGCGCCTTCCAGCTCGCGCACGTTCGAGCGCAGATGCTTGGCCACGAAAAACGCCACGTCTTCGTTCAGGTTCACGTATTCCGACTGCGCCTTGCGCATCAGAATGGCCACGCGCATTTCCAGTTCGGGCGGTTCGATCGCGACCGTCAGGCCCGAGTCGAAGCGCGAGATCAGACGGTCGTCGATACCCGAAATCTCCTTCGGATACGTGTCGCTCGTGATGATCACCTGCGCCTTGTTGGCGACCAGCGCCTCGAACGCGTAGAAGAACTCTTCCTGCGTGCGCGACTTGCCCGAGAAGAACTGAATATCGTCGATAAGCAGCAGATCGAGCGAGTGGTAGTAACGCTTGAAGTCGTCGAACGCCTTGCGCTGATACGCCTTCACCACGTCCGACACGTACTGTTCCGCGTGGATGTAGCGAATGCGCGCGCCCGGCTTGTCTAGCAGCAGCTGATTGCCGATGGCATGAATCAGGTGAGTCTTGCCGAGGCCCACGCCGCCGTAGAGGAACAGCGGGTTGTACGAGATGCCCGGGTTGTCGGCGACCTGGATCGCGGCGGCGCGCGCGAGCTGGTTCGCCTTGCCGGTCACGAAGTTGTCGAACGTGAGCACCGGGTTGAGCTTCGAGCGCTCGTAGGTCGGATCGGCTTCGTTGCTGCCCGCGGCGCCCGCGCCCTGACCCGCGCGCCAGCCACGGCGGCCCGCGGCGGCTTCGTTGGCGTCGAGGCTCGGCAGATCGAGGTCGGCGGCGTCTTCGGCGGTGGCCTGGGCCGCGCCGTGCGAGGCGTGCACGGCGGCCGACGCCGCCTGCACCATGCCCGCGAGACCCGTACCGCCGCTCACGGCGGCGCGCTGCGGCGCGGCGGCCGGCGCGAGATTCGCGCCCGCGGCGGGACCTTGCGCGAGCGGCGCGCGCGGCGCCGCGACAGGCGAGCGCACGCCCGCCTTCGGATCGAGGACGAACTGCACGTCGACGGGCGTTTGCCAGAAGTCGCGCGCCAGATCGGTGATCCGGCCCGAGAACTGGCTCTTCACCCAGTCGAGCTTGAAACGGTTGGGAGCGGCTATCTGCAGCGTGTTCGCCGCAGCATCGAAGGCAACCGGGGCCAACGGTTTAATCCACGTCACGTACTGCTGGGGCGTTAGCTCACGCTCCAGTAGTGCGGAACAGTGTTGCCAGAAATCGTTCAT